>NZ_CAKAKG010000002.1:0-1545420 GCF_916618945.1 Leclercia sp. Marseille-Q4284
TTAAGAATCCATGTCACTTTGAGTGCCCACACAGATTGTCTGATAAATTGTTAAAGAGCAGTGCAACGCGGCTTTCGCTCACCGTTGCGAGGTGGCGTATATTACGCTTTCCTCTTTCAGAGTCAAGCGTTTATTTTCGCTTTTCTCTTCAACCGACCCGGCTGTTTGTGTGAAGTGATTCACATCTGCCGTGTCGATGGAGGCGCATTATAGGGAGTTCTCTGGCAGTGACAAGCGGAAAACGACAATTTTATTTCAACCGCTCACCTTTTCGCCACAACGTCTATTTTTGCTGCTTTTTGATGGTTTCCGGCAGCGCCGCCAGGCTATTAATCACCCAATCCGCTGCATTTTCTGCTTCTGGCGTGACGGGTTTACCAGTACGCACCAGAATTTTATGGCCTATACCTGCCGCGGCAGCTGCCTGCATATCTTCCAGTTTATCGCCCACCATATATGAAGCACTCATATCTATATGAAGGAACTCTTGTGCCGAGATGAGCATGCCCGGATGCGGTTTACGGCAATCACAGGTCTGACGATACTCTTCTACGGTTCCCTGCGGGTGATGAGGACAATAATAGATGCCGTCCAGGTCAACGCCACGATCGGCCAGTGACCAGTCCATCCATTCGGTTAATGTCTCAAACTGTGCTTCGGTGAATTTACCGCGCGCGATGCCTGACTGGTTGGTTACTACCACCAGCGCAAAACCCATCTCTTTTAATTCACGCATGGCATCGATAACGCCATCGATGAATTCAAATTCGTCTATCTCATGCACGTAGCCATGATCGACATTAATCGTGCCATCACGATCGAGAAAAATTGCGGGTACTGATTTTGCCACCGGTTTGCTCCTGAAAAGGGATGTCCGACTAGTATCTCATGAATCACCGCGCAATAAAGTGCTCATCGCGCAGAGTTGGATTGATTTAGACGTCTGGATGCCTTAACATCCGTTTTGTTGACGGTCATCGCCCGTACAAGGCAGCAGAAAATGCCACGGCTAACTTACATACGATAAAAATAATCTAATGATTAAACTTTCGAATATCACCAAAGTGTTCCAGCAAGGGAACCGAACCATTCAGGCGTTGAACAACGTTAGCCTGCATGTTCCGGCTGGACAAATTTATGGCGTCATTGGCGCCTCCGGTGCAGGTAAAAGTACGCTCATCCGTTGCGTTAACCTGCTCGAACGCCCGACTCAAGGTCAGGTACAGGTTGACGGCCAGGAGCTGACAACCCTTTCCGAAACGGATTTAACCAAAGCGCGCCGCCAGATTGGCATGATCTTCCAGCACTTTAACCTGCTCTCTTCGCGCACCGTGTTTGGCAACGTCGCCCTGCCGCTGGAGCTGGACAACACGCCAAAAGACGAAATCAAACGTCGCGTCACCGAGTTGCTGGATCTGGTCGGCCTGAGCGATAAGCATGATATCTACCCGGCAAACTTATCCGGCGGCCAGAAACAGCGCGTGGCCATTGCACGTGCGCTGGCAAGCAACCCAAAAGTGTTGCTCTGTGACGAAGCCACCAGCGCCCTGGATCCTGCAACCACCCGCTCAATTCTGGAACTGCTGAAAGACATTAACCGCCGCCTGGGGCTGACCATCCTCCTTATTACGCACGAGATGGACGTGGTTAAACGCATCTGCGATTGCGTCGCGGTGATCAGCAACGGTGAACTGATTGAACAAGACTCCGTCAGCGAAGTGTTCTCGCATCCTAAAACCCCGCTGGCGCAACAGTTTATCCAGGCCACCCTGCATCTGGACATTCCGGAAGATTATCTGGCGCGTCTGAAAACGCAGCCGGAAGCCGACAGCGTTCCTATGCTGCGAATGGAGTTTACCGGCAAATCAGTGGATGCCCCGCTGCTGTCTGAAACCGCTCGTCGTTTCAACGTGAACAACAACATTATTAGTGCGCAGATGGATTACGCCGGTGGCGTGAAGTTCGGCATCATGCTGACCGAAATGCACGGCACGCAGCAGGATACGCAGGCCGCTATCGCCTGGCTGCAAGAGCATCATGTAAAAGTAGAGGTACTGGGTTATGTCTGAGCCAATGATGTGGTTGCTGGTACGCGGCGTATGGGAAACGCTGGCGATGACCTTCGTATCCGGCTTTTTCGGTTTTGTGATTGGTCTGCCGGTGGGCGTCCTGCTGTATGTTACCCGCCCAGGGCAAATTATTGAGAACGCAAAACTGTATCGCACGCTCTCTGCGCTGGTGAACATCTTCCGTTCGATTCCCTTCATTATTCTGCTGGTGTGGATGATTCCCTTCACCCGCGTTATTGTGGGGACCTCCATCGGTCTGCAGGCGGCGATTGTTCCCCTGACCGTAGGCGCTGCTCCGTTTATCGCCCGTATGGTCGAGAACGCGCTGTTAGAGATCCCGTCGGGTCTGATTGAAGCGTCACGCGCCATGGGTGCAACGCCGATGCAGATCGTTCGCAAAATCTTACTGCCAGAAGCCCTGCCGGGTCTGGTCAATGCGGCAACCATCACGCTGATTACTCTGGTGGGTTACTCAGCGATGGGCGGTGCTGTAGGTGCAGGCGGTCTGGGTCAGATCGGTTATCAGTATGGCTACATTGGCTACAATGCTACCGTGATGAATACCGTGCTGGTCCTGCTGGTTGTGCTGGTTTATCTCATTCAACTCTCTGGCGATCGCATCGTCCGGGCTGTTACGCACAAATAACGTTACACAATACAAACTCGACGAGTTAAGGATAAGAACATGGCGTTTAAATTGAAGACCTTTGCTGCGGTAGGCGCGCTGATCGGCTCTCTGGCACTGGTAGGCTGCGGCCAGGATGAAAAAGATCCAAACCATATCAAAGTGGGCGTTATCGTCGGTGCGGAACAGCAGGTTGCAGAGACGGCAGCCAAAGTGGCGAAAGAGAAGTATGGCCTCGACGTTGAGCTGGTGACCTTCAACGATTACGTTCTGCCGAACGAAGCGCTGAGCAAAGGCGATATCGATGCTAACGCCTTCCAGCACAAACCGTACCTCGATCAGCAGATCAAAGATCGTGGCTATAAGCTGGTTGCGGCCGGACACACCTTCGTTTACCCAATCGCGGGCTACTCCAAGAAAATTAAATCTTTAGAGGAGCTGCAGGACGGTTCTCAGGTTGCAGTCCCGAACGACCCAACCAACCTTGGCCGTTCTCTGCTGCTGCTGCAGAAAGTGGGTCTGATTAAACTGAAAGACGGTGTTGGCCTGCTGCCGACCGCTCTGGACGTGACTGAAAACCCAAAAAATCTGAAAATTGTTGAGCTGGAAGCTCCACAGCTGCCACGCTCTCTGGATGATGCGCAGATCGCCCTGGCGGTTATCAACACCACTTACGCCAGCCAGATCAACCTGACCCCAGCCAAAGACGGCATCTTCGTTGAAGATAAAGAGTCCCCGTACGTTAACCTGATCGTTACCCGCGAAGACAACAAAGACGCGGAAAACGTGAAGAAATTCGTACAGGCTTACCAGTCTGACGAAGTTTACCAGGAAGCCAACAAAGTCTTTAACGGCGGCGCAGTTAAAGGCTGGTAATCTGACCTTTGTGTAATATCATTCATGACGGGCGAAAGCCCGTCTTGTCATTTATGCAGGCAACTGATTCAATATCTGACGATTTGATTATTCATAGAGGAAATATTATGCGTGCTTTACCGATCTGTCTTTTAGCACTGATGCTGAGCGGCTGTTCTATGCTAAGCAGATCTCCTGTTGAACCTGTTAAAAGCACAGCAACCCCGCCTAAAGTGGAGCCTGAAAAGCCAAAAGCGCCCCGCCCTGCTCCGGTCAGAATCTATACCAGTGCTGAAGCCTTAGTGGGTAAACCGTTCCGCGATCTGGGTGAAGTCTCCGGCGAATCTTGCCAGGCCAGCAATCAGGACTCTCCTCCGAATATCCCAACTGCGCGTAAACGCATGCAGGTCAATGCCTCGAAAATGAAGGCCAATGCGGTTCTGCTGCACAGCTGTGAAGTGACCAGCGGCACGCCAGGCTGCTACCGCCAGGCCGTTTGCGTGGGTTCTGCCCTTAACGTCTCGGCAAAATGAGTGCATTCCAGTTCGAGCAGGTAGGCGTTATCCGCTCGCCCTATAAAGAGAAGTTTGCTGTCCCCCGCCAGCCCGGGCTGGTAAAAAGTGGTGGCGGCGAACTTCACTTGATCGCGCCTTATAATCAGGCCGATGCCGTACGCGGACTGGAGGCCTTTAGCCACCTGTGGGTACTGTTTATCTTTCACCAGACCATGGCAGGCGGCTGGCGACCGACCGTGCGCCCGCCTCGTCTCGGCGGTAACGCCAGGATGGGTGTCTTTGCCACGCGCTCGACCTTCCGTCCGAATCCTGTCGGCATGTCGCTCGTTGAGCTGAAAGGCATTCGCTGTCAGAAGGATCAGGTGATCCTCGAGCTGGGCAGTCTGGATCTGGTCGACGGCACGCCGGTGGTGGATATCAAACCCTACCTGCCCTTTGCCGAAGCCTTACCGGATGCGCGTGCCAGCTATGCCCAGCAGGCACCGCAGGCAGATATGCCCGTCTACTTTACCGATGAGCTGGCCCCCCGGTTAATCCAGCTTGAAAAACGCTACCCTCGTCTGCGGGATTTTATCGTCGAAGTGCTGGCACAGGACCCTCGCCCTGCCTATCGCAAAGAAGAAGAGGCCGGGAAAACCTACGCCGTTCTGCTGCTGGATTTTAATGTTCGCTGGCGCGTCACGGCGGCAGGCTTCGAAGTGTTTGCCCTCGAGCCGCAGTAATTTTATTCTCTTCTCTTTTGGCATCATTGCCACACTGGTAAACTAAACCACTTTTTTTGTGTCAGGCTGCCGGTCAGCCTGTTCCAATCGTCGAAATGGAACCGTAACAACATGCGTACTAGCCAATACCTGCTCTCCACACTGAAGGAGACACCTGCCGACGCCGAAGTTATCAGCCACCAGCTGATGCTGCGCGCCGGGATGATCCGTAAGCTGGCCTCCGGGTTGTATACCTGGTTGCCGACCGGCCTGCGCGTCCTGAGAAAAGTCGAGAACATCGTGCGTGAAGAGATGGATAACGCCGGTGCCATTGAGGTGTCCATGCCTGTTGTTCAGCCCGCTGACCTGTGGGCGGAGAGCGGCCGTTGGGAGCAGTACGGTCCCGAGCTGCTGCGCTTTGTTGACCGCGGCGAGCGTCCGTTTGTTCTGGGTCCGACGCATGAAGAAGTGATCACCGACCTGATCCGTAATGAGCTGAGCTCTTACAAGCAGCTGCCGCTGAACTTCTATCAAATCCAGACCAAATTCCGTGACGAAGTGCGTCCTCGTTTTGGCGTGATGCGCTCCCGCGAGTTCCTGATGAAGGATGCGTACTCCTTCCATACCTCACAGGAATCTCTGCAAGAGACCTATGACAAGATGTACGACGCGTACAGCAAAATCTTCACCCGTATGGGTCTGGATTTCCGTGCTGTGCAGGCCGATACCGGTTCCATCGGCGGTAGCGCATCTCATGAATTCCAGGTGCTGGCGCAGAGCGGCGAAGACGATGTGATCTTCTCTGATACCTCTGATTACGCGGCGAACATCGAGTTTGCTGAAGCGCTGGCACCAACAGCGCCACGCGCGGCAGCCACTGAAGCGATGACCCAGGTTGATACGCCGAATGCCAAAACCATCGCCGAGCTGGTTGAGCAGTTCAATCTGCCGGTTGAAAAAACCGTGAAAACCCTGCTGGTGAAAGCGGTTGAAGGCAGCAGCTATCCGCTGGTTGCCCTGCTGGTTCGTGGCGATCACGAGCTGAACGAAGTGAAAGCAGAAAAACTGCCGCAGGTTGCCAGCCCGCTGACCTTCGCGACCGAAGCGGAAATCCGTGCGGTGGTGAATGCAGGTCCTGGTTCCCTCGGCCCGGTCAATATGCCGATCCCGGTGGTAATTGACCGTACCGTTGCGGCGATGAGCGATTTCGCTGCCGGCGCTAACGTGGATGGTAAGCACTTCTTCGGCATCAACTGGGATCGCGATGTTGCAATGCCAGAAGTGGCCGATATCCGTAATGTGGTCGCAGGCGATCCGAGCCCGGATGGCCAGGGCGTGCTGCAGATCAAACGCGGTATCGAAGTGGGTCACATCTTCCAGCTGGGCACCAAGTACTCCCAGGCGCTGAACGCATCAGTGCAGGGCGAAGATGGTCGTAATCAGATCCTGACCATGGGTTGCTACGGTATCGGGGTAACACGCGTGGTGGCTGCGGCGATTGAGCAGAACCATGACGAGCGCGGTATCGTCTGGCCGGACAACATTGCGCCGTTCCAGGTGGCGATCCTGCCGATGAATATGCACAAGTCCTACCGCGTGCAGGAGCTGGCCGAGAAGCTCTACAGCGAGCTGCGTGCGCAGGGTATCGAAGTGCTGATGGACGATCGTAAAGAGCGCCCGGGCGTGATGTTTGCCGATATGGAACTGATCGGTATTCCGCACACCGTGGTCATTGGCGATCGCAACCTCGACAACGACGAAATCGAATATAAATATCGTCGTAACGGCGAGAAGCAGATGATCAAAACCGGTGACGTGCTTGATTACCTGGTGAAAGCCATCAAGGGCTAAGCCACAAAAAACCCCGCTCCGGCGGGGTTTTTTATTTCATCTATTTGCTGTCGCAATTCTTACCCGCTTCAAACCTGGCGTTCCGATCCGACACCAGCGTTTTCACCCTCTCCCCACTGTCCGGGTTGGCTTCCAGCGTAAAGTGGCCATCAACCGTCAGCAGTACCGGTTTGGTATCATTCCCACGCGCCGCCGCGTAATCCCGCTCCAGCTGGGCGTTATTCGCCACGCTCACCTTTTTGCCGGTGGCGCAGTCGGTGAAGATCGCTGCATCAGCCATATAGAAATACATGCCGCGCATCGCCATTGGCGTCGCCGGCAGCGCGGCGGTGACCGGCGCAAGCGTGTAGTTAAACTGCGACGCTATAGGGTTGCCCTGCGTATCGAGCATCTCCAGCCCTTCGCCTTTGGCGCGGAAATAGCGCTTTTCACCTGTCGTATCCGTCAACACCAGCTTATCGGCGGTGCGGGCCCAGGTACCATAGCTGGCAAACGAGGAAGGTGCTTTGGCCCCCTGGTAATGCTGGTTCATCACCCAGGTACCATCTTTCTCCAGAAACAGCGAGGTTTCGATACCTTCGCAATCGGCGCAGGGTAAGACGCCACGCCAGCTTTGCTGCATCGGTTTTAACGCTTCGGCCTGGGCATGGGTCGGCTCCATGACCTGCATCTCTGCACGGTTATGACATCCCATCAAAACGAACAGCGTGCTTACTGCCACCACTGAAAATATCGCTGTTTTCACTCTCTATTCCTTATCCTATTCCGACTGTCGCCCGTTAATCCTGCGGGCGTCGGACTTTGCCACGCAGCGCCTTAACGGACGATTTCTGTGATTTCGAAGCCAGACGCCGCTCTTTCGAGGCGCGGGTCGGGCGGGTGGCCCGACGGCTTTTTTGTACTACCGTTAACTCCTGGATCAGCGCCACCAGCCGGGCCAGCGCCGCCTCCCGGTTCATCTCCTGGCTGCGGTACTCCTGGGCCTTGATGATAATCACCCCTTCGCTGGTGATCAGATGATGGCTGGCGGCCAGCAGGCGTTCTTTATAGTACTCTGGCAGGCTGGATGCCCGAATGTCAAAGCGCAGATGAATGGCCGTTGAGGTTTTATTCACATGCTGGCCGCCCGCGCCCTGTGCGCGGATCGCGGTGATCTCCACTTCATTATCAGGAAGGGTGACAGTTCGGGACAGAACAATCATGAGCGGGACTGCCAGGCTTCAGGATGGATTTCCAGATTATTCTCAGCATCCGATAACCAGATGGCGCCATCCTGAATCGTCGCCTGCAGGATCATGGTCCGCCCGGCAAACGCACTCAGCGCAGAAAGCTGTTCATCATTCAGATACCAGACCGAAAGGTTATTGAATTGTGAGCATTTATTCTTGTTCTGCTGCCACCATATCTCTGCGGCGCGACTGTTATAGGTGAAGAGCGCCACTTCGGCAGACTGGGTGCAGGCTTTCTTAATGCGGCGCTCATCCGGCAGCCCGAGTTCGATCCACAGATCGATGCCCAGATGATCGTTGAGCAGCCAGGCTTCCGGCTCGTCTTCGGCACTTAATCCGCGGGTAAACTGCAGCCGCTCGTTGGCGTACTTAATCCATGCCAGCAGGCGCAGCATCATGCGCTCCTGCGTTTCGGATGGATGACGCGCCAGCGTCAGGGTCGCATCCAGAAACTGATTGCGGTCTAAATCCGCCACATTGACCGCGGCTTTGTAAATTGTCGCTTTAAGCGCCATGAGAGAACTCCTTTCGAATCAGGTGCGCATTGTAGCGAAATCTCCGCCAAAAGGCTGTTACAGGCTCGCGAATCTCTGCGACATCAACCTGCTGATATTGCTTAAATGAGTATGGTATAGTCACCTTGCTAAACCGGGTTTATGCTCGTAGGCTTAATTGTATCTCACAGTAAAGTCAGTGCGCTGGCAGGAGGGGATGTGAATAATTATTGTGAGTTAATTCGCAAACGGTATGCGGAAATTGCCAGCGGCGATCTGGGGTACGTCCCTGATGCGTTGGGCTGTGTATTGAAAGTTCTGAATGAAATGGCGTCGGATGACACGCTTTCAGAATCGGTCAGAGAAAAAGCAGCATATGCTGCTGCGAATTTACTGGTGAGCGATTATGTCAATGAATGAAACGTATCAACCCATCAATTGCGATGACTATGACAACCTCGAACTCGCCTGCCAGCATCATCTGGTTCTGACGCTGGCGTTAAAAGATGGCGAAGTCCTGAAGGCTAAGGCGAACGATCTGGTATCCCGTAAAAATGTGGAGTACCTGGTGGTCGAGGATGACGGCGCAACGCGTGAACTCCGTCTCGATAAAATCGCCAGCTTCAGTCATCCCGAAATCGGCACCGTCGTGGTGAGCGAGTCCTGATCATCCGCTGTAACGGGCAGCCCGCTGTCCGTTACGCTTTCCACTCCAGCTGTACGCCCGTCTCCGTATCCGCCGTGCCTTCCAGTGTTACAAATACCCCCACAGCCGCGACCAGCGTTTCGCCGTAAAACAGCAGCGGAGTGGCATCCCGACGCCAGGGGGCAACGTTAAGCTCCTGCCAGATTTTTTTGATCTTACGTCCACCGTTTCGCCCGACAATGTGCAGCACTCCGCTGGCCTGGAAGCGTACCGTCACCGGCTCATCGCCCCGGGGCAGACGAAGATTGCCGCCAGCACTAAGATGAAGCGTGCCCAATCCTTCCGGCAGTAGCAGGGGCTTTTCTAAGGAGGGCCAGTCGATAATCCGATCGGCCAGCGAGGCGTGGCTTTTTACCCACCACAGTTGCCCCTTAAAGCGCCTGATCTCTCCCTCGCCGGAACGCAGCCGCGGTGTCGCATCCTCCCGGGCCAGCGCCACTTCGTCCCAGAGCCGGGTGAGCATGGCGCGGGACGGCATTAAGGCTCCGTGCGCCGCCAGCCATCTTCGCAGCAGCGCCGCCCGACGCACCGTACTCATCGCCTCCAGCGGCGCGATAGCCAGCGCCCCGTCGTCGGAAACCAGGGCCGACAGCTCATCTGCCAGCAGCTCATCAAGCAGCTGCTCCTGCTCCGCGCACAGCGTGGCACTGCGGGAGGTGGCCTGGGCAAAATGCGGCCAGCGTTGCGCCAGCAGGGGGACTACGCGCAGACGCAGGAAATTGCGGTCATAGCTGTCGTCCTGGTTACTTTCATCCTCTATCCAGCGCAACCCGTGCTTCTGCGCCCAGCGCATGAGGGATTCACGCGTCTCGCCGAGCAGGGGACGGATCTGTTCGGTATCAGCAAAACGCCCCCGCACGGGCATGGCCGACAGCCCCGCCGGGCCGCTGCCGCGCTTGAGCGCCAGCAGGAAGGTTTCACATTGATCGTCCAGGTGTTGTGCCGTGACCAGCGCTTCACCGGGTAGAAGCGTCTCCCGAAAGGCAGCATAACGCGCCTTACGCGCCTGCGCTTCCAGCCCCAACCCCTCTTCCGCCAGCGTCACTCGCGCCACGATCAGCGGAATAGCCCATTCGTGACAAAGGCGTTCGCAATGCGCGACCCAGCTGTCTGCGTGCGGGCTCAGACCGTGATGAACATGGATAGCCCGCAGTTCGAGACCGGGCGCCTGTTCACGCCAGTGCATCAACTGATGCAGCAAAACCGTGGAATCCAGGCCACCGCTAAATCCCACCAGCAGTCGGCGGTACGGGTGAAGGGCTTGCTGAAGATCGGCTGTGGTCATGGTCGTCATCTGTGCAGGAAGATGCCCGGCACGTTACCGGGCAATTCCCAGAGAGGCAAGCGTTACTGCTGGTAGAGCTCCAGCGGCAGGCCATCCGGATCGTTGAAGAAGGTAAAGCGTTTTCCGGTGAAGGGATCGATACGAATAGCTTCACACTTTACGCCATGGGCGTCGAGATGCTGCACGGCCTGATCGATATCGTCCACGCTAAAGGCGAGGTGACGCAGACCGCAGGCTTCCGGCCGGGACGGGCGCGCCGGCGGGAAGGGGAACGAAAACAGCTCAATGACGTACTGGCCGTTCAGCGCCAGGTCGCCCTTCCAGGAGTCGCGCTCTGCGCGGTAAAACTCACTCTGCAGGGTAAATCCCAGCGTATCGCAGTAAAACGCCTTACTCGCGGCGTAGTCGGTGGCAATAATTGCAATATGGTGAACCTGCTTTAAGCCCAGCATAGTCTCTCCTTTTTAATGTGCCTGAACGTTATATCCGAACACCCATGCCGCGCAAGGGGTCACTGCGCTTTTAAGACCCGTACCCGGTAGATGCCGTTTTCATCCCGTTTGGCACCGTGGATATCGGTTTCGAATCCTGGATAGTGACGGCCAATCGAGCAGAGCATAAGCAGGAAATCGAGCACCGCCCTGCTCTGCTCGGTGATCATCTCCCCTGGCATCAACAGCGGTACACCAGGCGGATAAGGCAGGATCATGTTGGCCGAGATCCGTCCGACCAGATCCTCGAGATCGACCGTTTCTACCTCCCCTTTCACCTGCTGCTGCCAGGCATGGTGCGGGGTGAGCTTCATTTCCGGCAGAACGTCAAACGCCTGCAGCATCAGCCGCGGCAGATCGTGCTGGCGGATCAATTTATGGATCCCCTGAGCCAGATCCTGAATGCGCATGTTGCGGTAAAAATCAGGATCCTCAGCATAGAGATCCGGCAGCATGTTTTTGACCCGCAGGTTCAGATCGTAGGCACGCTTAAACTCCATCAACCCGCGCAGCAGTCCCATCGCCCGGGTTTTGTCGATACCGATACTGAACAGAAACAGCAGGTTATACGGCCCGGTCTTTTCGACCACTACGCCGCGCTCATCAAGGAACTTCGCCACCAGCGCCGCCGGAATACCCTCTTCACCCATGATCCCCTGCTCGTCCATGCCCGGCGTGAGAATGGTGACTTTGACCGGATCGAGGAACATATGATCCGCATCGGCATCGCGAAAGCCGTGCCAGCTCTCCCCCGGCGCAACCGGCCAGCATTCGGCTTCGTCGATATCGTCCGGCTGCCAGATATCAAAGAACCAGCCGTCGGCTTCATCTTTAAGGCGCTGGACCTCCTTGCGAAAATGCAGGGCGCGCTCAACGGAGCGGTTGATCAGACGTTTACCGGGATTCCCGCGCAGCATCGCCGCGGCGGTTTCAATCGAGGCCACCAGCGGATAGCTCGGCGAGGTGGTGGTGTGCATCATAAAAGCTTCGTTGAAGGTATCTTCGTCGTATTCACCTTTAATGTGAATAAGCGACGCCTGGGAGAACGCCGCCAGCATCTTGTGCGTGGACTGGGTTTCAAAGAACACTTTTCCCGGCACCCGATCGCCGCTCATCCCGCTTTTACCGGCATAGATCGGGTGGAAATTGGTGTAGGGCACCCACGCGGAGTCAAAGTGGATCGAGGGCACATCCAGGGTCTGTTTTACCCAGTTGGTGTTGTACAGCAGGCCGTCATAGGTGGAGTTGGTGATCACCGCGTGAACCGGCCAGCTTGCCCCTGGCACGGCAGCCACTTTGTTTTCAATCGCAGCATGGGAAAACTCCCGGCGTGGGATCCCGCCGAGAATGCCCAGCGCATTACGGGTGGGCGACAGCCAGATCGGCACTACGTCACTCATCATCAGCAGATGCGCCAGCGACTTGTGGCAGTTGCGGTCAATCAGTAGCGTACTGCCGTCCGGTGCGGCGTACATGCCGACAATCTTGTTCGAGGTCGAGGTGCCGTTGGTCACCATATAACTCTGCTCAGCACCAAAGGTGCGGGCGATGTACTCTTCAGCTTCGAGATGCGGGCCGGTATGATCCAGCAGCGATCCCAGCTCCGTCACCGAGATCGATACATCCGCCTTCAGCGTGTTCCCGCCAAAGAAGTCATAGAACAGACAGCCTACCGGGCTTTTCTGATACGCCGTTCCCGCCATATGCCCCGGGGTGCAGAAGGTATACTTCCCCTCTTTCACATAGGTGAAAAGCGCGCGGGTAAACGGCGGGGTGATGGTATCCAGGTACTCGCCGGTATATTGCTGAATGCGGGTAGCAATATCCTCTGCCACCCCCAGCGAATACTCAAAGAACCACAGCGCCATCCGCATATCATGGGCGCTGACGTCCATCGTGGAGTGGGTATTAATAAAGGCGTACAGCGGCAGATATTCATTGAGTTGATTGATATCGCTGCACAGATCGAGGTCGTATTCGTCCCAGTCGAAGATGACGCCGCAAATCCGCGGGTTATGTTCGATAAACTTCAGTAGATCGGCGCTGTTCTGCGGCCAGATAAGTTGAAACCCGCGCGACCTTAACGCCTGCTCCAGCTCCTTGATGGGTTCGTCTTTATAAAAGACGCCGTGTGGCCCCATAATGGCAATGATGTTCACGGTATACCTCCTTAAAAAACATTCACTAAGCATAGTTGAGGTAAACCGCAGGCATAAAAAAAGCCGCAACGATGTGCGGCTTTTCAGAGTATGACGTAGCTTAGGCGTAACCGTAGCTCATCAGACGCTGGTAACGACGGTTAAGCAGATCTTCTTTGCTCAGCACGTCGAGGTCTGCGAGGTCAGCCAGCAGCTGAGCTTTCAGAGAGGCGGCCATCACTTCCGGCTTACGGTGCGCGCCACCCAGTGGTTCCGGGATAACGGTATCGATCAGCTTCAGCTCTTTCAGACGCGGGGCGATAATGCCCATCGCTTCGGCAGCCAGCGGCGCTTTGTCGGCGCTTTTCCACAAAATGGATGCACAGCCTTCCGGGGAGATAACGGAATAGGTGCTGTACTGCAGCATATTCACTTTATCGCCCACGCCAATCGCCAGCGCACCACCGGAACCACCTTCACCGATAACGGTGCAGATGACCGGCACGCTCAGGCGTGACATTTCGCGCAGGTTGCGGGCAATCGCTTCAGACTGACCGCGCTCTTCTGCACCGACGCCAGGGTATGCACCCGGGGTGTCGATGAAGGTGATGATCGGCATGTTGAAACGCTCGGCCATCTCCATCAGACGCAGTGCCTTACGATAACCCTCTGGCGCTGGCATCCCGAAATTGCGGCGAATTTTTTCTTTGGTTTCGCGCCCTTTCTGGTGGCCAATAATCATCACCGGACGACCGTCGAGGCGTGCGATACCGCCAACGATAGCTTTATCGTCGGCATAAGCGCGATCGCCTGCCAGCTCGTCGAATTCATCGAACGCCAGGCGGACATAATCCAGGGTGTACGGACGCTGTGGATGGCGCGCCATCTGGGCAACCTGCCATGCGCCGAGATCGGCAAAGATTTTGCGCGTCAGTTCTACGCTTTTTTCACGCAGACGATGCACTTCTTCGTCGATGTTAATATCCAGTTTTTCATCCTGACGGCCAACGGCGGTCAGAGAATCGATTTTCGCTTCCAGCTCTGCAATCGGCTGTTCGAAATCAAGGAAATTCAGACTCATAGTATTCCTGTATTAGTCAAACTCCAGTTCCACCTGCTCCGAACCAATGAGGCCACGCAGATCGTTAAGTAAACGATCGCTCGGAGAGACACGCCACGACGCACCAAAGCGCAACCGTGCACGCGCATCCGCCCTCTGATAGTAGAGATGTACTGGAATGGTCCCCGAGCGGTGGGGTTCCAGAGACTGACGGAGTCGGTTTAAAAGCTGGTCATCAATTTGCCTGTCCGTCAGCGAGATAGCAAGCCCGCGAGCATATTTTTCCCGGGCTTCGTCAATGTCCATCACTTCGCGGGCGGTCATTTTAAGCCCCCCGCTGAAGTCATCAAAGCTGACCTGTCCGCTGACGATAAGTATGCGGTCTTTTTCCAGCAACTGCTGGTATTTATCCAGTGCGTCAGTGAATAACATCACCTCCAGCCGCCCGGAACGGTCATCCAGCGTACAGATGCCGATACGATTGCCGCGCTTGGTGACCATAACCCTCGCGGCAATGACGAGCCCCGCAGCCGTGGTCATCTTACCACGTTCTGTCGGATGCATGTCTTTCAGCCGGTAGCCTCCGACATAGCGCTCAATTTCTTTAAGATACTGGTTGATCGGATGCCCGGTCAGGTACAGACCCAGGGTTTCACGCTCGCCGTCCAGCACCGTCTGTTCCGGCCATGGCTGACAGCTGGCGTAGGACTGTTCGATCTGCTCCGGCTCTTCAGCCAGCACGCCGAACATATCCGCCTGACCAATGGCTTCGGCTTTCGAGTGCTGATCGGCGGCCTTCAGCGCGTCGGCCAGCGAGTTCATCAGCGCGGCGCGATGTGGTCCCAGACGGTCAAACGCCCCGGACATGATCAGCTTTTCCAGCACCCGACGGTTCAGTTTTTTGATATCGGTCCGCGCGCACAGGTCAAACAGCTCGCGGAAGTAGCCGCCCTGGTTACGGGCTTCAATGATGGCTTCGATCGGGCCTTCACCCACGCCTTTAATGGCGCCGATACCGTACACGATCTCCCCGTCGTCGTTGACGTGGAAATGGTACAGACCGGAGTTGATGTCCGGCGGCAGGATCTTCAGCCCCATGCGCCAGCACTCGTCCACCAGGCCAACCACTTTCTCGGTGTTATCCATATCGGCGGTCATTACCGCGGCCATAAACTCTGCCGGGTAGTGGGCTTTCAGCCACAGCGTCTGGTACGAGACTAATGCGTAAGCGGCGGAGTGTGACTTGTTAAAGCCATATCCGGCGAATTTCTCTACCAGATCGAAGATTTTAATTGCCAGTTCGCCATCAACGCCGTTTTTCTTCGCCCCTTCTTCAAAGGTGCCGCGCTGCTTGGCCATCTCTTCCGGCTTTTTCTTACCCATCGCACGACGCAGCATGTCCGCGCCGCCGAGGGTGTAGCCGGAGAGCTCCTGGGCAATCTGCATTACCTGTTCCTGATACAGGATAATGCCGTAAGTGGGTTCCAGAACCGGTTTCAGACACTCGTGCTGCCACTGCACGTCCGGGTAGGAGATCTCTTCCCGGCCATGCTTACGGTCGATAAAGTTATCTACCATCCCCGACTGCAGGGGCCCCGGACGGAACAATGCGACCAGAGCGATCATGTCTTCGAAGCAGTCAGGCTGCAGACGTTTGATCAGATCCTTCATGCCGCGGGATTCAAGCTGGAACACCGCGGTGGTTTCCGAGCGCTGCAGCATGTCGAAGCTTTTCTTGTCATCCAGCGGGATCGCCGCGATATCAATCGGCTCCAGGCCCTGTTTGGCCCGGCGCGGGTTGATCATCTTCAGCGCCCAGTCGATGATGGTGAGCGTGCGCAGGCCGAGGAAGTCAAACTTCACCAGTCCGGCGTATTCCACATCGTTCTTATCGAACTGGGTGACCGGGTGCGAGCCGGTTTCATCGCAGTACAGCGGCGCAAAATCGGTAATTTTGGTCGGGGCAATAACCACCCCACCGGCGTGTTTCCCGGCGTTACGGGTGACGCCTTCCAGCTTGCGCGCCATGTCGATCAGCGCTCTGACCTCTTCGTCGGCCTCGTAGATCTCCGGCAGTTGCGGTTCAGCTTCAAAAGCTTTCGCCAGGGTCATGCCCGGATCGGGCGGCACCAGCTTCGAGATGCGGTCGACAAAGCCATACGGATGCCCCAGCACGCGGCCCACGTCGCGGATAACCGCTTTTGCCGCCATCGTACCGAAGGTAATAATCTGCGATACCGCATCGCGGCCGTACATGTCCGCCACGTGCTCGATAACCTGGTCGCGTTTCTCCATGCAGAAGTCGACGTCGAAGTCGGGCATCGAGACACGTTCCGGGTTAAGGAAGCGTTCGAATAGCAGGTCAAACTCCAGCGGATCGAGATCGGTAATTTTCAGCGCATAGGCCACCAGCGATCCGGCACCCGAACCACGGCCCGGCCCTACCGGTACGCCGTTGTCCTTCGACCACTGGATAAACTCCATCACGATCAGGAAGTAGCCGGGGAACCCCATCTGGTTGATAACCTGGAGTTCAATATCCAGACGCTCGTCATAGGCCGGGCGCTTTTCGGCACGCACGGCCGGGTCCGGGAAGAGAAATTCCAGACGCTCTTCCAGGCCCTCTTTCGATTTCACGACCAGAAAATCTTCCGTGGTCATGTCGCCAGTCGGGAACTGCGGCAGGAAATACTCGCCCAGGCGGACGGTGACGTTGCAGCGTTTGGCAATCTCTACGCTGTTTTCCAGCGCTTCCGGGATATCGGAGAACAGCTCGCACATCTCCTCTTCGCTGCGCATGTACTGCTGCGGCGAATAGTTGCGCGGGCGTTTCGGATCGTCGAGGGTGAAGCCATCGTGGATGGCGACGCGAATTTCATGGGCGTCAAAATCGTCGGCGTTGATAAAGCGCACATCGTTGGACGCCACAACCGGCAGCCCATGCTGTTCTGCAAGGGCGACCGCGGCGTGCAGATAGCTCTCTTCATCCGGACGACCGGTGCGGATCAGCTCCAGATAGAAGCGATCCGGGAAATATTCTTTATAAAAATCGACGCACTGCTCAGCCAGCGCACCATTGCCACGCAGCAGGCATCGACCGACGTCGCCCATGCGCCCGCCGGAGATCAGCAGCAATCCCTCGTTCAGCTCCGCCAGCCACGCGCGATCGATCCACGGCCCCTGCGGGCCGTAGCCGCGCTGATAGGCCCGGGAGATCAGCAGCGTCAGGTTCTGGTAACCGGTGTTATTCATCGCCAGAACGCTGATCTGCGTCATTTCATCGGCGAGAAGCTCGCTCTGAACGTGAAAATCGGCACCAATCACCGGCTTCAAACCGGCACCGTGCGCCGTTCCGTAGAACTTCACCAGACCGCAGAGGTTGGTGAAGTCGGTGATCGCCAGCGCAGGCATGCCAAGCGCGGCCGCCTTTTTCACTAGCGGCCCGGTCTTCGCCAGCCCATCAATCATGGAATAGTCGCTGTGCACCCGCAGGTGTACGAAACGTGGTTCAGCCATCTTCAGATTCCGCGTTACTTATTGGCGTCTTGATTCAGGACATGAGTCCCAGTGCGCGTTTCACCGGCCCAAAACTGCGGCGGTGATGTTCAGTTGCGCCGTGTTCAGCCAGTCTTTCCAGGTGGAAAGCGGTAGGATACCCCTTATGCTGAGCAAAGCCATACTGGGGAAAAGTGAGATCCAGCGCAGCCATTTCGGCATCGCGGGAGACTTTGGCAATGATCGAGGCGGCGCTGATTTCAGCCACCCGGCTGTCGCCTTTGACGACCGCCAGGGATGGCATGGGCAGCGCCGGACAACGATTTCCGTCGATCAGCACATACTCAGGCACCACGCTCAGCCCGGCCACCGCGCGCTGCATCGCCAGCATGGTGGCATGCAGGATATTCAGTTCGTCGATCTCATGCGGCTCCGCCCGCCCCAGACTCCAGGCCAGCGCTTTCTCTTTAATTTCATCGTACAGCGCCAGGCGGCGCTTTTCGGATAATTTCTTTGAGTCATTCAGACCGATAATCGGACGAGCAGGATCGAGGATCACCGCGGCAGTGACAACAGCACCCACCAGCGGCCCACGTCCCACTTCATCCACACCCGCCACCAGATGGGTGTGAGGGTAAACAAATTCCATCATTGTGCTAACTCCAGCACCGCGTCAGCCGCCTGTTCATCGGCATTACAGCGGATCTGCTGATGTAATTCCCGGAAGGTGTCATGCATTTCATGGCTGGTTTTGCCGTCGGCCAGCAGCGGTAGCAGCGCGGCGGCTAACGCCTGTGGCTGGCACTCATCCTGCAGTAGCTCTTTGACCAACTCGCGGCGGGCAAGCAGGTTCGGCAGGGAGACGTAATCGGTTTTCACCAGACGTTTCGCCAGCCAGAAGGTGAACGGCTTCATACGATAGCCTACCACCATCGGGCATTTCGCCAGCATGCACTCCAGCGCGGCGGTGCCCGATGCCAGCAGCGCGGCATCGCTGGCGACCATCGCCTCACGGCCTTTACCATCTAATAGATGAACATGCAGATCCGGGGCGACCTCCGCCTTAATGCGCTCGAACTGCTCCCGGCGTTTGGCATTCACCAGCGGCACGACCACTTCGAGATCAGGGTAGGTCTGACGCAGGATCTGCGCCGTTTTCAGGAAATCTGCGCTGAGCATTTCCACTTCAGCTCCACGACTGCCCGGCAACAGGGCCAGACAGTGAGCGTCATGGGGAATACCGAGCACGTCTCGAGCCGCATTTTTATCGGGATCCAGCGGCATGGCATCAGCCATGGTGTGGCCGATAAAGCGGCACGGCACGTTGAATTTATCGTAAAACGCTTTTTCGAAAGGCAGGAAAGCCAGAACGAGATTCGTCGATCTGCCTATTTTGAAAACGCGTTTCTGTCGCCACGCCCAGACGGACGGACTGACGTAATGAATGGTTTTGATCCCCTGCTTTTTCAGATTACCTTCGAGGGTAATGTTGAAATCAGGCGCATCAATGCCGACGAACACATCGGGCTGTAGTTCGGTAAAACGACGCGTCAGATCGGCGCGGATATGCAGCAAACGGCGCAGACGCCCCAGCACCTCGACGATGCCCATCACCGCCAGCTCTTCCATCTCGTACCAGGCTTCACACCCTTCAGCCTGCATCAATGGACCAGCAACGCCGACAAAGCGCGCGTTGGGAACGCGCGCTTTGAGCGCTCGAATAAGACCGGCACCAAGAATATCGCCGGAGGTTTCTCCGGCGACAAGGGCGATCGTCAGCGGGCGACTATCAACCATTAACGAATCAGACCGCGAGTTGAGCGTGCGAAGAATTCCACGAACGCGTTCACCTCAGGATGCTGTTTCGCCAGTTCAGCGATTTCCGGCTTCGCCTCTTCCAGCGTTTTACCGTTACGGTAAAGCTGTTTGTAGGCGTTACGGATAGCCATAATCGCTTCACGGCTGAAGCCGCGACGCTTCAGGCCTTCGATGTTGACGCCAAACGGCGTCGCATGGTTGCCCTGCGCAATCACATACGGCGGGACGTCCTGCGCCACGCCGGAGCAGCCGCCAACCATCACGTGCGCACCAATGATGCAGAACTGATGGACCGCGGTCATGCCGCCAATGATGGCATGATCGTCAACTGATACGTGCCCCGCCAGCGTTGCGTTGTTGGCGAGAATACAGCGGTTACCAACGGTACAGTCATGCGCGATATGCGCGTTGACCATAAACAGGTTATCGCTGCCCACCTTCGTCAATTCACCACCCTGTACTGTGCCACGATGAATGGTGACGCTTTCGCGAATGCGGTTACGATCGCCAATTTCCACACGGGTCGGTTCGCCAGCATATTTTAGATCCTGGTTAACTTCACCGATGGAGGCGAACTGATAGATCACGTTATCGCGGCCAATGGTCGTATGACCATTCACCACGACGTGAGATTTCAGTACGGTACCCTCACCAATTTCAACATGGGGTCCAACAATACAAAATGGACCAATGTGAACGTTAGCACCGATAACGGCACCCTCTTCCACAATGGCGGTTGGATGAATAAAGGCGGTTTTATCAATCACGTATCAGGCCTCCCGGCTACGCGCACACATCATGGTAGCTTCGCAAACAACTTTGCCGTCAACCAGAGCTACGCCTTTAAAGCGAGTCAGGCCGCGACGCGTTTTTTCAAAAGTCACTTCCATGATCATCTGATCACCAGGCACGACCGGGCGCTTAAAGCGCGCTTCGTCAATACCTGCGAAGTAATACAGCTCACCCGGCTCCAGTTTACCAACGCTTTTAAACGCCAGAATACCGGTAGCCTGAGCCATCGCTTCCAGGATCAATACGCCCGGGAAGATAGGCTTCCCAGGGAAATGCCCCTGGAAGAATGGCTCGTTTACAGAAACATTTTTCACTGCGCGCAGAAAACGACCTTCTTCAAAATCCAGCACACGGTCTACCAGCAAAAACGGGTAGCGGTGCGGCAGAAGTTCTAAAATCTCTTCAATATGCAGAGTATGAGTGTCAGTAGTCAAAATACTCTTCCTGTCAAAATATCTGAATGGCAATAATAACACGGCCTGCCGGTTTATAAGAAAGCCGACAGGCCGGGAAGTGTGCGTTAAACGGGTGAACGCTTAGTCTTGTTGATCGATTTTGCGCTCAATGGCCTTGAGGCGCTTGCTCATATCATCAATATTCATTACCAGGGCAGCAGTTTTACGCCACGCCTTGTTAGGCTGCAGCGGTATACCTGAGGAGTAGACGCCCGGCTCAGTGATAGGACGCATAACCATGCCCATGCCTGTCACCGTGACTTTGTCGCATATTTCCATATGCCCGTTAATGACGCTGGCGCCGCCAATCATACAGTAACGGCCAATCTTCAGGCTGCCTGCCATAATAACGCCACCGGCAACCGCGGTATTGTCGCCAATCACAACGTTATGTGCAATCTGGCACTGGTTATCGATGATAACACCATTACCGATAATCGTGTCATCAAGCGCACCACGGTCAATGGTGGTACATGCGCCGATTTCGACACGATCGCCGATGATCACCCGTCCCAGCTGCGGGATCTTCACCCAGTTACCACGATCGTTGGCATAACCGAAACCATCCGAACCGATAACGGTGCTGGACTGGATTAGGCAATGTTCACCAATTTCGATTTCATGGTAAACGGAGACATTGGCCCACAGACGAGAGCCTGCACCAATTTTTGTTTTTTTACCCACGAAGCAACCGGCGCCAATCACCA
This sequence comes from Leclercia sp. Marseille-Q4284, assembly GCF_916618945.1. Taxonomy (NCBI): domain Bacteria; kingdom Pseudomonadati; phylum Pseudomonadota; class Gammaproteobacteria; order Enterobacterales; family Enterobacteriaceae; genus Leclercia; species Leclercia sp. Marseille-Q4284. The sequence goes on from NZ_CAKAKG010000002.1 coordinate 21,287, forward strand.
CATTATCGCCCAGCACGACGTCTGATTCGATAACGGCATTGGCACCAATTGATACGTTGCTACCCAGCTGCGCCGTCGGATCAATCACCGCACTGGGTGCGATGTTCTGTGCCGGCTGCGGCGTGGTATCGAGAATTTGTGCCATACGGGCATATGTCAGGTAGGGATTCTTCACTACCAGCGCAGCACCTGCGGCAAACGGCAAATCGTCCTGCGTCAGTACGACAGCAGACGCCTGGCAAAGCGCCAGATGTTCACGGTACTTCGGGCTTACCATGAAGGTGATAGTGCCTGCTTTAGCAGACTGCATGGACGCAACAGCGGTGATGACGATATCGCCATCACCGTGTAATTCTGCATCCAACTGCTGAGCTAAATCAGCGAGTCGAATTGAAGGCATTACTTATTTAACCTGTTTCAGGACATCAGCGGTGATGTCTTTAACATCGCTGCTGTTGAATGCAACAGCGTTGGCATCAACAACCAGATCGATGTTCTGATCGGCAGCAACTGCTTTCACAGCAGACTGGATACGGGTAACCAATTTGCCACGTTCTTCGTTAGAACGACGTTGACGATCCTGCTCAAAAGCTTGCGCTTTCTGAGAGAAGGTCTGACGCTGAGCCATTACGTCTTTTTCCACTTTGCTGCGCTCGCTCGCTTTCATGGTAGAACCATCGCGCTGCAGACGCTGCATTTTGGATTGCAGATCTTTTTCCATACCTTGCAGTTCGCTTGCACGGCCTTTGAACTCGTTCTCCAGCGTGGCAGAAACACCTGTTTTCTGCGCAACCTGCTGGAACAAGTTACCCATATTGACGATTGCAATTTTGTCTGCTGCCTGAGCAGAAGTTGCCATCGCTAAACCGAGACCTGCAGCTAATAACCACTTTTTCACAATTAACTCCTTACCATCCCATTGGTACCCGAAGGTACCGTTCTTTGCGTGGCAAGGCGATCCTGCGATCGCCAGTTGTCAGCGCTACACTGCCAACGCATTCCTTTGCGGCGGACAATTACCAGGTTTTACCAATGTTAAACTGGAACTGCTCCGCTTTGTCTCCCTCGTATTTCTTAAACGGCTGGGCGTAGGAGAAGACCAACGGCCCCAGCGGTGACATCCATTGTAGTGCGAGACCCGCAGACATACGAATATTGCTCGGATCGCTATAGTCCGGAATGCCTGCAGCACGGGTCGCACTGGTATTTTCCCAGTTAGTATCCCATACGGTACCCGCATCCAGGAAGAAGGAGGTACGTACGGAATTGGCATACTTATCGCTGATAAACGGCGTAGGCGTAATAAACTCCAGGCTGGCAACACCCATGGCGTTACCACCTACTGCATCATCAGAGCTACACACTTCGCTCGATGAAGCTTTATCGCAGTTATCTTCGTCATTGCCACCGTAATATGCTGCTTTCGGACCAATGTTGTTGGACTGGAAGCCACGCACGGTGCTTGAGCCGCCCGCGTAGAAGTTCTCGTAGAATGGCAGTTCTTTGCCACCTAAACCATCGCCGTAACCCCAGCGCGTACGACCCAGAACCACCCATTTATGGTCTTCGTCGATCGGGAAGTAGGACGCGGTATCGAGGGTGACTTTATAGAACTCATTATCTGAGCCCGGAACCGTGACTTTACCGTTCAGGTTGACGCGCGAACCTTCGGTCGGGAAGAAACCGCGGTCGAGACGGTTGTACGTCCAGCCATAGTTGAAGGTGAAGTCATCGGCGGCAAAGCCGTTATCATCATTCGAGGTGCTGGCAGACTGTCCGATAGAATCCAGATAACGCCACATTGCCACCTGCGGCTGCATGTTGGACAGGTCGTTATGCACATAACCTAAGCCAGCACGCAGGGTGTTGTATTCGTTAATCGGGAAGCCGAGCGTACCATCAACGCCGTAGCTTTTGTTGGTATACGAAGACAGGTCCGCATCATCCGCTTTAAAGTCGTTATAGAAAATACGACCGCCCAGACTCACACCATCAACGGTGAAGTAAGGGTTAGTAACGGAGAGCTCGGAGTAGGTCTGGTAGTCGTTTTTGGTACCGTTGATACCGACGGAATAGCCAGTACCTAACCAGTTATCCTGCTGCACGCCTACCTGGAAGCTGACGCCACTTTCAGTACCGTAACCGACACCAAAGTTAAAGCTACCGGTATTACGCTCTTTAACCTTGTAGACGACGTCTACCTGGTCCGGTCTACCTGGTACGCGCTGCGTATCAGTATCGACGGTTTCGAAATAACCCAGACGGTTCAGACGCTCTTTACCCTGGTCAACCAGATCGCTGCCCAGCCACGCGCCTTCCATCTGGCGCATTTCGCGGCGCAGAACAGAATCTTTGGAGGTGTCGTTACCTTCAAAGCGGATCTTACGAACGTAGAAACGGTTACCCGCATCAACGTTAACGTGGAGCTTAACGGTTTTATCCGTATCGTTGATTTCAGGCTGAGTCTGTACGCGTGGGTAAGCATAACCATAACGGCCGAGCAGCTTTTTAATGCCGTCTTCCATTTTGGTCACTTTCGCACCGCTATACAGTTCACCCGGCTGCAGTTTGGTCAGGCTTTCGATCTCGGCAGAGTGACCCGCGAGGTTACCACTCACTTCCACACCAGAAAGCTTGTACTGATCGCCTTCGGTAATGTTAACGGTGATGTAGATGCCTTTCTTGTCTGGCGTCAGGCTGACCTGAGTCGAGTCGATGTTGAAGCGCGCATAGCCGCGATCCAGATAGTAGCTGCGCAGGGTCTCGAGATCGCCTGCCAGTTTCTGTTTCTGGTATTTACGGTCGCCTACTACGTTCCACCACGGCACTTCGTCACGCAGCTGGAAGGTAGAGATCAGCTCGTCGGTGCTGAACGCATGGTTACCGACGATGTTAATCTGCTGGATCTTCGCGGAAACGCCTTCCTGGAACACCAGCTTCAGATCGACACGGTTACGTGGCAGCGGAGTCACAACCGCTTTTACGCTCGCGCTGTATTTACCGACGCTGTAGTAGAAATCTTCCAGCCCTTTCTCGATATCAGACAGGGTGGTGCGATCCAGAGATTCGCCAACACGGACGCCAGAGGCCTCAAGGTTTTGCTTGAGCATGTCGTCTTTCACCGACTTGTTGCCGGAGAAAGTGATGCTGGCAATCGTTGGACGCTCTTTTACCTGAACCAACAGCGTATCACCATCGCGCAGGACGCGAACGTCCTCGAAGTTGCCAGTGGCAAACAGCGCGCGAATGGTATTACTAATGTCTTCATCATTAACCGTGTCGCCTGGGCGCACTGGCATACTGAGGAGGGCCGCACCAACGGCGACACGCTGAAGGCCTTCGAAATGAATATCTTTCACTACGAACCCGTCAGCACCGTATACGGTCGCGCTGCTAAACAGCAGCGACGCTATGAGCAACTTTTTCATCGCCATCGTTATTATGCGTTCTTCCTAACACTCTCTTACAACCGAGAGAAATCATTGAAAAGTGCAAGCCCCATTAACAGCACCAGTAAAATCGAACCAATGCGATAACTAAAGTCTTGAACTCGCTCGGATACCGGTCCGCCTTTTAGCTTCTCAATCGCTAAAAACAGCAGATGACCCCCGTCTAAAACAGGCAGTGGGAACAGGTTTATTATCCCGAGGTTCACGCTAATGAGCGCAAGGAACATGAGATAGTAAATCACCCCGAACTCTGCTGACATCCCAGCCCCCTGAGCGATCGAAATCGGCCCACTGAGGTTGTTCAGTTTTACGTCACCGGTAATCAGTTTCCCCAGCATCTGCACAGTCAGCTTCATCAGTTGCCATGTTTTATCCGTGGCTTCAAGAATGGCGCTGAACGGCCCATACTGGCGTATTGTCTTGTACTCATCAGGCAGCGGAATCACTTTTGGCACCACGCCTGCAAAACCTTCGGCCTTTCCGCCACCCGGTTTGGTATCCGGGATGAGCGTTAAAGAGAGCGGACTCCCCTGCCTTTCTATCTCCAGCGCCAGTGGCGTACCTGGATTATCACGCACCAGAGTAACAAAGGTCATCCATTGCGTTAAAGGTTGACCATCGACTTTAACGATCCTGTCGCCCGCTTGCAAACCTGCTTTACGCGCAGCGGAATCAGACTGGACTTCAGCGAGCACCGGTTCAATCTGCGCGCTGCGTGGGCGGATGCCTAACGCAGCAACGGGATCTTCTTTATCTGGCTCAAAGGTCCAGGTGCGTAAATTCAGGATTTTATCCTGACGCGCACTGGAACCGAAAGGCGACACGCTAACGGTCGTTTGCTCATCACCAATTTTGGCAACCAGTTGTAACCGCACGGCATCCCAATCAGGGGTTTCGATACCATCGATCGCTTTAAGTTCCATGCCCGGATTAATTTGCGCGCTTGCCGCGATGGAGTTGGGTGTTATTTCACCAACAACCGGACGAACGCCAGGGACACCGATGATAAACACCAGCCAGTAAGCAAAGATGGCGAAGATGAAGTTTGCCACCGGACCGGCAGCAATGATTGCGGCGCGCTGGCCGACGGTTTTGTTGTTGAACGCGTAGTGGCGCACTTCAGGCGCCACTGGCTCGACGCGCTCATCCAGCATTTTGACGTAGCCGCCGAGTGGGATAAGGGCAATAACAAATTCTGTGCCGTGGCGATCGTTACGACGCCAGAGCGCTTTCCCAAAGCCAATTGAAAAGCGCTCTACACGCACGCCACAGCGCCGAGCAACCCAGAAATGGCCAAATTCATGCACCGTGATAAGTACACCCAGTGCAACAATGAACGCCGCCAGATTCCAGAGAATGCTAAGCATAAAACCTTCCGTTAAATCGTCCCAAATACCAGCAAAAACAGGCAGGCAAACACGGGTACCGCTGCCGTCAGGCTGTCTATACGATCCAGGATACCGCCGTGCCCTGGAATAAGATTGCCACTGTCTTTGATCCCTGCTTCGCGCTTAAACATACTTTCGGTCAAATCACCCAGCACGGAAGCCAGCGCTGCGACGATAGAACAGACCAATAATGTTGCCGGTGCCACCTCAAGGTTGGCCCATACGCCATAACCCCAGGAGATAATCGCCGCCGTAAACAGACCGCCGATAAAGCCCTGCCAGGTTTTACCCGGGGAGACCTTCGGTGCCAGTTTATGTTTGCCAAACAGTTTACCAAACATATAGGCGCCAGAGTCAGCCCCCCAGACGAGAATCATGACATACAGCAGCCATAATGCCCCACTGTAAGGGTTGTCGTCGTAGTGCCAGGTACGGAGGGCCAGCATTCCCCAGAAGAAAGGAACAATGGTGAACAGCCCAAAGCAGAGGCGCAGTAGTTTCGAATTACGCCATAGCGACGCAGAGCCGGGATAGAAGAGCACCAGCAGCAGCGCTGCCAGCCACCATCCCAGCGAAAGCCAGAGCGAACCCGCTATTATCGGCTGATGAATATTGTGATGGTACTCTGGCAGCATAAAGAGCATCAGCGCCAGTATCAGTCCGCACAGCACCGCCAGCCATACCCGCTGAGAACGCGAGGTAAAGCCGCTAAACTGCCCCCACTCCCACGCTGCCAGCATGCATACGACCAGTGTGACAATAGCGAAGCCCACCGGTGGCAGTAAAAACAGCGCCGCGATGACAACAGGTATTAAAACAAACGCAGAAATCAGGCGATACTTCAGCAAAAGCTACCCCCATCAGGCGTTGTCGCCACCAGGCTCGGTACCACCAAAGCGACGCTCTCGATTGGCAAAGGCATGCAGCGCACCTTCAAAGTCTTGTTCATCAAAATCGGGCCAAAGAACATCTGTAAAGTAAAGTTCGGCGTAGGCAATTTGCCACAGCAAAAAGTTACTGATGCGATGTTCTCCCCCTGTCCTAATTACTAAATCCACGGGTGTCAGTTCACTCATGCAGATTTGCTGACTCAGCGCCTCTTCATCAATCTGGTCCGGCTGTAATAGCCCTTCCTGAACCTGTTCAGCCAAATGCCGTACACCCTGGACAATATCCCAACGTCCGCCATAATTCGCCGCGATATTGAGCGTTAAGCCGGTGTTTTGTTCGGTCAACGCTTCCGCTTTACGAATACGTTCCTGCAAACGTGAGTTAAAACGACTGGTATCGCCGATAATACGCAGGCGAACGTTGTGGCGGTGCAGGCTTTTTACTTCGCTGTCGAGCGCCCACACGAACAATTCCATCAACGCGCTAACTTCCTGCGCAGGTCGATTCCAGTTTTCACTGCTGAAAGCATAGAGCGTTAACGCGTCAATGCCGTTATTGGCGGCAAAAGAAACGGCGCGGCGAACAGATTTCGCCCCAGCTTTATGCCCAAAGGCTCGGATCTTCCCTTGTCTTTTCGCCCAGCGGCCATTGCCATCCATGATGATTGCTACATGACGACAGCCATGTGCTGGCAAGTTCTCGCTTATTGGTTGATTCGCAGACAACATAACGCGTTTTTGGTCCCTGAAAGGATTTAACGGTACTCAGGAATACTGAAGCCTTTACGTAAAAAAGCCGTGTCATACCACGGCTTACCTGACCACGTAACGTCAACTACCCGTAATCAGGTGGCGCAGACTATATCACTGAAGCCCAACGCTAACAAATAGCATGACCATACGCGGCTGGATTATCACCAGCTTGCGAGGTGCGTCACCGCTTTTTGCGCCGTGAGCCTGGCTTTCGCATCGACGGTCAGCACATCATCCACACTTTGCGGCTCGCGTAAATCCATCGCCTCAAGAACAGAGAGGTTCAGCGCAGCGATATCCGTAAAGCGGATCCGCTGTTCGAGGAAGGCGGCGACAGCAATCTCGTTCGCCGCATTAAGGGCGGTTGTTGCCGCTTGCCCCTGCTCGAAGGCCTCCATCGCCAGCTTCAGGCACGGATAGCGCTGATAATCCGGCGCGCTGAACGTCAGCGCACTTAATTTGCAGAAGTCGAGCGGCTTCACGCCGGAGACCACGCGGTTTGGCCAGGCCATCGTATGGGCGATAGGCGTTCGCATATCAGGTTCGCCTAGCTGCGCCATTACGCTGCCATCCCGGTAACGGACCATGGAGTGGATCACCGACTGCGGGTGAATCAACACTTCCATCTGCGCTGCCGAGGCGTTAAACAACCAGCGGGCTTCAATGTATTCCAGACCTTTATTCATCATGGTGGCAGAATCGACGGAGATTTTACGTCCCATCGACCAGTTCGGATGACGACAGGCCTGATCCGGGGTCATTGAGACCAGGTCAGACAACGGCGTATCGCGGAACGGGCCACCAGACCCGGTAAGCAGGATAGAAGAGACACCATTCTGCTCCAGATCAGCGTACCCCAGGTTTTGCTGAAACGGTTGCGGTAAACTCTGAAAAATAGCGTTATGTTCGCTATCTACCGGCAAAAGACGCGCGCCGCGCTGCTTCACCGCCTCCATAAACAGGCGTCCGCAGGTCACCAGCGACTCTTTGTTGGCCAGTAACACCGTTTTCCCGGCATCGATCGCCGCCAGCGTCGGCAGCAGGCCTGCAGCACCCACAATCGCCGCCATCACCTGGTCTACATCATCGAGGGCTGCCATGTCGCAGGCGGCCTGTTGACCGCTTAATACCTCGGTCCGGCTGCCGTTTTCGGCCAGCAACGCTTTTACCTGGCGAGCACTCTCCTCGTCGTCCATAACCGCATAGCGTGGCGCAAACTCAAGACACTGCTCGACCATGCGCTGAACGTTTTTCCCGGCAACCAGCGCGGTCACGGTGTAGTGTTCAGGATTGTGGCGAACGACGTCGAGCGTGCTGCAACCGATCGATCCGGTTGAGCCGAGGAGTGTTAATTGCTTCATGAATTGTCCAGAAGTAGTGAAACCAGCAAAGCAAAACGCCGCCAGCAAAGCCCAACGGGCCTTCTGTACGGCGTTTTATCAGAGTATGTCAGAAATCAGAACTGCATCAGTTCCGCTTCTTTTTCTGCCAGCGCCGCATCAAGTTTCTTGATAGCTGCATCGGTCAGTTTCTGTACGTCGTCCTGAGAACGGCGATCGTCATCTTCGCTGATCTCTTTATCTTTCAGCAGCGCTTTCACTTTATCGTTCGCGTCACGGCGAACGTTACGCACGGCAACACGGCCCTGCTCTGCTTCACCACGTACTATTTTGATCAGATCTTTACGACGCTCTTCGGTCAGCGCTGGCAGTGGAACACGGATATCCGTGCCTGCAGAGCTTGGGTTCAGACCCAGATCGGATGCCATGATGGCTTTCTCAACGGCCGGACCCATTGAACGATCGAAGACGTTGATTTTCAGCGTACGGGTATCTTCTACCGTCACTTGCGCCAGCTGACGCAGCGGGGTTGGCGTACCGTAGTATTCCACGATGATGCCATCCAGCAGGCTTGGAGAAGCACGGCCAGTACGGATTTTGCTGATTTGGGTTTTGAACGCTTCTACGCATTTGTCCATGCGTACTTCAGCATCTTTTCTGATGTCGTTAATCACGTTACGAATCCTTGGAAACTTGTCTCAGGCAGACTATCTACCAGCACAACGCTACAGGTGTGCTAAGTATAGTCGCGTTTAATTCATGGCAACGCCAAAGGCGCGTCCAGGTAAGATATCACTACAAAGTAAAGCGGAATCTTACCTGTATTTATCGTCTACGGAAATTATTCCGTGATCAAAGTGCCTTCTTTTTCACCCATGACCACGCGACGCAGGGCGCCAGGCTTGTTCATGTTGAAAACACGGATCGGCAGTTTGTGGTCGCGAGCCAGCGTGAAGGCGGCAAGATCCATCACTTTCAGCTCTTTATCCAGTACTTCGCTGTAGGACAGCTGATCGTACATGGTGGCGGCAGGATCTTTGGCAGGATCGGCAGTAAACACGCCATCCACTTTGGTCGCTTTCAGGACCACATCGGCTTCGATCTCAATACCGCGCAGGCAGGCCGCGGAATCGGTAGTAAAGAACGGGTTACCCGTACCGGCGGAGAGGATCACCACGCGGTTGTTGCGCAGCAGGCTGATGGCTTCGGCCCAGCTGTAGTTGTCACACACGCCATTCAACGGAATAGCGGACATCAGGCGTGCATTCACATAGGCACGATGCAGTGCATCACGCATAGCCAGGCCATTCATGACCGTTGCCAGCATACCCATGTGGTCGCCCACCACGCGATTCATGCCTGCTTTTGCCAGACCCGCGCCACGGAAAAGGTTACCACCGCCAATGACTACGCCAACCTGGATGCCCAGTTCAACCAGTTCTTTGATTTCCTGCGCCATGCGGTCAAGGATGCTTGCGTCAATACCGAAGCCTTCCGACCCTTGCAGCGCTTCGCCACTCAGCTTAAGCAGAATGCGTTTGTAAACGGGTTTTGCATTGGTAGCCATATTTCTTTCCTGGGACTGTCAACGATTAAGATGGGGTTAATTCTGGCGACATGATATATCGCATCTCAACACAGACACTATAGGCGTCTGGCTGATTTACACATAACGTACACAAAAAGAAGCCGCCCTCAGGCGGCTTCTTTTCGCTGATTAAGACTGCTTGGACATTGCAGCAACTTCTGCTGCGAAGTCAGTCTCAACTTTCTCGATGCCTTCGCCCACTTCGAAGCGGATGAAGCCAGTTACGTCAGCGTTGTGCTCTTTCAGCAGCTGAGCAACAGTTTTGCTTGGATCCATAACGAAAGGCTGGCCAGTCAGAGAAACTTCGCCGGTGAATTTCTTCATGCGGCCTTCAACCATTTTCTCTGCGATTTCTTTTGGCTTGCCAGACTGCATGGCGATGTCCAGCTGAACCTGGTACTCTTTCTCAACAACTTCAGCAGACACGTCTTCTGGCTTAACGAATTCTGGCTTGCTTGCAGCGATGTGCATTGCCAGCTGTTTAACCAGCTCTTCGTCAGCGCCTTTAGCCGCAACCAGAACACCGATACGTGCGCCGTGCTGGTATGAACCCAGAACGTCACCTTCCAGAGAAGATACGCGACGGATGTTGATGTTCTCACCGATTTTAGCAACCAGTGCAACACGCTCTTCTTCGAACTGTGCTTTCAGAACTTCAACGTCGGTGATTTTGCCAGCAATAGCTGCGTCCAGAACTTTGTTAGCAAATGCCTGGAAACCGCCATCTTTAGCAACGAAGTCAGTCTGGCAGTTAACTTCCAGAATGATGCCGTAGGTGCCGTCGATCTTAGTGATGATCACGCCGTCAGCAGCAACGTTGCCTGCTTTCTTAGCTGCTTTGATCGCACCAGATTTACGCATGTTTTCGATTGCCAGCTCGATGTCGCCGTTCGCTTCGGTCAGCGCTTTTTTGCAATCCATCATGCCTGCGCCAGTACGTTCACGCAGCTCTTTTACCAGGGATGCGGTAATTTCAGCCATTCTTAAATCCTCGGGAGATGTGAACTGCCCGGCCAGAAGCCAAACAGTATAAATTGAAAAAAGGGGCCGATAATTGGCCCCTATTCATACACGGTACTAATAAGGGGTAGAACCTTATTATTCAGCTTCTACGAAGCTTTCTTCCGCCTGAGAAGCCAGATCCTGGGAACGGCCTTCACGAACGGTAGTAGCTACAGCGCTCAGGTACAGGCTAACAGCACGGATTGCATCGTCGTTACCCGGGATAACGAAGTCAACACCGTCCGGATCGGAGTTGGTATCAACGATTGCGAATACTGGGATACCCAGGTTGTTAGCTTCTTTGATTGCGATGTGCTCGTGGTCAGCATCGATAACGAACAGCGCGTCTGGCAGGCCGCCCATATCTTTGATACCGCCCAGGCTGTTTTCCAGCTTGTCCAGCTCACGAGTGCGCATCAGCGCTTCTTTTTTGGTCAGCTTTTCGAAAGTACCGTCCTGAGACTGGGTTTCCAGATCTTTCAGGCGCTTGATAGACTGACGAACGGTTTTCCAGTTAGTCAGCATACCGCCCAGCCAGCGATGGTTCACGAAGAACTGGTCGCAGCTGTTAGCAGCTTCTTTCACAGCTTCGCTTGCAGCGCGCTTAGTACCAACGAACAGAATCTTACCTTTACGGGAAGAGATCTTGTTCAGCTCAGCCAGGGCGTCGTTGAACATTGGTACAGTTTTCTCAAGGTTGATGATGTGAACTTTGTTACGTGCGCCGAAGATGAAAGGCTTCATTTTCGGGTTCCAGTAACGGGTCTGGTGACCGAAGTGAACACCAGCCTTGAGCATGTCGCGCATGGAAACAGTTGCCATGTTTTAAAACCTCTATTTAAAAGTTGGGGTTATGCCTCCACGTATCCCATATTACCGACCCCAAAGGGCACCCCGGAATATGTGCCGATACGTGTGTGTTGTTACACAAAGTGAGATTTGTCGCTTCCGTCCATTCTGTGTATCTGAAATGGATCGGAAGTCCGGCGCGCTTTATATCACAAAACGCTACCCGAAACCAACAATTGTTGGCGGAGTGTGCGGCGAAGGAATCTCAATTTGGCAGCATGTGCGCCAGACTGATACCATTGACAACACTTAGACTAGTATTGTCGAAAAAATCGACACCGATGGACAGATTACATGGCTATCTCTATTAAGACACCTGAAGAAATTGAAAAGATGCGCGTCGCCGGTCGTCTGGCCGCTGAAGTGCTGGAAATGATCGAGCCGTTCGTCAAACCGGGCGTCAGCACCGGCGAACTGGACCGCATCTGTAATGATTACATCGTGAACGAGCAGCAGGCGATCTCCGCATGCCTTAACTACCACGGCTTCCCGAAATCAGTCTGCATCTCTATTAATGAAGTGGTTTGCCATGGCATCCCGGATGACGAAAAGCTGCTGAAAGACGGTGACATCGTCAACATCGACGTGACCGTCATTAAAGATGAATACCACGGTGACACCTCTAAAATGTTCATCGTTGGTAAACCGACCATTCTGGGCGAGCGTCTGTGTAAAGTGACCCAGGAGAGCCTCTACCTGGCCCTGAAGATGGTTAAGCCGGGCATTCGTCTGCGTACCCTCGGAGCGGCGATCCAGAAATTCGTAGAAGCAGAGGGTTTCTCCGTGGTGCGCGAATACTGCGGTCATGGTATCGGCCGTGTGTTCCACGAAGAGCCACAGGTTCTGCACTATGATGCGGATGACGGTGGCGTAGTGCTGCAGGCGGGCATGACCTTCACCATCGAGCCGATGGTCAACGCTGGCGACTACCGCATCCGTACCATGAAAGATGGCTGGACGGTGAAAACCAAAGACCGGAGCTTGTCTGCCCAGTACGAGCATACTATTGTGGTGACCGACAACGGCTGCGAAATTCTGACGTTACGCAAGGATGACACCATCCCGGCGATACTCTCGCAAGACGCATGATAAGAAGCCGGCAAATGCCGGCTTTTTTAATGGCTATCGTTTTTTCTTATGGGTGGCGCGCAATGAGTAACCTTTTACCCGAACAGTATGCCAATACGGCCCTCCCCACCCTGCCTGGCCAGCCGGACAACCCCGGCGTCTGGCCGACGGCCGAGCTGACCTGCGCGGGCATTAAAGCGCATATCGACACCTTCCAGCGCTGGCTGGGGGAGACCTTTGACAGCGGCATCTCCGCCGAAGCGCTCATTGAAGCGCGCACGGAGTTCATCGATCAGCTCCTGCAGCGCCTGTGGATTGACTACGGCTTCGGTCAGCTGGGCGATGTGGCACTGGTCGCCGTCGGCGGCTATGGTCGGGGTGAGCTGCACCCCCTTTCGGATATCGACCTGCTGATCCTGAGCCGGAAAAAGCTGCCGGATGAACAGGCGCAGAAAATCGGCGAGCTGCTAACCCTGCTGTGGGACGTCAAGCTGGAAATCGGCCACAGCGTGCGCACCCTGGAAGAGTGTCTCCTGGAGGGGTTATCCGATCTCACCGTCGCCACCAACCTGATTGAATCACGCCTGCTGATTGGCGACGTGGCTCTGTTCCTTGAGCTGCAAAAGCACATCTTTAGCGATGGCTTCTGGCCGTCGGAGAAGTTCTTCGCCGCGAAGGTCGATGAGCAGCAGGTGCGCCACCAGCGTTACCACGGCACCAGCTATAACCTGGAGCCGGATATCAAAAGCAGCCCGGGTGGCCTGCGCGATATTCACACTCTGCAGTGGGTCGCCCGCCGTCATTTTGGCGCCACCTCGCTGGATGAGATGGTCGGCTTTGGCTTTCTCACCGAAGCCGAACGTACCGAGCTGAATGAGTGTCTGCATCTGCTGTGGCGCATTCGTTTTGCCCTGCATCTCGAAGTGACCCGCTACGACAACCGTCTGCTGTTTGACCGCCAGCTGAGCGTCGCCCAGCGCCTGCACTACAGCGGCGAGGGTAACGAGCCGGTCGAGCAGATGATGAAGGACTTCTTCCGCGTCACCCGTCGGGTGGGTGAACTGAATCAGATGCTGTTGCAGCTGTTCGACGAGGCGATCCTCGCCCTGACTGCCGATGAAAAACCGCGCCCGATTGATGATGAATTCCAGCTGCGCGGCACCTTAATCGACCTGCGCGACGAGACGCTGTTTATCCGCAAGCCGGAAGCGATCCTGCGGATGTTCTACGCCATGGTGCGTAACAGCACCATCACCGGGATCTACTCCACCACCCTACGCCACCTGCGCCATGCCCGCCGCCATCTGACCCAGCCTTTGTGCTACATCCCGGAAGCGCGGTCACTGTTCCTTAGCATGTTGCGCCATCCCGGCGCGGTCAGCCGCGGGTTGCTGCCGATGCATCGTCACAGCGTGCTCTGGGCCTATATGCCGCAGTGGTCGCATATCGTCGGCCAGATGCAGTTTGATCTGTTCCACGCCTATACCGTTGATGAACACACTATCCGCGTGATGCTGAAGCTGGAAAGCTTCGCCAATGAGGAGGTGCGCAGCCGCCACCCGCTCTGCGTTGAGCTCTGGCCACGCCTCACCAATCCGGAGCTGATCCTGATTGCCGCCCTGTTCCACGATATCGCCAAAGGGCGCGGCGGCGACCACTCGATCCTGGGTGCGGAAGACGTGCTGAAATTTGCCGAGCTGCACGGGCTCAACTCGCGTGAAACCCAGCTGGTCGCCTGGCTGGTTCGCCATCACCTGCTGATGTCGGTCACCGCCCAGCGGCGCGATATTCAGGATCCCGAGGTGATCAAACAGTTTGCCGAAGAGGTGCAGACCGAGAACCGACTGCGCTTCCTGGTCTGCCTGACGGTGGCTGACATCTGCGCCACCAACGAGACGCTGTGGAACAGCTGGAAGCAGAGCCTGTTGCGCGAACTCTACTTTGCCACCGAAAAGCAGCTGCGTCGTGGTATGCAGAGCACCCCGGACATGCGCGAGCGCGTGCGCCATCACCAGATGCAGGCCCTGGCGCTGTTGCGGATGGAGAATATAAATGAAGAGGCGCTACATCTGATTTGGGCCCGCTGTCGCGCCAATTATTTTGTCCGTCACAGCCCGAACCAGCTGGCCTGGCATGCCCGCCATCTGCTGCAGCACGATCTGACCAAACCCCTGATCCTGCTCAGCCCACAGGCGACCCGTGGCGGGACGGAGATCTTCATCTGGAGCCCCGATCGCGCTTACCTGTTCGCCGCGGTCTGTGCGGAACTCGACCGGCGTAACCTCAGCGTACACGACGCGCAGATCTTCACTACCCGCGACGGAATGGCGATGGATACCTTTATTGTGCTGGAGCCGGACGGCAGTCCCCTTTCCGCCGATCGTCACGAGCCGATTCGCTACGGGCTGGAGCAGGCGATCACCCAGCACAGTTGGCAGCCACCGCAGCCGCGTCGACAGCCGGCCAAACTGCGCCACTTTACCGTCGATACCGAGGTCAATTTCCTGCCGACCCATACCGACCGTAAATCCTTCCTCGAGCTGATCGCCCTCGATCAGCCGGGGCTGCTGGCGCGGGTCGGACAGGTGTTTGCCGACCTGGGAATTTCGCTGCACGGTGCCAGAATTACAACCATTGGCGAGCGAGTAGAAGATTTATTTATAATCGCCACAGCCGACCGTCGTGGGCTTAATAATGCCCTGCAACAGGAAGTGCAACAACGGTTGACAGCAGCCCTCAATCCAAACGATAAAGGGTGATGTTTTTTTTTACCTGGAAAGAGTTGAACTATGCAGCAGTTACAGAACGTTATTGAGTCCGCTTTTGAGCGTCGCGCCGACATTACTCCGGCAAATGTGGATACCGTGACCCGTGAGGCGGTCAATCAGGTGATTTCTCTGCTTGATTCCGGCGCACTGCGTGTAGCCGAAAAGATCGACGGTCAGTGGGTCACTCATCAGTGGCTGAAGAAAGCGGTACTGCTCTCTTTCCGTATTAACGATAACCAGGTTATCGACGGTGCGGAAAGCCGCTACTTCGATAAAGTCCCAATGAAATTCGCTGACTACGACGAAGCGCGTTTCCAGAAAGAAGGTTTCCGCGTAGTACCACCGGCGGCCGTTCGTCAGGGTGCGTATATCGCCCGTAACACCGTGCTGATGCCATCCTACGTGAACATCGGCGCTTACGTTGACGAAGGCACCATGGTGGATACCTGGGCGACCGTGGGTTCCTGCGCGCAGATCGGTAAAAACGTTCACCTCTCCGGCGGCGTGGGTATCGGTGGTGTTCTGGAGCCGCTGCAGGCGAACCCCACCATCATCGAAGACAACTGCTTCATCGGCGCACGCTCCGAAGTGGTTGAAGGCGTGATCGTGGAAGAAGGCTCGGTAATCTCCATGGGCGTTTACATCGGTCAGAGCACCCGTATTTACGATCGCGAAACCGGCGAAGTGCATTACGGTCGCGTTCCGGCGGGTTCCGTAGTGGTTTCCGGCAATCTGCCATCAAAAGATGGCAAATATAGCCTCTACTGTGCGGTGATCGTCAAAAAAGTCGATGCGAAAACTCGCGGCAAAGTTGGCATCAACGAACTGCTGCGCACCATCGATTAATCGGGTATAACAAAAAGCGGGGGCAACCCCGCTTTTTTTATATCTCAGGGTGGCGAAAATAGATTTTTTCGTGAATTATTCATGGGTTATGTTGAGATCAAGGGTACCGCTATGTACGATAATCTGAAAAGTCTGGGCATTACTAATCCTGATGAAATTGACCGTTACAGCCTCCGTCAGGAAGCCAACAACGATATCCTGAAAATCTATTTCCACAAGGATAAAGGCGAGTTCTTCGCCAAGAGCGTGAAGTTCAAATACCCACGTCAGCGTAAGACTGTCGTTGCCGATGGCATCGGTCAGGGTTACAAAGAGGTGCAGGAGATCAGCCCAAATCTGCGCTATGTGATTGATGAGCTGGATCAGATTTGCCAGCGCGATCGCACTGAAGTGGATCTGAAGCGGAAGATCCTGGATGACCTGCGTCATCTGGAAAGCGTTGTTGCCCACAAGATCACGGAAATCGAAGCGGATCTTGAGAAGTTGACCCGTAACAAGTAATGCCCGGTGCGGCCTGATGCCCTCACCCCAGCCCTCTTCCACCGGGAGAGGGTGCAAACACTAAAAACGGCAACCAAAGGTTGCCGTTTTGCATTTACCTCGTAGGCCGGATAAGGCGCAGCCGCCACCCGGCAAACAACATCACCGCTGCTCATCCAGTTGCAACGCCACATATAACAACAGCCGGTCGTCAAAATTCCCCAGATCCAGCCCCGTTAACTCCGAAATACGGTTCAGGCGGTATTCCAGCGTATTACGGTGAATAAACAACGCCTTTGAGGTCGCCAGCGGCTGCACGTTATGACGGAACCACGCCTGCAGCGTGCGCCGCAGCAGGCCGTTGTTATCCATCGCTTTCAGACGTACCAGCGGGCGGGCCAGTTCGTTGGCCTGCCAGCCGCCGCGCAGGCTGTCGAGCAGCACCGGCAGCATCAGATCCTGATAAAAATAGCTGCGGTTTTCCGGCATACGCTGCTTGCCGACCATCATGGTGGTGCGAGCCGTACGCCAGGAGCGGGCTATGCTGCCCGGGCCGGTGAAGTAGTTACCTAATGCCACCCGAAAACGCAGCTGTCCGTTCTCTTTCATCCGCGCGATCAGCTGCTCCACCCGTCGCCGATGATCTTCCGCATCCCAGCGACCAAACTGGTTTAACGCCGGTTTGAGTACCACCATCTCGGTCAGCGAGACGATTGCTACCAGGTTATTGCGCTCCGGCGTTGCCAGTGCGTTCTGCAGCTGCTGCAACTCCACCATCGCGCTGTCTACCCCCAGCTGACCGCTGTCGACCTCGATCACCGCCACCACGCGGGGCTGGTTAAGGTCGATGCCCAGACGTTGCGCCCACTCGGTCAACGCCGGGGTATGCTCTTCCGCCTGGATCAGGTTCATGACCAGCTCTTCACGCAGGCGGCTGTCCTGCGCCAGGAGGTGCATCAGGCGGGATTGCTCCAGCATCATTTCTGCCGTCATACAGACCAGCTCGCCATATTTGCGCAAGGATTCCGGCTCACCGGTCAGGCCGATAACCCCGACGATCTCGCCCTCCAGACGCAGCGGCAGGTTGATTCCCTGGCGCACGCCATGCAGATGTCGCGCCACCGCGTCATCAATATCCACCACGCGCCCCTGAGAGAGCACCAGCAGCGCACCTTCGTGCAATTCCCCAATACGCTCACGATCGCCGCTGCCAATAATTCGGCCACGTGCATCCATCACGTTGATATTGGTGTCGATGATGCGCATTGTTCGCGCCACGATATCCTGCGCCATTTTGGTATCAAGATGCCAGCCAGCCATGTCGCCCTCCTCTGAGCAGAGCTCAAGCATAAGGAAGATTAATTAGGCCTGCATTGTGCGAATGCACAAACTGATGGGGAGAAGTATGGACTTGTGGAAGGGTTCACAGAAAGGGATGAAAAAGCCCCTGTTTCCAGGCAGAAACAGGGGCTGAACAGATTACTGCATCAGCAGATAGAGAGAGGTGTCGCCACGCTGGATATTCAACGCCAGCACCGACGGTTTGCTGTCGAGAATTTTGCGCAGCTCTTCGACGTTCTTAATCGGCTGCTGGTTGGCGCCGATAATCACATCCCCCTTCTTCAGGCCGATACGGGCAGCCGGGCTGTTGGCTTTGACGTTATCCACCGACACGCCTTTATCCTGGCCTTTATTGCTCATATCCGCGCCTTCGATACCGCTGAAGACCGCGGTAGCACCACCCGCCGGATTCTGGCTGCTCTGCTGCAGTTCCAGGGTCACCGTTACCGGTTTACCTTCACGCAGCAGACCCAGGGACACTTTGCTACCCACCGGCATGGAGCCCACTTCCGCACGCAGTGCCGCGAAGCTGCTTACCGGTTTGCCGTTCAGGGTGGTGATCACGTCACCGGCCTTGATCCCCGCTTTCGCTGCAGAGGAGTTTGGCATCACCTGGCTGACAAAGGCGCCGCGCTGGGCGTCAACTTTCATGGCTTTCGCCAGCTCGGAGTTCAGCTCGGTGCCGAGGATACCCAGCTCACCGCGTTTCACCTGGCCAAATTCCACCATCTGCGCGGTCAGGTTTTTCACCATGTTGCTTGGGATCGCAAAGCCAATCCCGATATTGCCGCCGTCCGGGGCGAGGATCGCGGTGTTAATCCCGATCAGCTCCCCATTCAGGTTGACCAGTGCGCCACCGGAGTTACCGCGGTTAATCGCCGCATCGGTCTGGATAAAGTTTTCGTAGTTTTCTGCGTTCAGACCGCTACGGCCGAGGGCAGAAACAATACCGGAGGTGACCGTCTCGCCCAGACCAAACGGGTTACCGATCGCCACGGTGTAATCCCCGACGCGCAGCGCGTCAGAGTCGGCCAGCTTAATCGCGGTCAGGTTTTTAGGATCCTGAATCTGAATCAGGGCGATATCAGAGCGCGGATCTTTCCCGACCATTTTGGCGTCAAGCTTGCGCCCGTCGCTCAGCTGGACCTTGATACTGCTGGCATTGTCCACCACGTGGTTGTTGGTGACGACATAGCCTTTGGCGGCATCAATGATCACGCCGGAACCCAGCGCCATAAATTTCTGCTGCTGACCGCCGCCGCTGCCATCACCTGCCCCGCCCTGACAGAACGGTGAGCTCTGGAATGGCGACCCCTCCTGGCAGAACGGCGAGTTATCACCAAAGAACTGCTGGAAGTTACGCGGCATACGCGGCGTGTTGACGGTAGTGCTGCCTTCGACATTGATGCTCACTACCGACGGCATCACTTTTTCCAGCATCGGTGCCAGGCTTGGCATCTGTTGCGCAGTGGCTGCGGAAGAGACGGTCTCTGCTGCGCTGGCAGACAGAGGGGATAACGCTAAACCTAAACTCAGAGCCAGTGCACTCATTGCTAATGTGGTTTTTTTCATGTTTCTTAATCTCGATTTACAGGTCACGCACAATTGCTGTGTATATCAGATTCGTTTCGTCGCGCTAAGTTCCGGCATTAAGTTTCTGGAAAAAGTAAAAATTTATTGGCCGTCTTTACAAAACTCAGCCTTATTCCACCGCCATCAACTTACGGTATTCATCCCAGGCATATAAGTCTGTCATTCCGCTGATATAGTCCTGAATCAGGCGGCAGCGATAATAAAACTCCAGCACCGGCCAGTCTGGCTGCTGCCGATCAAATTTACTGACCGACTCCACATACGCCAGCCGATGGCGCGGCGACAGTTTATGAAAAAGCCGGGATTCAATGGGTAAACGGCGAACGCGTTCCTTTTCGGCCAGCTCGCTAAATTCCTCCACCGATAATTGCAGCAGCGGACGATAGATTTCCAGCAGGCCGGTTATCACCCGGTAGCCCTGTAATTCCAGCTGCTCGACCTCGGGATGGCTGAACACATGGCGCATAGCGACATTTTTATAGAGTTCAAGCAGTTGGCTAAAGCTGCTGTCGTCCTCCAGCAGGGCATGGTTGAATTCACCGCTGTAAATCTGTTCGATATTGTCGATAAAACGCTCAGCCGCGTAGGGCACCAGCTTATTTAATGTATTGACGCGTAAATACATAAAGAACTGATCTTCAGTGCTGCGACTGAGGGAATTGGAGCGTGATTTCTCCCAGGCGTTTTCAACCACCTGAGAAAATAAAGACCCTTTCTCGTGGTTGCCCCAGGCATCATAAAGATGCTGATAAAGCCCCTCGACGCTGAATATTCTTTTCTCTACCGCATCTTCCAGATCGGCCACGCAATAGGAAATATCGTCTGCTGCTTCCATAATCCAGGTCAATGGAAAACGGCCATACGGCGTGAGGGACAGTTCCTGACGGAGCCGCTCGATATACGCCTCTTCCGAGAAATAGTACCCCGGTTTTTTCATTAAATAATTGTGCGTTGCGGGCGGGTCACCCTGCCACCAGGCGGGACGGGTATATTTCAGTATGCATCCCACCTGCGCCCAGGTGAGGTTCATACGCATCAGGGAGTGCACCAGACGGATGCCCTGCGCATTGCCCTCAAAATGACACAGATCCTGACGCACCTTGCGCCGCAGCCCGTTCAGCGTCTCTTCGCCTTCACGCAGCCGTAGAGCCTGGACCACGCAGCGATCGTCGCTCAGCGGCTGGCTGGCGGCATCCGAGGGGAACAGGCGCTGGCGGAACCAGTCATTGATGGCCGCTTCGCCAAAATGACCGAAGGGGGGATTACCGATATCGTGCATCAGGCACGCCATCTCGACGATGCTTTCGAACGGCCCGGTCAGTTCATCCAGCCCGTAGGTCTCAAGCAGGCGCTGCTCCTTGAGGCGGCTTAAGATCTCTTTGGCGATATAGCGGCCCACCTGCTGCACCTCCAGCGAGTGGGTCAGGCGGGTACGGACGGCGGCGTTACGTTCGAGGGGAAAGACCTGCGTTTTCTGCTGCAGGCGGCGGATCGCCGGTGAATTAACGATGCGTCCGCGGTCGCTTTCGAAGATCCGCAGGATCTCATGTTCGCTCTTGTTCCCCTGCGGAGAGCGATACCGGCGACGCCAGTTAATTTTGGTACGAAAATCGATTGGTGCCATGTGCTCCCCCGCGTGAGAATGCGTTTCCCCTGAAGCGCATGATAGACTATGCATCTTAACAAGGCACATCGCGAGTAAATCTATGAAAATCGGTATTATTGGAGCAATGGAACAAGAAGTTACGCTGCTGCGTGACAAAATTGAGAACCGTCAGACCCTCTCTCTGGGTGGCTGCGAGATTTACACCGGCACGCTGAACGGGACAGAAGTTGCTCTGCTGAAATCGGGTATCGGTAAAGTTTCCGCCGCGCTGGGCGCAACCCTGCTGCTGGAACACTGCAAGCCAGACGTGATTATCAACACCGGCTCTGCGGGCGGCCTGGCGCCAACTCTGAAAGTGGGCGATATCGTGGTGTCTGACGAAGCGCGCTATCACGACGCCGATGTGACCGCCTTCGGTTACGAGTATGGCCAGCTCCCGGGCTGCCCGGCCGGTTTCAAAGCCGATGACAAACTGGTTGCCGCCGCAGAAAGCTGCATCGCGGAACTGAACCTCAACGCGGTACGCGGCCTGATTGTCAGCGGCGATGCCTTTATCAATGGCTCCGTGAACCTGGCGAAAATCCGCCATAACTTCCCGCAGGCGATTGCCGTTGAGATGGAAGCTACTGCCGTTGCCCACGTCTGCCATAACTTCAACGTCCCCTTCGTGGTGGTTCGCGCCATCTCTGACGTGGCAGATCAGCAGTCTCATCTGAGCTTCGACGAGTTCCTCGTGGTCGCTGCCAAACAGTCCAGCCTGATGGTTGAGACCCTGGTGCAGAAACTGGCGCGTGGCTAAGCCGCTCCTCAGGGCGCTACTGGCGCTGTTTCTGCTGACACCGGCGTGGCTTCTGGCCGCGCCGCGTGTTATCACCCTCTCTCCTGCCAATACCGAACTGGCCTTTGCCGCCGGGATCACCCCCGTCGGGGTCAGCAGTTTTTCTGACTATCCCCCCGAAGCGGCGAAAATTGAACAGGTCGCCACCTGGCAAGGCATGAACGTTGAACGTATCGTCGCCCTGAAGCCCGATCTGGTGCTGGCCTGGCGTGGTGGCAACGCAGAACGTCAGGTCAACCAGCTGGCCTCGCTGGGGATAAAAGTGCAGTGGATCGATGCTAGCAGCATTGAACAGATCGCCCAGGCCCTGCGCGATCTCGCTCCCTGGAGCCCAACACCAGACAAGGCCCGGCAGGCTGCACAGCAGATGCTGACCGATTATGCCGCCTTAAAAACCACCTACGGTACCCTGCCGAAAAAACGGGTATTTCTCCAGTTCGGCCAACAGCCGCTGTTCACCACCAGCCAGGGTTCCCTGCAACATCAGGTGCTTGAGCTGTGTGGCGGGGAAAATATCTTCGCTGCCAGCCGTGTTCCCTGGCCCCAGGTAAGCCGCGAGCAGGTGCTGGCGCGCCAGCCGCAGGCGATTGTGGTGGCCGGTTCTGCGGGCGATATTCCTAAAATAGAACAGTACTGGCAAAGCCAGCTAAAAATACCCGTGATTGCGCTGAACAGCGACTGGTTTGAGCGCGCAAGCCCGCGTATTATCCTCGCCGCAAAACAACTCTGCTCTGCGCTGTCGCAGGGCCACTAATTTTCCCGAGGATCACGATGCTCGTTTATTGGCTGGATATTCTTGGCACAGCCGTTTTTGCGATCTCCGGCGTTCTGCTGGCCGGTAAATTACGCATGGACCCGTTTGGCGTGCTGGTGTTAGGCGTGGTCACCGCCGTAGGTGGGGGGACGATCCGCGACATGGCGCTCGATCATGGCCCGGTATTCTGGGTCAAAGATCCCACCGATCTGGTGGTGGCCATGGTCACCTGCATGTTAACCATTATTCTGGTTCGCCAGCCGCGCCGTCTGCCGAAATGGCTGCTGCCGGTGCTGGATGCGGTGGGCCTCGCGGTGTTTGTTGGCATTGGCGTAAACAAAGCCTTTATGGCTGGCACCGGCCCGCTGGTGGCGATCTGTATGGGGGTAGTCACCGGCGTAGGCGGCGGGATTATCCGCGATATTCTGGCCCGCGAAGTGCCGATGATCCTGAGAACAGAAATCTACGCCACGGCCTGTATTCTGGGTGGGATCGTCCACGCCACGGCCTGGTACACCTTTCACGTCCCGCTGGAACAGGCGGCGATGCTGGGGATGGTAGTTACGCTGGGGATCCGACTGGCGGCAATCCGCTGGCACCTGAAGCTGCCAACCTTTGCGCTGGATGAGAATGGAAGGTAATAAAAGCAAAACGGTAACCTTAAGGTTACCGTTTTTAGTCTTTGCTCCCTCTCCCTGTGGGAGAGGGCCGGGGTGAGGGCACCCGGCCGCACAATCTTTAGATGCTGAACGACGAACCACACCCGCAGGTGCTGGTTGCGTTCGGGTTGGTCACCACAAAGCGGGAACCTTCCAGACCTTCGGTGTAGTCCACCGCGCCGCCCACCAGATACTGCAGGCTCATCGGGTCAACCACCAGCGCGACGCCCTGCTTCTCAATGGTCATGTCGCCGTCGTTAACCTGATCGTCAAAGGTGAAACCATACTGGAAGCCGCTGCAGCCGCCGCCCGTAATGTACACACGCAATTTCAGTTCCGGGTTGTCTTCATCGGCAATCAGGTCTTTTACTTTTTTGGCTGCTGCTTCGGTAAACTGCAACGGCAGCGCTACGTCATCACTCATCTTATGCTCCCATGAATACTGCTAGTGGGTAAAAATCACCCAATTCTTGTTGTCATTATCTAATACCCTGGTAATTCATTCAAGTATTCTGCTTCGCCAGGGTACGGGCAAGAATGGTGGAGTATAGCGGTTGCCCGCCGAGGAACTGGGCTAATAGTGTGGCCCCCAGGCAGGTAATGATCATTGGCAAAATGAGCTGGTAATTGTCGGTCATCTCCAGCACCAGCACGATGCCGGTCAGCGGCGCGCGCAACGACGCCGCCAGCAGCGCCCCCATTCCGGCAATGGCGAAGGTGCCGGGCTCAAGATGATATGCCGGGAAACCTGCGGCAGCGGCCATGCCAAAAGCCGTACCCAGCAACGTTCCCAACGCCAGCATCGGGGCAAAAATGCCCCCAGGCGCGCCGGAGGAGAAGCAGAGTACGGTGGTAATAACCCGGGAGATAAACATAAACAGCAGCAGGCCGATACTGAAATTACCCGCCGCCGCAATCGGGATCAGGCCAAAGCCCCCGCCTGCCGCGTTAGGTTCGATAAAGCCGAGCACGCCGCACACGCCCCCCAGCAGGCCGCCCACCAGCACCCATTTGGTGGTATTGCCGCCGTGGATGCGCTGGAACATATCCTGAGCGTGAATAATAAGGGCATTAAACAGCGGACCTACGATGCCAAAAATCATGCCGAGGATCAGATACAGCCACAGCGTATTGACCGGCGCGTTGGTCAACTTTCCGACCTCAATCACCGCCCCTTCACCATTGAAAAGCCGAAAGACAATGCTCGACATAATCACGCCGGTGAAGACCGCTTTAATCGAGATCAGGTTATAGCGAAACTGAGCGCGCATCTCTTCGATGATAAACAGGATCCCCGCCAGCGGGGCATTAAAGGCGGCAGAGAGCCCCGCGGCGGCACCGGTGGCCAGCAACGTATGGCGTGCTTCCGCGCTGCGCATCCTGAACAGATCGCTGACCATACGGCCAACGTTACCGCCCAGCTGCACGGTCGGCCCTTCTCGCCCGAGCACCATCCCTGCGCCAAGCGTCCCCATCCCGCCGATAAACTTAACGGGCAGTACGCGCCACCAGCGCACCGGACGCAACTCCTCGAGCGCCCCTTCTATCTCGGGGATCCCCGAGCCGCCCGCTTCCGGCGCGAATTTACGCACCAGAAAATAACCGACCATCGCGAACAGGGCAGATAAGCCAAACGCCAGGATCCAGACCAGCACGTCACGATCGGCATAACCCGCCACGGTGCCAATACGCCAGTTAAGCACGCCATTGACGGCCTTTTCGAACGCGACGCCTACCAGCCCGGCCAGCGTGCCGACAACGGCCGCGCCCAGCAAAATCGCCAGCGGTGTCTTGTCGCGGTTGAGCAGCCGCCGGATGCTGATACGGTATCGCGCCCGCGCAAACTGTTGTTCTTCAAATGAGGGAGAATCTGCTTTCATTGCCCGTTATCTTTCGTCATACAAATAGCCGCAGGGATTTTACCAGAGACCGCCCGGCCGTCTCCGGAAAATTGCTTAACAATTGTTAATGGATTACCTGGGTAAAGATTTCATAACCTTCCACGAATCACTTAGAATAGTGGGCTTAATCATTTTATACGAGCCAGGAACGACGCCATGAGCAAGTCTGAAAACCTCTACAGTGCAGCCCGCGAGCTTATCCCCGGCGGTGTGAACTCCCCGGTCCGTGCCTTTACCGGCGTGGGCGGTACACCGCTGTTTATCGAACGTGCCGATGGCGCCTATCTGTACGATGTGGATGGCAAAGCCTATATCGATTATGTCGGCTCATGGGGCCCGATGGTGCTGGGTCATAACCACCCGGCGATCCGCAACGCGGTGATCGAAGCGGCGCAGCGCGGATTAAGTTTCGGTGCGCCGACCGAGATGGAAGTGAAAATGGCGGCGCTGGTGACCGAACTGGTGCCGACCATGGATATGGTGCGCATGGTGAACTCCGGTACCGAAGCGACCATGAGTGCCATCCGTCTGGCCCGTGGTTTTACCGGCCGCGATAAAATTATCAAGTTCGAAGGCTGCTACCACGGCCACGCGGACTGCCTGCTGGTGAAAGCCGGTTCCGGCGCGCTGACCCTCGGCCAGCCGAACTCCCCGGGCGTGCCGGCGGATTTCGCGAAGCACACCCTGACCTGCACCTATAACGATCTGGATTCAGTGCGCGCGGCGTTTGAACTGAACCCGCAGGCGATCGCCTGCATTATCGTTGAACCGGTAGCGGGCAACATGAACTGCATTCCACCGCAGCCGGGCTTCCTGCAGGGCCTGCGTGCGCTGTGCGACGAGTTCGGCGCGCTGCTGATTATCGACGAAGTGATGACCGGTTTCCGCGTGGCCCTCGCGGGTGCGCAGGCCTATTACGACGTGGTGCCGGACCTGACCTGCCTGGGCAAAATCATCGGCGGCGGGATGCCGGTAGGCGCCTTCGGTGGCCGCAGAGAGGTAATGGACGCACTGGCACCAACTGGCCCGGTCTATCAGGCGGGTACGCTCTCGGGTAACCCGATTGCCATGGCGGCCGGTTTCGCCTGCCTGAACGAAGTGGCGCAGCCGGGCATTCACGCCACCCTCACCGAGCGCACCACTCAGCTGGCAAACGGCCTGTTGGACGCAGCTGAAGAGGCGGGCATCCCGCTGGTGGTGAACCACGTTGGCGGCATGTTTGGCCTTTTCTTCACCGACGCGAAAACCGTGACCTGCTATCAGGATGTGGTGAAGTGCGACGTTGAGCGCTTCAAGCGTTTCTTCCATCTGATGCTGGAGGAAGGTGTCTATCTGGCACCGTCAGCGTTTGAGGCAGGCTTTATGTCGGTCGCGCACAGCGAAGAGGATATCAACAACACCATCGACGCGGCGCGTCGGGTGTTTGCGAAGCTCTGATAATTTGCCGGGGTGCGGCCTGATGCCCTCACCCCGGCCCTCTCCCACAGGGAGAGGGAGCACACATAAAAAACGGCAACTGTTGGTTGCCGTTTTGCATTTACCTCGTAGGCCGGGTAAGGCGCAGCCGCCACCCGGCTTTTCTATCGGCTCTGTTTCCGCAGAAGATAGATAAAGTACGGCGCACCGATGAAGGTGGAAAGCAGCCCCGCCGGGATCTGATACGGGAACAGCACCATCCGGCCACACCAGTCGGCGAACACCAGCAGGATCCCCCCCGTTAACGCCGACATCACAATGTGCGGCATCGTCCGGCGGAAGCCCATCATTCGCGCGATATGCGGCGCCATCAGCCCGATAAAGCTCAGTGGACCAATGGTCAGGGTAGCTGTGGCCGTCAGCGACGCCGCCAGCAGCAGCAGGCCGATGCGCGAGGCGCTCAGCGCCATCCCCACTGACCGGGCCGTGTCGCCCCCCAGCGGCAGCACCGTCAGCCAGCGACGGCACAGCGGCACCAGCGCCAGCAGCACGATCATCGCGATACCGGTACTCACCACCTGTTCGGTAGTGGCGTTATAGGTTGAGCCGGCGATCCAGGTCAGGATCTGCGCCATGCGCGGATCGCCGCTGGCCTGTAGCATCATCAGCAGCATGGTGAACGCAGTGCTCAGGGCCATCCCCGCCAGCAGCATCCGATGGGGCGAGAAGCCGCCCCGTCCGGCGGCAATCATGATGATCAGCAGCGTCACCGCCGCACCGATACTGCCCGCCGGCATCAGCCAGCCGAAGGCATTACCCGGCACAAAGAAGAGCATCACTACCACGCCGAAGGCCGCACCGGAGCTGATCCCCAGCACTTCCGGGCTCGCCATCGGGTTGCCGGTCAGACGCTGGATAATGCAGCCCGCGACCGCCAGCATCACCCCGGCAATCAGTGCGGCGAAAATACGCGGCGCGCGCCACGGCAGCAGCTCATCGAGCATCGCCCCGCTCGCCCAGTGCCAGCCCCCGGCATCCCGGCCAAACGCCAGCGCCGCAATCACCGCCAGCATCAGCACCGCGCCGCCCGCCAGGGCAAACCACAGCACGTGGTGACGCTCAGCCTGCACGTTATCGCCGGCGTTCATCGCCGGGGCGCTCATGCTGCGCAGACGCGGCAGCAGCCACAGCAGCAGCGGCGCGCCAATCAGCGCCGTCACCGACCCGGTGGAGACTTCCATCCACACCCGGGTCAGCCAGAGGATCACCTGATCGGAGAGCCAGAGGATCAGCGCGCCAATCAGCGGGGCAAGGATCAGGCGGGAGAGCAAGCGCCGCGCGCCGAGCATTTTTGCCAGCAGCGGCGCGAACAGGCCGATAAACCCGATGATGCCGACCGCATTCACCAGCAGGGCGCTGATGACAATCGCCAGGGTCAGCGCCGCCAGACGGGCCAGCGACAGTGCCAGGCCAAGGTTGCGCGCCACGCCATCATCCAGCCCCATCAGGGTCAGGGGACGCAGCAGCAGCAGGGTCAGCAGCACGCCGCCGAGCAGCTGCGGCCACAGGCGCTGAACGATGCTCCAGTCGGTTTGCGTCAGCGTCCCGGTGCTCCAGAGGAACATGCTCTGCAGCTGGTCGTGATGGAAAATCACCAGCAACTGGTTCACCGCCCCACAGTAAAGGCTCACCACCAGACCGGCGAGGATCAGCGTTACCGGCGAGAGGCGTTTGCCCCAGGCCACACCGAAGACAATCGCCCCGACGACGCAAGCCCCCACCAGCGCGGCAAACTGCGGTGCCAGCGCCCCCGGCAGCGCCCACAGGGTGATGATGGTCATCCCCAGTTGGGCACCGGTGGCCACCCCCAGGGTGGTCGGCTCCGCAAGCGGGTTACGCAGTACCTGCTGGAACAGCACGCCCACCAGCCCAAGCCCGGCCCCCACCAGCAGCGAGATCGCCAGCCGCGGGAGCAGGCTGTAGTGGAACAGCATCTGTTGAATATTGTCGATATCCGGGGCTACCAGGGCGGCGCCCCACTGGGCGCGCGGCAGGGCCAGATTGAGATTCGACCAGGTTAAGCCCAGCGCCACCACCACCAGCAGCGCCATTAACAGCGCCGGGAAAAAGGCTATCCGCGATCTCATGCCTGACCTCCCAGCGCGCTATCCAGCACCCGGGCAAAGTGCATGGCCGACAGGGTCGCGCCGTAGAACCACACCGCCGGGACGCGCTTCACACGCTGCTGGCGGACAAACGGCATTGCCTGCCACAGCGGCGTCGCCATCAAGGTCTGCATCTCGCGCTCGTTGCCGTGATCGAAGCAGAGCACGTCCACATCGCGGAACATGGCCAGACGGTCGATGCCGACGGCGGTGCTGCCCCAGAAGGTCATCTCCCCTTCCCAGGCGTTTTTAATTCCGTAGCGATCCAGCACTTCCTGGAACAGACAGTTATTGCCAAACACCAGCATATGGCGGGCATCAAGCAGGGTGACCATCAGCAGCGGGCGATCGCCCCGGCCGGCAAAACGCGGTTTGTAGCTGTCGATCACGCTGTCGAAATGATCCAGATGCGAACGGGCAGCCGCCTCCATGTTCAGCAGCTGCGCCATCTCGGTTAAGGATTTGCGGGCATTGGTCAGCGGCTTTTTACCGTCGCTAAAGGCGAACCCGCGCCCCGGCGCAATCCGCGCCAGCTTCTCTTCCGACGGGCCATATCCGGCCGACCAGACCAGGTACGACGGTTTCATCTGGGTGAGCAGCTCGAGGTTGGGCTCGGTACGCAGGCCAATGTCGATCACCGATTCTGGCAGACGAGGCTCGTTCACCCACAGGGTATAATTGGGAATGTCGGCCACGCCGTAGGGCGTGACGCCGAGGGCCAGCAGCAATTCAACCGGCAGCCACTCAAGGGCCACAATGCGATGAGGATCGACAGTCGCGGCATGCGCCGTGCCCATTTTCCACAGCAGCGGCGAGAGGGCCATCGCCGTCAACAGTCGACGACGGCTAATATGTGTTAACTCAGGCATCAATAGACAAAGCTCACCGGTGCCGCTCCGGCAGGATGCGGCAGAATACCCATTGGAATTCCGTAAATGTTTTCCAGCGTTTCACTGCGCATCAGCTCGGCTGGCGTGCCCTGGGCGATCATCTCGCCACCGCGCAGCGCCACCAGATAGTCGCAGTAACGCGCTGCCATATTGATGTCGTGCAGCACCGCAATCACCGTCAGCCCGCGCTGCTGGCTTAAGCGATGCACCAGCGCCAGCACGTCCACCTGATGGGCAATGTCCAGCGCCGAAGTGGGTTCATCCAGCAGTAAACACCGGCTGTCCTGGGCCACCAGCATGGCGATCCACGCCCGTTGGCGCTCGCCGCCGGACAGGCTATCCACCAGACGGTGGGCCAGCGGTTTTAACCCCACCAGCGCAATCGCCTCCTCCACTTTCTCGCGGTCGGCCACACCGAAGCGACCCAAGGCACCATGCCAGGGATAACGGCCAATCGCCACCAGCTCACGGACGGTCATGCCTTCCGCCTGCGGCAGCTGCTGCGGCAGATAGGCCACCTTGCGGGCAAAGGCCTTGCTGTTCCAGCTCTCCAGCGGCTGTCCGTCGAGCAGAATATCGCCGTCGGAAGGCGGCTGATGGCGGCCAAGCATTTTCAGTAAGGTGGATTTGCCGGAGCCGTTATGGCCGATCAGGCCCGTCACCTGGCCTGCGGGAAAGGTCAGCGAAAGCGGATGCAGCAGCGTGCGTCCGGGAACGCGAAAGGAGATGCCATCGAGTGCAAAAGTGGTATCGGACTGCGGGTTGTTTTCCTGCATGTTAGCCAACTTAAGTAAAGAAAAGGGCACGAAAATCGTGCCCAAGTTTAACGATTAGAAGCGGAAGGTCGCAGTCGCAACAACCTGGCGTTCTGCACCCCAGAAGCAGCCATAGGTGTTGAAGCAGCTGGCGACATATTCACGATCCAGCAGGTTATTCACGTGCAGCGCCACGTTCGAGCCCGCCATGCCAACACGCGCCAGATCGTAACGGACCAGGGCATCCATCACCGCATAGCTACCCACCTTGAAGGAGTTCGCCGGATCGCCATAGCTGGAGCTGGAGAAGCGACCGCCGGTACCCAGCGTCAGGCCAGAGAGTGCGCCATCATAGAAGGTGTAGTCACCCCACAGGGAGGCCATGTGCTCCGGCACCTGCGCCGGGGTGTTGCCTTTGTAAGTGGTGTCGGTGGTGTACTCCACGTCGGTGTAGGTGTAAGAGCCCACCACGTTAACGCTGGCAGACAGTGCCGCTTTAGCTTCGATTTCCACGCCACGGGCGCGGATCTCGCCGCCTTCAACCGAGAAGAACGAGCCCGCAGGATCGGCCATCAGGTTGTTGGTTTTGGTCAGCTGATACAGCGCCCCGGTCAGCACGATCGGACGATCGCTCGGAACATACTTCACGCCCACTTCGTACTGCTTGCCTTTCGACGGCGCAAACGGCTTGCCTTGTGCGTCGGACTGGGAGGACGGCTCGAAGGATTCGCTGTAGCTGAAGTAAGGGGTAACGCCGTTATCGAACAGGTAGTTAACCCCGCCACGCCAGGTGAACTGGTTGTCATCCCGTGACGCGGTAGTGCCCGCAACGCGGTTGATAGAGTCCTGATCGGCCCAGTCGTAACGACCACCCAGGGTAACCAGCACTTTATCCCACTGCGCCTGATCCTGGACGTAGAGACCGGTCTGCTGCTGCTTGTTCAGGATCTGATACGGGCCGGAGTTGTCCGGGTTTTGTGAGCCGAAATCGAAATCGCTATACACCGGATTGTAGAGATCCAGCAGCGGGACGGAACCGTCATAGCCGAACCACGAGTTGATGTCGTTACGCATGCGCATAAAGTCAACGCCGGTCAGCAGGATATGGTCAACTTCGCCGGTAGCGAATTTGCTCTGCAGCTGGGTATCGACGGTGAAGTTTTGCAGCTTCTCATCATCAACCACGTACTTACGCGCCAGGTAATGGCCTTTGTCCGCAGGGGATAACGCGTTACACAGGGCGTTGCCACTGTTCGCCGCATCGGAGCAGACGCCGTAGCCATAGACGCTGTTCTGCGAGGTTTTGTTCTCGGCAAAGCGCAGGTTCTGACGCACGGTGAAGGTGTCGTTAAACTCGTGATCGAAGCTATACCCGACCATTTTCTGGTTACGGGAATAGGTATTGTTTTTCGCCCCTTCGTTGAAATCGGTCGACAGACGATCGCCGTTTGGCAGCGGATCAACCGTGCCCTCTTTTGGCAACCAGCCGTAGTAACCGGTTTCTGGCTCGTTCTGGAAATAGGAGAGGAAAGTGAAGTTGGTTTTATCTGACGGACGCCAGGAGAAGGATGGCGCAATGGTATAACGCTGCTCTTCCGCGCGCTCCTGCTGGGCGTTGTTGGAACGCGCCAGGCCGGTCAGGCGATAGGAGTAAACGCCGTCATCATCCAGCGCATCGCTGAAGTCAAACCCGGTCTGGAACAGGCTGTCCGTTCCGACCTTGAACTGGATCTCTTTCAGCGGCTCTGTCAGCGGACGTTTGCTGACCATGTTCAGCAAGCCACCCGGGCTGCTTTTGCCGTACAGAACAGAGGTCGGCCCGCGCATCACTTCCGCGCGCTCGATCATATAAGGGTCAATTACCGCGTCGTTATAGAAGTTGCCCTGCATCTTCATGCCGTCGAGGTAGTTGTTCTGGCTTTGGCCATCGGCAGCAAAACCACGAATAATCAGGTAGTCATAGGTGTTCGACGCACCGCGCGTACCCACTGCCACCCCTGGCGTATAGCTCAGTGCTTCTTTCACCGAGCGTGGCTGGTGCAGGGCCATCTCTTCCGCGGTCACTACGGAGATAGACTGCGGTACCTTCTCAATGGAGGTATCGGTCTTGGTCCCGGTAGCGGACTGGCGTGCGGCAATGGTTGCCGCCGGACCCCAGGCGCTCTCCTGTGGAGCTGACGCTGCGGTTACGGTGATGGTTTCTTCTTTTTTAGGGGTGTCAGCAGCCTGGGCAAAAGCAGACATGCCGCTAACCGCTGTGGCTACAACAACTGCGATTTTACGCAGCGAAGATTGCATTGGCTGAGCAGTTTTTGAATGCGCCATTGGTATATCTCTGATGAAAGAGTGAATGATAACGTAAACGAGAATTATTATTATGACCGCAGCATATTATGCGAAACATTCACGGCATAGCAAGTGATATGCGGCCCTACAGGAAATGAGGGTATAAGAAATAAACAACGGAAAACGCAGGGTTAATAAACGGGGATTTTACTGTTGGAGGGATGTTGAATTGAGGTGAAAAGTCCCCCTCCCGCAGGAGAGGGACTTTTGATTAGTTACCGCCGAACATATCTTTGATCCAGCCCGCGACGCCGTCGCTGTCCTTCTTCTCATTCTGCTGCTGCGGCTGTTGTTGCTGCTGCGGCTGCTGCTGAGGAGAAGACTGCTCAAACGGGTTGCCCGTCGGCTCTGGCGTTGGCGCCTGGCACAGGGAGTCCGGGTTGGAGGTCCAGACCGGAACGCTACGCATCCCGCCACCACACACGAAGTTGCCCGACTGATCCACGCCCATATCGACGATATCTTCCGGTGGCGTCAGGGTTAACGGCACCGGCGACTGGTTAGCCAGATAGCGCTGGTAAATCGACATCGCCCCGCTGGCACCGTACAGTTTCGTCGGCTGGTTGTTGTCGCGTCCGACCCAGGTAATCACCACTTCACGCCCGTCGATGCCCGCAAACCAGGTATCGACGTTGTTGTTGGTGGTCCCGGTTTTACCCGCCAGATGCAGACCCGGGTACTTCGCGCCAAGCTGGCGACCGGTCCCGCGCTGTACCACCTGCTGCATGGTCCACAGAGTCATGTAGGCGGCCTGCGCCGGTACGGCACGCTCCGCCTGCGGGAAGCTCTGGTACAGCGGGGTGCCATCTTCGGCAATCACCGAACGCAACGCCGAGAGCGGAGCACGGTTACCGCCGCTGCCGATGGTCTGGAACGCCTGCGCCACTTCAATTGGCGTCAGGTTCAGGGCACCTAACAGCATGGCCGGAACCGGATGCAGCTGATCTTTTGGCACCCCCAGCTTCAGCCAGGTATCGGTTACCGCTGGCAGACCCAGTGCCATTCCGAGGTTAACCGTTGGCACGTTCATGGACCGCGTCAGGGCGTCCACCAGCATCACCTGACCGCTGTACTGTTTGTCGTCGTTCTGCGGCGACCACACCTGGCCGTTTGGCTGGCGCAGGGCAATCGGGGCATCGGCAATCCAGGTATTGAGACGATACTGGTTCGGCTGGCTCAGGGCGGTGAGATAGGTCGCCGGTTTTGCCAGGGAGCCGATCGAACGGCGTGCCTGCATGGCGCGGTTGTAGCCCGCAAACTGCGGCTCTGCCCCGCCGACCATCGCCCGCACTTCACCGGTGGTCCGATCGACCACCACCATCGCGGTCTCCAGATCGCTCAGCTTACGCTGCTTTTTCAGTGCCGGAATGCCTTCCACCGCCGCTTTCTCTGCGGCATCCTGCGCCACCGAGTCAAAGGTGGTGAAGATCTTCACGCCGGAGAGATCTTTCACTTTGTCGCCCAGCTTAGCCTGCAGCTCCTGACGCACCATCTGCATAAAGGCAGGCTGCGGGGAGATCACGCCGCCACGCGGCTGGACGCCTAACGGACGCGCGCTGAGCATGTCGTACAGCTCCTGGTCGATCACCTGCTGCTGTTGCAGCAGACGCAGGACCAGATTACGACGTTCCAGCGCCAGCTTCGGGTTACGCCACGGGTTGTAGATTGACGCTCCTTTCACCATGCCCACCAGCAGCGCCTGCTGGTCGAGGCTCAGCTCTTCCACCGGACGGCCAAAGTAGTAGAGACTCGCCAGCGGGAAGCCGCGGATTTCATTGTCGCCGCTCTGACCGAGGTAGACCTCGTTCATGTACAGCTCAAGGATGCGATCTTTGCTGTAGCGGGCGTCCATCAGCACCGCCATGTACGCTTCGTTGGCCTTACGCCAGTAGGAACGTTCGCTGGAGAGGAACAGGTTCTTCACCAACTGCTGGGTCAGGGTACTTGCCCCCTGCACCGTCCGTCCGGCGGTCAGGTTGGCCAGCACCGCACGACCAATGGAGTACAGGCTGACGCCATCGTGCTCATAGAAGTGACGGTCTTCGGTTGCCAGCAGAGTATCCACCAGCAGATCCGGGAAGCCGTTACGTGCGACAAACAGACGCTGCTCGCCGTTTGGCGAGGAGAGCATGGTGATCAGCCGCGGATCGAGACGGAAGAAACCGAACTGACGGTTGTTCTCCATGTTCTCGATGGTGTCGATATGATCGCCGTCGAAGGTCAGACGCGCACGCACCTGCCCCTCTTTGCTGTCCGGGAAATCAAACGGACGACGGATCATCTCGATGCTTTTCGCCTGCACCGTAAACTCACCAGGACGGGTCATCTTCGTCACCTGGCGGTACTGGGTGGCCTCCAGCAGCTTGACCATCTCGTTCTTGCTGATGGTCATCTCCGGCTCGAGGTTGACCATCCGGCCATACACCGCCGCTGGCAATTGCCAGACTTTACCGTCGATACGGCTGCGGATCTTCTGATCCAGATAGACGCCGTAGATCGCCAGCAGGACGATGAAAACAATTAACAGCTTCAGCAGCAGCCAGAACCAGCCGCGCTTGCCGCGAGGTTTACCTTTTTTGCCTTTTCCTTTACGTGGCACGGGCGCTTCATCCTCATACTCATTATCAACGTCGTCATACTCCTCATCACTGAGGCGACGACGGCCTGCCTTTTCTTTCGCCGGACGTGAAGGCTTTCCTTTACGTCCTATTGGCTCGCGGTCATTCCCCGCCATGCTCTCTCTCCGCAACTATCAGGCGCAAGGGCCCGATTCTCAGTTCTTCCCCCTGATGGAGGAAGAAGAAATCTCTCAAAATAAACCGCGTTTTCCCCCTCTCCCCGTGGGAGAGGGTCGGGGTGAGGGCATCAGGCCGCTCGGTCCCCATTGCCGGGTGGCGCTACGCTTACCCGGCCTACAATGACCATCACGAATACTTTTTAGTCCGCCGGGTGGGCGCCGTATTCGCCGGATCGTCCGGCCAGACGTGCTTGGGGTAGCGTCCTTTCATCTCTTTTTGTACCTCGCGGTAGCTTCCGGCCCAGAAAGCACCCAGATCGCGGGTGATCTGCAGCGGGCGCTGAGCCGGGGATAACAGCTCCAGCACCAGCGGCACACGCCCCTGGGCAATGGCTGGGGTGGTCGCCTCGCCAAACATCTCCTGCATCCGTACCGCCAGCGCCGGAGGATTATCTTGATGATAACGAATGGCTATCCGGCTGCCGGTCGGCACAGTGTAATGCCCCGGAAGCTCAGTATCCAGACGTTGACGTAACGACCAGTCGGTTAAGTTCTGTAACGCCGCCTTAACATCCAGTGATTTCAGGGCGCGAAGCGAATGTACGCCCTGCATTTGCGGCAGCAGCCACGTCTCAAGGGACGCCAGCAGCGAGGCGTCATCCACCGCCGGCCAGGCAAACTCCGGCAGCCACTGCGCCGCGCAGTGGAGGCGGATCCGGTACTGCTCCGCCTCCGGGGTCCAGTTCAGGACGCTGAGCCCTTTATCGCGGATGCCGTTAAGCATCGCCTGATGCAGCTCCTCTTCCGACGGCTTCGCCAGCGGTTTGACGTTGACCGTCAGGCGGCCAATCTGCGCACGGCGAAAGGCCTTCAGCGTGCCCTGGGTATCATCCCACTCGACGGTGTCAGACTGCGCCACCAGCCCCGGCGAGGTGGCAATCAGGGCATCGATATCCACGGCCAGGCCCAACAAAATGCGGGCATCCGGTGACTGGCTGCCCTGCAATAACAACGGGGCAATCAACCACTCGTGACGGGTCATAGCGTCATCGCTCTGCAGCATCGCCCCCATGCCGTTCGCCAGCTGATAGCGACCGTCGAGCCCGCGGCGGCGGGCGATCCTGTCAGGAAACGCCTTTGCCAGCAGCGCAGGAACGCAATCGCTGTCCGGCGCTCCGCCGCGGCTGTTGAGGCGCGAACTTAACTGCCGGGCGCGCTGCTGCCACTCCGGCTGATTGCGGGAGAAGGCCTGGGCCAGATCGCTACTGCCGCCTCGCGGGGGCTGTTCAAGGATAGCCGCCAGTTTTGCCGCCGTCGCAATTTCGTCTTCACCTCTGGCGCTGGCCAGCATCGCCGCCAGCCGCGGGTCGTTGCCGAGCCTCGCCATCTTCTGGCCAAACGTGCTGAGCTGCTCCCCTGCCAGCGCCCCAAGCTGGGTTAACAGGCGGCGGGCCGCAGCAAGGTTAGTCGCTGGGGGCAGATCCAGCCAGTTCAGTTGGGAAGGATCCCGGCAACCCCATTGCAGGAGTTCCATCAGCAGGCCGCTGAGATCGCTTTGCAACATTTCCGGCGTGCCCTGGGCGGCGGCGCGCTCGGCCTGTTCAAACGGTGTCAGGTGCAGGCAGATGCCCGGCTCTAGTCGCCCGGCACGCCCGGCGCGCTGGGTCATCGAGGCCTGGCTAACGCGCTGGGTCAGCAGGCGGGTCAGACCGGTGCGCGGATCGAAATTCGCCACCCGCTCCTGGGTCGAATCCACCACCAGCCGGATGCCTTCGATGGTCAGACTGGTTTCGGCGATGTTGGTCGCCAGCACCACTTTGCGCTGTCCGACCGGCGCAGGCAGGATCGCCTTACGCTGCTCGGTCAGGGACAGCGCGCCATACAGCGGACAGAGCACCACGTCGTCAGCCACCCGGCGGGCGAGTTGCTCCTGTACGCGCTGGATCTCGATCACCCCCGGCAAAAACAGCAGCAGCGAGCCGGGCTCCTGGCGCAGCAGTTCGGCAGTCGCCACCGCTACCGCTTCGTCGAAACGCTGCTGGTTGGAGAGCGACTGATAGCGCCGCTCAACCGGGAAGGTACGCCCCTCAGAAACGATCGTCGGTGCCTCAGGGAGCAGGCGCTGAAGCCGGTCGTTGTCCAGGGTCGCGGACATGATCAGCAGCTTAAGATCGTCCCGTAGCCCCTGCTGGACATCCAGCAGCAGCGCCAGAGCCAGATCCGCCTGCAGGCTGCGCTCGTGGAACTCATCGAGGATCACCAGCCCTACGCCGGTCAGCTCGGGATCCTGCTGCAGCATCCGGGTGAGGATCCCCTCGGTGACCACCTCCAGCCGGGTATTCGCCCCCACGCAGGTTTCAGCCCGCATCCGGTAGCCCACTGTCTCTCCCGGTTTTTCCCCCAGCAGATCGGCAAGACGCTGCGCCACGTTGCGGGCGGCGATCCGCCGCGGTTCGAGCAGAATAATTTTGCCGTTAATTTCCCCCTGAGCCAGAATCTGCAGCGGCAGCCACGTCGATTTCCCCGCACCGGTGGGCGCAGTAAGCAGAACCTGGGGGGCGTGGTGTAACGCGAGGAGAAGTTCAGGAAGGACAGCGGCGACCGGCAACAGGGACACGAATGGCTCCAGAGGGTTAACTTTAGACGGCGTACATTGTAGCATCGCCACAATTCATTACCGAGTGCCCCGTATGTCTGAGTCGAAAAGGCTGTTTTTTGCCATTGAAATGCCTGCCCCGATCCAGCGGCAGATCGTGCGCTGGCGCGCCGACCACTTTGCCCCGGAAGCGGGCCGCCCGGTGGCCGGGGCCAACCTGCACCTGACGCTGGCGTTTTTAGGGGATGTCAGCGACGAGAAACGTCAGGCGCTGGCGGCGATGGCCGGACGCATTCGCCAGCCGGGGTTTACCCTGACCCTGGACGATGCCGGGCAGTGGCTGCGCTCCCGCGTCGTCTGGCTGGGTACCCGCCAGCCGCCCCGGGGAGTGTTGCAGCTGGCGAATATGCTGCGAGCCCAGGCAGCGCGCAGCGGCTGTTACCAGAGCCCGCAGCCGTTTCACCCGCATATCACCCTGCTGCGCGACGCCAGCCACGCGGTGGCCATTCCGCCGCCGGGTTTTCGGTGGACGTTTCCGGTGACAGAATTTGTCCTCTACGAGAGCCTTTTTGCCGGAGGGCGCACCCGCTATACGCCGCTCCAGCGCTGGACGCTTACCGAATAACAAGGAATCTGCATGCTGTTTACCCCTGCCCTGAAACCCGCCACGCTGGTGCAGCGCTACAAGCGTTTTCTCGCCGACGTGGTGACACCGGAAGGCGAAACGCTGACCCTGCACTGCCCGAACACCGGGGCGATGACCGGCTGCGCCACGCCCGGCGATACCGTCTGGTACTCCACCTCTTCCAATATCAAACGCAAATATCCCCACACCTGGGAAATAACCCAGACTGCCGCCGGAGACTATATTTGCGTCAATACGCTACGGGCGAACCAGCTGGTCAAAGAGGCGATTACTCTGGATTTAATTCCTGAACTGTGCGGTTACAACACCTTAAAAAGTGAAGTGAAATATGGTGCTGAAAACAGCAGAATCGACTTTATGTTGCAGGCAGAGGATCGCCCTGAGTGCTATATTGAAGTGAAATCAGTCACGTTAGCTGAAAGGGATAATGGCTACTTTCCGGATGCGGTCACGCTGCGAGGGCAGAAGCATCTCCGGGAGTTGATAAGTGTGGCGGCGGCAGGCAAGCGCGCCGTGCTGTTATTTGCGGTGTTGCACAGCGCAATTGGACGATTTTCACCCGCCCGCCATATTGACCTTAAGTACGCGCAACTGTTGAATGAGGCACAGAAGCAGGGGGTCGAGGTTTTGGCTTATAAAGCGGAACTTTCTGCCGATAATATGACTCTGAGATCCGCTCTTCCCGTCACGTTATAAAAGGGGTTGAGTGTTGTTTATTAAGTGTTCTGGTCGTGTGCGCAAATACGCTTTTCTTCACAGGCTTGTCAAGTGTTACGTTTAGATAATTGCCTTACGGAAAAGCATCTGTTATTTATAGCGGCCTGATTTTTCCCCCAACACGGGGATCGATAGTGCGTGTTAAGGAGAAGCAACATGCAAGAAGGGCAAAACCGTAAAACATCGTCCCTGAGTATTCTCGCCATCGCTGGGGTGGAGCCGTATCAAGAGAAGCCGGGCGAAGAGTATATGAACGAAGCCCAGCTGTCGCACTTCAAGCGAATTCTTGAAGCATGGCGTAATCAACTCAGGGATGAAGTCGATCGCACCGTTACTCATATGCAGGACGAAGCCGCTAACTTCCCGGACCCGGTAGACCGTGCCGCCCAGGAAGAAGAGTTCAGCCTTGAACTGCGTAACCGTGACCGCGAACGCAAACTGATTAAGAAGATTGAAAAGACGCTGAAAAAAGTCGAAGACGAAGATTTCGGCTTCTGCGAGTCCTGCGGTGTCGAAATCGGCATTCGTCGTCTGGAAGCCCGTCCAACAGCCGACCTGTGCATCGACTGCAAAACGCTGGCAGAAATCCGCGAAAAACAGATGGCCGGTTAATTCCGACCCTGTCATAACGCTATCACAGGCGGGAGTCTTCTCCCGCCTGATTACTTTCTGCGCTGTGTGATTATGCCTGCTGACTATATTGGGCGCTTCGCGCCATCCCCCTCTGGCGAACTGCATTTCGGCTCGCTCATTGCCGCGCTTGGCAGCTATCTGCAAGCCCGTGCCCGCCAGGGTATCTGGCGTGTACGTATCGAAGATATTGACCCCCCGCGTGAAGTTCCCGGTGCAGCAGAGACCATTCTGCGTCAGCTGGAACATTACGGCCTGCACTGGGACGGCGAGGTGCTGTGGCAATCTCAGCGTCACGACGCCTATCGCGAGCGCCTGGCCTGGCTGCACGCCCAGGGACTCTCCTACTACTGCACCTGCACCCGCGCGCGCATTCAGAGCGTCGGCGGCGTCTATGACGGCCATTGCCGCACGCTGCATCATGGCCCGGAAAACGCGGCGGTGCGCGTAGTGCAACAGCATCCGGTGACCTGCTTTACCGACCAGTTGCAAGGCCTGCTCCACGCCGATCCACGGCTGGCGGATGAGGATTTTATTATCCATCGCCGGGACGGGCTGTTTGCTTACAATCTGGCGGTGGTGGTGGATGACCATTTCCAGGGAGTAAACGAGATTGTCCGCGGGGCCGATCTGATCGAACCCACCGTGCGGCAGATTTCGCTCTACCAGCTGTTTGGCTGGCCGGTGCCGGACTATATCCATTTGCCGCTGGTGGTGAATGAAAAAGGGATGAAACTCTCGAAACAGAATCATGCCCCGGCATTACCGACAGGCGATCCTCGCCCAGTTCTTATCAATGCTTTACAATTTCTCAACCAGGATGTAACACATGAGTGGCAGGATCTGCGAACCGAAGAATTACTGGAAAAAGCGGTGGCCCAGTGGTCGCTAAACCGCGTGCCGAAAATCCAGCATTCTCAAATGCGTCTCGCTGAGCTATGATTAGCCGCTATTTTTTGTCCTGAATTCTGAAACACACACTACCGAGGTGTACTATTTTTACCCGAGTCGCTAATTTTTGCCGTAAGGTGCTGAGCCGCGATGAGAGCATGGCGGATGACGTCATTGTTCAAAATACGATGTCGGTTATTCCGCGCGAGCAGCATGCTATTTCCCGCAAAGATATCAGTGAAAACGCCCTGAAGGTCCTTTATCGCCTGAATAAAGCTGGCTATGAGGCCTATCTTGTTGGTGGCGGGGTGCGTGACTTACTGCTGGGCAAAAAGCCAAAAGATTTTGACGTGACCACCAGCGCCACGCCTGAGCAGGTGCGTAAATTATTCCGCAACTGCCGCCTGGTCGGTCGTCGCTTCCGTCTTGCTCACGTCATGTTTGGCCCAGAAATCATCGAAGTCGCCACCTTCCGTGGTCATCACGAAGGTACCCCATCAGACCGGACGACCTCTCAGCAGGGTCAGAACGGCATGCTGCTGCGTGACAACATCTTTGGTTCTATCGAAGAAGATGCTCAGCGCCGCGATTTCACTATCAACAGCCTCTATTACAGCGTGGCTGACTTTACCGTCCGCGATTTCGTCGGTGGCGTGCCGGATCTGAAAGCGGGTCTGATCCGCCTGATCGGCAACCCGGAAACGCGCTACCGTGAAGATCCGGTGCGTATGCTGCGCGCCGTGCGTTTCGCCGCCAAGCTGGA
The DNA here is from genome assembly GCF_916618945.1 of Leclercia sp. Marseille-Q4284. NCBI lineage: Bacteria > Pseudomonadati > Pseudomonadota > Gammaproteobacteria > Enterobacterales > Enterobacteriaceae > Leclercia > Leclercia sp. Marseille-Q4284. The sequence continues at coordinate 62,952 of NZ_CAKAKG010000002.1, forward strand.
TATGCAGATCAGCCCTGAGACCGCCGAGCCGATCCCGCGCCTGGCCACACTTATCAACGATGTGCCACCGGCGCGTCTGTTTGAAGAGGCGCTGAAGCTGCTGCAGGCAGGTCACGGTTTTGCTACCTATCAGCTGCTGCGCGAATACAGCCTGTTCCAGCCCCTGTTCCCGACCATCACGCGTAATTTCACCGAAAAAGGTGACAGCGCAATGGAACGCATCATCGACCAGGTGCTGAAGAATACCGATAACCGCATTCAGAACGATATGCGCGTTAACCCGGCATTCCTGTTTGCGGCGATGTTCTGGTATCCGCTGCTGGAAACCGCGCAGAAGATTGCCCAGGAAAGCGGTCTGGCCTATTACGACGCTTTCGCCCTGGCCGCCAACGACGTGCTTGATGAAGCCTGCCGCTCGCTGGCGATCCCGAAACGCATTACCACGCTGGTGCGTGATATCTGGCAGCTTCAGCTGCGGATGTCCCGTCGTCAGGGTAAACGCGCGTGGAAGTTAATGGAGCATCCAAAATTCCGTGCAGCTTACGATCTGATGGCCCTGCGTGCCGAAGCGGAAAACAACCGCGAGCTGCAGCTTCTGGTGCAGTGGTGGGGTGAGTTCCAGGTGTCAGCACCACCGGCACAGAAAGACATGCTGGGCGATCTGGATGAAGATCCGGCTCCGCGTCGTCGTCATCGTCGTCCACGCAAGCGCGCGCCGCGTCGCGAAGGCGCGGCATGACGCTGGCGTATATCGCCATCGGCAGCAATCTGGCCTCTCCCCTGGAGCAGGTCAATGCTGCCGTTCAGGCGTTAGGCGACATCCCGCAATCCCGCGTTGTTGCCCTCTCCTCGTTTTACCGCACTCCCCCGCTGGGCCCGCAGGATCAGCCCGACTACCTGAACGCCGCCATTGCGCTGAAGACCGCGCTCAGCGCCGAATCGCTGCTGGACAATACCCAGCGCATCGAGCTGCAGCAGGGTCGCGTGCGTAAAGAAGAACGCTGGGGACCGCGCACCCTCGACCTGGACATCATGCTGTTTGGTGATGCGGTGATTAACACCGAGCGCCTGACGGTGCCGCATTACGACATGAAGCGCCGCGGTTTTATGCTCTGGCCGCTGTTCGAAATTGCCCCTGACCTCATCTTCCCCGATGGCGAAACGTTGAGCGATCTTCTTGCCCATCTGAACGCTGAAAAACCCGCACGCTGGTAACGCCACTTTTCTGTTAATAAACCCTAAATCTTTTATGGTTTATCGAACATCTAAAATCATTGTTCCCTCGAATGTTACTGTTAGAATGCGCAAAGATTCGCTTTGGGCTATCAGGAAACAGTATGAAACCAACCACCATCGCCACCTTGCAGAAATGCAAACAGGACAAGCAGCGCTTCGCCACGATTACGGCCTATGACTACAGCTTCGCCAAACTCTTTGCCGAAGAGGGCATTAACGTCATGCTGGTTGGCGACTCGTTAGGGATGACGGTCCAGGGACATGACTCCACGCTGCCGGTGACGGTAGAGGATATTGCTTACCATACCCGGGCGGTGCGTCGCGGGGCTCCCGCCTGCCTGCTGCTCGCCGATTTACCGTTTATGGCGTATGCCACCCCGGAGCAGGCGTTTGAGAATGCCGCCACGGTGATGCGCGCCGGGGCCAATATGGTCAAAGTGGAAGGCGGCGCCTGGCTGGTTGAGACCGTGCGCATGCTCACCGAGCGCGCAGTGCCGGTCTGCGGCCATCTGGGGTTAACCCCACAGTCGGTCAATATCTTTGGCGGCTACAAGGTGCAGGGCCGCGGTGACGCCGCCCAGACGCTGTTTGACGATGCGCTGGCCATCGAAGCCGCGGGCGCCCAGCTGCTGGTGCTGGAGTGCGTGCCGGTCGCGCTGGCGAAACGCATCACCGACGCGCTCACTATTCCGGTGATCGGCATTGGTGCCGGTAACGTCACCGACGGCCAGATCCTGGTGATGCACGACGCGTTTGGCATCACCGGCGGGCATATCCCGAAATTTGCGAAGAATTTCCTTAGCGACGCAGGCGACATGCGCGGCGCGGTCAGGCAGTATATTGCCGACGTTGAATCGGGTGTTTACCCGGGTGAAGAACACAGTTTCCATTAAGGAGTCTCGTTGTGCTAATCATTGAAACCCTGCCGCTGCTGCGCCAGCACATTCGTCGTTTGCGCCAGGAAGGCAAACGTATCGCCCTGGTGCCCACCATGGGCAACCTGCATGACGGCCACATGAAGCTGGTGGACGAAGCCAAAGCCCGCGCCGATGTGGTGGTGGTGAGTATCTTCGTTAACCCGATGCAGTTTGATCGTGCCGACGACCTGGCGCGCTACCCGCGCACGCTGCAGGAAGATTGCGAGAAGCTGAAAAAGCATAAGGTGGATTTCGTCTTCTCCCCGGCCCCGAATGATGTCTATCCGAAAGGCACGGAAGAGACCACCTTTGTTGACGTGCCTGGCATCTCCACCATGCTGGAAGGGGCCAGCCGTCCGGGTCACTTCCGCGGCGTCTCCACCATCGTCAGCAAGCTGTTTAACCTGGTGCAGCCGGATATCGCCTGCTTCGGTGAGAAAGATTTCCAGCAGCTGGCGCTGATCCGCAAGATGGTGGCCGACATGGGCTACGACATCGAGATCGTTGGCGTGCCGATCGTGCGCGCCAAAGATGGTCTGGCGCTGAGTTCGCGCAACGGCTATCTCACCGCTGACCAGCGTAAAATCGCCCCGGCTCTGTACAAGGTGATGAGCAACATGGCCGCCCAGCTGAAGAATAAAGAGCTGAGCAGCGAAGAGATTGTGGCCCTGGCAGAACAGGCGCTGAACGACGGCGGCTTACGCGCTGACGATGTGCAGATCCGCGATGCCGACACCCTGCTGGCGCTCTCGTCTGACAGCAAACGGGCGGTGATCCTGGTGGCCGCATGGCTCGGCCAGGCGCGTCTGATTGATAACACAGTAGTTGAACTGGCTCAGTAAGCACTGAGCATATCCATGCTAACGGATTAGTTTCCTCAGCCCCTTCTTCGGAGGGGGATACGACAAAGAGTTAAGGTAACGTCATGATTCGCAAAATGCTGCAAGGTAAGCTTCACCGTGTGAAGGTCACGCAGGCCGATCTGCATTATGAAGGCTCCTGCGCGATCGACCAGGATTTTCTCGACGCAGCGGGTATTCTTGAAAACGAAGCCATTGATATCTGGAACGTGAGTAACGGTAACCGTTTCTCAACCTACGCTATCGCGGCTGAACGGGGTTCTAAAATTATCTCCGTCAACGGTGCGGCAGCGCACTGCGCCAACGTGGATGATATCGTCATCATCGCCAGCTTTGTCATGATGTCCGATGAAGAAGCGCGCCGCTGGCAGCCAAAAGTGGCCTACTTTGAAGGGGATAACGACATGAAACGTACCGCGAAAGCGATTCCGGTTCAGGTCGCCTGATTTTTATCCTTGCGGCTGATTACTGATCAGCCGCGACATCGTCTCTAACGAATCCGTTCTGAGCACATATAAGCGCTTCAGCAGGAATGGATTATCCCCCGGTTTCACCTTCCCTTTCACCGTCGTCACCGCCAGATGAAAACCAGCGTCGTTAGCCGCTTTTACCGCGTTATCGCTATAGCCGCCGAACGGGTACGAAAGGTAGAGCACATGCGGGTTAAACTGCGCCAGCGCGCGATGGGAGTGCTTAAAGTCCATCACGATGTTCTGGTAACTGCGGCTCAGCAGAATCGGATGACGGTTGTTATCCACCCGGTGCAGGAAATGGGTGTGTGACTGCACGTCAAACACGTCCTGGATCTCACGCAGCTCGGAAATGCTCATAAACTGCAGCGATTTCGGGTCCCATTTCAGCGGATGGGCTTTGATCCGCGACGAGATAATAAATGCCGTGGCGTGAAAGCCGTACTGCTTCAGGATCGGCCAGGCGTAGCGGCTGACCGATTTCAGGCCATCGTCAAAGGTGATCACCACCGCGCGGGCCGGCAGGTTCATTTTGTTACGCACGTAGCCTTCCAGCTGGTACATCGTCAGAGTGGTGTAACCCTGGTCGCGCAACCAGGCCATCTGGTTATTGAAGGCGCGCACGCTGGTGGTGGTTGAGGTATGGCGAAAACGGGTGTTCTCTTCGTCGCGCAGGATATGGTGATAAGTCAGCACCGGCAGGCCGTTATCCTCCTGCGCGTCCAGGCTGCTGACCCAGGCGAGGCGGTTGGCGATGCGGATCTGATACCAGGTCTGATTAAGCCGGTCCTTCAGCTTGCTGAGGATCGGATAACGCAGATTGTTGGCCAGAGTGCCAAACGGCGCGCTGCCGGCATTGGGGGCGTTGTAGACCGGCGTGTCCTTCCAGGTGATCAGGTTCTGATTGCTGAGCGGTTTGTTCAGATCCCCCAGGCTGTCCTCCACCCGCTGTTTACCCTGCACCTTGCCGAGATGGCCTTTGTCGATAAAGCCGGTACCAAAGCCAAAGCGGAACTCATAGTAATCCGCCGCGGTGGGCACCACCGCAATGATTTGCCCGGCACGCAGGTTGCCTACGGTGACGACCTTGTTGCCCACCTGCGCCCAGATAGCGGCATCTTCGGTGGTTTGCATATAGCGGGGCGGAAGCCCTTGCTGGCTGAGCAGACTGGCAGAGACGCCGCCGGAGACCAGCAGCAGAAGCAGGAAAAAGATACGCGAGAACATAGGGTTTTATTCAGTACGAAAAACTGACGGCATTGTAACAAAAGCGCCAGTAATACCAATGCCTAATATTTCTCCACGCTATGGAGCAGAACAAAGGGTGGGTTTTTCTGCTGCTGATGCCACAGGCTGCTGACCTCCGGTGCACCGCGGGCCACGATGGTGTCGCGAAAGCCGGTGCTGTCGGTCATCTCCCGCAGGGGATACATCATCTCCAGCAAGGGATAACCGATCCCGGAGATCACTTCGCAATTGTCGTGCTTGTGGCTGAGTAGCGCCGCTGCGCGATAGGGGGCGGCGCCAGAGATATCGGTCAGGAAGATCACCCCGTCACCGCTGTCGACCTGATGCTGGGCATCGCACAGCATACGGCTGAGCATATTGACGCTTAATCCGCGCCAGAAATTGACCACCTGGCACTGCACCAGCGGCCCAAACCGGACGGCGAGCTTATCCGCCATCTCCTGCGCATGTTCGTCATGGCACGTGATTACCCAACCCAGCATCGTCACCTCTCATCAGAAAGGGGTAGTCTAGCGGGGTCGGGAGAATATGGGGGTGATGATGGTCAATAAACCGGCCCGGCAACAGAACGCCGCCGGGCCTGAGGATCAGCTGCGCAGTCCGCGTCCGCGCTGGATCAGGTTCCAGCACAGCAGATAGAAGGCCACGATAAAGATCACCAGCACGCCGACGGTGGTTACCAGCGGTACATCGGAAATACCGAGGAAGCCAAAGCGGAAACCGCTGATCATATAGACGATCGGGTTCAGGTGTGACAGCCCCTGCCAGAACGGCGGCAGCAGCGTCAGGGAGTAGAAAACCCCGCCGAGGTAGGTCAGCGGCGTCAGGACGAAGGTCGGGATCAGGCTGATATCGTCAAAGGTCTTGGCGAATACCGCATTCAGCAGACCGGCCAGTGAGAACAGCACCGCCGTCAGCAGCAGCGTCAGGCCGACAAACAGCCAGGAGTGCACCTGGAACGGCACAAAGAACAGGGAAATCGCCGTCACCAGGACGCCGACGCACAGGCCGCGCGCCACCCCGCCGCCGACGTAGCCAGCGATGATAACGTGGGTAGGCACCGGGGCCACCAACAGCTCTTCAATGTTGCGCTGGAACTTGGCGCTGAAGAACGATGACGCCACGTTGGCATAGGCGTTGGTGATCACCGCCATCATGATCAGGCCGGGCACGATAAACTGCATATAGGTGAAGCCGTGCATCTCACCGATCCGCGAGCCAATCAGGTTGCCGAAGATAATAAAGTAGAGGGTCATGGTGATCACCGGCGGCACCAGGGTCTGGATCCAGATGCGCATAAAGCGGTTGATCTCTTTGGCCCAGATACTTTTCAGCGCCACCCAGTAAAGCTGCATCATGCGCGATCTCCTTGTTTTTCATGGACCAGCGAGACGAACAGCTCTTCCAGTCGGTTTGCTTTGTTACGCATACTTAATACCTGAATCCCCTGCTGGCTCAGCTGGCTGAAGACGCTGTTAATCCCCTGCTCGCGCAGGACTTCCACTTCCAGGGTGGAGGTATCCACCAGACGGTACTGATAGCCTTCCAGCTTCGGCAGGGCGCTTTTCGCCGCCAGATCGAGAATAAAGGTTTCTGATTTCAGCTTGGAGAGCAGGCTCTTCATCGAGGTGTTTTCCACCAGCTCGCCATGCTGAATGATGCCGATGTTACGGCACAGCATCTCCGCCTCTTCCAGATAGTGGGTGGTGAGAATGATGGTGGTGCCTTTATCGTTTAAATCCTTCAAAAAGCCCCACATCGAGCGGCGAAGTTCGATATCCACCCCGGCAGTCGGTTCATCCAGAATCAGCAGTTTTGGCTCATGCATTAACGCCCGGGCAATCATCAGACGACGCTTCATGCCGCCGGACAACATCCGCGCACGTTCGTTTCGTTTTTCCCATAAATCGAGCTGTTTGAGGTACTTTTCGCTGCGCTCAACCGCCTCTTTGCGCTCCACGCCGTAATAGCCCGCCTGGTTAACCACAATCTGCTGAACGGTCTCAAACGGATTGAAGTTGAACTCCTGCGGCACCAGCCCCAGCTGGCGCTTGGCGTTCACCACGTCCTTTTCCAGGTCGTAGCCGAAGACCTTTACATGGCCAGAGGACTTATTCACCAGCGAGCTGATAATGCCGATGGTGGTGGATTTACCTGCCCCGTTGGGCCCCAGAAGCGCATAAAAATCACCGGCTTCGACTTTAAGATCTATGCCGCGCAGTGCCTGGACACCACCCGGATAGGTTTTTTTAAGCTGCTCGAGCTCCAGTGCAATGGTCATGAAATAGAGTTACCTATAGTGCTGACACGCGAAGTGTTGTTTTAAAAAAAATGGAGTTGCCCTATATTAGCGCAACGCATTAACCCGGTTACAGGCCGTTTATCTCCATGAATGACATAGATACACTCATCAGCAATAACGCACTATGGTCAAAGATGCTGCTGGAGGAAGATTCCGGATTTTTTGAGAAACTGTCTCAGGCGCAGAAACCACGCTTTCTCTGGATTGGATGCTCCGACAGCCGCGTTCCCGCTGAACGTCTGACTGGCCTCGAACCGGGCGAACTCTTTGTTCACCGTAACGTCGCAAACCTGGTGATCCACACCGACCTGAACTGCCTGTCCGTGGTGCAATACGCCATTGACGTGCTGGAAGTCGAACACATCATTATTTGCGGTCACTACGGCTGCGGCGGTGTACAGGCGGCGGTCGAGAACACCGAACTGGGTCTGATCGACAACTGGCTGCTGCACATTCGTGATATCTGGTTCAAACATAGCTCACTGCTGGGGCAAATGCCGCAGGAGCGTCGTCTGGATACCCTGTGTGAACTGAACGTGATGGAGCAGGTCTATAACCTCGGCCACTCCACTATTATGCGGTCTGCGTGGAAGCGCGGGCAGAAAGTGACGATCCACGGCTGGGCGTACGGCATCCACGATGGCCTGCTGCGCGATCTGGAAGTCACTGCCACCAACCGGGAAACCCTTGAGCAGCGCTACCGTCGCGGCGTCTCAAACCTGACCCAGAAGCACGATAATCATAAGTAAGCCCGCAAAAAAGCCGGGTGGCGGCGTCGCCTTACCCGGCCTACAAAAGCGCGGTCCGTAGGCCCGGTAAGCGTAGCGCCACCGGGCAATACCCACCTTACTCGTCCAGCAGCACCACTTTGCCAACATACGGCAGATGGCGATAACGCTGAGCGTAGTCAATGCCGTAGCCCACCACGAATTCGTCCGGAATCGAGAAGCCAACATACTCCACGGGAACCTGAACTTCACGGCGGGTCGGTTTGTCCAGCAGGGTACAAATCGCCAGCGATTTAGGTCCACGCAGGCTGAGAATTTCGCGCACCTTCGACAGGGTGTTGCCGGAGTCGATGATGTCTTCAACAATCAGAACATCTTTGCCGCGAATGTCTTCATCCAGGTCTTTAAGGATTTTCACATCACGAGTGGTCGACATACCGCTGCCATAGCTGGAGGCGGTCATAAAATCGACTTCATGGGAGACCTGCACTTCGCGGCAGAGATCGGCCATAAACATGAAGGAACCGCGTAACAGACCCACCAGCACCATCTCGCTGCCGCTGTCTTTATAGGCTTCGGTGATCTGACGACCGAGTTCGGCGATACGCGCTTTGATCTCCGCTTCCGGGATCATCACTTCAACAGTATGTTTCATTTTACTAACCGTATGTTTTTAGAACGAATTTCTCAATGCCGATGGATTCGCGTCCGGCATCGCTACATAAGCCCTGAAGTATACCAGCAAATGGATCCTCCTGGCGCATCCGTTCATAAAAGCCAGATTTGTGATTCCGATCACACTTGTTAAGTTCTATAATTAATTGCTATCAAAAAATTAACAAACTTAAAGAGTACTTTTTATGGCGGAAACAAAGGTTCAACACTCACGGTTACTCGTGAGGCTTACAGCGCTGTTCGCAGCCCTGTGCGGGCTCTACCTGTTAATAGGGGGAGTCTGGCTGGTGGCGATTGGCGGCTCCTGGTACTACCCGATTGCTGGCGTAGTGATGTTAGGCGTCACCCTGTTGTTATGGCGCAGTAAACAATCGGCACTGTGGCTTTATGCCGCCCTGCTGCTCGCTACGATGATCTGGGGCGTCTGGGAGGTCGGCTTCGACTTCTGGGCGCTGACCCCACGCAGCGATATTCTGGTCTTCTTCGGTATCTGGCTGATCCTGCCTTTCGTCTGGCGTCGTCTGATCGTGCGCTCCGGCGGGGCGGTTACCGCGCTGGTCGTGGCGCTGCTGATCAGCGGCGGGATCCTGACCTGGGCTGGTTTTAACGATCCGCAGGAAATCAAAGGCACGCTGAATGCCGATTCCACCCCGGCGGCGGCGATCTCCGACGTGGCAGATGGCGACTGGCCTGCCTACGGTCGTAACCAGGAAGGTCAACGTTACTCCCCGCTGAAGCAGATCAACGCGGACAACGTGAAAAACCTGAAAGAAGCCTGGGTATTCCGTACCGGCGATCTCAAGATGCCGAACGATCCGGGCGAGCTGACTAACGAAGTGACGCCGATTAAAGTGGGCAACATGCTCTACCTGTGTACGGCGCACCAGCGTCTGTTCGCGCTGGATGCAGCCACCGGTAAAGAGAAATGGCACTTCGATCCGCAGCTGAAAACCAATAACCAGTTCCAGCACGTAACCTGCCGCGGTGTCTCTTACCACGAAGCCCGTGCTGATAATGCCAGCCCGGAAGTGGTTGCCGACTGTCCGCGCCGCATCATGCTGCCGGTGAACGACGGTCGTCTGATTGCTCTCAACGCGGAAACCGGCAAGCTGTGCGAAACCTTTGCCAACAAAGGCGTGCTGAATCTGCAGACCAACATGCCGGATCAAACCCCGGGTCTGTATGAGCCGACCTCACCGCCGATCATCACCGATAAGACCATCGTGATTGCCGGTTCAGTAACAGATAACTTCTCCACCCGCGAAACCTCCGGTGTGATCCGTGGTTTTGACGTTAACACCGGTAAGCTGCTGTGGGCCTTTGACCCGGGTGCGAAAGATCCAAACGCTATCCCGTCGGATGAGCACACCTTCACCTTCAACTCCCCGAACTCCTGGGCGCCTGCCGCCTATGACGCGAAGCTGGACCTGGTCTACCTGCCGATGGGCGTGACCACGCCAGACATCTGGGGCGGCAACCGCACGCCGGAACAGGAGCGTTATGCCAGCTCCGTGGTGGCACTGAATGCGACCACCGGGAAACTGGCGTGGAGCTATCAGACCGTTCACCACGATCTGTGGGATATGGATATGCCGTCCCAGCCGACGCTGGCTGACATCACCGTTAACGGCCAGACCGTACCGGTGATCTACGCTCCGGCGAAAACCGGTAATATCTTTGTGCTGGATCGTCGTAACGGTCAGCTGGTCGTGCCGGCACCGGAAAAACCGGTTCCGCAGGGCGCAGCAAAAGGCGACTACGTCACCAAAACCCAGCCGTTCTCCGATCTGAGCTTCCGTCCGAAGAAAGACCTCAGCGGGGCAGACATGTGGGGCGCCACTATGTTTGACCAGCTGGTGTGCCGCGTGATGTTCCATCAGCTGCGCTATGAAGGCATCTTCACCCCGCCGTCCGAGCAGGGCACGCTGGTGTTTCCGGGTAACCTGGGGATGTTCGAATGGGGCGGTATCTCCGTGGATCCGAACCGTCAGGTGGCGATTGCTAACCCGATGGCCCTGCCGTTCGTTTCTAAGCTGATCCCACGCGGCCCGGGCAACCCAATGGAGCAGCCGAAAGACGCTCAGGGTACCGGTACTGAATCGGGTATTCAGCCACAGTACGGCGTGCCGTATGGCGTGACCCTGAACCCGTTCCTCTCTCCGTTTGGTCTGCCGTGTAAACAGCCTGCCTGGGGTTACATTTCCGCTCTGGATCTGAAAACCAATCAGGTGGTATGGAAAAAACGTATTGGTACGCCACAGGACAGCATGCCGTTCCCGATGCCGATCCCGGTGCCGTTCAATATGGGTATGCCGATGCTGGGTGGCCCGATCTCCACCGCCGGTAACGTGCTGTTCATTGGTGCGACTGCCGATAACTACCTGCGCGCATATAACATGAGCAACGGTGAGAAACTGTGGCAGGGTCGTCTGCCAGCCGGTGGGCAAGCCACGCCAATGACCTATGAGGTCAATGGTAAGCAGTTTGTGGTGATCTCCGCGGGCGGTCACGGTTCGTTTGGCACGAAGATGGGCGACTATATTGTTGCCTACGCGTTGCCTGACGAGAAATAAAAGCAAAACGGCAACGAAAGTTGCCGTTTTTAGAACTGTAGGCCGGGTAAGGCGTAGCCGCCACCCGGCTTTTTTATACCGTGAAACCGAGCATCATCCCCGTATCTTCATGCTCTAACAGATGGCAGTGCGCCATATAGGCATACTCTTTCGGCGCGTCGTGATCGAACTTCACTAACACCTCACTCACCCCACCCTCAACGCGAACCGTATCTTTCCAGCCCGCGCGATGCACGGCTGGCGCTTTACCGTTTTCCGTCAGGATGCGGAACTGCGTGCCGTGGATATGGAACGGGTGCAGCATCATGTCCCCCTCACCTGAGATCGTCCAGCGCTCATACTGCCCTTTCGCGGCGGCGAACTGCGGCGTGTGCATATCGAAAGCTTTACCGTTGATGCGATTGCCGTTACGGAAATCAAACCCATGCATGCTGTGATCCATCCCGCCCATCTTGCCGTGATCCATCTGGCCATGACCCATCTGGCCATGATCCATGCCCGCCATGGCCTGATGGCCGTACTTTTTCATTAAGGCCTGCATACCCATCATGTCGAGCATCGGATCCATCGACAGCTGCAGTTTGCGCTGGGTCAGCCCCTCCAGTGATGGCAGCGCCGGCAGGGTGGTCAGCGTCTCTGGCAATGTGCCCGATGCGGTCACCAGCAGCGGCTGAATGCGCAAAACCGGCTGCGGCTTATCAAACGGTGCCACCGCCATCCCCATCTGGCTGACCGGCAGGGTCACCAGATCAAATGGCTTGCCGTCGCTGATATCCACCAGCACCTCAAAACGCTCGCCCATCAGCATCGGCAGCTCGGTCACTTTCACCGGCTCGGCCAGCAGACCGCCGTCGCTGGCAACTACGTACAGCGGGCGCTTATCGCTGGCGGCAAAGTTAAGCGAGCGGGCGTTACAGCCGTTGAGCAGGCGCAGGCGCAGCCAGCCTTTCGGGGCATTGTGCTGCGGGTAGATCGCGCCGTTGGTCAGCAGCGTATCGCCAAACCAGCCCACCGCGGCGCTCATCACATCCAGCTGGTAATCAATCTGTCCGTCGGCGGTGAATTTTTTGTCCTGCACGATCACCGGCACATCGTCGATGCCCCACTGCTTAGGCAGGCGCAGCAGGCGGCTTTCATCATCCTCAATCAGTACCAGCCCGGCGAGCCCCATCGCCACCTGATGCCCGGTTTTGCCGTGCTGATGGGGATGGAACCAGCAGGTGGCCGCCCGCTGATCCGGAGTAAAGGTCACTGTCCGCTGGCCACCGGGTTTAATGATGCCGTGCGGGCCACCGTCCACCTCGCCCGGTACCTCCAGACCGTGCCAGTGGACGGTGGTCTCTTCATTAAGGGTATTGTGGATATTGACGGTCAGCGCTTTTCCCTTGCGTAGCTGAATGGCCGGGCCCAGCAGATTGCCGTTGTAGCCCCAGGTGGTGGCGTTGTGCGGTCCAAAGGTGGTTTTGCCCGCCTGCACCACCAGCTTCACCTGATTACGCGCGTCGGGTGTGAGCAAATTGGGGATCGGCAGGACGGGACGCTCGGCTGCAAAAGCGGCGCGGCTCCACAGCGGTAAGGCACTGGCGACACCCAGTGCGGCAGAATATTTTAAAAAATCACGGCGTTGCATGTTCATCTCCTTATTCGCAGCATTCGATGTCATGAGCATAAACCCTCCCCTTGCCGGAAGGTCAAGAAGCGCAGCAATAATAAAGATCGTCGCACCGGCGGGAAGTGTGCTAACGTTGAATTTCCGTGACGTATTGGTAGAAGCAATGAAGACGTTTTTCCGAACAATCCTGTTCAGCACCCTGATGATAAGTTGCGCAAACAGCTATGCGCTGAGTGAAAATGAAGCCGAAGATATGGCGGATTTAACGGCGGTGTTTGTATTTCTGAAAAACGACTGTGGCTACCAGAATTTACCTAACGGTCAGATTCGTCGCGCGCTGGTCTTCTTTGCTCAACAGAACCAGTGGGATCTGAGCAACTACGACAGTTTCGATATGAAAACCCTCGGTGAAGACAGCTACCGCGATCTCAGCGGCATCGGCATTCCCACGGCAAAAAAATGTAAAGCCCTGGCTCGCGACTCGCTGAGCCTGCTCGCCTACGTTAAGTAACTCCCCTCCCGATGCCCGATTGCTGAATTGATGACCGTGCAACCACGGTCATTGTTAGCTATGATGTTTCGCCCGTTTTAACCGGGTGTTAACAAAGGAGGTATCATCCCATGGCCGAAAAGAAAATGTGGCATGAAACGCTGCATGACCAGTTTGGACAGTACTTTGCCATTGATAACGTGCTCTATCATGAGAAAACCGATCATCAGGATCTGATCATTTTCGAAAACGCGGCCTTTGGCCGGGTGATGGCGCTGGATGGCGTGGTGCAGACCACCGAGCGTGATGAATTCATTTATCACGAGATGATGACCCACGTCCCGCTGCTGGCCCACGGCAATGCGAAACATGTGCTGATCATCGGCGGCGGCGACGGCGCCATGCTGCGTGAAGTCTCCCGCCACAAAAATGTTGAAAGCATCACCATGGTCGAGATCGACGCTGGCGTGGTCTCTTTCTGCCGCCAGTATCTGCCCAATCACAATGCCGGAAGTTACGACGATCCGCGCTTTACGTTGGTGATCGACGACGGCGTCAATTTTGTTAACCAGACGACGCAGACTTTCGATGTGATCATCTCCGATTGCACCGATCCGATTGGGCCCGGCGAGAGTCTCTTTACCTCGGCGTTCTATGAAGGCTGCAAACGCTGCCTGAATCCTGGCGGGGTCTTTGTCGCTCAGAACGGCGTCTGCTTCCTGCAGCAGGATGAGGCCATCGACAGCCACCGTAAGCTAAGCCACTACTTTACCGACGTCAGCTTCTACCAGGCGGCGATCCCGACCTATTACGGCGGCGTAATGACCTTTGCCTGGGCGACGGACAATGAAGCCCTGCGTCATCTCTCTACCGGCATCATTCAGGCGCGCTTCCAGCACGCGAATCTGACCTGCCGTTATTACAATCCGGCCGTCCATACCGCAGCCTTTGCCTTACCACAATATTTGCAGGATGCTCTGAGGGGGTGAATGAATTGAAAAAGCTAAAACTGCATGGCTTTAACAACCTGACCAAAAGCCTGAGTTTTTGTATTTACGATATCTGCTATGTCAAAACGGCGGAAGAGCGCGATGGTTATATCGCCTATATCGATGAACTCTATAACGCCAACCGACTGACCGAGATCCTGTCAGAAACCTGTTCCATCATCGGGGCCAATATCCTGAACATCGCCCGTCAGGATTATGAACCTCAGGGCGCCAGCGTCACCATTCTGGTCAGCGAAGAGCCGGTGGATCCGACGCTTATCGACCCTACCGAGCACCCCGGCCCGCTGCCGGAAGCGGTGGTGGCCCATCTTGATAAGAGCCATATCTGCGTCCATACCTACCCGGAGAGTCATCCGGAAGGCGGATTATGTACTTTCCGCGCCGATATTGAGGTGTCGACCTGCGGGGTGATCTCCCCTCTCAATGCGCTGAATTACCTGATTCATCAGCTTGAGTCCGACATCGTGACCATTGATTACCGCGTGCGCGGCTTTACCCGTGATATCAATGGCATGAAACACTTTATCGATCATGAAATTAACTCGATCCAGAGCTTTATGTCTGAGGACATGAAAGCGCTGTACGACATGATGGATGTGAACGTGTATCAGGAAAATATCTTCCATACCAAGATGCTGCTGAAGGAGTTCGACCTGAAGCACTACATGTTCCATACCCGGCCGGAAGATTTAAGCGAAGATGAGCGGAAGGTTATTACTGACCTGCTGTGGAAAGAGATGCGCGAAATTTACTACGGCCGCAACATTACGGCCGTATAAGGTGCGTCCGGAGCAGGGAGGCTCCGGATCTTACTTCTGTTTCATGAAATCACGGTAGGCCGCCACCACCTGCAGAAAATCCTCTACGCCGCACAGCGACAGGCTCTCTTCATCGTAGTAGTTCATCCCCTCTTCCATCTCGTCGCCGGAAAACTCCAGCTGATTGGCGCGAACCATGACCTCTTCGCCGTCCATCCACAGCGTGTATTCATGCCCGGTACGTTGCCAGGATCGTTCACTGCCTTTTACCGTGCGCGCAGCCTGTTCCACTTCATCGAGCAGGCTCAGGTTCTCTTTCACTTCCTCATTGAACCAGTGACCGACCACTTCGTGGCCCATCGACATGCGCACTTTCACCACGCCGGTAATATCACGCAGAAATTCGTAATCCATAGTATTTTCCTCTGCAAAGCCCTTGCAGTAATTATCGCAGCAGCGAGGCAGAAAAAAAGCGGAACGCGTGGAAGGAATGAAAATAAAAAACCCACCGCGGTTGCGATGGGTTTTGTAGGCCCGGTAAGCGTAGCGCCACCGGGCGACTCAGGGTGTTTATACCGCCGTCTGGAAGATAACCCCGTCAGCCTTCTCGGTGTACTGAGAGAGCTGGTCGAAGTTCAGATAGCGATAGGTATCCACCGCGGTCTTATCTACCTGCGCCACAAAGGTCTGGTACTCTTCCGGGGTTGGCAGTTTGCCAATCAGCGCTGCAACCGCCGCCAGCTCCGCAGAGGCCAGGTAGACGTTTGCACCGGTACCTAAACGGTTCGGGAAGTTACGGGTTGAGGTGGAGACCACCGTCGCACCGTCAGCCACGCGCGCCTGGTTACCCATACACAGGGAACAGCCAGGGATTTCGATACGCGCCCCGCTCTTACCAAAGATGCTGTAGTAACCCTCTTCCGTCAGCTGCGCCGCGTCCATACGGGTTGGCGGTGCCACCCACAGACGGGTCGGCAGCTGGCCTTTGTGGGTATCCAGCAGTTTACCGGCAGCGCGGAAGTGACCGATGTTGGTCATGCAGGAGCCGATGAACACTTCGTCAATCTTGTCGCCCTGCACGTCAGAGAGCAGACGCGCGTCGTCCGGATCGTTCGGCGCACACAGGATTGGCTCTTTGATGTCGGCCAGATCGATGTCGATCACTGCCGCGTATTCTGCGTCAGCATCGGCTTCGAGCAGCTGTGGATCCGCCAGCCATTTCTCCATGCCCTGAATACGACGCTCCAGAGTACGACGGTCGCCGTAACCTTCAGCAATCATCCACTTCAGCAGCACGATGTTGGAGGTCAGGTACTCTTCGATTGGTGCCTGGTTCAGCTTGATGGTACAGCCGGCAGCGGAACGCTCAGCGGAGGCATCGGTCAGTTCAAACGCCTGCTCCACTTTCAGATCCGGCAGACCTTCGATCTCGAGGATGCGGCCAGAGAAGATGTTCTTCTTACCTTTCTTCTCAACGGTCAGCAGGCCCTGTTTGATCGCGTACAGCGGGATCGCATGCACGAGGTCACGCAGGGTGATACCCGGCTGCATTTTGCCTTTGAAACGCACCAGAACAGATTCCGGCATGTCCAGCGGCATCACGCCGGTCGCAGCGGCAAAGGCCACCAGACCAGAACCCGCCGGGAAGGAGATCCCAATCGGGAAACGGGTGTGAGAGTCACCACCGGTACCGACGGTATCCGGCAGCAGCATGCGGTTCAGCCAGGAGTGGATTACGCCATCGCCCGGACGCAGAGAGACACCGCCACGGTTCATGATGAAGTCTGGCAGGGTGTGGTGGGTAGTGACGTCAACCGGCTTCGGATAGGCCGCGGTGTGACAGAAGGACTGCATCACCAGGTCAGAGGAGAAGCCCAGGCACGCCAGGTCTTTCAGTTCGTCACGGGTCATAGGACCGGTGGTGTCCTGAGAGCCCACGGAGGTCATCTTCGGCTCGCAGTAGGCACCCGGACGGATACCGGCTACGCCGCAAGCGCGACCAACCATTTTCTGCGCCAGAGAGTAACCACGGTTGCTTTCGGCGACGTCTTTCGCCTGACGGAATACGTCGCTGTGCGGCAGACCCAGCGCTTCACGCGCTTTGGTGGTCAGGCCACGACCGATGATCAGCGGGATACGGCCACCGGCGCGCACTTCGTCGATCAGCACGTCGGTTTTCAGCTCGAAGGTCGCCAGCAGTTCGTTAGTTTCGTGGTTACGCACTTCACCTTTGAACGGGTAGACGTCAATCACGTCGCCCATGTTCAGGTTGTTCACGTCCACTTCAATTGGCAGAGCGCCGGCATCTTCCATGGTGTTGAAGAAGATAGGGGCAATTTTGCCGCCGAGGCACAGACCACCGCCGCGCTTGTTCGGCACATGTGGAATGTCATCGCCCATAAACCACAGCACGGAGTTGGTGGCGGATTTACGGGAAGAACCGGTACCGACCACGTCACCAACGTAAGCCAGCGGGAAACCTTTCTGTTGCAGGGCTTCGATCTGCTTGATCGGGCCGACGGCACCAGGCTGATCCGGCTCAATGCCTTCGCGGGCGTTTTTCAGCATCGCCAGGGCGTGCAGTGGGATATCCGGGCGTGACCAGGCATCCGGCGCCGGAGACAGATCATCGGTGTTGGTTTCGCCGGTCACCTTGAAGACGGTGACGGTCATTTTTTCCGCCAGCGCAGGACGGCTCAGGAACCATTCGGCATCAGCCCAGGCCTGCATAACCTGCTTCGCGTAGCCATTGCCCGCTTTCGCTTTCTCTTCTACGTCGTAGAAGTTGTCGAACATCAGCAGCGTATGGGACAGGGCTTTAGCGGCAATCGGTGCCAGCGTGGCGCTGTCCAGCGCATCAATCAGCGGATGAATGTTATAACCACCCTGCATGGTGCCGAGCAGTTCAATCGCTTTTTCAGGGGTAACCAGTGGGGAGGTTGCTTCGCCTTTGGCAATCGCAGCAAGGAAACCGGCTTTAACGTAGGCGGCTTCATCGACGCCTGGCGGTACACGGTTGATCAACAGATCTAACAGGAATTCTTCTTCGCCTTTTGGCGGATTCTTCAGCAGCTCGACGAGCCCAGCCATCTGGGTAGCATCTAAGGGTTTCGGTACAATCCCCTCGGCGGCACGTTCTGCTACGTGCTTACGGTATTCTTCTAGCACGACGGTTCTCCTCGCTCTCATTGTCATATGCGGCCGGCGTTCTCTTCACGCTCCTGTGAGACAGCAGTTTGTAGGGTAAATGCCCGATACCGCGTCGGGCAGCATAGCAGGATTTTCAGACAGTGTTAATCCGTTTACAAAAAAGCAACATTAAATCGTTTGCTGAATCGTTAAGCATGGTATAGCGGCGAGGCGGGAAGAATTTTGGGCACAAAAAAACCGCTCTAAAGCGGTTATTTTGTTGCCTTGCGGTGGTAGCACACCGGATTGGCAGATTTGCGGCAAACCCCAACGAAAGAGATTTTGCTCCGCAATTCGGCGGTGTGCAAGTGGCTTTTTGAATTTTGCGCAGCGCTTTCCTGTTCTGAATGAAAGCTCATGTAAACGCATTAATTCTCTTCTACGTGGTTCCTTAATGCCCTACTCTTTTCTCCGGCCTGCT
Organism: Leclercia sp. Marseille-Q4284; assembly: GCF_916618945.1. Lineage (NCBI taxonomy): Bacteria > Pseudomonadati > Pseudomonadota > Gammaproteobacteria > Enterobacterales > Enterobacteriaceae > Leclercia > Leclercia sp. Marseille-Q4284. Next base: position 81,441 of record NZ_CAKAKG010000002.1, read on the forward strand.
TCGCTGGTGTAGCAACCAGTCACCGGGCCCGGGAGCAGTTCCATAACCTACGCGGCAAACTCCAATTTGCCTGGTTCTGCCTTTCCCGGTGAAGAATGAACCCGCGTAGCCTGCAAAGGAACGCTCGCAATGGAGATGCGATTCTATACGCTGATCATTGTGATCGGTTTACTGCTGACGGCACTGCACGGTGGCTGGAGCATATCCGACATCACAGTGCTGTTTGTCATTAACCTCGGCAACTAGCTGCTGGCCGCTCGCAAGAGCGGCCATTTGAAACCCCAACGGATTTTGCGTCATCGGATATAATCTGTGTAATAAATGCTCACACTCTTTCTCCGGCCGGTCGGCACGGTTCCCTGTTTAAGTCAAAAAAGTAATACCCGGGTGCATATACTCGCGGCAACGTAAACGCCTTACGGCCTCGCTCTCGTCGGAGTCTTACTATGAAGTTGCCCCTTAAGCCACATCTGATTGCTCTCCTGTGTAGCGCCGGGCTGTTAGCCGCATCTGGCGTTGTCTACGTGAATAGCCGCGCACCGGAAACCATCACTCAGCCTCCGCCAACCTTGCAGCCCGCTCCGGTAACTCAAACCGCCCCGGTGGCTGTGCCCCAGCTGCCGGTGGCCTACACCGCAGCGCAAATCGATCAGTGGGTCGCTCCGATTGCCCTTTACCCGGACGCACTGCTGTCGCAAGTGTTGATGGCCGCCACCTATCCGGCAAACGTGATTCAGGCAGCCCAGTGGTCGCGGGACAATCCGAAGATACAGGGAGATGCGGCGGTTCAGGCGGTCGCGGGGCAGCCCTGGGATCCGAGCGTAAAATCGCTGGTCGCCTTCCCGCAGCTGATGTCGCTGATGGGGGAAAACCCGCCGTGGGTGCAGAATCTCGGGGATGCGTTTCTCGCCCAGCCGAAGGATGTGATGGACTCCGTCCAGCGCTTGCGCCTGCTGGCGCAGCAAACCGGCGCGCTGCAGTCTACGCCGCAGCAGACGGTGACCACGGTGGCGAAAACCGAACCGCCAAAAGCCTCGACTTCAACCTCAACATCAGCTCCTGCCCCAACGGTGATCAAAATTGAATCCGCCGATCCGCAGGTGGTGTATGTCCCAACCTATAACCCCAGCACGGTTTATGGTACCTGGCCTAACACCAGTTATCCGCCGGTCTATCTGCCGCCGCCTCCGGGGGAGCAGTTCACCGACAGCCTGGTGAAAGGGCTGGGCTTCAGTCTCGGGGTGGCCACAACCTATGCCATCTTCAGCAATATCGACTGGGATGACGATGATGACTGGGATCATGACCATCATAACGGGGCTCACCACGGCGGCTATTCGCGTAACGGTGATAACAACATCAATATCAACGTGGATAACTTCAATAAGATCAGCGGTGAACGACTGGATGCTAACCGCGGCTGGCAGCATAATCCGGCGTATCGCGGGGGCGTACCCTACGCCACCAGCCAGTTAAATACCCGCTACCCGCAGAACAACACCGCGGTGCGCCGGACCGCTAACACCAGCCCCACAACGCCGCCAGGGACCGTCAACCGCGACGCCCAGCGCCAGGCGGCAAGCCAGCAGTTGAACCAGCTCTCCCAGCGCAATAACTACCGGGGATACGACAACGAGCGCCCGAAAGCCACCAAACGGGAAAATAACGCCCAACGCAGCGCGACCCGTCAGGAAACTGCCCGTAAGGCACAACCGCAGCAGCGCACTGAGCAGACCCGGCAGCGCACCACGCAAACGCATCAGCGGGCCAACGCCCTCAGCGGCAACGACAGCCGCTCGGCCAGCTGGCAGGCCCAACAGCAGCGTGGGATGCAGAGCCGTCAGCAGTCGGCCCGTACCCCGGAACAGCGCAGCGGTGGCAGAGCCCAGATGTCTGAACGCCGGGGCGGCGGTGAACACCGTGAATTTCGTCATCGTTAAGGGAGAGGACAATGAAAAGTAAATTACTCAGCGGAATGATGTTGTTCATGGTATCGACCGGCGTCTTTGCCCAACAACATTTCAGCACGCCCGAACAGGCGACCGATGCGCTGGCGAAAGCCATCAACGAGCAGAACGACAAGGAACTGGTCAACCTGCTCGGCGAAGACTGGCGCACCTTCTTACCGGCCGACGGCGTTGACCCGGAAGCGGTGGATCGTTTTAAGCGTGACTGGCAGGTGAACCATCATACGGTGATCGACGGCGACATGGCCTGGCTCACCGTGGGGGAGTACCACTGGCAGCTGCCGATCCCGGTGGTGAAACGCGCCGAGGGGTGGCAGTTCGACATGCAGGAGGCCAAAGAGGAGATCCTCAACCGTGAAGTGGGTCGCAACGAGCTGGCCGCCATCGAGGCGCTGCACGCCTACGTCGATGCGCAGGAGAGCTATTACGCCCTCACCAGCCAGTATGCGCAGAAAATTGTCAGCAGCGAGGGTAAAAAAGATGGTCTCTACTGGCCGGTGAAACCCGGTGAAGCCCCCAGCCCGCTCGGCCCGGCCTTCAGCCCGAAAGAGCCGGGTCAGGGCTACCACGGCTACCACTTCCGCATCCTGCCGGACAGCAAATCAGGCTTTGCGATGATTGCCTGGCCAGTGAGTTACGGTGAAACCGGGGTGATGAGCTTTATGATCAACGGGGATGACCGGGTGTGGCAGGCCAATCTGGGTGAGGCGTCGGCGGAAGAAGCCAAAGCGCTGGCGGCGTTTAACCCGGGCGATCGCTGGCAACTTGTGGCGCAGTAGGGTTTTGCAGGATAAAAAAAAGCGGCTCATGAGCCGCTTTTTTATTGCCGGAAGAAAATTACTTCTTCTTCGCTTTCGCGTTTGGCAGGTCGGTGATGCTGCCTTCAAACACTTCTGCCGCCAGGCCAACAGACTCGTGCAGAGTCGGGTGAGCGTGGATGGTCAGCGCGATGTCTTCAGCGTCACAGCCCATTTCGATCGCCAGACCGATCTCACCCAGCAGCTCGCCGCCGTTGGTGCCGACAATCGCACCACCGATCACACGGTGAGTCTCTTTGTCGAAGATCAGTTTGGTTACGCCATCTGCGCAATCAGAAGCGATAGCACGGCCAGAAGCAGCCCACGGGAAGGTGGCGGTTTCGTAGCTAATGCCTTTCTCTTTCGCTTCTTTCTCGGTCAGACCAACCCAGGCAACTTCTGGCTCAGTGTAGGCGATAGATGGGATTACTTTCGGATCGAAGTAGTGCTTCATGCCGGCGATAACTTCTGCGGCAACGTGACCTTCGTGAACACCTTTGTGTGCCAGCATTGGCTGACCGACGATATCGCCGATAGCAAAGATGTGCGGCACGTTGGTGCGCAGCTGCTTGTCAACGCGGATGAAGCCACGGTCGTCAACTTCCACGCCCGCTGCACCTGCATTGAGGTTTTTACCGTTCGGCACACGGCCGATCGCCACCAGCACGGCGTCGTAACGCTGCGCTTCTGCAGGGGCTTTTTTGCCTTCCATGGAAACGTAAATACCGTCTTCTTTCGCTTCAACGGCAGTCACTTTGGTTTCCAGCATCAGGTTGAACTTCTTGCTGATGCGTTTGGTGAAGACTTTAACGATGTCTTTGTCCGCAGCCGGGATAACCTGGTCGAACATTTCAACCACGTCAATCTCTGAACCCAGCGCATGGTACACGGTGCCCATTTCCAGACCGATGATACCGCCACCCATAACCAGCAGGCGTTTTGGTACTTCTTTCAGTTCCAGCGCATCGGTGGAGTCCCATACGCGTGGATCTTCATGAGGAATGAACGGCAGTTCGATCGGACGGGAGCCCGCCGCGATGATCGCGTTGTCGAAGTTGATCACGGTTTTGCCGTTTTCGCCTTCCACTTCCAGGGTATTTGCCCCGGTAAATTTACCCAGACCGTTGACCACTTTCACTTTACGGCCTTTGGCCATACCAGCCAGACCACCGGTCAGTTGAGTGATAACTTTCTCTTTCCAGGTACGAATCTTGTCGATATCGGTTTTCGGCTCGCCGAAGACGATACCGTGATCGGCCAGCGCTTTGGCTTCTTCGATAACTTTTGCAACGTGCAGCAGCGCTTTAGAAGGGATACAGCCGACGTTCAGACAAACACCACCGAGGGTGTTGTAACGTTCTACGATGACGGTTTCCAGACCTAAATCCGCGGCACGGAATGCTGCGGAATAACCTGCCGGGCCTGCCCCAAGTACTACGACCTGAGTTTTGATTTCTGTGCTCATCATGACCTCTTAATTTATACCCGTCGTCCACCGGGTCGTTCTATCCGCTCGTATTTTACAAAATTGTTAACAATTTTGAAACAACAAACGGCTCACGAATTTTTGCTTTCGCCAGTAAGCTCACCAACTGCATGAGATTACCAGAAAAAAGCCGGCCGTCAGGCCGGCTTTTCGATTACATCACCAGGCGGCGAATGTCGCTCAGGGTGTTGTTGATGATGGTAATGAAGCGGGCACCATCAGCACCGTCAATCACGCGGTGGTCGAAGGAGAGAGAAATCGGCATCATCAGACGCGGCATAAACTCTTTCCCGTTCCACACTGGCTCCATCGCAGACTTGGAGACACCGAGGATCGCCACTTCCGGCGCGTTAACAATCGGCGCGAAGTGGGTAGTACCCAGGCCGCCGATGCTGGAGATGGTGAAGCAACCGCCCTGCATTTCGCCAGCAGTCAGCTTACCATCACGCGCTTTCTTGGAGATCACGGTCAGTTCGCGGGACAGCTCAGTAATGCTCTTCTTGTTCACGTCTTTGAAGACCGGAACAACCAGACCATTTGGCGTATCAACCGCAACACCGATGTTGATGTATTTCTTCAGCGTCAGCTTCTGACCATCTTCGGACAGGGAGCTGTTGAAACGTGGCATCTGCTCCAGAGCAGCGGCAACGGCTTTCATGATGAAGACAACCGGGGTGAATTTCACGTCCAGTTTACGCTTCTCAGCTTCGGCGTTCTGCTGTTTACGGAACGCTTCCAGATCGGTGATATCAGTTTTGTCGAAGTGGGTAACGTGCGGGATCATCACCCAGTTACGGCTCAGGTTAGCACCAGAGATCTTCTGGATACGGCCCAGTTCCACTTCTTCGATTTCACCAAACTTGCTGAAGTCGACTTTCGGCCATGGCAGCATGCCCGGGATACCGCCACCGGTGGCAGCAGCAGGTGCCGCTTCAGCACGCTTAACCGCGTCTTTCACGTAAGCCTGAACGTCTTCGCGCAGGATACGGCCTTTACGACCGGTGCCTTTCACTTTGGCCAGGTTCACACCGAATTCGCGCGCCAGGCGACGAATCAGCGGAGTAGCGTGAACGTAAGCGTCATTTTCAGCGAACTCAGATTTGCCTTCTGCTTTCGCAGCAGGGGCAGCGGCAGGTTTAGCTGCCTGAGCCGGTGCAGCAGCAGGCGCAGCGCCTTCCACTTCGAAGACCATGATCAGAGAGCCGGTAGACACTTTGTCGCCGGTGCTGATTTTGATCTCTTTAACGGTACCGGCGAACGGTGCAGGGACTTCCATAGAAGCCTTGTCGCCTTCAACGGTGATCAGTGACTGTTCAGCAGCAACTTTGTCGCCCACTTTAACCATCACTTCAGTCACTTCAACTTCGTCGCCACCGATGTCCGGGACGTTAACGTCTTTCGCACCGCCAGCCGCAGCTGGAGCAGCAGCCTGTGCCGGAGCAGCAGCCTGAGCTGGCGCGGCAGCAGGTGCTGCACCTGCCACTTCGAAGACCATGATCAGGGAGCCGGTAGACACTTTGTCACCGGTGTTGATCTTGATCTCTTTAACGGTACCTGCGAACGGCGCCGGGACTTCCATAGAGGCTTTGTCGCCTTCTACGGTGATCAGCGACTGTTCAGCGGCAACGGTGTCGCCCACTTTGACCAGGATCTCGGTAACTTCAACTTCGTCACCGCCGATGTCAGGCACGTTCACTTCTTTCGCTGCCGCGGCAGCTGCTGGAGCAGCGGCGGCCGGAGCGGCTTCTTTCTTCTCTTCCTGCGCAGGTGCAGCAGCTGCTGCACCGTCGGCGGAATCGAAAATCATGATCAGTTTGCCAGTCTCGGTTTTATCGCCAACAGAGACTTTGATCTCTTTAACGATGCCAGCCTGAGGAGACGGGACTTCCATAGAGGCTTTGTCGCCTTCTACGGTGATCAGCGACTGTTCAGCTTCAACTTTGTCGCCCACTTTGACCAGGATCTCGGTGATTTCAACTTCATCAGCCCCGATGTCCGGTACATTGATTTCGATAGCCATTATTCTTTTACCTCTTACGCCAGACGCGGGTTAACTTTTTCTGCATCGATGTTGAATTTGGTAATTGCGTCTGCAACCACTTTCTTATCGATTTCGCCACGTTTAGCCAGTTCGCCCAGTGCTGCTACAACCACGTAAGAAGCATCAACTTCGAAGTGGTGACGCAGGTTTTCGCGGCTGTCAGAACGACCGAAGCCGTCAGTACCCAGAACGCGATAATCATCAGCTGGTACGTAAGTACGAACCTGCTCAGCGAACAGTTTCATATAGTCAGTAGAAGCGACCGCTGGCGCGTCGTTCATCACCTGAGCGATGTACGGAACGCGTGGAGTTTCCAGCGGGTGTAGCATGTTCCAGCGCTCACAATCCTGGCCATCACGTGCCAGTTCGGTGAAGGAGGTCACGCTGTAAACGTCAGAACCTACGCCGTAGTCGTTCGCCAGGATCTGCGCTGCTTCACGAACGTGACGCAGGATAGAGCCGGAGCCCAGCAGCTGAACTTTACCTTTGCTACCTGCAACGGTTTCGAGTTTGTAGATACCTTTACGGATACCTTCCTCGGCACCTTCCGGCATCGCCGGCATGTGGTAGTTTTCGTTCAGAGTGGTGATGTAGTAGTAAATGTTCTCTTGCGCTTCACCGTACATACGGGTCAGGCCATCATGCATGATGACTGCCACTTCGTACGCGTAAGATGGGTCGTAAGAGATACAGTTAGGGATAGTCAGAGACTGAATGTGGCTGTGACCATCTTCGTGCTGCAGACCTTCACCGTTCAGGGTCGTACGACCGGAAGTACCACCTACCAGGAAGCCGCGAGCCTGTTGGTCGCCAGCCTGCCAGCACAGGTCACCGATACGCTGGAAACCGAACATGGAGTAGTAGATGTAGAACGGGATCATCGGCAGGTTGTTGGTGCTGTAAGAGGTCGCAGCAGCCAGCCAGGATGCGCCTGCGCCCAGCTCGTTAATACCTTCCTGCAGAATCTGGCCTTTCTCGTCTTCTTTATAGTATGCAACCTGCTCGCGGTCCTGCGGGGTGTACTGCTGACCGTTCGGGCTGTAGATACCGATCTGACGGAACAGACCTTCCATACCAAAGGTACGCGCTTCGTCAGCGATGATTGGAACCAGACGATCTTTGATCGACTTGTTCTTCAGCATCACGTTCAGGGCACGCACGAAGGCGATAGTGGTGGAGATCTCTTTGTTCTGCTCTTCCAGCAGCTGAGAGAAGTCTTCCAGCGCTGGCAGTTCCAGTTTCTCAGTGAAGTTCACCTGACGGGACGGCAGGTAGCCGTTCAGTTTCTGACGCTGCGCGTGCAGATAGGTGTGCTCTTCAGAACCTTCCGGGAAGGTGATGTAGGAGAGGTTTTCAACCTGCTCGTCGGTCACTGGAACGTTGAAACGGTCGCGGATATAACGCACGCCGTCCATGTTCATTTTCTTCACCTGGTGCGCGATGTTTTTACCTTCGGCAGTATCACCCATGCCATAACCTTTAACGGTATGAGCCAGGATTACAGTTGCTTTGCCTTTGGTGTCCTGCGCTTTTTTCAGTGCAGCGTAGACTTTCTTCGGATCGTGACCACCACGGTTCAGGGCCCAGATCTGATCGTCAGTCCAGTCAGCAACCAGGGCTGCAGTCTCAGGGTATTTACCGAAGAAGTGCTCACGTACGTAGGCACCGTCTTTGGATTTGAAGGTCTGGTAGTCGCCGTCAACGGTTTCCTGCATCAGCTGGAGCAGTTTACCGCTGGTGTCTTTACGCAGCAGCTCATCCCAACGACCGCCCCACATGACTTTAATCACGTTCCAGCCAGCACCTGCGAAGATGCCTTCCAGTTCGTTGATGATCTTGCCGTTACCGGTTACCGGACCATCCAGACGCTGCAGGTTACAGTTGATGATGAAGCACAGGTTGTCCAGCTTCTCACGGGTAGCGATGGTGATCGCACCTTTAGATTCTGGCTCATCCATCTCGCCGTCGCCCAGGAAGGCGTAAACGGTCTGCTGGGAGGTATCTTTCAGACCACGGTGTTCCAGATATTTCAGGAACTTAGCCTGGTAGATCGCACCGATTGGACCCAGACCCATGGATACGGTCGGGAACTGCCAGAATTCTGGCATCAGTTTCGGGTGCGGATAAGAAGAGAGGCCTTTACCGTGAACTTCCTGACGGAAGTTGTTCATCTGCTCTTCAGTCAGACGACCTTCCAGGAACGCACGTGCGTACACGCCCGGAGAGATGTGGCCCTGGAAGTACACCAGGTCGCCGCCGTCTTTCTCGGTGCGCGCGCGGAAGAAGTGGTTGAAGCACACTTCATAAACGGTTGCAGAAGACTGGAAGGAAGCCATGTGGCCGCCCAGCTCCAGATCTTTTTTGGACGCGCGCAGAACGGTCATGATGGCGTTCCAGCGAATTGCAGAACGGATGCGGCGTTCCAGATCCAGATTGCCCGGGTATTCCGGTTCGTCTTCGACGGCAATCGTGTTTACGTAGTTGTTAGCCCCTGCACCTGCAGCTACTTTCACGCCACCTTTGCGGGCTTCAGAAAGCATCTGTTCAATCAGATACTGAGCGCGCTCAACACCTTCTTCACGGATGACCGATTCGATCGCCTGTTGCCAGTCGCGAGTTTCGATCGGATCCACGTCATTTTGGAGACGTTCTGACATGGGGGTATTCCTTATCTATCTAATACGTTGATTTGTCTGGAACCTGTCCCATTGTATTTTCGTCAGAAAACACAATAAGACAGGTTCTGCGTTTAGTTGCCGCGCTCTAAAAAACTGGCGCTTAATCCTTTCGTTGCTGTATGCGGCGCAGTGAACGTTCTCGACGACTCTGTTCACGGCTGCGGTCCAGCAAGATTTCCTCAATAAAAGCCAGGTGACGGTGCGACGCTTCACGCGCCTGCTCCGGCTCCCCGGCCATTATCGCCTCGAATACACGAGTGCGATGGTTGCTGACCAGCGGGAGCATCTCCCGACGGGCATACAACAATTCAAAATTCTGACGAACGTTCTGGGCAAGCATTGGCTCCATGCAGCGTAGCAGATGGAGGAGCACCACGTTGTGGGCTGCTTCAGTGACGGCAATTTGATACTGGACGACGGCGTCGGACTCGGCGTCGAGATCGCCGGACTGTTGGGCCCGTTCAATGGCCTGATGGAGTTCGCGAATGCGTTCACGATCTTCATCGTTGCTGCGCAGCGCCGCGTAGTAAGCCGCGATGCCTTCAAGCGCGTGACGGGTCTCAAGCAGATCGAACTGGGATTCTGGGTGGTCGGAGAGCAGCTCCACTAACGGGTCGCTGAAGCTCTGCCACAGGCTGTTTTGCACAAAGGTTCCGCCACCCTGGCGACGAAGCAGCAGGCCCTTGGCTTCGAGACGTTGGATCGCCTCACGCAGCGAGGGACGGGAAACGTCGAACTGTTTAGCCAGTTCGCGTTCAGGTGGTAGTTTTTCACCGGGGCGCAGGGTCCCCTCCAGGATCAAAAACTCCAGCTGCTGCTCAATCACATCGGATAATTTTGGTTGGCGAATTTTGCTGTAGGCCATATTCCCTGTCTTACGCCTTTTTGCCCGGAGTCAATTGGTCTTACCAATTTCATATTCGTATCGCTAAAGTAACAAAGTATTCACCTTCTGTCCATATTGGTTTTGACCGAAATCAGTAAACCCTGCTTATTTTAACAACCTTACAGAAATAACGTTTCAAAAATGTAACTCTGCACAAATGAAATGATTACTCCTAAAGAGGCAGTTTTAACGTTATCGAAACGATGAAAAGTGCGATCTGAACCGATTTAGCGGAGTAAAAAATGAAAAACTGCCCACTTATGGAGCATTTTTATTCTATAGGTTGATGAAGGGACGCAAACGGAACGATTTACAAATGCTTTCTTTTTATTCGAACTCGCTTTCTCCACGCATAAAGCAGGTGCATTCGCCGTCGCTTAACACTATTCTTCCGATTACGGAAGACACATCCGGTTATTTCAGCCAATTGAACCGTAAACTAATAAATACATGAAATGGAATTTCATAATTACACACGCCTGAGCGTGAACATAACAACCACACACGAGGTTTCATAATGGATGGTCAACAGCACGGCGATCAGCTGAAGCGCGGCCTTAAAAACCGCCATATTCAGCTTATTGCTCTCGGGGGCGCTATCGGTACCGGCCTGTTCCTGGGCAGCGCATCGGTTATTCAGTCTGCCGGTCCGGGTATTATTCTGGGTTACGCCATTGCCGGTTTTATTGCCTTTCTGATTATGCGTCAGCTCGGTGAAATGGTGGTCGAAGAGCCGGTCGCCGGTTCTTTCAGCCATTTTGCCTATAAATACTGGGGCAGCTTTGCCGGCTTCGCCTCTGGCTGGAACTACTGGGTGCTGTATGTGCTGGTGGCGATGGCGGAACTGACCGCAGTCGGTAAATACGTCCAGTTCTGGTGGCCTGAGATCCCGACCTGGGCTTCTGCGGCGGTCTTCTTCGTGGTGATCAACGCCATTAACCTGACCAACGTGAAAGTGTTCGGTGAGATGGAGTTCTGGTTTGCCATTATTAAAGTTATCGCGGTTGTGGCAATGATCCTGTTCGGCGGCTGGCTGCTGTTCAGCGGCAACGGCGGCCCACAGGCAAGCGTAAGTAATCTCTGGGATCAGGGCGGCTTCCTGCCACATGGCATGACCGGGCTGGTGATGATGATGGCGATCATTATGTTCTCCTTCGGTGGTCTGGAGCTGGTGGGTATTACCGCCGCTGAAGCAGACAACCCGGAGCAGAGCATTCCGAAAGCCACCAACCAGGTGATCTACCGCATCCTGATCTTCTATGTGGGCTCGCTGGCCGTACTGCTCTCCCTGCTGCCATGGACCCGCGTTACCGCGGACACCAGCCCGTTCGTGCTGATCTTCCACGAGCTGGGCGACACCTTCGTGGCCAACGCCCTGAACGTAGTGGTACTGACCGCGGCGCTGTCGGTGTACAACAGCTGCGTTTACTGCAACAGCCGTATGCTGTTCGGCCTGGCTCAGCAGGGTAACGCCCCGAAAGCGCTGCTCAATGTCGATAAGCGTGGCGTGCCGGTTAACACCATTATCGTGTCGGCGGTTGTGACGGCACTGTGCGTGCTGATCAACTACCTGGCCCCGGACTCTGCCTTTGGTCTGCTGATGGCGCTGGTGGTCTCCGCCCTGGTGATCAACTGGGCGATGATCAGCCTGGCGCACATGAAGTTCCGTCGTGCGAAACAGCAGCAGGGCGTGAAAACGCGCTTCCCTGCCCTGCTCTACCCGCTGGGTAACTGGGTTTGCCTGATCTTTATGGCAGCGGTACTGGTTATCATGCTGATGACGCCGGGCATGGCGATCTCGGTCTACCTGATCCCGGTCTGGATTGTGATCCTCGGGGTCGGCTATATGTTTAAAGAAAAAAATGCCAAAGCAGTAAAAGCGCATTAATGCCCTTCCCCTCTGCGTCCCCCCGGACGCAGAGGGTTGTTACCTTCCTCACACTTTCCCGTCTACAGCCATTTTATCCATATCACCGACGTTATACTGCAACGCATATTTTGCTTTGGCAGCGAATAATTCTCTCCATACCGAACTCGGAGAATCGTCGATGGATAACAATAAACTTTCAGTAAAAGAAAAGATCGGCTATGGAATGGGGGATGCCGGATGCAACATCATCTTTGGCGCCATCATGCTGTTTGTGAACTATTTTTATACGGATATTTTCGGTCTGGCCCCGGCGCTGGTGGGGGTGCTGCTGCTCTCCGTGCGCGTCATTGATGCCATTACCGACCCGATTATGGGCGCCATTGCCGATCGTACCCGCAGTAAGTATGGGCGATTTCGTCCATGGCTGTTATGGATCGCCTTCCCCTATGCGCTGTTCAGTATCCTCATGTTCACCACCCCGGACTGGACCTACAACAGCAAAGTTATCTATGCCTTTGTTACCTACTTCCTGCTCTCTCTGACCTATACGGCGATCAACATCCCCTACTGCTCGCTGGGTGGCGTGATCACTAACGATCCCAAAGAGCGCGTGGCCTGTCAGTCCTATCGCTTCGTGATGGTCGGTATCGCCACGCTGCTGCTGTCGCTGACGCTGCTGCCGATGGCTGACTGGTTCGGCGGCGAAGACAAAGCCAAAGGCTACCAGATGGCGATGACCGTGCTGGCGCTGATTGGTACCTGCATGTTCCTGTTCAGCTTCTCTACCGTGCGCGAGCGCGTGCGCCCGGCAGTGCAAACCCATGACGAGCTGAAAAACGATCTCAAAGACGTGTGGAAGAACGACCAGTGGGTACGCATTCTGCTCCTGACCCTGTGCAACGTCTGCCCGGGCTTTATCCGCATGGCGGCAACCATGTACTACGTTACCTGGGTTATGGGCCAGAGCACCCACTTCGCCACCCTGTTTATCAGCCTGGGCGTGGTAGGCATGATGCTTGGCAGCGTGCTGGCAAAAGTGCTGACCGACCGCTGGTGTAAGCTGAAGGTCTTCTTCTGGACCAACATCGTGCTGGCGATCTTCTCCACCGCCTTCTACTTCTTCGATCCGAAAGCCACCGTGACCATTGTGGTGCTCTACTTCCTGCTGAACATCCTGCACCAGATCCCGTCGCCGCTGCACTGGTCGCTGATGGCCGACGTGGACGACTATGGCGAATGGAAAACCGGTAAACGCATCACCGGGATCAGCTTCTCCGGCAACATCTTCTTCCTCAAGCTGGGCCTGGCGATTGCCGGGGCGATGGTGGGCTTCCTGCTCTCCTGGTACGGTTATGATGCGGGTGCTAAAGCGCAAAGCGCGGACGCCATTAACGGGATCGTCCTGCTCTTTACCGTCATCCCGGGCGTCGGGTACCTCGTTACCGCTGGCGTGGTCCGTCTGCTGAAAGTCGATCGCGAAACCATGAAGCAGATTCAGGAAGACCTGGAAAAACGCCGGAACAACTATCGCGAGCTGAATGATTTTCAGGAACTCAAAGCCGCTGAGACTAAATAAGGAAAGCCGAATGCAAACCTGGCCAAACCCGTTTATTGAACAACGCGCTGACCCGTACATTCTTCATCATGAAGGGCAATACTACTTTATTGCCTCGGTGCCGGAATATGACCGGCTGGCGATCCGCCGTGCCGACACGCTGGAGGGGCTGCGCAGTGCCGATGAGGTGGTGGTCTGGCGCAAACCGGCCACCGGCCCGATGAGTCAGCTGATCTGGGCCCCGGAACTGCACTGCATTGACGGCAACTGGTACATCTATTTTGCCGCCACGCACACCCAGGCGCTGGATAAACTCGGGATGTTCCAGCACCGGATGTTTGTGCTCGAATGTACCGACAACGATCCCCTGACAGGAGAGTGGACGGAAAAAGGGCAAGTTAAAACGCCCTTCGATACCTTTGCGTTAGACGCCACCACTTTTATTCATCAGGGGAAACGCTGGTATCTCTGGGCGCAAAAAGCCCCGGATATCACCGGTAACTCGAATCTGTATCTGTGCGAGATGGAGAACCCGTGGACCTTAAAAGGCGAGCCGGTGATGCTCAGCAAACCGGAGTATGACTGGGAGTGCCGTGGGTTCTGGGTCAACGAAGGTCCGGCAGTGCTGTTCCACGGCGAGCGGTTGTTTATCAGCTACTCCGCCAGCGCCACGGATGAAAATTACTGCATGGGGCTGCTGTGGATCGACCTCAATGCCGACCCACAGAACCCGGCGAACTGGCATAAATCACCGCAGCCGGTATTCACCACCAGCTACGAGAACCGTCAGTACGGGCCGGGACACAACAGCTTCACCCAAACGCCGGACGGCGAAGACGTGCTGATTTACCATGCACGCAACTACACCGAAATCGAGGGCGATCCGCTCTACGATCCAAACCGCCACACCCGCCTGAAACTTGTTCGCTGGAATGAAAACGGGATGCCTGATTTTGGCATCCCGTCAGCGGATACAGTGTAAGTCCTGCGGCACGCTGGTTTAGATCAGCGTGCCGTAAATGGTCAGCAGCGCCACAATTACCACTACTACAAACGACGTTTTCTTGGCCATTGAGACGGCCGCTTTCGGCGTTTCGATCTTATCGGTGTGCGGCTCGCGGGCCAGCGAGAACTGCGCCAGACGCGTTAACACCAGGTACTGCGAGGTATGACGATCTCCCAGCGAGGCGAACCATGCCGGCAGGGCTTTCTCACCATGCCCAATCAACGCATACACCACCCCGAACAGCCGCACCGGCAGCCAGTCCAGCACGTGCAGAATGGCGTCGATCCCTGACTGCAATCGCTCGTGCGGGGTCAGGTAGCGCGCCAGCCAGCTCTGCCAGGCGCGTAAAAACGCATAGCCCATCATCAGGACCGGGCCCCAAGCGCCGCCCACCACAAACCAGAACAAGGGTGCCAGATAGAAGCGGAAGTTAATCCACAGCAGCGCATTCTGCAGCTCGCGTAAAAACTCGCGCTCATTGCACTCCGGCGGTACGCCGTGGATCAGCGTCAGCTCGCTGGCCATCGCCCCGCGGGCATGGGCATCATTGTTGGTTGCCGCCTTCAGGTAGGCATGGTAGTGCAAACGCACCTTGCCCGCGCCAATGCAGAGGACGCCGAGCAGGATCCACACCACCAGCAGCGGCACATTAAAGAACAGGCCGTACAGCGAACGCAGCAGCAGGAACACTACAAGCATCACCCCCGCCGTCATCAGCAGGGTGCGGATCATGGAAAAATGACGGATGCGACGAAACAGCACTTCCATCCGGTGATCCAGATGCCAGTGCTCGCCCAGCTTGAACAAACGCTCAGCAATCATTACCAGCAGCATGGTAAATAACGTCATGTCATCTCCTTTTCTGACAGGGCGGTAAGCAGGGTGTTGAATCGTTGCCAGTCAAACGCCGGCCCGGGGTCGGTCTTGCGCTGCGGCGCAATATCGCTGTGTCCGGTCACGTTGCGGGCGATAGCCGGGTAGAGGCTGATAAGCGTGCGCGTCACCGCGGCCAGTTGCTGATACTGCGCATCGGTGTAAGGCAGCGTATCCGTGCCTTCCAGCTCGATACCAATAGAAAAATCATTGCAGCGTTCACGCCCCTGATACTGAGAAACGCCTGCATGCCAGGCACGTTTATCAAAGGGAACATACTGGACGATTTCACCGTCACGGCGAATCAGACAATGGGCAGAAACGCGCAGGTGAGCGATCTCCGCGAAAAAGGGGTGAGCATCGGGATCGATTGTCCCGGTGAATAGCGCGTCAATCCACGGACCGCCAAACTCGCCTGGCGGCAGGCTGATGTTATGCACCACCAGCAGCGACGGGATCTCATCCTCCGGGCGGCAATCGTGGTGTGGCGAAGGAACACGCCGTGCCTCTGCCAGCCAGCCATGTTCTGAGTGCATGCAGGATCTCCTTATATATGGTGCTGATTCCCGGTTCAGAGTAGCATGTTTCAATCTTATGATTCGTTACCAATTTGGAGTTTTAACATGCCGCCTCGTCGCTACAACCCCGACCACAGACGTAACGTACTGCTGGAACGTATTAATCTCGATATTCCGGTAAGCGTCGCCAATGCGTTGCGCGAAGATCTGGGTGGAGACGTCAACGCTGACAACGACATTACCGCCCAGTTGCTGGCGGAAGATGCCCGTTCCCATGCGGTGGTGATCACCCGTGAGGATGGTGTGTTCTGTGGTAAACGCTGGGTGGAAGAGGTCTTTATCCAGCTGGCCGGGGACGGCGTTCAGGTGACGTGGCATGTTGAAGATGGCGATAACATTAAAGCTAACCAGCCGCTGTTTGAACTGGAAGGCGCATCGCGCGTCCTGCTGACCGGTGAGCGCACCGCGCTCAACTTTGTCCAGACGCTCTCCGGCGTCGCCAGCGAAGCACGCCGCTATGTCGATCTGCTCGAAGGCACAACGACCCAGTTGCTGGATACCCGCAAAACGCTGCCGGGCCTGCGTACCGCCCTGAAATATGCCGTGCTGTGCGGCGGCGGCGCCAACCACCGTCTGGGGTTATCCGATGCGTTCCTGATTAAAGAGAACCACATTATCGCCTCGGGCTCCGTTCGCCAGGCCGTGGAGAAAGCCTTCTGGCTGCACCCGGATGTGCCGGTGGAAGTGGAAGTGGAGAATCTGCAGGAGCTGGACGATGCGCTGAAAGCCGGGGCTGACATCATCATGCTGGACAACTTTACGACTGAGCAGATGCGCGAGGCCGTCAAACGCACTAACGGCCAGGCCCGCCTTGAGGTCTCTGGCAACGTGACGCACGAAACCTTACGTGAGTTCGCCGAAACCGGCGTCGATTTCATCTCCGTTGGCGCGCTGACCAAACACATTCGCGCCCTCGACCTGTCAATGCGCTTTCGCTAAGTGACACTAAGCCCGGTCAGCACTGGCCGGGCAAACCCGATTTACGACCCGCCTCGCAAACCCGCTGCATTGCTCTGTAACGTCCGCACATCCCGCTGAATCATGCTTCACAAATCGATTTTTGCCCCTCGCCCCCGGTCTGTCCCGCTGCCACAGTAGCGTGCGTCAACTTAAGGAGCGACCCATGGAAAGACAAAAAGGATTTACCCTCATCGAGTTAATGGTGGTCATCGGTATCGTCGCCATTCTCAGCGCGATTGGCATTCCGGCTTACCAGAACTACCTGCGTAAAGCCGCTCTCACCGACATGCTGCAAACCTTTATGCCCTACCGTACCGCCGTCGAACTCTGCGCCCTCGATCATGGCGGAACTGAGCGCTGCGACGCAGGCGTCAACGGCATTCCCTCCCCGGCAACCAGCCGCTATGTCTCCGGGATGAGTATCGCCAAAGGTGCCGTCACCCTTACCGGCCAGGAGAGCCTGAATGGTCTCGAGGTAGTAATGACCCCGCAGTGGGATAATGGCAACGGCATCACCGGCTGGAAGCGACTCTGCACCGTGGGCGAGGACAGCGCGCTGAAGCAGGCCTGCGAAGAGGTGTTCCGCTTTACGGCTGAGCAGGAGAGCGGGCAATGAAGCCTGAACAGTTAACGGCGCTGTGTCGGCGTCATCACGCCCTGCTGCTGACCAGCGACCCGGACAGAATCAATATTGCGGTGGTCGGCAACCCGCCGACCGAACTGCTGGAGGCGTTACGTTTCGCGACGCAGAAAAGAATCGATATTGAATGCTGGACCGCCGAGCGCATGGAAAAGCAGCAGCAAACCACGTCGGAGGCACATCTGCCCGTGGTTAATACCTCGACGCGTTCCGCCACCGACCTTCTTAACCACACCCTGACTCACGCCCTGAGCCAGCGCGCGTCGGATATTCATATCGAGCCCACCGACGAGAGCTGGCAGATCCGCTTGCGCATTGACGGCGTGCTCTATCCGCAGCCGCCGCTCTCAGCCGAACTGGGCACAATGCTAATCGCCCGGCTGAAGGTGCTGGGCAATCTGGACATCGCCGAACGTCGCTTACCCCAGGACGGGCAATTTACCGTCGAGCTTTCGGGATCGCCCGTCTCGTTTCGTATCGCCACGCTCCCCTGTCGCAGCGGCGAAAAAATCGTTCTGCGGCTTCTGCAGCAGGAGCAACAGACGCTGCAGCTCGAACAGTTGGGGATGAACGAGACCCAGCAGCGACTCTTCGCCAGCGCGCTGAACAAATCCCAGGGACTGATTCTGGTGACTGGCCCCACCGGCAGCGGCAAAACCGTCACGCTTTATAGCGCGTTGCAGGCCAGGAACACGCCCGAAGTAAACATCTGCAGCGTGGAAGATCCGGTCGAAATTCCGCTGGCGGGGCTCAATCAGACCCCCATTAACCCGCGGGCGGGGTTAACCTTTCAGAGCGTATTGCGGGCGTTTTTACGCCAGGATCCCGACATCATCATGGTGGGCGAAATTCGCGATGGCGAAACGGCGGAGATCGCCATCAACGCTGCCCAGACCGGCCATCTGGTGCTGTCGACGCTGCATACTAACTCCACTGCAGAGACGCTGGTTCGTCTGCAGCAGATGGGGGTGGCGCGCTGGATGATCTCCTCGGCGTTGACTCTGGTGATCGCCCAGCGGCTGGTGCGCCGGCTATGTCCCCATTGTCGTACTGAGTTGCGTCGGGATGCGCCGCTACCCCAGGCGCTGTGGCCTCGCCCTTTGCCGCACTGGCAGCCCGTGGGCTGCGACCGCTGCTATCACGGCTTTTATGGTCGGGTGGCAATCTTCGAGGTGATGGTCATCACCCGTGAGCTGCGCACCGCCATTGCCAGCGGCGCGCCGGTCGAAGAGATTGAAAAACTGGCCAGGCAGTCGGGCATGATCACGCTGTTTGAGCATGGCTGTATGGCGGTAGAGCAAGGCCACACCACCCTCGGGGAGCTGGTACAGATGCTGGGCGAATCAGATGACAGGTAATCAACTCTGGCGCTGGCGGGCGCTCACCCAGCAGGGGGAGCAGCAGACAGGCGCACTCTGGGCGCCCGACAAACAGACGGCGTGGGATCTCCTCTCAGGCCGGGAGCTGGTTCCCCTTGAGCTCAGGCGCTGCCGGCAACAGACGCGCTGGCAGGCGCAGCACCGCTACGAGATGATCCACCAGTTGGCGACGCTACTGCAGGCGGGCTTAACGCTCTCGGCCGGTCTGGCGCTTCTGGCCCAGCAGCATCCGGCCCGACAGTGGCAGGCCTTACTGCAGAGCGTGGCCGACGATCTTAGCGCCGGATGTGCCTTTTCTGAAGCCATGAAAAAGTGGCCGCACGTCTTCCCTCCCCTCTATGTGTCGATGGTAAAAACCGGGGAGCTGACCGGGAAGCTTGATGAGTGCTGTCGTCAACTGGCCCAGCAGCAAAAAACGCAGCAACAGCTTAGCGCGAAGGTGAAAAAGGCGCTGCGCTATCCGATCATCATTCTCGCCCTGGCCGTCGCCGTAGTAGTGGCGATGGTGACCCTGGTGCTGCCGGAGTTTGCCGCGATCTACAAAACCTTCAATACGCCTCTACCTGCGCTGACCCGGGCCGTAATGGCGCTGGCGACCACGCTTCAGGAGTGGGGGGCCGAACTGGTATTAAGTCTGCTGGCGGCGGCATCTGGCCTGATGTTGGTTCGCCGCAACCGGCGGTGGCAACGTGCTACGCAGCGTCTGCTGCTGAACAGTCCGGTGATTGGCCCGCTGGTGCGCGGGCAAAAGCTCAGCCAGATCTTTACCGTGCTATCGCTCACCCAGCAGGCAGGCATCGCCTTTCTGCAGGGACTGGACAGTACCGAGGAGACGCTGACGTGCCCCTTCTGGCAGGAGACATTACAGGCGGCACGCCAGCGCATCATGCAGGGTGCGCCTATCTGGTCTGCCCTGAATGAAGCAGCGATCTTTACGCCGCTCTGCATTCAGCTCGTGCGCACCGGTGAAGCATCGGGGTCGCTGGATATCATGTTAACTAATCTGGCGCAGCATCATAATGAACAGACTTTTCAGCAGGCTGATAATCTGGCCTCGCTGCTGGAGCCGCTGCTGTTGATTGTGACGGGGTTAATTATCGGCACGCTGGTGGTCGCGATGTACCTGCCGATTTTCCATCTGGGGGATGCGATGAGTGCGGGATAGCGCTGGCGCGAGATGCGCCAGCGAGAGTGCATTACAGGCTGTTGAAAACGCGGTTTTCCTGTTCCTGAACGCGGATAAAGGTGGTGCGCTTGGTCAGCTCTTTCAGGCGGGATGCGCCCACGTAGGTACAGGCTGAACGCAGGCCACCCAGGATATCACGCGCGGTATTCTCAACCGGGCCGCGCAGTGGCAGCTTGACGGTTTTACCTTCTGCCGCACGATACTGAGCAACACCGCCTACGTGACGGTTCATCGCCGATTCAGAGCTCATGCCGTAGAACAGCATGAATTTTTCACCGTTTTCATCAACCACGGTACCGCCGCTCTCTTCGTGGCCTGCCAGCATACCGCCCAGCATGACGAAGTCTGCGCCGCCACCAAAGGCTTTCGCCACGTCACC
The DNA here is from genome assembly GCF_916618945.1 of Leclercia sp. Marseille-Q4284. Lineage (NCBI taxonomy): Bacteria > Pseudomonadati > Pseudomonadota > Gammaproteobacteria > Enterobacterales > Enterobacteriaceae > Leclercia > Leclercia sp. Marseille-Q4284. The sequence continues at coordinate 101,722 of NZ_CAKAKG010000002.1, forward strand.
TGGCGTGGTGCAACCGCCGTCGCTGATGATCTGGCCGCCCAGGCCATGAGCGGCATCAGCACACTCGATCACAGCGGAAAGCTGCGGATAGCCAACACCGGTTTTCACGCGGGTGGTGCAGACGGAACCCGGGCCAATGCCCACTTTCACGATATCTGCCCCGGACAGGATCAGCTCTTCACACATTTCACCGGTAACCACGTTACCCGCAATAATGGTTTTGGTCGGCCAGGCCTGACGCGCTTTGCTGACGAACTGCACGAAATGCTCAGAGTAACCATTGGCGACATCAATGCAGATGAAGTTCAGGTTCGGGTTGGCAATCAGGATCTGTTTCGTTTTTTCGAAATCGGCGTCAGAGGTGCCGGTGGAAACCATCACGTGCTTGAGCACGGTTTCAGATACCGAGCCTGCAAACGCATTCCACTCTTCAACGCTGTAATGCTTATGCACCGCGGTCAGAATGTCGAAGGAGGCCAGTGCTTTTGCCATCGCAAACGTCCCAACCGTATCCATATTGGCGGCGATAACAGGCACGCCAGACCAGGTCTGACCGGAATGCTTAAAGGTGAATTCACGTTCGAGTTCAACGTCGGAGCGACTTTTCAGGGTAGAACGTTTAGGGCGGATAAGAACGTCTTTGAAACCTAACTTCAGATCTTCTTCGATACGCATTTGCGGATTCCTGGGGTACTGGGGTAAATGTCGAAAAACGAAACACACAACTCCAGTGACGCTATCATACGCACTAATACCTATTGCGCAAGACTGCGAAATTCACTTTTTTTACGCTACAATCCTATAAATTTACCTGGTAAAAAGTCCGTAAGCAGAGCTTAACCATTGCCGTTAAAAGATTAAATCTTAAGCAATTGATATCAATAATGAATATTTCCCAGGATTTTAATTAATGGGGTACATCGTTGCATTAACGGGAGGCATTGGCAGTGGCAAAAGCACTGTGGCCGACGCCTTCTCACGTCTGGGTGTCACAATTATTGATGCCGATATCATTGCCCGCCAGGTGGTAGAGCCCGGTACACCTGCATTACACGCTATCGCAGAACATTTCGGCCACGACATGATTGCGCCCGACGGTACCTTAAACCGCCGGATGCTGCGTGAACGCATTTTCTCGCATCCTGCAGAAAAAGCCTGGCTTAATGCCCTGCTTCATCCGCTGATCCAGCAGGAGACGCAGAAGCAGATATCGCAGGCGACCTCCCCTTATGTACTCTGGGTCGTACCGCTTCTGGTGGAAAATAAGCTTCACGACAAAGCTGACCGGGTCCTGGTGGTGGATGTCTCTCCGACAACACAAATTCAGCGCACCATCGCCCGCGATAATGTCGGGCGCGAACATGCTGAACAAATTCTTGCCGCGCAGGCCACGCGTGAAGCGCGCCTTGCCGTCGCGGATGATGTTATTGATAATAACGGCGCACCGGATGCCATCGCATCCGATGTTGCCCGCCTGCATCAGTACTACCTGGCGCAGGCCGTTTTACAGGAAAAAGCCTAATGCACACCCACGTTCTTTTTGAGCATCCCCTCAATGAAAAAATGCGTACCTGGCTGCGCATCGAGTTTTTAATCCAGCAGCTTTCAGGCCTCCTGCCGGTACACGACCACACCTCGGCGCTGCATTTTTTTCGTAACGTAAGCGACCTGTTGGATGTGTTAGAGCGTGGCGAAGTCCGCACTGAATTACTGAAAGAGCTGGAGCGTCAGCAGCGTAAATTGCAGGCCTGGGCCGAAGTCCCGGGCGTGGATAACAGCCGCATTGACAGCCTGCGTCAGCAGCTGAAACACAACAGCACGGTATTGATGGCTGCGCCACGTATCGGCCAGTTTTTGCGGGAAGATCGCCTGGTAGCATTGGTTCGTCAACGTCTGAGCATTCCTGGCGGCTGCTGCAGTTTCGATTTGCCGACCCTGCATATCTGGCTGCATATGCCGCAGGAGCAGCGCGATATCCAGGTCCAAAGCTGGCTCGGCAGCCTTGAGCCGCTGACGCAGGCGCTGTCGCTGATCCTCGATTTGATCCGCAACTCCGCGCCGTTCCGCAAGCAAACCAGCCTGAACGGGTTTTATCAGGATAACGGCGAGGATGCCGATCTGCTGCGCCTGCAGCTGCCCCTTGCCGATCAGCTTTATCCGCAAATTTCAGGTCACAAGAGCCGCTTTGCGATTCGTTTCATGCCGCTCGACAGTGAACATGGTCTGGTGCCGGAACGTCTCGACTTTGAGCTGGCGTGTTGTTAAGGAGTCATGATGTCTGATGTTACTACCGTGAACTGCCCCACCTGTGGGAAGCCCGTTATCTGGGGCGAGCAGAGTCCTTTTCGTCCTTTTTGCTGCAAACGTTGCCAGCTGATCGATCTCGGTGAATGGGCGGCAGAGGAGAAACGTATACCGAGCGAAGGCGATCACTCTGAAAGCGATGACTGGAGCGAAAGCCAGCAGTAACAGTATCAGCCTGCTGGCGCTTCGCTGAGCAGGCTTACTCGATACCCACTAAGCGGGTAATAACAGGCGCATTGGCCGGCGGGAATTTATCGGCATCACTTGCCTGAAGCGTAACCCAATTCCCCGGCTGCCCCTCTTTGCCCCACGGCTCCCCTTCCCAGCTTTCTACCAGCCAGAACCACAGCGTGATATGGCGATCGGGAAACGCATATTCCAGTTTATCGAACAGGGTCGCACCAAGCGGGGTGATCCCCACCTCTTCCTGAAGCTCGCGGATCAGCGCCTGCTCCGGTGTTTCGCCAGCCTCGATCTTCCCGCCGGGAAACTCCCATTTATTCGCCATGTGCGCATCGGCCGCACGCTGGGTAATAAAGATTTGGTTATCGGAATTGCGAATGATCCCGACAGCGATTTGCAGTGTTTTCATTGTCCTGATTCCATAAAAAAGGCGCAGATATCTGCGCCTTTTCAGTTGGTTTAATGCTTAGCTCAGACGGCCATGGCACTGTTTGTACTTTTTACCTGAACCACATGGGCACGGATCGTTACGACCGACCTTACGCTCACCGGCCTGCGCAGCAATGGCGGCAGCGGCGGCTTCTTCGTCGTCCTGATGGCTGAGCTGCTGCATCTGGGCCAGACGTTCAGCCTCTTCGCGACGCTGCTGCTCCATCTCTTCCACTTCTTCCGGCATGCGCACCTGCACCTTACTCAGGGTGCTGATCACTTCGTATTTCAGGGATTCAAGCATCGCGGCAAACATGGCAAAGGATTCGCGCTTGTACTCCTGCTTCGGATCTTTTTGTGCATAGCCGCGCAGATGGATACCCTGACGCAGATAGTCCATCGCCGCCAGGTGCTCTTTCCACAGGGAGTCCAGAGTTTGCAGCATCACGCCTTTCTCGAAGTGACGCATCATCTCAGCGCCGACCACTTCTTCTTTACGCTGATAAACTTCAATGGCATTAGCAAAAATACGCTCGCGCAGGGTCTCTTCGTGCAGCTCCGGCTCTTTATCCAGCCACTCCTGGATAGGCATGTCGAGGTCGAAATCGTTTTTCAGACGCACCTGCAGGCCTTCGATATCCCACATCTCTTCCAGAGATTGCGGAGGAATGTGAGCATCGATGGTGGCTTTAAACACGTCTTCGCGGATGCTGTTGATGGTTTCGCTCACGTCGGACACGTCCAGCAGCTCGTTACGCTGGGTGTAAATCGCGCGACGCTGGTCGTTAGCCACGTCATCATACTCAAGCAGCTGCTTACGAATATCGAAGTTACGGCTTTCCACTTTACGCTGCGCGTTGGCGATGGCTTTGGTCACCCACGGGTGCTCGATCGCTTCGCCCGGCTTCATGCCCAGCTTACGCATCATGCCTGACACACGGTCAGAGGCGAAAATACGCATCAGCGCATCTTCCATCGACAGGTAGAAGCGGGATGAACCGGCATCACCCTGACGGCCTGCACGACCACGCAGCTGGTTGTCGATACGACGGGATTCATGGCGTTCAGTACCGATGATGTGCAGACCGCCCGCGGCCAGTACGGTATCGTGACGAACCTGCCAGTCGGCTTTGATCTGCGCGATCTGTTCCGGGGTTGGATCTTCCAGCGCGGCCACTTCTGCCTGCCAGCTACCGCCCAGCATAATGTCAGTACCACGACCCGCCATGTTGGTAGCGATGGTCACCGCTGACGGATAACCCGCCTGGGCAACGATATCGGCCTCTTTGGCGTGGAACTTGGCGTTCAGAACGTTGTGCTTGATCCCGGCTTTGGTCAGCTCTTCGGAGACTACTTCCGATTTTTCGATGGAAATTGTCCCCACCAGAACTGGCTGGCCCGCGGCGGTACGGTCGCGAATATCTTCGATGATGGCCTGAATTTTTTCCGCTTCGGTCATATAGACCAGATCCGGCATATCTTTACGGATCATCGGACGGTTGGTTGGCACCACCACGGTATCCAGCTTGTAGATAGAGCTGAATTCAAAGGCTTCGGTATCCGCCGTACCGGTCATCCCTGCCAGCTTCTCGTACAGACGGAAGTAGTTCTGGAAGGTGATAGATGCTAGCGTCTGGTTTTCGTTCTGGATATCGACGTTCTCTTTGGCTTCAACCGCCTGGTGCAGACCGTCAGACCAGCGGCGACCCTGCATGGTACGGCCGGTGTGTTCGTCGACGATAATGACTTCGCCATCTTTAACGATGTAGTCCACGTCACGGGTAAAGAGCACGTGCGCACGCAGCGCTGCGGTCACGTGGTGCATCAGCATGATGTTGGTTGGAGAGTAAAGTGACTCACCCTCTTCCATAATGCCTTGCTGCACCAGCAACTCTTCAATCTGGACCAGACCACGTTCGGTCAGGTTTACCTGACGGGATTTTTCGTCCACGGAGAAGTGGCCTTCACCCTGGAAGCTATCGGAGTCCTCTTTTTCCTGACGGATCAGGTGAGGAATGATTTTGTCGACTTTGCGATACATCTCGGAGCTGTCTTCAGCCGGGCCGGAGATGATCAGCGGAGTACGGGCTTCATCGATCAGAATGGAGTCGACCTCATCCACCAGCGCATAGTGCAGTTTACGCTGAACGCGCTCTTCCGGGCTGAACGCCATGTTGTCACGCAGGTAGTCGAAACCGTATTCGTTGTTGGTGCCGTAAGTGATGTCCGCGCCGTAGGCTTCGCGTTTAGCCGGAGCCGGCAGGCCTGACATGTTGATCCCAACGCTCATGCCGAGGAACTCAAACAGTGGGCGGTTGTTTTCGGCGTCACGCTGCGCCAGATAGTCGTTGACGGTAACGACGTGAACGCCTTTACCGGACAGGGCATTCAGGTAAGCAGGCAGGGTCGCGGTCAGGGTTTTACCTTCACCGGTACGCATCTCGGCGATGCAGCGGTCATTGAGGACCATACCGCCCAGTAGCTGCACGTCGAAGTGACGCATGCCAAACACACGCTTACTTGCTTCGCGGACCACGGCAAAGGCTTCCGGGATCAGACTTTCAACGGTTTCGCCTTTTTCAAGGCGGGCACGGAATTCGGCAGTTTTGCCTTTCAGTTCGTCATCGGAGAGTTTTTCCATTGCCGGCTCAAGGCCGTTGATGACGCTGACAGCTTTGCGCATGCGGCGCAAAGTACGATCGTTACGACTACCGAAAACTTTAGTTAGTAATTTGATTAACATAATAAATTCTCAAACGCCCCATCATGGGCAGTTAAATTAAGGTATTGAAAAGGGTTAATTTAGCTGAGGCGTTGAGGTCCGGCGCGGATGCCCTGTACCTGACTAATCCAGGCCGACACGGAGAAAGCGGATGGGGGATAAAATGCGGTAAGGGCCACCTGACGAACAATGACCGGCGGCTCGCTCTGCTGGGTAAGCAGTGAGTTGAGCGTATCCAGCAGCGCCAGATGGTGCGCCTGAACCGGTAACGTCTCTTCAACAGCAGGCAACGCCTGCGGTGCCATGGCGAAAGAAAGATGGCGAATAACGGTGCGGATAGCGTGTTGATGCCAGTAATCTACCGTGTAATTCGGTCGGCGGTTCGCTTCCAGCAGGGCAAGGTTAGTGAAATTAACCCGCGTGTTCAGATCTTGTCGGGAGGTAGCGGTCTTCGCAGGATTAGCCGCTTCGGCATTGCTGCTGAGCGCGGGCAGGCCAAAACTCGCCGCGACCATCCCCAGAAGGAGATGCGGCCAGAAGTAACGTCTGCCAAATTGTCGCCAGCGCGTCAGAATTCCGCTCAATTGCCCCACCACAAGTAAGTAAGCCTTAAGACTCACCGTATGATTTTTATATTTTCGCGCCCAGATATTACCACTAAAGCTACTTCACAGCAGCAGTAATGAGGCACCGCAGAGGTTAAAAATGGTGATGAAATCAGCAAACGCGCCATTGACTACGGCAATTCAGAAAGGACAAAAACAAAAACGACTGGTCTTGCTGGCCGGAGAGAGTGCCAGGTCAACCAGTCGAATTTAGATAACGGGATCTACCGTTACGCCAGAACCGTGCTCGGTGCTTTGAATGCCAGCGGCAGTTCAGCTTCGTCTTCGAAGGTCACATATTCCCAGGCTTCCTGTTTTGCCAGAACAGCCTGCAACAGTTTGTTGTTCAGCGCGTGACCGGATTTATACGCGGTAAACGCACCAATGATATTGTGACCACACATGAACAGGTCCCCAATCGCATCCAGCATTTTGTGACGAACGAATTCATCTTCAAAACGCAGGCCGTCTTCGTTCAGTACGCGATAATCGTCAACAACGATGGCACAATCGAAGCTACCGCCCAGGCACAGGCCGCGGGACTGCAGATATTCGATATCACGCATGAAACCGAAAGTACGTGCACGACTGATCTGACGCATAAACGCATCAGCAGAGAAGTTCATCGCATAGCGCTGGGTGCTGGAATCAATCGCCGGATGGTTGAAGTCGATGGTGAAGTCCAACGAAAAACCATTAAACGGCTTGAATTCAGCCCATTTGTCGCCATCCTGGACACGAACGGTCTCTTTGATACGCACAAATTTCTTCGCACTGTTCAGTTCTTCAATGCCAGCGTCCAGCAACAGATAAACGAACGGTGCAGCGCTGCCATCCATGATCGGGATTTCCGGCGCATCGACTTCGATAACGATGTTGTCGATACCCAGACCCGCCAGGGCGGCATTCAGGTGCTCTACGGTAGAGATCCGCACGTCATGCTCGTTCACCAGGCAAGTACAGAGCATAGTATCACGCACAGATTTGGCATCAGCCGGGAAATCTACCGGTGGATTCAAGTCGGTGCGACGATAGATGACCCCGGTATTGGCCGGCGCAGGGCGCAACGTCAGTGTGACTTTCTTGCCGGTATGTAAACCGACACCAGTCGCCTGAACGATACGTTTTAATGTCCTTTGTTTGATCATCGTATAATCTCGCCAAGTTACTTATCCAACCGAGAGTGTATATCACTATCGGGCGGCCAGTTTAGCACAAAGAGCGTAAATTCCCTAATTCCAGCTAATTCTTAATCAGCTTGCTTACGCAGGAACGCTGGGATATCCAGATAATCCGGCTCTTTCTGGGTCTGGGTTGTATTGTCATTGACCACTTTCGCGGCCGGTTTCTGCTCTTGCGTCAGCGGTGCCATGCCGTGCGGCTGGTAGCGATCCATCACTGGCTGCTGAGCAGTTTTGTTAGTTACCAGGGTGATCTCAGGACGTTTGTCCATGCCGATACCGGTAGCAACAACCGTTACGCGCAGCTCATCGTTCATTTCCGGATCAAGGGAAGTACCGATTACTACGGTGGCGTTGTCAGAGGCGAACGCACGGATGGTGTTACCCACGGTTTCGAACTCATCCAGACGCAGGTCGAAGCCCGCGGTGATGTTGACCAGCACGCCACGCGCGCCAGAGAGATCGATATCCTCCAGCAGTGGAGAAGAGATCGCCATTTCAGCGGCTTCTTCTGCACGGTCTTCACCTTTCGCCACGCCGGAGCCCATCATCGCGTAGCCCATTTCGGACATCACGGTGCGCACGTCAGCAAAGTCGACGTTCATCAGACCCGGACGGGTGATCAGCTCGGCGATACCCTGGACTGCGCCCTTCAGCACATCGTTTGCTGCGCCAAAGGCGTCCAGCAGAGAGATGCCACGGCCCAGCACTTTCAGCAGCTTGTCGTTCGGGATAGTGATCAGCGAGTCCACATGTTTGGACAGCTCGGTGATACCCTGCTCGGCGAACGCCATACGCTTCTTGCCTTCAAAGTTGAAAGGCTTGGTCACGACAGCAACCGTCAGGATACCTAAATCTTTAGCAACTTCAGCAACCACTGGCGCAGCACCGGTTCCGGTACCACCGCCCATACCTGCGGCGATAAACACCATGTCTGCACCATCAAGCGCAGCACGCAGTGCCTCACGGTCTTCTTCTGCAGCATTGCGGCCGACTTCCGGGTTTGCCCCAGCGCCCAGCCCTTTGGTGATGCCGCCACCGATTTGGATCGTCTGGCCAACCGCCGTCTTACGCAGTGCCTGCGCATCGGTGTTCACCGCGAAGAACTCTACACCTTCGATGCGCTCGCGCACCATGTGCTCTACAGCATTACCGCCGCCGCCACCGACGCCGATGACTTTAATCACCGCGTCGTTGGTCAGTTCCATAGGTTCAAACATAGTTTCTCTCCGTTTTGTGCCTGTCGCCCGAAACCGTTAATTCTCGCCGGTCTCTTACTAAAATTAAAATTCTTTTCGCAGCCAGGTGTTGATTCGTTTAAACCACGAACCTACCGACACGCGTTTTTCTACTTCTGCTTCACCACTGAGATGCGTTTCTTTCCCGTAATGAAGCAAGCCCACTGCCGTTGAATAATACGGCTCCTGAGCATAATCCGTCAGACCGGTGATGTTCAGCGGTGCGCCGATGCGCACCTGCGTATGGAACACTCGCTGAGCACAGGCCGCAAGACCTTCAATTTGCGCCGCGCCGCCGGTTAATACAATCCCCGCCGCAAGATGGTGTTTGACACCCTGCTGGCGAAGCTGTTCCTGTAACTGCAAAATCTCTTCGTTGACCAGGTTGAGCAGCTCGGTATAACGCGGCTCAATGACCTCGGCTAACGTCTGGCGCTGCAGGCTGCGCGGTGGACGTCCACCGACGCTTGGCACTTCAACGCTCTCATCTTTGCCCACAATGGAGCCCAGTGCACAACCGTGGCGCACTTTAATCGCCTCTGCATCGCTCGGTGGCGTGCCAAAGGCGTAGGCGATATCGCTGGTCACCACGTTCCCCGCATACGGGATAACTTTGGTGTGGCGCAGCGCACCACCGGTATAGACGGCCATGTCCATCGTACCACCACCGATATCCACTACACAGACGCCCAGTTCACGTTCGTCTTCGGTCAGCACAGAATAACTTGCCGCCAGACCGGCGAAAATCAGTTGGTCAACTTTAAGACCACAACGTTCAACGGCTTTGACAATGTTCTTCGCCATATCGTTGTGACATGTGATCAAGTGCACTTTTGCCTGCATACGTACGCCGGAAAGGCCTACCGGATTTTTAATCCCTTCCTGGTAGTCGATCGCATACTCCTGCGGGATCACATGCAGAACGCGATGCTCGTCGCGAACGCGCACAGACTTGGCAGTATGCACGACGTTTTCGACGTCTTCCTGCGAGACTTCTTCTTCTGAGATCGGCACCATGCCAATCTCGTTCTGGCAGCTAATATGCTTGCCAGAGAGCGCCAGATACACGGAGGAAATCTGGCAATCTGCCATCAATTCGGCCTGATCGATGGCGCGCTGAACGCATTTCACCACCGACTCGAGGTCGTTTACCCCACCTTTATCCATACCACGAGACGGGCAGCTACCCACACCAATGATATTGACCATACCGTCGGGCAGAACTTCCCCTACTAAAGCGGCAACCTTCGCAGTGCCAATCTCCAGTCCTACTACCAGTTTTCTGTCCGTCGCCTTGATCATTGTTATTCTGCCTGTACCTGAGCCTGATTCTGTTGCTGATTAGGTTCCTCAACCGGCGCCGGGATCCACCCGACCGATGCGCCTGAGTCATAGCGCAAATCAACGTAGCTAATCCTTTTGCCTTCAGCCTGCCCCTGCTGCTGCAGAACGGGATACAGTTCTACAAAACGGGCCAGACGCTTCATCGTGTCACCCCGGCCAAGATTCAGCTTAATGTCGTTCGTCAGCGTCAACTGCCAGGAACGACGCGCCGTCATGGCGGCTTGTTTCAGGGTAAAACGATCTTTAGCCAGCACTTGCCCCATGTTACGGAAACCTTCAAGCACTTCATTTTCGCTGCCTTCCGGACCATATAACATGGGTAAATTTTGCTTGCTGACACGATCGGCCGGGACGCTGAAAGAAATTCCATCTACGTCAACCATATGCTGATCATTCCAACGCGCAATGGGTACATATTCAACCAGATGAATCTTCAATTCATCTGGCCACTGCTTTCTGACGCTCGCCTGTTTAATCCATGGCAAGCGTTCAATCTGGCTCTGGATAATATTCACGTCCTGCGTCATGAAGGTGCCGGGCGATCCTAATGCCAGAATCGACTGCCGGATATCATCATTACGCGTATAGTGACGGTCACCCGTCACCACCAGTTTCGACAGAGGCAGACGTTGTGCATCTTCCATCCAGCCGAGCACCATCCAGCCGCTGACAAACACCGTACACAGCACGGCGAGCAGGAAGGTGATCCCTGCAAGACGCGTTCCATTACTCCGACGCGAAGAAGAATACTCTTCTTCTTCGTCACGGTTTCGCGTGTTCAGCGCAGCCTGAGACATATCAGCCCGCCTGGTCCAGAATGCGAACCACGAGCTGCGAGAAACTCATTCCCGCCTGGCGCGCCGCCATCGGCACCAGGCTATGGCTGGTCATCCCCGGCGAAGTATTGGCTTCCAGCAGATAAAACTGCCCATCACTATCCTGCATCACGTCGATTCGTCCCCAGCCACGGCAGCCAAGTACATGCCAGGCTTTGAGCACCAGAGCCTTTAAAAGGGTCTCACGCTCCGCTTCCAGACCACTTGGGCAGAAATATTGCGTCTCATCAGAGAGATACTTCGCCTCATAATCATAGAAGGTTCCTGCTGGTTGGATACGAATTGACGGTAAAATTTCTTCACCGAGCATCGCAACGGTAAATTCCGGTCCGCTGAGCCATTTTTCTATCAGAACTTCTTCATCATGTTGAAATGCCAGCGCTAATGCAGATGATATATCGCCTGCTTCGTCAACTTTAGACATTCCTACGCTTGAGCCTTCACGGCTCGGCTTAACGATTACCGGCAATCCCAGCGCCGCAATACGTTCAGTGACGCTAGCATCAAGGCCCTGCTCAAATTCACGACGGGTCAGTGCCACCCATGGCGCAACCGGCAAACCGGCCCCCTGCCACAGCAATTTGCTGCGCAGTTTGTCCATGGAGATGGCCGAGGCCATTACGCCGCTGCCGGTATATGGCAGGCCGATGATGTCCAGCAAGCCCTGCAGCGTACCGTCTTCACCGCCGCGGCCATGCAGGGCGATAAAGACTTTAGCAAAACCCATCTCTTTCAGGCGCGTCACGTCAGTCTCTTTCGGATCGACCAGGTGCGCATCAATGCCGCCTTCGCGAAGCCCTGCCAGTACCGCAGCACCGGAATTCAGGGAAACCTCGCGCTCTGCAGAGGTGCCGCCAGAGAGGACCGCAATCTTATCAGCCATGACGCTCTTCCTCCGAAATTTGCGGCTTCAGTTTGATTTCGGCCAGCGTACGGGCGATCTTGCCGATATTTCCCGCACCCTGCACCAGAATCAAATCATTGCCGGTCAACACCGGGGCAAGCATCGCGGCTGCCTGGGCATGATCGGAGACAAGAATCGGGTCAATCTTGCCGCGGCCGCGAATGGTGCGGCACAGGGAGCGACTGTCAGCGCCCGGAATGGCCGCTTCGCCCGCTGAGTAAACATCCAGCATCAGCAGAGCATCAACCTGTGACAGCACGTTTGCGAAATCGTCGTACAGGTCACGGGTACGGGTATAGCGGTGTGGCTGGAACACCATCACCAGATTTTTGTCCGGCCAGCCCGCGCGTGCCGCTTTGATCGTCGCATCCACTTCGGTCGGGTGATGACCGTAGTCATCAACCAGCATCGCGGTGCCGCTTTTTCCGTTAACGGTTTCCAGTGGGAACTCGCCGAGGAAATCGAAACGACGACCGGTACCCTGGAAGCTTTCCAGCGCCCGCAGAATGGCTTCGTCGTCAATGCCTTCTTCTGTAGCTACCGCAACGGCCGCTGCAGCGTTCAGGGCGTTGTGACGGCCTGGGGCATTCAGCGTGACCTGCAGCAGCTCTTTATCCTGACGCGCGAGGGTGAAATGCCCCTGCGCACCGACCTGCTTGTAGCTTTCCACACGTACGTCAGCGTCTTCGCTGAAGCCGTAGGTCGTGATTTGACGACCGACGCGCGGCAGCAGCTCGCGGATCACCGGATCGTCAACGCACATTACCGCCCGTCCATAAAACGGCAGATTGTGGAGAAAGTTTATGAATGTTTGCTTTAAATTTTCGAAGTCGCCCTGGTAGGTATCCATATGGTCAGCTTCGATGTTGGTGACAATCGCCACCATCGGCTGCAGATGCAGGAAGGACGCGTCGCTTTCATCTGCTTCGGCAATCAGATAACGGCTGTTGCCCAGGCGCGCGTGTACGCCTGCGGCTTTCACCAGCCCGCCGTTGACGAAGGTCGGATCGAGGCCCGCTTCGGCATAAATACTGGAGACCATCGCCGTGGTGGTGGTTTTACCGTGAGTACCGGCGATGGCGATGCCGTGACGAAAACGCATCAGCTCGGCCAGCATCTCGGCACGGCGGATCACCGGGATACGCGCTTCGTGTGCGGCAACGATTTCCGGGTTGTCGGCAGAGATGGCGCTGGAGACTACAACCACGCTGGCATCAAGGACGTTTTCCGGGCGATGGTTAAAATAGATGGTCGCACCAAGGGACGCCAACTGTTGCGTAACAGGGTTCGGCGCCAGATCGGAACCGCTGATCTGGTAGCCTTCATTCGCCAGCACTTCGGCAATACCGCCCATACCGGCGCCGCCGATGCCAACAAAGTGAATGTGCCGGACGCGACGCATCTCGGGCACGATTGAACGCAGTTTCGCCAGTTGTTGTGTATTCATTCTCTAAACGCCATCGACTACTTCAAAAAATTCGTGCAGCGCAACACGCGCTGCGAGGGTTAAACCTGGGCTGCCAGGCTCACTTCTTTCGCCACCCGCTCCGTTGCATCCGGGATCGCTGCGGCACGTGCGTGCTGCGCCATCTCCAGTAATGTCTCCCGGTTCCAGCCCGCCAGGGTGGTGGCGACCGCGTCTGCGGTGAACTGCGGCTGTTCAAAAATTTTCGCGGCGCCGGCTTTCTCAAGCGGCAACGCATTCCAGTACTGCTGACGATCTTTGTGCTGGAACGGCACAAACAGCGCCGGTAAGCCTGCGGCGGCAATTTCGCTCACCGTCAGCGCGCCGGAGCGGCAGACAACGACATCGGCCCAGGCATACGCCGCCGCCATGTCGTCGATAAATTCAGTCACTTTATGCTGCGGCTGGCCCGCGTCGGCATACGCCTGTTCGACCGTTTGCTGACCGCCCTTCCCGCTTTGATGCCAGATGGTCACCGCGTCACCGAGCTTCGCTGCGACTTGCGGTAGCGTCTGGTTCAGAATGCGCGCGCCCTGAGAGCCGCCCACCACCAGCACACGCACCGGACCTTCACGTCCTACAAGGCGCTCCTGCGGCAACGGCAGCGCCAGCACGTCTACACGCACCGGATTGCCCACCACGTCCGCTTTCGGAAATGCGCCGGGGAAAGCCTGCATCACTTTGCTGGCGATCCGGGAGAGCCACTTGTTGGTCAGGCCAGCAATACCGTTCTGCTCATGCAGCACAACCGGGATCCCCAGCGACCACGCCGCCAGTCCACCTGGACCAGAGACATACCCGCCCATTCCCAGCACCACGTCCGGCTTAAAACGCTTCATGATCGCCCGCGCCTGGCGCCAGGCGTTGAAAATGCGCACCGGTGCCAGCAGCAGAGCTTTAATCCCCTTGCCACGCAGGCCGGAGATATGGATAAAGTCGATCTCGATCCCGTGCTTCGGCACCAGATCGGCCTCCATGCGGTCTGCGGTTCCCAGCCAGCGTACCTGCCAGCCCTGATCCATTAAATGGTGCGCAACCGCCAGTCCCGGGAACACATGTCCGCCGGTACCGCCTGCCATCACCATTAACCGCTTCGGTTGATTCATCGTGAACCTCGTGTAAACGCCTGGGCATTTTCCAGACGCGTTTCATAATCTATGCGTAGCAAAAACATAATGGCGGTCGACATGATCAACAGACTCGAACCACCATAACTGATTAACGGCAACGTCAGACCCTTGGTTGGCAGCATACCTGCTGCGGCACCGACGTTAACTAAAGCCTGAAAACTGAACCAGATACCGATTGAACAGGCCAAAAAACCGGAGAAACGGTGGTCGATAACCAGTGCTTTCCGGCCGATCGACATCGCACGGAAAGCCACGAAGAATACCATTAAAAGTGCCAGTACCACACCGATATAACCCAGTTCTTCCCCAATAATGGAGAAGATGAAGTCGGTATGCGCCTCGGGTAAATACTCGAGTTTTTGCACGGAATTCCCCAGCCCCTGGCCCCATACTTCACCGCGGCCAAAGGCCATCAGTGACTGGGTCAGCTGATAGCCGCTGCCGAACGGATCTTCCCACGGGTTCCAGAAAGAGGTCACACGGCGGATACGGTACGGCTCGGCAAGGATCAGCAGCACCACCGCCGAAATCCCCATCCCGATGATGGCGATGAACTGCCACAATTTTGCTCCGGCCAGGAATAGCATCGCCAGGGTGGTCACGAACAGCACCACCACGGTACCGAGGTCAGGCTGGGCCAACAGCAGCACCGCCAGCACAAGGATCACGCCCATCGGTTTTAAGAAGCCGCGCAGGTTGTTGCGGACCTCATCCACCTTACGCACCAGGTAGTTGGCGAGATAGCAGAACAGCGACAGCTTGGTGAATTCCGCAGGCTGTATACGCAGCGGGCCGAAGGCAATCCAGCGCGATGCCCCGTTTACCGAGCTACCCACCACCAGCACAATCAGCAGCATGACGATCGAGGCGATCAGCATTGCGGTACTGTGGCGCTGCCAGAATGACATCGGCAGACGTAACGTCACCATCGCCAGACAGAACGCCAGGATGATGTACAGCCCGTCACGCTTGGCGAACAGGAAGGGATCGTTAGCCAGACGCTGCCCGACGGGCATCGAGGCCGAGGTCACCATAATAAAGCCAATCGCCGCCAGCCCCAGCGTGAGCCAGAGCAGCATGCGGTCGTACATAATCAGGCTATCGGAATCTTTATCCCGGGAGCCCATGACCCAGCCCTTTAACGCCGACGAGATCCACATCAGGATGCCAAATCCTGGCATCCGGGGCATCCGGGGCATTCTCAGGTGAGGGAGAGAGAAGCGCATCAGCCTAACTCCTTCGCCAGGCGGGTAAAGAGATCGCCGCGTTGCTCGAAGTTCTTAAACTGATCGAGACTGGCGCAGGCCGGAGAAAGCAGCACCATGTCGCCCGGCTTCACGCGCGGGGCAATCAGCCGCATTGCCTGCTCCATGGTGTCGGTTTGCTCGGCAACGTCCGGACGCAGCGCCGCCAGTTCGGCACCGTCACGGCCAAAGCAGTAGAGACGCACGTTGTCACCGCCGAGGTACTGCTTCAGCGAAGAGAAATCAGCCGATTTGCCGTCGCCACCCAGCAGCAGATGCAGGGTGCCATCAATGTGCAGACCATTCAGCGCCGCTTCGGTGCTGCCGACGTTGGTGGCTTTTGAATCGTTGATCCAGCGTACGCCGTTATGCTCCAGCGCCAGCTGGAAACGATGCGCCAGACCGCTAAAGGTAGTCAGCGCTTTCAGGCTGGTGGCGCGCGGCAGACCGGCGGCATCCGCCAGCGCCAGTGCGGCCAGCGCGTTGGTATAGTTATGCTGACCCGTCAGGTGCATCTCTTTCACGTTCAGCACCTTCTCACCCTTCACCCGCAGCCAGGTTTCGCCCTGCTGACGATTCAGGTGATAGTCGCCCATATTGATGCCAAAGCTCACGCAGCGTTCGTCCGCCCCGCGTACCGGCATGGTCAGCGCATCATCGGCGTTCACCACGCAGACATGGGCATTTTCATAGACACGCAGCTTGGCGGCACGATACTGCTGCAGGCCAAACGGATAGCGATCCATATGGTCTTCGGTCACGTTGAGGATGGTGGCCGCCACCGCCTGCAGGCTGGAGGTGGTTTCCAGCTGGAAGCTGGAGAGCTCAAGGATGTACAGCTCGCGGGCCGCATCCAGCAGCATCAACGCTGGCAGGCCGATATTACCGCCCACGCCCACATTGACGCCTGCCGCTTTCGCCATTTCACCCACCAGGCTGGTAACGGTGCTTTTGCCGTTAGAACCGGTAATGGCCACAATGGGCGCCTGGGCTTCACGGCAGAACAGTTCGATATCACCGACGATCTCGACGCCCGCGTCCGCCGCAGCGCTTAACGCCGGATGAGCCAGGGCGATACCCGGGCTGGCGACAATCAGATCCACGGCGTTGAGCCACGTTTCATTCAGACCACCAAGGTGGCGTTCAACCTGCTCCGGCAGTTTATCCAGACCAGGCGGAGAAACACGCGTATCCATTACGCGGGGCGTCACACCCCGCGCGAGGAAAAAGTCCACGCAGGAGAGGCCGGTTAAGCCTAACCCGATGATGACGACTTTTTTACCCTGGTAATCTGCCATGATTAACGTACCTTCAGCGTTGCCAGGCCAATCAGCACCAGCATCAGCGAAATAATCCAGAAGCGCACGATCACGCGCGGTTCTGGCCAGCCTTTCAGTTCATAGTGGTGATGGATAGGCGCCATCCGGAAGATGCGCTGTCCGCGCAGCTTGAAGGAGCCCACCTGCAGGATCACCGACAGGGTTTCGACCACGAACACGCCGCCCATGATCACCAGCAGGAACTCCTGACGCAGCAGCACGGCGATAATGCCCAGCGCGCCGCCAAGTGCCAGCGAACCGACGTCGCCCATAAAGACCTGCGCCGGGTAGGTGTTAAACCACAGGAAGCCGAGGCCCGCGCCGACAATCGCCGTACAGACGATCACCAGTTCACCGGCATGGCGCAGATACGGGATGTGCAGATAGCTGGCGAAGTTCATGTTGCCGCTCGCCCAGGCCACTAAGGCAAAGCCCGCCGCGACGAAGACCGTGGGCATGATCGCCAGGCCGTCGAGGCCGTCAGTCAGGTTTACCGCGTTGCCGGTACCGACAATCACGAAGTAGGCCAGCAGGATGTAGAACAGACCCAGCTGCGGCATGACGTCTTTGAAGAACGGCACTACCAGCTCGGTGGCCGGGGTGTCTTTACCTGCCAGATAGAGCGCAAAGGCCACGCCCAGCGCAATCACCGACATCCAGAAATACTTCCAGCGGGCAATCAGGCCTTTGGTGTCTTTACGCACCACTTTGCGGTAGTCGTCGACAAAACCGATAATTCCATAGCCCACCAGCACCACCAGCACGCACCAGACGTACGGGTTTGATGGGTAAGCCCACAGCAGCACCGACACCACAATCGCGGTGAGGATCATAATGCCGCCCATGGTCGGCGTGCCACGTTTACTGAAGTGTGATTCGGGACCGTCGTTACGCACAACCTGACCGAAAGAGAGTTTTTGCAGACGGGCAATCATGCGCGGGCCCATCCACAAGGAGATGAACAGCGCAGTCAGCAGGCTGACGATGGCGCGAAACGTCAGATAGGAAAAGACGTTAAAGCCGGAATAATATTTGACCAAATGTTCGGCCAGCCACACTAACATGTCCCATTCTCCTGTAAAGCGTGCACAACCTCTTCCATGGCGGCACTGCGTGAACCTTTCACTAAAACTGTCACAATTTGTTGTTCTTCGACCAGGGCCTTAAGGCGGGCGATCAACGCCGCTTTATCGGCAAAATGCTCACCGACGCCGCTGGCCTGGCTGATATTTTGACTAAGATGACCGGCGCTTAACACGCGATCGATACCGGAGGCTTTCGCCGCTTCACCCACCTGGATGTGACAGGCTTCGCTCTCATCACCCAGCTCGGCCATATCGCCGACCACCAACACGCGATAACCGGGCATCTCAGACAGCACCTGTACCGCAGCGGTCATGGAGCCAACGTTGGCGTTGTAGGAGTCATCCAGCAGCAGTTTGTTTTCCGCCAGCGGGATCGGGAACAGGCGTCCGGGAACGGCTTTCAGGTTCGCCAGACCGGCTTTGATAGCCGACAGCGGTGCGCCGACCGCCATCGTCAGCGCAGTGGCGGCGAGGGCATTGGCGATATTGTGACGACCCGGCAGCGGCAGCAGTACATCCACATCCCCCGTTGGGGTCTGCAGCGTAAATTCGGTACCGTGGGAGGTCACATGGACGTTGGTGGCGGTGAAGTCGCTGTTGGCGGCATTCGGTGAGAAGCGCCAGGTTTTACGATCCCCGATAACGCTTTTCCAGTTCAGCCAGTCGTTGTTGTCGGCATTCATGATGGCGATGCCGTCGACCGGCAGGCCGGTGTAGATCTCGCCCTTCGCTTTCGCCACGCCTTCCAGCGAGCCGAAACCTTCCAGATGCGCTGCGGCGAGGTTATTCACCAGCGCCGCTTCCGGCTGCGTCAGGCTAACGGTCCAGGCGATTTCGCCCTGATGGTTAGCGCCGAGTTCAATCACCGCATATTCATGCTCGTGGGTCAGACGCAGGAGCGTCATCGGCACGCCGATGTCATTATTCAGATTGCCTGCGGTATAGAGGGTTTTGCCACACTGACTAAGGATCGCGGCGGCCATCTCTTTGACGGAGGTTTTACCGGAGGAGCCGGTCAGCGCGACAATGCGCGCCGGGACCTGCTGGCGAACCCATGCAGCCAGTTCACCAAACGCCAGGCGGGTGTCTTTCACCACCGCCTGCGGCAGGTCGATATCCAGTTTACGGCTCACCAGCAGCGCGCCTGCGCCCGCGGCTTTCGCCTGCTCCGCAAAATCGTGCGCATCGAAACGCTCACCCTTCAACGCCACAAACAGGCAGCCGGGAGTGATTTTACGCGTGTCGGTGGTGACCGCATCGAAGGTCAGCTCGCCGCTGACGTCTGCGCCCAGGATAGTTACCAGCTGGCTTAGCGTTACGCTAATCATGCCATCACTCCCAGCAGACGCGCTGCGGTCACACGGTCGGAGTAATCCAGACGGTTGGTGCCGACGATCTGATAATCTTCATGGCCTTTACCGGCCAGCAGCACGACGTCGTTCTCGCCAGCCTGCATGATGGTGTTGGTCACCGCTTCGGCGCGACCCTCGACAACACGGGCACGCCCGGCATCCAGCATCCCGGCCAGAATGTCGTTGATGATGGCGCGCGGCTCTTCGGTACGCGGGTTATCATCGGTCACAACCGCGATATCCGCGAACTGCTCGGCAATGGCCCCCATCAGCGGACGCTTGCCTTTATCGCGATCGCCGCCGCAGCCAAAGACGCACCACAGCTTACCGGCGCAGTGCAGACGGGCCGCTTCCAGCGCTTTTTCCAGCGCATCCGGGGTGTGAGCGTAATCCACTACCACGGTAGGTTTGCCTGGGGCAGTGAATACTTCCATCCGCCCGCAAACCGGCAGCAGACGCGCGGAGGTGCTGAGCAGCGCTGGCAGCGGATAACCCAGCGCCAGCAGAGTGGCGAGAGCCAACAGCAGGTTGCTGACGTTGAACGCCCCCATCAGGCGACTTTCGATTTCGCCTTCACCCCAGGAAGAGGCAAAGCGGATGGTCGCGCCGCTGTCGTGATAAGTCACGTCAGTGGCTTTCAACCAGCGGCCGTGGCAGTTGGGATTGATATGGTCTTCCATGGAGACCGCAACGGCATCCGGCAGCTTAGCCAGCCAGCGACGGCCCACCTCATCGTCAGCATTGATAATTGCCTGACCGGCGTGGTGCGTGGCATACAGCTGCCATTTTGCCGCTTCGTAGTTTTCCATGTCGCCATGGTAGTCAAGATGGTCCCGGCTCAGGTTAGTGAACACGGAGGCGGCAAACTTAAGCGCCGCAACACGGTGCTGGACCAGACCGTGGGAAGAGACTTCCATTGCCGCGAAGGTTGCACCCTGCCCTGCCAGACCGGCCAGCACATGCTGCACGTCGACGGCGGAGCCGGTGGTGTTTTCCGTTGGGTTCACTTTGCCCAGCAGGCCGTTACCCACGGTGCCCATCACCGCGCTGGTTTCACCCAGCAGCTGCGCCCATTGCGCCATCAGCTGCGTGGTGGTGGTTTTACCGTTCGTGCCGGTCACGCCCACCAGGCGCAACTGGTCAGAAGGTTCGTTATAAAAACGCCCCGCCAGCGCGGAGAGACGTTCGGTTAACTGGCTGAGATAGATGACCGGCACACCGTGCATTTCACGGATTTCACCATCAGCGGCTTCATCTTTTGCCTCAGCAATAATGGCAGCTACACCTTGCGCTATCGCCTGCGGGATATACCGACGCCCGTCCGCCTGATGACCAACCACTGCCACAAAAAGATCGCCCGACGCAGCCACACGGCTGTCGAGTACCATCTCCCGCAGTTCTCGCGCAGGTAAACCAGCTACCCACGGAGCAAGAAGGTCGCGCAAATTACGATCTGCCACCTGTTCCCTCGCCTTGATTAATTACAAATTCACTTTTTTCGCCCGTTGCCAGCGCATCCGGCTCGATGTTCATGGTGCGCAGTACGCCGCCCATGATGGCACCGAAGACCGGCGCGGAAACGGCGCCACCGTAGTATTTACCCGCCTGTGGATCGTTGATAACCACCACCAGCGCAAAACGCGGATTACTCGCAGGCGCAACGCCTGCGGTATATGCAATGTATTTATTGATGTAGCGGCCATCCGGCCCGACTTTTTTCGCCGTACCGGTTTTAATCGCGATGCGATAGCCTTTGATCGCCGCCTTCACGCCACCGCCGCCGGGCAGGGCCACGCTTTCCATCATGTGCACGACGGTGCGGACAATCGATTCCGGGAAGATACGCTCACCGGGAACCGGCGGATCGACCTTGGTAATCGACAGCGGGCGATAGACGCCATAGCTGCCAATCGTTGCATAGACACGCGCCAACTGTAACGGCGTTACCATTAGCCCGTAGCCGAAAGAGAAGGTGGCCCTCTCTATGTCAGACCACCGTTGTTTTTGAGGATATAAGCCACTGCGTTCTCCGACCAACCCCAAATTGGTCGCTTTTCCCAGCCCAAAACGTGAGTAAGTATCTACCAACGCTGAGGACGGCATCGCTAACGCCAACTTAGAAACGCCGACGTTACTCGACTTCTGTAAAACCCCGGTGAGGGTCAATTCGCTGTAACGCGCCACGTCTTTGATTTCGTGACCGTTGATTCGGTAAGGCACGGTGTTGAGCACGGTATTTTCATTGACGATGCCGCGCTGCAGCGCCGTCATCACCACCATCGGTTTAACCGTTGAACCCGGCTCAAAGACGTCGGTGATAGAACGGTTACGCATGGCGTCTTTGGCCGTTCCGGCAAAATTATTCGGGTTATAGGACGGGCTGCTGGCCATCGCCAGCACTTCGCCGGTGCTGACATCCACCAGCACCGCGCTGCCGGACTCCGCCTTGTTAAAGGCCACGGCGTTATTCAGTTCACGATAGACCAGCGCCTGCAGACGTTCGTCGATGCTCAGCGCCAGGTTGTGCGCCGCCTGGCTGTCCGTGGAAGAGATATCTTCAATAACGCGGCCATAACGGTCTTTACGCACCACACGCTCGCCCGGCTGGCCGGTCAGCCACTTATCAAAACTCTTCTCGACGCCTTCAATCCCCTGACTGTCGACGTTGGTAAAGCCGATCAGATGCGCGGTTACTTCCCCGGACGGGTAGTAGCGACGGGACTCTTCACGCAGGTGAATGCCGGGCAGCTTCAGCTTTTTGATGTAATCCGCCATGTCAGGGTTAACCTGACGCGCCAGATAGATAAAGCGCCCTTTCGGGTTGGCGTTAACGCGGGCTGCCAGCTGATCCAGCGGCATTTTCAGCGCGTCAGAAAGGGCTTTCCAGCGGTTATCAAGAGAGATCCCGCCCGCATCATGCAGCTCTTTGGGATCCGCCCAGATCGCTTTCACCGGCACGCTGACCGCCAGCGGACGACCGGAACGGTCGGTGATCAAGCCACGCGAGGTGGAGACCTCCTGCACGCGCAGGGAACGCATGTCGCCCTGACGCACCAGCATGTCGGGAGCGATAATTTGCAGCCATGCCACGCGTCCCAGCAGGAAACCCAGCGCCAGTAAAATGCAGCCGCAAAGCAACGCAAAACGCCAGCTGATAAAGCTGGCCTGTTCTTCCTGACGTTTTGGTTTTAGCGCCTTCGCCGCGGGTTTCATGCGTCGCGTTTTCCCTTATTTTTGTACTACGATATTTTCCTGAGAAGGATCAACATGCTGCAGCTGCAGCTTTTCCGTTGCGATCCGTTCAACCCGGCTATGATCGCCGAGCGCATTTTCTTCGAGGATCAAATTTCGCCACTCGATATCCAGCGCATCACGCTCCAGCACCAGCTGTTCGCGTTGCGCCGTTAACAAACGGGTATGGTGAGCGGTGGTCACCACGGTAACCGCCGTCACAATGATGCAAATGAAAAGACACAGTGGCAGCTTGCCGAAACGCAACAGGTCGTCCCAGATAACGCCCGGCAAGGCATGACGCTCGTTGCTGCCTAACGTCTCTTTTACCTTGCTGAGGGTGTCTGCCACTCTGCCGATCATGCACTGGTCCTTTCTGCGATACGCAGCACTGAACTACGGGCGCGTGGGTTCTCTTCGACTTCCGCTTCGCCTGGCATTAACTTGCCTAAAGCGCGCAGCTGGCGACCGCCCAGTTTTCTGAGCTGCTCTTCCGTCATCGGCAACCCGGCCGGCACCTGCGGACCACGGCTTTGCTCACGCATAAAGCGCTTCACAATGCGATCTTCCAGCGAGTGGAAGCTGATCACCGACAGGCGACCACCCGGCGCCAGGACGCTAATCGAGTTTTTCAGCGCCTGCTCGATCTCTTCGAGCTCGCTGTTAACCCAGATACGAATCGCCTGGAAGGTACGGGTTGCAGGGTGTTTGAACTTATCTTTCACCGGCATGGCTGCAGCAATAACGGCCGCCAGCTCTTTGGTACGGGTCATGGGCTCAATGCGGTTGCGTTCAACGATGGCGCGGGCAATACGTTTGCCAAAGCGCTCTTCCCCGAAGGTTTTGATCACCCAGGCAATATCCGCTTCTTCTGCCGTTTGCAGCCACTCGGCGGCAGACTGGCCGCGCGTTGGATCCATACGCATGTCCAGCGGACCATCGCGCATAAAGGAGAAGCCACGTTCAGCATCATCAAGCTGCGGTGAGGAGACGCCAAGATCGAGAAGGATCCCGTCAATCTTGCCGGTTAAATCGCGCTCGCCGACATAGTCAGCCAGCGCGGAGAAAGGTCCATGAACGATGGAAAAGCGTGGGTCATCGATGGTTTTCGCCACGGCAATAGCCTGCGGATCGCGATCGATTGCCAGCAAACGGCCGTCCGCGCCCAGATGGGAGAGGATCAAACGTGAGTGGCCACCCCGGCCAAAAGTGCCATCAATATAGATGCCATCAGGACGAATATTCAGGCCGTTGACGGCCTCATCCAGTAGCACCGTCGTATGTTTATAATTTTCCATCATTTTTTATAGAGACAAATCCTGCAATCGTTCCGATAATGTTGCGGAATCGGACTGCTCAGCGTCGATATCTTCCTTGACCCGTTGATACCAGGCCGTTTCATCCCACAGTTCAAACTTATTGAACTGTCCGACCAGCATCACTTCTTTTGTCAGACCGGCATGCTGCCGCAGCACGGGCGCAATCAATAAACGCCCCGCGCTGTCCATCTGACATTCACTGGCATGACCCAATAACAGCCGCTGCACGCGGCGCTCCTGCGGGTTCATGCTCGACAGTCGAGACAGCTTTTGCTCAATGATTTCCCATTCAGGCAAGGGGTAAAGCAGCAGGCAGGCGTGGTTGATGTCAATGGTGCATACCATTTGACCAGAAGCGCTCTCGTTCAGCTGGTCGCGATATCGGGTTGGTACCGATAAACGCCCTTTGCTGTCGAGATTGACTAACGTCGCTCCACGGAACATGCCAGTCTCACCCCTCCTCACCACTTTAACCCACAAATTCCCACTTAAGGGAGTTTACGGAGCGATGGAAAAGCTTGTCAAGCCAGGACTTCCGCGACATCTGTCTAAATGTCACTGATTTACGAATGGAAGTTGACCCGGCTATTAACTGCACAACTGGCGCGGCAAAATTAACGTGATGAATATTTGTGAGAAAAAACGCAAATATGCATACCCGTCTTAAAAACCCCTCATATCATCACGGGGAAATATAAAGTGTCAGTTTGCGACGCGGGCGGCATTTTAAGCCATATTGCAGGGGGATGACAGCGCCAGATGCACCGCGGGCGCGAAGCCTGTGGCGGGCAGGTGCAGGCAGGGAGATCCAGAGAGAAAAAACGACTGATAATTCAGCACTGCCGATCGGTTATGTAACAAAATAATACAATTCATCGCACTAATAACAAGAATATAAACATGAAGTGACGTTTTAAACAGTAAAGGGAATTAAAACGTGTAGCAGGCAAAGATTTTAAAGGAATTATCTTAAAAATAATGTGGGAATTAACAGGTTAATGCAGGATGAGAAATTCAGGGCAGCGCACGCTGCCCTGACATCATTACGAACGGCTTAATATGCCGCGACGATAAAGATTACGACGAATACGCGTCAGACCCGGTTTCGGCTTACGCGGTTCATCGAGGCTTGCCAGTACGATCTCCAGCACCCGCTCGGCCACATCGCGATGACGCTGCGCCACGGCCAGCACCGGGCACTGCAGGAAGTCGAGTAATTCATGATCGCCAAAGGTGGCAATCGCCAGATCCGATGGCAGCTTGCCTTCACGACGCAAGGTCACGTCCATGACCCCCTGTAACAGCGCAAACGACGTGGTGAACAGAGCCTGCGGCATCGGATGGGTTTCGAGCCACTTCTCGAACAGCTGGGCCGAGGCTTCGCGCTCGTAGCTGTTGGCATAGAGGTAATCCACTTCACGGGGATCGTCTTTCCAGGCGGTGCGGAAACCCTGCTCGCGCAGGAAACTCACGGAGAGTTCCGGCAATGCCCCCAGATAGAGAACGTTTTCCGCCGGGAAGGTGCGCAGCTCTGCCGCCAGCATTTCAGCATCGTCTTGATCCGCACCTACCACGCTGGTGAAATGCTCACGATCCAGCGCACGGTCGAGGGCGACAATCGGGAACGCATTATTGGCCCAACGCTGATAGAAGGGATGTTCAGGGGGTAAGGAGGTGGAAACGATAATGGCATCAACCTGCCGTTGCAGCAGATGCTCAATGCAGCGCATCTCATTATCGGGCTGATCTTCGGAACAGGCGATCAGCAGCTGGTAGCCGCGCTGACGCGCCTGGCGCTCAAGGTAGTTTGCGATCCGGGTGTAGCTGGTGTTTTCCAGATCCGGGATCACCAGACCGATCGAACGGGTGCGCCCGGCACGTAAACCTGCCGCCACGGCGTTCGGATGGTAGTTATGTTCACGAACTACTGCCATGACTTTTTCAACGGTCTTATCGCTGACACGATACTGCTTCGCTTTACCGTTAATCACATAGCTTGCCGTCGTTCGCGACACACCGGCTAGCCTGGCGATTTCATCCAGTTTCACAATTGCCCCTTAAAAAAAAGAAAAGAGTCCATGACCTCGTCAGGGTTATGGCTAAATCTTGTAACATCTAAGCGCAGAATAGCCTGTCCGGCAACCGCTTTTGTCGGTACAGCGACATCGGTGCACAAAAAAAAGCCCGGTCATTCACACCGGGCAAGCTCGAGGCGAAACTTTTATCCTTAACGCATCACTTTGTCACCGCGGGAAAGTCCCACGACGCCAGAACGCGCTACTTCAACAATTTTGGCGACATCCCGCACCGAGGCGAGGAAGGCGTCCAGTTTATCGCTGGTACCGGCCAGTTGAACGGTATAAATAGAGGGGGTGACGTCGATGATCTGCCCGCGGAAAATGTCCGCATTGCGTTTCACCTCTTCCCGCCCGTAACCGGTGGCCTGAATTTTCACCAGCATGATTTCACGTTCAACGTAAGCCCCCTGCCCCAGCTCGCTGACGCGTAACACATCAACCAGTTTGTGTAGCTGCTTTTCGATCTGCTCCAGCACCTTGGCGTCACCGACCGTCTGGATAGTCATCCGTGAGAGTGTGGGATCGTCTGTCGGGGCAACCGTCAGGCTTTCGATGTTGTAGCCGCGCTGTGCGAAGAGCCCAATCACGCGCGACAGCGCGCCGGACTCGTTTTCCAGTAATACAGATAATATCCGGCGCATATCAGGTTCTCTCCGTTTTGCTTAACCACATTTCATCCATACCACCGCCGCGAATATGCATCGGATAGACATGCTCGGTGCCATCAACCACGACATCGACAAACACCAGGCGGTTATTGTTGACGTGCTCAAGGGCGTCGCTGAGCTTCGCTTCCAGCTCTGCCGGATCGCTGATACGAATGCCAATATGGCCGTAGGCTTCAGCCAGACGAACAAAATCAGGCAGTGACTTCATATAAGATTGTGAATGGCGACCGGAATAGATCATATCCTGCCACTGCTTCACCATGCCCAGATAGCCGTTGTTCAGGTTGAGCACCAGCACCGGCAGGTCATACTGCAGCGCAGTGGAGAGCTCCTGGATGTTCATCTGAATACTGCCATCGCCGGTCACGCAGACCACCGTTTCGTTTGGCAACGCCAGCTTAACCCCCAGCGCGGCGGGCAGGCCAAAGCCCATGGTGCCCAGGCCACCGGAGTTGATCCAACGGCGCGGCTTATCAAACGGATAATAGAGTGCGGCAAACATCTGGTGCTGACCCACGTCAGAGGTCACGTAAGCCTCGCCTTTGGTCAGTCGCCATATAGTCTCGATCACCGCTTGCGGTTTGATGCTCTCGCTTTGGGTGTCATATTTCAGGCACTGCCGCGCGCGCCACTGCTCAATCTGCAGCCACCAGTCGCGGATCTCATCGAGCGGCTGGACGCTGCTCTCCTGCGCCAGTAACTCCAGCATCTGCTCCAGAACCTGTCGCGCGTCGCCCACAATCGGCACATCCGCCGGGACGGTTTTGGAAATGGAGGTTGGATCGATATCAATGTGCAGCACGGTGGCGTTGGGGCAATATTTCGCCAGATTGTTGGTAGTGCGATCGTCAAAGCGCACCCCCACAGCAAAAATGACATCGGAATTGTGCATCGTCATGTTGGCTTCGTAGGTGCCGTGCATACCGAGCATGCCGAGCGCCTGACGATGACTGGCCGGGAACGCCCCTAAGCCCATTAACGAAGAGGCTACCGGCAGATTCAGCTTTTCGATAAGCGTGCGCAGCTGCGTTTCACACTTAGCATTCACCGCCCCGCCGCCGACATACACCACCGGCTTTTTGGCGGCGATCAGGGTTTGCAGCGCCCGCTTGATCTGGCCTTTGTGCCCCTGGGTCGTTGGATTATAGGAGCGCATGCTGACTGACTCTGGCCAGACATAAGGCAATTTGTTCGCCGGATTGAGGATATCTTTCGGCAGGTCAACCACCACCGGCCCCGGACGCCCGCTCGCCGCCAGCCAGAAGGCTTTTTTCAACACGCCGGGAATATCTTCCGTCTGTTTAACCAGGAAACTGTGTTTCACCACCGGACGGGAGATGCCGACCATATCGCACTCCTGAAAGGCATCGTAGCCAATCAGCGAGGTCGCGACCTGACCGGAGAGCACCACCATCGGAATGGAGTCCATATAGGCGGTAGCGATACCCGTAATGGCGTTGGTTGCGCCGGGCCCGGAGGTTACCAGCACCACGCCAACCTCACCTGTCGCACGCGCTAGTCCGTCGGCCATATGTACGGCAGCTTGCTCATGACGCACCAGGACGTGATCGATACCGCCCACGGTATGTAGCGCATCGTAAATATCGAGGACCGCGCCCCCGGGGTAACCGAACACTTGCTTCACGCCCTGATCGATTAACGACCGGACGACCATTTCGGCGCCAGACAACATCTCCATGATTAGCCTCCAGGCTTATCGTTTCAGACGGACAGGAAAAATATGCACCGTGCCGTCTTTTTTGTCAGGGTCACCCCTGGCGTTTTTTTATTGTGCAGAGTGACAGTTACCATAACCGCTCCCCGGGAGGCAGGCAATTAGCAAACCCGCGCGAACGCAGAAGCGTGAAAGAAGAAATATGAGGTATTAATATTTGTTATGGATAAATCAACTACGATAACGAAGCGCCGTGAGCATTCATCATTTAAAAAGGGAAAGGTGCAGTAATTCATGCAATTTTACTGACCGAAAGCGGCAATGAAAAAAATGGCTGCAGAATAATATTTCAATAATAAAAAGAAAGTCAGGATAAATAACAACAACAGCGCCATTTATCCTGAGGTCGATTAGCGGCGGCAGACGCTCACCAGCAGCTCTTCCATCCACTGATGGCCTTTGTCGCGTCCGGCAGCTTCATGCCACGAGAGATAACACGTCCGCGAGTTCAGGTTCAACGGCAGCGGCAATATCCGCAAATTCAGCGGCTCGGCAAACTCCTCTACCAGCCAGCGTGGCGCAATAGCAACCAACTGCGTTTGCGAGACGACGTTTAATACGCTGACCATCGCCATTCCCTGATACGCCACGCAGGCCTGTTTATCCGGGGTGTCATACCACGGCTGGCTAAAGGATGCGTAGCGATCGAGGGCGACGACCGCATGCTGTTCGCGATAAATATCGCTCTCCAGCAGCGTACCGTGCAGGCGCGGGTGTGTTTTGCTGGTCACCAACACCATTTCATCTTTGAATAAGGGTACGCAGGAAAATTCCGGACGGCGGAACTCTTCATAGCCAATCACAAACTCGGTTTCCTGATAACGCAGCTGATGTTCAGTATTCTGGTTAAGGGAAGACTTGAAAACCAGATGAATATTAGGTGCGACCTTTTCAACCTTATTATAAATAAGCGAGGTCAGATAGTTATCGAGAGGGCTGCAAACACACAAATGGAAAATACGCTCGCTGCTGGACGAGTCGAATCCCGATCCCGGTAGCTCATTCTGCACAAGCTGCAAAGCCTGGCGTACCGATGCAAACAGCTGGAATGCCCGTGCCGTAGGCTGGATCCCGCGGCCATAGCGCACAAACAGTTCGTCATTGAACATGACCTTGAGTCTGGCAACGGCATTACTCACCGCGGGCTGGGACATCCCCAGCGACTGCGCGGCGCGCGTGATATTTTGCTCCTGCATCACCGCATCAAATACCGTTAACAGATTCAGATCTACCGTACGGAGCTGTGGTTTTGCCCCGTCGAGTGCTGCCGGTTTTTCATTTTTTTCTTCAGACATATCCTGCTCCACTGTCACGCTAAACTCCCTTTACTCGTCCGCAACAATCATTTTTAAAAATATGATTTACCACGCATATAAAACAAGAAAAAGAGAAATGTTACAAATTAGGAATATATAAATACCCGTCAATCGTGACAGGGACACAAAATAAAACGTGAGAACATGTTCAGAGAGAAAAAAACATATCTATAAGTTTATAGATCGAATGAAACCATAAATCACACAAATAAACAATATGGCGTTTAGTTAAGGCTTATTTAAGTTTTAATAAAATATTAATAGCAACTTAATTTAAATGCTTAACATTTTATTATCAGTAACACTACCTTCGCAGGCTTTATACGCTTGGCATCAGGTTAACATGATGAAAGTTAACACATTCAAAAGGCCGATGTATTGTTTCGAAAGTTTGAACAATTGCAATTAAGTATATTAAAACAATTCTATCGATGTATTCAGCGACATCCTGCAGAAGAACAAAATTGTCAGAAAGGGAAAAACCAGCACAATAAGCTAATTCCACTGATGGCGTCTGGTATGCCGAATCACCGTTTTCACCTCTCAGGGGTTGACATCAATCGGCGTATCCAGTACCACTAAAAGCATATCTTATTTATCTGGGGCATGATTCATGAATCACAGCATTCGTTTCACCGGTCTACTACTACTAAACGCATCCACTGTGCGCGGTAGGCTGGCGGGCGAAATTCAGCGTTGAATCGTTCTCTGGTAACACAAAAAACCCGCGCCACTGCGCGGGTTTTTTTATGCTCGTAGCAAGGCGCCCAAATTCAGACAAGGACCTAACCCATGAGCCAGCAAGTCATTATTTTCGATACGACCTTACGTGACGGTGAACAGGCATTACAGGCAAGCCTGAGCGTTAAAGAGAAATTGCAGATTGCGCTGGCCCTGGAGCGTATGGGCGTAGACGTGATGGAGGTGGGTTTCCCGGTCTCTTCTCCAGGTGATTTTGAATCCGTTCAGACCATTGCCCGCACCATCAAAAACAGCCGCGTGTGCGCCCTGGCCCGCTGCGTTGAGAAGGACATCGATGTGGCCGCTGAGTCGCTGAAAGTCGCTGAAGCCTTCCGAATTCATACTTTTATTGCTACTTCGCCAATGCACATCGCCACCAAGCTGCGCAGCACGCTGGATGAGGTGATTGAGCGCTCCATCTATATGGTGAAACGCGCCCGTAATTACACCGACGACGTTGAGTTCTCCTGTGAAGACGCCGGCCGTACGCCAATTGAAGATTTGGCCCGCGTGGTTGAAGCAGCGATCCGTGCCGGGGCCACCACCATCAACATCCCGGACACCGTCGGCTACACCATGCCGTTCGAGTTCTCCAACATCATTACCGGGCTGTATGAGCGCGTGCCGAACATAGATAAAGCGATCATCTCCGTGCACACCCATGACGATTTGGGCCTAGCGGTGGGTAACGCCATTGCGGCCGTCCACGCCGGTGCACGTCAGGTAGAAGGTGCCATGAACGGTATCGGTGAGCGCGCGGGCAACTGTTCGCTGGAAGAAGTGATCATGGCGATCAAAGTGCGCAAAGACATCATGAATGTGCAGACCCGCATTAATCACCATGAAATCTGGCGCACCAGCCAGACCGTCAGTCAGATCTGCAACATGCCGGTCCCGGCAAACAAAGCGATTGTCGGCACCGGGGCCTTCGCCCACTCCTCCGGTATCCACCAGGACGGCGTGCTGAAGAACCGCGAAAACTACGAGATCATGACTCCGGAATCCATCGGTCTGAACCAGGTGCAGTTGAACCTGACCTCCCGCTCTGGCCGTGCCGCGGTAAAACACCGCATGGAAGAGATGGGCTACAAAGACGCCGACTACAACATGGATCATCTGTACGACGCCTTCCTGAAGCTGGCCGATAAGAAAGGTCAGGTCTTCGATTACGATCTGGAAGCGCTGGCGTTTATCAACAAACAGCAGGAAGAGCCGGAGCACTTCCGTCTGGACTACTTCAGCGTGCAGTCCGGTTCAAGCGATATCGCTACCGCCTCCGTCAAGCTGGCCTGCGGCGACGAAATCAAAGCTGAAGCCGCCAACGGCAACGGTCCGGTGGATGCCATCTACCAGGCGATTAACCGCGTCACCGAGTACGACGTTGAGCTGGTCAAATATGACCTGACGGCCAAAGGCCAGGGCAAGAACGCGCTGGGCCAGGTTGATATCGTGGTCAACTACAATGGCCGCCGCTTCCACGGCGTGGGCCTGGCGACCGATATCGTCGAATCCTCCGCCAAAGCGATGGTTCACGTCCTGAACAACATCTGGCGCGCCGCCGAAGTGGAAAAAGAGTTGCAACGCAAAGCTCAGAATAAAGAGAACAATAAGGAAACCGTGTAATGTCGAAGAATTACCATATTGCTGTGTTACCGGGCGACGGAATTGGCCCCGAGGTTATGGCACAGGCGCTGAAGGTTCTGGAAGCGATCCGCACCCGTTTTGCGATGAAAATTACCACCAGCCATTACGATGTGGGCGGTATCGCCATCGATAACCACGGCACGCCGTTGCCGCAGGCGACCGTGACCGGCTGTGAGAATGCCGACGCGGTGCTGTTTGGCTCCGTGGGTGGCCCGAAATGGGAACATCTGCCGCCAGCCGAACAGCCTGAGCGCGGCGCGCTGCTGCCGTTGCGTAAACATTTCAAGCTGTTCAGCAACCTGCGTCCGGCGAAGCTGTACCAGGGGCTGGAAGCGTTTTGCCCGCTGCGCGCCGATATCGCCGCCAACGGTTTCGACATTCTGTGCGTGCGTGAGCTGACCGGCGGCATCTACTTTGGTCAGCCGAAAGGCCGTGAAGGCAGCGGTCAGCACGAAAAAGCTTTTGATACTGAGGTGTATCACCGTTTTGAGATCGAACGTATCGCCCGTATCGCGTTCGAATCTGCCCGCAAACGTGGCCATAAAGTTACTTCGATCGATAAAGCGAACGTGCTGCAATCCTCGATCCTGTGGCGTGAGATCGTCAACGAAATCGCCCGGGAATATCCGGACGTGCAGCTGTCGCATATGTATATCGACAATGCCACCATGCAGCTGATTAAAGATCCGTCCCAGTTCGACGTACTGCTGTGCTCCAACCTGTTCGGTGACATCCTCTCTGATGAGTGCGCGATGATCACCGGCTCGATGGGGATGTTGCCGTCCGCCAGCCTGAATGAAGAAGGGTTTGGCCTGTACGAGCCGGCAGGCGGCTCAGCACCGGATATCGCGGGCAAGAATATTGCTAACCCGATTGCGCAGATCCTCTCTCTGGCGCTGTTGCTGCGCTACAGCCTGGATGCGAACGACGCGGCAACGGCAATCGAGAGCGCCATCAACCGTGCGCTGGAAGAAGGCATTCGCACCGGTGATTTGGCCCGTGGCGCTGCCGCAGTTACTACCGATGAAATGGGCGACATCATCGCCCGCTATGTCGCTGAAGGGGTGTAATCATGGCGAAGACGTTGTACGAAAAGTTGTTTGATGCGCACGTGGTCTTCGAAGCGCCGAACGAAACCCCATTGCTCTATATTGACCGTCACCTGGTTCACGAAGTGACCTCGCCGCAGGCGTTCGATGGCCTGCGCGCGCATAATCGCCCGGTGCGTCAGCCAGGCAAAACCTTTGCCACGATGGACCATAACGTCTCGACGCAGACCAAAGACATCAACGCTTCCGGTGAGATGGCGCGCATTCAGATGCAGGAGCTGATCAAAAACTGCAACGAATTTGGCGTGGAACTGTACGACCTGAACCACCCGTACCAGGGCATTGTTCACGTAATGGGGCCAGAGCAGGGTATCACCCTGCCGGGCATGACCATCGTCTGCGGCGACTCCCATACCGCCACCCACGGCGCCTTTGGTGCGCTGGCCTTCGGGATCGGCACCTCAGAAGTGGAACACGTGCTGGCGACCCAGACCCTGAAGCAGGGCCGCGCGAAGACCATGAAGATTGAAGTTACCGGCCAGGCTGCACCGGGCATCACTGCCAAAGACATCGTGCTGGCGATCATCGGTAAAACCGGCAGCGCCGGCGGCACCGGTCACGTGGTGGAGTTCTGCGGCAGCGCGATCCAGGCCCTGAGCATGGAAGGCCGTATGACCCTGTGCAACATGGCCATTGAGATGGGCGCAAAAGCCGGTCTGGTTGCCCCGGATGAGATCACCTTCGCGTATGTGAAAGATCGTCTGCATGCCCCGAAAGGCCAGCACTACGACGACGCCGTTGCGTACTGGTCGACCCTGAAAACCGACGAGGGTGCACAGTTTGACACCGTGGTGACCTTGCAGGCCGAAGCAATTGCGCCGCAGGTCACCTGGGGCACCAACCCGGGGCAGGTGATCTCCGTTAACGACAGCATTCCTGACCCGGCCTCGTTCGCCGATCCGGTTGAGCGCGCCAGCGCAGAGAAGGCGCTGGCCTATATGGGGCTGAAACCTGGCGTGCCGTTGACCGACGTAGCGATTGATAAAGTATTTATCGGCTCCTGCACCAACTCACGTATCGAAGATTTGCGTGCAGCAGCAGAAGTCGCGAAAGGCCGTAAAGTGGCCCCGGGCGTGCAGGCGCTGGTAGTGCCAGGCTCCGGTCCGGTGAAAGCGCAAGCCGAAGCCGAAGGGCTGGATAAGATTTTCATCGAAGCCGGCTTTGAATGGCGTCTGCCGGGTTGCTCCATGTGTCTGGCGATGAACAACGACCGCCTGAATCCGGGTGAACGTTGCGCCTCCACCAGCAACCGTAACTTTGAAGGTCGTCAGGGTCGCGGCGGGCGTACCCATCTGGTCAGCCCGGCGATGGCCGCAGCTGCCGCAGTGACCGGCCATTTTGCCGATATTCGCAGCCTGAAATAAGGAGACCATCATGGCAGAGAAATTTACCCAACATACTGGCCTGGTGGTCCCTCTGGACGCGGCCAACGTCGATACCGACGCCATTATTCCCAAGCAGTTTTTGCAGAAGGTTACCCGCACCGGTTTTGGTGCCCATCTGTTTAACGACTGGCGTTTCCTGGATGACAAAGGCGAAGTGCCGAATCCGGAGTTCGTGCTGAACTTCCCGGAATTCAAAGGCGCGTCGATCCTGCTGGCGCGGGAAAACTTCGGCTGCGGCTCTTCCCGCGAGCACGCCCCATGGGCCCTGACCGACTACGGTTTCAAAGTGGTGATTGCCCCGAGCTTTGCCGATATCTTCTACGGCAACAGCTTCAACAACCAGCTGCTGCCGGTGACGTTAAGCGATGAGCAGGTCGACGAGCTGTTTGCGCTGGTGCAGAGCCATCCGGGGATGACCTTTGAGGTGGATCTGGAAGCGCAGGAAGTAAAAGCCGGAGATAAAACCTATGGCTTTAACATCGATACTTTCCGTCGCCACTGCATGATCAACGGCCTGGACAGCATCGGACTGACCCTGCAGCACGAAGACGCGATTGCCGCCTACGAGAACAAACAGCCAGCCTTTATGAATTAATTTAATGGCCCGCTTAGCGGGCCATTAAAAAAGGTGCCTGAGCCAACAAACACTCTGGAAAGGCGGGGAAAAAGCTCCCCGCCCTCGCCTTAACGTTTCACTTCACACGCTAACACTGCCGCCAGCTCTGTATGATCCTGTCGGTATCGCAGCTCACACAGCGAGTCGCGAACCATCCAGGTGAAGATCAATAACGTCATACAGATCATCAACAAACCTAACAGCAGAGTACGTTTTGGCATTCCAGCCTCCTTATTGCTTTCCAGCGATGAAGAGGCTACCCTCATAGGGTCAAGTATGTTGTGTTGGGTAGCCTCACATCAATGTTAAGTTGAGTGGGGCTTTCTTCTGTCTACCCTTGCGCAAATGCTTCAGGCAAACAGCCTCAAGCACCCGCCTGAACTCTATTCGTATTCCCCCCCGCTGTCAGAATGGGCTCTCATTTCGTGAAGCCGCCTTCCAGAATTTCACTCTCTTTTACCCGCCAGGTCAGCACCAGCGCTACCAGCGAAATCGCTGCAATCACCCAGTACACCACGTAATGACCGTAGCTTTGCACCAGCGCCCCCTGGATAATCCCCGCCAGAATCACCCCGGTTGAAATGCTGTTGGTAAACAGCGTGGTGGCTGAACCTGCCCGCCCCGGCATCAGATCCTGAAACCAGAGCATGCCAATCCCGGCGACGATGCCGATAAAGACCGCGTTGAATAGCTGCAGGGCAAGTAACGCTTCACGGCTGTGGAAGAGGATCAGCCCCAGATAAAACAGTACGCCTGCCGCCACCGCAATCACCATCATTCGCTGTTTACCAAAGTGTTTGACGTAATAACCGGCGAGGATCATCGCCGGGATTTCCAGCCCGGCAGCGGTGCCCATTAAGATCCCGGCCAGCTTGTCCGGCAGGCCCAGATCGCTGCTGATCCACAGCGGCATGTCGATGATGTACATGGTGTTGCAGGTCCACATCAGGGTGGAAGCGATAAACAGCCTGCGGACGTTTTTGTTTTTCCAGCCGCTGACCTGGGTCACTGGTATCGCGCCTGCGGAATCCACCCGGGCAACGGAGGGCAGCGCAAAGGCGATTAACCCCAGGCTGATGGCAAAAATGGCCGCCGCAATCGAGAACATGGCGGTAAAGCCATAGTTAAGCGCCAGCATAAAGGCCAGCGGCGGGCCGATAACCCACGCCAGCGACAGCTGGGCACGCATCACCGAGCTGAACATCACCACTTCCCGCGCTGAGCTGTCGGCATATTCCCGCGCCAGGGCAAACAGCTGCGGCATGGCAGTATTGGCCAGCGAAGCCAGCAGCACGCCGCAGGTGAGTAAGGTCAGATAGTGACGGTTAAAGGCAAACAGCAGCGCATTGCCGATCGCCATCGCGCAGCAAAAGAGGATCAGCTTGCGGCGATCGCCCTGGCTGTCGGATCGTTTCGCCAGCCACAGGCTGACCAGGATCCCGGCGACGGCGTTGACGGTGTAAAAAATCCCTACCCAGAAGGGCTGAGCCCCCACCTCGCGGCTCAGGAACAGGCTCAGGGTCGGGGCCTGCA
This sequence comes from Leclercia sp. Marseille-Q4284, assembly GCF_916618945.1. Taxonomy (NCBI): domain Bacteria; kingdom Pseudomonadati; phylum Pseudomonadota; class Gammaproteobacteria; order Enterobacterales; family Enterobacteriaceae; genus Leclercia; species Leclercia sp. Marseille-Q4284. Next base: position 138,438 of record NZ_CAKAKG010000002.1, read on the forward strand.
GCGCACCGGCGATGCCCATCATAAAAGCCACCATTAAAAAGGCAGCATAAACACCGTTGAGACGGCGTCCCATCGTCATTAACCAGAGCATTACCTGTTCCCTTTAGCGCAAGTGAAAACGAAAAAAGCCAGCAGATAATACCTGCTGGCGTGGTGATTCGCACCAATACTCAGTCACACATGATCGAAGCCATTCAGCGTTCCGAGGTCGACGATGTCACCTCCCACTGCATCAGATCTTCCAGTATTTTCAGCCGCTGCTCTGCACACCGGCGGGCCAGCCAGGACATTCCCTTTGTCGCTGAGAAGTACTGTTGGTAAAACTGATTCGTGGTCGACCTCTTCATATTCACCTCCTCGCTTCATCGAAGAAGATTATTGGCCTAATATAGGGATTAATAAATTGCTGATTTTTTGTCAGGAGTTCCTCTTTTATGCCCTCTGGTCGTCTGCAACAACAATTTATCCGCCTGTGGCAGTGCTGTGACGGCCAACCCCAGGAGACTACGCTCAGCGAGCTGGCCGAGCTGCTCAACTGTTCGCGCCGTCATATGCGCACCCTGCTTAATACCATGCAGCAACAGGGCTGGCTGAGCTGGGAGGCCGAAGCCGGGCGCGGCAAACGTTCCCGCCTCACCTTCCTTTACACCGGCCTCGCCCTGCAGCAGCAGCGGGCGGAAGATCTGCTCGAGCAGGATCGCATCGAGCAACTGGTGCAGCTGGTGGGTGACAAGGCCGCGGTACGCCAGATGCTGGTCTCCCATCTGGGCCGCAGCTTTCGCCAGGGCAGGCATATTCTGCGGGTACTCTATTATCGCCCGATGAAAAACCTGTTACCCGGCAGCGCACTACGGCGTTCCGAAACCCATATGGCACGGCAGATCTTTAGCGGCCTGACGCGCATAAATGAGGAAAACGGGGAACTGGAAGCCGACATTGCCCACCACTGGCAACAACTTTCCCCGTTGCACTGGCGCTTTTTCTTGCGGCCCGGCATCCATTTTCATCATGGACGTGAGCTGGAGATGGCCGACGTCATTGCCACCCTGCAGCGCGCCCGCGAGCTGCCCCTCTATTCACACATTACCCGGGTCCAGTCCCCCACCGCCTGGACCCTGGATATTCAGCTCTCGCAGCCCGACCGCTGGCTGCCATGGTTGCTGGGATATGTACCGTCGATGATCCTGCCGCGCGAGTGGGAATCGATGCACAACTTTGCCAGCCAGCCGGTGGGCACCGGGCCGTATGCGGTCTCCCGCAACAACAATAACCAGCTGAAGATCCGCGCCTTCGATGACTACTTTGGTTACCGGGCGCTGATTGATGAGGTCAACGTCTGGGTACTGCCGGATATCAACGAAGAGCTGAGCGTCGGCCTGACGCTGGAAGGGCCCACCGAGGGGGAAAAAGCGGTGGAGAGCCGGCTGGAAGAGGGCTGCTACTATCTGCTGTTCGACGCCCGCTCGCACCGCGGGGCCAGCGCAGAGGTGCGGCAGTGGGTAAGCCGGATCCTCTCCCCGGCGAACCTGATCTACCAGGCCGAGGAGGTGTATCAATCCTACTGGTTCCCGGCGTATGGCTTGCTGCCGCGCTGGCACCACGCCCGCCCGGGACGCGGCGACAAACCGGCCGGGCTGGAGAGCCTCACCCTGACCTTCTACCGCGAACATATCGAACACCGGGTGATCGCCCGAATGATGAGCGAACTGCTGGCTGCCGAGCAGGTGACGTTAAACATTCAGGAAGTCAGCTATGAGGAGTGGCATCGCGGCGAGACGGTGAGCGATATCTGGCTCAACAGCGTCAACTTCACCCTGCCCCTGGACTTCTCGCTGTTCTCGCATCTGTATGAAGTCCCGCTCCTGCAGCACTGTATTCCCCGCGACTGGCAGCAGGACGCCGCCCAGTGGCGTGCGGGCGAGATGAACCTTGCCGTCTGGTGCCAGCAGTTGCTGTCCCAGCAGGCGATTGTCCCGCTGATCCACCACTGGCTGATGATCCAGGGGCAGCGCAGTATGCGCGGTTTACGCATGAATACCCTGGGCTGGTTTGACTTTAAATCGGCGTGGTTTGCACCGCCGGAACCTTAACACTTTCGTAATATTCACCAAATCATTACAATACCGTCGTTCTCAACGGGGTGCTGCGCGCAAGCGTGTGCTGAGAAAATACCCGTCGAACCTGATCCGGATAACGCCGGCGAAGGGATTTGAGGCTGTCGCTCAAAATCCTTTGCCACTCTCACATACAGAGGTGCAAAGTGTTCAAAACTGTTCTTCCCCTGCTGGCGCTGATTGCGCTGCCTGCCGTTGCCAGTCCTGTCCTGACGGTCTACACCTACGACTCCTTCGCCGCCGACTGGGGCCCTGGCCCGGCGGTCAAAAAAGCCTTCGAAGCCGACTGCAACTGCGAGCTGAAATTCGTGGCGCTGGAAGATGGCGTCTCGCTGCTCAACCGCCTGCGGATGGAAGGTAAGAACAGCAAAGCCGACGTGGTGCTGGGTCTCGATAACAACCTGCTGGAAGCGGCTACGCAAACCGGGCTGTTCGCCAAAAGCGGCGTGGCGGCCGATGCGGTTAAGGTTCCTGGCGGCTGGAAGAACGACACCTTTGTACCCTTCGACTATGGCTACTTCGCCTTCGTGTATGACAAAAACAAGCTGAAAAACCCGCCGAAGAGCCTGAAAGAGCTGGTTGAGAGCGACCAGAAATGGCGCGTGATCTACGAAGATCCGCGCACCAGCACCCCGGGGCTGGGTCTGCTGCTGTGGATGCAAAAAGTGTACGGGGACAAGACCCCGGAAGCCTGGCAGAAACTGGCCGCCAAAACCGTTACCGTCACCAAAGGCTGGAGCGAGGCCTACGGGCTGTTCCTGAAAGGCGAAAGCGACCTGGTGCTAAGCTACACCACCTCTCCGGCGTACCACATTATTTCGGAGAAAAAAGAGAACTACGCCGCCGCTGATTTTGCCGAAGGTCACTACCTGCAGGTTGAAGTCGCCGCCCGGACCTATGCCAGCAAACAGCCGGAACTGGCGGAGAAGTTCCTGAAATTTATGGTCTCGCCGTCGTTCCAGAATACGATCCCAACCGGCAACTGGATGTACCCGGTGACTGACGTCGCTTTACCGGCCGGTTTCGACAGCCTGGTCAAACCGCAAACCGCGCTGGAATACTCTCCGCAAGAAGTGGCCGGGAAACGTGCCGCCTGGGTCAGTGAATGGCAACGCGCCGTCAGCCGCTGATCGCCGGCTGGTTACTCCCGGGGCTGATCGCCGCCATCCTGATGGTGACCGTCGCCCTGGGAGCATTTCTGGCGCTGTGGTTTAACGCGCCAGCCACCGACGTCACGGCGCTGCTGCACGACAGCTATCTGTGGCACGTCATCCGTTTCTCGTTCTGGCAGGCGTTTCTTTCCGCCCTGCTCTCCGTGGTACCCGCTATTTTCCTTGCCCGCGCCCTCTACCGGCGGCGGTTCCCCGGACGGCAGGCGCTGCTGCGCCTGTGCGCCATGACCCTGATCCTGCCGGTGCTGGTGGCGATATTTGGCATCCTCAGCGTCTACGGACGCCAGGGCTGGCTTGCCGCGCTCTGTCAGGCTCTGGGGCTGGAGTGGACCTTCTCCCCTTATGGCCTGCAGGGCATCCTGCTGGCGCACATCTTTTTCAACATGCCGATGGCGACGCGGCTGCTGCTGCAGGCACTAGAGAATATCCCTGGCGAGCAGCGCCAGCTCGCCGCTCAGCTCGGGATGCGCGGCTGGTCCTTTTTCCGCTTCGTGGAGTGGCCGTGGCTGCGCCGTCAAATTCCGCCCGTTGCCGCGCTGATCTTTATGCTCTGCTTTGCCAGCTTCGCCACCGTGCTCTCGCTGGGCGGCGGGCCGCAGGCCACCACCATTGAGCTCGCCATCTATCAGGCCCTGAGCTACGACTACGATCCGGGCCGGGCGGCGCTGCTGGCGATGGTGCAGATGTTCTGCTGCCTGGGGCTGGTGATGCTGAGCCAGCGGCTGGGTAAAGCCATCCCCGTGGGCAATAGCCAGCTGGCGGGCTGGCGCGATCCGCAGGACAGCCTGCGCAGCTGTCTGACCGATGGCCTGCTGATCACTCTCGCTCTGCTGCTGTTACTCCCGCCGCTGCTGGCGGTAGTGGTGGATGGCCTGAATCTTAACCTGCTGTCGGTGCTGCAACAGCCGGTGCTGTGGCAGGCGCTCGGCACCTCGCTGCGCATTGCCCTGGGGGCGGGGCTGCTCTGCGTGGTGCTGACCATGATGCTGCTGTGGACCAGCCGGGAGCTGTATGCCCGTCAGGCAAAGGTGGCTGGGCAGGCGCTGGATCTCAGCGGGATGCTGATCCTGGCGATGCCCGGCATTGTGCTGGCGAGCGGGTTTTTCCTGCTGTTCAACAGCACTATCGGCCTGCCGGAATCCGCCGATGGCATCGTCATCTTCACCAACGCCCTGATGGCCATTCCGTATGCGCTGAAGGTGCTGGAAAACCCGATGCGCGATCTCAGCGCCCGCTACACCCTGCTCTGCGATTCACTGGGCATGCACGGCTGGCAGCGGCTGAGGGTGGTGGAACTCCGCGCCCTGAAACGCCCCCTGGCGCAGGCGCTGGCCTTTGCCTGCGTGCTGTCGATCGGTGATTTCGGGGTAGTGGCGCTGTTTGGCAATGATGATTTCCGCACCCTGCCGTTCTGGCTGTATCAGCAGATCGGCTCGTATCGCAGCCAGGACGGTGCCGTCACGGCACTGCTGCTGTTGCTGCTGTGCTTTGCGTTATTTACCGTTATCGAAAAACTCCCGGGGCGTGATGCTAACTCTCAATGATGTAACCTGGCTTTATCAGCACCTGCCGATGCGCTTCACCCTGTCCGTGCGCCAGGGGGAATTGATCGCCGTGCTCGGCCCCAGCGGGGCGGGGAAAAGCACGTTGCTCAATCTGGTGGCCGGTTTTCTGCAACCGGCCAACGGCCAAATTACGATTGGGGGACAGGATCATACCCACACGCCGCCTGCTGCACGCCCGGTGTCGATGCTGTTTCAGGAAAACAACCTCTTTACCCACCTGACCGTGCGCCAGAATATCGGCCTCGGTATGCATCCGGGCCTCCGGCTGAACGCCGGACAACAGCAGAAGCTAAGCGATATCGCGGCGCAAATGGGGATTGGCGATCTGCTGGAGCGGTTGCCGGGTGAGCTCTCCGGCGGCCAGCGCCAGCGCGTCGCACTGGCACGTTGTCTGGTACGCGAGCAGCCGATCCTGCTGCTGGATGAGCCATTTTCGGCGCTCGATCCGGCGTTACGTCAGGAGATGCTGCTGCTGGTCAAAGAGGTGTGTGAACGCCAGAACCTGACGATGTTGATGGTGTCCCACAGCGTGGAAGATGCGCTTAAAATCGCTCATCGGTCGGTGGTGATTGCCGATGGTCGTATCGCCTGGGACGGCGATACGGAACAGCTGGTGAGCGGCAAGGCCAGCGCGTCGCGCCTGCTGGGGATCCACTGACGACGGTCAGCGGCTGACGACCTTCAATAAGATCTCACCGTAGACCGGCATCAGCGGATGGCGGACCAGGGCCACCAGCGCCACTACGGCAATCCCCAGGGTGACGGGCGCTACCCAGAATAAGCGCCCGCGCGGCAGATAATGGCTCAGACGATCCGCGGAGGCCGTTCCGCTGCGCCACAGCCGCCAGCAGAGCCAGGCCGCCAGCCACAGCAGCAGCGCGGTTGCCAGCAGCAGCCACTTAAAGCCGCCGCTCTGCACCCCGGCAGGAATATCGATGGCCGCCCCGGCCAGAATGCCCGGCAGGAAGTAGATCGGTGGCCAGAACAGGCAACCCAGCAGGTTCGGCACGATGAACTTGGTCACCGGCAGATCCAGCATCCCCGCCACCATCGGCACCAGCGGACGCGTCGGGCCGACAAAGCGGCCCACCAGAATGGTAAACATGCTGTGCTGATGCAGGGCGTGCTCGGTTTTATCGAGCAGGGCTTTGTTCTTCTTCATGAACGACCAGCGGTGGAGCGGTTTTTTAAAGCGCCAGCCCAGCCAGAATGAGATCCAGTCCCCCAGCAGACACCCGACGATGCCCGCCAGCCACGCCTGCCAGAAGTTCACCTCGCCGCTGCCGATCAGCGCGCCGAGCCCGCTCATCATCACCGTGCCGGGTAAAATCAGTCCGACCAGCGCCAGGGATTCAAGAAAGGCCACTAACGCCACAGCGATAAGCGAGTAAGTAACGGACTGGGTAATGAAATGTTCCAGCAATGCCTGCATAACAGTTCCGGTCAGGTGGCGAAGCAGGGATTCTGCGAACAGAGGCCTGCTGCGTCAAGACAACAATTGTCTGAATAGTTTACCGGGTGTGAACGGCATTCAGCGAATATGTTTAGTTTTATTTACCTTCTATTCACAGCCTGCGCGAAATTCGCTCGGGCTGGCCCCGGTACATTTTTTGAAGACCCGGGAGAAATAGAGCTGATCCTCAAAGCCGACGTTGCGTCCGACAGTGGCAATCGGCATCCGGGTGGTGCTGAGCAGCAGCTTGGCCTGGCTGATGCGCTGATCCTCGCGCCAGCTCAGGACACTCACCCCCAGCTGCTGGCGGAACAGATGTGACAGACGCGACGGCGACAGGCAGACGTGCTGGGCGACGCTGGCAATATCAAACTGGCTGTCCGCCAGATGATCGCTGATGTACTGGCAGGCTTCGCGCACCCGGTGATCCAGCGGCGGGTTCAGGGATTCGTTGATCGCCTCCATCCGGCGCAGCAGGAGCTGCTCCAGCAGGTTGATCGCCAGCAGTTCGGCATAGCGCCCTCCCGCCTGTCCGGCCTCGATAATCTGGGCAAAGAGCTCACGAAACTGCGGCTGATGAACCTCATCCGGGCGATAAAAGCCGGTATGGGCAAACATCGACGGCCAGGCCAGCCACTCATGCCAGTAGGCGCGGGGGCGGAAGTAGACCCACTGGTGATACCACTCCCTGGCGTCAGGATGGCGACCGTAGTGGTGAATCTCCCCCGGCGGGAAGAGCAAAATATCCCCCGGACGGCAGACGAAGGTCTGGTCGCCATTCTTGATTACCCCCTCCCCGCGCACGGTCAGGTTGAGGATATAGCCCTTCATCCCCAGCGGTCGGTCAACGTAAAAATCGAGATAGCCGTCGGCCTCGATGGGCGTCAGCCCCGCCACCAGATGCGCGTTAAACGAGTAGCCCGGCAGCAGGGGATCACTTTGCGTTTCAGCCATATTGTCTGTACTCCTGACGGTCCTGAAGGAAACCATTTGTCCATATCAACAAAAGCGGCATAAAAACGGGCCAGCCAAAGAACGAAAAGGTATCAGCCCGCTTTTAGGTCCGCCATCTTAACGCTTCCGTTGCGATTTAACCGTAACATCGAGCGGGTCGGCAGTAACAAAAGTGTCTATAACCACGGCAGAAATGTCCACATCGATTATTTGCACGGCGTCACACTTTCCCATGTCACAGCAAAATCATCCATAAGATTAGCGGATCCTGCCTGACGATTTTCCCCCTCACTCTCTAATGTTCATGCATATCTGTTTTTTGATGGAGCAACACCATGGCAATTGCGATTGGCCTCGATTTTGGCAGTGACTCAGTACGCGCCCTGGCAGTGGAGTGCACAACGGGTCAGGAGATAGCGACCAGCGTTGAGTGGTACCCACGCTGGCAGGAGGGGCGCTTCTGCGATGCGCCGAACAATCAGTTCCGCCACCACCCACGCGACTACATCGAGTCGATGGAAGCGGCGATCAAAACCGTGCTGGCTGAGTTAAGCGAAGCACAGCGCAGCCAGATCGTCGGCATCGGCGTGGACAGTACCGGCTCCACCCCAGCCCCGATTGACGCCGACGGCCAGGTGCTGGCCCTGCGTCCGGAGTTTGCCGACAACCCGAACGCCATGTTCGTGCTGTGGAAAGACCATACCGCGGTGGAAGAAGCCGAAGCCATCACCCGTTTGTGCCATCAGCCTGGCAAAAGCGACTACTCCCGCTACATCGGCGGCATCTACTCCAGCGAATGGTTCTGGGCGAAGATCCTGCACGTTACCCGTGAGGATCAGCGCGTTGCCGAGGCGGCGGTATCGTGGATTGAGCTGTGCGACTGGGTTCCGGCCCTGCTCTCCGGCACCACGCGCCCGCAGAATATCCGCCGCGGCCGCTGCAGCGCCGGGCATAAATCCCTCTGGCATGAGAGCTGGGGTGGCCTGCCACCTGCCGCCTTCTTTGACGAGCTCGACCCGATCATCAACCAGAATCTCGACTACCCGCTGTTTACCAACACCTGGACCGCCGATATTCCGGTGGGCACCCTCTGCGCCGAGTGGGCAGAACGTCTGGGTCTGCCGCAGCAGGTGGCGATCTCCGGCGGCGCATTTGACTGCCATATGGGCGCGGTCGGTGCCGGTGCTCAGCCAAATACGCTGGTGAAAGTGATCGGCACCTCCACCTGCGACATTCTGACCGCCGACAAAGCCAGCGTCGGCGACCGCGCCGTGAAAGGCATCTGCGGTCAGGTGGACGGCAGCGTGGTACCTGACTTTATTGGCCTCGAGGCGGGTCAGTCCGCCTTCGGTGACATCTACGCCTGGTTTGGCCGGGTGCTGGGCTGGCCGCTGGATCAGCTGGCGGCTACACACCCGGAACTGAAAAACCAGATTGACGCCAGCAAGAAACAACTTCTGCCGCAGCTCACCGAAGCCTGGGCCAAAAATCCGTCGCTGGAGCATCTCCCGGTGGTGCTCGACTGGTTTAACGGTCGCCGCACGCCGAACGCCAACCAGCGTCTGAAAGGCGTTATTACCGATCTGAACCTCGCCACCGACGCCCCGGCGCTGTTCGGCGGGCTGGTGGCCGCCACCGCCTTTGGCGCACGCGCCATCATGGAGTGCTTCACCGAGCAGGGGATAGCCGTTAATGAGGTGATGGCCCTGGGCGGTATCGCCCGTAAGAACCCGGTGATCATGCAGGCCTGCTGCGACGTGCTGAACCGTCCGCTGCAGATTGTCGCCTCCGATCAGTGCTGTGCCCTGGGCGCGGCGATCTTCGCCGCGGTCGCGGCGGGAGTCCATGCCGATATTCCGACGGCGCAGCAGCATATGGCGAGCCAGGTGGAAAGCACCCTGCAGCCGCGCCCACAGCAGGCGCAACGTTTTGAACAGCTTTATCAGCGCTACCAGCAGTGGGCGAAGAGCGCTGAGCAGCACTATCTCCCTGTCGCCGCCCCGGTTAAGAGCATCCCGGAATCTACGGCAACCCTGACACATTAAGGACACGATAATGACGATTTTTAATAATTATGAAGTGTGGTTTGTGATTGGTAGTCAGCATCTTTACGGGCCGGAAGCCCTGCGCCAGGTGACTCAGCACGCAGAACATGTGGTCAACGCCCTGAATGCGGAAGCAAAACTGCCGTGCAAACTGGTGCTCAAGCCGCTCGGCACCTCGCCGGATGAAATCACCCATATCTGCCGCGACGCCAACTACGACGACAAATGCGCTGGCCTGGTGGTGTGGCTGCACACCTTCTCCCCGGCCAAGATGTGGATCAACGGCCTCACAATCCTCAACAAACCGCTGCTGCAGTTCCATACCCAGTTCAACGCGGCGCTGCCGTGGGACAGCATCGACATGGACTTTATGAACCTGAACCAGACCGCGCACGGTGGCCGCGAGTTCGGCTTCATCGGCGCGCGTATGCGTCAGCAGCACGCGGTGGTAACCGGCCACTGGCAGGATAAACAGGCCCACCAGCGTATCGGCTCGTGGATGCGTCAGGCGGTATCGAAGCAGGATACCCGTCATCTGAAAGTGGCGCGCTTCGGCGATAACATGCGCGAAGTGGCGGTGACCGACGGCGATAAAGTCGCCGCGCAGATCAAATTTGGTTTCTCCGTCAATACCTGGGCGGTGGGCGATCTGGTGCAGGTCGTCAATGAGGTCAGCGATGGCGACGTCAATGCGCTGGTGGATGAATATGAAAGCAGCTACCGCCTGACGGCGGCGGCACAGGTGAATGGTGACAGACGCCAGAACGTGCTGGATGCAGCGCGCATCGAGCTGGGCATGAAGCGCTTCCTCGAACAGGGCGGCTTCCATGCCTTTACCACTACCTTTGAAGATCTTCACGGCCTGAAGCAGCTCCCGGGCCTGGCGGTACAACGTCTGATGCAGCAGGGCTACGGCTTTGCCGGGGAAGGCGACTGGAAAACTGCCGCTCTGCTACGCATCATGAAAGTGATGTCGACCGGTCTGCAGGGCGGCACCTCCTTTATGGAGGACTACACCTACCACTTCGAGAACGGCAACGATCTGGTGCTGGGCTCGCACATGCTGGAAGTCTGCCCATCGATCGCCGTGGATGAAAAACCGATCCTCGACGTTCAGCAACTCGGCATCGGCGGCAAAGCCGATCCAGCCCGTCTGATCTTCAACACCCGCACCGGTCCGGCAATTAACGCCAGCCTGATCGATCTGGGGGATCGTTTCCGCCTGCTGGTCAACTGCGTAGATGCGGTGGAAACCCCGCACGCCCTGCCGAAACTGCCGGTGGCCAACGCCCTGTGGAAAGCCCAGCCAGATCTGGCGACCGCGTCCGAAGCCTGGATCGTGGCAGGCGGCGCCCACCATACCGTCTTCAGCCATGCGCTGGATCTCAACGACATGCGTCAGTTCGCGGAGCTGCACGACATCGAGCTGACCGTGATTGATAACGACACCCGGATGCCGGCGTTCAAAGACGCCCTGCGCTGGAACGAAGTCTATTACGGTTCAAAACGTTAACAGGGGAACCTTTGGCCTGCCGCAGGGCGGGCCTTTTTTCCTGGAGGATACATGCTGGAAGATCTCAAACGTCAGGTGCTTGAAGCCAACCTGGCCCTGCCGGAACACAATCTCGTCACCCTGACCTGGGGCAACGTCAGCGCGGTTGACCGCGACGCTGGCGTGTTCGTTATTAAACCGTCCGGCGTCGACTACCGGGTGATGACCGCCGACGATATGGTGGTGGTCAGTATCGCCACCGGTGAAGTGGTGGAAGGAACGAAAAAGCCCTCCTCCGATACGCCGACCCATCGCCTGCTGTATCAGGCTTTCCCGTCGATCGGCGGCATCGTTCACACCCACTCCCGACACGCGACCATCTGGGCGCAGGCCGGGCAACCGATCCCGGCGACAGGCACCACCCACGCCGACTATTTCTATGGCACCATCCCCTGCACCCGCAAGATGACCGACGCCGAGATCAACGGTGAGTACGAGTGGGAAACCGGGAACGTGATCGTCGAAACCTTCGAGAAACAGGGGATCGACGCGGCGCAGATGCCGGGGGTACTGGTTCACTCTCACGGCCCGTTCGCATGGGGCAAAAATGCCGAAGACGCGGTGCACAACGCCATCGTGCTGGAAGAGGTGGCCTATATGGGCATCTTCTGCCGCCAGTTGGCACCACAGCTCCCGGATATGCAGCAAACCCTGCTGGATAAGCATTACCTGCGTAAGCACGGCGCGAAAGCCTATTACGGTCAGTGATTGTTCCCTCTCCCCTTTGGGGAGAGGGTCAGGGTGAGGGGATACCTGTATAAAACCCCAGCAAAACACCCGCAACCAGGCTATACTCACGCCTGGTTTTGTTTTATGAGAAAACGGCGTGGCGCAGGCGCAAGAAGGCTTTTTACTGACCCGACACTGGCGGGATACCCCGCAGGGTACCGAAGTGGAATTCTGGCTGGCGACCAATAACGGTCCGCTGCATATCACCCTGCCACCGCAGGAGTCCGTGGCCTTTATTCCTGAGCCTGACGTCGAAAAAACGAAACAGCTGCTGCGCGGTGAAAGCGGCTGGCGGCTGACACCCCTTGAACTGAAAGATTTCCAGCGCCGTCCGGTCTACGGCCTCTACTGCCGCGCCCATCGCCAGCAGATGCGCTATGAAAAACTGCTGCGCGAGGCGGGCGTGACGCTGTACGAAGCCGACATTCGTCCCCCGGAACGCTTTCTGATGGAGCGCTTTATCACCGCTCCGGTCTGGGTGGACGGGACGCCTCAGGGCGATCGGCTGATCAATGCCCGCCTCAAACCCAACCCACACTATCGCCCGCCGCTGAAATGGGCGTCGGTGGATATTGAAACTACCCGCCACGGCGAGCTGTACTGCATCGGCATTGAGGGCTGCGGCCAGCGGGTGGTCTACATGCTCGGTCCGGCCAACGGCGATGCGTCCGGCCTCGATTTTGAGCTTATCTACGTCAACAGCCGCCCGCAGCTGCTCGAGAAGCTTAACGCCTGGTTTGCGCAGCACGATCCGGACGTGATCATCGGCTGGAACGTGGTGCAGTTCGACCTGCGGGTGCTGCAAAAGCACGCCGAACGTTACCGCATCCCCTTGCTGCTCGGGCGCGGCAACAGCGAGCTGGAGTGGCGCGAGCACGGCTTTAAAAATGGCGTCTTCTTTGCCCAGGCGAATGGGCGGCTGATCATTGACGGCATCGAGGCGCTTAAGTCAGCATTCTGGAGCTTTTCGTCATTTTCGCTGGAGTCGGTATCGCAGGAGCTGCTCGGAGAAGGTAAGTCCATCGACAACCCCTGGGACAGGATGGACGAGATTGACCGCCGCTTCGCCGAAGATAAACCGGCCCTGGCGACTTATAACCTGAAAGACTGCGAGCTGGTAACGCGGATTTTCCACAAAACCGAGATCATGCCGTTCCTGCTGGAGCGCGCCACGGTCAATGGCCTCGCCGCCGATCGGCACGGTGGCTCCGTGGCCGCCTTCAGCCACCTCTATTTCCCACGCATGCACCGGGCAGGTTATGTGGCCCCTAACCTCGGCGACGTGCCGCCTCAGGCCAGCCCCGGCGGCTATGTCATGGACTCACGTCCCGGGCTGTACGACTCGGTGCTGGTGCTGGATTACAAAAGCCTCTATCCGTCGATCATCCGCACCTTTCTGATCGATCCGGTCGGGCTGGTGGAAGGTCTGGCCCAGCCGGATGAGCAGCACAGCACCGAAGGTTTTTTGGGGGCGCGTTTCTCCCGGGAAAAACACTGCCTGCCGGAGATTGTCAGCCAGATCTGGCACGGGCGTGAAGAGGCCAAACGCCACGGCAACAAACCCCTCTCCCAGGCGCTGAAGATCATCATGAACGCCTTTTACGGCGTGCTCGGCACCAGCGCCTGCCGCTTCTTCGATCCGCGCCTGGCGTCGTCGATCACCATGCGTGGCCACGAGATCATGCGTCAGACCAAAGTGCTGGTGGAATCCCGGGGCTATGACGTGATTTATGGCGATACCGACTCAACCTTCGTCTGGCTCAAGGGCGCGCAGAGCGAAGCGGAGGCGGCCGCCATCGGCCAGGCGCTGGTGACCTACGTGAACGACTGGTGGCGGGCCCATCTGCAACAGGCGGGCTTAACCAGCGCCCTTGAGCTGGAGTATGAAACCCACTTCTGCCGCTTTTTAATGCCCACTATCCGCGGCACCGATCAGGGCAGTAAAAAGCGCTACGCCGGGCTTATCCAGGAGGGCGAAAAGCAGCGGATGGTGTTTAAAGGACTGGAGACCGTGCGCACCGACTGGACGCCACTGGCGCAGCACTTCCAGCAGGCGCTGTATCTGAAAATCTTCCGGCGCGAACCCTATCAGGAGTTTGTCCGCGAGACCATCGCCAGCCTGATGGCGGGTGAGCTGGATGACCAGCTTATCTACCGCAAACGCCTGCGTCGCCCGCTGGCAGAGTACCAGCGTAACGTGCCGCCGCACGTGCGCGCCGCCCGGCTTGCCGATGAGGAGAACGTCCGTCTCGGACGGGCGCCGCAGTACCAGAACCGCGGCACCATCAAATATGTCTGGACCACCGGCGGGCCTGAGCCAGTGGATTATCAGCGCGCTCCTCTTGACTATGAACACTACCTGACGCGGCAGCTGCAGCCCGTGGCAGACGGAATTTTACCTTTCATGGACGACGACTTTGCTACACTGATGACAGGTCAGTTGGGGCTATTTTGACAGGTGACGAAATCGCTGCCATCCAGTACCATAGCGCCCTTTCCATTCCCGGACCCATTATTCGATTACCGTCATTTCTGATCGGTGGTTGAACTATTGCCTGCAATTAAAGATTAGAGCCGAACAAATATGCCTTTTACACTTGGTCAACGCTGGATCAGCGACACAGAAAGCGAACTTGGGTTAGGAACTGTGGTAGCGCTGGATACGCGGATGGTGACTCTCCTGTTCCCCGCCACCGGTGAAAACCGTCTGTATGCTCGCAATGATTCCCCTGTTACCCGCGTGATGTTCAACCCGGGCGACACCGTTACCAGCCATGAAGGCTGGCAGCTGAAGATTGAAGACGTAAAAGAAGAGAATGGACTGCTCGCCTATATCGGGACTCGCCTCGATACCGACGAGACCGATGTGATGCTGCGTGAAGTGCTGCTCGACAGCAAACTGGTCTTCAGCAAGCCGCAGGATCGCCTGTTCGCCGGTCAGATTGACCGCATGGATCGCTTCTCGCTGCGCTATCGCGCGCGTAAGTTCCAGAGTGAGCAGTACCGCATGCCGTGGAGCGGCCTGCGCGGCCAGCGCACCAGCCTGATCCCCCACCAGTTAAATATCGCCCATGATGTGGGTCGTCGCTATGCGCCGCGCGTCCTGCTGGCGGATGAGGTGGGTTTAGGTAAAACCATCGAAGCGGGCATGATCTTGCATCAACAGCTGCTCTCCGGCGCGGCCGAGCGCGTGCTGATTGTGGTGCCGGAAACCCTGCAGCACCAGTGGCTGGTGGAGATGCTGCGTCGCTTCAACCTGCGTTTCTCCCTGTTCGATGACGAACGCTACGCCGAAGCCCAGCACGATGCCGATAACCCGTTTGAAACCGAACAGCTGGTGATCTGCTCCCTGGACTTTGTTCGCCGCAGCAAGCAGCGCCTCGAGCACCTGTGTGATGCCGAGTGGGACATCATGGTGGTCGACGAAGCTCACCACCTGGTGTGGAGCGAAGAGGCCCCGAGCCGTGAATATATGGCGATTGAACAGCTGGCCGAGCGCGTGCCGGGCGTGCTGCTGCTGACCGCTACCCCGGAGCAGCTGGGTCTGGAGAGCCACTTTGCCCGTCTGCGCCTGCTGGATCCCAACCGCTTCCACGATTTCGAGCTGTTCGTCGAAGAGCAGAAAAATTACCGCCCGGTCGCCGATGCGGTGGCCCTGCTGCTGGCGGGCAAGCACCTCTCCAACGAGGAGCTCAACACCCTGAGCGAACTGATTGGCGAACAGGATATCGAGCCATTACTGCAGGCCGCCAACAGCGATCGTGACGGTGCCGACGCCGCGCGTCAGGAGCTGGTCTCCATGCTGATGGATCGCCACGGCACCAGCCGCGTCCTGTTCCGTAATACCCGTAACGGGGTGAAAGGCTTCCCGAAACGCGAGCTGCACACCATTCGACTGCCGCTGCCAACCCAGTACCAGACGGCGATCAAGGTCTCCGGCATTATGGGCGCGCGTAAAACGGCAGAAGAACGCGCCCGGGACATGCTCTATCCGGAGCAGATTTATCAGGAATTTGAAGGCGACAGCGGTACCTGGTGGAACTTCGACCCGCGCGTTGAGTGGCTGATGGGCTACCTGACCGCCAACCGCTCGCAGAAGGTGCTGGTCATCTGCGCCAAAGCCGCCACTGCGCTGCAGCTGGAGCAGGTTCTGCGCGAGCGGGAAGGTATCCGCGCGGCGGTGTTCCATGAAGGCATGTCGATTATTGAACGCGACCGCGCCGCGGCGTGGTTCTCCGAAGAAGACAGCGGTGCCCAGGTGCTGCTCTGCTCCGAAATCGGCTCCGAAGGGCGTAACTTCCAGTTCGCCAGCCGTCTGGTGATGTTCGATCTGCCTTTCAACCCGGATCTGCTGGAGCAGCGTATCGGTCGACTGGATCGTATTGGCCAGGCGCACGACATTCAGATCCACGTTCCGTATCTGGAAAAAACCGCCCAGTCGGTACTGGTGCGCTGGTTCCACGAAGGACTGGATGCGTTTGAACATACCTGCCCGACCGGCCGTACCATTTACGACAGCGTGCATAGCGAGCTGACCGGCTACCTGGCAACGCCGGAAAATACCGACGGTTTCGACGATCTGATCAAAACCTGTCGCGAGCAGCACGACGCGCTGAAAATCCAGCTGGAACAGGGCCGTGACCGTCTGCTGGAGATCCACTCCAACGGCGGTGAAAAAGCCCAGGCGCTCGCAGAGAGCATCGAAGAGCAGGATGACGATACCAGCCTGATCAGTTTCGCCATGAACCTGTTTGATATCGTGGGTATCAACCAGGACGATCGTGGCGAGAACATGATTGTGCTGACCCCGTCCGATCACATGCTGGTTCCGGACTTCCCGGGCCTGCCGGAAGATGGCTGCACCATCACCTTTGAGCGTGATGTGGCGCTCTCCCGCGAAGATGCGCAGTTCATCACCTGGGAGCACCCGCTGATCCGCAACGGTCTGGATCTGATCCTCTCCGGCGATACCGGCAGCAGCACCATTTCGCTGCTGAAGAACAAGGCACTGCCGGTGGGGACGCTGTTGGTAGAGCTGATCTACGTGGTGGAAGCCCAGGCACCGAAACAGCTGCAACTCAGCCGCTTCCTGCCTGCCACGCCGGTGCGTCTGCTGCTGGACAAGAACGGCACCAACCTGGCGGCGCAGGTCGAGTTTGAGAGCTTTAACCGTCAGCTGAGTGCAGTTAACCGCCACACCGGTAGCAAGCTGGTGAATGCGGTTCAGCAGGATGTGCACGCCATTCTCCAGCTGGGTGAATCCCAGATTGAGAAAGCGGCGCGGGCGCTGATTGACGCGGCACGCAGCGAAGCGGATGACAAACTGTCGGCGGAACTGTCGCGTCTGGAAGCCCTGCGCGCGGTGAACCCGAACATTCGTGACGATGAACTGGCAGCGATTGAGAGCAATCGGCAGCAGGTGCTTGAGAGCCTGGATCAGGCAGGATGGCGTCTGGATGCGCTGCGTCTCATCGTTGTGACGCATCAGTAAGCGGAGCGCAATATGTTGATGGAACCCTACAATCCGCCGCAGGATCCGTGGTTGGTCATTCTGTATCAGGATGAGCACATTATGGTGGTCAACAAGCCGAGCGGCTTGTTGTCTGTTCCGGGCAGGCTGGACGATCACAAGGACAGCGTCATGACGCGCGTTCAGCGCGATCATCCGCAGGCGGAGTCTGTGCATCGTCTGGACATGGCAACCAGCGGGGTGATTGTGGTCGCGCTGACCAAGGCGGCAGAGCGTGAGCTGAAGCGTCAGTTTCGTGAGCGCGAGCCGAAGAAGCAGTACCTGGCGCGCGTCTGGGGACATCCACAACCGGCGGAAGGTCTGGTTGACCTGCCGCTGATCTGCGACTGGCCGAACCGACCGATGCAGAAGGTCTGCTACGAGACCGGCAAGGCGGCGCAAACCGAGTATGAAGTGCTGGAGTACGCGGCGGATAACAGCGCCCGCGTACTGTTAAAACCGATTACCGGGCGCTCGCATCAGCTGCGCGTGCATATGCTGGCATTGGGTCACCCGATTCTGGGGGATCGCTTTTATGCCACGCCGGAAGCCCGGGCCATGGCGCCGCGTCTGCAGCTGCATGCGGAGATGCTGACCATCACCCACCCGGAATACGGTACGCCGATGACCTTTAAGGCCCCGGCGGATTTCTGATGTTTTGCCCGGCGGCGCTTCGTCTGCCGGGCAACTCTCTTTACTTAAATCCCTTCTGCTCTTTGATGAGCTCGTACGCTTTCTGAATTTCCTGCGCTTTTTGCTTCGCCATCTCCATCATTTCCGGCGGTAAACCTTTCGCCACCAGCTTATCCGGATGGTGCTCGCTCATCAGCTTACGATAGGCGCGCTTAATGGTCGTCGGCTCGTCGGTCGGCTTCACGCCCAGCACGTTACAGGCATCTTCCAGGGTCGGCCCACGCTGCGCCTGCTGCCAGCCGCCACCGCCCGCCTGCTGTTGCTGATAGCCTTCGCCAAACTGCGCCCCGCCCTGCATCATCCGCAGGAACTGATCGAACTGGGTACGGGAAATGCCCAGCTCTTCAGCAATGACATACAGCACCGCGCGTTCGTTCGGGTGGAGCGAGCCGTCAGCAAAGGCTGCCTGGATCTGAATCTCCAGAAACATCCGAATTAAGTCGAAGCGTCCGAAGCAGATGCTGCGAAACTGACGCATTTTTTCGCGCAGGGGATAGTTATCCGCCTTGCCGATGCGAAATGCGTGTTGCGCCGCGGCCCGCGAGTCGCCGTGCAGGTTCATGCGGTCCATAAACTGGCTGGCGATATGGATGTCGGCCTCGGTCACCCGCCCCTTCGATTTGGTCAGATGGCCCATCACCTCAAACGTCGTGGCAAAAAAAAGTGCCTGACGTTCACGCTGGTTGGCAAACCAGGCCATCTTACGACTTCGAGCTTTATCAAACATATGGCCGATAATCAGGCCCAGAACGATACCCCAGAAGCCCGCGCCCATCAGTAAAGCGAACGCCACGCCGATAATTTTTCCCCAATACTGCATATACTCCCCAAATGGTGATGTATTTGATCCCGCGAACGCCATCATTCCGGTGGCCTGGCCACGGTCAATTGAAGGACATCGCCTATAATTTGCATTATCATACTCGTCATTCAATAACGAGCCTATCACCACGGCTTGTTTACGGGCAGGATTAACGCTGGCACTGTGATGATGAGTAAGATAGTCTCTGACCGTTTGCCAGCGATAAGCCACTGATGACGGAACAATAAATAAAACGTATGAAAAAACGTATCCCCACCCTCCTGGCCACGATGATAGCGTCTGCCCTGTACAGTCAACAGGGTTTGGCTGCCGATCTCGCCTCGCAATGTATGCTGGGTGTGCCCAGCTATGATCGCCCGCTGGTTCAGGGTGATACGAACACGCTACCGGTCACCATCACTGCTGACAATGCGAAAGGGAATTATCCTGACGACGCCGTCTTTAGCGGCAATGTGGATATTAACCAGGGCAACAGCCGTTTGCTGGCCGATGAAGTTCAGTTGCACCAGAAACAGCCAGAAGGCGCGGCAGAACCGGTACGAACAGTGGATGCACTGGGTAATGTGCACTATGACGATAATCAGGTCATCCTGAAAGGTCCGAAAGCCTGGTCGAACCTGAATACCAAAGATACCAACGTCTGGGAAGGTGATTATCAGATGGTGGGTCGTCAGGGGCGCGGTAAAGCCGACCTGATGAAACAGCGCGGTGAAAACCGCTATACCATTCTTGAGAACGGGACCTTTACCTCCTGTCTCCCGGGCTCTGATACCTGGAGCGTGGTCGGCAGCGAAGTGATCCACGACCGCGAGGAGCAGGTTGCGGAGATCTGGAACGCCCGCTTTAAGCTCGGTCCGGTGCCGGTCTTCTATAGCCCGTACCTGCAACTGCCCATCGGTGATAAACGTCGTTCAGGCTTCCTGATCCCGAACGCCAAGTACAGTTCCAACAACTATTTCGAATTCTACCTGCCGTACTACTGGAACATCGCGCCCAACATGGACGCCACGATCACGCCGCACTATATCCATAAGCGCGGCAACATCATGTGGGAAAACGAGTTCCGTTATCTGACCCATGCGGGTGAAGGCCTGATGGAGCTGGACTATCTGCCATCGGATAAGGTCTATGAGGATGAGCATCCGACCGAGGGCGATCGCCACCGCTGGTTATACTACTGGCAACATGCCGGGGTGATGGATCAGGTCTGGCGCTTCAACGTTAACTACACCAAAGTCAGCGATCCCAACTATTTCAACGACTTCTCGTCGAAATACGGTTCCAGTACCGACGGTTACGCCACGCAGATCTTTAGCGCAGGCTATGCGGTGAAAAACTTTGACGCTACCGTGTCGACCCGTCAGTTCCAGGTATTCAGTAGCCAGAACGCCAGCACCTACGGTGCGGAACCGCAGCTGGACGTCAACTGGTACCAGAATGATGTCGGCCCGTTTGATACCCGTATCTACGGCCAGGCCGTGCATTTCGTGAATACCAACTCCGATATGCCAGAAGCCACCCGTGTTCACCTTGAGCCGACGATCAACCTGCCGGTGTCGAACGACTGGGCCAGCCTGGATACCGAAGTGAAGCTGATGGCGACTCACTATCAGCAGGACAATCTGGACACGTACAACACCAACAACGGCACTAACCTGGAAGAGTCCGTTAACCGTACGCTGCCGCAGTTTAAAATGGACGGCAAGCTGGTCTTCGAGCGCGACATGAACTGGAGCGAGGGTTACACCCAGACGCTGGAGCCGCGCGCGCAGTACCTGTATGTGCCATATCGCGATCAGAGCAAAATCAATAACTACGACTCGTCACTGCTGCAATCCGACTACAGCGGTCTGTTCCGCGATCGTACTTACGGCGGCCTGGACCGTATTGCTTCAGCCAACCAGGTGACGACCGGGGTCACAACCCGCGTTTATGATGATGCTGCCGTTGAACGTTTTAATGCTTCTGTGGGTCAAATCTACTACTTCACAGAATCGCGTACCGGCGATGACAACATCAACTGGGAGAAAAACAACAAAACGGGCTCCCTGGTCTGGGCCGGCGACACCTACTGGCGCATGACCGATCGCTGGGGGCTGCGTGGCGGTCTGCAGTACGATACGCGTCTGGATAACGTTGCCACCAGCAGTGCTGCCATTGAGTATCGCCGTGATGAAGACCGGATGGTGCAGCTGAGCTACCGTTACGCCAGCCCGGAATACATCCAGGCGACACTGCCTAACTTCTCAAATGCCGATCAGTACAAAGAGGGCATTTCGCAGGTGGGCGGTACCGCCAGCTGGCCGATTGCCGATCGCTGGTCTATCGTCGGGGCGTACTACTTTGATACCAATCAGAGTAAGGCGGCCGATCAGATGCTGGGTCTGCAGTACAGCTCCTGCTGTTATGCGATCCGTGTCGGGTACGAGCGTAAGCTTAACGGCTGGGATGTCGACAAAAATCAGAGCGAGTACGATAACGTCATCGGCTTTAACATCGAATTGCGTGGCCTGAGTTCAAACTATGGTCTGGGTACTCAACAGATGCTGCGTTCACCGATTCTGCCGTACCGTAGTTCCTTATGATCTACTTGATTTACAACGTAATCCGCATTGCGGTTAATTGATATGGAAAAAGTATGAAGAACTGGAAAACGCTGCTGCTCGGTATCGCTATGGTTGCGAATACCAGCTTCGCGGCCCCACAGGTTGTCGACAAAGTCGCTGCCGTTGTGAACAACGGTGTGGTACTTGAGAGCGACGTTGATGGTTTAATGCAGTCTGTGAAGCTCAACGCGGGTCAGGCAGGTCAGCAACTTCCGGATGATTCCACACTGCGTCATCAGATCCTTGAACGTCTGATCATGGATCAGATCGTTCTGCAGATGGGTCAGAAGATGGGTGTGAAGATCTCTGATGAGCAGCTCGATCAGGCTATCGCTAACATTGCGAAGCAGAACAACATGTCAGCCGACCAGATGCGCAGCCGTCTGGCCTATGACGGCATCAGCTATTCGACCTACCGCAATCAGATCCGTAAAGAGATGCTGATTTCAGAAGTACGTAACAACGAAGTGCGTCGTCGTGTGACGATCCTGCCGCAGGAAGTGGACGCGCTGGCAAAACAGGTGGGTAACCAGAATGATGCCAGCACCGAACTGAACCTGAGCCACATCCTGATCCCACTCTCAGAAAACCCCTCTTCCGACCAGGTTGCTGAGGCGGACAGCCAGGCCCGCTCTATCGTCGATCAGGCGCGTAACGGCGGTGACTTCGGCAAGCTGGCGATCACCTATTCGGCGGACCAGCAGGCGCTGAAAGGCGGCCAGATGGGCTGGGGTCGTATTCAGGAGCTGCCATCTATCTTTGCCCAGGCGCTGAGCACGGCGAAGAAAGGCGATATCGTCGGTCCAATCCGTTCCGGCGTTGGCTTCCACATTCTGAAAGTGAACGATCTGCGCGGCCAGAGCCAGAGCATCTCGGTCACCGAAGTGCATGCCCGCCACATTCTGCTGAAACCGTCCCCACTGATGAATGACGATCAGGCGCGGGCGAAGCTGCAGCAGATTGCCGCCGATATCCGCAGCGGTAAAACGTCCTTCGCTAACGCCGCGAAAGAGTTCTCTCAGGATCCAGGTTCTGCGAATCAGGGCGGCGATCTGGGCTGGGCGGCAGCAGATATTTACGATCCGGCCTTCCGCGATGCGCTGATGCGGATGACCAAAGGTCAGCTGAGCGAACCGGTTCACTCCACCTTCGGCTGGCACCTGATTGAGCTGCTGGACACCCGCAGCGTGGATAAAACCGATGCGGCCCAGAAAGACCGTGCGTACCGCATGCTGTTCAACCGTAAGTTCTCTGAAGAAGCGGCAACCTGGATGCAGGAACAACGCGCCAGCGCTTACGTCAAAGTTCTGAGCAAGTAATGAAACACCATCGTGTTGTTATCACTCCCGGCGAACCTGCCGGGATTGGTCCTGATTTGGTCGTCCAGCTTGCCCAGCGCAGCTGGCCGGTCGAACTGGTGATCTGCGCCGATGCCAGCGTGCTTGAGGCGCGAGCCAAACAGCTCAATCTGCCGCTCACCCTGCTGCCCTATCAGGCAGAAAACGCGCCTCTCCCCCAGCAAGCGGGCACCCTGACGCTGTTGCCTGTCCCCCTGCGTACCCCCGTCGTCCCCGGTCAACTCAGTACCGAAAACGGCCACTATGTGGTGGAGACGCTGGCGCGCGCCTGTGATGGCTGCCTGAGCGGCGAATTTGCCGCGCTGATCACCGGGCCAGTGCATAAAGGGGTGATCAACGATGCCGGCGTGGCCTTTACCGGCCATACCGAGTTTTTTGAAGAGCGTTCCCATAGCGCAAAAGTGGTGATGATGCTGGCCACCGAGGAGCTGCGCGTTGCGCTGGCTACCACCCATCTGCCGATCAAAGCCGTTTCCGAGGCCATTACGCCGGATCTGCTGCGCGATGTGATTGCTATCCTGCACCATGACTTACGCACGAAATTCGGTATTGCCGATCCGCACGTGCTGGTGTGCGGCCTGAACCCGCATGCGGGCGAAGGCGGTCACATGGGTATGGAAGAGATCGACACCATTATTCCGGTGCTGGATGAGATGCGGGCTCAGGGGATGAATCTCAGCGGGCCGCTGCCTGCCGATACCCTGTTTCAGCCTAAATATCTCGATCATGCAGACGCCGTGCTGGCGATGTACCACGATCAGGGCCTTCCCGTGCTAAAATACCAGGGATTTGGCCGCGGCGTGAATATCACCCTCGGTTTACCCTTTATTCGTACTTCTGTTGACCATGGCACTGCACTTGATTTAGCGGGCCAGGGGAAAGCAGATGTCGGCAGTTTTATTACGGCGCTTAATCTCGCCATCAAAATGATTGTTAATACTCAATGACTAATCGAGTCCATCAGGGCCACTTAGCCCGTAAACGCTTCGGGCAAAACTTCCTCAACGATCAGTTCGTGATCGAAAGTATTGTTTCGGCTATCAATCCACAAAAAGGTCAGGCGATGGTCGAGATCGGCCCGGGTCTGGCTGCACTGACCGAGCCGGTTGGCGAGCGTCTGGATGAACTGACCGTCATCGAACTGGACCGCGATCTGGCAGCCCGTCTGCAGACGCACCCGTTCCTTGGGCCGAAACTGACGATTTATCAACAGGATGCCATGACCATGAACTTCGGCGAACTGTCGGAGAAGCTCGGTCAGCCGCTACGCGTGTTCGGTAACCTGCCGTACAACATCTCCACTCCGCTGATGTTCCACCTGTTTAGCTATACTGATGCCATTGCCGACATGCACTTCATGTTGCAAAAAGAGGTCGTTAACCGACTGGTTGCAGGGCCAAACAGTAAAGCGTATGGTCGTTTAAGCGTGATGGCACAATATTTCTGCAACGTGATCCCGGTACTCGAAGTGCCGCCATCTGCGTTCACGCCACCGCCAAAAGTGGAATCTGCGGTTGTGCGTCTCGTGCCGCATAAAACGAAGCCGTTCCCGGTCAAAGAGCTGCGCGTACTGAGCCGTGTCACCACAGAAGCCTTTAACCAGCGCCGTAAAACGATTCGTAACAGCCTTAGCAATTCGTTTACCGTTGAAGTGTTGGCTGAGCTGGGTATCGACCCGGCAATGCGTGCGGAGAACATCTCCGTAGAGCAGTACTGCAAACTGGCTAATTACATCAGCGACAATGCGCCGCCGAAGGAGAGCTAAGCCATGATTGATTCGCCCCGCGTATGTGTTCACGTACAAAGCATCTATGTTGAGTCCCAGTCCACACCGGATGAAGAGCGCTTTGTTTTTGCTTATACGGTAACCATTCGTAACCTGGGGCGGACGCCTGTGCAGTTGCTTGGGCGCTACTGGCTTATCACCAACGGCAACGGCCGTGAAATTGAAGTGCAGGGCGAAGGCGTGGTGGGTGAACAACCGCACATTGATCCTGGCGAAGAGTATCAGTACACCAGCGGCGCGGTAATCGAAACGCCGCTGGGCACCATGCAGGGCCATTATGAAATGGTCGATGCCGACGGCAATGCATTCCGCGTTGCCATTCCTGTTTTCCGTCTGGCTGTTACAACACTCATTCACTAAACATGTCTACATATCTCATTGGCGATGTTCATGGTTGCTACGATGAACTGATCGCGTTGTTAAAGCAGGTGGATTTTACCCCGGGTACGGACACGCTATGGCTAACCGGCGATCTCGTTGCGCGCGGGCCTGGCTCACTGGATGTGCTGCGTTATGTGAAGTCGCTGGGTGACAGCGTGCGGCTGGTCCTTGGCAATCACGATCTGCATCTGCTGGCGGTCTATGCCGGTATCAGCCGTAATAAACCGAAAGACAGGATCACCCCGCTGCTGGATGCCCCAGACGCTGATGAGCTTATTAACTGGCTGCGTCGCCAGCCACTGTTGCAGGTTGATGAAGAGAAGCAGCTGGTGATGGCCCATGCGGGCATTACACCGCAGTGGGATCTGCAAACCGCAAAAGAGTGCGCGCGCGACGTCGAAGCCGTGCTCTCCAGCGACTCTTACCCTTTCTTCCTTGATGCCATGTACGGCGACATGCCCAACAACTGGAGCATGGATCTCAGCGGCGTGGCACGCCTGCGTTTTATCACCAACGCCTTCACCCGTATGCGCTACTGTTTCCCGAACGGTCAGTTGGATATGTACTGCAAGGATGTGCCGGAAAATGCGCCGACCCCGCTCAAGCCCTGGTTTGCGATCCCCGGACCGGTGACGGAGCATTACAACGTGATCTTCGGTCACTGGGCGTCGCTGGAGGGCAAAGGCACGCCTGAAGGCATTTACGGTCTGGATACCGGCTGCTGCTGGGGTGGAGACCTGACCTGTCTGCGCTGGGAAGATAAAGCGTATTTTGTTCAGCCGTCGAACCGGCATCTGGATTCAGGCGAGAAGGAAGCGGTAGCGTCGTAGCGGAGAGCTGCACCTCTCCCGTCGGGAAAGGTGCAGTAAATCATTAGCGGCGTTCAAGGATCTCGAAGCAGTAGCTGTGCGAATTTTGCGCGTCCGCGTCGTGGAATTCGCTAAATACCGATTCCCACTCGTCAGGATCGTAGTCCGGGAAATGGGTATCCCCTTCCACTTCAGCATCAATGTGGGTCAGATATAATTTCTGCGCTTTTGGCAGGAATTGCTCATACACACGGCCGCCACCAATCACCATGATTTCTTCGGCATCGCCGCAGGCAGCGATGGCTTCGTCAATGGATTTCACCCACTCAACACGCTCATCGGTGCCAGGCTGGCTGCTGATGACGATGTTTTTACGGCCCGGCAACGGACGCCCGATTGACTCCCAGGTCAGGCGCCCCATTACTACCGGCTTGTTCAACGTAGTACGTTTAAACCACGCGAGATCGGCAGGCAGATTCCACGGCATGGCATTTTCCATACCGATCACGCGATCTACCGCAAGCGCCGCAATCAGACTGATCATTGATTATTTCCCGGATGCAAAAAATTGCCGCCACTATACGGAAAGCTTAATCTTTCGTCGACTGGCGGCAGAGTAAAGAACAGGAAATTTTTTATATTTGCTGGCAACCCCGCTTCACGCCAGCGGTTTACTCTCCGGCTCGTCTCCCGGATCCCCGGTATGCTTGCCCTCTTCGGTTCCCTGCCAGCCGTGACGTTGGGTCAGCGAGAGGTGATTGCGATCCTCATTGATGATGTCCATCAGCATGGCGCTGGTGCGTTTAACCACCGCCGCGCGTGACGTGGCATCGTTCTCCGCCATTGCAGCCATCTCTTCGACCATCTCAATATTAAACCGGCGGAACAGATCGGCCCGCTCCCGGGCTTCATAGGCCCCGAGCCCCAGACTTTCCAGCGCCAGCCGACCGGATTTCAGCGCCCCTTCAAAGGTTTCACGCTCCGGCGCATCAACACCGCTCTGACGCAGCTTGATGTAATGATCGATATCGCGCGCGCGGGAGATGATCTTCAGATGCGGGAAATGGGTTTTCGCCAGCTCGACCAGCTGCAGGCTGTTCTTCGGATCGTCTATCGCGTTGATCAATACTTCGGCCTTCTGCGCTCCGGCAGACTCCAGCAAATCCACGCGCGTGGCATCGCCGTAAAAGACCTTCATATCAAATTTACGCAGGGTCTCAATATGGTCGGGATCGTGATCGAGGATGACCATCTTCACGCCGCTCGAGAGCAGCAAACGACCGGTAATCTGGCCGAAGCGACCGAACCCGGCAATGATCACCCGCGGCTGTTCTTCGTCGATTTCATCCGCCTCGCGCTCCTGGCCGCTGTTGGCCGCTTCCAGACGGGTCAATACCACCAGCAGCAGCGGCGTTACCGCCATGGAGAGCGCTACCGCCAGGGTCAGCGCCTTGGCCCACTCCGGATCGAGGACGTTCGCCATATTGGCCGCGCCAAATACCACGAATGCAAATTCACTCCCCTGCCCCAGCAGCACTGCAAACCAGCGGCGCTGTTTCCCGGGCACCTTCAGCGGACGGGCCACCAGCCAGAGCATCGCCATTTTAATGACCAGGAAGCCCACCAGCAGGATCGCGATGCGCAGCGGATGAGTGACCAGGGTGCCGAAGTCGACAGACATTCCCACGCCGATGAAAAACAGCCCCAGCAGCAGCCCTTTGAAAGGCTCAATGTCGCTTTCCAGCGCGTGGCGGTATTCCGAACTCGCCAGCAGGACGCCAGCCAGAAACGCGCCCATCGCCATAGAGAGCCCCGCCTCTTCCAGCATCAGGCCAAAGCCGAAGACCAGGAACAGGGCCACGGCGCTGAACACTTCCCGCAGGCCGGAACGGGCGACAAAGCGCAGCAGCGGTCGGCTGACGTATCGCCCGAGCAGGACCACCAGCGTTAATGCCCCGACGACCTTTAATGCTGAGAGGGCAAAAGCACCAAGGGTAGTGGAGGCCCCGGATACCGCCAGCAGCGGGATCATCGCCACCAGCGGGATAGCCGCGATATCCTGGAACAGCAGCACCGAGAAAGCGCTGCGCCCCATCTGGGTCACCGTCAGGTTGCGTTCGTTCATGGCCTGCATGGCAATGGCCGTGGAAGAGAGGGCCAGCGTCATGCCAATTAGCCCTGCCACCTTCCAGTCCATACCCAGCAGGATACAGAACCCGCCCAGCAGCAGACCGCAGGCCAGCATCTGCAATGCCCCACCGCCAAATACCGAGGCGCGCAGCTTCCACAGACGCCGCGGATCCAGCTCGAGGCCGATGACAAACAGCATCAGCACCACGCCGATTTCGGCAAAGTGCAGGATCGACTCGGCGTCGGTAACCAGCCGGAATCCCCACGGCCCTATTACGCACCCGGCGATCAGATACCCCAGCACGGAACCCAGCCCGAGGCGTACCGCAACCGGCACAATTAGCGCCGCGGCGCCTAAATAGATCAGCGCCTGAATCAGCGTATGGCTATCCATGGTGCGCCTCCTGCCAGTCGAGTAAACGTTGTTTATAGTGTCGGGCCTGGGCCTGCAGCGTTTCATCGTCACAGACGAAGGTGCAGTGCATGGCAAACGGCGGGAGCCAGTTCAGGCCGCAATAGAGCGCGGTGGCCTGTAGCGGCTGCGCCAGCACCTCAAAACCAGGGAAGGTTCCGATGTCAAAATGGCTTTCACCGCCCCCGGTGGTGACTGCCCACAGCAGGCTTTTGCCCTTCAGCGCCCGGCCGTTATGACCGTATGCCCAGCCGTGAGAGAACACTTTGTCGATCCACAGTTTCAGTAATGGGGGCATGCTGTACCACTGCATCGGGTGCTGCCAGACGATCAAATCGGCCCTGGCAATCGCGTCCTGTTCGGCAGCGATATCAATATTGAAGTCGGGATAGAGCTGATAGAGCGAGCGGATCTCTACGCCCTCAAGCGTCTTGACCTGCTCAAGCATCCGCTTATTCGCATGCGAGTGCTGCGGATACGGATGCGCGTAAATAATGAGTATCATGATTAACCTGATGAACTGCTTTCTTGTTGTGACAGTCAGTGTAGACAGGAAAGAGAGGCGTTTGAAGGGCTTCGGCGGCATCGCCAGCTATAGCGCAAAGATTGATAAAAAAAGTTCTATCAAAAAAACCGTATCCAATCAAAATAATATATTCAAAAATAATATTATTCAATATATTAATCATTAAACCAAAAACCATAATAAATCATAAATATTTTATTTAAAATGAAATTATTCTTTAAAAAGAATAGGTATACACCAATGCTTTAAGAATGAATAATTTGAATTTTAATTTATTTTTTACCCTTATAAAACAGATATTTACAAAGTACACCCTCCTCATTAAGATACACACCCATTTTAATTTCTTTAAATCACAGAGGGACGTGGCAATGAAAAATATAATTACTGAATTAAATGACATAACAAAATCAATATACCGAATATTTCCAACCCTATTAATACTTCCTCCCTTAATCGCAAATTCTGCAGTAATTGATCAATCTACAACGAATGCCCAAACTTTCTCTCAGGATCAGTCCTACACGATTAATGAAGGCGTCGAAATTTCTACAACTAACTCTGGCCCTGCGGTAACGGTGAGTGGAGACGAGACATCCGATATAGAGAACTTTGGGACTATTGCGGCTAATGGTGATGGCATTTCAATTGAATCTATGAAACAGGGTTCTAATTTAGACAACAAAGCAGGTGCACACATTACATCCAGCAATGGGAATGGGATCACCGTTAATGTGATGGGTGGCTCGATCAATAACTCCGGCACTATTACTGGCAAAAATAATGGCATTTTGATTAGCGATCAGGCATCGACCATTATCATGACTAATGATGGCCTCGTCGAAGGGGACACGGCACTCTCCTCTGGAGTGACTATCACATTCACCAACGAAGGTACTTTCAAAGGTAACCAGGGTAATGGGGTCAAGCTATGGGGGGCTGGCAATAGTTTTCTGACCAACAGCGGCAGTATTGAAGGCTCGGAAAATGGCATTCTCGTAACCGAAAATGCAAAAGCGGTCATCAACAATTCTGGCGTGATTAAAGGCTCAGATAGTGCCATCTATTTTGGTAGCAGCAAAAATAACAGCTTGACGCTTGATACCGGATCACAACTCGATGGCGATGTAATTTCCACGGTTTCAACAGGCAACATGCTCGTTTTAAAAGGCTCAGGTAGCGAAGACAGCAACTTTATTGGTATTAATGAAGGCGATGGCTTTGCCTCCCTCACTATGTCAGGCAATGCGTGGGATCTCACCGGGAACATCGATATTATTGGTACAAATGATTCGTTAAAGGTCGATACTGGCAAACTGACCCTCGCAGGTACAGTCAACAACGCTGGTAACACCCTTATCGCCGATGGCGCCACCCTACAACTGGGTAATGGCGCCAAAACGGGTACCTTAACCGGGACGCTGACTAACAATGGGACGCTGGAATTTAACCAGGCCGCTGACTTCACCTTCGCGACCGATATTACTGGCAGCGGCAGCGTAACCAAAACCGATGCCAACATCCTGACCCTGACCGGCAACAACAGCTACACCGGCAATACCCTTCTGCGCAGCGGCACTACGCTGGTCGCCGAAGGCGCAACCCTGGGTAGTTCAGGCAACACCGCCACCCTCACCGTTGATAACGGCGCAACCTTCGCCAGCGCAGGCAGCGTAAACAACAACGTGGATATCCTCAGCGGCGGCGTGCTGGCATCCTGGAATGCCGTGCAGGGGACCGGCGCTTCCACTGCATCCACCGTTAATACCATCAACGGCAACGTTACCAACAGCGGCACGTTGCAGATAGCCGGGCTGAACGACAGCGTGGGTAACGATTTCACCATTAACGGTGACTATACCGGCGTTAGCGGCAGCCTGATCGCCATGAACAGCGTGCTGGGCGATGACAGCTCTGCCACCGACCATCTGACTATCACCGGCGACAGCGCGGGTGAGTCTGGCGTCAGTATCAGCAATATCGGCGGGATGGGCGCGCAGACCGTGAACGGGATGCAGGTTGTCAGCGTAGGCGGTAACTCTGATGCTGCATTTTCACTCTCCAGACCGGTCGTGGTCGGGGCGTGGGAATACAGCCTGAATCAACACACCGATGGTAACTGGTATCTGGAGTCTGCATCTACGGCACCGGCCCCTGCTCCAGACCCTGTCCCGACGCCTGATGATAACAGTGTCGTTCCTGATCCTGTTCCCGCTCCTGATGACAACAACGATGACGGCTATACCCCACCAGAGATGAGCAATCTGGCCCCGGAAGTTGGTGCTTACTTAGGTAACTACCTCGCCGCCCAGGACATGTTCCTGCACAAACGTGACGATCGCGATCAACTGACCCTGCGCAACGAGGACGATCTCAACACCTGGATGTACGTCAAAGGCCGCTATCATGAAAATGATGTGGCAGGCGGCAAAGTCAACTATGACACCACCCAGTACGTGATGCAGGTCGGCAGCGATTTCATCAGCAAGAAGATGGACACCGGCGTGCTGCATAGCGGGATGATGTTCGGCGCCGGTCAGGCCAAAACCGACTCCACCTCAACCGGCAGCAAACGCTCTGCGCAGGGTAAAGTCGATGGCGTGAACGTCGGCGTATACGCTACCTGGCAGGAAGATCAGCAGTTGCGCAAAGGCAGCTATATCGACAGCTGGGCCTCTTTCGGCTGGTATCACAATAAGCTGAGAAGCGACGATCGCAGTGACGAGTCCTATAACAGCCAGGGCTTTGCCGCCTCGCTGGAAGCGGGTCACGCCTGGATTGTTGACTCTGAAAGCGAAAGAACCTGGAAAATCGAACCGCAGATCCAGGCCGTTTACAGCTATCTGGACCAGGATGATCATACCGATGCCGACGGCGTGCGTATTACCACGCTCGATAACGACAGCATTCTGGGTCGCGTTGGGGTGAAAACCAGTTACTTCGATCAGAAAGATGTGCAGGCCTGGCAGCCGTATGTTGCGGTCAACTGGCTGAAAGGCGCCGGACAGAACGATATCGCCTTTAACGGTGAAGCGTTCAGCAACGATACCCCGGATGACCGCGGTCAGCTGGAGTTGGGCGTTACCGGCAAGCTAAACGAGACCACGCTGATCTCGCTGCGTGCCAGCGGCGAATGGGGTGAAAACAGCTACGATGCTTACGGCGGTCATATCCTGCTGAACCACCGCTGGTAATCGTATTACCGAAACGATCGATGCAGTGGCTCAGGCCACTGCATTTTTTTATCAGTTCTTCAGTTCACCCATGGACTTAACCTGATCGCGGTTAATCTGTTCCGTCTGACCGGTTTCGGCATTATCAATAGACATCATTCCAGTATCGTCATCTACCTGCGGCTTCCCGTCGGTGACGATAGTTTTACCGTCAGTGGTTTTCACCGCCTGATTAGATGAACAACCGGCAACGGTGAACAGTGCTGCGGCAGCAAAAATTGAGGTCATCAGAAGTTTAGTTCGCATGGTGTTCTCCCTGCTTTTCAGTTGGATTTAATTATCGACCTGATAATTTTAGGCTAACTGACTGATGGGAGATGGAAAAGCAGAAGGTTCTGAAGAGGAAGGCAGCCATCGTAGGGCGGGTAAGCGAAGCGCCACCCGCCGTCTGCCCGGGGCACTTTCGCTTCCCGGGCCTACGATAACCTGCGTATTACTTGTTAATCTGCGCGTGCATTTCCTGCACCGAAATCACCTTCTCGGTAGCATCCGCGTTCAGCGCCATGGCTGTCGCGAAACCGCCGTTCAGGGTGGTGTCGTAGTGCACTTTGTACTGCAGCGCGCTGCGGCGAATCAGCTTGGAGTCTTCAATTGCCTGACGCCCTTCGGTGGTGTTGATGATGTAGGTATATTCGCCATTCTTGATACGGTCCTGAATGTGCGGACGACCTTCATGCACCTTGTTCACCAGACGCGGGTTGATACCAGCTTCACCCAGCACAATCGCGGTACCGTGGGTTGCATCCAGCTCAAAGCCCTGTTTCAGCAGCTTGGCGGCCAGGTCAACCACGCGCTCTTTGTCCCCTTCACGCACGGAGAGCAGCGCACGGCCCTGCTTCTTCATGGTGGAGTTGCTGCCCAGCTGCGCTTTAGCGAATGCTTCTGCGAAGGTGCGGCCCACGCCCATCACTTCCCCGGTAGAGCGCATTTCTGGCCCTAACAGCGGGTCAACGCCCGGGAATTTGTTGAACGGCAGCACCACCTCTTTCACCGAGTAGTACGGTGGGATGATCTCTTTGGTCACGCCCTGCTGTGCCAGAGTCTGGCCCGCCATCACGCGCGCCGCCACTTTCGCCAGCGGTACGCCGGTCGCTTTGGAGACGAACGGTACGGTACGCGCCGCACGCGGGTTAACTTCAATCAGGTAGACTTCGTTGTCTTTCACCGCAAACTGCACGTTCATCAGACCACGCACCTGCAGCTCGAAGGCCAGCTTCTGCACCTGGTCGCGCATCACGTCCTGAATCTCTTTGCTCAGCGTATAGGCTGGCAGAGAACAGGCGGAGTCGCCGGAGTGAACCCCTGCCTGCTCGATGTGCTCCATGATGCCGCCAATCAGCACCATTTCGCCGTCGCAGATGGCATCCACGTCCACTTCCACCGCGTCATCCAGGAAGCGGTCCAGCAGCACTGGCGCATCGTTAGAGACGCTCACCGCAGTCTGGAAGTAACGACGCAGGTCGGCTTCGTCGTAGACGATTTCCATTGCGCGGCCGCCCAGGACGTAGGATGGACGCACCACCAGCGGGTAAGTGATCTCTTTGGCTTTCTCAACCGCCTGCTCAATGGCCGTCACGGTGGCGTTAGCCGGTTGTTTCAGCTTCAGACGGTCAACCGCCTTCTGGAAACGCTCGCGGTCTTCCGCACGGTCAATCGCGTCCGGGCTGGTGCCGATAACCGGTACGCCTGCGGCTTCGAGGTCACGCGCCAGCTTCAGCGGCGTCTGGCCGCCATACTGCACGATAACGCCTTTTGGCTTCTCGATGCGGACGATTTCCAGCACGTCTTCCAGCGTTACCGGCTCGAAGTAGAGGCGGTCAGAGGTGTCGTAGTCGGTAGAGACGGTTTCCGGGTTACAGTTGACCATGATGGTCTCGTAACCGTCTTCGCGCAGCGCCAGTGAGGCATGTACGCAGCAGTAGTCGAACTCGATGCCCTGGCCGATACGGTTTGGACCACCGCCCAGCACCATGATTTTGTCGCGGTCAACGGACGGGTTCGCTTCGCACTCGTCTTCATAGGTGGAGTACATGTACGCGGTGTCGGTGGCAAATTCTGCCGCGCAGGTGTCCACGCGTTTGTAGACCGGGTGCAGGTTGTACTGGTCACGCAGCTTGCGGATTTCCGCTTCGCGCACGCCCGCCAGTTTAGCCAGACGCGCATCCGCAAAGCCTTTACGCTTCAGCATGCGCAGGAAGTCAGCGTCGAGGCCGTTGATGCCCAGATCCGCGACTTTCTCTTCCAGACGCACCAGCTCTTCAATCTGCACCAGGAACCAGCGGTCGATGTTGGTCAGGTTGAAGACGCCATCGACGGACAGACCGGCACGGAAGGCGTCGGCGATGTACCAGATACGCTCGGCACCGGCGTCTTTCAGCTCGCGACGGATTTTGGTCAGCGCTTCCGGGTCGTCCAGGCTCACTTTCGGGTCGAAACCGGTGGCGCCTACTTCCAGGCCGCGCAGGGCTTTCTGCAGGGATTCCTGCTGAGTGCGGCCAATCGCCATCACTTCACCGACGGACTTCATCTGAGTGGTCAGACGGTCGTTGGCACCGGCAAATTTCTCGAAGTTGAAGCGAGGGATTTTGGTCACAACGTAGTCGATAGAGGGTTCAAACGACGCCGGGGTACGGCCGCCGGTGATGTCGTTCATCAGCTCGTCGAGGGTATAACCTACCGCCAGTTTCGCCGCTACTTTAGCAATCGGGAAGCCGGTCGCTTTCGAGGCCAGCGCAGAGGAGCGGGATACGCGCGGGTTCATCTCGATAACAATCAGACGACCGTTTTTCGGGTTTACCGAGAACTGAACGTTAGAGCCGCCGGTTTCGACGCCAATCTCACGCAGTACCGCCATCGAGGCGTTACGCATGATTTGGTACTCTTTGTCGGTCAGGGTCTGGGCTGGCGCCACGGTGATGGAGTCACCGGTGTGGATGCCCATGGCGTCGAAGTTTTCGATAGAGCAGACGATGATGCAGTTGTCGTTTTTATCACGCACCACTTCCATCTCGTACTCTTTCCAGCCAATCAGCGACTCATCAATCAGCAGCTCTTTGGTTGGGGAGAGATCCAGACCGCGCTCGCAAATCTCTTCGAACTCTTCACGGTTATAGGCGATACCGCCGCCGGTGCCGCCCATGGTGAAGGATGGACGAATGATGCACGGATAACCCACGTCAGCGGCAACCGCCAGCGCTTCTTCCATATTATGGGCAATACCAGAGCGCGCAGTGTCGAGACCGATTTTCTTCATCGCCACGTCGAAACGGCGGCGATCTTCGGCTTTATCAATCGCGTCGGCAGTCGCGCCAATCATGGTCACGCCGAACTCGGCCAGCACACCCTGACGCTCCAGCTCCAGCGCACAGTTCAGCGCCGTCTGGCCGCCCATGGTCGGCAGCACCGCATCCGGGCGCTCTTTTTCGATGATTTTGCGTACCACTTCCCAGTGAATCGGCTCGATGTAGGTCGCATCGGCCATTTCCGGGTCGGTCATGATGGTCGCCGGGTTGGAGTTCACCAGGATAACGCGGTAACCCTCTTCGCGCAGGGCTTTACACGCCTGGGCGCCGGAGTAGTCGAATTCGCAGGCCTGGCCGATGACAATCGGGCCAGCGCCAAGGATCAGGATGCTTTTTATGTCTGTACGTTTTGGCATGGTCTTCTCGGCTCCTGATTATTTAGCGGTCTTACGGTATTGCTCGATAAGTTCGATAAAGTGATCGAACAGCGGCGCGGCATCGTGTGGGCCTGGGCTCGCTTCCGGGTGTCCCTGGAAGCTGAACGCCGGTTTGTCGGTGCGATGGATGCCCTGCAGGGTGCCATCGAACAGTGATTTGTGGGTCACACGCAGGGTGGTCGGCATGGAAGCTTCGTCCACCGCAAAACCGTGGTTCTGCGCGGTAATCATCACCGTGTTGTTGTCGATATCTTTCACCGGGTGGTTACCACCGTGGTGACCGAACTTCATCTTCACGGTTTTGGCACCGCTGGCCAGCGCCAACAGCTGATGGCCGAGGCAGATACCGAATACCGGAATGTCGGTTTCGAGGAAGGTCTTAATTGCGTCGATGGCGTAGTCGCACGGGGCCGGGTCACCCGGGCCGTTGGAGAGGAAGATCCCGTCCGGATTCATCTTCAGCACGTCGTCTGCCGGGGTCTTCGCCGGCACAACGGTCAGACGGCAGCCGCGATCCACCAGCATGCGCAGGATGTTGCGCTTGGCGCCGTAGTCGTAAGCCACCACGTGGAAGGGCAGCTCCTCTTCTTTTTTGGCTTCCGGCAGTTCGCCTGCCAGCGTCCAGCTACCCTGAGTCCAGCTGTAGGCCTCAGTGGTGGTCACTTCTTTTGCCAGATCCATGCCGTTCAGCCCCGGGAAGGCTTTGGCTTTTTCCTGCGCCAGCGCCGCATCCAGGTTGTCGCCAGCGATGATGCAGCCGTTCTGGGCACCTTTTTCACGCAGCAGACGCGTCAGCTTACGGGTATCGATATCGGCAATCGCCACGATGTTATGGCGTTTCAGGTAGGACGAGAGGTCTTCGGTGTTGCGGTAGTTGCTGGCAATCAGCGGCAGGTCGCGAATAATCAGACCTTGTGCATGTACCTGGGAGGACTCTTCATCAGCGGCGTTAGTGCCGACATTACCGATATGGGGATAAGTTAGAGTAACGATTTGGCGGGAATAGGAAGGATCAGTGAGGATTTCTTGATAACCGGTCATTGAAGTATTGAAAACGACTTCCCCAACCGCCGAACCTGTTGCCCCAATGGCCCGACCGATAAACTGGGTTCCGTCTTCCAGAACCAATAGCGCTGACTTAATCAAAACACCCTCCAGAGAATATTCACTCACTTTATTTGCATATTAATGCACAACCATAGTGTGAAGCAATGCAAATCTGCTGCCAGTGGATTTTCGGCAAACGGCGGCATTCTGGAGATTTGGCAGGGGAAAGTCAACTTAAAAAGCGGCTTTTATTTGTAGTTTTTGCGGCACTGATGGTCAGGAAGGTTGTTAATGGGCAAAAAGATCAACTAAATCACGTAAGAAAACGCTTGCGGGTCATTTTTATTGTTAACCCGGCCTTACCAGCCTCAAAAAATGGACCATTTGGTCAAAATTCACAATTTTGAAACAGAAATAATGGAGATAACTTATATTTATAAGCACTTTAAATTAAAAAGACTTAAAACAGACTAAAATTAAAGGGCAATAAATTATTGCCCTCTGCAATCAAGTAATTATGACTGCAATAACCACATCACGAAGGGTAAACTTGATTATAAATTGTTAAGATCGAGCACATCACGCATGTCAAAGAGACCATCTTTTTTGCCTTTCAACCAAATTGCTGAACGAACAGCCCCATTTGCAAAAGTCATCCGACTGGACGCTTTATGGGTGATTTCAACGCGCTCGCCGATATCGGCAAACATTGCGGTATGTTCACCCACGATGTCGCCCGCACGAACGGTGGCAAAACCAATGGTGCCAGGAACGCGTTCGCCGGTATGACCTTCCCGGGTGTAGACCGCACACTCTTTCAGATCTTTGTCCATCGCCTGAGCAATCGCCTCGCCCATCGCCAGCGCAGTGCCGGACGGGGCATCGACTTTATAACGGTGATGCGCTTCGATGATTTCGATGTCGGTGTAATCCCCCATCACCTTCGCCGCCTTCTCCAGCAGCTTGAGCATCACGTTCACGCCGACGCTGAAGTTCGCCGCAAAGACGATCGCAATCTCTTTGGCCGCATCCTGAATAGCCTGCTTGCCTGCATCATCGAAACCGGTAGTGCCGATAACCATGCCTTTACCATGCTGACGGCAAAACGCCAGGTGAGTCAGGGTGCCTTCCGGACGGGTAAAATCGATAAACACATCAAAGTCATCTTTAACCGCCTCGAGGCTGCTCTGGACGGTGACGCCCGTCTTCGCTGCGCCCGCAAGCTCACCTGCGTCAGCGCCCAGAAGCGATGAACCTTCGCGCTCCAGCGCCGCGCCAAGTGCCACGCCATCCATCTGTAGTGCCGCCTGAATAAGCTGACGGCCCATACGTCCGCCCGCGCCCGCTATGGCGACACGGATCTCTGCATCATGCATAGTTATTCTCTTACGTTAAAATGATGTAAACCGTTTTCAGATTAACCAGCCCTGACGAAGGCTGCCACTGAAAACGCCGATAATTAGAATTTAATGATAAACAGGGAGAGATATCAGTGAAAGACATGATCGTCAGCGAAAACCCTATGATTCACGCACCACCAGCGCCGGAGGCAGAATGATACGTTTAGGGGGTTAATCACCATCCTGTTAGTCGAGCGCATAGGTTACCACCAGCTGCCCCTTTTTCATCTTCAGCCCGAGGATCTGCACCATCCCAATATCCGCCAGCTGTTTAACGTGCGTTCCTCCGCACAAGTATGCCGGGAGCTCGCCAAAGCGGACCTTGCGTCTGCCCGCTTCAATTTCGGTATGGCGAAGCAGGTTGTCGGCTTTCCAGCCGTCAATCATTGCCATCAGAGCGCTGGCATCAGGCAGAAGGCCCTGAGGCTCACCGGGCATAAAGGTAATCCGCCCTTCACCGGGCCAGTGTTGGGCTTTTACCGGCTTCCAGCCAAACTGCTCGCCGGCATAACCAATCAAATGGCCTGCGCTGTGCCAGCGGGAGTGACGTTCTCTCACCTCTTCATCGACCTGCATCTCCACCTCACCTGGCGCCAGCGCGCCGGACACGATGTGGACGATCTGCTCTCCGCGCAGGGAGACTGCTTCTACCGCCATCCCGTCGAGCGTTCCCCGATCTGCTGGCTGCCCGCCCCCCTGCGGATGAAAAAGGGTCTGGTTGAGCTCAATGGCGTAACGGCCGTCAGGCTCTTCAGTGCAACGGATCACCTGTGCCCGGCCTGCTGTCGCGTCACTTGAGTAATAAAGTCGTTCTGTCATGGTTGCTCTCCTCTGTAGCCTGACAGTATATTCGTCACTTGAATGTCGATAATCTGCCGCTCACACATTGCACTCTTGCCTGGTATGCACAAATGAAACCTGCCCTGCTTCCCGATCTCGCCACTTTCGTCACCATCGTAGAGCAGGGTAACTTTTCAACCGCAGCTCGTCTGACTGGCGCAACGCCCTCCGCAATTAGCCGCTGTGTTTCACGTCTTGAAAAAGAGATGGGATGCAAATTGCTGCACCGCACCACGCGCAAGCTGGCCCTTACCGTGACCGGAAAATCGGTTTATGAACATGCGCTGGATATGCTGGACGCGGCACAGCAGGCGATGGATTCTGGCAGCAGCCTGCAGACCGTTGCGCAGGGAAAGCTCACCATGAGCGTGCCGAAAGCCGTGGGACGTTTTGTGATCCATCCTTTAATCCCGGCATTCCTTGAGCGCTATCCGCAAATAGATGTCTGTCTGCGTCTGGAAGATCGTTATATGGATTTGATCGACGACGGCGTCGATCTGGCGTTACGGATCACTACTACCCCCTCCCCTGGCCTGTACGGTAAACCGCTGATGTCGGTCACCCATGTTATCTGCGCCACGCCAGAGTACCTTCGTCGCACGGGAACACCCCAACATCCGCACGATCTTCGGGAACACAGCTGTATCTCGCTCGGTGAAACCCCAGCCGATTCACGCTGGAAGTTTGCTTTGAACGGGAAAACGGAAACGGTACAGACCCACGGACGTTACGCCGCTAACCACACGGGTGTGAGGCTGGATGCGGTAAAGTGCAGCCTGGGAATCGGGAGTATACCGCTGTTCACGGCGCGTGAAGCGCTGGAAAGCGGGGAAATTGTGCAGGTACTGCCGGAGTGGGAGTTTATCAGTAGCTATACGGGCGATCTCTGGCTGCTGTGGACGCGCAACAAACATATGCCTGCCAGGATGCGGGCAATGATCGACTACCTGAATGAAAAAAATGCCAGTCATTCAGTGACTGGCATTTTTTAAAGTTTACTTAACTTCGCGGGCATCAATTCGCAGCTCTTTCGGGACTTCGAAGACGATATTCTCTTCGCGCCCCGCCAGCGGGATGGCTTCTCCGCCGCCCAGCTCCTGCAAACGGGCAATCACGTTCTGCACCAGAATATCCGGGGCAGAAGCTCCCGCCGTCACGCCAACACAGGCAGCATTCTTGACCCAGGCTTCCTGAATATCGGTCGCATCGTCAATCAGGAATGCGGCTTTGCCCATTCGCTGCGCCAGTTCGGCCAGACGGTTGGAGTTTGAGGAGTTTTTCGAGCCGACAACCAGTACCACATCTGCTTGCTCCGCCAGGGCGCGCACCGCTTCCTGACGGTTAGTGGTGGCGTAGCAGATGTCATCCTTGCGCGGGCCAACGATTTTCGGGAAGCGCTGACGCAGGGCATCGATAACATCAGAGGTGTCATCCACCGAGAGCGTGGTCTGGGTCATAAACGACAGCTTCGCTTCGTTTTTGACGTTCAGCGTCAGCACATCATCCGGAGACTCGACCAGGTACATGCCCCCTTCCGGGTTGCTGTACTGGCCCATGGTACCTTCCACTTCCGGGTGACCGGCGTGACCAATCAGGATCGACTCTTCACCGCGACGGCTGGCGCGTGCCACTTCCATATGCACTTTGGTGACCAGCGGGCAGGTGGCATCAAACACGGTCAGATCGCGATTTTTCGCTTCGTTACGTACCGCCTGGGAGACGCCGTGGGCGGAGAAGATCAGGATTGCGCCATCCGGCACTTCATCAATCTGCTCAATAAAGATCGCCCCACGGGTACGCAGGCTATCCACCACATAGCGGTTATGCACCACTTCGTGACGGACATAAATCGGCGCGCCGTAAAGCTCCAGCGCGTTTTCAACAATGCTGATAGCGCGGTCTACTCCGGCACAGAAACCGCGCGGGTTAGCCAACAGGATCTGCATTCACATCCTCCAGTACCGGGTCAATTTCCAGCACTTCAACATCAAAATGGACGGTACGCCCGGCGAGCGGGTGGTTGAAATCGACGGTAATGGAGTCGCCGTTGATCTCACGGATCACGCCAGGCATTTCGCTGCCATCCATAGCGGTAAAGAGCATGATTGCCCCGATTTCCGGTTCGCCCGCATCCATAAATTCACGGCGCGAGAAGTACTG
Source organism: Leclercia sp. Marseille-Q4284 (assembly GCF_916618945.1). Taxonomy (NCBI): domain Bacteria; kingdom Pseudomonadati; phylum Pseudomonadota; class Gammaproteobacteria; order Enterobacterales; family Enterobacteriaceae; genus Leclercia; species Leclercia sp. Marseille-Q4284. Next base: position 179,414 of record NZ_CAKAKG010000002.1, read on the forward strand.
AATCAGGTCCGGGGACGGCACACCAAACGCGGCATCCGGCTCCAGAGTGAAGGCTTTTTTCTCGCCCTCTTTCAGGCCCAGCAACTGTTGCTCAAGACCTTCCGACAGAGAGGTATCGCCAAGACGAAACAGCGCCGGTTTGCCGTTGTTGCGGGTGGACTCTGCGGTGGAGCCATCATCCAGTTTCAGCGTGAAGTGAACCAGCATCGCGCTGTTGCTCTGTACGGATTTAGACATGCAAATTGCTCGCTAATTTTGCCCGGTGGCGCTGCGCTTACCGGGCCTACGACGATCGTAGGCCGGTGCAAGCGCAGCGCCGCCCGGCGGGTTTTGTTACGCCTGCTCTTTCGCTGCGGGTTTAGGCAGGAAGCCTTCCAGCACAATCATCGCCGCACCGATACAGATCGCCGTATCGGCCAGGTTGAAGGTGGCGAAGTGCCAGTTGCCGACATAGAAGTCGATCATATCGACCACAAAGCCATGCCACAGACGGTCGAACAGGTTACCCAGCGCGCCGCCAATGATCAGCGCGTAGGCGATGTTATTCAGCTTCTGCGTGGCTTTGCTGCGGTACATCAGCACCGCCAGAACCACACAGATACCGAGAGCGATACCCGCGAAGAACCAGCGCTGCCAGCCGCCGCTGTCAGCCAGGAAGCTAAACGCCGCGCCATAGTTGCGCGCATAATGCAGATTAAGTGACGGGAACAGCGGCATCGTATCCCCCAGAGCAAAGTTCTGGAGGATCAGGTACTTGCTGCCCAGATCAATAATCAGCACGACTACTACCAGCCACAGCCAGCGCAGCCCTGTTGAAGAGAGTGATTTACTCATCAGGCAAACTTACGTTTTTCGCCATCACCGGCGACGTTGCTGACACAGCGTCCGCAGATCTCTGCGTGTTCCGCCACCTTGCCGACATCAGTGGTGTAATGCCAGCAACGCGGACATTTCTCACCATCGGCTTTCACCAGCGCCACCTTCAGCCCTTTGAGCAGTTCGCTCTGCTGGGCATCTGCGCTCGCGTCGGCATAATCCGCAACATTCGCACCGGAGGTCAACAGGACAAATCGCAATTCATCGCCCAGCGCCGTCAGTTTCGCCGCCAGCTCAGGTTCTGCGTACAGGGTTACTGCCGCTTCCAGAGAGCCGCCCACTTTTTTGTCGGCACGCGCCTGCTCGATCACCTTGTTCACTTCGCCGCGCACTTTCAGCAGCTCGTCCCAGAAGCTGTCGTTCATGGCTTCGGTCTCTGCCAGGCCAAACAGGCCCTGGTACCACTCGCCGGTGAAGACATACTTCTCACGATCGCCTGGCAGGTAGCCCCAGATCTCATCCGCAGTGAAGGACATGATCGGTGCCATCCAGCGCACCAGCGCTTCCGCGATGTGGAACAGTGCGGTCTGGCAGCTGCGACGCGCCACGCTGTCCGCTTTGGCGGTGTACTGACGGTCTTTAATGATGTCGAGATAGAACGAGCCCATCTCGATGGAGCAGAAGCGCATCAGACGCTGCACCACTTCGTGGAAGTCGTAAGACTCGTAGGCTTTCAGGATATCTTCCTGCGCCGCTTGCGCGCAGCCTACTGCCCAGCGATCCAGCACCACCATCTCTTCCGGTTTCACCATATCTTTTGCCGGATCGAACCCATTCAGGTTCGCCAGCAGGAAGCGCGCGGTGTTACGGATACGACGATAGCTGTCGGCAGCACGTTTCAGGATCTCATCGGACACCGCCATTTCGCCGGTGTAGTCAGTTGATGCCACCCACAGACGCAGAATATCAGCGCCCAGTTTGTTCATCACATCCTGAGGAGAAACGGTGTTACCGATAGATTTGGACATCTTGCGGCCCTGACCATCCACGGTGAAGCCGTGAGTCAGTACCTGACGATAAGGTGCCTTGCCCTTCATGGCGGTGGAGATCATCAGGGATGACATGAACCAGCCACGGTGTTGGTCAGACCCTTCCAGATACATATCGGCAGCGTGACCGGCAAATTCCGGACGCACATCAACCACAGAAGAGTGGGTAGAACCGGAGTCAAACCAGACGTCCAGGGTATCCGGCACTTTCTCGTAGTTGTCCGCGTCAGCGCCGAGGATGTCGCGGGAGTCGAGATCCCACCACGCCTGAATGCCGTCGACTTCGACGCGCTTCGCCACTTCTTCCATCAGTTCCAGGGTGTTCGGGTGCAGCTCCTGCGTCTCTTTATGCACGAACAGAGACATCGGTACGCCCCAGGTACGCTGACGGGAGATACACCAGTCAGGACGGTTGGCAACCATGGATTCGATACGCGCCTGGCCCCAGTCCGGGATCCACTGCACGCCTTTGATCTCGGAAAGCGACTGCGCGCGCAGGCCTTTCTGATCCATGCTGACGAACCACTGCGGGGTCGCACGGAAGATGATCGGTGACTTGTGACGCCAGCAGCACGGATAGCTGTGCTGCATTTTTTCAACGTGCAGCAGCGAACCGTTGTCGCGCAGCATGTTGACGATGATGTCGTTGGCTTTAAAGACGTTGATGCCGTCCAGCGTCGGATATGTGCCTGGCAGATACGCGCCGTCCGGGCCAACCGGGTTGGCGATCTCCAGACCGTATTTCAGGCTGATGCTGTAGTCGTCCGGGCCGTGACCACCGGCGGTATGCACCGCACCGGTACCCGCTTCCAGGGTGACGTGTTCGCCCAGGATCGCTGGCACATCGAAATCGAGGAACGGGTGCTTAAAGCGCAGATGCTCCAGCTCAGCACCTTTAACGGTACCGAGAATACGGTATTCGGTGATGTTCGCGCGTTTCAGCACGCTCTCCACCAGGTCTTTCGCGAGGATCAGCGCGCGACCTTCAACCTGTACCAGCGCATAGTCGAACTCCGCAGAGAGGGAGATCGCACGGTTGGCAGGCAGGGTCCACGGGGTGGTAGTCCAGATGACCAGCGAGATTGGGCCTTCTACGCCCGGCAGACCAAATTTGCCCTGCAGCGCATCCTGATCGACGCCTTCAAAGGCCACGTCGATGGATGGAGAGGTTTTGTCGTAATACTCGACTTCCGCCTCAGCCAGCGCCGAACGGCAATCCACGCACCAGTGCACCGGCTTGGCGCCTTTATGCAGGTGGCCGTTGCCGATGATTTTGCCCAGCGCACGGATGATGTTGGCTTCGGTTTTGAAGTCCATGGTCAGGTACGGGTGTGACCAGTCGCCCAGCACGCCCAGACGGATAAAGTCTTCACGCTGGCCGTCAACCTGGGTGGCTGCGTATTCGCGGCATTTGGCGCGGAATTCGGCGGCGGTGAACTTCTCGCCCGGCTTACCGAACTCTTGCTCCACTTTCAGCTCGATCGGCAGACCGTGGCAGTCCCAGCCTGGCACGTAAGGCGAGTCAAAGCCCGTGAGGCCTTTGGACTTCACGATAATGTCTTTCAGAATCTTGTTTACAGAGTGACCAATATGAATGCTGCCATTCGCATAAGGAGGGCCATCATGCAGGATGAAGGTTTTTTTCCCTTTTTTGGCTGCACGGATGATGCCGTACAGGTCATCATCGGTCCAACGCGCCAGCATTCCCGGTTCACGCTTGGCGAGATCGCCGCGCATCGGGAACCCTGTTTCCGGCAAATTCAGGGTTGATTTATAGTCACTCATCAGATTCTCGGTTCCGTATTTATATCTCAGGCATTAAGCCGGGTTTGATAGCCCAAAAATTTCGCGGGCTGTTAACTCATCTCTCGCGATTTGCGCTTTTAGCTCATCAAGCGAGGCGAATCGCTGCTCATTGCGTATTTTTTTACGCAGGATTACATCTATATGGCGACCATAAAGGTCCATTACAACGTCCAGCAAATGCACTTCGAGCTGCTGGCGTACGCCAGCCACTGTCGGACGGGTACCAATATTGGCAACGCCGGGCAGGGGCTTATCGCCCAGCCCCGTCACTTCTACCGCAAAGACCCCTTTTACCGGGGAAACCTGACGACGCAGCGGTAAGTTCGCCGTCGGGAAACCAATGGTGCGGCCCAGTTCATCGCCATGCACGACGCGCCCGGATATAGAGAACGGGCGACCGAGCAGGGTTGCGGCGGTATCCAGATCGTCGTCAGCCAGCGCCTGGCGTACTGCCGTGCTGCTGATGCGTACACCGCCTTCGCAGAAGGTCTGGGTGCTGGTGACGTCAAAGCCATACTCCAGGCCAGCCTTCTGTAATAGCAAGAAATCCCCCTGACGACCAGCGCCAAAGCGGAAATCATCTCCCACCGCCAGAAAGCGCACGCCAAGGCGATCCACTAACAGGTCGCTGACAAAATTTTGTGCCGTCAGGGCGGCGAAGCGCCGATCAAAACGGACGCACAGGACGTAGTCCACGCCGCACTGCGCCAGGTAACGTAACTTTTCACGCAGACGGGTCAGGCGCGCAGGCGCCTTCTCGCTGGCAAAAAGCTCCAGCGGCTGCGGCTCAAAAATCATGACTACTACCGGCAGACCTCGTGCCCGCCCCTCTTCACGTAACCCCTGCAACAGCACCTGATGCCCACGATGCACGCCGTCGAAATTACCAATAGTCAGCACACACCCGTGTGGGGCCTGACTGAGATTATGTATGCCGCGTATCAGCTTCATGACTGGCTCAAAACAGTGAAAATCGCCAAAGTATACCTTGTACAGCGGTTAAGGTTAACCGGCGATTGTTCACGCAAAACAGAAAGCCGTAATGATTTCATCAGGGTTGCCTTTCACAGCGAAAAAATCTGGCTGCAGATGAGGATTTTTGTATCGAAAAGCTGTATTCAGGAGAGACAAGCTGGTAGAATCCTGCGCCATCACTACGTAACTTAGCGTCGCTTATTAACGGCGCTTATTTGCACAAATCCATTGACAAAAGAAGGCAAAGAGGGCATATTCCTCGGCCTTTGAATTGTCCACATAGATCATATTTGGGAGTTGGACTTGGCTAATATCAAATCAGCTAAGAAACGTGCCGTTCAGTCTGAAAAGGCTCGTAAGCACAACGCAAGCCGTCGCTCTATGATGCGTACTTTCATCAAGAAAGTATACGCAGCAATCGAAGCTGGCGACAAAGCTGCAGCGCAGAACGCATTTAACGAAATGCAACCAATCGTGGACCGTCAGGCTGCTAAAGGTCTGATCCACAAAAACAAAGCAGCGCGTCATAAAGCAAACCTGACCGCGCAGATCAGCAAACTGGCTTAATCGCCACTTGTTGTTGCTTGTTTAAAGAACCCGCTTAACGCGGGTTTTTTTATGCCTTCAGATTGCCGGTGGCGTAAACAGCGCCGAGTAGTCACGGTTACAGATACGCTGTACCGCCGGATGCTGAATCATTCTTTCCGCAAATATCGCGTGATACTCCTCCATTACGTTATCCACCCTGCCAATCTCAGTAATCCCGATGTCCGAATAGAGATCCTGCGCGTAAAGCGTCGGGGCAACGAAGATCGCGTTGTGCGCTTCGCCAAAGGCCTTCATCAGCGCCGCATCATCAAATTCACCCAGAATCTCGACCTTCAGCCCCTGGGAATTAAACCAGTTCAGCAGCTTGCGGCCGAGCATGGAGCGTCTGCCGGGCACCAGCAGACGGCGCTCTTCCAGACAGGCGGGAAAGGGTTTTACCGGCGGCGGGTTGATGCACCAGAAGCTCACCCCACACTCGCCAATCTTCACTGAGAACAGCCCTTCCTGCTGGGTGGAGTCGATCGGGCAGTCGGAGATAATCATATCCAGCTTATGCTGGCTCAGCTGCTCGAGCAGCATCTCGTGGGTGGATTCAAAGCAGCGCAGGTGGATTTGCTCATCTTCAACCACCGCCGCGTCCAGCACGCCGCTGACCAGCCGTTTTGACAGCGCATCCGCGACACCGACGTCAAAGAGCAGGTTCGACTCCTTGCGGTAGTTGACGATATCAAGCATCTCCTGGCTCAGGGTGAACATTTTGTCAGCGTAGCGAAATACCAGTTCGCCGAGCTCGCTGGGTTCGATTCCGCGTCCCTTACGCTTGAATAACTTCCCCTGCAGGCGCTCTTCCAGGGCTTTGATCTGCCCGGTAATCGTCTGCGGCGTCAGGTAGAGCGCCTCTGCAGCGCCGACAACCGAGCCCTGCTTGTAGACATGCCAGAAGTAGTAAAGATGGTTGTAATTCAAATGAGACATCGTGAATTCACTCCCTGATCGTAAATCGGGAGAAGGCTCCCCTTCCCCCGCTTTCCTGTTATGCCTGGACGACCTGTCCGGACAATTTTACCTTCAGCAAGGTATAACCTGTCACCGCAGCCAGTAATGACCCGATGAGAATGCCGAGTTTTGCCCAGACGATAAGCTCAGGCGCATGCGCGCCAAACGCCAGCGTCGAGATAAAGATCGACATGGTAAATCCAATTCCGCACAGCACGCCCACGGCAGTTATCTGCCTGAAGGTGGTGCCGTGCGGCAATGATGCCAGCTTCAGTTTCAGCGCCAGCCAACAGAACAGGCTGATACCTAACGGCTTACCGATAAACAACCCGGCAATGATGCCCAGCGGAAGCACTGACGTCAGCCCGTCCAGCGTCACCCCGCTAAGGGAAACACCCGCGTTAGCAAAAGCAAACAGCGGCAGGATCATAAAGGCCACCCACGGATGAAGCACATGCTCCAGCTGGCTGGCAGGTGATTTGCCATTTTGCGGTTTAAGCGGTACGAAGAAGCCGACGATCACCCCTGCCAGCGTGGCATGCACGCCCGATTTCAGTACCGCAGTCCACAGCACCATCCCCACCAGCACGTAAATGCCGATACGGCGTACGTTGAACAGGTTCAGCAGCGCCAGCACTGCAATAGCGCCTGCAGCAACGCTCAGCGACAGTATCGACAGTTCACTGGTGTAGAACAGCGCGATAATTACAATAGCGCCAAGATCGTCAATGATAGCCAGCGCCATCAGGAAGATTTTCAGCGCTGCCGGAACGCGGCTTCCCAGTAGTGCCAGTACCCCAAGGGCAAAGGCGATATCCGTTGCCGCCGGGATTGCCCAGCCGTGGCGCGCCACCGGATCCTGCCAGGTAAACGCCAGGAAGAGCAGCGCCGGAACGACCATTCCACCCAGCGCGGCAATGACCGGAAACGCCGCACGCTGGCGGCTGGCAAGCGAGCCCACTATCAGCTCGCGTTTCACCTCAAGCCCCACCAGCAGGAAGAACACCGCCATGAGCGCATCGTTGATCCACAGCAGCATGTTCTTATTAATTTCAAGCGCCCCAACCTTCAGCTCTACGGGCGTTTCCAGAAACGCATGGTAGAACTCACGGGTGATACCCAGGTTGGCCAGCACCATCGCGGCGGCGGCAGCGATAATCAGGATGATGCCGCCGGACGCTTCACTGCTAAAGAAACGGTGTAATAATTTCACTTAAGTTCTCTCTTTTACAACAATACCTCGATAAAACCATAATACCAAGCCCAACAACTCGGCAAAAACAGATTAATATTGAGTATAAATTCAGTTTTACCGAGCAATACCCACAAATAGAAAAAGCCCGGAATCGCTTCCGGGCTTTTTTAAAAATGAACGTCAGCTAATGGATTAGCGAGTCAAATCGTCAAAGAATTTTTTCACGCCATCAAAGAAGCTTTTGGAGCGCGGACTGTTGTTCTCACCCGTTGGGCCGCCAAAGCTCTCCTGCAATTCTCGCAGCAGCTGCTTCTGTTTCTCATTCAGGCCAACCGGGGTTTCGACCACCACGCGACACAGCAGGTCGCCCTGTGCGCCGCCACGGACCGATTTCACGCCTTTACCACGCATGCGGAACAGCTTACCGGTCTGGGTTTCACCAGGCACTTTCAGGTTCACGCGACCGTCGAGGGTTGGCACTTCGATTTCACCGCCCATCGCCGCCATCGCAAAGTTGATCGGCACTTCGCAGTACAGGTTGTTGCCTTCACGTTCGAAAATCGCGTGCTGCTTCACCTGCACCTGAACGTACAGATCGCCTGCCGGTGCGCCATGCTCACCCGCTTCGCCTTCACCAGACAGACGAATACGATCGCCAGTATCCACGCCTGCCGGAATTTTAACGGACAGGGTTTTGCTCTTCTCAACGCGACCGTGACCGTGGCATTTGTTGCACGGATCCTTGATCAGCGTACCGCGGCCCTGACAGTGCGGACAGCTCTGCTGCACTGCAAAGAAGCCCTGACGCATCTGTACCTGGCCGGAACCGTGACAGGTTGGACAGGTCTGCGGTTTGGTACCCACTTTCGCACCGCTGCCGTGGCAAATGTCACACTCTTCCAGGGTTGGAATGCGGATCTCTTTCGTTACACCGCGTACGGCCTCTTCCAGCGTCAGCTCCATATTGTAGCGCAGGTCTGCGCCACGGGCTGCACGCTGACGACCGCGGCCGCCACCGAAGATGTCGCCAAAGACGTCACCAAAGATATCGCTGAAATCTGCGCCGCCGCCACCAAATCCGCCGCCACCGCCCATGCCGCCCTGTTCAAACGCAGCGTGGCCATACTGATCGTAGGCCGCACGTTTCTGGGCATCGGTCAGGATTTCGTAGGCTTCTTTGATCTCTTTAAATTTGGCTTCGGCCTCTTTGTCACCCTGGTTGCGGTCCGGGTGAAATTTCATGGCCAGGCGCTTATACGCCTTTTTGATTTCACGCTCTTCCGCTGTTTTGGAAACGCCTAAAATCTCGTAATAGTCTTGCTTAGCCATCTTGTTTTATCTGCCCCTAACATGCGTGCACGGGCGGAGAGGAAACCTCTTCGCCCGTGCCAGTGTATTACCCGTTCAAAGGGCGATTATTTTTTGTCTTTCACTTCTTCAAACTCTGCGTCGACAACATCGTCATCTTTCGCGTTGTTTGCTGAAGCGTCAGCACCCGCGCCAGCCTGCTGCTGTGCGTGTTGCTGCTGCGCGATCTCCATCAGCTTCTCGGAAACCTGAGCCAGCGCCTGCATTTTCGCTTCGATATCGGCTTTGTCTTCGCCTTTCAGGGACGCTTCCAGCGCGCTCAGTGCAGACTCGATAGCGGTTTTGTCGTCAGCTGGCAGTTTGTCGCCGGCTTCTTCAACCTGCTTACGGGTGCTGTGCAGCAGATGGTCACCCTGGTTGCGGGTCTGAACCAGCTCTTCGAACTTACGGTCAGACTCGGCGTTAGCTTCCGCTTCGCGAACCATCTTCTGGATCTCTTCTTCGTTCAGACCGGAAGAGGCCTTGATGGTGATCTTCTGCTCTTTACCGCTGTTTTTGTCCTTCGCGGAAACGTGCAGGATACCGTCAGCATCGATGTCGAAGGTGACTTCGATCTGTGGCATACCGCGCGGTGCCGGGCTGATACCATCGAGGTTAAACTGACCCAGATCTTTGTTATCTGCGGCACGTTTACGCTCACCCTGCAGCACATGGATGGTTACCGCAGACTGGTTGTCTTCAGCGGTAGAGAACACCTGGCTGTGCTTGGTCGGGATGGTGGTGTTTTTGGCGATCAGCGCCGTCATCACACCGCCCATGGTTTCGATACCCAGAGACAGCGGGGTAACGTCCAGCAGCAATACGTCTTTAACTTCACCAGTCAGAACGCCACCCTGAACGGCAGCACCGATAGCAACGGCTTCGTCCGGGTTAACGTCTTTACGCGGCTCTTTACCAAAGAATTCAGCCACTTTCTTCTGAACCATTGGCATACGGGTTTGACCACCCACCAGGATAACGTCCTGGATTTCGGAGACGGACAGACCCGCATCCTGCAGAGCAACTTTCAGCGGCTCGATGGAACGGTTAACCAGGTCTTCAACCAGGCTTTCCAGTTTCGCGCGAGTCACTTTGATGTTCATGTGTTTTGGACCGGTCGCGTCTGCAGTGATGTACGGCAGGTTCACGTCGGTCTGCTGCGCAGAAGAGAGCTCAATCTTCGCTTTTTCTGCGGCTTCTTTCAGGCGCTGCATGGCCAGCGGATCGTTACGCAGGTCAATGCCCTGATCTTTCTTAAACTCGTCAACGAGGTAGTTGATCATACGGCTGTCGAAGTCTTCACCACCCAGGTGGGTATCACCGTTGGTCGCCAGAACTTCGAAGGTTTTTTCGCCGTCAACTTCGTCGATTTCGATAATGGAGATATCGAAAGTACCACCACCGAGGTCATATACCGCGATAGTACGGTTGCCGACTTCTTTATCCAGACCGTAGGCCAGTGCCGCTGCGGTTGGTTCGTTGATGATACGTTTGACTTCCAGACCCGCGATACGGCCCGCGTCTTTGGTTGCCTGACGCTGAGCATCGTTGAAGTATGCCGGTACGGTGATAACCGCTTCAGTTACCGGTTCGCCCAGGTAATCTTCAGCCGTTTTCTTCATTTTCTTCAGCACTTCAGCAGAGATCTGCGGCGGTGCCATTTTCTGACCTTTAACATCAATCCATGCGTCGCCGTTCTCAGCGCCGATGATTTTGTACGGCATGATGGCTTCATCACGCTGCACTTCTTCGTCCTGGAAGCGACGGCCAATCAGGCGTTTGATCGCAAACAGGGTGTTTTGCGGGTTTGTCACTGCCTGACGTTTAGCCGGCTGACCAACCAGAGTTTCACCATCCTGGGTATAAGCAATGATAGAAGGCGTGGTGCGATCGCCCTCGGCGTTCTCCAGCACACGTGCAGTGGTGCCATCCATAATCGCTACACAAGAGTTGGTAGTACCCAGGTCGATACCAATAATTTTACCCATCTAAACGTCTCCACTAAAAATTCAGTCAACATGTGGTTGTGTACCTGTAATAAGGGCAGAAGGTGCTTTTTCAACTGTCCAGATTTGAATTTTTTCAGGTCCACACACTGCGGTTGACTACAAGATGGGGTCGCAACGGCATCCATCAAGGGGGAAGGATAAAAAAATTTTTAATTTCACCCTGATTAGATCATAGACGGCGCTGATGCCGCCCATTATGATGCCGCGCCCCGCCAGGGAGAATTGGCGTGGGATTCACCATTTCACCATATTAATGATGATTTTTTTGAGGACTTATGGGCAACACTAAGTTGGCTAATCCGGCTCCGCTGGGCCTGATGGGTTTCGGCATGACCACCATTCTGCTGAACCTGCACAATATCGGGATGTTCCCGATGGACGGCATTATCCTGGCGATGGGCATTTTTTACGGCGGTATCGCACAGATCTTCGCGGGCCTGCTGGAATATAAGAAAGGCAATACCTTCGGTTTAACCGCATTCACCTCTTACGGCTCGTTCTGGCTGACCCTGGTCGCCATTCTGCTGATGCCGAAAATGGGTCTGACCGAAGCGGCGAACCCACAGTTCCTGGGCGTCTATCTGGGCCTGTGGGGCGTGTTCACGCTGTTCATGTTCTTTGGCACTCTGGTGGGTAACCGTGCGCTGCAGTTCGTGTTCCTGAGCCTGACCGTGCTGTTCGCTCTGCTGTGTGTCGGTCACCTGGTGGATAACGGCGAGTCCATTATTCACGTAGCCGGCTGGATTGGCCTGGTCTGCGGCGCCAGCGCCATTTACCTGGCGATGGGCGAAGTGCTGAACGAGCAGTTCGGCCGCACCGTTCTGCCGATTGGTGAAAAACACTGATCCCTCTTCGTGCCCGCCCTGCGGGCACGAAATCGCCTCCCCTGTCACTATCCTCTTTTTCAACACGGTCATTTTTCGACCACATCAGAAACGGTTAGTAAACAAAATGCGCATAATCACCTTATTCAATTGATAAGCATTATCATTGCGAATAGTGTGACCCGGCGCATCCCGGATATGGATATCATGCAGTGCCGAACAGGAACCCAAGGGGATGAAATAATTCTGTTGTGTTGCATAAGGTTAACTGATGAATTCCAGCCTTGCCGCCAGCGATCAAACTGGCGAATCCATTATCGCGTCACATTACCTTAAGGTTCTCGTCCGGCGCTTTGCCCTGGCAGGGGTGCTGTTCTTCTTTATTATTTGCTCTCTGATCCTCGACTTCACGCTCGGCCCGTCAGGCATCTCCGTTGCTACCCTCTGGCACACCTTAGTCAACTCCGCTGCGGCCGATGCCGGGACGCGGGTGATCGTCTGGGATCTGCGCCTGCCGTTTGCGTTAATGGCCGTCGCCGTTGGCATGGCGCTGGGGCTGGCGGGGGCTGAGATGCAAACCATCCTTAATAACCCGCTCGCCAGCCCGTTTACGCTGGGCGTGTCGTCTGCCGCCTCTTTTGGTGCCGCACTGGCGATTGTGCTCGGGTTAGGTATTCCCGGTATTGCCGATAAGTGGTTCATTCCGGCGAACGCTTTTATCTTTGCGCTGCTGGCCTGCTTTATTCTGGACGGCATCAGCCGCTGGACCCGCGTGGCGACCTCTGGCGTGGTGCTGTTTGGTATCGCCCTGGTCTTTACCTTTAACGCGCTGATTTCCATCCTGCAGTTTGTTGCCAGCGAAGATACCCTGCAGGGGCTGGTCTTCTGGACGATGGGCAGCCTGGCAAGAGCCTCGTGGGATAAGTTGGCGATCCTGGCCGTAGCGCTGCTGATTATCGTGCCGCTGTCGTTAAAGAATGCCTGGAAACTGACGGCGCTGCGTCTGGGGGAAGATCGTGCCGTCAGCTTTGGCATCAACGTGAAAAAGCTGCGTCTGACCACGCTGTTGCGCATCAGTATTATCTCGGCCCTGACGGTTGCCTTTGTCGGCCCGGTCGGCTTTATCGGCCTGGTGGCGCCGCACATCTCCCGCATGATGTTTGGCGAGGATCACCGGTTTTATCTGCCCGGCAGCATGCTGATTGGCGCGCTGGTGCTCTCGCTGGCGTCGGTATTTTCCAAGAACATCGTTCCCGGCGTCATTATTCCCGTGGGCATTGTCACCTCGCTGGTAGGCGTGCCGTTCTTCCTCAGCATCATTATTCGTAACCGGGGGAACGTATGACCGACGGCCTGCGCATCCGCGATCTGCACACCGGCTATCGCAAGAAAAAGATCATCAGTGGGCTGAACACCCCGCTGCTCCCGCGCGGGCAGATCACTGCCCTGCTGGGGCCAAACGGCTCGGGCAAGTCCACCCTGCTGCGCGCCCTGGCTGACCTGAACCCCGCTCAGGGAGAGTTGCAGCTCAACGGCGAAGATCTGATGATCCTACCCGCGGCGAAGCGCGCGCAGAAGGTGGTTTATCTGCCGCAATCCCTGCCGCAGGGGGTGCATCTACATGCGCTCGAATCGGTGATTGTTGCCCGTCGGGCCAGCGGCAGTCCTTCTGGTCTCAATGTCGAACAGGAAGCGTATTCCATCCTCGATAAACTGGGCGTCGCCCATCTGGCGATGAGCTTTCTCGACCAGCTCTCCGGCGGGCAAAAACAGCTGATCGGCCTTGCCCAGTCTCTCATTCGCGAGCCGGATCTGCTGTTGCTGGATGAGCCCTTAAGCGCCCTCGACCTCAACTACCAGTTCCATGTGATGGATATCGTCGCCCGCGAAACGCGGCTGCGCAATATCGTCACCGTCGTGGTGATCCACGACATTAACATAGCCCTGCGCCATGCGAACTTTGCCCTGATGTTGAAAGGCGGCGAGCTGATCGCCAGCGCCCTGCCGGGTGAGGTTGTCACCCCTGCCAACCTGGCGACGGTGTACGGCGTGAATGGCCGGGTTGAATACTGTTCCCGTGGGCTGCCGCATGTGGTGGTCGACGGGTTAACACCATAAGAAGAAGACGGGAAAAACATGACGCTGAAAAAACTCATTGCCGCCGCAGGCGGCCTGGCACTGTTACTTTCACCCTTACTCGCCCAGGCAGAGAGCTGGCCGGTGACGGTGAAAGACCTGGATAACCGCACGGTCACGGTTGAACATGAACCGCAGCGCATCATTCTCCAGGACGGACGCGATATCTTTGCCCTGGCCCTGCTGGAGCGCGATAACCCCTTCTCCAGAGTAGTGGCGTGGAACAACCTGCCGAAGAAGCAGGACACCGAAACCTGGAACGTACTGAAGCGTAAATGGCCGGAAGCGGAGAAGATCCTCGACATGAAGTTTTCTGACCAGGGGAATGTCGATCTCGAAACGGTGATCTCCCGCCAGCCCGACCTGATGATTGCCCAGCTGCGCGCTAAGCCGTCGCTGGTGCAGACCGGCGTGCTGGCGCAGCTGGAAGCCCTGCATATTCCGGTTATCTTCGTGGATTATGAACTGCACCCGGTGGAGAACACTCTGCCGAGTATTGCCCTGCTGGGTAAGGTGATGGGGCAGACCGGGCGCGCGCAGGCCTATATCGATTTCTATCAGCAGCGTCTGGACAGGATCCACCAGCGTCTGGCCACCGTTAGCAAAAAACCGCTGGTCTTTATCGAACCGATTGCCGGTGTCGGCGGGCTGGATAACGGCTGCTGCTTCACCCATGCGCGCAACGGCTGGGGCGGGCTGGTAGAGGCCGCTGGCGGAACCAACATCGGCTCGCAGCTGCTGCCGGGTGCAAGCGGCAATATCGCGGTGGAGAAGATTATCTCCCTGAACCCGGATTACTACCTGATGACCGGCTCAAAACGTCCGGGCAAAGGCACGGCGATTATCCCGTTTGGCTATAACGTCCCGGCACATGATGTCAGCGCAGCCTTTAACGCCCTGCTGACGCGTCAGGGCGTCGCCAGCATTCCGGCCGTCGCGCAAGGCCACACCGGGGCGCTTTATCATCACTTCTATAACAACCCGTATAACATCGTCGCTATTGAGACGCTGAGCAAAATCTTCTACCCGACGCTGTTTAAGGATGTGGATCCGCTGGAGGACTACCACGCCATTATCAAAAACTTTACCCACATTCCGGATGACAACATCATCCTGAGCTTTACCCCTTCGCACTAACAAAAAGGCCGGGCAATATGTCCGGCCTTATTATTATCCGGCGAGGACCGGTACTTCTACGGGCTTCTGGCGCAGCCAGAGACCTAACGCCAGCCCCATCAGCGAGAGCGCCAGCACGTACCAGGCCGGTGCCATTGGCGACACCCCCATCAGCAGGGTAACGGCAATCGGCGTCAGCCCACCGAAGATGGCGTAGGAGACGTTATATGAGAAGGAGATCCCGGTGAAGCGTACTTCCGGCGGGAAGGCGCGGACCATGACATAAGGCACGGCTCCCACCACCCCGACGCACAGCCCGACCACGCCGTACAGCAGGAACAGCTGTTCCGGATGGCTGCCCACCAGGTGATAGAACGCCCAGCTTGATGCAGCCAGCAGCAGGCTACCGATGATAAAGGTCAGGCTGGAACCGATACGATCCACCACCAGCCCGGCAATCAGGCAGCCAAAGCAGAGCATGATGGTCGCAATGCTATTGGCCTGCAGCGTTACCGCCGGGGCAAAGCCGTACTGCTTTTGCAGCCAGACCGGCGACATCAGGATCACTACCACAATCCCCGCCGACAGCAGCCAGGTGAGCAGCATCGACACCACTACTGCTTTTTTATGGCGCACCACTACCGCTTTGACCGGCAGCTCCTGCGCCAGCGCCTTGCGTTGCTGCATCTCAAGGAAGACCGGGGTCTCCTGCAGCCAGCGACGCAGATACATCGCCACCAGACCAAAGGCACCGCCCAGCAGGAACGGAATACGCCAGCCCCAGTCGAGCACTGCCTGTTGAGTCATGCTGGTGTTCACCAGGGTCGCCACCACGGAGCCCAGCAGAATGCCGACCGTCAGCCCTGCGGTCAGCGTACCGCAGGCAATGCCGATCCGCCGGGCCGGCACATGTTCCGCCACAAACACCCAGGCACCCGGCACTTCACCGCCAATCGCCGCCCCCTGCAGGATGCGCATCAGCAGCAGCAATACCGGGGCAATAATTCCCATCGAGGCATAGGTCGGCAGCAGGCCGATCGCGAGGGTCGGAACGGCCATCAGCAGGATGCTGAGGGTGAACATCTTTTTGCGTCCCACCAGATCGCCGAAGTGGGCCATGATGATGCCACCCAGCGGACGCGCCAGATACCCGGCGGCAAAAATGCCAAAGGTCTGTACCTGACGCAGCCATTCGGGGATGTCTGCCGGGAAGAACAGCGCCCCGACGACCGCCGCGAAAAAGACGAAGATGATGAAATCATAAAACTCCAGCGCGCCGCCGAGTGCGGCCAGGGTGAGAGTCTTATAATCCTGACGATTGAGAGGCCGGTTGTAATGTGACATAGCGAACCATTATGAGCTGAATTGTTGAGTTATATTTACAGTGATCGTAAAGAAAAAATTACTATACCGTAAATCAATTAGCACGCTACTACCGTTACAGCATATGTCACATTATTGTTAATTTCAGGAGATTGTTTCACGCCTCGCGCTTTTCGGGCGAAAAGCTGCTACTACCTGCGGGTCGGTTTCCACATATGGCCCTTCAAGCAGCTGTACACAATAAGGTACACTCGCGAAGATACCTGACACCACCACCTTCCCGTCGGCCTCTTTCACCCCTTCCAGCGTCTCTTTAATGGATTTCGGCTGGCCCGGCAAATTGAGGATCAGCGCCTGCTTGCGGATCACGCCTACCTGACGGGAGAGGATCGCCGTCGGCACAAAGTGCAGGCTGATCTGGCGCATCTGTTCACCAAAACCCGGCATTTCACGATCGGCGATGGCGAGGGTCGCATCCGGCGTCACGTCACGACGCGCCGGTCCGGTTCCGCCCGTGGTCAGCACCAGGTGGCAGCTCATTTCATCAACCAGTTCACATAAGGTTTGTTCGATGATCGCCTGTTCGTCCGGGATCAAGCGGGTTTGCACTTCAAAAGGGGTGGTGAGGGCAGAAGCCAGCCAGGCTTCCAGCGCGGGGATGCCTTTATCTTCATAGACACCGCTGGAGGCGCGATCTGAGACGGAAACTAAGCCAATGCGTAAGGTATTCATATCTATTCCATTCAAACAATACAGATTGAGGGAATGATACACGCAGCAGGGGGATTCAGACAGGGAACAAGAGAAGTAGCGTGACCGGAAGCCCGGTCACGCAGGAATGATTACAGCAGTTCGCCGATCATTTTTTCCAGTTTTTCCTGGTCGATAGCAAACTTACGGATACCGTCCGCCAGCTTGTCTACCGCCATTGGATCCTGGTTGTGCTGCCACAGGAACTCGGACTCAGTGATGCGCTCAGGACGGGCTTTCACTTCGCCGCTGAAGCTCAGCTTACGCTCGATCGCGCCTTCGCTTTCTGCCAGCTCTTTCAGCAGCGCAGGGGCGATGGTCAGGCGGTCACAGCCAGCCAGTTCCAGGATTTCGCCAACGTTACGGAAGCTTGCACCCATCACCACGGTTTCATAGCCGTGCTGTTTGTAGTACTCGTAAATCTCGGTAACGGAAACCACGCCCGGATCTTCAGACGCTGCGTACTCTTTCTTGTCGGTATTGGATTTGTACCAGTCCAGAATACGGCCCACGAATGGAGAGATCAGGAACACGCCCGCTTCTGCACAGGCACGCGCCTGAGCAAAGGAGAACAGCAGGGTCAGGTTACAGTTGATGCCTTCTTTTTCCAGCTGTTCTGCAGCGCGGATGCCCTGCCAGGTGGAAGCCAGTTTGATCAGGATACGGTCGTTGCTGATGCCAGCATCGTTGTACAGTTTGATCAGGCGTTTGGCTTTGGCGATAGACGCTTCGGTGTCGTAGGACAGACGCGCATCGACTTCAGTCGAGATACGGCCCGGAACCAGCTTCAGAATTTCCAGACCAATGTTAACAGCCAGTTTATCCGTCGCATCGACAACCTGCTGATCGCGGGAGCTGCTCTGGCTTTTCGCCCAGGCAACGGCGTCGTCGATCAGTTTGCGGTATTCAGGGATCTGTGCGGCGTTCAGAATCAGAGAAGGGTTCGTTGTGGCATCCTGCGGCTGGTACAACTTCATTGCCGCGATATCTCCGGTGTCAGCGACAACAGTCGTGAACTGACGAAGGGAGGTTAATTTATCCGTCATGATAGTGTTTCTCTTTAACTTGCCCTGGATAATTCGCGTTACCAGCGGGATGCCAGAAACGGAAAAATGACAGGTTTACTTGTTAGGGGGATGTAACCGGTCTGCCCTGATGATAACACGACGGAAGGTCAGCGCAACCGCAGACAATGCGCTGAAAGATACTGTGATAAACTTGGCAAAACTCCGGACTGCTAATTACCTGTTTGCTCACTCATTAGTAGCGATTACCTATGCACTTTGGCATCAACAAGAGGGACGTTAATGCCTGATTATCTGTCGTTTATTAATGAAATTCTGTGGGGTTCGGTGATGATTTACCTGCTGTTTGCGGCAGGGATTTGGTTCACTTTTCGTTGCGGATTTATTCAATTTCGCGCCATTCCTCAGTTGCGCAATAATCTGAAAAATAGCCTGACTCCCCAGCCGGGCGGCTTAACCTCGTTCCAGGCGCTCTGCACCAGCCTGGCAGCCCGGGTCGGCAGCGGTAACGTAGCCGGGGTGGCGCTGGCGATCTCGGCGGGTGGCCCGGGGGCCATCTTCTGGATGTGGATGACCGCCATCATCGGCATGGCGACCTCCTTTGCCGAATGCTCGCTGGCCCAGCTGTATAAGGAAGCGGATAAGCAGGGGCAGTTTCGCGGCGGCCCGGCCTGGTATATGGCCCGCGGCCTTGGCATGCGCTGGATGGGCGTGCTGTTTTCTCTCTTCTTACTCATCGCCTACGGCCTGATCTTTAATACCGTTCAGGCCCACTCGGTTGCCCACGCGCTGCGTTTCGCCTTCGACTTCCCGGAAATCATCACCGGCGGCGTGATGGCCCTGTTCACCTTAGTGGTGATCCTCACCGGCATCAAAGGCGTCGCCCGGCTGATGCAGTGGATGGTGCCGGTGATGGCGCTGCTGTGGGTGATCGCCAGCATGGTGGTCTGCGCCTGGCATGCCGACCAGCTCCCTGCGGTCTTCACCCTGATCGTAAAAAGCGCCTTTGGCTGGCGCGAAGCCGCCGCCGGTGCGCTGGGTTATACCCTGAGCCAGGCCCTGACGGCCGGTTTTCAGCGCGGTATGTTTTCCAACGAAGCGGGCATGGGGTCAACCCCCAATGCCGCCGCGGCTGCTGCCTCCTGGCCCCCTCACCCGGCCTCGCAAGGCATCGTGCAGATGATTGGCGTCTTCGTTGATACCATCATCATCTGCACCGCCAGCGCGATGATCGTGCTGCTGGCAGGCCCGGTGGATCTACCAGCTAATACCGACGGCGTGCAGCTGGTGCAGCAGGCACTGATCAATCTGACCGGGGGCTGGGGCGCTGATTTCGTGGCCTTTATCATCGTATTGTTCGCCTTCAGCTCCATCGTGGTGAACTACATTTATGCCGAAAACAATCTGATCTTTTTGCATCCCGATGCCCGGAAATCCCGCTGGCTGCTACGGGGCGGCGTGGTGCTGATGGTGCTGCTCGGCTCTCTGTTAAGCCTGCCAGTGGTCTGGCAGCTGGCGGATATCGTTATGGCGCTGATGGCGATCACTAATCTGACGGCGATCCTACTGCTCTCTCCGGTGATCAACGTGATCGCCCGGGATTATCTGCGCCAGCGGAAGCTGGGGGTCCAGCCGGTTTTTGATGCCTCACGTTATCCCGAGATTGCAGCGCAACTGGCGCCCGGCGCCTGGGACGATTTGCCGCGTCAATAACAGCCATCGATCAATCGAGGCGGTTTTTTTGTTAAAATCGCACCAAATCTCCTGCAAGGACTGGATATGCTGATTCTGATTTCACCTGCTAAAACGCTCGACTACCAGAGCCCACTCGCCACCGAGCGTTATACCCAGCCTGAACTGCTGGATCATTCGCAACAGCTGATCCGCGAGGCGCGCAAGCTTTCGGCGCCGCAAATTGCCAGCCTGATGAGCATCAGCGACAAGCTGGCGGATCTTAATGCCACTCGCTTTCACGACTGGCAGCCGGATTTCACGCCATCCAATGCCCGCCAGGCGATTCTGGCCTTTAAAGGCGACGTCTATACCGGCCTGCAGGCAGAAACGTTCAGCGAAGCTGACTTTGATTTTGCCCAGCAGCATTTACGCATGCTCTCCGGGCTGTACGGCGTGCTGCGCCCGCTGGATCTGATGCAACCTTATCGTCTGGAGATGGGCATTCGCCTGGAGAATGCAAAAGGCAAAGATCTGTATCAGTTCTGGGGCGAGACCATCACCAACACGCTGAACGATGCGCTGAAGGCGCAGGGTGACAATATCCTGATCAACCTGGCGTCGGATGAGTACTACAAATCGGTCAAACCGAAAAAGCTGGATGCGGAAATCATCAAGCCGGTGTTCCTCGACGAGAAGAACGGCAAGTTCAAAGTGATCAGCTTTTACGCCAAAAAAGCGCGCGGGCTGATGAGCCGTTACATCATTGAACATCGTCTGACGAAGCCAGAGCAGCTGACGGCATTCAACAGCGAAGGCTATGTCTTTGACGAGGAAGCATCAGGGAAAGGTGAGCTGGTGTTTAAACGCCACGAGCAGTAACGCAAAACCCCGCCGGTTGGCGGGGTGAGTTTAATGGTGCTTCCAGTCCGGTCCATGACGGTGATCGTCATGACGATCGTTGTGGCGATTATCGTGATGCTCGCCATGCGGACGCCAGCGATTGTCGCGCCACTCGTAGTGGGACTTCCACCAGTCATTGTCACGCCAGCGGCCGCCATCCCAGTGGTGACCCCGATTATCCCGATCGCCAATCTGCAGTTTAACCGCCGGTACCAGGGTGATTTCAGCGGCCTGAACCGCCATCGGAGCCACCAGCATCAGCGAAAGTGCGATAAGTGCAGGTTTCAGTTTAGACATAGGTTACTCCTTATTATTCTTGCCCGATGTGGGCCGATGTAAGGAGATTACGTGAGGGGCGTGGAGGATGTTATTCTCTGCAATCCTATTCTGTAAGTGACCGCATTTATTGGGAATTTCTACTTTTTCCCTGCTATTTTTCTCCTTATTTTCTCCATAAAAAAGCCGGGTGGCGGCTTCGCCTTACCCGGCCTACGGTATGGTGCTTTTGTTTATCCGCGCGTCATCATCAGCTTACGCAGCTCGGCAAAATCGGCTGGCAGGCTGTGGGACAGCAGCGGCAGATCGGCACGCTCGGCCAGCTCTTTCGGCAGCGGCAGCGATTCACCGAGGATCTCGTCCACGCTCTCTTTGAACTTCGCCGGATGCGCGGTGCCGAGGAACAGACCGTACTCGCCCGGGTTCAGCTGATCGCGCAGGGCGCGGTACGCCACCGCCGCATGCGGTTCGGAGGTGTAACCCACCTGCTTCAGCTCGCGCATGGTCTCTCTGGTGGTGTCGTCGGTCACCGCAGCATAACCCAGCTCATTGAGACGCCAGATTTTACGGCGGAACAGCTCTTCCACACGTGGCCAGTTGTTAGGCTGTGACACATCCATGGCGTTGGACAGGGTGGCCTGCGTGGTGTTTGGCGTCCACTTGCCCTCTTTCAGGAAACGCGGCACCGTGTCGTTGGCGTTGGTGGCGGCAATAAAGCGTTTCACCGGCAGGCCCAAAGACTTCGCCAGCAGGCCAGCGGTGAGATCGCCAAAGTTACCGCTCGGCACCGAGATCACCAGCTGGTTGCGCGCTTCCTGCGGCAGCTGGGCTACCGCTTCGAAGTAGTAGCAAATCTGCGCCAGCAGACGGCTGATGTTGATCGAGTTGGCGGAGTTCAGACCCAGCGCGACCTTCAGCTCTTCGTCGTCGAAGGCCTGCTTAACCAGCGCCTGGCAGGCATCGAAGTCCCCGTCGATGGCGACAGTTTCAATATTGCCCCCGAGGGTGCAGAACAGTTTTTCCTGCAGCGGGCTGATTTTGCCCTGCGGATAGAGGATCACCACGCGCACGTTTTTCAGGCCATAGAAGGCGTGCGCCACTGCCGCACCGGTATCGCCGGAGGTGGCGGTCAGGATGGTGACCGGCTTATCGCCGCTGATGTGAGTCAGCATCTGCGCCATAAAGCGGCCGCCGAAATCTTTAAATGCCAGCGTCGGGCCATGGAACAGCTCCAGGCAGCCAACGTCCGGCTCAACCTGGCTTACCGGCGCAGGGAACGCAAAGGCCGCGCGGACGCGCTCTTCCAGCAGCTCCTGCGGGATCTCATCCCCGATAAAGGCGGAGAGAATTTTAGTGCTACGGGTGACGAAATCCTGTTTCAGCATCTCGTCGATTTCGGTCAGACCAAATTCCGGCAGATCGTGCGGGAAGAACAGGCCCTGGTTTTTACCCAGCCCCTGCGTGACGGCCTGTGCAAAGCTAACCTGCTCGTTATGATCTTTAAGATTGTAGAGTTTCATCGTTTATCCCAGTACTCGTGCGCCGGCCGTATCCAGACGGCAAATATGAACAAAGCCTTCCTGATTTTGCAGGTAATTTTTCCCCAGCCATTCTGCGACCCGCTGCGCCGTATCCGGTTTGTCGCACAGGGCAAACAGGGTCGGACCGGAACCGGAAATGCCGCAGGCCAGAGCGCCGATATCCAGCGCCGCGCTGCGCGCTTCGTTGAAGCCCGGTAGCAATCTGGTGCGGTATGGCTCGGCAATAACATCTTTCATCAGTTTTGCCGCCAGAAGCGGCTGACGGGTATAGCAGGCATGAATAAAGCCCGCCAGATGACGACCGTGCGCAATGCAGTCCTGACGGCGGTACTGCGCCGGCAGGATGGCGCGCGCTTCCGCGGTCGACACTTTGATGCCCGGATAGGCCAGCACCCACAGCCACTCATCAAAGCCTGGCACCTGCTGGCTGATGATGCCGTTCTCTTCGATCATCAGCTGCATGCCGCCCAGGAAACAGGGGGCGACGTTATCGTAATGAATACTGCCGGAGATGCGCCCTTCCAGCTCGCCCATCAGGGCCAGCAGGCGGGTGTTATTCAGCGGTTTGCCGCAATGTTCGTTCATCGCCACCAACGCGGCCACCACCGAGCAGGCGCTGGAGCCCAGCCCGGAACCGATCGGCATGCTTTTTTCGAGGGTCATGGCGACCGGCACGTTTTTGCCGATCTCCTGACAAAAACGCTCCCAGCACTGATAAACGATATTCTCACGCGGATCGGTCGGCAACTTGCTGGCGAAACGTCCGACGTTGCTCAGACTGAAGCTGTCCGCGGCCTCTACCGTAACCGTATCCCCCAGCGATGAACCATCCACCGGCGTCACCGCCGCGCCCAGCACATCAAACCCAACGCTCATATTGGCGCTGGAAGCCGGGGCATAAACTTTGACCATGTTAAACTCCTAACTTCCATGACAGGGTACGCAGCAGATCGGCAAACACGCCCGCCGCCGTCACATCATTCCCTGCGCCATAGCCGCGAAGGACCAACGGCAGTGGCTGATAATAGTGGCTGTAAAACGCGAGGGCGTTTTCGCCATTTTTCACTTTGTACAGCGGATCGTTACCGTCTACCGCCGCCATCTTCACCCGGCAGACGCCGTCTTCTTCAATGTTGCCAACATAGCGCAATACCTTCCCTTCATCACGGGCTTTTGCGACCCGGGCCGCGAAGGCATCGTCCAGCTGCGGCAGCCGGGACATAAAGGTCGCCACATCCCCGGAATCGTCAAAACTTTCCGGCAGCACCGGTTCGATCACGATATCCGACAGCTCCAGCTCCCGGCCCGTTTCGCGGGCGAGGATCAGCAGCTTACGCGCCACGTCGGTGCCGGAGAGGTCGTCACGCGGATCGGGCTCGGTGTAGCCCAGCTCGCGTGCTACGTTGGTCGCTTCCGACAGGCTCATGCCTTCGTCCAGCTTGCCGAAGATAAAAGAGAGGGAGCCCGACAAGATGCCGGAGAAACGCTGCAGTTCATCCCCGGCATTAAGCAGGTTTTGCAGGTTTTCGATAACCGGCAGCCCGGCGCCAACGTTGGTGTCGTAAAGGAACTTACGGCGGGATTTCGCCGCCGCGTGGCGCATCTGATGGTAGTAATCCATCGACGAGGTGTTGGCCTTTTTGTTCGGCGTGACCACGTGGAAGCCTTCGCGCAGGAAGTCGGCATACTGATCGGCCACCGCCTGGTGCGACGTACAGTCGACAATCACCGGGTTCAGCAGATGGTACTCTTTCACCAGACGGATCAGGCGGCCGAGATTAAACGGCTCTTTCGCCTCCGCCAGTTCTGCCTGCCAGTTCTCCAGGCTCAGCCCGTGAACGTTGGTCAGCAGCGCTTTTGAGTTCGCAATACCGCAGACGCGCAGATCGATATGCTTCTTCTTGAGCCACTCCTGCTGACGCTTGAGCTGCTCCAGCAACGCCCCACCCACGCCGCCGACGCCAATCAGGAACACTTCAATCACCTGATCGGTGTTGAACAACATCTGATGGGTGACGCGCACGCCAGTGGTGGCGTCGTCGTTATTCACCACCACGGAGATGGAGCGCTCTGACGATCCCTGGGCGATGGCGACAATATTGATGTTCGCCCGCGCCAGCGCCGCAAAGAATTTCGCCGAGATGCCGCGCAGCGTGCGCATGCCGTCCCCGACTACGGAGATGATCGCCAGATGCTCCTGGATAGCCATCGGCTCCAGTAGCTCTTCTTTCAGCTCGAGATAGAACTCTTCTTCCAGCGCCCGGCGGGCACGCAGGCAGTCCACCTGCGGAACGCAGAAGCTGATGCTGTATTCGGAGGAGGACTGAGTGATCAACACCACCGAAATACCGTTGCGTGACATGGCGGCGAACACGCGTGCCGCCATCCCCACCATGCCTTTCATGCCCGGACCGGAGACGTTGAACATCGCCATATTGTTGAGATTGGAGATGCCTTTAACCGGCAGGCCATCGTCGTTATTGCTGGCACCAATCAGCGTGCCTGGCGCCTGCGGATTGCCGGTATTTTTAATCAGGCAGGGGATCTGGAACTGGGCGATAGGGGCAATGGTACGAGGGTGCAGCACTTTAGCGCCGAAGTAGGAGAGCTCCATCGCCTCCTGATAAGACATCGACTTCAGCAGGCGGGCATCCGGCACCTGACGCGGGTCGCAGGTATAAACGCCATCGACGTCGGTCCAGATTTCGCAGCAGTCGGCGCGCAGACAGGCGGCCAGCACGGCGGCAGAGTAGTCGGAGCCGTTACGGCCCAACACCACCAGCTCCCCTTTTTCATTCCCGGCGGTGAAGCCCGCCATCAGGATCATATGGTCAGCAGGAATTTTTCCTGCCGCAATGCGACGGGTAGATTCGGCAATATCTACGGTAGATTCGAGGTAGTGGCCAACAGCGAGCAGTTTTTCGACGGGATCGATCACCGTGACGTTATGGCCACGCGCTTCCAGCAGACCCGCCATGATGGCGATGGAGAGTTTTTCACCGCGGCAGATCAGCGCCGCGTTAATGCTGTCCGGGCACTGCCCCAACAGGCTGATACCATGCAAGACGTGTTTAATCTGGGCAAACTCTTGTTCAACAAAAGCTTTCAGCTGGGCATGCGGAAAACCAGGTTGGGCATCCGCCAGGCCCTGCAGCAGGTTAGC
This sequence comes from Leclercia sp. Marseille-Q4284, assembly GCF_916618945.1. Lineage (NCBI taxonomy): Bacteria > Pseudomonadati > Pseudomonadota > Gammaproteobacteria > Enterobacterales > Enterobacteriaceae > Leclercia > Leclercia sp. Marseille-Q4284. Next base: position 204,884 of record NZ_CAKAKG010000002.1, read on the forward strand.
AAAGATCTGCTCTGCGTCGCTGATGTTCACCAGTGCATCCTGACCCCCGATGGTTTTTTCAATCATCGCCACCAGGTGGTTGGTAATTTTAGCCGGGGCAGAGAGTACCGTCGCCACCTGCCCCTGCCTGGCATTGCTCTCCAGGATGTCGGCAACACGCAGAAATCGTTCTGCATTTGCCACTGATGTACCGCCGAACTTCAACACTCGCATGGTTGTTACCTCGTAATCTTTAGCCGAAAAAAAAGCCCGCACTGTTCAGGTGCGGGCTTTTTTCTTTCTTTCCTGTACGCGTCAGCCCGCACCGTTACCTGTGGTAATGATGATGGTTGTGGTAATGGTGGTGATGCTGATGCGTTTCATGGATGTTGTGTACTCTGTCATTATTATCTGTCTGTGCTGTCTACCTATATTGGTTAAAGCATACGTGCCGCTAAGTCAACGAATTTCTGATTTAAGCGCCTTTCCCGACCCTGTCAGGTCTCACTGTCTGAGATTTTATTTCTGCCCGGATCGGGCCGCATGCAATCCATATTCTGGAATAATTAACCATAATAAAAAGTTATGACAGACGTTTACTCTGCCAGCTTTTTTTCGATATCGTGCAGCAATCGGTGCAACATTGCCGTGTCTCGCTGCGCTAACAGACCCAACCGCTGCTGTAGCCACTCCACCATTTTTTGGTCGTCAGCGACATCCAACGTCGTCAGCAAACGATCGGTGCGCGCACGTAACGCAGCAAGCTGGTTTTCATCTACCTCCGCCGCCGGGGCAACCGGCATTTGCATCAGAGAGGCTAATTGATAGCAATAGACCATTACCGCCTGGCCTAAATTCAGCGACGGGTAATCCGCCACCATCGGCACGCCGGTCAACACATCCGCCAGGGCCAGTTCGTCGTTGGTCAGGCCGGAATCTTCGCGGCCAAACACCAGCGCCATTTTCGGCATCCACTGACTTTTCTCTGCCATCAGCGGCACCAGCTCAGCCGGCGTGGCGTAGTAATGGAACTTCGAACGGCCGCGGGCCGTGGTGGCGACCGTAAACGAAATATCGTGCAGCGCGTCCGCCAGCGTTTCATAAGTGGTTAAATTATCGAGAATATCTCCCGAACCGTGCGCCACACGCCGCGCCGCCGGATCGTTATGGGCGTCACTGGCAACGATACGTAAATCAGTAAACCCCATGGTCTTCATGGCGCGTGCAGCGGCACCGATGTTTTCTGCTCTTGCGGGGGATACCAGTACGATTGACAAATGCATTTATGCTCTCTTTTTAGGCAGTTAGCCGATAAAAATGTGATGGACATCATCATATTACGCAGCACGAATTTACAAAATTGCAACACAAATCACCGAAATAGCGTTTCACTACAAATTAAAATCGCTAAACTATTTCAGGAATGAACTTTACGCGATAATGTTAAAGAATAGCACTTATCCCCATGTTTAATAATGATATTGCATTCCTGCGCCGGGTGTTGACATTGGATTCGCCTTGTTTATTAATCAATGAACGCAACTGGTTGGTTTATTGAAAAAATGTGACAAAGGCTAGCAAACGGCTACGATGATTTCATCAAACTGTTAACGTGCTACAATTGAATTTGATATATGTCAACGAAGCGTAGTTTTATTGGGTGTCCGGCGTCTCTTAACCTGTTATGTTGCTGTTAAAATGGTTAGGATGACAGCCGTTTTTGACACTGTCGGGTCCAGAGGGAAAGTACCCACGACCAAGCTAATGATGTTGTTGACGTTGATGGAAAGTGCATCAAGAACGCAATTACGTACTTTAGTCACGTTACGCCGGTCATGTTAATTTGTGGCATGTATCAGGCAGGTCAGGGACTTTTGTACTTCCTGTTTCGATTTAGTTGGCAATTTAGGTAGCAAACATGCAGACCCCGCACATTCTTATCGTTGAAGACGAGTTGGTAACACGCAACACGTTAAAGAGCATTTTCGAAGCAGAAGGCTACGATGTCTTTGAAGCGACCGATGGCGCAGAGATGCATCAGATCCTTTCTGAAAATGATATCAACCTGGTCATCATGGACATTAACCTGCCGGGTAAAAACGGCCTTCTGCTGGCGCGCGAACTGCGTGAGCAGGCGAACGTTGCGTTAATGTTCCTGACCGGCCGCGACAATGAAGTTGATAAAATTCTTGGCCTGGAAATCGGTGCGGATGACTACATCACCAAACCGTTTAACCCTCGCGAGTTAACCATTCGTGCCCGCAATCTGCTGTCCCGTACCATGAATCTGGGCACGGTCAGCGAAGAGCGTCGTAGCGTAGACAGCTACAAATTCAACGGCTGGGAACTTGATATTAATAGCCGTTCTCTGGTGAGCCCACAGGGTGACCAGTACAAACTGCCGCGCAGTGAATTCCGCGCCATGCTGCACTTCTGCGAAAACCCGGGCAAGATCCAGTCCCGTGCAGAACTGCTGAAAAAAATGACCGGCCGTGAGCTGAAGCCGCACGACCGTACCGTTGATGTCACCATCCGCCGTATTCGTAAACACTTCGAATCCACGCCGGATACCCCGGAAATCATCGCCACCATCCACGGTGAAGGCTATCGTTTCTGCGGTGACCTGCAGGAGTAATCCTGCACATCGGCCATAAAAAACGGCGCTTTCGCGCCGTTTTTTTATTTCCATAACCGCATCGCCTCTGTATCCGGTTCCGCCGGTGGCTGTGGACGCTTTGGCTGTGAAAGCGAGTACCAGTCAAAGTGACGAGTCAGATACATCACCGCGAACAAGGCCAGCGCCAGCACGGCTGAGCCCAGCAGCAGCGCACTGTCCTCCGATCGCAGCAGGAACCACATCACCACGTCCAGCCCCAGCAACGCCAGCACAAACATGCCGCTGCGTTTCCAGCTTTTCAGCACCGCCTGCAGGTAAATACCGTTCATGACCGCCCCCACCAGGCTGGCAATAATCCAGGCGGGCGTAAAGCCTACATGCTCAGACAACGCCAGCAGTACCAGATAGAACAGCACCAGCGACAGCCCGACCAGCAGATACTGCATCGGGTGCAGGCGCAGCCCGGTCAGGGTTTCGAAGACAAAGAAGGCCATAAAGGTCAGGGCAATCAGCAGAATAGCGTACTTGATTGCGCGATCCGTGAGCTGATACTGATCCGCAGGGGTCGCGACCGTGACGCTAAAGGCCGGGATCGCACTCCATTCAGGAACATCGTTGTCGTTTAACCAGCCTCCGAGATTATTGGCGAACCAGCTGCTCTGCCAGTTAGCCTGGAAACCGGAATCGCTAATCTGATGTTTAACCGGCAGGTAATTGCCCATAAAACCCGGATGCGGCCAGTTGCTGTTGAGGGTCATGGCGCTATTACGTCCCACCGGAACCACCGCAAAGCTGCCGGTACCGGTCAGGTTCAGAGACATCTCCAGCGGGAAGCTTTTAGACTCGAGGGCTTTATCACTCAGCGGCATGTGAATGCCGGATAACGTCCCGTAAACCCCCGCCCCCGGCTCGATGCTTAACGTCTCACCATTGATTTTTGAAACGCTGACCGCGCCAATGCCTCGCGCATCCCCGACGCCGACCACGATAAAGGGTTTCCCGAGGGTCATGGTTTCACCCTTCAGCTGATCCAGTTCATCGAGCGTAAATCGGGCGCTGATTTTTAGCTCGGTATTCCAGATCTGCCCGTCATAAATCCCGATGCTTCGCGACTCAACGTGCTGATTACCGTTGACCTGCAGCGACTCAGGCAGGATGAAGTGCATGTAGCGCTTCTTATATTCAACCAGCTTTCCCTCCTCAGCCTTGAAGTAAGTTTCCGTCACCGGAATGGCGACAAGCGGGCCAACCAGCTGCTGTGGACCACTGGTACTTTGGCGCAGGGTGTTTTCGACCTCGTTGCGATAGCTCTCGCGCTCCGAAATCAGATTGCCCACCATAAACAGCGGGACGAGTAACAGCAGGATGCACCCCAACAGGGTGCTGACTTTCCAGAACAGGGGGGATTTCATAGTGGCTCTCCTTTGTGATGAGGAGAGCCTAACTGCGCTATGTGGGGCCAGTTTGAAGTTATGTGAAGGGACGGTGAAGCGTCAGCGTAGCCGTCACGCCACCGGCGGACCGATTATGCAAATCAATACTGCCCTGATGCAGACGCGCCACCTCCTGAACAAAGGCCAGCCCGAGCCCGCTGCTTTTCAGCCCGTTCTCCCGCGGGAGCGAATAGAAGCGTTCAAAAATCCGCGCCAGGGCGTAGTCCGGGATCCCGCTGCCGCTGTCGGTCACGGTAATGTTCACCTGCCCGTGGTCTTCCGTGGCCGCAAGCTGGATCGCCCCACCCTGCGGGGTGAAATCGATCGCATTGTCCAGCAAGTTACCCAGCGCCTGCTCAAGCAGGTCGGGATCGCCCGCCACGCAGCACGGCGTGCGCTGACGGGTCAGGGTGATATTTTTCGCTGCGAGCGTTACCGCCCGCGCATCGGCAAGCCGCGTAAAGAGCGCGTCAACGCTGACGCTCACCGGAACAATCTCTACCCGATTTTCCAGCCGGGCCTGAGCGAGAAGCTTTTCCACCAGCGACTGCATGCGCGCATTTTGCACCAGAATATTGTCGATAAAGCGGGCAGCTACCTGGGGCGGCGGCTGTTCTGCCAGAATCTCCGCCGCGCCGCGAATCGCGGCCAGCGGGCTTTTCAGCTCGTGGGTGAGGGCGTGAACATAGTGTTCAATGTAATTTTTCCCCTCAAGGCGAATACGCATATTCTCCAGGGCCTGCGCCAGCTTGCGCAGTTCGCTGCTTCCCGGATCGGGCAACGGCAGCGGGGTATCGCTGGTGACCGAGTCGGCATAGCGCGACAGGGTGTGAATTGAGCGATTGATCCACCAGGCCACCGCCAGACCAATCAGCAACGCAATACCCAGCAGCGCCCCACCGGCCCACAGGATCCGCCGCTCGCTGCGCTTGATGACCGGGGCCATCGCGCTGTTGGGTTTGCCGACCGACAGTACACCGATAATCCTGCCCTGATCGACCACCGGCGCGGCCACGTACATCACCGTACTCTCAGGATCGTCCGGGTTGCCCGGGGTGCTGCGGGCGCCATATTCACCGCGCAAGGTCAGCCAGACATCGTTCCAGCGCGAGTAATCCTGGCCCACCGCCAGCCCGGCGGAATCAAACACCACCCGACCACGGGCATCGGTCATGTAGACGTGATATTCGTTACGCACTTTGTGAATGCCGCCGATATTGGCGCGAAAAGGTCGCTGATGAAGCTGCGAAAAAGCCTGCGCCAGCCTGCCCTGCTGCGCATCACCCGAGAGCAGATCCTCGCGTCCGACTTCGGCCAGCAGCGTGGCGGTGTCGATCAGCGTCCCTTCCGTGGCCCTGCGCACGCCGGGCTTCACCTCCTGGACAAAGATCGACAGCACAAACCATGCCGCGATAGCCACAATCAGGAAGTACCCCAGCAACAGCCGCATGCCAATGCGCATTAATACAGTCCCAGGCTGTAGCCCATGCCGCGGTGAGTGCTGATGGGGGAAAGCTGGTCATTCACCGCCCGCAGCTTGGCGCGCAGGGTTTTGATATGGGTGTCCACGGTGCGATCGAAGCTATCGCCCTCCTCTCCCCAGACTTTATCCATCAGCTGCTGGCGGGAATAGACGCGGCCTGGCGCGTTTAGCAGCGTTTTGAGCAGCAGAAACTCGTAGCGCGTCAGCTGCAGCGGCTCTCCGTACCAGCTGATGCGGGCGGCGGGCTCATTCAGTTCAAACTCGCCGATACGAACGATATCGGACGGCGCGGCGGATTTTTGCATCCGCCGTAAAATGGTTCGCACCCGGGCGCACACTTCCCGGGGTGAAAAAGGTTTGGCGACGTAATCATCCGCGCCAATCTCCAGCCCGAGCAATTTATCCACCTCATCGCTGCGGGCGGTCAGGAACAGCACCGGCAGCGCGGGATGCTGCGCCAGCAGCTGGCGACACAGCTCAAAGCCGCTGATGTCCGGCAGGCCGACATCCAGAATGGCAAGCGCCGGGATCTGCCGACGCGCTTCTTCCAGCACGGGCAGGCCGCGTTCGAAGGCCTTTACCGCAAAGCCCTCCTGCTGGAGCATGTAGATCAGCGTATCAGCGATACTGATTTCGTCTTCAACCAGCCAGACCACGGGTTGCTGCATGGGATAGTCCTGATTTAATGCCACGGCATGATCGGCACCGCGCTGAGGGCATTTTTCGGCGAGCCCTCCACGACCTTATCCGAGTAGGCCAGATAGGCCAGCGTATTACGCTTCGCATCATAGAAACGCACGACCTGCAGTTTTTTGAACACTAACGAGGTGCGTTTCTGGAATACCACTTCGCCCTGCGACTTGCCGTTTTTAATCTTATCGCTCAGCTCAACCGGCCCCACCTGCTGGCAGGAGATCGCCGCATCGGAGGTATCTTCCGCCAGCCCCAGTCCGCCTTTAATGCCGCCGGTTTTGGCCCGGCTGATATAGCAGGTCACGTTTTTCACTTCGGGATCGTCAAAGGCTTCAACAACGATCTTATGGTCAGGCCCGAAAACCTTAAATACGGTATCAACGGAACCAATTTCTTCTGCCTGCGCGGCATGTCCGGTTAATAAAAGCAGTGTGGTGAGGATCAATGTCTTGTATTTCATATTGTTACCATATTTGAAAATTACATTGCGTCATTATTCAACAATGATGAGAAAAAAGGTAGCCAGATCACAGGATTAGAATATATCCCCCCTAATTGCAGGGCAAAGCGCATTTAAGCGCAAAAAAAACACTGAATGCTAAAACATCAAAAAATGCTATTATCCGCTAACCTGTTTAGCAGGGTGTCTGCTGTATTAAGGATGAGGATAGTATATGGATCAGGCTGGAATTATTCGCGATCTTCTTACCTGGCTGGAAGGCCATCTGGACCAGCCTTTGTCACTTGATAATGTGGCGGCAAAAGCGGGATATTCTAAGTGGCATTTACAACGGATGTTCAAGGATGTCACCGGTCACGCCATCGGCGCCTATATCCGCGCGCGTCGACTTTCCAAATCCGCCGTGGCGCTTCGCCTGACCGCGCGTCCTATTCTGGACATCGCCTTACAGTATCGTTTTGATTCGCAGCAGACCTTTACCCGCGCGTTCAAAAAACAGTTCTCGTTGACCCCTGCGCTCTATCGTCGCTCGCCGGACTGGAGTTCATTCGGGATGCGCCCGCCGCTGCGTCTGGGCGAATTCGAGATGCCGAAGCACGAGATGGTCACCCTGCCGGAAACCCACCTGATCGGCACCACCCAAAGCTACTCTTGCTCGCTGGAGCAGATCTCCGAGTTCCGTCACCAGATGCGGGTCCAGTTCTGGCGTGATTTCCTCAGCCACGCCCCGGCCATTCCGCCGCTGCTGTATGGCCTGAACGAGACGCGTCCAAGTCTGGAAAAAGATGACGAGCAGGAGGTCTTCTACACCACGGCGTTAACGCCTGAGATGGCTAACGGCTATATCCAGGGATCGAAACCGGTGGTCGTGGAAGGGGGGGAATACGTGATGTTCACCTATGAAGGGCTGGGCACCGGCGTACAGGACTTCATCATGACGGTGTACGGTACCTGCATGCCGATGCTGAACCTGAATCGCAGAAAGGGTCAGGATATTGAGCGTTACTATCCGTCAACGGATGTTAAACCGGATGAACGCCCAATCGATTTGCGCTGCGAATACCTGATTCCGGTTCGCCGTTAACGCTGTAGCTCATCTAACGCAGGGGCATCGAGATGCGAGATATCCCCTGCCATCTCCACAATCCAGCCTGACGCCAGCCACGGACTCTGCTGATAATCGATGCGGGAAAGCGAGCAGTTACGCAGACGCAGGCGACGCTCAGCCCATGCAGGCAGTCCGAGGATGGTACTGACCAGGCAACCCAGCGCCATACCGTGACTCACCAGCAGCGGTCGACTGCCCTCAGGCAGCTCCAGACAGGTCGCCAGCGCCGCGTGCATACGCTCGCTCAGCTCCAGCATCGATTCGCCTTCCGGTATGCGGCCATCTTCAGAGCCGTTAACCAGCGTACGACGCCATGCCTCTTCCTCTTCGGTCAGGGTATCGATAAGCCGCTTCTCCAGCACCCCCATGTCCAGCTCGCGCAGGCGGGCATCCACAGTGACATCGCAGCCGCAGGCCTGCGCGATGATCTCTGCTGTGCGCCGCGTGCGACCTAAATCGCTGGCGATGATGTGAGTGATGCCCAGTGTTCTGGCGCGTTCGCCAACCTGCCGGGCCTGTTCCTCACCCTTGGCCGTGAGTGGACTGTCTGACTGGCCTTGAATACGTCGCTCGGCGTTCCACTGCGTTTCACCGTGGCGAACAAGGTATACCTGTAACATGCTTTTTTTCCGTTATACTGCGATGATATTTTTAGAGTTAGGCTTAATTATGCACCAGGTTGTCTCTGCTACCACTAATCCTGCCAAAATTCAGGCAATTCTAAGGGCATTTGACGAGATCTTCGGCGAAGGATCCTGCCATATTGCCTCTGTCAGCGTCGAGAGCGGCGTCCCGGAACAACCATTCGGCAGCGAGGAAACGCGCGCTGGCGCACGAAACCGCGTGGCTAACGCCAGGGCCGCCTGTCCTGATGCGGACTTTTGGGTAGCGATTGAAGCCGGTATTGACGAAGGGGCCACCTTTAGCTGGGTGGTTATCGAGAGCCGCGACCAGCGCGGTGAGGCACGCTCGGCCACCCTGCCGCTGCCGGAAGTGATCCTGGATAAAGTGCGGGCAGGTGAAGCGCTGGGCCCGGTGATGTCACACTACACGGGCATTGATGAGATTGGTCGCAAAGAGGGGGCGATTGGCGTCTTTACCGCCGGGGCACTGACGCGCTCAAGCGTTTACCATCAGGCGGTGATTCTGGCGTTAAGCCCGTTTCATAACGCGATTTACCGTTAATTGCCGGATGGCGACTGCGCCTTATCCGGCCTACGGTTTGCCCTCAAGCAATACCTGTTCGAGCCAGTGGCGCAGTTCAACCGGCGCCGATTTCAGGCTGTTCGATCCGCGGGTGATAGTCGCTATCCCTGCCCCCAGCTCGCTTTTCAGTTCGCGCTGGCTCATCTCACCGCGGAGTAACTCCTCGATGATCCGCACCCGCGTACCCAGCGCCTCGCGCTCGTCGGGGGTGAGCATCAGCTGCAGCAGCGGCAGATGCAAATCCTGGTCATAAGATGCACGAAGCAGCTCCACAAAACGAAGCCACTCCTGATGACGTTGTTCGGCCATCGCCGATGAATATGGGGAATGCTGGGTCATGTTATGCCGCCTGTTGTACTCTTAAACGAGTACAAGCATAACATAACCCACACCGATCAGTAACGTCGCTGCCACTCACTGTCGCTCATCAGGGCATCTTTCTCTCCCATGAAGTAGCGATAGTAAGCATCATACGCCAGCACGTTCTTCACATAGCCGCGGGTTTCCGAGAACGGAATGCTCTCGACAAAGGCCACCGCGTCGATGCGTCCGGCGCTGTTACCAAGCCAGGTGCGCACCCGTCCTGGACCGGCGTTATAGGCCGCCGAGGCGAAGATACGGTTCTGACCGAACTGGTCGTAGACGCTCTGCAGATAGGTGGTGCCAATGTTGATGTTGGTCTCCGGATCCAGCAGCTGCGATGGGCTGCTGTAGCCCGGAATAGAAAACTTCTTCACCGTATGGGCGGCGGTGGCAGGCATCACCTGCATCAGACCGCTGGCCCCCACCGGCGAGCGCACTTTCGGGTTCCAGGCGCTCTCCTGACGGGCAATCGCCATCGCATAGCTCTGCGGAATCTCTTTCCCGCTGGTGTAGCGCTTGAACAGATCGTTATAGGCCAGCGGGAAACGCTCTTCGAGATGATCCCACAGCTTGCCGGCGATCGTCGCCTGCACGCTCAGATCCCACCAGCGGTTATCAAAGGCATAGCGCGCCAGCTGGGCTTTCTCATCTACGGTGCGGCTGGTAACCAGATTCGCCCATTCACTGCGGGCGGTGTTATCCAGATTCCAGTACATCAGCTCACGCACCCGCGCCATCTCCGGCCCGTTCACCAGCGCCGCATTGACGCCGGCCGGGGCTTTATCAATCTTAAGGCTGTACTCTTCGCCAAGGCGCTGAGCCGCCGCCATCGGATAGAAACCACGCTGCTGCATCAGGGCGTGCAGGATCGATTTGGCCTCGTCCTCTCGTCCCCGTTCCAGCAGGAGATCGGCCTGCCAGTAGCGCCACTCGTCTTTCTCTTTGGCTTCCATCGGCAGACGTGCCAGCCAGGTGTTCAGGCCGCGGCGATCGCCGTTGCCCAGCGCCATACGCACCCGGCGCTCTACCAGCGACGTGGAGTTTGAACGCATGATGGCATCATCGCGCCAGCGTGCCTGCTCGTCGGTAAGGTCATTGCCCATCAGACGCCATGCCACGATATCGCGCAGCTCCTGGGTCTGATCGTCATTCAGCTGCTGTGCCTGGGCCAGGGACGGGATCATCAGCCGGGCGTTTTCCACGTCATCCCGCGCCACGCTGGTAAAGGCCACTGCCGCCATCTGACGGGTAAAATCGGTAGCGCCGGTGTTGCGGGCAAAATCCATCACCGTCTTCGGATCGTTCGCCAGTTGAATCAGGGCGCTGGAGATGGTCTGGTACTCCGGCGGCATCTGCCCGGCGAGGGTGGTCACCAGACGGGTATTACCCGCTTTCATCGCCAGACGGATGCGCTCGAGATAGGCCAGCGGATCCTGCTTGCCGGACGCGCGCCAGGCGCCAAACAGCGAGTCGCAGGCGTTCGGCTGGCTTTTGCCGGTCAGCCACAGCTCTTTGGCACCGTTCCAGGCCTCTTCCTGCTGACCCGTCGCCCACTTCGCGTAGTAGTAGTTACACTGTGCTTCGGTGGTGCCAGGCTTCTCCGGGCTAAAGGCCAGCAGGCCACGCCAGTCTTCACGACGCGCCAGCTCGTTCACAAAGCGCGACTGCAAGGTACGCGCGGGCGGCAGCGTCGGGTTGGCCTGAATAAAGTTTTTGACGGTGACGGTCGGCTGGTTCATCAGATCGTCAGTCAGCTGACGGTATTCCAGATACGGATACAGCGGATAGTCTTTCAGCGTCGGCATCAGGGTCTGCACCGTCTCCATCTGCCGCTGATCCCATGCCTGTTTGATCTGGGCATAGCGGTTACGTTGTTCATCCAGTGAATCGGCTCGCGCCGCGCTGCTGATGGTCAGCACGCATACGCTGGCAGCCAGCACTTGCCAGGCCACCTGTTTGGCTTTTACCACACGCTCGTCCTCTGTTAATCGTCGTTAAATGCAGCGTCTTGCCGCGCAAAAGCGTAATTAACTTATGCTAACCAGGCATCGCTTAACGCGCCACGTCATGGACACATTTTTACCTTTCTTGCGCGCTTTAACACTCCCGGCGTCGATGGCTGGGATTAGGCAGGGAAAAAGGCTACACTTCGCCACTATTCTCATCACGATAAAAGAGGCGAAGTCCAACGTGGCTCAATTCGTTTATACCATGCATCGTGTCGGCAAAGTGGTCCCGCCGAAACGTCATATTCTTAAAAATATCTCGCTGAGCTTCTTCCCGGGCGCAAAAATCGGTGTTCTGGGTCTCAACGGTGCCGGTAAGTCCACCTTGCTGCGCATCATGGCGGGCATCGATACAGACATCGAAGGTGAAGCCCGTCCACAGCCTGGCCTTAAAATCGGTTACCTGCCGCAGGAACCGAAGCTGAACCCGGAGCACACCGTTCGCGAGTCCGTCGAAGAAGCCGTTGCCGAAGTGGTTAACGCGCTGAAAGGTCTGGATGAGGTGTACGCGAAGTACGCCGAGCCGGATGCTGACTTCGACAAGCTCGCGGCTCAGCAGGGCAAGTTTGAAGAGATCATCCAGGCACACGACGGTCACAACCTGAACGTGCAGCTGGAGCGCGCGGCCGATGCCCTGCGTCTGCCAGACTGGGATGCCAAAATTGAAAAACTGTCCGGGGGTGAACGCCGCCGCGTCGCGCTGTGCCGTCTGCTGCTGGAAAAGCCAGACATGCTGCTGCTCGACGAACCGACGAACCACCTGGATGCGGAATCCGTTGCCTGGCTGGAACGCTTCCTGCACGACTTCGAAGGCACCGTGGTGGCGATCACCCACGACCGTTACTTCCTCGATAACGTAGCGGGCTGGATCCTCGAGCTGGACCGCGGGGAAGGTATTCCGTGGGAAGGCAACTACTCCTCCTGGCTGGAGCAGAAAGATCAGCGTCTGGCGCAGGAAGCTTCTCAGGAAGCGGCGCGCCGTAAGTCGATTGAGAAAGAGCTGGAGTGGGTTCGTCAGGGCGCGAAAGGCCGTCAGTCTAAGGGCAAAGCCCGTCTGGCACGCTTTGAAGAGCTGAACAACGCCGAATACCAGAAGCGTAACGAAACCAACGAACTGTTTATTCCACCTGGAGCCCGTCTGGGTGACAAAGTGGTGGAAGTCAGCAACCTGCGTAAATCCTACGGCGACCGCGTGCTGATCGACGATCTGAGCTTCTCGGTACCGAAAGGCGCAATCGTGGGCATCATCGGTCCGAACGGCGCGGGTAAATCGACGCTGTTCCGTATGATGTCCGGTCAGGAAGCCCCTGACAGCGGCACCATCACCCTGGGTGAAACCGTGAAGCTGGCCTCCGTTGACCAGTTCCGTGATGCGATGGATAACAGCAAAACCGTGTGGGAAGAAGTCTCAGGCGGGCAGGATATCATGCGTATCGGCAACACCGAGATGCCAAGCCGCGCCTACGTGGGCCGCTTCAACTTCAAGGGTGTTGATCAGGGTAAACGCGTGGGCGAACTGTCCGGTGGTGAGCGTGGTCGTCTGCACCTGGCCAAGCTGCTGCAGGTTGGCGGTAACGTGTTGCTGCTCGATGAACCGACCAACGACCTGGACATCGAAACCCTGCGTGCGCTGGAAAACGCCATGCTGGAGTTCCCGGGCTGCGCAATGGTTATCTCCCACGACCGTTGGTTCCTCGACCGTATCGCGACCCACATTCTGGATTACCAGGATGAAGGTAAAGTGGAGTTCTTCGAAGGTAACTTCACCGAGTACGAAGAGTACAAGAAACGCACGCTGGGCGCCGACGCGCTGGAGCCGAAGCGTATCAAGTACAAGCGTATCTCGAAATAAAATGCAAAACGGCAACCTCGGTTGCCGTTTTTAGTGTTTGTACCCTCTCCCTGTGGGAGAGGGCCAGGGTGAGGGCATCAGGCCGCACGAGGACCTATCCCTACCCCTTCTCCCCCATCATCTCTTTCACCAGCTCCACGCAGCGCAGGAAGCGGCCGTCATAATCCGCCTCTTCCACATGCACAAAGTCAATATTGTTCGCTTCCAGCATCTCCACCAGCATGGTCTGGAACTCTCTGCGATCCACTGAGCTGCCCAGGCTGCGCATCCCGTCCGCCACCCACGGAGTATTGTTCTCCAGCAGGATCACCAGGTCAAAGCGGTACTCGTCGATCAGCGCCTGCACAAAGGGGTGCTCGCGCCCTTCGTACTTTTTACAGAACGCCTGAGTAGTGACGAAGTCGGTATCGACAAAGGCCACTTTATTGGCGTATTTGACCGCGAAATCAATGTACTGGGCATGGCCCAGCGCAATCTTGTCGTAGTCGGAATACTGGAGCGCCATCTCATCCCCGCCGAGGTGCGAGAAGACATAATCCCGGCCATACTCCCAGGCGCTGGTGGTGTTGAAGATGTTCGCCAGCTTGTTGACCAGCGTCGATTTACCGCTGGACTCGCCGCCGAGGATCGCCACGGTACGTACAAAGAACGGCTTCACTTCCGTCGGGATGTATTCCCAGTAGCGGAACGGGTTTTCGCGGATCTGCGCCCCGCTGATGTTCATAAAGGTGCGTTTAGGGTCAATCAGCACCGTTTCCGTTCCCAGATGTTCAGGGTATTGCAGGGCATCGGACTCTTCAGAAGTGTAGATCCAGTTAGGCTGGATCCCTTTCTCTTCCATAAAGGCTTTTATGCCGTTGCTCCACACGTCCCAGCCGTGGGGATAAGGTTCCATGCCCTCTTCATTAAAGGCATGAATACGAATATTTTTCTGATACTTGAAGGTCTGCAAGAGCCAGCGCAGGCGGTCAGAGACGGTCGGCTGCTGGGACATGGCGCTGGCTTCGAACAGCTCGCGGTCGCGCGTGTCATCGTAGCCCATGATGATATGCAGTTCGTCCACCTGGCTACAGGCGCGCTGGATCAGGTAGACATGCCCGGTATGCAGCGGGTAAAACTTGCCGAATACCACGCCGATGTTCTTTTGCATGCGCGGAAACTCAAGCCCCAGAAAGCGATGCAGCGCTTCCAGCTTCTGCGCGCTGGGGCTTTTGATTTTGGCATTCAGCAGCTGGCTTAAATAGCCCTTGGTCATACCGCTGGCTTCCGCCACCTGCTGCAAGGTGCAGCCCTTCTGGCGGATAGCGGTCTTGATATAGTCAAATGACGACATAAATTACGGTGCCTCCTGCAACAACGAATAGGTAATTATAAGTCGTCAAAGACACTTAGCGCATCAGAGAGTTTTTTAACGGGGAAAACCGTCATCCCTTCCGGCAGCTTTTTCGGCACGTTGGCTGCCGGTACAATCGCCCGGCGGAAGCCGTGTTTTGCCGCCTCGGAGATACGCTCCTGGCCGCTCGGCACCGGACGGATCTCCCCGGCCAGCCCGACTTCGCCAAAGACCACCAGATCCTGTGGTAACGGACGGTCGCGCAGGCTGGAGACCATCGCCAGCAGCAGCGCGAGGTCGGCGCTGGTTTCGGTAACTTTGACCCCACCGACCACGTTCACAAACACGTCCTGATCCGCCATCTGCAGGCCGCCGTGGCGGTGCAGCACCGCCAGCAAAATCGCCAGACGGTTTTGCTCGAGGCCTACCGCCACGCGACGCGGGTTGCCCATCATGGAATGATCGACCAGCGCCTGAATCTCCACCAGCAGCGGGCGTGTCCCTTCCCAGACCACCATCACCGAGCTGCCGGACGTCACTTCATCTCCGCGGCTTAAGAAGATGGCCGACGGGTTGCTGACTTCACGCAGCCCCTGCTCGGTCATGGCAAACACGCCCAGCTCATTCACCGCACCGAAGCGGTTTTTGTGGCTGCGCAGGGTACGGAAACGGGTATCGGCATCGCCATCCAGCATCACGGAGCAATCGATACAGTGCTCGAGCACCTTCGGACCGGCCAGCGCGCCATCTTTGGTGACGTGGCCGACCATGATGATCGCCACCCCGCGCGTTTTGGCGAAGCGCGTCAGGTAGGCTGCGGTTTCACGCACCTGGGCGACGCTGCCCGGCGACGACTGCACGTCGGCCATGTGCATAACCTGGATGGAGTCGATCACCATCAGCTTCGGCTGCTCTTCTTCAGCAATCATGCAGATCTGCTCGATGCTGGTTTCGGAGAGCATATTCAGGTCCTGGGTCGGCAACGCCAGGCGGTGGGCGCGCATCGCCACCTGCTGCAGCGACTCCTCCCCGGTGACGTACAGCGTTTTCATCTGTGACGCGAGTTTGCACAGGGTTTGCAGCAGCAGGGTTGATTTCCCGGCCCCCGGGCTACCACCGATCAGAATGGCGCTCCCCGGTACCACGCCGCCCCCCAGCACCCGGTCAAACTCTTTAAATCCGGTGGAGAAGCGCGGCAGCGCTTCAAGGCTGATGTCAGAGAGCTTCTGAACTTTTGATACGCCCGCGTTGCCCGCGTAACCGCTCAGGCGCTCGTTACGGGCGACGGTGGGTGAAGCGGCAACTCCGCGCACTTCGGTGATGGTGTTCCAGGCATGACAGGCGCTGCACTGCCCCTGCCAGCGCGGATAATCCGCACCACATTCATTACAGACAAATGCGCGTTTTGGAGCTTTCGCCACGTTTTACCTCTTTATTTCTGATTCACGCTGCCGGAGAGAATGCAGAACACCCCCATCAGGTCAGCATGACGGATAATGACTTCCGTCTTTTCATTCACGGTCGGTTTAGCATGATAAGCAATGCCCAGCCCGGCCACTTTAATCATCGGCAGATCGTTCGCGCCGTCGCCAATCGCCACCGTCTGGGCAACCGGGATATCATATTTTTCCGCCAGACGCGTCAGGGTGCTGGCCTTGAACTGGGCATCAACGATCTGGCCAACCACATTCCCGGTCAGCTTCCCGTCCCTGATCTCCAGTTCGTTGGCGACCACCGCATCCAGACGCAGCTTGTCGCGCAGATACTCGGCAAAGAAGGTGAACCCGCCGGAGGCGATGGCCACTTTCCAGCCCAGGGTCTCCAGCTTCAGCACCAGCTGCACCAGGCCCGGCATCAGCGGCAACTTTTCACGCACCTGCATAAGAATATTGGCGTCGGCATCCTTCAGGGTCGCCACGCGCTGTTTCAGGCTGGCAGTGAAGTCCAGCTCGCCGCGCATCGCACGCTCGGTCACTTCGGCCACCATCTCGCCGGTACCCGCCAGTTTGGCGATCTCATCGATGCACTCGATCTGAATGGCGGTGGAGTCCATGTCCATCACCAGCAGTCCCGGGGTTTTCAGATGCGGGATTTTACCGAGCGGAGCCACATCCAGCCCGGCGTCGTGCGCCAGACGGGTGGCGCGCTGGGTCAGGGAGCCGGCCAGACGAATGACCTGATAGTCTTCCACGCACCAGGCCGCCACGATCACCATCGCCGCACCCAGCTTGCTTTGATACTGGGTTAACTGCTGTTTATCCAGGCCGCGTCCATACAGCAGCCAGCCGCTACGGCCAGCATGGTAGTCCAGAGGCATTACCTCATCACCACTTAATGAGAGCGGCAATCCTGGCCATAAAGAGACATCGTTGGGCAGGTCGCACCAGGTAATGTTTGGCATTAAAGCTCCTGTAAAATCGTTCGCGCCGGGAAGTATCCAGGGGGTGAAAATAACGCATGAGGCTACCTTGTAACCATCACTTCTGGCAACATTAACCCCGAAAATTTTCAGCAGGTGGAATATGGCTCGTGCAAAACTGAAATTCCGGCTTCATCGTGCCGTGATTGTCCTCTCCTGTCTCGCCCTGTTAGTGGCGCTGATGCAGGGCGCATCCTGGTTCAGCCAGAATCATCAACGACAACGTAACCCGCAGCTTGAAGAGCTGGCACACACCCTGGCCCGTCAGGTGTCGCTTAACATCGCCCCCCTGATGCGTACCGAATCGCCGGATGAAAAACGTATCGGCCAGATCCTGCATATCCTGACGGATGAGAGCCGGATCCTCGATGCCAGTGTCTATGATGAAGAAGGCGAGCTGATTGCGCGTTCGGGCGAGCATGTTGAAGTACGTGATCGGCTGGCGCTGGATGGTAAAAAAGCTGGCGGCTACTTTAACCAGCAGCTGGTGGAGCCGATTCAGGGCAAAAACGGCCCGCTCGGCTATCTGCGTCTGACCCTCGACACCCATACTCTGGCCACCGAGGCCAAGCAGGTGGATAACACCACCAACATTCTGCGCCTGATGCTGCTGCTGTCGCTGGCGATTGGCGTGGTCCTGACCCGCACGCTGCTGCAGGGCAAACGCACCCGCTGGCAGCAGTCGCCTTTCCTGCTTACCGCCAGCAGGTCGGTGCCGGAAGAGGAAGAGAGCGAGAAGAAGGAATAGTGTTAAAGTAGCCAGACGATTCAGAAAAGGAACTTTGCCATGACGACGTTACGCCTGCTTATCTCTGACTCTTACGATCCCTGGTTTAACCTTGCGGTGGAAGAGTGCATCTTCCGCCAGATGCCCGCCACGCAGCGGGTGCTGTTCCTGTGGCGCAACGCCGATACGGTGGTCATTGGCCGGGCGCAAAATCCGTGGAAAGAGTGCAACACGCGACGCATGGAAGAGGACAACGTCCGCCTGGCGCGTCGCAGCAGCGGCGGCGGCGCGGTGTTCCACGACCTCGGCAATACCTGTTTTACCTTTATGGCCGGGAAGCCGGAGTACGACAAAACCATCTCCACCAACATTGTGCTTAGCGCGTTACAGGCGCTGGGGGCCACGGCGGAAGCGTCCGGGCGCAACGATCTGGTGGTGAAAACGCCAGAAGGCGATCGGAAGGTTTCCGGCTCGGCCTATCGCGAAACCCTGGACCGCGGTTTTCACCACGGCACCCTGCTGCTGAATGCCGATCTCAGCCGCCTGGCAAACTACCTCAATCCCGACCAGAAAAAGCTGCAGGCCAAAGGCATTACCTCCGTGCGCGGACGGGTTGCCAATCTGGTGGATCTGCTCCCGGGCGTGACCCACGAGCAGATCTGCGACGCGATCCGCGAGGCGTTTTTTGCCCACTATGGCGAACGGGTGGAAGCGGAAGTGATCTCCCCGGACAAGACCCCGGACCTGCCGAACTTTGCCGAGACCTTTGCCCGCCAGAGCAGCTGGGAGTGGAACTTCGGTCAGGCCCCTGCCTTCTCGCACCTGCTGGATGAGCGTTTCACCTGGGGCGGCGTGGAACTGCACTTCGACGTCGAGAAGGGCCATATCACCCGCACGCAGGTCTTTACCGACAGCCTGAATCCGGCCCCGTTAGAAGCCCTTGCGGCCCGTCTGCAGGGCTGTCTGTATCGGGCAGATATGCTGCAGCAAGCGTGTGATGCGTTGATCGGCGATTTCCCGGAGCAGGAGATGGAGCTGCGGGAGCTGTCGGCCTGGATTGCGCGGGCGGTGAGATAATAAAAAGCCCGCTGACGCTGCGCGTAGCGGGCCTGAAAAACTGTAGGCCGGGTAAGGCGAAGCCGCCACCCAGCATGACAGGACTTACTCTTTATCGCCCAGCAGAACGGATTCCAGCGCGATTTTGATCATATCGTTGAAGGTGGTCTGACGCTCAGCGGCAGTGGTCTGCTCGTGAGTACGGATATGGTCAGACACGGTGCAGATGGTCAGGGCTTTCGCGCCGAACTCAGCGGCCACACCGTAGATGCCTGCCGCTTCCATTTCCACGCCCAGGATGCCGTATTTTTCCATCACGTCGAACATCTCGCCGCCGTCTGGCGCGTAGAACAGGTCCGCAGAGAAGATGTTACCCACGCGGGCTTCAACGCCCAGCGCTTTGGCAGCGTCAACTGCGTCACGTACCATGCCGAAGTCAGCAATCGCCGCGAAGTCGTGATCTTTGAAACGCATACGGTTTACTTTGGAATCGGTGCAAGCACCCATGCCGATCACGATGTCACGCAGCTTAACGTCCATACGCACGGCGCCACAGGAGCCCACGCGGATGATTTTCTTCACGCCGAAATCGGTGATCAGCTCTTTGGTGTAGATGGAGCAGGATGGGATACCCATGCCGTGACCCATTACGGAAATTTTGCGGCCTTTATAGGTCCCGGTGAAGCCCAGCATGCCGCGAACGTTGTTCACTTCACGCACGTCTTCGAGGAAAGTTTCCGCGATGTGCTTCGCGCGCAGCGGGTCGCCCGGCATCAATACGACGTCAGCGAAATCACCCATCTCTGCATTAATGTGAGGAGTTGCCATCTTCAGATCCTTTTATATTGTTGTTTTTGCCGGGTGGCGGCTGCGCCTTACCCGGCCTACATGATGTTCTCCCTCTCCCTGTGGGAGAGGGTCGGGGTGAGGGCATCAGGCCGCACCCATCAAAATCAGAACATGGCTTTGCCATATTCCATGTCAGACGTACCAAAGTATTTCGCGATGGTCTGGCCGATATCCGCGAAGGATTCACGGTGGCCCAGCGAGCCTGGTTTCACTTTCGGGCCGTACACCAGCACCGGAATGTGCTCACGGGTGTGGTCGGTACCGGTCCAGGTCGGGTCGCAGCCGTGGTCGGCGGTCAGGATCAGAATGTCATCTTCCCCTACCAGCTCCATCAGCTCCGGCAGACGGCGGTCGAACAGCTCCAGACCCGCAGCGTAGCCTGCAACGTCGCGACGGTGGCCCCAGGAGGAGTCGAAGTCCACGAAGTTGGTGAAGACGATGGTGTTGTCGCCCGCTTCTTTCATCTCTTTCACGGTGGCGTCAAACAGCGCGTCCAGACCGGTAGCTTTCACTTTTTTGGTGATACCGCAGTTGGCGTAGATGTCCGCAATTTTACCGACGGAAACCACCTGGCCCTCTTTCTCATCGACCAGTTTTTGCAACACGGTTGGTGCTGGTGGCTCAACGGCCAGGTCGTGACGGTTGCCGGTACGCTGGAAGTTACCCGCTTTGTCACCCACAAACGGACGCGCGATCACGCGGCCAATGTTGTAGCCGCCTTCGGTCAGCTCTTCACGGGCGATTTCGCACAGCTCGTACAGACGATCCAGGCCAAAGGTCTCTTCGTGGCAGGCAATCTGGAACACGGAGTCAGCCGAGGTATAGAAGATCGGTTTCCCGGTTTTCATATGCTCTTCGCCGAGCTGATCGAGGATCACGGTCCCGGAGGAGTGGCAGTTGCCAAGGTAGCCCGGCAGGTTGCCGCGCTCAACCAGCTTATCCAGCAGCTCCTGCGGGAAGCTGTTTTCGTGGTCAGAGAAGTAGCCCCAGTCGAACAGAACCGGTACACCAGCGATTTCCCAGTGACCTGACGGGGTGTCTTTCCCGGAAGAGAGCTCGTGCGCCCAGGCGTATGCGCCCACCACTTCCGCGTTGCCATCCATACCCGCAGCAACGTTGCCGGTAGAGCCTTCGTGGGCTTTCACCAGACCCAGACGGGTCAGGTTTGGCAAATTCAGCGGGCCCTGACGCCCGGTGTTCGCTTCGCCTTTTGCACAGGCTTCTGCGATGTGACCCATGGTATCTGCACCTGTGTCACCAAAGCGATCTGCGTCTTCTGTAGCGCCGATGCCGAATGAGTCCAGCACCATAATAAATGCACGTTTCATATGTTCTCCGTACTCAGTGCTTATAAAAAAGCGATCAGATCAGTATACCGCTATTCGGTAATACGACGATAGACGCAAGGCGTGGTTTCTGGCGCTTTATCTGCCAGAGTAATGGCCGCCTTCACGGCTTTCGCCGCATCCTGCCAGCTGTTTTCATCTTTCGCGTGGATCACCGCCAGCGGACGTTGGCCGTCAACGCTGTCGCCCAGACGGGCCATGTCGGTGAAGCCGACGCTGTAATCAATGGTATCCGACGCCTGACGACGACCGCCGCCCATCGACACCACCGCCATACCCAGCGCGCGGGTGTCCATTGCCGAGACAAAGCCTTCGGTATCCGCGTAGACCGCTTTGCTGAGCATCGCGGTTGGCAGGTATTTGGCGTAATTTTCCACGAAGTCAGTTGGGCCTTTCTGCGCGGCGACCATCCGGCCAAAGATCTCGGCCGCTTTGCCGTTATCCAGCACCGCCTGCAGTTTAGCGCGGGCGTCGGCGTCATCTTTCGCCAGGTTGCCGGAGATCAGCATCTCAACGCATAGCGCCATGGTCACATCGAGCAGACGCGGATTACGGTATTCGCCGGTCAGGAACTGCACCGCTTCACGTACTTCGACCGCGTTACCGGCGCTGGAGGCCAGGACCTGGTTCATGTCGGTGAGCAGCGCGGTGGTGCGCACGCCTGCGCCGTTGGAGACGCCAACGATCGCTTCGGCAAGCTGGGCAGAGAGTTCATAGGTCGGCATAAAGGCGCCGCTGCCCACTTTGACATCCATCACCAGCGCATCCAGACCTTCAGCCAGCTTCTTGGCGAGGATCGAGGCGGTGATCAGCGGGATGGAGTCGACGGTCGCGGTAATGTCACGCGTGGCGTAAAAACGCTTATCCGCCGGGGCAAGGGAGCTGGTCTGGCCGATAATCGCCACACCCACGTCCTTAATAATGTCGCGGAAGCGATTGTCATCCGGGAAGATATCGAAGCCCGGGATGGCTTCCAGTTTGTCGAGCGTGCCGCCGGTATGGCCGAGGCCGCGCCCGGAGATCATTGGAATATAGCCGCCGCAGGCAGCGACCATTGGGCCCAGCATCAGCGAGGTAACATCACCCACGCCGCCGGTGGAGTGTTTATCCACGATCGGGCCATTAAGGTTAAGGCTCTTCCAGTCCAGAACGGTCCCTGAATCCCGCATCGCCATGGTCAGCGACACGCGCTCCGGCATCGCCATATCGTGGAAGAAAATGGTCATCGCCAGGGCCGCAATCTGCCCTTCAGAGATGGTATTGTCGCGAATGCCGTTGATAAAGAAACGGATCTCTTCGTCGCTTAAAGCATGACCATCACGTTTTTTACGAATAATTTCTTGTGCGAGAAACAAAATAACCCCCTGAGGAATTAGTCGAAGGCTAACCGTAGGCCGGGTAAGCGTAGCGCCACCCGGCGAACCGGAACAACGCCGGATGGCGGCTACGCCTTATCCGGCCTACAGCGAACAGTGCTATTAGTAGCTGCTTGCGCTCTTACCGTCGCCGTGACCCAGCGCTTTCAGCAGGCTGGCCAGCAGGCTGGAGGCGCCAAAGCGGTAGTGGCGGGAGTCGGCCCAGTCGGCACCGAACAGCTCGTCGGCAATCGCCAGGAACTGCTGCGCATCTTCCGCAGTACGCACGCCGCCTGCCGGTTTGAAGCCCACGGTTTTTTCCACGCCCATATCGCGGATCACTTCCATCATGATGCGAGCGCTTTCCGGAGTGGCGTTTACCGGCACTTTACCGGTAGAGGTTTTAATGAAATCAGCACCGGCTTTGATGGAGATTTCAGACGCTTTACGAATCAGCGCTTCTTCTTTCAGCTCGCCGGTTTCGATGATCACTTTCAGCAGCACGTTTGCCGCAGCGCAGGCTTCTTTGCAGGCTTTCACCAGATCGAAACCGATCTGCTCGTTACCGGCGATCAGCGCGCGATACGGGAAGACCACGTCCACTTCATCGGCACCGTAAGCGATAGCGGCGCGGGTCTCTGCCAGGGCGATCTCGATATCGTCGTTGCCGTGTGGGAAGTTGGTGACAGTGGCGATACGCACGTCCGGCGTACCCTGCTCGTTCAGCGTTTTACGCGCAATCGGAATGAAACGCGGATAGATACAGACGGCCGCGGTGTTGCCCACGGCGGTTTTTGCCTGATGACACAGGGCGATCACTTTCTCGTTGGTGTCGTCGTCATTCAGGGTGGTCAGATCCATCAGTTTCAGGGCGCGCAGGCTGCTTGCGGTTAAATCGGTCATAACATTCTCCCGGCGTATAGCCGTAAAATTTTACCTTGCGGGTCTGTGAGTATTCTAACATCCACCCGCATTCTCACTTCGACATTCATCACAGTTAAGGAAATCCGCATACAAATTTGCATAACCGTAATGAGATCAACTTCAAATAATTTAGCTACAACTGCTGATTAAAGCGCCAGGCACACGCGCAGGATCAATGGCCACCGACGAAACGCTTTCTACAATCCTTCCCCATCACTGCAGAAAAAGAAGGAAGCGAACATGTCCCCCGATGGCCTGCAACTACGTTGCCAGCAAATTGTGACAAGCCCGGTGTTAAGCCCCGAACAAAAACGCCACTTTCTGGCGCTGGAGGCGGAAAACAACCTGCCTTATCCGACGCTTCCCCCTGAAGCGCATCAGGCGCTGGAGGCGGGGTTGATTTGCGATATGTTTGAAGGCCACGCGCCGTACAAGCCGCGCTATGTGTTACCCGACTATGCGGTGTTCCTGAAACAGGGTTCGCAATGGTTGGAGCTGGAAGGGGCGCAGGATCTGGACGATGCCCTGTCGCTGTTAACCATTCTTTACCATCACGTTCCGTCCGTTACCGGCATGCCGGTGTTCCTTGGCCATCTCGATACGCTACTGCAGCCGTATGTTAGAATTCTAACACAACAAGAAATCGATATTCGAATAAAACGTTTCTGGCGCTATCTCGATCGCACCCTGCCGGATGCCTTTGTCCACGCCAATATTGGCCCGGCCGATGGCCCGGTAACGCGCGCCATTTTACGTGCTGATGCAGAGCTTAAGCAGGTCTCACCTAATCTGACCTTTATTTATGATCCTGAGATCACCCCGGACGATCTGCTGCTGGAGGTGGCCAGCAATATCTGCGAATGCAGTAAGCCGCATATCGCCAACGGGCCGGAAAATGATAAAATTTTCACAAAAAACGGCTTTGGTGTGGTCAGCTGTTACAACTCCCTGCCGCTGGGTGGCGGAGGTAGCACCCTGGTGCGCCTTAATCTGAAAGCCATCGCGGAACAGAGCGATACCCCAGAGGCGTTCTTCACCCGCACGCTGCCACACTACTGCCAACAGCAGATCGCCATCATCGATGCGCGCTGCGACGTCCTGTACCAACAGTCCGGCTTCTTTGAGAATAGCTTCCTGGTTAAAGAAGGGCTGATCGATCCCGACCGTTTTGTGCCGATGTTTGGCATGTATGGCCTGGCCGAGGCGGTGAACGTGCTGTGCGAGAAAGCCGGGCTTAAAGGGCGCTACGGCAAGGATGACCAGGCCAATGCGCTGGGCTACCGCATCAGCGAACAGCTGGCGGCCTTTGTGGAAAATACGCCGGTCAGACACGGCTGGAAACAGCGCGCCATGCTGCATGCCCAGTCAGGGATCAGCTCTGACGTCGGCACCACCCCGGGGGCGCGTCTGCCTTACGGCGATGAGCCCGACCCCATCAGCCATCTGCTGGCGGTAGCGCCGCATCACCGGCACTATCACGCCGGGATCAGCGACATTCTGACCCTGGACGAAACCATTAAACGCAATCCGCAGGCGGTGGTGGAACTCTGTCTGGGCGCCTTCCGCGCCGGGATGCGCGAGTTCAGCGCCAATGTCTCGGGTAACGATCTGGTCCGCGTGACCGGCTATATGGTGCGACTCTCCGATCTGGAAAAATACCGCGCTGAAGGGTCCCGCACCAACACCACCTGGCTGGGTGAAGAGGCCGCCCGCAACACCCGCATTCTGGAGCGCCAGCCGCGCGTGATAAGCCATGAACAACAGATGCGCTTTAGTCAGTAAGGTTATCCCGTTTTCCTGCGTCGACGGGCCCGGCAGTCGCCTGGCCCTGTTCCTGCAGGGCTGTAACCTGCGCTGCAAAACCTGTCACAACCCGTGGACGATAGGACGGTGCAACGACTGCGCCGCCTGCGTACCGCACTGCCCGCATGACGCGCTGAACATTCAGGCCGGACGGGTCTGGTGGGATGAGGCCCATTGTCAGCAGTGCGACACCTGTCTGCAGATGTGCCCGCAGCAGGCGACGCCGATGGCGCAGCGGTTAAGCGTCGAGGAGGTGGTGGCGCAGGTCCGCAAGGTGTCGCCCTTTATCTCCGGCATCACCGTCAGCGGCGGGGAAGCCACCACCCAGTTGCCGTTTCTGCTGGCGCTGTTTGCGACCCTGAAAGCCGATCCGCAGCTGCAGCACTTGTCCTGTCTGGTGGACAGCAACGGCCTGTTAAGCGAGACCGGCTGGCAAAAACTGCTTCCGGTGTTTGACGGGGCGATGCTGGATCTCAAGGCCTGGGACAATGAACATCACCGCTACCTGACCGGGCGTGACAACGCACCGATCAAGCACAGCATCCGCTGGCTGGCGGGGCACAACCGGCTGAGCGAGCTGCGTCTGCTGGTGATCCCGGATCGCTGCGATTACCTGACGCACCGCCGGGAGCTGATCGCGTTTATTCGTCGGTTAGGGGATGTGCCCGTCAGGATCAACGCCTTTCATGCGCACGGCGTCTATGGTGAAGCCCGGCACTGGCGGAGCGCCACGGCAGAGGATGTTGAACCCCTGGCGGAGGTACTTGAGCGGGAACGGATCAGGGTGATCCGCCCGGCGCTCTACTTATAGCGGCAGATCGAACAGCGTGCGGGTGTTGTTCAGCAGCGCCTCAGCTATCTCATCCGCGGGTTCGTCACGCAGTTCACACAACGTAGCAAATACTCTCGCCGCCTGTTCCGGGCGGTTCGGCTGGCCCTGAAAACCGTTGAGGGGCATATCCGGGGCGTCCGTTTCCAGCAGCAGGGCGGAAAGCGGTAATTGCGCCATCACATCCCGGGTTTTACTGGCCCGCGGGTAGGTGATGGTGCCGCCAACGCCAATTTTATAGCCCATCTCTACGAAGCGCTGCGCCTGCTGCAGGCTGCCGGCAAAGCCATGGACCACGCCGGTCCGGGGCAGATCCTGGCGCTTGAGGTGCATCGCCAGTTTGTCATGGGTGCGCCGGGAATGGAGGATCACCGGCAAATCGTAGCGTTTCGCCAGCTTCAGCTGCGCATCAAGGATCGTCTCCTGACGATCGAAATGAGGATCCTCCCGGTAGAGATCGAGGCCGATCTCCCCCACCGCCACCAGCCTTTCCGGTCGCGCCGCCAGCACCGCTTCCAGCTGGTCAAGATGCTCATCGCGATGAGATTCGATCACAATCGGGTGCAGGCCCAGGGCCATATAGAGCGTCGGATAGCGCGCCCCGAGGCGCAGGACACGATCGATGCTCGCCACATCAATGGCGGGCACCACAATCGCCGTCACCCCCGCGTCGGCGGCACGCTGGATGCTGGCGGGCTCATCGTCGGTGAAAGGTGGGAAATCAAAGTGGCAATGGGTATCGATAAAGCGGTAAGTCACGCCAGATCCTCGCTATCAAACAGGGTGTCATTGGCCTGGGGCGTAATCACCAGCGGTGTGGCAACCACGTCGTTGGCGACGCTTGCCGGGGGCACCACCCTCGTGGCCGGGGCGATGATCCGACGCAGCGGCGGCTGCTCGGCCAGCAGCTTGCCCACCGTCGCCAGAAAATAGCGCCCGCACAGGCGCCCGGTTTTGTAGTCGTCGCGCAGGGCGGGCACGCGACTGCCCAGCGCCATACTGTTGAGCGGCCGCGGAGGATAAATTTCAAGATCCGCAGCTTGCCCGGCGGCTTCTCGATAAAACGCTGGATGGTGTGGTAGCTGGCCTCGTGATGTGAGACCAGATTCAGCATCGGTTGCAGGCTGCTGGCGCCCAGCCAGCGCTCCATCCGCTTAAACCACTCCGGCGTATAGTACATCTGCGACGGCACGGTACGGATCACCACGATGGTTTGCGCCCCGCGTCGGGCCGCCTCCTGCACCGGGATCGCGTCGCTGACCCCGCCATCCAGATAGGCGATGCCGTCCAGCGCCGCGCCGGTACGGTAGAAGCCGGGGATGGCACTGGAGGCGCGAAGGATATCGAGCCAGTTCTCTTTTTGTGGTGAGAAGTAGCTGGCCGAGTAGTCATCGCCGCGACAGGCGCACATCCAGAAAGCTTTGCCGGTATCGAACAGCCGCGAGGCGTTGTCCATCGCCAGCGGCATTTTGCTGGCGGTGGCATCCAGCAGCCAGTCAAGATCGATCAGATTGCCGCCGCGCACAAAGCGCAGCGGATCGAAGAAGTCGCGGGAGGTGGTGTAACGCATGATCACTTTGCGGGCGTAGCCCGGCTGATTGCAGACGTAGGCCGACAGATTCTGCGCCCCGGCGGAGGTGCCGAAATAGAGATCGAACGGATTAAACTGCGCGCGCATGAATTCGTCCAGGACGCCTGCCGTGAAGATCCCTCGCTGGCCGCCGCCCTCACACACCAGGGCTATCTGGCCTGGTCGAAAAGGTTTCAGCGCCAACGGCGCAATGTTGCCGAGCGTGACCGGAATTCGCTGTCCCACCTCTGCTTTCCTGTTTTTTTATTTATTCTGTTACTACACAGTAGCCTATACCTGACGTATGACTCAAATCGGATGCTGACAAACGTCAGACATAAAAAAAGCTCATGCTGAGCATGAGCCTTTTTCTACAAAGTACCTATAACCTGAGCTATGGACGACGGCGTCCGGTGAACAGGCTAACCAGGAACAGGATAATACCGACGACGAAGACGATTTTCGCTGCGCCCGCCGCAGTACCAGCCAGACCACCAAAACCCAGAGCGGCGGCAATTAACGCGATTACCAGAAAAATGATGCCCCAACGAAACATAAGACTCTCCTTAACCATAGTTAATGTCGACCGCATGGTGAGCGCTCAGGTTGCTCACGGCGATATCTAAGGTGTAATTCTTATCTCGCCTTCTGGCCTCAGCCAGAAGGACGATTGTGATGTTTTATTTAACTTTCAGATCGTTTTTAACACTTTTCACGCCATCAATGGCTTTTGCGATGCTCTCAGCACGGTCACTCTGTGCTTTTGAATCAACGGTACCGCTCAGCTGAACAACACCATCGGTGGTTTCAACTTTCACTTTACGTGATGGCACGATGTCATCCGCTAACAGTTTAGCTTTGATTTCGCTGGTCGTTGCGGTATCGCCCGCATAGCCTTTGGCAGACTGCTCTTTACCGTCACGCACGTGCAGTTTGTCGCTGACAGAGGTCACACCCTCTACCTTTTTCGCCACGGCAACGGCTTTTTCAGCCTGCGCCTGGCTTTCAACAAAGCCGTTCAGCGTAACAACGTTTTTCTCGGTTTCTACGGAAATATCGGTGCTCTTAATGTCATCAGCATCCACCAGCGCAGCTTTTACTTTTGCTGTGATAGAGCTGTCATCCATGAAGTTACCGACTTTATTCATAGAGTTATCGATTTTTTCCCCTGCGGTATTCGCTGTGGACTGTGCTTTTTCCGTGGTTGTGGTTTCCGCCATTGCAGAACCGCATACCAGAGCACTACCCATCATTACCGCCAGCAGAGTTTTCGAAATCTTCAGTTTTTTAGTATTCATCGATGTATTCCTGTGTTTTGCTCCGAATTCGAGCGTAAATCATCATGCGTAAGTAGTCTTTCATACTACCAATCAACACTCGGGCGAGATGAGAACCTTATCAACACGCATTGAGTGGAGCTTTCATCTGCGCCCGGTGTTAAACACTGAGTTAAATATAGATCACTCTCGGCGCGCTGCTTTCAGAATCGGCTAAAAAATGAGCAACAAGTAACAAAAGATGATGAATTAAGAACATTCCGCAAGGGATTAATAAGGCAGGGATTTAAGCAGAGCACGGCGGCTGCCGTGCTCTGAGAAGGGATTAGTGCTCGCGGGTTTTGCGGAACTGAACGTCCGGGTAACGATCGTGCGCCAGGTTCAGGTTGACCATGGTTGGGGCGATATAGGTGAGGTTATCACCACCGTCCAGTGCCAGTTGGATCTCGTTCTTACGCTTAAATTCTTCGAATTTCTTCACGTCAGAACACTCTACCCAGCGCGCCGTCGCCACGTTGACCGATTCGTAAATCGCTTCAACGTTGTATTCGCTCTTCAGACGGGCAACCACCACGTCGAACTGCAGCACCCCGACGGCGCCGACAATCAGATCGTTATTGGAAATGGGGCGGAACACCTGCACGGCACCCTCTTCCGACAGCTGAACCAGCCCTTTCAGCAGCTGTTTCTGCTTCAGCGGATCCCGCAGGCGGATACGACGGAACAGTTCCGGCGCGAAGTTCGGAATACCGGTGAACTTCATCATCTCACCCTGGGTGAAGGTGTCACCAATCTGGATAGTACCGTGGTTATGCAGACCAATGATGTCGCCCGGGTAGGCCTCTTCCACATGGGAACGGTCACCGGCCATAAAGGTCAGCGCATCGGAGATCACCACGTCCTTACCGGTACGCACCTGGCGCAGCTTCATGCCCTTTTCGTACTTACCGGACACCACGCGCATAAAGGCTACGCGGTCACGGTGTTTCGGGTCCATATTGGCCTGAATCTTAAATACGAAGCCAGTGAACTTCTCTTCGCTGGCGACCACTTCACGGGTGTCGGTTTTACGCGGCATCGGCTGCGGCGCCCACTCCACCAGACCGTCCAGCATATGGTCGACGCCGAAGTTACCCAGCGCGGTACCGAAGAAGACCGGGGTGATTTCGCCCGCGAGGAACAGATCCTGATCGAACTCGTGGGACGCACCTTTCACCAGCTCCAGCTCGTCACGCAGCTGCTCTGCCAGCTCATCGCCGACCGCCGCGTTCAGCTCCGGGTTATCCAGCCCTTTCACGACGCGCACGTCCTGAATGGTGTGACCCTTACCGGTCTGATACAGGTAAGTTTCGTCTTTATAGAGGTGGTAAACCCCTTTGAACAGCTTCCCGCAGCCAATTGGCCAGGTGATTGGTGCGCAGGCGATCTTCAGCTCGCGCTCCACTTCGTCCATCACTTCCATCGGATCGCGGATGTCACGGTCGAGTTTGTTCATAAAGGTGAGGATCGGCGTATCGCGCAGACGGGTAACTTCCATCAGCTTGCGGGTACGATCTTCAACACCTTTCGCGGCATCGATGACCATCAGGCAGCAGTCCACCGCCGTCAGGGTACGGTAGGTATCTTCGGAGAAGTCTTCGTGCCCCGGGGTATCGAGCAGGTTCACCAGGCAATCGTGATACGGGAACTGCATCACGGAGGTGGTGATCGAGATACCACGCTGCTTTTCCATCTCCATCCAGTCAGATTTTGCATGCTGGCTGGAACCACGGCCTTTTACCGTACCGGCGGTCTGGATCGCCTGTCCGAACAGCAGCACCTTTTCGGTGATGGTGGTTTTACCGGCATCCGGGTGAGAGATAATGGCAAAAGTGCGGCGCTTGGCCACCTCTTGCAGATAAGGAGACAACGTCATAATAAAATCTTCTTTAATAAGCGCGGCAGTACGCCACGCATTTGGAATACGAATTTGCGGCTATTTTACCCATCAACAGGGGGCAGGCAATCAATGTTTACACAGGAGTTGCTCCAGTTCGCTCAGGGAGGCCACGGTCCAGGTCGGATAGATTCCCTCCGGCAGAGGGCGGTTGTGCGCATTCAGCCAGCAGGTGGACAGCCCGGCGTTCATCCCGCCAAGGATATCGGACTCTGCCGTATCCCCTACCATCAGCACCTTTGCCCGGTCAGGGTTTCCGGCCTGGGCCAGCGCATAATCAAAGATTTTCGCGGCCGGTTTGGCGACACCAACCTGTTCGGAGATCACTAACAGATCAAAATAGTCACGGAAACCGGTGCGCTCAAGGCGGATCTGTTGCAGGGCGGTAAAGCCGTTGGTGATGATCCCGAGCTTCGCCTTTCCTTTCAGGGAGGCGAGCAGCGACGCGGCACCCGGCAGCGGGGCGCAGATCTCGGCCATCGCGTTAAGGAAGGCGTGGTTCAGATCGCCTGGCGGAACGTTCAGACGCTCAGACCATCCCTGGAAACGTTGATGCTGCAGCTGTAACGCGGTGATGGCTCCGTTCTGGTAATCCACCCACAGCGGTTTGTTCACCAGCTGGTAATCCTGGAAATCTTCAGCGGTAAAGGTCACACTGTAGTCGAGAAACATCCGCTGTAAGCCGCCAAACGAATCAAACGTAAACAGCGTTTCGTCAGCATCAAAGAAAATCCAGTCCCAGTTCATCGTTACAACCTTTTTAGTTATCCAAGCGGCAGAGCCATGATGATGGCGTCTTCACGTCCTTCTGCGGTGGGGTAGTAGTTACGGCGGATCGTCGCCTCGTTGAAGCCCAGGCTTTCATAGAGTGCGATGGCGGCGGCGTTCGAGGCGCGTACTTCCAGCCACAGCGTGAAAACGTCTCGTGTTTCCAGCTCGCGAATTAAATGTTCCAGCAGCT
The DNA here is from genome assembly GCF_916618945.1 of Leclercia sp. Marseille-Q4284. Classification (NCBI taxonomy): domain Bacteria; kingdom Pseudomonadati; phylum Pseudomonadota; class Gammaproteobacteria; order Enterobacterales; family Enterobacteriaceae; genus Leclercia; species Leclercia sp. Marseille-Q4284. The sequence goes on from NZ_CAKAKG010000002.1 coordinate 236,469, forward strand.
CTCTGCCCAGCCCACGGCGCTGAAAGGCAGGATCCACGGCAATGTTAAACAGCGTCGCCTCATCCAGAACGACCTGCGTAATGGCGAAAGCCGCCAGGGTATTATCGACATCCAGCCGATAGTTGAGGTAACGCTCGCCCTGGTTGCTGGCAAACGTTTTTTCACTCCACGGAAAGGCGTGGGCACGTTTTTCGATCTCAAAAGCCTGGGCTAAATCAGTCGTCGTGAGGGAAGAAATTGTGTTCATGTTCGCAGATTTGTTGCCACAGCGCGCGACGTGCCGCCGGGTTCGCGTTAAGTTCGTCCAATACCGGGGTGGCCAGGTTGCCGCCCTCCAGTGCCATCTCTTCCGTCACGCCAAGCTGCCAGCTGTTACAGCGACCGTCTGGCGGCAGCATGGCCACGCGCTCGGGCGTCAGCTGCAGCACCTGATCGGCGTCCAGCTTCAGGGCGCGCAGCACGTCAGCAATCAACGGCTCGTTCAGCGCGGGCGGTTCCTGCGCCACCATCACCAGGCGAATGTGCGCCGGAAGCGAGATGGCGATTTCGCCCTGCAAGGCCGCCGGGCGACGCAACGCCCACTGGGTGATGCCCAGTTGCTGTAATTGCCTGTCTCGTCGGGATGCCATTGCGAAAACTCCTGTCTGTCAGGCGCGCAAATATACCAAATGTGTCGAATCTGCGCCATCTACCTACTATAATCCCCGCCTGAGTTTATTGAGGAACAATTCATGTCTGCATTTACCCCGGCAAGTGAAGTCTTGCTGCGCCACAGTGATGATTTCGAACAAAGCCGTATTCTGTTTGCCGGAGATATGCAGGATGACCTGCCTGCCCGTTTCGAGTGCGCTGAGAGCCGCGCCCACACCCAGCAGTATCACCACTGGCAGTTACTGAGCCGCCAGATGGGCGAACGCGTTCGCTATAGTCTGGTAGCTGAGCAGAGCGACGTGGCGGACTGCGATACGCTGATCTACTACTGGCCGAAGAACAAACCCGAAGCCCAGTTCCAGCTGATGAACCTGCTCTCCCTGCTGCCAGTGGGCTGCGATATTTTCGTGGTCGGTGAAAACCGCAGCGGCGTGCGCAGCGCCGAGCAGATGCTGGCGGATTACGCCACGCTGAACAAAGTCGACAGCGCCCGCCGCTGTGGCCTGTACCATGGCCGTCTGGACAAAAAACCGACCTTCGACGCAGAAAAATACTGGGGCGAATATCAGCTGGATGGCCTGACCATCAAAACGCTGCCGGGCGTCTTCAGCCGTGACGGTCTGGACGTTGGTAGCCAGCTGCTGCTCTCCACCTTCACGCCGCACACCAAAGGTAAAGTGCTGGATGTCGGCTGTGGCGCAGGCGTGCTCTCCGTAGTACTCGCCAGCCACTCGCCGAAGGTGCGTTTAACCCTCACCGATGTCGGCGCATCCGCGATTGAAGCCAGCCGCGCGACCCTGGCCGCCAACGGCATTGAGGGCGAGGTATTCGCCTCCAACGTGCTCTCCGACGTGACCGGTCGTTTCGATATGATCATCTCCAACCCGCCGTTCCATGACGGGATGGAAACCAGCCTCGAAGCCGCACAGACGCTGATTCGCACCGCGGTACGCCATCTGAACAGCGGCGGTGAGCTGCGCATCGTGGCGAACGCCTTCCTGCCGTATCCGAAAGTGCTGGATGAAGTCTTCGGCTTCCACGAAGTACTGGCCCAGACCGGCCGCTTTAAGATCTACCGCGCGATCATGACCCGTCAGGCGAAGAAGTAACGTCCATATCCGGCCCGATCTCCCCGATCGGGCCATTTTTGCAACAATCAAAACATCCGGCACAATTATCTGTTGACGAATAGCTGAAAACATCTAGAATGCGCCTCCGTGGTTGCGATACTTTTTTGTATCGTTGGTATGCGAAGGTGGCGGAATTGGTAGACGCGCTAGCTTCAGGTGTTAGTGTCCTTTGGATGTGGGGGTTCGAGTCCCCCCCCTCGCACCAACAACCATGATTGATATTGCTCGCACTGGGCGAAGGTGGCGGAATTGGTAGACGCGCTAGCTTCAGGTGTTAGTGTCCTTAGGATGTGGGGGTTCGAGTCCCCCCCCTCGCACCAACGAGGCGATATCAATAAAATAAGATGACTGTGCGAAGGTGGCGGAATTGGTAGACGCGCTAGCTTCAGGTGTTAGTGTCCTTAGGATGTGGGGGTTCGAGTCCCCCCCCTCGCACCAATTATCTTATCTCTCTCCTGCAATTCTCTCTTGTTATCCTCTCAGTTCAGATTCATTGCCAGAACCCACATGCCCGCAATCAGCGCGACACAGGATGGCAGCAGCACAAAGTGCCGCAGTTGTTTATGCCAGATCATGGCGGATGAGATCAGCAATCCCGACACGATAATCAGTTTCCAGACCGCCAGCGACAGATCGGTAAAGGCCAGCCCGGCCATCATCGCCCCCGGCAGTATCACTCCCCATCCACTCCCTAACGCTCTGCTCAACATGAACCGTCTCCCGTCTCGATAATGATAACCAATATCATATGATATAATTTCTCATTTGTCAGCGCAGGGCGTAAATGTGTAAAAAATCTTGCGCACGGTTTTATCTATAGTTAGGATTGGCAATCATTATCATTTAGATTTTTATCCAGCTCACTTATGGCCATACGCTCCGCACACGTCATTGAGAATGTTATCTGGCAAACCCGCCTTCCGACCGGGCCTTCAGGGCTTGCGGATGCGGTACGCGATGCTATTGCCGAAACGCGTGCGCATATGCTGGATGTCATTAAGCTGGATGAAACGCCTCCGCATCACGCCCTGACGCTGGCACAGTGGCAACGCCCTGCCGAACTGCAGTCGCTGCTGGCGACCTATGCGGATCACATCTATCGCCATCAACCTACGTTAGCGCGCGAACACAAGCCACTGCTGTCGCTGTGGGCGCAATGGTATATCGGGCTGATGGTGCCGCCGATGATGCTGGCCCTGCTCACTCAGGACGTGGCGATGGATCTCTCCCCTGAGCACTTTCACGTTGAGTTTCACGAAACCGGGCGCGCCGCCTGCTTCTGGATCGATGTCCAGGAAGACAGCCAGACGACCTCGCTTTCTGCGCAGCAAAGAATTGAAGTGCTGATTACCCGGGCGCTGATCCCGGTGGTTGAGGCGCTGGAAGAGACAGGTGAGATCAATGGCAAGCTTATCTGGAGCAATACCGGGTATTTAATTCACTGGTATCTGACCGAAATGAAAACCCTGCTGGGTGATGAGAAGGTCGACGCGCTGCGCCAGTCCATCTTCTTTGCCCGTCAGCTGTCGGATGGGCGTGATAACCCGCTTTATCGTACGGTGGTTCCGCGCGACGGGTTACTGGTGCGTCGCACCTGCTGCCAGCGTTATCGCCTGCCGGATGTGCAGCAGTGCGGGGACTGCACGCTTAAATAGTTTTGTAGATGGTGAGTGCGGTCTGATGCCCTCACCCTGGCCCTCTCCCACCGGGAGAGGGAACAAACATTAGAAACGGCAACCTCTGGGTTGCCGTTTTGCTTTTATTACGCCACCTGCTGGCTTTCTTCGTCGGCACGCTGAGCCTCTTCGGCTTCCTGCGCCAGCAGCTGCTTCTCATACACTTTGAAGAACGGGTAGTAGATGATGGCGGAGACGAGGGCTAACAGCACCACCAGGACCGCCGCGCGGAAATCCCAGCCCAGCGCCCAGGCGGCCCCCACAGGCGCAGGTGCCGTCCACGGCACCACGGAAATCACGCGCCCAATCAGATCCAGCTTCATCGCCGCCCATGCCAGCACCGCATTCACCATCGGGGCCAGCAGGAACGGAATAAAGAACACCGGGTTCATGACGATCGGCGTACCAAAGATCACCGGTTCGTTGATGTTGAAAAGACTCGGCACCACGCTCAAACGACCAATCGAACGCAGGTGCGCCGAACGGCTACGCAGGTAGCAGAACACCAGCCCCATCGTCGCCCCGGAGCCACCAATCACAATGAAGAAGGTCCAGAACGCTTCCATAAAGATATGCGGCAGCGGCGCGCTCTGCGCCAGCGCGGTCTGGTTCAGCCCGAGGTTGGTCAGCCAGAACATCTGCAGCATCCCGGAGACAATCGCCGCCCCGTGAATGCCAGCAAACCACAGCAGATGGCCGATCAGCACCGCCAGCAGGATTGCCGGCAGCGAATCCGCAGCGGATACCAGTGGCTTAAAGATAGCCATAATGGCCTGCGGGATCAGCATGCCAAACTCCGACTGAATGAACAGGCTCAGCGGATAGAGGGTTAACACCACCACCAGCACCGGGATCAGCAGATCGAAGGAGTTTTTGATCATCGGCGGAACCTGATCCGGCAGGCGGATACCGATATTGTGCGCCTTCAGGAAACGCATCATCTCCACACAGTAGATCGCCACCAGAATGGCGGTGAAGATCCCCGTCCCTCCGAGGCTGTCCACCGGCAGCGTGCCTTTGGTTTTTGGCGCAGCAATCAGCAGGAAGGCCATCAGCGACAGCATGGCGCACATGAAGGGGTCGAGCTGGTGCGATTTGACGTAGTGCTTGCCGAGGTTATAGGCGATAGCGGCACAGATATAGAGAGACATCACCCCCATGGTCATATCGAACGGGGTCAGGATCTGGCCTTCAAACTGTTTCGCCATATCCAGCCAGGCGCGGGCAAAGCCCCAGGTGGTGTCCGGTGAAAACGGCGGGTAGGCAAACACTAATAAGAATGAGCCGACAATCATAAACGGCATGGCGGAGATAAAGCCGTCGCGGATCGCCATCACGTGACGCTGGGAAGAGATGCGTCCGGCAATGGGGCTGACATAGTTTTCGACAAAGCGGAATATCAGGTTAAACGCAGCATGGTTGGCAGACATAACGGCTCTCCTGTCAGACGATCGTTTCGGGCGCAGTCACGCCGCACGGTGTTCCATATACCACTTTCACCACCTTGCTGGTTCGCTTACCAGCGGTACTGCTCAAACGGATAGGTTTCATAATCGACTCTTATTATTTATGGGATACAGGGGAAATGACGTAATCAGTATTAATCTCTGATTCGCGGTCTGCAACCGGTTACTGTAACCGGTTTCCGTGATTGTGAAGAGGATCCAGAAATCGCTGATGTTGGAGTTTTGTTACTTAGGGAATATTTACAGAGCATAATTTCTTATGACAGATTACGCAGAGTATTTTTCTGGAGGAAACAATGAGTTTGCAGTCTGTGCGCCAGTTTTTTGCTGACCATGCCCCTGATGTAGAAGTCATCGAGCTGAGTCAAAGTACCGCTACCGTTGCGCTGGCTGCCGAGGCGCATAATGTCGCGCCGGGTCAGATAGCAAAAACGCTGTCGTTGAAAATTAAAGATGAGGTAATTCTGGTGGTTGCCAAAGGTGACGCGCGCCTGGATAACAAAAAGCTGAAGCAGACCTTTGGCGCAAAAGCCCGGATGCTGAGCAGCGACGAGGTGGTGACCGTGACCGGCCATCCCGTCGGGGGTGTATGCCCTTTCGGGCTGGAAAATCCGCTGGCGATCTACTGCGATATTTCGCTGCGGGAGTATGCCGAAGTCCTGCCTGCAGCAGGCGCCATTCACAGCGCGGTGCGCATTTCACCGGAACGAATGGCCGAGCTGACCAAAGCCACATGGGTGGACGTTTGCCTGTAAGCCCTGCGCCAGCCCCGGGACTGGCACAGACGCTGTATCGCGGCTCAGGAATGGAGCGCAGGAAGGAAGCGCGGCGCGCGGTGATCGGGCACCGGGAAGTGCGTCAGAATATCTGCCGCATCCAGAAGCCCCACGTCGGAGTGCACGCCAAGCTTCATCATGGCATTAAATTTATGCGCACGGATGGTTTTGATATTGCGATCCAGCTGGGTGGCAATCTCCTGGATAGAATAGCCGCAGGACATAAACTGTAAAATGGCGCGTTCGGTCGGGCTCAGCAGCCGTCCACGATGAATATTCCAGTGATTGTTTATGCTGTCATTCACCCGGCGATTCTCATTCAACAGTTTGCTGAGCTGCTCCTGCAAAGCGGCCAGCGGATCGGACTTGAGAATAATCCCGTGCAGACGTGAAGGTGAAAGCTGGTTCATCAGGCTGGCTTCTTTCTCGTCTGACGCCAGCACAACGCGCTGAATCATACCGTGGCTGGCAGCCAGCTCTTTGATACATACCAGACAATTGCGTCGTTCTTCACGCTCATCTGAGAGTGAATAAATTAACGTTGAATACGGGACAAAATTAAGTGTGGATTGAAAACTGGCGATGTTATTAAACAGATGTACTTCATAACCACTAAATACGGGACTGGTAAAAAGGTGCTTCAGCCCCATAGCACTCATCATGCACTTTTCGACGATAGCGATATGTCTTTTTGCGGCGCTCTTTTCCATTCGTCTTGCTCTCCATAGGCAGAGAATAAACTCAGCTCTTTCATTCCCTTGGTGCTGTTAATCCACGCATACATTTCGGCATTACTGGTTAAGGAGAGTCTTCTCATGGCGCTATTCTTTTGCGCGCTTACCGTTTTATTACTTTTTTTCAGTAATGTTGCGATCTGATTAATTCCCCATCCTTTGCCAAGCAGGCGCAGTACTTTTCGTTCCGAAAAGGTCAACATGACATCATCCTGATTGTCATAAAACTCTTCCGGCTCGGGTTTTAACAATGTCTGACTAATACGTTCCGCATGCTCGCTCCCGGATTGGATGGCGTTCACCACGCCTTCAATGGGCTCAATGTCGGAAAGCAACGTGCTTTCTGGCCGCATCAAGAGCTCGACAGCAAGGGGATAAATGGTACGCGGAACCAGATAAATCCAGTGAATGTCCCGATACTGATTTTGTAGCCTGTAATACTGTTCACAGAGGCTACGCGCATTGCGCTGGTCGCCAGAAAGATCCGTAATAACTACAATAGCGCGGCGTAGTTGAAGAAGCGTGAGTTCTTCCTGAGACCGGCTAAATGCGCGCTCATAGTCCGGAAAATAACGAGACATAACGCTACCGAGACCGGTTTGCATTATGGGTGATTTACTAATTATTATTGCGCTTTTACAACCTTTAGACGGCATTGGCGCTCCGAATCCATTCATACAATCATTCCACGTCTTTCATCCATTTGAAATACCTGTCTCTTTTACAGGGCGACGTAAAAATGTAATGTTTTTCCTTTTTCATTAGCTGAGCGAAATGAGAGTGCGATAAGAACCAGCATCACAAATTTATACACCGCCAAAACCGGCGTCAATATCGCAAAATCAGCATTAAAAGTTAATCCCTTATCCGTGATATTATCCACAAAAGCACGTTAGATATTCTAAATATAAAAAATATAACTATGTAAATATAAAACCCATAATAATTAATAATTAGTTGTTCCGCTCTTTTCACTTTCATGGGGCGCTAATCTGCCTAAACCTTGATCTAACCCAGAGCAAGCGTCACCGGGTTGTGTGCTAAAAGTAACCATTGCAACCATCCAACCGTCACTCTCTCCTCAGGGCAACAGATGCAGGCAGATCAGTCATCACAACGCGCCGCTACGCGACTGTGTATTCAGTGCGGCCTTTTTTTATTGCAACACGGGGCAGAGAGCGCCCTGGTGGAGGAGCTCTCCACCCGACTGGGACTGGCGCTCGGCATGGACAGCGTGGAGAGCGCGATCTCCTCGAATGCCATTGTGCTAACCACCATTAAAGCGGGCCAGTGCCTGACCTCCACGCGCAAAAACCAGGATCGCGGGATCAACATGCACGTCGTCACCGAGGTGCAGCACATCGTGATCATGGCGGAACATAAGCTGCTGGATGCGCAGGGGGTCGAAAAGCGCTTCAGCCAGATCAAGCCGCTGCGCTATCCGCGCTGGCTGGTGGTGCTGATGGTTGGCCTCTCCTGCGCCTGCTTCTGCAAGCTCAATAACGGCGGCTGGGATGGGGCCTTTGTCACCTTAATCGCCAGCACCCTCGCCATGTACGTGCGCCAGGTGCTGACCCACCGGCATTTGCATCCGCAAATTAACTTCTGCATCACCGCCTTTGTCGCTACCACGGTCTCCGGCCTGCTGCTGCGGGTTCCGGCCTTCGCCACCACCCCCACCGTCGCCATGGCCGCCAGCGTGCTGCTGCTGGTGCCGGGGTTTCCGCTGATCAATGCGGTGGCTGATATGTTTAAAGGGCACATCAATACCGGTCTGGCGCGCTGGGCGATTGCCAGCCTGCTGACTCTGGCCACCTGTATCGGGGTGGTGATGGCCATGACCTTGTGGGGGCTGCGCGGATGGGCATAATCGATTTTCTGTGGGCGCTGGCTCAGGACATGGTGCTGTCGGCCATTCCGGCGGTGGGTTTTGCGATGGTATTTAACGTTCCCCATCGCGCCCTGCCCTGGTGTGCGTTATTAGGGGCCATCGGTCACGGCTCGCGGATGGTGATGATGACCGCCGGGCTGAACATCGAGTGGTCGACCTTTATGGCCTCGATGCTGGTGGGCAGCATCGGGATCCAGTGGTCGCGCTGGTATCTGGCCCACCCGAAGGTGTTTACCGTCGCGGCAGTTATTCCCATGTTTCCGGGCATCTCCGCCTATACGGCGATGATTTCGGCGGTGAAGATTAGCCATTTTGGCTACAGCGAAGCGCAGATGATCATGCTGCTGACCAACTTCCTGAAAGCGTCGTCGATCGTCGGCGCGCTCTCGATCGGGCTGTCGATCCCCGGGCTCTGGCTCTACCGCAAACGCCCCCGGGTTTGAGAGTTGTGTTATCCCGCTGTGGTGGTGATAATCCTGTGTTCTCATGTGGCTAAGTAAGGAACGGATGTGTCTACCCCTGACAGCGAACACGCAGAAAACAGTGACGGATCCCGCCTGAAAGACAAAATTTTTCTCAGCGCCCTCTCGCTGTTTGCCGAGTACGGACTGAACGGCGCGCGCATGGAGCAGATTGCCGAAAAAGCAGGCACCACCAAACGCATGGTGGTGTATCACTTTAAGACCAAAGAGAACCTCTACCTGCTGGTGCTGGAGTATGTCTACACCCAGATCCGCGCCAGTGAAAAGCAGCTCAGTCTGGATGCGCTGCCGCCGGTTGAAGCGCTGGTGAATCTGGTCGAAACCACTTTTGATTATCACGCTGACCACCCGGATTACATCCGGATTATCTGCATGGAGAACATGCAGCGCGGGCGGTTTATGCAGCAATCGGCGCTGCTGCGCCAGGTAAACCGCAGCGCGCTGGAGCTGCTGGAATCCATCCTTGAGCGCGGAAAAGCGAAGCAGCTGTTTAACCAGACGGTCAACGCCCGGGATCTGCACCGCCTGATCAGCAGCTTCAGCTTTCACTATGTGGCCAACAGCTACACCTTCACCCTGCTGTTTGAAGACGGAGCCGATGAGCATGCCCAGCGCCAGCACTATCGAAAGATGGCGGTTCAGGTTGCCTTGCGTTATACCTGTCCATAGCTTGCACACAACCCTGAAATAAGGAACTCAACATGTCTTTAGATAAAGTTGTTTATACCGCCAAAGCCAAAGCCACCGGGGGCCGTGATGGCCGCGCCACCTCGTCCGACGGCGTTCTGGATGTCAAACTGGGTGTTCCCAAAGAGATGGGCGGCGCGGGCGGGGAAGTGACCAACCCGGAACAGCTGTTTGCCGCAGGCTATTCGGCCTGTTTCCTCGGCGCGATGAAGTTTGTGGCTAATCGCGACAAAATCACCCTGCCTAAGGACGCGTTTATTGAAGGGGAAGTGGGGATCGGCCCGCTGCCAACCGGGTTTGGCATCGAAGCGAAGCTGAATATTCATCTGCCGGGGATGGACGCCGGCGAGGCGAAAAAACTGGTTGATGCGGCGCATATTGTCTGCCCGTACTCCAACGCCACCCGCAACAATATTGACGTGACGCTGAACATTATCTCCTGATTTTTCAGGGGGGCAGAGAGTGGGTATCAGACCCCTGCCAGCCCCCCTCCTCTCTGTGCTACCATAAGCCCATATCACGTCCGCAGTAATCCAGTAGAGAAGTATTATGTCCTCCAGAATTTTGACCAACAGCGTCACTGGCATTGATGCCTTTATGCACGATCCCCGCGCCGTGCTGGCCAATGCTGAAGGCGGTACTGTCGCCGTTTTTGCCGATAATGCACCGGCTTTTTATGCGATCACGCCGCAGCGTCTGGCTCAGCTGCTGGAGCTGGAAGCGCGCCTGGCGCGCCCGACCAGCGATGTCACTCTGGATACGCAATTCTTCGACGAACCCACCAGCGCGCCGGTTGCCGTGCCGATGGGCAAATTTGCCATGTATAACGGCTGGCAGCCCGACCCCGACTTTCAACGCCAGGCGGCGCTGTGGGGCATTGCCCTCACCCAGCCCGTCGCCCCGGAAGAGCTGGCCGCCTTCACCGCTTACTGGCAGGCGGAAGGCAAAGTCTTCCACCATATCCAGTGGCAGCAAAAGCTGGCCCGCAGCGTGCAGATCAACCGGGCCAGCAGCGGCGCACAGTCAAAACGCGACGTGAATGCCTTTTCAGAACCGGATAAACAGATCCCCCACGGATTCCGAGGTGCCAAATGAAAGAGTTCGGCGAACTGATGAAACGTCTGCAGAAGATGATGCCTGCCAACGTCAAACCGGCCTTTACCACCGGCGAAGAGCTGCTGGCGTGGCAGAAAGAGCAGGGTGAGATCCGCGCGGCTGCGCTGGCCCGGGAAAACCGCGCCATGAAGATGCAGCGCACCTTCAATCGCTCCGGTATTCGCCCCCTGCATCAGAACTGCTCCTTCGATAACTACAACGTGGAGAGCCAGGGGCAGCTAAAAGCCCTGCAACAGGCGCGCCAGTACGTGGAAGAGTTCGACGGCAACATCGCCAGCTTTATCTTTAGCGGCAAGCCGGGCACCGGTAAAAACCACCTCGCGGCGGCGATCTGCAACGAACTGCTGCTGCGCGGCAAATCGGTACTGATCATCACCGTGGCCGACATTATGTCGGCGATGAAAGATACCTTCAGCAACCGGGAAACCAGCGAAGAGCAGCTCCTGAACGATCTGAGTAACGTGGATCTGCTGGTGATCGACGAGATCGGCGTCCAGACCGAATCGCGCTACGAAAAAGTGATCATCAACCAGATCGTCGATCGTCGATCCTCCTCCAAGCGCCCGACCGGCATGCTCACCAACCACAACGTGGATGAGATGACCCGCCTGCTGGGTGAGCGGGTGATGGATCGCATGAAGCTCGGCAATAGCCTGTATGTGATTTTTGACTGGGAAAGCTATCGCAGCCGCGTGACCGGCAAAGAGTATTAGGATATTTACCCAGGAAGTCCGGTGCCGCGGGGGTTTATACTGCCAGCCACTCCGCCCCGGCGGGCCATCGACAGAGTAGCTCCTATGAAAACACATTTTCTTCTCAGCGCCGCCTTAAGCGCCCTGCTGGTCACCGGTGCAGCACAGGCGGCAACCTCCTGGCAGGATTCGCTCAACAGTGCTGCCAGCCAGCTCAGCGCGGGCAACAGCACCACCTCGTCCCAGACCGGCGGTCTTTCTCTCTCTTCACTGACCGGCCTGCTCAACAGCGGCACCGACTCCCTCAGCGCCAGCAACATGAATAACGCAGCCGGGATCCTCGAATACTGCGCCAAAGAGAAGCTGGCCTCGATGACTGATGCCACCAATATTAAAAATCAGGTATTAGGGAAACTGGGCCTGGAAACCCCGCAAGAGCAACAGCAGGACACCAACTATCTGGAAGGGATCCAGGGTCTGCTGAATGCGAATAACGGCCAGCAGCTGAATCTGGAAACCATCGGCAACACTCCGCTGGCGAAGAAGGTCAAAGCTCAGGCCTGCGATTTTGTCCTGAAACAGGGTCTCAGCTTTATCTCATGATCCCACTACGCCGCGATCAACGTCGCGGCGTCTCTCCCTTTCGCGTAAAGCGACGCCCGTCAAACATTGCATTTTCTAAACCAAATCCTAACAACAGCACAATTCCGTGACACTACAATTGCAGCTAAATGGCATCGCCATTACATTGTATCACCCAAAAATTATACAGTTAGTCCGCTAACCAGCGACTGCCCTTATTGAGGATAAGTTGTTGTCAGAGTTTATTTCTGTTGCCCTGTTTCTCGCCTCGGTGGTGATTTATTCCCGCAAGGCGGGTCGTAATACCTGGTGGTTTGCCGTCACCCTTCTGGTGCTGGGGCTTTTTGTCGTTTTAAACATTACCCTCTACGCCAGCGACTATTTTACCGGGGATGGTATTAACGATGCCGTCCTTTATACCCTGACCAACAGCCTGACCGGCGCAGGAGTAAGTAAGTACATCCTGCCTGGCGTCGGCGTGGTGGTTGCTCTGGTGAGCGTATTTGCCCTGCTGGGCTGGATCCTACGCCGCCGCCGTCATCACCCGCACCACCTCGGCTACAGCCTGCTGGCGCTGGTGCTGGCGCTCGCCTCGGTGGACGCCAGCCCGGCATTTCATCAGATCACCGAGCTGGTGAAATCGCAATCGCGCGACGGCGATCCTGATTTCGCAGCCTATTATAAAGAGCCAGGCAAAACGATCCCGAACCCGAAACTCAATCTCGTCTATATCTATGGCGAGAGCCTTGAGCGCACCTATTTTGATAACAACGCCTTCCCGGATCTCGCCCCGGAGCTGGGCGCCATCAAAAATGAAGGGATCGACTTCAGCCATACCGCGCAGCTGCCCGGCACCGACTACACCATCGCCGGAATGGTCGCCTCCCAGTGCGGGATCCCACTGTTTGCGCCGTTCGAGGGCAATGCCTCGGCGTCGGTCTCCAGCTTCTTCCCGCAGAACATCTGCCTTGGCGATATCCTGAAAAACTCCGGCTATGAGAACTACTTCATGCAGGGCGCCAACCTGCGCTTCGCCGGGAAAGACGTGTTCCTGCAATCTCATGGCTTTGACCATCTGTACGGCGCGGAAGAGTTAAAAACCACCGTCGCGGACCCGACGTACCGCAACGACTGGGGCTTTTACGACGACACGGTGCTGGACGAAACCTGGAAAAAATTTGAGGAGCTGTCGCAGTCCGGCAAACGCTTCTCGCTATTTGCCCTGACGGTGGATACCCACCACCCGGACGGCTTTATCTCCCGCACCTGCCAGCGCAAAAGCTATGCGATTGATGGCAAACCCAATCAGTCATTCAGCGCGGTGGGCTGCAGCCAGGAACATATCGCGGCGCTGATCGAAAAAATCAAAGCCTCGCCGTACTTTAAAAACACGGTGATTGTGGTCTCGTCCGACCATCTGGCGATGAAAAACAGCGCCTGGGAGGCGCTGAACAAGCAGGATCGCAGCAACCTGTTCTTTGTCCTGCGTGGCGACAAACCTCAGCAGGAGGTGATGGCCGTTAAGCGCAACACCATGGATAACGGTGCAACGGTGCTGGATATTCTCGGCGGGGATAACTTTATCGGCCTCGGCCGCAGCAGCCTCTCCGGGCAGTCGCTGTCCGAGGTGTTCCTCAACATGAAGGATAAAGTGCTGGCGTGGAAGCCGGACGTGATCCGCCTGTGGAATTTCCCGAAAGAGCTGAAAGAGTTCACCATCGACAGCCAGAAGAACATGATGGCCTTCTCCGGGAGCCATTTCCGTCTGCCGCTGCTGCTGCGCGTTTCCGATAAGCGGGTCGAACCGCTGCCGGAAAGCGAATACTCCGCCCCGCTGCGCTATCAGCTGGCCGACTTCGCCCCGCGGGATAACTTCGTGTGGGTCGATCGCTGCTACAAGATGGGTCAGCTGTGGTCGCAGCCGCTGGCGCTCTCTACTGACTGGTGTGTTTCCCAGGGCCAACTGGGCGGCGAGCAGACCGTACAGCACGTTGATAAAGCGCAGTGGAAGGGTAAAACCGCCTTTAAAGAGACCGTCATCAGCACCGACCGCTATCAGCGCAACGTCGATATGTTGAAAGTCTCCGACAACGACATCCGCTACAAAGCCGACAGCTTCGTCTTTAACGTCGCTGGCGCGCCGGAAGAGGTGAAGCAGTTCAGCGGTATTTCACGTCCGGAGTCCTGGGGCCGCTGGTCCAACGCCCAGCTCGGGGATGAGGTGAAGATCGAGTACAACCAGCCGCTGCCGGCGAAGTTTGACCTGGTGATCACCGCCAAAGCCTGGGGGCCAAACGCCAATAAACCGATTCCGGTACGCATTGGCAACGCTGAACAGACCCTGACCCTCGGCAACGACGTCACCACCACCACGCTGCATTTCGACAACCCATCGCACAGCAGCACCCTGGTGATTGTGCCGCCTGCGCCGGAATCCACCAACGAGGGGAATATCCTCGGCCACTCCCCGCGTCAGTTGGGGATCGGCATGGTAGAGATCAAAGTGGTGAACGCCGAAGGTTAACAGCATAAAAAAATACAGCGCCCAAACGGACCCCGGGCGCTGTATGGCAAGCTTAAAACGCAATCACACCCTTAATCAGCCCGCGATTATTAATCACCTCCGCCTCATACACCTCCGCCAGCTCGCGAAACGCATAGCGGTGGGTCAGCATCATCTCTGCGCTTAACTTCCCTTCGGCCATCAACCGCCCGACGTTGGCAAAATCCTCTCCGGTGGCGTTACGGCTGCCCATAATGGTGGTCTCTTTCTTGTGAAACTCCGGATCGGAAAACTCCAGATCGCCCTTGTGCAGCCCGACGAAAACGATCGCTCCCCCGTGACGAATCAGATTGACGGCATTGTTCATCGCCTGCGGACTGCCGGTGGCATCAATCACCTTCTGCGCCAGCGGGCCGCCGCACTGCGCCCGCAGCTGGTCAGTAAAATCAGCCGCGGACGGATCCAGCGTCGGCACCCCGAGGCAGGCCTGGACATGCTCGCGCCGGGCCGGACTGGTGTCGGCCACGATCACGTTCGCCCCCTCCGCATGGGCAATCGCTGCTACCCCCAGACCAATCGGCCCCGCCCCCACCACCAGCAGACAATCCCCTGGCTGAATGGCTGCCCGGCGCACCGCATGGGCGCTGATGGCAAAGGGCTCGATCAGGGCCGCCGCCTCCGGATTAATGCCGTCGGCGGGCAGCAGATTGCTGACCGGTACCGAAAGATACTCGCTGAAACCACCGTCCTGATGCACGCCGATCACCGAGATCGCTTCGCAGCAGTTGGTTTTGCCGCTCTGGCAGGCCGGGCACTGCTGGCAGGCCACGTAAGGAATAACCGCCACCTGCTGGCCTATATTCAGCGTCTGAATATTTTTTCCCAGCGCTACAACGTCGCCACATATTTCATGCCCGAGCACGCGGGGATAATTAAAAAAGGGCTGATTGCCGCCCCAGGCATGTATATCCGTTCCGCAAATCCCCACGGTTTTTATTTTTATTAGCGCTTCGTTATCCCGGGGAGCGGGCACGTCCCTTTGCACCCAGCGTAATTTTTTCGGCTCCTGACACACCAGCGTATTCATCGTCGTCATTTTTTTCGCTCTCCTGTTCTTTCGTGGTTTCAGATATTGATGAAAACGCGAAATAACGGGCAGACAAAAACAGGAAGTGTGAATTCCCGCGCATAAAGCCGTTTTAAATAGGGTTTTAATACGCCGAAATAACCGACAGTGCGATATGTTCCCCCCTCACCCCAGCCCTCTCCCTCAAGGGAGAGGGAGTAAAAGGAGCCCCATGAGCCGTTCACAAAATTTGCGTCACAACGTGATTAACCAGGTGATCGACGATATGGCCCGGGGCCACATCCCGTCGCCGCTGCCCTCCCAGAGCGCGCTGGCGGAGATGTACAACATCAGCCGCACCACCGTGCGCCATATCCAGACCCATCTCTGCGACTGCGGCGTTCTGACGCGGGTCAACAGTGACTATGTGATTGCCCGCAAGCCCGACGCCGGAGACGGCTTTACCTGCGAAATCGCCCCGCTGGCGGAGCAGACCCGGCTGTTTGAGCAGAGCTTTTTGTCGATGATTAACCAGCGCATCCTGCGTGCCGGGGAGGCCTTTTCGGAGCTGGAGCTGGCGCGTAGCGCAGGCGTCAGTCCTGTGGTGGTTAGGGAGTACTTACTTAAATTCAGTCGCTACAACCTGATTGAGAGCGAAAAACGCGGCCAGTGGCGGATGAAGCAGTTCGACCAGTCGTGGGCCGAGCAGCTGTTCGAGCTGCGCGAAATGCTGGAGACCCACGCCCTGCAGCATTTTCTCAACCTGCCCGACAGCGACCCGCGCTGGCTGCAGGCCCGCACCCTGTTGGAGGAGCACCGGGCCCTGCGCGACAGCATCGGCGACAGCTTTCGCCAGTTCTCCCGGCTGGATCGCGACTTCCACTCCCTGCTGCTCTCCGCCGCCAACAATATCTTCTTCAACCAGTCGCTGGAGATCATCTCGTTTATCTTCCATTTCCACTACCAGTGGGACGAAAGCGACCTGAAGCAGCGCAATATCATCGCCATCGACGAACACATGACCATCCTCAGCGCGCTGATCTGCCGCAGCGATCTCGATGCCAATCTGGCGATGCGCAACCACCTGAATACCGCCAAACAGTCGATGATCCGCTCCATCAAACAGAGCGCGACGGTTTTTTATTAAGTACCGATTAAAAACAGCAAATCTATACGGACTGCACGCTTCCGCAATCGGGCGCACGCGGGAAATTAGCGGCTGCCTATGCTCACCTGGAGTCGACTTATTTCCGTGAGTGGTGATGAATACCTTTATTTCATCACTGGTCGCTATAGATATTTCTCCAATAAATAGACCCGAGAAATAACCCTACATTTATTCAGGAGTCCGGCGTGGAAAAAAGCAATATAACTCTCGACCCGCAGACCACCTTTGACAAAGAAAATATACCCGATATGTCTCTGCCGCCAGCGGGTGCTATTCAGCGTAGCGCGCGTATTAAGCGCATCCAGACCACGGCGATGCTGTTATTATTTTTTGCCGCGGTGATTAATTATCTCGATCGTAGTTCGTTGTCGGTGGCGAATTTAACCATCCGCGAAGAGCTGGGGCTCAGCGCCACCGAGATCGGCGCCCTGCTGTCGGTCTTCTCGCTGGCGTATGGCATCGCGCAACTGCCCTGCGGCCCGCTGCTGGACCGCAAAGGCCCGCGCCTGATGCTGGGGCTGGGGATGTTCTTCTGGTCGCTGTTCCAGGCGATGTCCGGGATGGTTCACAGCTTCACCCAGTTCGTGCTGGTACGCATCGGGATGGGGATTGGCGAAGCGCCGATGAACCCGTGCGGCGTAAAGGTGATCAACGACTGGTTCAACATCAAAGAGCGCGGTCGTCCGATGGGCATTTTTAACGCCGCCTCAACCATCGGCGTGGCCATCAGCCCGCCACTGCTGGCGGCGATGATGCTGGTGATGGGCTGGCGCGGGATGTTTGTCACCATCGGCGTACTGGGCATTTTCCTCGCCATTGGCTGGTACATGCTCTATCGCAACCGCGAGGAGATTGCCCTGAGCGGCGTCGAGCAGGCGTACCTGAATGCCGGGAGCGTTAACGCCCGTCGCGATCCGTTAAGCTTTGCTGAATGGCGCAGCCTGTTCCGCAACCGCACCATGTGGGGGATGATGCTGGGCTTCAGCGGCATCAACTATACCGCCTGGCTCTACCTGGCCTGGCTGCCGGGGTATCTGCAAACTGCCTATAACCTCGATCTGAAAAGCACCGGCCTGATGGCGGCGATCCCGTTCCTGTTTGGTGCGGCGGGTATGCTGGTGAACGGCTTCACCACCGATGCGCTGGTCAAACGCGGCATGGCACCGGTCCGCAGCCGTAAGCTGTGTATTATCAGCGGGATGCTGTTATCGGCGGCCTTTACCTTTGTGGTGCCGGAGGCAACCACGGCGATGAGTGCGGTACTGCTGATTGGGATGGCGCTGTTCTGCATCCACTTTGCGGGAACGTCGTGCTGGGGGTTGATCCACGTGGCCGTGGCATCACGAATGACCGCCTCGGTGGGCAGCATTCAGAACTTCGCCAGCTTCATCTGCGCCTCGTTTGCGCCGATTGTCACCGGGTTTATCGTCGACACCACCCACTCGTTCCGCCTGGCGCTGATCATCTGCGGCTGCGTCACGGCATTGGGGGCACTGGCGTATATCTTCCTGGTGCGTCAGCCGATTAGCGATCCGCGCCAGCAGTAATAGTGTGGAATTGCCCGGCGGCGCTGCGCTTGCACGGGCCTACGGGTTTTGTAGGCCGGGTAAGGCGAAGCCGCCACCCGGCAAAACAGCGCCCTGCCTGAACAGGGCGCTTTTTACATCAGAAGGTTTCCCAGTTATCACCGCTGTCGGTAACGGCCGCTTTACGCGTCGTCACCGGCGTGGCAACGGTTTTCGCCGCCGCGTGCGCGCGGGATTTCTGCTGGTCCTGCTGAATACGGAACACCGCCACGGCCTGCGTCAGGCGGCTCGCCTGCTCTTCCAGGGCCGCGGCCGCTGCCGCAGATTCCTGCACCAGCGAGGCGTTCTGCTGCGTCACGCGATCCATCTCGGCAACCGCCAGACCCACCTGGTCGATACCGCGGCTCTGCTCGTCAGAGGCAGAGGCGATTTCGCCCATAATGTCGGTCACGCGGGTGACCGCGCTGACAATCTCGCCCATGGTTTCACCGGCGCTCTCTACGAGGGTAGAACCCAGCTCAACGCGACCCACGGAGTCTTCAATCAGACTCTTGATCTCGCGTGCAGCCTGGGCGCTGCGCTGCGCCAGGTTACGGACTTCACCGGCAACCACCGCAAAGCCACGACCCTGCTCACCGGCACGTGCCGCTTCTACCGCGGCGTTCAGCGCCAGGATGTTGGTCTGGAAGGCAATGCCGTCGATCACGCTGATGATGTCAGCAATCTTCTGCGAACTGCCGGCGATGTCACGCATGGTCTGCACCACGTTATCCACCACTTTCCCGCCTTTCTGCGCGGTCTCGGACGCGCTCAGCGCCAGATGGCTTGCCTGACGGGCGTTCTCGGCGTTCTGCTTCACGGTAGCGGTCAGCTCTTCCATGCTGGCGGCGGTCTCTTCCAGGGAAGCGGCCTGCTGCTCGGTACGGGAGGAGAGATCGTTGTTGCCCATGGAGATTTCGCTCGCGCCGCTGTAAATGGCATTGGCACCATTACGTACGTCGCCCACGGTACGCATCAGCTCAGCCTGCATATGACGCAGGTTATCAGCCAGCTGACCCATCTCGTTCGTCCCGTCCACCTCAATGCGCTTCACCAGGTCGCCGCTGGCGATATGGCGAATGCTGTCGGTCAGACGGTTCAGCGGAGAGATCAGCGCGTGACGGATACCGACCCAGACGCCGACAATCACCGCCAGCACCAGGACCAGCACGCTTAACAGGATCCAGATCGCCTGGCTGTAGGAGCTGTTGCTGTCATCGACCGCGGTCTGATACAGATGATCGTTCTGCTGCAGATAGTTGACGTACTGCTTCTCAAAGCCGTCCTGGTAGCCCTGGGTCGGCTGATCGAAGAACTCATTGATCTTGCCCGCACCCAGGAGCTGGATCAGCTCGGCCAGCGCACCGTGATAGATATCGTAGTTACGTTTGATTTCCAGCGCGGCAGCTTCGCTCTGACGCGGGTCGCGCGGCAAGGCCTGGTAATCCGCCCAGTTTTTTTCCGCCTGCTTCAGGGATGTCGACGCAATCTGCATCAGATCGTTCACGGTCGCACCGCTACCGATATTGTTCTGATCCATCATGTAGCGGATGCCCGCGCGGTTCAGGGTGTTACGGGTTTGCAGCAACGCTACCCAGCTGCCGTTAAGCGTGGATTGTTGCTGACGAATGGTTTGCAGAACGGTGAAGTTTTCTTTGTCATGCTTCAGAGCATTAAAGAAAAGACCACCGGATGTGAGTTGTAACAGGCCAAAAATAACCAGGACCAGCAGTAAGCTGGTAACAATCTTTATACGATTTAACATGAGTTCTCATTCCACCAGACAGGTACAGAATTTTCGGCCTGAGAAGCGAAAACTTTACGGAAATCATCCTGAAATTTGTGGTTTTTACTCTTCTTCTCGCTCTGCGACGTGCCGGTTTCCAAGTTCAATAAACGCTTCCAGCAGCGCCGTCAGCTGCTGCATTTTCTCCGGCGAATATTCCGCCTCAATGCGCTGATAGGCCTCTTCCACCTGAGCCTGAGCACGCTCATACAGGGCGCTCCCCTCTTTAGTGAGCGACACATACAGCTTGCGCTGGTCGTTAAGCGGCTTTAAGCGCAGCACCAGCCCGTCGCGCTCCATGCGCGTGAGGATCCCGGTCAGGCTCGGACGCAGAATGCAGGTGCGAAAGGCCAGATCGTGAAAATCCATCGATGGATGTTCCGCCAGCACGCGCACGATCCGCCACTGCTGCTCCGTCAGATTGTGCTGCTTGATAATCGGGCGAAAAAAGGTCATCGCGGTTTCCCGCGCCTGGAGTAGTGCGATAGTTAACGAATTGTGCATGGCGCTCCCACCTCAACTTCATTAATAACGAAACAATCAATGCCTCACGCGGTTTCCCGGCACCAGCGGCGCGGACAAAAAGTCTAACAGATATCACATAAAAATATTAAGCCATTGATATAGATAAGTAAATTACAGTGAATGTAAATTTATTGTTATTGCTATCACAAATTATTTACTTCTATTTGCCAAACACCCGGCAAGGGGATAAAACCTAATCATTAACATATTAATGAACTCAAAACCCGATACCCGGGCCCGAGGAGAAAGGAATGAAAGGTACTGTTTTCGCGGTGGCACTCAATCACCGCAGCCAGCTTGATGCCTGGCGCGACGCATTTCACCAGCCCCCTTACAACACGCCGCCGAAAACCGCCGTCTGGTTTATCAAACCGCGTAATACCCTGATCCGCACCGGCGAGGCCATCCCGCATCCTGAAGGCGAACAGGTGCTGAGCGGCGCGACGGTGGCGCTGATTGTCGGCAAGACCGCGAGCAAAATCAGCCCGGACGAGGCCGCCGACTATATTGCCGGGTACGCGCTGGCCAACGAAGTCAGCCTGCCGGAAGAGAGCTTCTACCGCCCGGCGATCAAAGCCAAATGCCGGGATGGGTTCTGCCCGGTGGGTGAGCGCGCGGCAATCGCCAGCGTCGATAACCTGACGATCGTCACCGAGATCAACGGCCGGGAAGTGGATCGCTGGAACACCGCCGATCTGCAACGCAACGCCGCCACCCTGCTGAGCGAGCTGAGCGCCTTCGCCACCCTCAACCCGGGCGACGCCATTCTGCTGGGCACCCCGCACTCCCGCGTGACCCTGCATCCGGGCGACCGGGTGCGCGTGCTGGCTGAAGGGTTGCCGACGCTGGAAAACAGCGTCATCAACGCCAGTGAACAGGCCAAAGAACGCACCTTCGCCTGGCCGCTCTCCAGCAGCGGGACGCTGTTTGCCCTCGGGCTGAACTACGCCGATCACGCCAGTGAGCTGGACTTCAAGCCGCCCACCGAGCCGCTGGTGTTTATCAAAGCCCCGAACACTTTTAACGAACACAACCAGACCTCGGTGCGCCCGGATAACGTCGAGTACATGCACTACGAAGCCGAGCTGGTGGTGGTGATCGGCAAAACCGCGCGCCACGTCGCCGAAGCCGACGCCATGGACTACGTGGCGGGCTACACGGTCTGCAACGACTACGCCATCCGCGACTACCTGGAAAACTACTACCGCCCGAACCTGCGGGTGAAAAGCCGCGACGGCCTGACGCCCATCGGCCCGCAGATCGTGGATAAATCGGCGATTGCCGATCCGCACAACCTCACCCTGCGCACCTGGATCAACGGCGAGCTGCGCCAGCAGGGCAGCACCGCGGATCTGATCTTCAGCATCCCGTTCCTGATCGCCTGGTTGAGTGAATTTATGACCCTGCAGCCGGGGGACATGATCGCCACCGGCACGCCGAAAGGGCTGGCCGACGTGCGCCCGGGCGATGAAGTGGTGGTGGAAGTGGAAGGCGTTGGCCGTCTGGTCAACCGGATTGTCAGCGAGGAGGCAAACTCATGAAGAAGATAAACCACTGGATCAACGGCAAAAACGTGGCGGGTAACGACTATTTCCACACCACCAACCCGGCTACCGGCGAGGTGCTGGCGGAGGTGGCTTCGGGCGGTGAAGCGGAGATCGGCCAGGCCGTAGCCGCCGCTAAAGAAGCCTTCCCGAAATGGGCCAACCTGCCGATGAAAGAGCGCGCACGCCTGATGCGTCGTCTGGGAGATCTGATCGACCAGAACGTGCCGGAGATCGCGGCGATGGAGACCGCCGACACCGGCCTGCCGATCCACCAGACCAAAAACGTGCTGATCCCGCGTGCCTCCCACAACTTCGAGTTCTTCGCCGAAGTGTGCCAGCAGATGAACGGCAAGACCTACCCGGTCGATGACAAGATGCTCAACTACACCCTGGTCCAGCCGGTGGGGGTGTGCGCCCTGGTGTCGCCGTGGAACGTGCCCTTTATGACCGCCACCTGGAAGGTCGCCCCCTGCCTGGCCTTAGGCAACACCGCGGTGCTGAAGATGTCTGAACTCTCCCCACTCACCGCCGATCGCCTGGGCGAGCTGGCGCTGGAGGCGGGTATTCCGGCCGGGGTGCTCAACGTGGTGCAGGGTTACGGTGCGACGGCGGGTGACGCCCTGGTGCGCCATCAGGATATCCGCGCCGTGTCGTTCACCGGCGGCACCGCCACCGGACGCCGCATCATGCAGGCCGGTGGCCTGAAAAAATACTCCATGGAGCTGGGCGGCAAGTCACCGGTACTGATCTTTGAAGACGCCGATATCGAACGCGCCCTGGACGCCGCTCTGTTCACCATCTTCTCGATCAACGGCGAACGCTGCACCGCCGGCTCGCGCATCTTTATCCAGCAGAGCATCTACCCGGAATTCGTCAAGCGCTTCGCCGAACGCGCTAACCGCCTGCGGGTGGGCGATCCGACCGATCCGAATACCCAGATCGGGGCGCTGATAAGCGCTCAGCACTGGGAGAAAGTCTCCGGCTATATCCGCCTCGGCATTGAGGAAGGGGCGACCCTGCTGGCGGGCGGCCCGGACAAACCGACCGATCTGCCTGCCCACCTGAAAGGTGGCAACTTCCTGCGCCCGACGGTGCTGGCGGATGTCGACAACCGGATGCGCGTGGCCCAGGAGGAGATCTTCGGCCCGGTGGCCTGCCTGCTGCCGTTCAAAGATGAAGCCGAAGGGCTGCGGCTGGCGAACGACGTGGAGTACGGCCTGGCCTCCTACATCTGGACCCAGGACATCAGCAAGGTGCTGCGACTGGCGCGCAACATCGAAGCGGGGATGGTGTTTGTAAACACCCAGAACGTGCGCGATCTGCGCCAGCCGTTTGGCGGCGTGAAGGCTTCCGGCACCGGCCGTGAAGGCGGGGAATACAGCTTCGAGGTGTTCGCGGAGATGAAAAACGTCTGTATCTCCATGGGCGACCACCCCATCCCGAAATGGGGGGTATGAGATGGGCAAGTTAGCGTTAGCCGCAAAAATCACCCACGTGCCGTCGATGTATCTCTCGGAGATACCGGGCAAAAACTTTGGCTGCCGTCAGGGGGCCATCGACGGGCATAAAGAGATCAGCAGACGCTGCCGCGAGCTGGGGGTCGATACCATCATCGTCTTCGATACCCACTGGCTGGTGAACAGCGCGTATCACATCAACTGTGCGGACCATTTTGCCGGGGTCTACACCAGCAACGAGCTGCCGCACTTTATCCGCGACATGACCTACGACTACAACGGCAATCCGGAGCTGGGCCAACTGATCGCCGACGAAGCGGTGGCGAAGGGCGTGCGTGCCAAAGCGCACAACATCCCGAGCCTGAAGCTGGAGTACGGCACCCTGGTGCCGATGCGCTACATGAACGCGGATAAGCACTTCAAAGTGGTCTCCATCTCGGCGTTCTGCACCGTGCATGACTTTGCCGACAGCCGCAGGCTGGGCGAGGCGATCGTCAGCGCCATTGAAAAATATGACGGCACCGTGGCGGTGCTGGCCAGCGGCTCGCTGTCGCACCGCTTTATCGACGATCAGCGTGCCGAAGAGGGAATGAACAGCTACACCCGCGAGTTCGACCGTCAGATGGACGAGCGGGTGGTGAAGCTGTGGCGCGAAGGCCAGTTCAAAGCGTTCTGCAGCATGCTGCCGGAGTACGCCGACTACTGCTACGGCGAAGGCAATATGCACGACACGGTGATGCTGCTGGGCGTACTCGGCTGGGACAACTACGACGGCAAGGTGGAGTTTCTCACCGAGCTGTTCCCCAGCTCTGGCACCGGCCAGGTTAACGCCGTTTTCCCTCTGCCCGCTTAAGGACGCCCCATGCCGCACTTTATTGTCGAATGTACCGGGAACATCCGTGAGCAGGCCGACCTGCCGGGCCTGTTTGCCCGCGTTAACGAGGCGCTGGCCGCCACCGGGATCTTCCCCCTCGGCGGGATCCGCAGCCGCGCGCACTGGGTGGACACCTGGCAGATGGCCGACGGCAAGCACGATTACGCCTTTGTGCACATGACGCTGAAGATCGGCGCCGGGCGCAGTCTGGAGAGCCGTCAGCAGGTGGGCGAGATGCTGTTTACGTTGATTAAAGACCATTTCGCCGGGTTGATGGACGCCCGTTACCTGGCGCTGTCGTTTGAAATCGAAGAGCTGCACCCGACGCTGAACTTCAAACAGAACAACGTGCACGCCTTATTTAAGTAATACCGGCACGGCAGTCCCCTCTCCCTTTGGGAGAGGGTTAGGGTGAGGGGAAATCTCTGCGGCCTGATGCCCTCACCCCGGCCCTCTCCCACAGGGAGAGGGAGAAAACAAATATAAAACAGGATATCGCCATGCTCGATAAACACACCCATACCCTGATCGCCCATCGCCTGCATCAGGCGGAACAGACCCGGGAGCAGATCCGCGCGATCTCGCTGGATTACCCGACGATCACCATTGAAGACGCCTACGCCGTGCAGCGCGAATGGGTGAGCCTGAAAATCGCCGAAGGTCGCACCCTGAAGGGCCACAAGATCGGCCTGACCTCGAAAGCAATGCAGGCCAGCTCGCAGATCAGCGAGCCGGACTACGGCGCCCTGCTCGACGACATGTTCTTTCACGACGGCAGCGACATCCCCACCGACCGCTTTATCGTCCCGCGCATCGAAGTGGAGCTGGCCTTCGTGCTGGCGAAACCGCTCCGCGGCCCGAACTGCACGATGTTCGACGTCTATAACGCCACCGACTACGTGATCCCGGCCCTGGAGCTGATCGACGCCCGCTGCCACAACATCGATCCTGAAACCCAGCGCCCACGCAAAGTGTTCGACACCATCTCCGACAACGCCGCCAACGCCGGGGTTATCCTCGGGGGTCGTCCGATCCGCCCTGACGAGCTGGATCTGCGCTGGATCTCCGCCCTGCTCTATCGCAACGGGGTGATAGAAGAGACCGGCGTTGCCGCGGGCGTGCTCAACCACCCGGCCAACGGCGTGGCCTGGCTGGCGAACAAGCTGGCGCCCTACGACGTACAGCTGGAGCCCGGGCAGATCATCCTCGGCGGCTCCTTTACCCGCCCGGTCACCGCCAGCAAGGGCGACACCTTCCATGTTGACTACGGCAACATGGGCTCCATCAGCTGCCGCTTTGTATAAGGAGACCGCATGAATAATGCCTTTAAAGACGCGCTGAGGGCCGGGAAACCGCAGATCGGCTTATGGCTGGGGCTCACCAGCAGCTACAGCGCCGAGCTGCTGGCGGGGGCAGGCTTCGACTGGCTGCTGATCGACGGGGAACACGCGCCGAACAGCGTGCAGACCGTCTTAACCCAGCTGCAGGCGATAGCCCCCTACCCCAGCCAGCCGGTGGTACGTCCGTCGTGGAACGATCCGGTGCAGATCAAACAGCTGCTGGACGTGGGGGCGCAGACCCTGCTGGTGCCGATGGTGCAAAACGCCGACGAAGCCCGGCTGGCGGTGCGCTCGACACGCTATCCACCGGCGGGTATTCGCGGCGTTGGCAGCGCCCTGGCCCGCGCATCGCGCTGGAACCGCATTCCGGATTACCTGCATCAGGCCAACGACGCCATGTGCGTGCTGGTGCAAATCGAAACCCGCGAGGCGCTGAAAAACCTGCCGCAGATCCTCGATGTGGACGGGGTGGATGGGGTGTTTATCGGCCCGGCGGATCTCAGCGCCGACATGGGCTTTGCCGGTAATCCGACTCACCCGGAAGTGCAGTCCGCTATCGAGCAGGCCATCGCGCAGATCCGCGCTGCGGGGAAAGCACCGGGCATTCTGATGGCCAACGAGCAGCTGGCTAAACGCTATCTCGAACTCGGGGCGCTGTTTGTCGCCGTCGGCGTCGACACCACCCTGCTCGCCCGCAGCGCCGAAGCGCTGGCGGCTCGCTTTATCGATAAACCGGTTACGTCTGTGAATAACAATAAATCCGTCTACTAAAGGTAAGATCTGGAGCGCAACATGACGACCTCTACCCTGCACCCTGATAATAAAAAAGCTGTAGAACATCGCGTTATAAATAAGCTGTTCCGTCGTTTGATCGTCTTTCTCTTTATTCTGTTTGTCTTCTCGTTCCTTGACCGGATCAACATCGGCTTTGCCGGGCTGACGATGGGCAAAGATCTGGGCCTCACCTCGACGATGTTTGGCCTGGCGGCGACGCTGTTTTACGTCACCTACGTGCTGTGCGGGATCCCCAGCAACATCATGCTGGCGAAGATCGGCGCACGCCGCTGGATCGCCGGGATCATGGTGGTGTGGGGCATCGCCTCGACCTGCACCATGTTCGCCACCAGCCCGCAGACGCTCTACATCCTGCGCATGCTGGTGGGCATCGCCGAAGCCGGTTTCCTGCCGGGGATCCTGGTCTATCTCACCTGGTGGTTCCCCGCTTATCATCGCGCCCGCGCCAACGCGCTGTTTATGATCGCCATGCCGGTGACCATGATGCTGGGCTCGATCCTCTCGGGTTATATTCTGGCCCTGGATGGGGTGTGGAACCTGAAGGGCTGGCAGTGGCTGTTCCTGCTGGAGGGGCTGCCGTCGGTGGTGCTCGGGGTGGTGACCTGGTTCTTCCTCAACGACACGCCAGATCAGGCCACCTGGCTGGACGACGAAGAGAAGCAGACCCTCAAAACGATGATCGCCCGTGAGCAGGAGAATGCCGTGGCACACGCCGCCACGCCGCGCTCGACGCTGCGCGAAGTGCTGACCCCGGCGGTGCTGCTCTATACCCTGGCCTATTTCTGTCTGACCAACACCCTGAGCGCCATCAACATCTGGACACCGCAGATCCTGCAGAGCTTCAACACCGGCAGCAGCAATATCGTGATCGGCCTGCTGGCGGCGATCCCGCAGTTTTGCACCATCCTCGGGATGCTGTGGTGGAGCCGCCGCTCCGACAGGCTGAAAGAGCGAAAAAAGCACACCATCCTGCCCTATCTCTTCGCCGCGGCGGGATGGCTGCTGGCGTCGGCAACCGATCACAGCCTGATCCAGCTGCTTGGCATCATTATGGCCTCAACCGGATCCTTTACCGCCATGGCGATCTTCTGGACCACCCCGGATCAGGTGATTAGCCTGCAGTCCCGGGCGGTAGCGCTGGCGGTGATCAACGCCATCGGCAACGTCGGCTCTGCCGTCAGCCCGCTGCTGATCGGCATTCTGCGTGATGCGACCGGCAGCTTCAGCTCCGGGCTATGGTTTGTCGCCGGGCTGCTGGTGGTGGGTGCGCTGGTGCTGACCCGGATCCCGATGACCCGCCAGGAGAGCCGTGACAGCGCGCCGGGGATGGCGGCGCAGAAGATCCATTGAGGAGCAGTTATGTGCCAGAGCCCGATTGCCAATATCGACATCAGCAAAGAGTACGACGAGAGTCTGGGGACGGACGATGTGCATTATCAGTCCTTTAGCCGGATGGCGGCCTTTTTTGGCCGCGATATGCAGGCCCATCGCCACGACCACTATTTTCAGATGCACTTTCTGGATACCGGGCAGATTGAACTCCAGCTGGACGATCACCGCTACTCGGTGCAGGCACCGCTGTTCGTCTTAACGCCGCCGTCGGTGCCACACGCCTTTTTTACCGAATCGGACAGCGACGGCCATGTGCTGACGGTGCATGAAGATCTGATCTGGCCGTTACTCGAGGTGCTCTATCCCGGCACCCGGGAGACCTTCGGCCTGCCGGGGATCTGCCTGTCGTTAGCGGATAAACCGGATGAGCTGGCGGCGCTTTCTCACTACTGGCGGTTGATTCAACGGGAATCCACCGCTCAGCTTCCCGGGCGGGAGCATACCCTGGTGCTGCTGGCCCAGGCGGTGTTTACCCTGCTGCTGCGCAACGCCAGTCTTGACGATCACGCGGCCAACGGCATGCGCGGCGAGCTGAAACTGTTCCAGCGTTTTAACCAGATGGTCGACGGCCACTTCCACCAGCACTGGACGGTGCCGGATTACGCCAGCGCGCTGCACCTTACCGAATCGCGCCTGACCGACATCTGCCGCCGCTTCGCCAACCGCCCGCCGAAACGGCTAATCTTCGACAGGCAGTTGCGCGAAGCCAAACGGCTGCTGGTCTTCTCCGATAGCGCAGTAAACGAGATTGCCTGGCAGTTGGGGTTTAAAGATCCGGCCTATTTTGCGCGCTTTTTTAACCGACTGGTGGGCTGCTCGCCGAGCAGGTATCGGACGCAGAAGGTGCCGGTGTCGTGAATTTTACCCCGGTGGCGCTTCGCTTACCGGGGCTACGCAACCGTAGGCCGGGTAAGCGTTAGCGCCACCCGGCAACCAGCGTGCACAGGATTAATGCACGGTCAGGTACGGCTCCTTCACAAATTCCGCTAACAGATACACCACGTCATGCAGTAACCCCGTTAAGGATGTTGCCAATGGCGGCGGCAGCGTATTGCTCAGTAGTGCCTGGGTCAGCGTCTGGGCATACTCCACCAGGGTGGCGGTCTCCTGCCAGCAATCGGGGATGCACGAGGTTACGTTTTCACCTGCAATCAGCTGCTCGATGAGATGCGGCGGTAAATCTTCATCGCACAGATGGCGGAACTGGTTTAACGCCTGCAATAAGCGCCCACATAAAGCATTGCTTGCTTGATCGTCGTGAGTGTCGATGAGGACGCAGACAAATGCGGCGCACGCGTCTGCGACGTCGAAGAGATCTGCCGAGGCCGGGAGGGGCTGGGTAATAATTTGGTGGATAATGTCTTCTTCGAAGTGGGAGTAAGACGGGGTTGGGATAGTAGCCATAAGGCACTCCTTAAATTATGAATGGAAGTTACCTCGTGTTTTCAGGTTCTCACGCCCGGCTGCGGTTATCGCCGCAACACAGGCACCTTACGACTCAACGAACACAAAAAAAAGACAAATCCCTGTGTTTCATCAGGTTACTTTAGACTTTGCGAGCATGCTTCCAGAAGCAGGCGGTTACGCGGTGTGCGGCCTGTTCCCCTCACCCTAACCCTCTCCCAAAGGGAGAGGGAACCGTCCGGCGCACTCATGTAGGCCGGGTAAGCGCAGCGCCACCCGGCAGACAGACCGCACCGCCCAGACAGGCTGACCGCCACGCTGGAAACACGATAAGGTCGAATAAAAAAGCCCGCGATATGCGGGCCATCATCAGGAAGCTAATTACTCTTTTTGGCTAATTTAGCCAAATACTCGAATGTAGCGACAGATACTATGCCGACGATGATATTCAAGAACACATAAATATACAGCCAGGCATTTTCCAGGTTTGCCGAATAGTAATCAGCATAGAGTGCGAAATCATCATGAGTAAACCGAGTCATAAACCTTGCAATGGGTACTCTCAGACTTTCAGCCAGGGAATCAAAAATGCCGCTTATCAGGAACAGATACGTGATTGCCAGAAATAGAGTAATGCGCAGCGACCATTTAAAAGGTCTTAACATTACACACCCTATTCGTATTGCCACAACGATGTACGCCTTGGTTTAAGCTCTGCATTTCAATGGCACCCTCACGGTTTACAACATCGCTTCCGCCAGATATAAGCTTACCGGACTGATTATAAAGCCAGAGATAAGCAGGAACTGCCATAATGATTTCCTTATGTATTTTATGGTTAATCCTTATTAATCCTCCTCCAAAAAAATATCATGCTAAATCGTATGGTTAATTTCTGAATTTATGTCAGTGCCCCCGTTTACTGACCCGGTGCACACTCTCCCCCGGTGGCGCTACGGACCGTAGGCCGGGTAAGCGCAGCGCCACCCGGCAAAACCCACCCCGATCACAATTCTCACTCCCGCCTGAAAAGTACCCGTCGTTGACCTATTCGTCCCTTCACGAAACCCCTGCATGACGCTTCAATTAAACAACAAAAACAAAACACAAATTTAACAACTCCGTACCGATACGAGGTCCATATGAAACCCGAAGATTTCCGTGCCAGCACTACCCGTCCGTTAACCGGTGAAGAGTATCTGAAGAGCCTGCAGGATGGCCGGGAGATCTACATTTATGGCGAACGCGTAAAAGATGTGACCACCCATCCGGCGTTTCGCAATGCGGCGGCCTCGGTCGCACAACTGTACGACGCGCTGCACAAACCCGACATGCAGGACGCGCTGTGCTGGAACACCGATACCGGCAGCGGCGGCTACACCCATAAATTCTTCCGCGTGGCGAAAAGTGCCAATGACCTGCGCCAGCAGCGGGATGCCATCGCCGAGTGGTCACGCCTGAGCTACGGCTGGATGGGTCGCACCCCGGATTACAAAGCCGCCTTCGGCTGTGCACTGGGTGCTAACCCGGCCTTTTATGGTCAGTTCGAGCAGAACGCCCGCAACTGGTACACCCGCATTCAGGAAAGTGGCCTCTACTTTAACCACGCTATCGTCAACCCGCCGATCGATCGCCACAAACCCGCCGATGAGGTGAAAGACGTCTACATCAAGCTGGAAAAAGAGACCGACGCCGGGATCATCGTCAGCGGCGCGAAAGTGGTCGCCACCAACTCGGCGCTGACTCACTACAACATGATCGGCTTTGGCTCGGCGCAGGTGATGGGCGACAACCCGGACTTCGCCCTGATGTTCGTCGCTCCAATGGATGCCGAAGGGGTGAAGCTGATCTCCCGCGCCTCCTACGAGCTGGTGGCCGGCGCGACCGGCTCCCCTTACGACTACCCGCTCACCAGCCGCTTCGACGAGAACGACGCGATCCTGGTGATGGATAAGGTGCTGATCCCGTGGGAGAACGTGCTGATCTACCGCGATTTCGACCGCTGCCGTCGCTGGACCATGGAGGGTGGTTTCGCCCGCATGTATCCGCTGCAGGCGTGCGTGCGTCTGGCGGTGAAGCTCGACTTCATCACCGCCCTGCTGAAAAAATCGCTGGAGTGTACAGGCACCTCTGAGTTCCGCGGGGTACAGGCCGATCTCGGTGAAGTGGTGGCCTGGCGCAACATGTTCTGGGCGCTGAGCGACTCCATGTGCTCGGAAGCCACCCCGTGGGTCAACGGCGCTTATCTGCCGGACCACGCGGCGCTGCAAACCTACCGCGTGATGGCCCCGATGGCCTACGCCAAAATCAAAAACATCATCGAGCGTAACGTTACCAGCGGCCTGATTTACCTCCCGTCCAGCGCCAGGGATCTGAACAATCCGCAGATCGACAAATACCTGGCGAAGTACGTGCGCGGCTCCAACGGCATGGACCACGTGGAGCGCATCAAAATTTTGAAACTGATGTGGGATGCCATCGGCAGCGAGTTCGGCGGTCGTCACGAGCTGTATGAGATCAACTACTCCGGTAGCCAGGATGAAATCCGCCTGCAGTGTCTGCGCCAGGCGCAGAGCTCCGGCAATATGGACAAGATGATGGCGATGGTTGACCGCTGCCTGTCTGAGTACGACCAGAACGGCTGGACGGTTCCGCACCTGCATAACAACACCGATATAAACCTGCTGGACAAGCTGCTGAAATAACGCAGCGGGAGGTCAAGATGCAACATGATGAACAACGCCTGCGTTTTCGCGACGCGATGGCCAGCCTCTCGGCGGCGGTCAATGTGATTACCACCGATGGCGACGCCGGACGCTGCGGCATTACCGCCACGGCGGTCTGCTCGGTGACGGATACGCCGCCGTCGGTGATGGTGTGCCTGAACGCC
Source organism: Leclercia sp. Marseille-Q4284 (assembly GCF_916618945.1). NCBI lineage: Bacteria > Pseudomonadati > Pseudomonadota > Gammaproteobacteria > Enterobacterales > Enterobacteriaceae > Leclercia > Leclercia sp. Marseille-Q4284. Next base: position 268,664 of record NZ_CAKAKG010000002.1, read on the forward strand.
AACAGCGCCATGAACCCGGTATTTCAGGGTAACGGCAAGCTGTGTATTAATGTGCTCAATCACGAGCAGGAGCTAATGGCGCGCCATTTTGCCGGGATGACCGGCATGGCAATGGAAGAGCGATTTACCCTCTCCTGCTGGCAAAAAGGCCAGCTGGCCCAGCCGGTATTGAAAGAGGCGCTGGCCAGCCTGGAGGGAGAGATAAGCCAGGTCCAGACCATCGGCACCCATCTGGTGTACCTGGTGGAGATCAAAAATATCCTCCTGAGCCAGGAGGGACACGGGCTGATTTACTTTAAGCGCAGATTTCACCCGGTGTTAATTGAACAAGAAATGACCGTTTAATCCCCTGCGCCAGCCGAATTTTCGGCTGGCGCTTATTAGTTTTCCACTTGCTCAAAATGAAACAATCACAATCTGAAACTAATGACAATATAAGTTTCTACTCCCCCCACCAGAGTTAATAGTTGTTTCGGACTTTTCCCCTTTTTCAGGGCAGATTTCTTAAATTTGAAATGACACAAACTGCAAAATTATGTAATCTTCGCGACACAAAAACACTTTCATGAATAATAAAAAAACGTTTTAGTTGTTTACTGAATAGTTTTTTTATGGCAGCACCCTAAAGCAAACTGGACACTTCTTGACCGGAATCGTCATTTCCGTGCGGTAGCCTACCTTTTTTTTGCCCTTTTTTGCTCCACTTCCTCAGCTATGCCGCCTCTGCTTCCTGACCTTCAGGTCAACTATTTGGGCAATATAAACAGTCGGGTACCGACGAATTTTTATATTTACACGCCAGGTTCCGAATATATGGAAAATATTTACAAATGAAGAACGCAACTCGCCTTCTGGTGATTTCGCTCGCCCTCATTCTGAGCGGCTGTGCATATTCCCCGAAGCAGGTTGAAGCCTCCCGACCGCTTGTCAATCCGGCCGCTTCAACCACACTCCAGCCCATGTCAGCCAATCTGCAACAACCTTTGAATAGCCTGCCTCAGGGCGCGGCTCTGAGCGCCAATGGCAATACCTATATCCTGGGCCAGCGTTATGTCTCCGCCCTGGGTCTGGAATGTATTGAACTGCTGCGTAACCGCAACTACAACCAGTCGCAGCATGGCGTGACCTGCAAGAACGGTGATACCTGGTATCTGGTACCGCAACTGGAACAGGCATCCGCCAGCAACCTGCTTGCCGTGCAATAATTTTGAAGAGAAATGTTGTGAAAATAACGAAATTTCGGCAATTGAGTGCCATTCTGCTGCTGGCCTGCGCCTCTTGCGCGGCCTTTGCTGCACCCACTAAGGAAGATGCCCAGGCCTTTGGCATGAATACCCCGGCAGATACCGGCGATGGCCGACTGCAGCTCGGTGGTGAACAGGCGATGAGCGGCCAGGCAAACACCTCCTCCACCACCGGTACCTTTGCGCAGCAAAACCGCCAGGGCATGTTACTTCCGGGCGAGTCCGATGTGCGTAAACTCCTGCCGCAGTCCGAGTCCGGCCTGCCCCCTCCATACGGTGCCAACCTGTTTGCCGGTGGCTATGAAACCGAGCGCAGCGACGGCTTAAACGATAATTACCTGATCGCTCCCGGCGATAAGCTGAATATCTGGATCTGGGGCGCAGTCAATTTCTCCAACGTGGTCACCGTTGACAATCAGGGCAATATTTTCATTCCTGACGTCGGCCCGATTAATGTCAAAAACGTGGCGGCAAGTAAAGTCAATAACTTAGTCACCAGCCACATAAGCGAAGTATTCACCAATAACGTTAATGTTTACGTTAATCTGCTTACCGCGACTCCGGTCAGCGTATTTGTTACCGGCCCGGTGATCCGTCCGGGACAATATGCCGGACAATCCTCCGATAGCGTTTTATATTTCCTGAAACGCGCAGGCGGCATCGACTCCGATCGCGGCAGCTACCGTCATATTAAGGTGTTACGTCAGAACCGGGTCGTCCAGCAAATCGATCTGTACGAATTTATGCAGCAGGGCAAAATGCCGAAGCTGTCCCTGAAGGATCAGGATGTCATTCTGGTTGAGCCGCAGGGCCCGATGATCAACGTGGCCGGTAAAGTGCGTAACCCGTTCCGCTTCGAGTTAAAAAACAGCACCGCGCTCGGCTCGGAGCTGATCGACTATGCCCTGCCGCTCGCCAAGGTGAGCCACGTGGGCGTGATTGGCGATCGCTCCAATGGCCCGTTCTCGGTTTATATGCCGTATAAAGATTTTGACCGCATTCAGCTGAGCGACGGCGACAAAGTGCTGTTTAACGACGACATGCATGCGCAGGTATACGACGTGCAGGTGATGGGCAGCTATCGTGGGCCATCTTACTTCACCGTACGTAAAGAGACCCGTCTGCACGATCTGCTGAACCACATCCCGATTGACCCAAACATGGCGGATTACGGCTCGATCTACATCATGCGTAAGAGCGTGGCGGCGCGGCAGAAAGAGATGCTGGAAGACTCCCTCAACCGCCTGGAGCGCAGCGTGTTTACCGCGCCAGCCAGTTCCGACGGTGAAGCGTCTATCCGGACCAAAGAAGCCGAGCTGGTGATGCGCTTCGTGGAAAAAGCCCGCAAGATCCAGCCGCTGGGGAAAGTGGTGGTGTCGGATAAAGGCGTGATTGCCAACATCCTGCTGGAACAGGGCGATCAGATTGTGATCCCGAACAAGACCGACCTGATTCAGATTGGCGGCGAAGTGATGATGCCGCAGGCGGTGGTCTACAACGAAGGTGCGAAACTTGAAGACTACGTTGCCTGGGCGGGCGGCTTTACCGACCGTGCGAACGACCAGCGTATTGCCGTGGTGCATGCCAACGGGCTGATGGAGTTTAAAGACGGGGGCAATGTCATGCCGGGCGATCAGATTCTGGTCATGCCGAAAGTGGACAGCAAAATGATGCAGTCCATCAAAGACATTACCCAGGTCATCTATCAGGTTGCCGTGGCGGCCAACGTGGTCCTGAACTAACCCTCATAGCGGGCTCGCTTAACGGCGGGCCCGTTCTGTTATATCGGCCTTCTCATGCTTAAACCTGTTCTCAATCAAACACCCCGCAGCTCGTTTCAGGTGCTGCGAGATGTCACCTTTGGCCTGCTTATCCGTGAACTGAAAACACGATTTGGGAGTTACCGGCTGGGGTATGCCTGGGCGCTGCTGGATCCGTTGTTGATGATAGGTGCGTTCAGCCTGATTTTTGGCATGCGCGGGCATAGCGGATTTGGTGGTGCACCTGCGCCATTGTTTATTACTGCGAGTTACCTGCCCTTTCTCTTTTTCAGGAACGTGGTGAGTAAGCTGCAATCGGCTGTTAATGCGAATAAAGGACTGTTTTGCTACCGGCAGGTCACGCCCTTCGCTACCTTTGTTTCCCGATTTATTCTCGAAACGGTTATTGGGATGGTAGTGGGCTGCGTATTGGTATTGGGGTTACTGTGGTTTGGTTTTGATGCAATCCCCAGCGATCCTTTAGAAGTCGTTCTTATCTATTTCCTGTTAATGATCTTTTCGTTTTCACTGGGCATCATCTTTTGTGTGTTGGGTAATTTATTTAAAGAAGCTGATAAATTCCTGGGCTTGCTGATGATGCCACTGATGTTTATCTCCTGCGTAATGTACCCCCTTGCGACCATCCCGCCACAATATCAACACTGGTTCTTGTGGAACCCATTAGTACACGCCGTTGAGCTAATCCGAAGCAGCTGGATTTCAGGCTATGCCAGCCCGAATGTCAGTGGGGCATATTTATCTTGTGTGACTCTGGTACTGCTGACGTTTGCGATGAGCTGCTATCGCCTGAGCCATCGTCGCCTGATTGCCAGCTAAAGTAGAATAAGCATGATCATTCTGGATAACGTATCGAAGTATTACCCTACCAAATTTGGTCGTAACTATGTTTTACGTGATGTGAGCATTACGTTACCCCGTGACCGCAATATCGGTATTTTAGGTGTTAACGGAGCAGGTAAATCAACTCTGCTGCGATTGTTGGGCGGAATGGATATGCCCAGTAAGGGAAAACTGACACGTCACTGTCGCGTCTCCTGGCCCCTTGCGCTCAATGGTGGGTTTCAGGGCAGTATGACCGGACGTGAAAACACCCGTTTTGTCTGCCGTATTCATGGTGTGCGTGATACGCAGGCTATTGAAGAGTGGGTGAAAGAGTTCTCAGAAATTGGTCAACATTACGAGCTGCCGATTAAAGGCTATTCCAGCGGGATGAGATCAAAATTCTCCTTTGCTGTCAGTATGGCCTTTGATTTTGATATCTACCTGACCGATGAAATTATGTCTGTCGGGGACGCTCGCTTTAAACAGAAATGCATTGATGTTTTTAATCAGAAACGCGAGACCGCCAGCCTGATCATGGTTTCGCACGATATGAAGAACTTACGCCAGCAGTGCGATATGGGTATTTTACTGCGCAATAGCACCCTTGAAATGTTCGATGATATCGAAGATGCCATCCGTATTTACCAGAAACTATAACAAGCCCAAAAATCATGATTCAGCCAACCCGCTCTAACAAATCTACTGGTTTGATGCGCAAACTGCACAAATTAAAAACTAAACCAAAACATTTCATTGTTGACTCCAGCAGTTTTAAGCTTGCCCACCGCTCCTGGAAAAAGAGCCTTAAACTCGGTAGTTTTTTGTGGGTAGTCGCCTGCTTTGCCATTGCTGCGCTTTATTTCTGCGTCATTGTTTCCGATCGCTATGTGAGCCGGGCACAGCTGGTTGTTAAGCAGGCAGACCAGATCAAAATGCTGCCTGATGCCCTGTCGATGCTGGGAATTGGCGGCAGTAATCATGAAGATATACTCATCATTCAGGATTACCTTAAATCCCCGGATCTGCTCGACAAGCTGGACAAAGAACTGGGCCTGAAAGCTCATTATCAGAGCCACAGCGTCGATTACTTTTCCCGCTTGCCGGACAATGTCAGCCGGGAAGAATTTATCAAATATTATCGTCAACACCTGTCATTACACCTGGATGAGTTATCTGGCGTACTCACGATTGAGTTACAAGCGTTTGATCCTGCGTATGGTAAACGTGTAGTGGCATTGATGCTTCAGGAGTCTGACCGTTTTATTAATAAACTGGGGCATCAGGTCGCGCTGGAACAGCTTGCTTTCGTCGAAAAAGAAGTCGATCGCGCCTATCAGCGTGTACAGACAGAAAAAGCCAAAGTTCTCGATTTCCAGAACAATCATCACCTGATCAGCCCGGAATCGACCAGTAGTGCCCGCCTTGGTGTTGTGAGTCAAATTGAAGCTCAACTGGCACAGCAACAGGCCCAGTTAAAACAGTTGCAAAGCTACATGAAAGAAACCGCACCGGCTGTTGTTTCCGTTCAGGCCAGGGTTGATGCATTAACGCAGCAACTGGCTCAGGAGCAATCAAGACTTACCGGTGCTGATAAAGATGCGATGAACGAAGTGACGGCTCGCTATATGGATGTGCAAACGCAGGCGACCCTGGCAGCGGATCTCTATAAAACAGGGCTGATTAGCTTGGAACAGGCTCGCGTAGAGGCATATCGCAAACTTAAGCACCTTCTGGTCATCAGCCAGCCAACGCTGGCAGAAGACGCGGAGTATCCACGTCGTCTCTATAACCTCCTTACTACAGGCGTTCTGCTATGCCTGTTATATGGTCTTATAGTGATGGGTATTGCAACCTTACGTGAGCATCAGGACTAACAATACTAAGTTATTATTAAAAGCTAATTTGCACAATTATAAATATATGCATAAAGAAAAATATCATCATTCTTTTATGACCATATACTATAAATAAAACAAGGAGGTTGAAACCCATGAAAAAGATAGAAGTGTGTATAGCCGTACTTTAATTCACATAGGCAAATCTGCCCTATGCGATGTTAATTAGATTACACGTAGCGTTAAAAGTTATAGTTTGGGATCGAGAGAAAAGATTTACATCCCATAAAATATCTTTATCGCAAATAAAAACTTTCATTGAAAAGATAAGTGCATGTTTAAGTTCAAGCGTAAAAAGAAAATTGTTTTTTCTCCTGAGTTAGATACTCATTTCTATGGTCAGTATTATAGCGATCTCTCTGCAATAACAGAGGAGGGGTTACATCGGCATTGGCAGAATTTTGGTCAAAAAGAACAGCGCTGTCCTAACTTGCAACAATTACTCAAAAATCATGATATACATGATTTTCAAGAAACTGAGTTTGATATAGACCCCGATTTTTACTGCAGAAATTATCCTGATGTTAGCCAAAACGGAAAAATGAATAATACTCAAGCAAAAGTTCATTGGTTAATTCATGGTAAAAAAGAAGGTCGAGCCAGAACATTAGTTGAATGGATGAAGATACATGGAGGGTACAGTACGCTTGATTTAAATGAAAATGATATTATTGCAGTCTTTGAACGTAACAAAAATAATGGACAAGATGTCACAATCCAACTCATTCAAGATGTGCTAAGCGGTAATATTTCTCAACCTATCAAATTCGCCGATAGCCCTGCTGATAATGCAGCGTTCTATGAACGCCTTGGCAAATCATTTTATCTTAAGCATAAAGGTAATGGATCAGAACATGATCGTCAGGCCACTCGTTCTGCATATCGTCTGGCTTTGTATTTTTACCCAACAGCTCGAGTTCTGGAACTGTTAGGCAATACATATTTAGATGCAGGCGATTACAAAACTGCTGCTGAAATTTATTACGAAGCAATCAATCTGCAATCTTTAAATCCTAATGATAATCCAAGTCGTTGGCTATTTCTGTTATTAGCTCAAGCCGAAAGTGCTAACAACTTACATTTTGAAGCACTAACTGCTATTACTAAAGGTTTACATGCACATCCTGAGTTTACCGGTCAGAGAGAGCAATTAGATCAATACATAAATAAATACTACCTTTCTTTTGCCGGAAAATTACAACTTTTATCCTCGTTAGATAAGCGAAGTGATTTACAAGATCAGACCTGGCTTTATACACAAACTATATATAATGCATATCTCACTGCTAACGGTGCTAGCGAAGGTATTAAACCCAAGTCACAAATTAACCATGATAAAATCTTAATTGTTGGTGATTATCATGTACCTCAATGTGTACGGTACCGCATAGAACAAAAAGCGGAACAGCTTGAAAGTCAAGGTAAGGTTGTAACTTGTGTTGATTGGACTAGTCTGGCTGATAACGCAAACGAATTGGCCTTACATGACATTGTCATTTTTTATCGAGTACCTGCGGTCCCGGAAGTAATAAAGTCAATTGCACAAATAAATGCATCAGGCAGAATATCAATTTATGAAATTGATGATTTAATATTCGATACTATTTATCCTGCAAATCTTGATACCTACGGTGGGTATCTTTCTCTCGATACTCATATTGAGCTTCGCAAGGGCATGGCGCTGTTTCATTCAGCGGCTCGTTTATGCAGTTATGGGCTTGCCTCAACGCTGCCTCTCTGTGAAAAGCTTAAGACATTAGTCACAACAGGTATCTGCCTGCTGCATCGTAATGGCTTAGATAAGCACAGTATTATCAAGCCCGTTGATCGTGATAATCGTGATTTTATAGACATTTTCTACGGAAGCGGCACACAGGCACATAACAGCGATTTCATTGAACAAGCTCTCCCGGCACTGACGCAAATTTTAGTAAAATATCCTCATGTACGCTTAGTCATCGCAGGATATTTAAAATTACCAACCAGCTTTACTGAACGTTTTTCCAGTCAACTCAAGCAAGTACCGCCTCTTTCGAGTATCAAGGCTTACTGGAGTTTGTTGCAACAGGCTGATATTAACCTGGCTGTGTTACAGGATGATGTCATTAACGCATGTAAAAGCGAGTTAAAATGGTTTGAAGCTGCCTGCTTTGGTATTCCTTCTGTAGTCAGTACTACACAGAACTACAGAGATGTGCTCGTTCATGGAGAAGATGCATTCCTTGCCACCAATGAAGAAGAATGGGTCATTGCATTAAGTCACTTGATTGAAGATGCATCTCTACGCAAACAGATAGCAGATAAAGCTTTAACTAAAGTTGAACAGAACTACAGTGTAGTTTCGCTTGGAAAAAATCTTGTTGCTCAGTTAGAGGCACTTTCCCCGACTAAGACAAAAAAACGTAAAGTCGCGCTGGTTAACGTCTTTTATCCGCCGCAAGCTATAGGTGGTGCTACACGTGTCGTGGCCGACAACGTAGCAATTTTACAGTCTCATTATGGAGATGAGATAGAGTTGGTAGTTTTCACTTCTGATGAGCGCTGTACTACCCCTTATCAGCTAGATATCTATCAACAAGATGGTATTACTGTTTATCGTTCGACTATTCTTCATCGCGAGAATATGGATTGGCATCCTCAAGATCCGAAAATGTACGATCTCTTCGAACGTTTTTTAGAACTTGAACAACCTGATCTAGTTCACTTCCATTGCGTACAAAGACTTACTGGTTCAGTCGTAGAGGCGACCCGGGATATGGGCATCCCGTATATTGTTACAGCGCATGATGCATGGTGGATTTCAGACTTCCAATTCCTTGTAGATTCAGAAGGTAAATTATACCCAGAAGGTCATCCGGACCGCTTCGCTCCGCGTTTATTACCAAATAACGTTAGTTTTTCTCAGTCTATTGAACGTATCGAATACTTATCTGATTTATTGTTAGGAGCAGAAGAAGTATTGACGGTTTCAGAAGCATTTGCAGAAATTTATCGTAAAAATGGATTCAGTCAAATCCGGGTTAATCGTAATGGTATTAGTTCGACTCAACCTTGGGCTTCTAAAGATACAAGCGACAGTACCCGTGTTATTTGCGGGCATATTGGTGGCATGTCAGCTCATAAAGGATTTTTCTTACTTAAAAAAGCTATTGAACAGATACAGCCTACCCACATTAGCATGATGCTGGTAGATCACAGCAAAGATGAAAGCTATGTTGAAAAAACACTTTGGGGAGATGTGCCTGTAACTATCATTGGACGTGTACCACAAGATCGCGTTGTCGAACTTTACCGTCAACTTGACGTTCTGTTCGCACCTTCTATATGGCCTGAAAGTTATGGACTGGTAACCAGGGAAGCTGCAGCTTGTGGATGTTGGGTAGTAGCAAGTAATCTTGGCGGGATTGGAGAAGATGTCATTGATGGAGAAACAGGTATAATCATCAATCCTGATTTAATGAGCATCTGTGACGCTGTTCAAAAGATCGATCAAAATGCCCAAATATTCAAACAAGCTATTGGCGCACAACAAATAAGAACAGCGCATGAACAAGTTACCGAGTTGATGGAAACATATCGATGAGCTTCATTAAAAATGTCATTTTTGTTATTGGTCCATCAGGAATTGGCAAATCTTCCCTGATTAAAAATATACATTTAAACGAGAAAGTGAATGTCTTTGAACTGGACAAAATTGTTTACGAAGCTGCATGTAAGCACAATTTGATCGATTCAGGCGGTGCTTATCGTGTAATGCAAGAGCTAGGTACTCAGGCTTTCTTCATTCTGGGAATGAATTATTTATTTGAAGTTATAGGTAGAAATGCAACTGAGCGATATATCGTTGATGTTGGTGCTGCATTTCAGAACATAGATCTATTAAAACATTATTCACGCATATACAATGTAATATGTATCGATGCCAAACCGAAAATAGCACATGAACGGTACATAACCAATAGACCTAAAGATCCCAGGGACTTATTTACTCATTGTTCTATAGAATACTCTCCAACCAGAATTGAAGTCTACAATTCTGCGACGTACACTATTGATACATCTTCAGAAAATTTAGATGGCACCATTAATGAATTTAATACAATCCTGAAAGGCATATGGAATGAATAATGTATATTTTCTTAAAAATGCAAAAATCGTTCCTTACTCACTAGATTGTCGAGAAATTTATGAAAATTATATACATGGTATCGTTCACGACGATTTAACTAGCCCTGTACGCGGATTAGTTCGCGGAGAGAATAAGAAGCTCCTTATTAATGAAAGTCGTCTAATTGAAGTCCATAAAACATTAACTTATAAACAAGAATCTGGGACATGCTTTTACATTGGCCCATTCATTAATCAATTCGGCCATTTAATTACTCAGACACTCAGCCGAGCTTGGGCTTATAATGAATACAGAGATATAGTTGATAAAATCATAATTCTGGGCAGAAGTACTAATGATACCATTGAAAAGTTACCGAAATATGTTTTGGACTTATTCGATTTTTTCAATCTAGAACGAGATAAAATACATTTTATTACTGATGCTGTTCAGATAGAGAAACTAATAGCTCCAGCACAAAGTCATGGCATCGGATTCAGAGAATCTTGGCATAAGAAAGAATTCTCATCCTTTTATAATAAGGGTCAATATACTGACGACAATTCACCAAAAAAAATATTCATTTCGCGCCGCTACTTCAAACTAAAAGGAAGACTAGCTGGATTAGATGTTGTTGCCGAACTTCTTAAAAAAAATAATTACACTGAGATTTTCCCAGAAAAGTTACCTCTTGAGCAACAGATTAAACTTTTTTACAACGCAACACATATCGTAGCTGAAGAAGGCAGTGCATTACATACTTTAGATCTTATCCCTGAAATCAAAGCAAAAATATTTCTAATATCAAGGAGAAAAAATTACCCAACCTTTATAGATTTAATTAAAAGAGTCACTCCTGAAATCTATACTTTTGATGATGTTCAAATTGTAGATACTGAACTTAGAGAAGCTAATGCTTTATCTGTTTCGTTTTCATTAAATAACCTCATACATAGATTAAAAGAATTTTCATTTATTACAGACGATTATTTTTCGCAATCTGAACTCAATGATGAGATAATAAAAGACATCACTCTTTTTTATAAAAACAAAGAAAATCAGACTTAATATAAAATATAATTTTAAGTAATGCATTAAAAATTAAAATATAATTACTATTTTAATTTGATAGTGCAAAATGCAACATGTTATTTCCTTGATTATTTACCAATTGATTGAAAATTTAAATTTAAATTCTTGAGTGCATTTAGAATATTTAATTTTTACTTCCAATGATTTATAACTCTCGTAAAAATTAACGAATTATTCATGGAATTATTGATGAGAGCCGAACTTGAAATTATATATCGCTGCAATTATTAAGGATGAAGTAAAATCGCTTCTAGAATGGATCGCCTATCACAAGGTGCTAGGTGCAGATGGTTTTATAATAGCTGACAATGACAGCAAAGACGGTAGTCGTGAACTCTTAAATGCTTTGTCACATATTGAAAATATAATTGTAATTGATTACCCTACGATTACTGGGCAAAAACCACAATTACCTGCCTATTCTAAAATATTAAATATTTGCCCTTCTGAAGTTGATTTACTTGCATTTATTGATGCTGATGAATTCCTTATGCCGCTAGGTTCCGGATTGTCAATGAAGGAATTTGTCGCCCAGCGCTTTGCAGATGACAGTGTCAGCGCCGTCGCTCTAAATTGGGCAAATTTCGGTTCTAATAACCAAATGTTTGCCGAAGATAAATTAGTGACTGAACGCTTTACACGCCGAGCACCTCAACGGTTCAATGTTCATCGCAATTTCAAAAGTATCGTTCGTCCAGCCCAAGTTCAGCACTTCCTTAATCCCCACTTCGCAGAACTACGATCTGGCCGTTATGTTGATGCATTGGGACGTGACCTTGTTTCACACCCTAAGCACGGAAATGGCGTAAGTGCAGAAATCTTATGGGAAGGAGCACGTGTCAATCATTACGCCGTGAAATCCCTCGAAGAGTTTTTACTTGGCAAGCATCTCAGAGGTAGTGCTGCCACCGCTAAACGGGTCAAGCACAAAGCCTATTTTATAGCTCATGATCGTAATGATGAGGAGTGCCATCTTGCTGCTGAAATGGTTCCTGCCATAAAGATAGAGATGGAGCGACTTACCACGCAACTTGATTCAATTCAGATATCATCATCTTCTCCTCATAGCTTAATAAAGAGATTGCACCGTTGGTTGAGAAAACGAAAAGATTAATGAAATAGTTCTATATTTTTATTTTAACAATGAATATAAATCTTTTTTCATTTAAAATAATGATAAATGCTTGAATAAAAATAAAATAATTATAAAAAATGGCACCTATAAAAGAGAAAGTGTAAATGAAAGAAAGCAATAATGCTACAACATGCATTTTAGGCCCATCACATATTGTAAGATGGCAATATTTAGCCAAAACCACTCTCACCGGTTTACCTAAAGTTGATAGTTATGCTTTGCCTGGCCTACCTATTTGGGATCCTGAACTTATCTCATTTTTAAAAGCAGCTGAAAATGAGTACGAACAAATATATGTCCTTGTAGGTGATTTCCGATTTGGCAATGAAATATTTAGTGCTCCACATAAAAAGCGACACCTTGCAATTAAAAAAGAAAATATCAATAACCAAAATGACAAAGAACTATTAATCAAGGCTCTAGAAGCACTTGATGAAATATACAAAATAAAAAACGTGAGGTTTATTTTTTGGGATTTATATCTCCGAGAGTTTATAAATAAAAGAGCTGGTAATTATACTGAAAACAATATCTATCAACATCCGTTATGGAATTATTGTTTTTTCCAAAATAGATATTCCCAAAAGACTGTTGAGTTAAGTTCACTTGATGACCTTAATATTGACTTGCTTTTTGTTGATTCAAGCCTCCATCCCTCTATACTAGGCTATTGTTTCCTTTATAACTTATTTAGCGATCAATCCGTTATTGATAGTTACTTGTCATCTCTGAGACTCAAAGGAGAAATAGATAAGGATTTGTATTATGCTCATCCATCCACCATTATTGGTAATGGTTCATTTTTCAGAACCGTACAATTACATATAACAAAAGGAATTATTTCCGCATTTCCAAACGTTTTGTTATCAAGAGCTGATGATGCTTTATTTGCAAAGCGGAAAGAAACCAGAACTTTGTTTTTCTTTTCAGAATCTCAAAATGAAGATGGTGTTCAAAAATGTTTAAAGTATGTAGAAAATTCAAACTGGGCTAAAAATATTCATGTGGAACTGCTATTACTTAAAGAGAAATTAAGTCATGAGGCCATGGTAGAAATCACTGATGGCCGCCCTAGTTTTTTATTTATATTCTCCATTTTACATTCATCTTTTAATGGAAGATCAATACAAGAAATGGATATAGATTTTTATAAAGAACGCTTAAACAATCTATTTAGAAAAAATTGTAAAAATTTATCTTCGATTTAACTGTGCAAAAACAAACTAAACATCATTTTCAGTATTTCTTCAGGACATCATGACATCTTTTAGTGCTGCCGGTTAACTTCGATTTATATACTGTATCTGAATAGACACTTCAAAGCGGAAAAGCAGCATAACTTATAAAATTGGATATTATTTTTTATGGGAAACTTACTGAAGTGCAACTCCAGTCTAGTTTTTCAAACCAAAAAAATTAATAGTTTAAGCTTGGCTTTTTATATTTCTTATTTCCATATTCGACAGGAGTCAGAAGTGGCCTTCCCCACTTCCGGGTTGTGAATCCCTAATGCATAGCGATTACCACTGGCACCCTCTGGCGCTGCCAGACACCTCTTTATCCCGCGCGGGCTGGTTCCTGATCCAGGGCACCCTGCGTGCCCGCCAGCCGCGGGGTGAAACCCGTCTGCGCTGGCAGTGCAGCCAGGGGCTCTGGCATGAACAGATCCTGCCTATTACCCGTCGCGGCACCCTGCAGGAGCTGGTCTGGCTGCCGGTGGGTGCCTGCCAGGTGGGTCTGCTCGCCAGCAGCGAAGGGGCGGAATGCGAACTGAATATTACCCGCTTTGCGCAGGTGTCGGCGGGCAACAGTCTCTGGCGCCGGTTGCGCCGGGTGTGGCCTTTCTATCAGCGCCTGAATGCGCAAAAGCGCAAACGTCTGGGGCTGTCGTGGCACCTGTGGTTTACCGATTTACAGCAGGCTTACGAGCTGGTTGGCAAGATCCGCGACGACAGGCCGCTGCACGCCTACGAACACTGGCTGGCTAATTTCGATATCGTGCAGCCCGGTGAGCGCCGGTTGATCGATCGTCTGCTGACCCGCTGGGGCAACCTGCCCCGCGTCTGTCTGCATCTGGTGAACGGCGGCGATGAGGCGGCACGCCAGCGCACGCTGGCCAGCATCGCAGCACTCTGTTATCCGACAACGCATATCACCGTGCTGGAACAGCCGCCTGCCGCAGACAGACCTGAGGGCGAATGGCAGTGGGCCATCCCCGTGGGGGCTGAACTGGCTCCGGCCGCGTTAGTGTGGCTGGCGCACCAGTTGCGTCAGACTCCGGACGCAAAATGGATCTACGGCGATCACGATCTGCTGGATGAAAAAGGTAAGCGCCACTCGCCGGACTTCAAGCCGGACTGGAACGAAACCCTGCTGCACAGTCAGAACTATATCGGCTGGTGTGGTCTCTGGCGGGAACAGGGCACTGCCGTCATCCCGCAGGATGGGGCCGACAGCTATCGCGGATGGTTGCAGCTGGCCCACCAGCTCGCCCCGAAGGATATCGCGCATATCCCTGCTCTGCTGATGCACGTCCCGGACACGCTCCCGCAGCAGGATGGGTATGAAACGCTGGCCAGCCTGCTGCAGGACCTGCCCGTCGGGGTGACGCTGGAGTCGGCTCCGCACGGCATCTGCCGCTGGCGCTGGCCGCTCCCGGCAGAGCTGCCGCGGGTATCGGTGATTATTCCCACCCGCAATGGCCTGGCGCATCTCAAGCCCTGTATTGAAAGCCTGGTGCAGCACACCCGTTATCCAAATATCGAAATCATGGTGATGGATAACCAGAGCGACGACCCTGAAACCCTGGCTTATTTTGAACATATCACCCAGGCGTACGGGGTCCGGGTTATCGCCTGGGATCGTCCGTTTAACTACTCCGCTATTAACAATGCCGGAGTGCGCGAAGCGACAGGCGAGCTGATCTGCCTGCTCAACAACGACACCGAGGTGATCAACCCGCTGTGGCTGGATGAGATGGTCTCTCACCTGCTGCGTCCGGGCGTCGGGATAGTCGGGGCAAGGCTCTTTTACGGCGATGGCCGGGTGCAGCATGCGGGCGACGCGGTCGGGCCGGGCGGCTGTGCCGATCACTTTCACAGTGGGCTGGCCGCCGATGAACCTGGCTATCAGCGCAGGGCGGTGAGCGCCCAGGAGCTGTCGGCGGTGACGGCGGCCTGTCTGCTCACCCCTCGCCAGCTCTTTTTGTCCCTGAACGGCTTAGATGAAGTGAATCTGCCGGTGGCCTTCAACGACGTGGATTACTGTCTGCGGGTCGGCGAGGCTGGCTGGCGGATCGTCTGGACCCCCTTTGCCGAGCTGTACCATCATGAGTCGGTCTCCCGCGGCAAAGATGTCACGCCAGAACAGCTGGCGCGCTCCCAGGGTGAGCTGCGCTACATGAAAAAACGCTGGGCGCAGCGGCTCCAGCACGATCCCGCATACAATCCCAACCTGAGCTATGACCGACCCGATTTCTCGTTAAGTCATGCTCCTAATGTGGTGCTGCCATGGACGAATTAATCAGAAAGGCACTCTTTAAACCTTACCTGAAGTTGAATAAGCAAAGCAGCGAGACGCAGCCGGAGAGCTGGCCCGAGTGCCGCTCACTGTTGATTTTGCATGAGGGGAATTCACCGACGCTGGCCTATTTTGAAGCGGCAATCAGAAGTCGTTTTCCCGACGCCGTCTGTCGGCTGGTGGATACGTTGACCACACCGTCTATCGAAGTGGATAAAGGAACTGCCATCGTGGTCATTCGCTTTATCTCCACAGAGTGGCAGCGCGAGATAGCGCGCAATATCGACGACCTTTCCCAGGTGGTCTATTTCATGGATGACGATCTGTTCGATCCGTCAGCCTTAACGGCGTTGCCCAAAGCCTACCGGACCAAAATCATCCGGCGCTCTGCGGCGCAGCACCGCTGGATCACCACCCACTGCGACACTATCTGGGTCTCGACGCCGTATCTGGCCAACAAATATGCGCATCTGAATCCCGATGTGGTGCCCGCCCAGCCCACGCCGCAGCTGCTGGCCGTCACCCGGCCGGTTAAAATTGCTTATCACGGCTCCAGCTCGCATCAGGCAGAAAAATACTGGCTGCGGGAAGTGGTCGAAGGCGTGCTGAGCCAGTGCCCACAGGCCAGCTTCGAAATTTTTGGCGAGCATGAAATCTATAAGCTTTACCGTGACTTACCGCGTGTGACGGTTTTACACCCGATGAGCTGGCAGAACTATCTGGATTACACCCAGCATCACCGGGTTGATATTGGTCTGGCCCCGTTACTGAAGTCGGAATTTAATATGGCGCGCGGGCCAGTAAAATTTTATGATTTCGTGCGCATGGGCGCGGTAGGGGTTTACAGTAATTGCGCCCCGTACAGCGACTTTATCGAGCAAAATATCAACGGCGTGCTGCTGAACAACGATCCGCAAAAGTGGATCGACACCTTATCGCTGCTGGTTAATTCCGGGCAAAAGCGTCAGGCGCTGGCGAATAATGCGAAGGAATATACGTATTCGTTAATGCATTAACACAGGACAGAGCAGAGACTGCCTTCTGGTGACCATTTCATCTAATAGAAAAAGTAAAAAACGCTTATGAAAATTCTTGTAACCGGTGGAGCCGGTTTTATCGGTTCTGCTGTTGTTCGCCATATCATCCGTGACACTCAGGATGCGGTGATCAACCTTGATAAGCTTACCTATGCAGGCAACCTCGAATCCCTCGCCGACGTGGCCGCAAGTGACCGCTACGCCTTTGAGCAGGTAGATATCTGTAACCGTGCGGAGCTGGACCGGGTCTTTGCCACTCACCAGCCAGATGCGGTGATGCATCTGGCCGCCGAGAGCCACGTGGATCGCTCCATCACCGGCCCGGCCGATTTTATCGAAACCAATATCGTCGGCACCTACACGCTGCTCGAAGCAGCCCGCGCCTACTGGAGCGAGCTGGATAAAACCCGCAAGCAGGCGTTTCGTTTCCACCACATTTCTACCGACGAAGTGTATGGCGATCTGCCGCACCCGGATGAAGTGAGCGCAGGCACTGAGTTACCGCTGTTCACCGAGACCACCCCGTACGCGCCAAGCAGCCCGTACTCGGCGTCGAAAGCTTCCAGCGATCATCTGGTGCGCGCATGGCGTCGTACCTATGGCCTGCCGACCATCGTCACCAATTGCTCCAACAACTACGGTCCGTATCACTTCCCTGAGAAGCTGATCCCGCTGGTGATCCTCAACGCGCTGGACGGCAAGGCGCTGCCAATCTACGGCAAAGGCGATCAGATCCGCGACTGGCTGTACGTCGAAGATCACGCCCGTGCGCTCTACACCGTGGTCACTACCGGCGTGGTGGGCGAGACCTACAACATCGGCGGCCACAACGAGAAGCAGAACCTGGACGTGGTCCACACCATCTGCGACCTGCTCGACGAGATAGTGCCGAAAACCGGCTCCTACCGCGACCAGATCACCTACGTGACTGACCGCCCGGGCCACGACCGTCGCTACGCCATCGACGCCAGCAAAATGAGCCACGAGCTGAACTGGCAGCCACAGGAGACCTTCGAGTCCGGTATCCGCAAAACCGTGCAGTGGTATCTGGATAACCAGCAGTGGGTCAACAACGTGAAAAGCGGCAGTTATCAGGACTGGATCGCGAAGAACTACCAGGAGCGCAACTGATGCATATTCTGCTGTTCGGCAAAAATGGCCAGGTGGGCTGGGAGCTGCAGCGCGCGCTGCTGCCGCTGGGACGTATTACGGCGGTAGATTTTGACTCTACCGAGTACTGCGGTGACTTCAGCAACCCGGAAGGCGTGGCCGAGACCGTGCGTCTGCTGAAGCCGGACGTGATCGTCAACGCCGCCGCCCATACCGCGGTGGATAAAGCCGAGAGCGAGCGTGACTTTGCCGAGCTGCTCAACGCCACCAGCGTTGCCGCCATCGCCAAAGAAGCCGAAGCGCTGGGCGCGTGGCTGGTGCACTACTCCACCGACTATGTCTTTAACGGCAGCGGCGAAAAGCCGTGGGTCGAGACAGACCAGACCGCCCCGCTGAACGTCTACGGCGAAACCAAGCTGGCGGGCGAACAGGCCGCTGCGCTCTGCTCCCGTCATCTGATCTTCCGCACCAGCTGGGTATATGCCGCCCGCGGCGCCAACTTCGCTAAAACCATGCTGCGTTTTGGTAAAGAGCGTAGCGAGATGTCAGTCATTAACGATCAGTTTGGTGCCCCGACCGGAGCAGAACTGCTGGCCGACTGCACCGCACATGCAATCCGTATCGCGCAGGATAAACCTGAGGTTGCCGGGCTTTATCATCTGATCGCCTCCGGTACCACCACCTGGTTCGACTATGCCCAGCGCGTATTCGCCACCGCTCGTGCGGCAGGCGTTGAGCTGGCCGTAACCCAGGTGAACGCCGTTCCGACCAGCGCCTTCCCGACCCCGGCAAAACGTCCGCATAACTCACGCCTCGATACCAGCAAGTTCCAGCGCACCTTCGGGATGACGCTGCCGGACTGGACTATCGGCGTGGATCGCATGCTGGCCGAAATTCTCGGGAAATAAATGCAACTCAGGGTATGCTATGCATGCCTTGTTGTAGGGCGTTTTGCCCTCCCGGAACATGTAACCAAACAGAAGAATGAAGGATTATGAACAAGCGTAAAGGTATTATTCTGGCCGGTGGGTCAGGGACTCGTCTCTATCCGGTCACCATGGCGGTGAGCAAACAGCTGCTGCCGATCTACGACAAACCGATGATCTACTACCCGCTGAGCACCCTGATGCTGGCAGGTATCCGCGATATCCTGATCATCAGCACCCCGCAGGATACCCCGCGCTTTGAGCAACTGCTCGGCGACGGCAGCCAGTGGGGCCTGAACCTGCAGTATAAAGTGCAGCCAAGCCCCGACGGTCTGGCTCAGGCCTTTATCCTCGGTGAAGAGTTCATTGGCAGCGACGACTGCGCGCTGGTGCTGGGCGACAACATCTTCTACGGTCACGATCTGCAGAAACAGCTGGAAGCCGCCGCGGCGAAACCTGCGGGTGCCACCGTCTTTGCCTATCATGTACATGATCCTGAGCGTTATGGCGTGGTGGAGTTTGACCATGCAGGTACCGCGATCTCCCTGGAAGAGAAGCCGCTGGAACCGAAGAGCAACTATGCGGTAACCGGCCTCTACTTCTACGACAACCGCGTGGTTGAGATTGCCAAAAGCCTGAAACCATCGCCGCGCGGCGAGCTGGAAATCACCGACGTGAACCGCATCTACCTTGAGCAGGGCGATCTGTCAGTTGCCATGATGGGCCGTGGTTATGCCTGGCTTGATACCGGCACCCATGAGAGCCTGATTGAGGCCAGCAACTTCATCCAGACCATCGAAACCCGTCAGGGGCTGAAAGTGGCCTGTCCTGAAGAGATTGCCTACCGTCTGAAGTTTATCGATGCCGACCAGGTGCGCAAATTAGCCGCGCCGCTGGCGAAGAATGCGTACGGGCAATATCTGTTGAAAATGCTTAAGTAGTCACCGTTTTTCCTGGGGCGAACTGCCCCATTTATGAATCAGGCCGTCATCATGAACGTAATTCAGACCGCAATTCCCGACGTATTTATCTTTGAGCCAAAAGTGTTTGGCGATGACCGTGGTTTCTTCTTCGAAAGCTTTAACCACCAGCAGTTCGAAGCCGCCATTGGCCGCAGCGTAAACTTCGTCCAGGACAATCACTCCAAGTCCTCAAAGGGCGTGTTACGTGGCCTGCACTACCAGCTGGCGCCCCATGCGCAGGGCAAACTGGTCCGTTGCGTGGCCGGGGAAGTGTTCGACGTGGCGGTGGATATCCGCCAGTACTCCCCGACTTTCGGTCAGTGGGTGGGCGTGCATCTGTCGGGTGAGAACAAGCGTCAGCTGTGGATCCCGGAAGGTTTCGCCCACGGCTTTATGACCCTGAGCGACACCGCAGAATTCCTGTATAAAACCACCAACTACTATGCGCCGGAGAGCGACCGCGGCATCCGCTGGAACGATGAGACCATCGGAATTACATGGCCAGAAATCGACAGCGAGATCCTCACCTCCGCCAAAGACAGCATTGCCAAATCCTTCCCTGACGCAGAGTACTTCTGAGTCACACGCCCCGCAGTGACGCGGGGCGTTTTCTGATGCACAGAGCGCACATGAAATTTTACACAGGTTCAGCCGGGATCCTGGCCCGAAAAGCACAGCTCGAGCCGATGCTTGGCCGTCCGATACACGCCTTTAAAACGGGCATGCGGCTGGCGCAGGACGATGTGCTGGTCGGCTGGGGCCAGAAAGCCAATACCCGACAGATCAAACAGAAAGCCCAGGATCTCGGCCTGCCGTACTGGCAGCTGGAGGATGGCTTTATCGGGTATATCGGCCACCCCGCCAGAGGGGGCAAGGCCGTCTCGCTGATCGCCGATCCTGTGGGCATTTACTACGACGCTCGCCAGCCGAGCCGCCTGGAGCAGCTGATCGCCACGCCGTGCGATGACAGCATGCTGGCGCGGGCCGACGCGCTCATCTCTGAACTGCTGCGCCTGGGCATCACCAAGTACAACTGTTATGCCGCCGACAGCGGCCTGCCCGACGCGCTGGCTGCCCGTCTGCACAACGACGCTCGCCCTAAGGTGCTGCTGATCGACCAGGTGGCAGGGGATCTCTCCATCCCCGGTGCGCTCGCCAGCGAGGCGGATTTTATTGAGATGGTCGCGGCTGCGCGGCGAAATCACCCTGACGCCCGCCTGCTGCTGCGCACCCATCCGGATACCCGGCTGGGCAAGAAGCGCGGCGTGCTGGCGCAGATGCAGCTGGACGACGTGGAGCTGGTCACCGAGCACTGCCATCCCCATGCCCTGCTGAATGAGGTGGAGGCGGTCTATACCGTCTCCTCGCAGATGGGGTTTGAAGCCCTGCTGCTGGGCAAAGCGGTGTACTGCTTCGGCATGCCGTTTTACGCCGGCTGGGGGCTGACCCACGACAGCAAACAGTGTGAACGTCGTCAGGCCCAAATTAGCCTGCCACAGCTGGTGGTGGCGGCGTTAATCCTCTATCCCCGCTATCTGGATCCGGTCCTGGGCCAGCGTTGCGAAGTGGAGCAGGTGCTGGAGGTCATAGCGGGTCAGCTGACCCCGACTCCGCGCTATCGCCGCCTCTATATGGTGGGTTTCTCCCTGTGGAAGCGCGCCTTTATGCGCGCCTTCTGCCAGCCGCTGGCCACGGAGCTGCGCTTCGTGCGCACTCCGCCTGCACAGCTGGCCGCCGACGAGCAGGTGCTGGTCTGGGGCAGCCGTTATCCTGAGCTGGCAAACCCGATCCGGGTGGAAGATGGCTTTATCCGCTCCCGGGGGTTGGGATCGAACCTGTGCCGCCCCTCTTCGCTCTCCATCGATCCGGTGGGGATCTATTTCGACAGCCGCCGTCCGAGCGGGCTGGAGCAGTTACTTAATGAGCAGCCGCTCAACGAGCAGGCGCTGGCGCGCGGTGCGGCGCTGGTGGATCTGCTCCGCCAGCATGGGGTCAGCAAATATAACGTTGGCACCGTCCAGCCCTTCACGCCGCCCGGCGACGGACGTTCGCTGGTGCTGGTGGTGGGCCAGGTCGATGGCGATGCCTCGATCCTCACCGGCAGCCCGGTGATCCGCAGCAACGAGCAGCTGCTGTGGGCAGTGCGCGCTGCCCGGCCCGAGGCGCATATCCTGTTTAAACCGCACCCGGACGTGGTGGCGGGCAACCGGGCCGGTGCCATCTCGGCCGAATGCCTGGCGAGCTGCGTGGACAGTCAGGTGCTGGATCTTGGCCTGACCAGTCTCTATCCCCATGTCGACGAGCTGCACACCATGACCTCCCTCAGCGGGTTCGAAGCGCTGGTGCAGGGGGTGAAGGTTACCACCTGGGGCCAGCCGTTCTACAGCGGCTGGGGGTTGACCGAAGATATCCACCCTGCTGAGCGCCGTCAGCGTACCCTGCCGCTGGCCGCGCTGGTCTACCTGACGCTGGTGGCCTATCCGCGTTATATCGACTGGCAGAGCGGGTTGTGGATGAGCCCGGAGCAGCTGATCCGTCAGCTGGCGGTGCAGGGAAATTCCTCGTCACAGAAGGCCAGCCGCTGGCAACGCTGGCAGCTCAAGCTGAGCTATCTCGCGCAGACACTTCGCTAGCGAACTATTTATCCTGATTTATTAAAGAAAAGCGGTCATCAAGCCGTTACACACTGTTCATCAACGGACCGATCTGGGAAAAATAATGGAAGAGCAAGCTATCCGCCATCTGCTGAATGGCCGTCGATATCTGTTACTACAAGGACCGATGGGCCCCTGCTTTTCACGTCTGGCAAGCTGGTTGCAGAGCAGCCACCGTGAAGTGAAGCAGGTCTGCTTTAATGCCGGGGACTCATGGTATGCCGCGAAAGAGACCGCGCTGCACTACACCGGCTCAGTGAAGAATTTTGCCTTCTGGCTGCGCGAGTTACACAAAACCTACGCCTTCGACACCATCGTCTGTTTTGGTGACTGCCGGCCGATGCACATCGAAGCGAAGAAGTGGGCCCGCAGCAAATCCATCGATTTCCTGGCGTTTGAAGAGGGCTATTTCCGGCCGTTCTACATCACCCTGGAAAAAGGGGGCGTGAACGCCTTCTCGTCGATGCCTGTCGATGCGAAGTATTATCGCGAGCAGCCGCTGCCGGAGGTAAAAACCCCGACGCCGTGGAAGCCTAGCTCCTTTAACCGTGCCGCTCATGCCATGCTCTACTATGCGGCGGGCTGGTTTGGCCGCCATCGCTACCGCGGCTACCGCCACCACAAGTCGTTCTCCCCGTGGTACGAGATGCGCTGCTGGTTCCGCGCCGGTCGCCGTAAGCTGTGGTACCGCTGGCAGCAGCGCAACATGCTGAGCCATATCACCGGCACGCTGGATAACGAATACTACCTGGCGATTTTGCAGGTCTATAACGACAGCCAGATTATTCACCACAGCCCGTATAAAGACGTGCGTGACTATATCGAAACCGTGATCCGCTCCTTTGCCCGCCATGCGTCGAAAGAGCGCCATCTGGTGTTCAAGCATCACCCGATGGATCGCGGCCATCGTTTTTACGGCACCCTGATCAACAAGCTGACCGAGAAGTACAACATTACGGGCCGGGTGATCTACGTCCACGATCTCTCCCTGCCCGCTCTGCTGACTCACACCCGGGGGGTGATCACCGTCAACAGCACGGCAGGCCTGTCGGCGTTGATCCATAACAAACCGCTCAAGGTGATGGGCAAAGCGCTGTACGACATCGAAGGGTTAACCTGGCAGGGGCCGCTGAACCAGTTCTGGCAGGCGAATTTCGCCCCGGATAAAAAGTTGTTCCAGCGTTTTCGTACTCATCTGCTCTATCACACGCAGATCAACGCCGTCTTTTACGGCAAGTCCGACTGGCTTAACATTCCGACAGAAGTCCCTCTGACGACACCGCTTGCCGATTCCGAACTCGAACGATAATTCCTCCCCACGCCGGGGAATTTGCCCCGGCGAATCCGATCTATCCCCCGCTTTTATCCCTTCGTTGCAAAAATCCCTAATGTTTATCCCGAAACTGGCCGTTATAACCTAAGACAAATTTTTATGCCCAATTCTGTACTGACATATTTTGTCAGCCGCACCGGCATAATTCACGGCAATGGTTTAAATAACGGGAAGCTAATATGACAATTCCGACCAGGAGTCGCTCGGCTGAAAGGTTGGTTGATATTCTGCTGGAGCTTCATTTACACGGCGTGGTTACCCGCCAGGCATTGATGCATAAATTTAATATTACTGAGCGCACGGTCTATCGCGATCTGAATGCACTTTCGCCCATTGTGGAACGCTGCGGAGACGGGCAGTACCGGCTTATTCATACCCGTCCGGGTCAGTCAGGCCCGGGACTGCATCATGTCATTGCTAACTTTCTGAATGTGGATGATTTTTTCCCGTCAACGGGCCGTGAGTTCTGGGACAAGCTGGAGTCACGGGTCGAGGAAAACCATATTATGATCCTCGGCAACGATGCCGAGCGCACGGGACCCAAAGATATTCACGCCCTGTTAGCCGCCTTTGAAAAGGCGATTAAGGGCCAGCAGGTTTGCCAGATCCTGTATAAAGGAAAGTCCCGACAGATTAATCCCTATAAAGTAATTAACAAAAAGAACATATGGTATTTACAAGCTACCGAAGAAAAGCGTTTGAAATCGTTTTCTTTGAGCCTGATCCAGTGGCTGGATATTCGTAGCGAAACCTTCACGCCGGATAATGACACCCTCGACCTGCTGGAAAAAAACCTCGATCCCTGGGTCAGCGAAGAGACGTTTGAGGTAGACGTATTTATTCCCACCAGCATTGCGCACTATTTTACGCGCCGCGATCTGCTCCCTGGTCAGCAAATTCTGGCGCAAGAGCGCCAGGGGATCACCCTGCGCTGCCATGCCGCACATGAGAACCAGATCCTGCCGCTGCTCTTCTACTGGCTGCCCAACATACAGGTGCTGGAACCGGCCTGGCTTAAGCAGAAATTTGTCGGCACCTTAGAAAACTATCTGGCCAGCGCGGAGTGAACCGCGCCTGACGGCGTGATCCCCTTCACACTATTTCCCCCTGCGACGGCGAGCCTGAACCACTCGCCCTCGCCTTTGACCGCTCATCCCGCCATACAACCACTCACCGATTTACCTTCCTTTACGCGCGTAAGGCTCTGGCAAGATCGCCTCAGCATTACTCAATATCTCTCACAGCGAACCCTGACCCTTTTTTTCATCTAAAAAACCAGGTTTTATTATGGACACTAAAAAACTACTTAAGCACGTACCCTGGCTGCTGCTCGGGATCCTCGGTGCCTGTTGCCTTGCCGTCGTGGCCCTGCGCCGCGGCGAGCACATCAGCGCCCTGTGGATCGTGGCAGCCTCGGTATCGGTCTATCTGGTAGCGTACCGCTACTACAGTCTCTATATCGCGCAGAAGGTCATGAAACTCGACCCGACGCGTGCCACTCCGGCGGTCATTAACAATGACGGCCTGAACTACGTGCCAACCAACCGCTACGTGCTGTTTGGCCACCACTTTGCCGCCATTGCCGGCGCGGGCCCGCTGGTCGGCCCGGTGCTGGCTGCACAGATGGGCTACCTGCCGGGTACCCTGTGGCTGCTCGCCGGCGTGGTGCTGGCGGGGGCGGGGCAGGACTTTATGGTGCTGTTTATCTCTTCCCGCCGTAACGGCGCGTCTCTTGGTGAGATGATCAAAGAAGAGATGGGCCGCGTGCCAGGCACCATCGCCCTGTTCGGCTGCTTCCTGATTATGATCATCATCCTCGCGGTGCTGGCCCTGATCGTGGTGAAAGCCCTGGCCGAAAGCCCGTGGGGCGTGTTCACCGTCTGCTCCACCGTACCGATTGCGCTGTTCATGGGGATCTACATGCGATTCCTGCGTCCAGGTCGCGTGGGTGAAGTGTCGGTGATCGGGATTGTGCTGCTGGTGGCCTCCATTTACTTCGGCGGCGTGATTGCGCACGACCCGTACTGGGGCCCGGCGCTGACCTTCAAAGACACTACCATCACCTTCGTGCTGGTTGGCTATGCCTTTGTCTCTGCCCTGCTGCCGGTATGGCTGATTCTGGCCCCGCGTGACTACCTGGCGACCTTCCTTAAAATCGGCGTGATCGTCGGGCTGGCGATCGGCATCGTGATCATCAACCCGGAGCTGAAAATGCCTGCGGTGACCCAGTACATTGACGGTACCGGTCCACTGTGGAAAGGCGCGCTGTTCCCGTTCCTGTTTATTACCATCGCCTGTGGCGCAGTGTCTGGCTTCCATGCCCTGATTGCTTCCGGCACCACGCCGAAGCTGCTGGCGAACGAAAACGACGCTCGCCTGATCGGTTATGGCGCAATGCTGATGGAGTCCTTCGTGGCGATCATGGCCCTGGTGGCAGCGTCCATCATCGAGCCGGGTCTCTACTTCGCGATGAACACCCCGCCAGCCGGTCTGGGCATTACCATGCCGAACCTGCATGAGATGGGCGGTGAAAACACGGCGCTGATCATGGCGCAGCTGAAAGACGCCAGCGCCCACGCGGCGGCAACCGTCAGCTCCTGGGGCTTCGTGATCTCTCCTGAGCAGATCATGCAGACCGCGAAAGACATCGGTGAACCGTCGGTGCTGAACCGTGCCGGTGGCGCACCAACCCTGGCGGTAGGTATTGCCCACGTGTTCCACAAAGTGCTGCCATGGGCGGACATGGGCTTCTGGTACCACTTCGGTATTCTGTTCGAAGCGCTGTTCATCCTCACCGCGCTGGATGCCGGTACCCGTGCAGGCCGCTTTATGCTGCAAGACTTACTGGGTAACTTCGTGCCGTTCCTGAAGAAAACCGACTCTCTGGTTGCAGGGGTTCTGGGTACGGCGGGCTGCGTCGGGCTGTGGGGCTACCTGCTGTATCAGGGCGTGGTCGACCCACTGGGCGGCGTGAAGAGCCTGTGGCCGCTGTTCGGGATCTCTAACCAGATGCTGGCAGCTGTAGCCCTGGTGCTCGGTACCGTGGTGCTGGTGAAGATGAAGCGTACCAAGTACATCTGGGTGACCGTGGTCCCGGCTCTGTGGCTGCTGCTCTGCACCACCTGGGCGCTGGGTCTGAAACTGTTCAGCACCAACCCGCAGCTGGAAGGCTTCTTCTTTATGGCTAACCAGTACAAAGAGAAGATTGCGGCAGGCGACGAGCTGACGGCGCAGCAGATTGCCAACATGAACCATATCGTGGTGAACAACTACACCAACGCGGGTCTGAGCATTCTGTTCCTGGTGGTGGTGTACAGCATCATCTTCTACGGCATCAAAACCTGGATGAAAGTGCGTAACGCCGACGACCGTACGGACAAAGAGACCCCGTATGTGCCGGTGCCGGAAGGCGGCGTGAAGACCTCTTCACACCATTAATCCTTTCCCCCTCTCCCCTTTGGGGAGAGGGCCGGGGTGAGGGGAAACAACGCCCGGCGGCCCTCGCCGGGCTTTTTCTATCTGGATGACACAATGTTTGGTAACTTAGGCGAAGCTAAAAAATACCTCGGTCAGGCGGCGAAAATGCTGATTGGCATCCCGGACTATGACAACTACGTTGAACATATGAAGACCAACCATCCGGATAAGCCGTACATGACCTACAATGA
Organism: Leclercia sp. Marseille-Q4284; assembly: GCF_916618945.1. Lineage (NCBI taxonomy): Bacteria > Pseudomonadati > Pseudomonadota > Gammaproteobacteria > Enterobacterales > Enterobacteriaceae > Leclercia > Leclercia sp. Marseille-Q4284. The sequence continues at coordinate 295,950 of NZ_CAKAKG010000002.1, forward strand.
ATTCTTCCGCGAGCGTCAGGAAGCGCGCTACGGCGGAGGAGGAGAAGGCGGCGTACGCTGCTGCTAAAGGAGAGACCATGACACCGATTGCCGTTACCCTACTCACCGGTTTTCTCGGCGCGGGCAAAACCACCCTGCTGCGCCACATCCTCAACGAACAACACGGCTTTAAAATCGCGGTTATCGAAAACGAGTTCGGGGAAGTCTCCGTTGATGACCAGCTGATTGGCGATCGCGCCACTCAGATCAAAACCCTGACCAACGGCTGCATCTGCTGCACCCGCTCAAATGAACTCGAAGATGCCCTGCTCGACCTGCTCGACAGCCGCGATCGGGGTGAGATTGACTTCGACCGCCTGGTGATTGAGTGCACCGGCATGGCCGACCCCGGCCCGATCATCCAGACTTTCTTCTCCCACGAAATCCTCTGCCAGCGCTACCTGCTGGACGGCGTGATCGCCCTGGTCGATGCGGTCCACGCCGACGACCAGATGAACCAGTTCACCATCGCCCAGTCGCAGGTGGGCTACGCCGACCGCATCCTGCTGACCAAAACCGACGTGGCGGGTGAGAGCGAAAAACTGCGCGAACGTTTAGGGCGCATCAACGCCCGCGCGCCAATTTACACCGTGACCTTTGGCGATATCGATCTCGCCCAGCTGTTCAACACCAACGGCTTTATGCTGGAAGAGAACGTCACCGCTAAACCGCGCTTCCACTTTATGGCTGACAAGCAGAACGATGTCTCCTCTATCGTGGTCGAGCTGGATTATCCGGTAGATATTAGCGACGTCTCCCGGGTGATGGAGAACCTGCTCCTGTCGTTTGCCGACAAACTGCTGCGCTACAAAGGGATGCTGTGGATCGACGGCGAGCCAAACCGCCTGCTGTTCCAGGGCGTGCAGCGGCTCTACAGCGCCGACTGGGACCGCCCGTGGGGCGAGGAAACGCCGCACAGCGTGATGGTGTTTATCGGGATTGAACTGCCCGAAGAGGAGATCCGCGCGGGGTTTGCTGAATTGAAGAAATAACATCGGCACTCCCTTTTTTCACCCAAAGGGAGTGTAAATAAAGGTTAGAAACTGTAAAACTCAAATCGGCTTGCGTAAGTAAACTCATCTTCATTATTCCGCCGCACACGCTTATCTGTGCGCTATTCAGCGTCTGTTTAGGGAATAAACTAAATCGATCTTAAACACGCTTAAATCAAAGATTGACCCCGCAACAAAGTCACCATTCCGCAACAATAACACTGAAATAAATTCACACAATCAGCATAAAAATCCGACCCCGATCACATTTGCAGTCATAAACGTCGCTTGTTAAGGTGCCCTCAGATTAATTTGATGACGAGGCATAAAACATGAAAAAGCTTAATATCCTTCTCCTTTCTGCGCTGACTGCTGTATCAGGTTCTGCTCTGGCCATGGGCGGCAGCATTGAACAGGGTAAAAACTTCACCAACCTGAATGTGGAAATGGGTAAATCCTCTTCCGGCCTGTATGCCGAAAGCAACTGGCTGAAAAATACCGATGACGGCACCCAGACCGGTGGCGTTGGCGCAGGCTACAACTTTGAAGTCGGCCCGGTGATGCTGAATGCCGGTGCGAAAGCGATCTACATCGGCCCGAAAAAAGGCGATAACGGCGTGGCATTCCCGGTCGGTGGCGGCGTGAACGTAGCGCTGACCGACAGCATCAACGTGTTTGGTGAAGGCTACGTGGCACCAGACGGCCTGAACAACAGCGTTAAAAACTACGTTGAAGCTAACGGCGGCGTAAGCTGGACGCCAGTTAAACCTGTTACGCTGAAAGTGGGTTACCGCCACGTGAGCGTTGACGGCAAAGACGGTCGTCCAAACCACACCCTGATTGACGGCGCCTATGTTGGCGGCGGCGTAAGCTTCTAACCAAAAAAACTGCCGGGTGGCGCTGCGCTTACCCGGCCTACAAAACTGTAGGCCCGTGCAAGCGCAGCGTCGCCGGGCAAAACGGCCCCACTCTTACCGCTGCACCTGCAATATCTCCTGCGACTCCTGATGCGCCGCCACTTCCTGCGGGGTTAACCACAGCGGTTTACGCCCGAAGGTTTCATACAGTTTCTGCTGATCGCGATAATGCTTATCCGGCGTACCGTCCGGGGCGATAAAACCGCTCTGTCCGGGTGCCATCACGTCCCACGCCAGCACCGGCGCTTCCTGCGATGTCGGCGAGAAGACAATCATGTCGTTTTCCGTGCCACGGTTCTGGTATTCCGCCTGATGCACGGCCTCTTCCGGCGCCGCCTGCGGCACGCCAAAGAAGTTATTCGCGCGGAAGGTCAACGCCATCGCCGGGGTTTTCCACTGCGCCATATCGTTGCCGTACTGCTGCGACAGCGTCTGCCAGGTATCCTGCAGCGCGGCAAGGATCACCTCCTGCTGCGGCTTGCCGCCAAACAGATCAACGGCCTGCGGGATCGCGGACTTCTCCCCCTGTAAGGCTTCATACAGCAATTTCGCCCCCACGCTGATGTTCAGCGATCCGGTCGGCCCATCCTGCGTGGTCTCGTAGCCGCTGGCGCTATACCATTTATCGAATGGTTGCGGTACGGCTGCTGCCACGGTCTTTTTCAGCATGCTGGTCAGCCAGACATTGAGGATCGCCGAACCTGGCTGTTGCAGGGTTTTGCCATCATCATGGAGATGATTCACGCCATCCCAGTCGCTGAGCGATTTCACCAGCTGCTGGCGTGGGTCGCTGGCAGGCAGCTGCGCGGTCGCGTTTTGCAGAGCAGGTAAAAACAGGCGACGGGTCAGGTCCTGACGGCTGGTCTGCCGAATCAGATCCCAGGCCTGCTCATAGGTGAAGGTCGGTTGTTTATCGATAAGCTGACTAATCTCGGTAACGCGATCTGCCCCGCCCCATAAAAAGGCAAACAGATCCGAAGCCGGATAGCCCTGCTGGGGTGAGTTGTTCCAGTTGGCGATATAGCCCGATTTAGGGTTATAGACCTTAGGATTGAGATCAAACGGCAGCAGGCCCTGCCAGTCCCACTTCCCGGTACCCGGCACCGGCAGACGCGGATCGTGTCCCGGCTGACGCTGCGGGTAAGCCCCGCCATGCACATAGCCGATGTTGCCGTCGATATCGGCGTAATACCAGTTGATGGTCAGCGCCTGCTTCGCCGCCTGCTGCGTCCACGCCTGCCAGTTTTTGGCCTTCATCTGATGGGTCCATGCCAGCAGGGATGCCACCTCTTTGCCATCCCAGGCGCGCGCTTTGGCGTAAGCCGTTTGCGTGGCCGGGTCGGTTTTGATCACATTGCCATGCAGGGTGCGATAAACGGTGAAGGTCTCAGGCTGCCCGTCTTTCACGGCGATTTTCTCTTCGCGGCTGAGCATCTTGATCCACTCGCCGTTATGCAGGTAGTGCCCGGGTTTATCAGCGGAGAGCTGTTCCGCAAAAATGTCGACATCATCGCCGAATCCGGCAGTTGAACCCCAGGAAATGGTGCCATTATGGCCGAATACCAGCCCCGGATAGGCGAACGGCGTATTGCCGGTGACATCATAACCTGCGCCATGCAGCCCAATGCCGTAGGTATAGGCTGGCGCATACCAGCCGAACTGCGGGCCATTGACCATGATCGCTTTGGCATCCTGGGTTTTGCCCTTGCCCAACACCCACATATTGCTGGTCGTGGGATAGCCCGCCAGGCCATTGGCCCCGCCATGAGCAAACTGGGCCATGATCGTCTCGCGGTTCTGCGCCGAGGTCAGCGCCAGCAGGCCGCCATCATCACCTTTGGCCGGTCGATCCAGCATAGGCGGCGACATATCGTAACGCGGCAACAGGGCGGCGGTTTGCGTGGTGGTGAGGTCAAATTTAACCGGGTACTGACTCTCCTGCGGGGCGATGGTGGTCGGCGCCGCCGGGTTTACTAGCCATTTCAGCTGGTTAAAGACTGCCATCCCTTTGTCGCCATACTTATCTTTTAGCGCGGTCAGCAGGGCAAGGTTATCGATTTCACTGGTGGCGTCTGAAAAACGGTTTGCCATGGTGCCGACAAACACCATCGCCACATCAAAGGCTTCCCAATGTTTCGGCGTGAAGCCAAAGGTCGTGAACTGCTTCGGCAGGAGTTTGTCAGGGTCGCTGTTTACCCGATCGATCCAGGCGTTTATCCCGTCGGCATAGCCCTGCAGAATGGCTTTATCATCTGCGCTGAGCGCATCGATTTGCGCCCGGATCGAATCCGGCCAGTAGTTCTGGCGGATATCCTTGTCGAATTTAACAAAGGTACTGCCGAGCACTTCCGCCACCTGACCCTGGGTGCTGCGCCGCGCCATCTCCATCTGGAACAGGCGATCCTGTGCCACGACATAGCCGTAGCCATAAAACAGACGGTAAGTATCATCGGCGTAGATATGGGGCATACCGTACTCATCACGTACGATTTTTACTGCGGTAGAGGCGCTTTCCGCCTGCGTTGTCAGGGTCCATGAACAGGCCAGGGAGGCCATAATACAGTTCACGATCATACGATTTCTGTTTATCATTGTATCCTCTTGCAGGTGTATGATTAGCGAATTCATACTAGCAACAGGTCAATGCATAGCCAGAACAGGGGGATAGTTTCTCTACGAACTGTGAGGGCGCTAGCTAATTTGTGACACAAATATAATGCTGAATCACATTTATTCGAATCATTTATTAGCGACTACTGGTTTATTCCCTCTCCCCAGTGGGGAGAGGGTCAGGGTGAGGGGAAAATAGCTAGCGGCGAATCACCACCAGCTTCTGGTTCACAAACTCTTTAATCCCCAGATCCGACAGCTCACGCCCGTAACCGGAGCGCTTCACGCCGCCAAAAGGCAGTTCTGCAGCGGTATCGGTGAGCCAGTTAATCCACACCATCCCGGTCTCGATTTTCGAGGCCATCTTTTTAGCGCGATCGATATCTTTACTGAACACCGCGCCGCCCAGACCGTAGTGCGAGTCGTTGGCGAGCTTCACTGCCTCGTCATCATTTTTCACCACGTAGATCTGCGCTACCGGGCCGAAGAACTCTTCGAAATAGGCGGGGTTATCCCGGGTGATGTTGGTCAGAATGGTCGGCTCAAAGAAGCTGCCCTCGCGCTGGACCGGTTTGCCGCCGTAATGCAGCGTCGCACCATTCTTCACCGCCTCGTCCACCTGTTTCGTCAGGGTCTCAAGCGCATCTTTTGAGGACAGCGGCCCCAGCCGGGTGCTCTCGTCCAGCGGATCGCCGATCCTGATGTTGCGGAATGCCTCGGTGTATTTCTCGAGGAACTGCTCGGCCACCTTCTCATGCAGGATAAAGCGCTTGGCGGCGGTACAGACCTGCCCGGCATTGGCGAGGCGCGCGTTGACGCCGATCTTCACCGCCTTCTCCAGATCCGCATCGTCCAGGACCACGAACACGTCGTTGCCGCCCAGTTCGAGGGTCGATTTCTTGATGTGCTTCGCCGCCTGCGCGGCCACTATGCTACCAGCCTTCTCGGACCCGGTCAGGGCCGCACCCTGCACACGATCGTCCGCGATGATAGTTGCTACCTGATCTGAAGAGATAAACAGGTTAGTCCATGCCCCGTCCGGTGCACCAGCTTCACGCACCAGATGGGCGAAAGTCTCGGCACAGTGCGGAACGATGCTCGCATGTTTGGCGATCACCGGGTTACCCGCGGCCAGGTTCGGGGCCAGAACGCGCATCAGCTGGTAATAAGGGAAGTTCCACGGCTCGACGGCCATCACCACGCCAATCGGGTGATGCTCCACCCACGCCTCGCCCATCTCAGACGGGTATTTCACCGGGGCAAGAAATTGCTTCGCGTTATCCGCGTAGTAGCGGGCGATCTGCGCGCAGAGTTTAACCTCGCCGCGGCTCTGGGCAATGAGTTTACCCATCTCCTCACTGGCAATTTTCGCCAGCTCTTCGGTACGGGAATCAATCAGATCCGCCAGCTTATGCAGCACCGCCAGGCGTTTATCCATGCTGCCCTTCGACCAGTCGGAGTGGTAGAGCGCATCAGCGGTGCTCAGTGCCGCTTCGACATCAGCATCGGTATGAGAAGGATATTCTTTGATGAGTTTGTTGTTGGCAGGATTCACTGTCTGATAGGCCATTGTTGCCTCCTTTTTTACCGCGTTGGGTATTAAGGGTAGTCAAAATGGCTGGGTTTGCAGGTAAAGTTAGGTATACATGGCGCGCCACCCGGTGGGTGGCAGCGGTTATTTTTTGCTGAGTTCACGCAACATAGCTTCACGCAAAATGGCATTCAGGCGAGTTTGATAACCTTTCCCGGGACGTTTGAGCCACTCCATGACATCGGCATCAATACGCACCGAAGCCTGGGTTTTTAGCGGGCGATAAAATTTGCCGCGCACCGCATCAGACCACTGTTCATCGGTCGTTTCAGGGATGTCGCTGTAGTCGATCTCATCATCCCGCTTTTTGGCCAGCGCATTCAGTTCAGCTTCTCGCTGTGGACCAGGCTGTTCTGCCTCGCCGCGTTTATGCTTAATGATGCTCATAAAGATTCCTCTCTTTCAGATTTGCCTTACGGGCGCTAATCACACGAATAATTTCAGCCCCACTCTCAAAACGAACGGTATGTACGGCAACGATCACCACAACGCCGTTAATCAAACCTATCGTTTGCCAACGATACTCACCATTTACGTAGCGATCCTGTCTTGATAAATGAAAAGGATCGTCAAAAACGGATACTGCCTCTTCAAAGCGGATCCCGTGTTTATGCAGATTGCTTTTCGCCTTGTTTGCATCCCACTCAAACTCCGTTGGCATAGTCTACTCCCTTGTTTTTGTATATACAAAAAAGACTATACAATAAGATTAAAAAACACACTCACATTCACCGATGAATCAACAATTCTGGAAGCATGCTCGAGAAAAAATGCAATGTGTACGGGAAGTTGCCAAAATGAAGAGAGGGATTATGGCCCCATCATGCTATAACCCCCTTATCCCTCTTACCGGTAATCACCATGACCCACACGCGCCACGTTAATCAGACCTTCCTTCGCCAGCCCGGCGTGGAGCTACGCAGCACCTGGCAAAGCACCCTGGCCTATAAGCGTCACAGCCATGCACAGCTGTCCATTGGTGCCATCCTGGAGGGGCAAACCTGCTGCACCTGCAACGGCGAGCCGTTCACCCTTTACCCTGGCGATCTGATTGTTATCCCCGCGCAGATGCCGCACAGCTGTAATCCGATCGCCGGACAGCCGCGCAGTTACCATATGCTCTATCTGGAAACCGACCTTCAGCCCGCCATGCAGGTGATCCGCAATGAGGCGCTGTTTCGCCAGTATCTGACCGTCGTTGAAACGCTTTCAGCCCCGGCCATCGACAGGCTTCTCTCCCTGCTTGCCGCCCGGTCAACGCCGTCCTCCCCGCTTCGCCCCACCAGCCTTGCGCTTCAGCAGACGCTACGCCACAGCCTGCAAACACCGCGTCGCTGGACGTATTAGCCCAACGCTTCTCACTGCGCAAAGAGACGCTTATCAGAACCTTTAAGCAGGATACCGGCCTGACGCCGGGCTCTTTTCTTGCCATCTCACGGATAGAGTTCGCCAAAGCGCGCCTGCGTGCCGGGGATGACATTGCCGACGTCAGCTACCAGAGCGGCTTTGCCGATCAGAGCCACTTCCATAAAACCTTTGTCAGCTACACGGCCGCCACCCCACGCCAGTACGCCACCGGCCGATCAATATCCGACAATAATTAGCGCCCGCGTCGGCGTAGCCTGACCTCAGTTTTGCTGATGAGGTCACTATGGAACTGCTAACCACTCTCTTCCCGCCCGCTTTTTTGGCCCTCGCGCTGGCGCATTTTGTCGCCCTGCTCAGCCCCGGCCCGGATTTCTTTTTGCTGATGGGCTTCGCCGCCCGCCACCGCCTGCGCGGCAGCGCCGGGCTGTGCGTGGGGATCGCCGCGGGTAACGGGCTCTATATCCTGCTGGTGATACTGGGCTGGAGCGCGCTGCGTCAGTTCACGCTGCTTTTCAGTATTATTGAACTGCTGGGCGCGCTGTATCTGCTGTGGATCGGCTGGCATCTGGCGCAAAGCCGCGCCCGCACGCTGGCACTGGATAGGGCCGAGCCGGAGCGCCCCTCCTGGCACCGACAGTTCCTGCTGGGGCTGGGGTCGGCGGTGTTAAATCCGAAAAACGCGCTCTTTTATCTGGCGCTGATGACCGCGCTGCTCGGCCCGAACGTCACCCTGTTGCAGCAGTCGGTCAGCGGGATCTGGATGGTCACGGTGGTGTTGATGTGGGATCTGGCGGTGGTGTCGTTTATCGCCCTGCCCAGCGTACAACGGCGGCTGAGCAACAACCTCTGGAAGATTGAGCGCGTGGCAGGGGTGGTGCTGATAGGGTTTGGTACCTGGATAATAGTCATGCGTTTTTAAGCGGGTGTTTCCAGCAGCGTGCGCCAGAAATCACTGACCAGGTTTTCAACGTGCGCCGCATTCACATCAAGGTTTTGCCGCACCATGGCATCTACCAGTTTTTGCATATCAAACTGCTGAAGGCTGGCTCGGTTTTCGTCGGTCATCAGTGCGGCCACATCGCTGCCCGCCAGCAGCGCACCCATGCGTTCAGGGTCCCACTCCACGCTATCGCCCCATTCGCCGTTATCGTAAAGACGAGACTCTTCAACGTGATGATACTCATGCAGGATCTTGTGGATATCAATGGCGTCTTTGGTAAATTCATCCCCTCGCTCACGCCAGGCGAAGAGTTTTAGCAGCAGCAGTCCAGGCAAGGAACAGAAACGCACGTCGCCGCAACCGGGTATCTCAATCGTCAGGGTATTAGCATATGCCTCTTCAAACCCTTCGACGGACATCGCCACGTCCAGCTCCGGCGGCCAGAGGATCTCATTGCCCCGTGCAATCTCGCCGAAGGGTAAAATATCGACCTCGACCCCTTCCCATAACAGGCGCTGCACTTTACCCGGTATCTCAATTGCCCCCTGCGCCTGCATAGCCGCTTTTAGCGCATGAAAATCGTCCCAGCGATGAATAAGGACAGCAATATCAATATCACGCGTATGCCGTCCGCTATTTCGGCCATAAAGATGCGTTAATACCACTTCACGTGCCATCGCACCGGCAACAAAAAAGTCGCATTGCGCCTCGCGGCAAACGGTCGAGATACGCGCCAGCGTGGCGCTAATGTTCTCAGACAGTGGGCTTTGTAATGTGAAGGTATTTTTCATTAATTTTTCTCGCTGTCTCAATGTTGCGATCGTCATTGGTCGCCAGTAGCTCAGCGATGGTTAACAACGCCCAGGCGCGTTCATTTTCGCGTACAGGAAATGTCTCTCCCCAGAAGCACTCAATCAACTCCCAATTTCCGGAGGGTGTGGGACGCATATCAAGTTTTTTCCGCCGCTCATTGAAGCTGTAAGGGGTAAATAATTTCACGTTTTCCGGATGCAAATACCCCCCGCTGAGAATGTGACCTGCAACCTCCCCCGACCAGCATTCACCCGCTAATAACAGGTTGTCACTCCATTGCACTTCACCCTGCATCTTCAGCGTCTTCAGTTTGGGCCGCAACACTAAAGGATATTCCTGTACCCACAGCCAGTAGAGATCGTTAACACGGGTTAAACGCCGTCCGCCCTGACTCACGCGGTAGAGGTTTTTACTCTCCAGATAATCAAAGCCTTTGCTGACCATGCCCAGCGAAATTCCCGCCAGTTGCGCTATCTCCCGATAGGTATAGTTAATGGCCTTGTCATCCGCGAGCAAAACAAACAGCAGTTTCATGATACCGACAGAGACGGTGCCTGAAGGCGTGGCCCGTTCCCCCTTCTTGCCGCTGATATGGATATAGATGCCGGGGGCCACAATTCGGGCGTTTCCTGCCCCATCAATAAAGTTGATATTATGTTCGACGCAGTACTGTTGAAGTGCGGGAGAGAGGTAAAGGCATGCAACCAGGGGTGGCAAGGGATCGTTTTGATGCCGCATGTGCCATTGCTCAAGCCAGGATCGTCGTGGTTGCGTTTTTATCTCCACATTAAAAGCGATCGCTTCACTGCCAGGGATGCTCATCTTCAGAATGCCGTCGTCGCCGTAGTCTTTCCCGGACTGCGAGGAGACAAAATCAAGAAATCTCAGCTCCGCGGGAAGCTGGTCAAAGAGACTCTCTATAATATCGTTTTCCGTCATCGCTTGTTCACGCCCTTTTATTGTTCACGCATCATGAACGCTGCTATTTTATGAACAAACCTTCGCTACCTGCAACTGATGTTTTAGTATCCACAGGTTCAACGGAATGGAAACCTTATGATTGTTTCACTTTTGCCAGACACGGCCGGACGGGATTTTATCCTCGGGGATTTACACGGCCGCTGGACGATGCTGGAAGCCTTACTCAGCCACGTTCATTTCGAGCCCCAGCGCGATCGCCTCATCGTCACTGGCGATCTTTTTGATCGCGGCGATTCACCGCTGGAGTGCCTGCATCTGCTTAACCACCCATGGTTTTTTTCCGTGCGCGGCAATCATGAACAGAATCTTATCAACTGGCACCGGGCCAGCCATTCAGCCAAAATGTCGAAAAAAGAACAGATCATTGCTGACGGAGGCGGCTGGTTTTTTGCCCTGGCCGAAGATGAACGGGCTGCGCTGTGCAAGAAAATAGAAAATCTGCCCATGGTGATTTTAGTTTCTGCGGGCGAGCGACGTCTTGCGGTGCTTCACGCCGAAATCCCGGAGAACATGCATCATTTCGACGAATTCTTACAGGCGCTCTGGCAACAACATCCCGCCGCGCATCACAGCTGTCTCGTTGGCCGCCGTCGCCGCAGACTCACAGTCTCAACACCTGTCGCCGGTATCGATTTAGTGATTTGCGGCCATACGCCGGTGGAGCCGTCACGTTGTTTACGTGAAAACACGCTGAACCTGGATTTTGGCCTGCCACCTCGCCACCCTCAGTCCGGGCTCGGGTTATTCGATACCGCGAGCGAGACGCTCTGTTTATGCAGTGCCGGGCTGACAATAACTTCCCTTGACTGTTCACGAATACATAATGTTCACGAAACATGAACAAAGTCAAATCGTGAACAAACAGAACTATTTTGCATCTTCTCGCCGCTTCCCTCTATCCTTAACCCTATGGAAAAACTCGCTGAACTCAAACGCGCCAAGCTCCTGGCGCTGTCGCTGCTGCTGATTGCCGCCGCGACCTTTATCGCCACCCTCTTCCTGCCGCAGACCTTCTGGGTGCGGGGGGTGAAGGCCATTGCCGAAGCGGCGATGGTCGGTGCTCTCGCTGACTGGTTTGCCGTGGTGGCCCTGTTTCGTCGGGTGCCGATCCCGTTTATTTCGCGTCATACGGCGATTATCCCGCGTAATAAAGACCGGATTGGCGATAATCTCGGCCAGTTCGTGCAGGAGAAATTTCTGGATACCCAGTCGCTGGTGGCGCTGATTCGCAAACATGAACCAGCACTGCTGATCGGCAACTGGTTCAGCCAGCCGGATAACGCCCAGCGCGTCGGGCAGCACATCATGCAGGTGATGAGCGGCTTCCTTGAGCTGACCGACGACGGGCGCATTCAGCGCATGCTCAAGCGGGCGGTACACAAGGCGCTGGATAAGGTCGATTTCAGCGAAACCAGCGCCGCGATGCTGGAGAGCATGACCAAAAATAACCGTCATCAGGTGCTGCTGGACGCGGTGATTAATCGTCTGATTACGCTCCTGCAGCGCGACACCACCCGCGACTTTATCGCCGCGCAAATCGTCCACTGGTTGAAGACCGAACACCCGCGCAAGGCGATGATCTTGCCCACCGAGTGGCTGGGGGATCAGAGCGCCGAGCTGGTCTCTAATGCGGTGAATGCCATCCTGGATGACGTCAGCCATGACCGCACCCACCAGATCCGTCAGGCCTTCGATCGCGCGGTGCTGAAGCTGGTGGAAAACCTGAAAAACGATCCTGAAACCGCGGCTAAAGCGGAGAACATCAAAGAATATCTGAAGAACGACGAGGCCTTTAACCGTTATCTGGGTGAGATGTGGGCCGACCTGCGCCAGTGGCTGAAGGCTGACATGCAGAGCGACGACTCCCGCGTCAAGCAGCGCCTCGCCAACGCCGGGCTGTGGTTTGGTGAAACCCTGGTGGCGGATACCAACCTGCGCGCCTCGCTGAACGAACACCTCGAGCAGGCTGCCCATCGCGTGGCGCCGGAGTTTGCCGCGTTCCTGACCCGCCATATCAGCGATACGGTCAAAGGCTGGGATGCCAAAGATATGTCCCGGCAGATTGAGCTCAACATCGGCAAAGACTTACAGTTTATCCGCGTCAACGGCACCCTGGTGGGCGGCACCATCGGGCTGATTCTGTTCCTGCTCTCGCAACTGCCCGAGGTCCTGCCTCTGATCGGCCGATAGCCAGCCGCCCTGCTCGTACTCCAGCAGCAGCAGGATGGTTAACGCCTGGGCATAGGGCACCGGGGCCATGGCGATATCGCAGTAGTACTGAATATCCCAGCCCAGCATAGTGCCGCGCGAGGCTTCCAGCACGATGCCCTCGTCGTCGATACGCGCCATCACCGCCTCGAAGGCGCGCAGGGCATGCGCGCTGACGGACGCATCCAGCATCCCCATCCGTATCCCGCGCAGCATGCCCCAGGCGATGCCCGCCGTGGCGGAGGACTCCTGGGGCGAAAGCGGATCGTCGAGCACCGTGTGCCACATGCCGTTCTCCGCCTGCAGTTCGCACAGACTGCGCACCTGCCGCGACACCACCTGCGACAAATAGCGACGCACGCTGGCATCCAGATGCTCGCCCATCAGCGCGATGAACTCCGGAATGGCGACGGTGATCCACGCATTACCCCGCGCCCAGAACGCCCCGGCAAAGTGGTGCTTATCGACAAAAGTCCAGCCGTGATACCACAGGCCGCTGACCGGATCGCTGAGGTAGCGGGTGTGGAGCAGAAACTGGTAGCTGGCCTCGTCGATCAGATCCTGACGCTTCAACACAATGCCCGCCACGCCGAGGAACAGGCAGGTCATAAACAGGGTGTCATCCCACAGCTGGCCGGTGTTGGGCTGCTCTTTCACCACGTGCTGGAACCCGCCCTCTTCCGTTTTGGGCAGATCGCGCTGCAGGGCGTCAGCCCAGTCGCTGACCGTCTCCAGCAGATCCTGGCGCTGATGATGTCCGGCCACCAGCGCCAGGGCGATCATCGGCGCGGTGGTGTTGATCTGTATCTCCGGCAGCCCTCTGGTAATTTGCCCCTCGTACCAGGCGAGGATCGACTGCTGCAGAACGGCATCCTGCTGATGCTCCGCAAAGCGCCAGAAGCCATACAGCCCAACGCCAATCTCCCACTCCCACTCTTCGAAGTTGATGGCGAATCCGTTCCCGACGCCCACCTCATCGAGATTTTTCAGGCGACAAAACCCGCGCACCACGCGATCCAGAGTCTTCATCTGCTGTTCTTTGTTCATGCTTTCGTCCCTGTAAGGTATGCCTCTGCCTGCGCCCGTAGCACCCGGGCATCGGCCGCGCGCATCAGCGCCAGGCGCTGCTGTTGATGCCCCCGGCGGCCCGAGGCGATAAACAGCGCCTCCGGGAACAGCTGCCCCGCCAGATACTGCGCGGTCTGGAAAGCGAGCACCTTCTCATCCCCCCAGAACGCCATCACATCGCAGCCCCGTTCGTCGTGCCAGTAGCGATAGCCCAGCACCGTGGATTTCACTCGCCGCCACAGCATCCGGGGGAAGTACTCCCCCCGGTGGCGATGCCAGAGGGAGAGCAGCGCCAGCAGTGCGAACACCGACTCCTCTTCCCGGCCGCTGACGCACTTCAGGGTGCGCAGCAGCAGGGCGTCGAGTTCCGGACCATACTCGCGCTGCGCCATCAGGGTCAGCAGACGGCGGGCGCTGTCGTCCTGGGCTGGCTCGCAAACCGCTGGCGGCGCGATCGGCGGACACGCCTCCGGCAGCGCGACGCCGAGCATGGGTTCGTCGAGATAGATCATCTGCAGGGCAAAAAGTGTCTCGCGCTCGAAGAGCTCATCGAGATGGATCAGCAGGCTGTTTCGGCCCGCGTTCAGCGCCAGCTGAACGTCGGTATGCTGCAATCTGTTGCGGGTAAAAGGGGTGAAGCACGCCAGCAGCTCGCCGCCATTCCAGATCCATACCCCGCCGCAGGTCGCCACACGAAAGGTAAAAATCCCGCGATAAGGCGCGAACAGATCCACCCTCAGCCAGCGCTGCAGATGGTAGGCCTGCGGGCGAAACCCCGAAAAAGCGACGGTGTTATCGACCCCAACAACGGCTTCCCGGCACGGTAGCGCCTGGGCGGGATCGACATGCCGCCGGGCGTGCGTCTGTAGAAACACACGGCGGCAAAACGACACCGCATCCGGCCCCACCTCACGGGCAGGATCGTCCGTTTCACCGGTATAAAACTCGGCAAAGCGCTCTGCTTTTGCGGCTGAAACCAGAAAACGCGTGAGCGCGTCGCCCTGTGCTAACTGCCAGTCACCCTGGGACATATCTTCCTCATCTCTCGCAAAACGAATACATTGCGCCGCTATCATCAGCAGATTCGATATCTGCCGCGAGCAGCGGGAGGCGGGGATTAGCGGGAACTGCCCGGCAACTCACAAACTGGCCGCGACGGGGAGGCGGAGCGTGATGCGGATCGCATTCCGCCGCGGATGGAGAGAGAAAAAGATGAGAAAAATCACGCCGGTTTTATAAGCCAACCCCACCGACGTGATACGCATCACACAAACTAGCCCTTCAGCGCTTTTAGCTCGTCGCTCAGGCTGTCCGCCAGAGATCGCACGCGGGAGGCATCGAACAACACGTGCAGGCCGGGGGAGGCATCGGCATGTTTCAGGCAGAAATCGTCCAGCTCGGCGGCGCTGCGATACAGCTCCTGAATGTTGATCTGGCAGATCTCGCGCATGCTCCAGCTGTTCTCCACTTCCCGGGCAAAGCGCAGGGTAAAGAAGGCTTTCTGGGCGTGAACAAACAGATGGCAGTAGAGTGCAAAGCCCTGCCACTCCTCCAGCCAGCGGCGTTTCAGCGCCCAGGGGAACGCGGCGGTGTCGGCAAAGCGCAGGGCCTGTTCCTGCAACGCCTCTGAGGCATCCCGGGCGTCATCCTTCTCGCGGGCAATGCGCGACAGCGACGCGGAAGAGGTTTCCACGTCGCTGGCGCTGAAGAAAATATCGCGCTCCGATCCCGGCAGCCAGTGGTTGCGGTTGAGCTGGCCGTAGAGACTCCACACCGCCTGGCTGTAGCTCTCCGGCACCTGGCTGTGGCGATGGAACACGTGATCGCGCACGTAGAGGGCGCCGTACAGCACCTGCCCCGCCTGCTCCAGCAGGGATCGGAAGGTGTCAAAAGTCTCGCCATCCGGGCGCCAGCCGTAGCGCTCATCCAGCCAGTCGCTCAGCAGCTGCGCCACGCTGAGATGACGGCCATCGCTGGTGACTATCCGACTACAGGCCACCAGATTGCACTCGCTCAGGGTGCCCATCACCCAGTGGTTATCGACCCCCTCCCAGCTGGTTTTGCACACCACGCCGCGGATCGCCGGGTTCGAGCGGCACCACAGCAGGCGGCCCTGCAGTTCGTCGATGCGCAGCCAGGGAAGTACACCCCAGCCGACTTCCTCCCCCACCAGATCGATATCCGCCCACACCTCCCGCTCCTGCACCGCCAGCAGCGCCGGGTTATTGGGAAACGAGGGCCAGAAACGTTCCGGGGTGAGTTTGATCGAGACACTGACGCTCTGTGGCAGGGGGCGAATCGCCTCCAGCACGTTGTTGAGATCGTGGTTGCCTGCCGGGAACACCCGCAGCACCAGGTGCTTGTTCTCAGCCTGCATGGTGCGGGTCATGGCATTGAAGCAGCGGCTGTAGATCGCCAGAGCGCGTTCATCGCGCTGTGCCGGATTGACCTCACCCTCCGCCTGCAACTCCCAGTTGGGGCGGGACACCGGCAGCAGGCCATCGGTGCTGGAGATCGCCACCAGCAGGCCGCTGAGAGCCGGAATGCGCTGGCAGATCAGGGCGATTTTACGGGTCAGATATCCGCACCAGAAATCGACGTCGAGCCGCACGCCCTGGCCCGGCTCAAACAGATGCGGGTGCGCCAGCAGCAGCTCGGTGGGGAAGCTGAACTCTTTGGCCTGCAGGTAAAAACGCAGCCCCTTTTGCTGACACAGCAGCCCCAGGCGGTTGAGGTAGACGCAGCGGGCACGCTGCTGGCTGGAGAGACGGTCGTTGTCGAGATGCGGCGTGTAGCCTTTCGGGGAGACCAGTTTGTCGAACAGATCCACCTGCCCGACAACCACCGTATTAAAATCATGCGCCACGGCCCAGTCAACCAGCTCGCAGGCCTTGTCCCAGTTCCAGTACGCCTGATTATTCAGCTCCAGCGCCCGCGTCTGCCACATATCGTCATCCCTTTTGTCGGCCAGTTAATCGACCGACAGTGATAGCACAGAACGCGGGAAAGATGTGTGCTACGGATTGCGGATCACGTAGCGCGTCGGCGCAAAGCAGTTAAGGATCAGATGCATAATGAACACCATGGTCAGGGTCGCCACCAGCGCCACCGTCACCGAGACGATGCGGTAGAGGTCGCTGAACACCAGGTCGCCGTCCGGGTGCATGTTCTGGCCGAACATGATGCCGATGGTGGTGATACTGGCAAAACCGACCCCGGCCCCCACCTTCTCCATCACGTGCAGGCGGGCGCCAAACGCCAGCCCGAGGCCAATCAGGGGCATCATCAGCAGCATATGGCTGCTATGATCGTACAGCACCAGCTGCACCACCAGAATGTAGAGGCAGCCGAGCACCACCCCGACCACGCGCCACAGGGAGCTCATCACCGCCCCGCGGTAGTGCATCGGGAAGAGGATCAGTACTCCCGCCATCAGCGCCGAGAGGGAATCGCTGAGATCGCTTATCTGGAACACCACAAAAATCAGCGTCGCCACGGTGCCGGAGAGCAATGACTCGTGGCGCACCCGGGCGGCGTCTTTCTCCAGCCGCGGCGGCGGCGTGCGCGGCTCGACATCCGGCAGCAGGTAGTGCATCAGCGCGCTCAGGCACACCGCCATCACGCTGGCTTCGAGGTTGGAGAACAGCAGCGTGTGCCAGTTGGTGGTGGGATAGCTCATAAAGTTGAGCATGGTGCTCTGACACACTACCCCCATCGAGCCGAACAGAAACAGCGGCCCCTGGCTCATAAAGCGAAAACGCATCACGTAGAGGCCAAACACCACCAGGGTCATAATTACCGGCCACTGCGCCAGATACCCGATAATAAACACCATTTCGATACAGTTCAGCGCAGAACTGAACACAAACTGCTTAGCGACGTGGCGGTTAAACACCGGTACCAGCGACAGGAGCATGATCGGGTAGATCACGAAGAAGACGCCGTAACTGGTGTTGTAGAAGCTCGACACGCTCAGGGCAATCATCCCGGCAATCACGATCCGCAGCGTCTGGCGAAAGTCGTTGGCGGTGTAGACGATGTTGCCGTGCGGGGTAAAGACCCGCGCGAGGGTATTAATAGACATAATGCAGCAGGCTGACGAGGTGGATCTGCATCCCGGAGAAGAAGCGGGCGAACGGACCTTCGCTGTTGTAGAGCTGCACGGTGGCGCGCGCCCCGGTCGGGAGGTGCTTCGGCAGGGTATCGTCCAGCGCTACGTGGATGCGCATCCGTTGGGCGTCACGCACCCAGCGGTTGGAGGTTTCCGGCTCCGACAGCTGGCCGTTGACTGCCTCCTGACCTGCTAAAATCCCGGCATCGCTGCTGGTGACGTGGGCGCGGAACACGCGGCCCGGGAAGGCGTCAAACACCACCGCGGCGTCGGTGTTCTGGTGGGTATGGCGCAGGCTCTTTTCGCGGAAATCGGCGACGATATCGCTCTGGTTGTTTACCAGCGCCAGCGCCGCCGAGCCGGAGGCAGCATAAAAGCCGGGGCTCAGCTGAACGTTGCTGACCGTGCCGTCGGCCTCGGCGTAGATTTTGGTCCAGCCGAGGTTGAGTTGAGCCTCGTCCAGCGCGTTGCGGTATTTTTGCAGGGATACGTTATGCTGTTCATCCCGCTCGCCGCGCTCAATACGCAGCTGATGGATGGTGGCCTGCAGATTCGCCACCGACTGCTCGCTGCCCTGCCAGGTGGTACGCACCTTATCCAGATCCGCCTGGGAAACATTCTGCAGGGTGCTGAGTTTCTGATAGCGATCGAAGGTGACTTTATCGTTGCGGGCGGTGAGCTGGGCGGTTTTCAGGCTGGCCTGGGTCGCCACGATCTGCGCGTCCAGCTGCTGATTGGCGAGACGCGCCTGCTGCAGGGCAATCTCAGCGGCCTCGACCTTATTACGGAACGGCGTCGCGTCGAGCTCAAACAGCAGATCGCCCTTCTTCACCTGGCTGTTGTTGTGGACATGCACCGCTGCCACATAGCCGGAGACGCGCGCCGACACCGGCGTGACCACGCGCATCACCGTGGCGTCCGGCGTCAGCGGGATCCAGATATCGGCGACGATAAAATAGACAAACATCAGCAGGAAAGAGGCAATACTTACCCTTACCCAGCGGGCAAACTTTTGTTCAGGGGTCATGATTATTGGGTCTTGTTATCTTCTTCGCGGATTGTCCGCAAATTGCAGGCGATTTGATTAAGTGTGGCGCTGAAAATCTCCAGATGCTCCGGGGCGATATTCTGCGATACCCGTTTCTGGAACGTTTCGATAACCCGGGTCAGCGTTTTCAGCACCGCGTTCCCTTCGGGTGTGAGCGTCAGCAGCCGGATGCGCTTGTCATAAGGCGATGTGGTGCGCAGCAGATAGCCCTGCTTTTCCAGCTGTGAAAGGGTGCGCATCAGCGGCGGCAGTTCAATGCCCTGCACTTCCGCCAGTTCGCTCACCGAGACGTTCTCCCCCAGTTGATCAAGCTGCATCATCACCGTCCAGCTCGACTGGGTTAACCCGGTCTCGAGAATGGCGTCGTCAATCACCGCGCGCCACTGACGCACAATCATTGCCATCCGCATGCCCATCGGCCTGCGGCAGAACAGATCTTCTTCACGCATGGGGGAACCTCGCTTCACACGCTGAGAAGATAATAGTTATCAGGGTAAGTATCAAGAAACGAGGATGTTAAGAGCAGGAATTGCGAAAGCGTGCGGGCCCCTCCCGGGATCAAACACGCTGATCAAATTTCTTATACAAGCCGGTCAGATTGGTCACGGCGAATTTTCGATAAATATTGCGTCGATGATGGCTGACGGTTTTTCCGGTCACGTCCAGGTAACGGGTAATTTCTTTATTCTTTTTCCCCGACACAATATAGGGCAACAGCATGGTCTCCATACGGGTTAAGCGTTGCTCTTTTTCAAGATGATGCCAGCGGGCATTTTTAAAAATAGTCACCGGCTGATCTTCCTGTGCAAGGTGGGTAAGACAGGCGTGTAATTTTCGCACCGCACTTTTACAGTCGATGGTGTAATCGGCGATGGTATTAATGAGAATATTTTCAATAGTGCTTTCGTAGCACACATCCCGGGTAATAAAAATAAAATAGCTCTGCTCGTAACGGTTTTTAACGTCCAGCAGCGCATTCAATACTTTAATATCCGACTCGCCATAATCCACCACAATGGCTTTGGTCAGGGCAAGATCCTCTTTCGTCGCTTTTTTAATGTCATCAAGATAAAGCACCCGTTGAAATGAGGGCGCGTCGATCATTAGCCGATCGACCAGCATGTTAAAGCCCTGCTGAAAGTATCTACAGGATGTTAATACTATAATCATTGCCCATATCCTTATCATCACTGTGGATTTAATCATAATCCTTGAGAATGTAATTATTTTCAATTAACAGTTTTCCGGTGATTGTAGGAATATTCCTAAGCAATGAGCAGCAATTCGTGCTATTGCTCACATAAAAAGATATTTGAAGTAATTATTAAGCTGTTATTACAGCGAGATATCCGACCACTTAAGATTTTTCCAGGCAATGGAAGAGCAATCTGCCCCTTGTTTTTATTTTCTTTTGATATGCTGCGAAATGTAACGAAGGATTAAACGGTGTATGCATTTTTATATTCGCCATCGCGAAATAAAATGATTACGTAATTAGAGGGACACCTTATGAATAAATCATTTCGCCTGAATCAACTGGCTATCAGTATGAGTATGATTCTGGGCAGCAGTTTTCTTTTGTCACCGGCACTGGCAAATACGTGCGCGGAAACGTTATATACAGGAACCTGCGGATTAAAAGAAAATCCCACTTTATGGTCTTTCACCGCACCAACCCAGGATGGGGCTATTGATAGCACGGCAAAAGCGCAGAATATTTATTTTTCTGGCCCTTCCCGCACCGCTTCGGATACGCAGCAAATTCTCGTCGATGGCGCGAATCTGAGCAACTATTTCATCAACGTCAGTCGGGGCGGAACAGCCAACGTTGAGATGATCAATCATGCCGCGGTGGACTTCATCGAGGCGGGAAATTCGGGTGCGCAAACCCATACCCATATCGTCGTTGACGCTTCAACCCTGAATGGGGCCACGAAGGGGAGGCATTATGATATCGATAAGGCTCCGACAGCTAAGGACTATCTTGCCGGGAATGCCATTTATCTCGACTCCGCCGACAGCGGTAATGCTGATATTGATATTCAGAACAACAGCCTGGTTAAAGGGAGGATCTTCGCGGGCGGGGCGGGTGAGCATGATATTACCGTGCAGGACAGCCGTATTCAGACTGGCGGCATTTTGCTGAGTATGACCAAAAATAATAACGCGATTACGGTCCAGAACAGTGTCATCGATTCTACCGGCAACTATGCCAAATCGGCCAATGCGATAGACATTACAAATATCGCCGCCATGCAAAACAAAACACAAGCGATTGTGGTCGACCGTAGCCAGCTAACAGGTTCGGTAATGCTCGCCAGTTCAGGCAGCACTAACACGCTGTCCGTTACGGATTCCAGCATCACCAAAACCACCCAAAAAGACGGTAACGCCATTAGCATGTCCAATGGCAAAACCACCCAATTGACCGTCAACAACGACAGCAACATTGTCGGCCATGCGGTGCTTTCCGGCTCAGACAGCATTACCGCCTCGCTGGCAGACTCCTCCCTTAACGGCAACCTGATTGCCAACAAAGCCGCACTGATAGCGATGGATATCACCCGCTCCGTGCTGACGGGCAATATCGACGCCAGCACCGGCAAAGGCAGCGTGGATCTGCATCTGACCGACAGCACCCTCTCCGGGGACGTCAATCTGAAAGGCACAACGGTACTCCGCTCCGATCTCTGGCTGGATAACACTGAGGTGGCGGGCCAGCTGTACGGCAGCGGCGACGCAAGCACCCTGCACCTGACGAACATGCCTGAGTTTGGCGGGACGCAGTTCAGCAACTTTGGCACGCTGGCCGTTGCGGGCGACCTGGTCCTGACCGACGGTTTTACCGACGCCAACGTGGGCAACGCCCTGACCGTTAACGGCACCACGGTGACCGCCCCGGTGCAGCTGAGCAGCGGTAATTTAACCTTTGATAACACCAAACTGATCGCCGATACCCTGGCGCTGAGCAGCGGCGCGTCGCTGAACATGGTCAACCATAGCCAGCTGCAAACCCGTTCCGACCAGCTGTTCAACCTGGCGGCCTCCTCCCTGCTGCCTGAAGGCTATAACGAGACCGGCGCGGGCATGAGCTTTACCGACAGCACGCTGATCCTGACCGATGACACCTACCATCTGGACTATGTGAAGGCAGTCAATGACCTGCTGGGCGCGACGGAAGGCAACAGCCTGGTGATGCTCGGCACCCTGCAGAATGCGGATAATGTGGCGGGCACCGCCAGCGTGATCGACGCCGCCATGACCCAGGCGGTGCTGGCTAATACCCAGGTCACCTCCAGTAAAAACCAGCTCAGCATCGGCGAGAAAGATGCGATCACCGATGATGCCATATTCGTGCGTAACGGCTTTGGCGCGGCACAGCTGCGGTTTGAAGGTGAAGGCCAGCCGTCAGTGGCGATTGGCGGCAACCAGACCCTGACCCTGACCGGGGCCGCAGGCGCGTTGTTCGACGTGGCTGACGCACCGGATACGCCTGTTGCGGTCGCGGTCAATAACGGAACGCTGAACTTAGGCACCACGGCGATGCAGGATGTGACCGGCCACCTCACCGGTACCGTCACCGTGGCTTCGGAAGGCACCCTGAACATCGTGGCAGGCGACCATACTCTGGTCTCCGGCGGATCCGCGGCCGGCGTTATCAGCAGTGGCCTGGTCACCGTGCAACAGCAGGCCACCCTGCACAGCGACATGGCGCTGCAGGAGAGCGCTCAGCTGGCGGTGAACGGTTCCCTGCAGGCAGGGCAGCTTACGGCCAGCCAGGATGCGCAGATCACCGTCGGTGATGCCACCGCTGCGGGTACGCTGATGGCAGAACGTTTGGATCTGCAGGGTGCGCGGATGTTTATCGACCCGGCATGGACCGAGGGCGGCACGCTGGCTAACGCCTCCCGCGTGACGAGTGGCGGCAATGAGATCAACGGTCGCGTGACCGTGGGTCAGAACGCCCTGCTGGTACTGGGGGATACCACTACTACCGCAGCAGAAGCCCGTTTCGCTGAGAGCGGCTTAACCTGGGGTGAAAACGCCATCACGGCGGCGGTCTCTGTTCATACCCCGCAATTCCTTAACGCCTCCCAGGGCGGGCTGCGGGTGGACGGCTCTCTGACCGGCAACTCCGCCGACCGTGACGCCGCCTTTAATACTGTCGACTTTGCCGACCACTCTCTGCTGATGGTTAACACCAAAGAGATGACCAACGGCCAGGCGGCGCTGAATGCGACCGACGGCAGCCTGAACGTGGCGGATAGCGCCGCACTCTACGTTGCCGATGCGAAGGCCAACCAGACCTACGCGGTTGCCCGGGGCTTTAGCGACGTCAATCTCACCGGAAACGGCTGGCAGAATGAGAACCTGCTGCTGAACAAACTGCTAACGGCCACCACCGAGGAGCGTGACGGCGCGGTGCTGGTCACCACGAAGGCGCGCGCGGCACAGGACGTTCTGCCGGGCGTAGTCACCACCCATGCGCTGGATCAGCTTATCGCCAGCGGGGAGAACTCACGTTCTGCCAGCCAGGCGGGGGCGCGTTATCTGTCGGTAGCCATCGACACGCCACAGGCGAGCGTGGATGAGGTGGTGAGAACCGTCAACAGCGCGGCGCAGATCGCCACCGCGGGCGGGGTGCAGCACAACACCTGGGCGGCGGGCAATGCGGCGGTGGATGCCGTCCTGGAGCGTAACTCCGTTGCTAACCTGGCTCTTCAACCTGCGGACACCGACGCCAGCGTCTGGGTTCACACTCTGTACGGTAACCCGCGCAGCAGCGACCTGAACGCCGGGAACCTGAGCTACGGCCAGAACAGCAAATTCTATGGCCTGATGATGGGAGGAGATAAAGCCTGGCAGACCGAACACGGCACCCTGCGCAGCGGCGCGGCGTTCCATGCCGGTAATGGCGACAGCGATTCACGCGGCGACGTCAACGCCACCCACAATGATTTCAGCTTCTGGGGCGTTACTCTGTACCAGAACTGGAACCAGGATCGCTGGAACCTGACGGGCGATGTCAGCCTGACCCAGACCAGCAACGATGTTGACCAGAAACAGCCGGGCTGGATGGAAGCAGGCAATAAGCTGAAGGCGAACGTGGACGGGATGCTGTTCAGCGCGGGCGTGCGGGGCGAGTACCTGATCGAAACCGACGTGCTGGATATCATTCCTCATGCGGGCGTGCGCTATAACCAGCTCACGACCGAGGCCTTTGATACCAAAAATGGTCAGGATGAACGCGTCTTCCATACCGATAAAGGTACCCAGAACATCTGGCAGTTCCCGGTAGGGGTAAAAGTGGCTAAAACCTTCGCGCTGGATTCCGGCTGGAAGATGAGTACTCAGGCCGATGCGGGCGTGGTTGCCGTCACCGGCGACCGGGAGAGTCAAAATACCCTGCGCACCGTGGGCATCAGCGGCAGCGATACCATCCGCGCAGAGATCATGGACGATACCGCCTTCAACGGCCAGTTGGGGGTCAAAATGCAAAAAGGCACGATGACCTTCGGCGTGGGCTATAACGTGAATGCCTCTCAGCACGACACCAGTCAGACAATGAGCGCCACCTGGTCGCTCGCCTTCTAAAACCAATAAGCCGCATACGTGAGTATGCGGCTTTCTTTTATAACCAGAGGCGAATATTAATTTATCGCGTTATGCGAATGACGCTCAGATCCGTTTTTCCCTTCAGAAAATAGCAGAAACTGTGACGCCGAAATATATTGTTCAACCGCATTCCACGCCACAACATCAGTATATAACTCCGTAATCAGGGTCAGCAGACACTGCTTTTTGTTTATCCATACGGCATGATGGGCGGTCTGGCTGTAGTTTTTTTCGATAAGCGCTACCAGAAGAGCTTTAACGTCTTTAAGCGCTTTGCGCAGCGGAATGGGGACATCACTGCTTCCGAGACGGGATATATAATTTTCGGACAGTGCGGCAAGGCTGTCTACCGTCCCTGTGCCCTCCGATAATGAAATAATACTCTGGAACAGCACGCTCTCTGCGTAACTCTTCATTTTAGACACAATATATCTTCTCCCTGTTAATACATTGCACTTTTAAACAACGCCCTATTTAGCTGGCGGGATCGCAGGCTAATTTTTTTATGCTACATGAGATTAATCGATGGCGATAATAGTAAAAGCAGAGATGCGAAAATTCTCAAACCAAATAGATTTAATTTATGAATAAATTCAGCATTACATATAAGCGATGCAAATAATTATGAAGCAGCGTTACGCGCTGACGCCGGGTGGCGCTGCGCTTACCCGGCCTACGATTCGTGCGGTTGGTGCCGTGTGGGCATCGGCGCGCCGGACGCCGGGTGGCGCTGCGCTTACCCGACCTACGGTTCGTGCGGTTGATGCCGTGTGGGTGTTTTTGTAGGCCCGGCAAGCTTGCGCCGTCGGGCGTTTTTTAGCCGAGGAGCGACTTCGGTTCCATAAACGCGCTGATCCCCCACGCCCCCATCTCGCGTCCCACGCCGGAGTGCTTGAACCCACCAAAGGGCGCTTCAGGCTCATGGGCGAGGGTATTTACCAGCACACGACCGGACTGGATCTGCTCCGCCACGCGTCGGGCGCGTTCCGCGTCACTGCCCAGCACCAGCGCGCTCAGGCCGTAGTCGGTGTCGTTGGCAATGGCGATGGCTTCTGCCTCGTCGCGATACGGGATCACGCACAGCACCGGGCCAAAAATCTCCTCCCGGGCGATGGCCATCTGGTTATGCACATCGGTAAACAGCGTCGGACGGACAAACCAGCCGTCCCGGGTGCCTTCCGGCCGTCCTTCCCCGCCCGCGAGCAGGCGCGCGCCCTCCTCCAGCCCTTTGCGAATATACCCCTGCACCCGCTGCCACTGTTTTTCACTGACCATCGGGCCGACCTCGGTGGCGTTATCGCGCGGATCGCCCGATTTGACCGCCGCGATAGCCTGGGCCAGCGCCTGCTCGAATTCCGCTTTCCGCGACTGCGGCACCAGGATGCGCGTACCAGCCACGCACGCCTGCCCGCTGTTCATCAGCCCGGCCTGCACCGCCAGCGGAACGGCCTGGTTGATATCGGCATCATCAAGAATAAGCGTCGGGGATTTACCGCCCAGCTCCAGGGTGACGCGGGTAAAGTTCTCCGCCGCGTTGCGCAGGATCGCTTTGCCGGTCTGCGTTGACCCGGTAAAGGAGATTTTCGCAACAAGAGGGTGACGGCTGATGGTCTCCCCCACCGTGTCGCCGCGCCCGGTAACGATGTTAAACACCCCCGGCGGCAGGTCGGCGGCGTGCAGCGCCTCGGTCACGATCTGCGTCTGCAGGGCGCTCATCTCGCTGGGCTTGATCACCGCCGTGCAGCCTGCGGCCAACGCCGCTGCCAGTTTGCCGCAGATAAAGCCCGCGTCGCTGTTCCACGGGGTGATCAGTCCGGCCACGCCCAGCGGGATCATCTCTACCCTGGCTGCGCCTGCCGTGGTGGTGAATTCAAACGCCTTCAGCGCCGTAATCGCCTGGCCAATAACCTCCGCCGGATAGCGTGCCATCCACGCCGAGCGCGACGCGGGTGCGCCGTACTCCTCGATCACCGCCTCCAGCAGATCGTCGTGACGGGCCGCCACCGCAGCCTGCATCCGTTGCAGCGCGGCAATGCGCTCCTGCTTTGTGGTTTGCGACCACGCCGGAAAAGCGGCTTTCGCGGCGGCAATGGCGAGTTCAGCATCCACCGCGTCGGCCAGCCGCACCTGGCCGATCGTTTTCGCCGTCGCCGGATTACAGAGATCAAAACGCTCAGTGCCGTGTGGGGTGACAAATTCACCGTTGATATAGATCTGTTCGATGTGCTGCATATAAACCTCCTCAGGCTGGATGAACCCAGTCTGGCACGCCTTCTCCGTTGCGATAATCCACGCTATGCTGCAAAGGTTGTTTCGATTTTCAGGATAATCTATGCACCGTTCAGGACTGACCGAGCTGGAAGTGGTGATGGCTGTCGTGCGTCGCGGCAGCTTTCGCGCTGCCGCCCAGGAGCTGGGGATGTCGGCCACCGCCGTGAGCAACGCCATTGCCGGGCTGGAGAGCCGTCTGCAAACCCGCCTGTTTAACCGCACTACCCGCAGCGTGGGGCTTACCGACGCCGGGCAGCGCTATGTGGCGCGCATCGGCCCGGCGTTGCAGGAAATTCGTCAGGCGGATGAAGAGATCCACAGCGATACCGACGAGCCTGCCGGTACCCTGCGCCTGAATATTCCCAATAATGTCGGCGCGCTGTTCCTGGATGCGCTGCTGATCGACTACATGATCCGCTACCCAAAAATGCGCGTCGAGGCGGTGAGCGAAGCGCGAATGATCGATATCGTGGCGGAGGGCTACGACGCCGGGGTGCGCCTCGCGGAGTCGGTGCCGCAGGACATGATCGCCGTTGCACTCACTCCCGACATTCGTCAGCTGGTCACTGCCACGCCAGACTATTTTGCCCGTTACGGCAGACCGCAAACCCCGGACGATCTGCTGCATCATCAGGGGATCGGTATGCGGATGGCCCACGGGGGGATCTATCGCTGGGAGCTGGCGCGGCGCGGGGAACAGATCGCCCTGGCGGTGCCGCCGCGTTTTGCCACCTCGGATCTGTTTGCCTCAATCCGGGCGGTAAAAGCGGGTCTGGGGGTGGGATTTTTACCGGAACTCTATATTCAGCAGGAGCTGGAAAGCGGGGAGCTGGTGAGCGTGCTGGAGGAGTGGTCCCAGCCCTTTGCCGGGCTGCGTCTCTACTACCCCGGGCATCGCCACGTCCCGCCCGGGCTGCGGGCGCTGGTGGCGATGATCCGCGAGCGCGGTCTTACTCGAGGTTAGCTTTGTTCAGGCCATAGGCGCCATCCAGCGCGCCGGGTTCCATACGGGAGGTGATCCCTAAGCGGTTCCAGGCGTTGATCGCCACGATCGCAAAGTTCAGCTCGGAGATCTCAATCTCCGAATAGTGTTCCGCCACGCTGCGGTATAGCACGTCGCTGACGCCGTGCGGGCCGATCTGGGTCAGGGCTTCGGTGAAGGCCAGCGCCGCTTTTTCACGGGCGCTGAACAGCGGTGACTCGCGCCATGCGGTCAGGTGGTAGAGGCGCAGCTCGCGCTCACCGGCAATTTTGGCCTCTTTCGAGTGCATATCCAGACAGAAGGTACAGCCGTTGAGCTGGGAGACGCGGATGTCGATCAGGTGCTTCAGCGCCGGGTCGATGGAGGTCTGGCTCACCGCCATGCTCAGGTCGGAGAGCGCTTTAGCGAGGGCAGGTGTGGCTTTATGATGGTTAACGCGAGTGCTCATTGTCTTTCCTCTTGATGTGCGGCATATGAAATGCGATGGGGCAAATCTACGCCGTTCATGACATAGTAAAAAGATACAAAAAGCGCGAAATGAGGTAGGACATGAAGCCGGGCTATCACGACATCTACACCCGCTACCGGGACAACATCACCCGCGGCGTCCTCAAACCCGGCGACAAGGTGCCCGCCATCCGCGTGCTGGCGGAAGAGCTGAAGGTGGCGCGTAAAACGGTTGAAACCGCCTATGCCATTCTGATCGGCGAGGGCTATCTGGTGAGCCAGGGGGCGCGCGGCACGCGGGTCAACCCGGACTTAACCCTCCCCGCCATGCCTCCACCGCCCGATGACCCGCTGACGGGCCAGCTGCCGGAATCGCTGGTCAGCCAGCGGGAACGGGCGGGCTTTTTGCGCCCCGGCATCCCGGCGCTGGACAGTTTCCCGTATAAAAAGTGGCTGCTGCTGGCGGGCCAGGCGGTGCGCGCCATGCGTCAGGAGGAGATGCTCAACCCGCCAGTGATGGGCTGGGCTCCCCTGCGTCAGGCGATCGCCAGCTACCTGAATATCTCCCGCGGCTTGTCCTGCACGCCGGACCAGGTGCTGATCACCAGCGGCTACAGCGGCAGCCTGCGGCTGATCCTCGACACCCTCGCCAGCCGCAACGACAAGGTGGTGTTTGAAGATCCGGGCTATTTTATGGGCCAGCAGCTGCTCCGGCGGATCGTTCCGCGCCTGCACACCGTGCCGGTGGATCGTTCCGGGATGGACACCGACTATCTGCTGCGCCAGCACGCCGACGCCCGTTTTGCCATTGTCACTCCGTCGCATCAGAGCCCGCTGGCAGTGACGCTCTCGCTGCCGCGCAGGCAGCTGCTGCTCGACTGGGCCGGGCAGAACGAGGCCTGGATCATCGAGGACGACTATGACGGCGAGTTTCACTACACCCGCAAGGTGTTGCCGTCGCTGAAAAGCCTCGATCGTCAGGATCGGGTGATCTACATGGGTACCTTCAGCAAAACGGTGATGCCCTCCCTGCGCCTCGGCTATGTGGTGATGCCCGCCAGCACGGTATCGGCCTTTAACGACTGCGCCGATCTGCTCGCCAGCGGCCAGCCGGTGCTGACGCAGAAGATCCTCACCGCCTTCCTCAACGACGGCCACTTCTTCCGCCATCTGAAAAAGATGCGCGCCCTCTATCAGCAGCGGCGCGACTGGATGATTGCCGCCCTGCACGAGGTCTACGGGGATCGGTTCTTCACCGAGCAGAACGACGGCGGGATGCATATCGTGGCGTTTTTAACCACAGGCAGCTGCGACCAGGAGATCGCCCGCTGCTGGCAACAGCAGCAGCTGCAGGTGAATGCCCTGTCGGCGTGGTACAGCGGGTCGGACAAGCGCTACGGGCTGGTGATGGGGTACAACAACGTGCGCAGCTATGACGAGGCCGTTGCCCTACTCACGCGACCGAAGATCCAAACCTGCGATCTTCTTAAATAGCAACCACCTGATTTTGCACCATAAAAGGCTGAATTCAGATAATGATAAAGGTATGAATTACCGCGACGGCCTTTATAATCAACGCGCAAATTTAACACCTACAGGGACAAGAAAAATGAAATCACTTCTGGGATTCGATTATCTGTTAACGCCGCGCGTGCTGGTCTTCTTCTACTGGATCGCCATGCTGTTTATCCTCATCGGCGGGATCTACTCCATGTTTACCGAACATCTGATCGCTGGCTTTTTCGGGATGCTGTTCAGCCTGATCGGTACCCGCGTGATGTTTGAGCTGATCATGGTGGCATTTAAAAATAACGAATATCTGCGCCGTATTGCGGAAAACACCGGAAAACCTGGCGTCGAGTGATGCCTTTTATGCCGGGTGGCGGCTGCGCCTTACCCGGCCTACGATTCGGATGTGTTTGTAGGCCCGGTAAGCGCAGCGCCACCGGGCAATACACTACACATCAAATCGCGACAGCCCGACATCCTTTAACTGCTCATCGCTCATGCCGTGCAGAATCCGGCGCGTGCGGTTAATGCGATACCACTTTTTCATCGCCCGCCCGATCCAGATAAACACCGCAAACGGCCGTTTGGCCCGGTTTTCGTAAAATTCCATGATGCGCTCCTCACCGTGTCAGTGTGGTTATCATCACGGAAATCGGGATCGACAATACAGATTCAAAAACAACTTTTGTTTAACATACAGATCCGCTAATAATGCCTCTGAATGGCATTTATTGCCGCAATCTGTACTGGTCTTTGCATCTGTATGGTGAAAACAAAGGATACAGCATGACGCGCTACCAACATCTGGCCAATCTGCTGGCCCAACGCATTGAACAAGGGCTGTATCGCAGCGGGGAGCGTTTACCCTCGGTGCGCGCGCTGAGCCAGGAGCACGGGGTCAGCATCAGCACCATACAGCAGGCCTATCACATCCTCGAAAATTTACAGCTGATCACCCCCCAGCCGCGCTCAGGCTATTTTGTCTCCTCGCGCAAAGCGCAGCCGCCGGTTCCGGCGATGACCCGCCCGGTGCAGCGCCCGGTAGAGGTGACCCAGTGGGATGAGGTGATGATGCTCCTCGATGCCCGCGCCGATAAGGAGATGATCTCCTTTGGCGGCGGCTCGCCGGATCTGAACCAGCCGAGCCTGAAGCCACTGTGGCGCGAGATGAGCCGCATTGCCCAGCATAATCCCGGGGAGATGCTGAGCTACGACGTGCTGGAGGGGCGGCAGGAGCTGCGCGAGCAGATCGCGCGCCTGATGCTGGACGGCGGCTCGACGGTGGCGGCAGATGAGATTGTGATCACCAACGGCTGTCACGGGGCGCTGTCGCTGGCCCTGCTGTCGGTATGCCAGCCGGGGGATATCGTGGCGGTGGAGTCGCCGTCGTTCCACGGCACCATGCAGATGCTGCGCGGGTTTAACATCAAGGCGATTGAGATCCCTACCGATCCGCAAACCGGGATCAGCATCGAAGCCCTGGAGCTGGCCCTGGAGCAGTGGCCGATCAAAGCGGTGATCCTGGTGCCCAACTGCAATAACCCGCTCGGGTTTATCATGCCGGAGGCGCGCAAACGTCAGGTGCTGGCCCTGGCCCAGCGCCACGATATTGTCATTGTGGAGGATGATATTTACGGCGAGCTGGCGGCGGAGTACCCGCGCCCGCGCACCATCCACTCGTTAGATATCGACGGACGCGTGCTGCTCTGCAGCTCCTTTACCAAAACCGTGGCCCCCGGGCTGCGCGTCGGCTGGATTGTGCCGGGGCGGTATTACGACCGGGTGATGCACATGAAATATGCCGCGGGCGGGTTTAACGTGCCGGCCACGCAGATGGCGGTGGCAGCGTTTATCCGCGACGGGCATTACCATCGTCACGTGCGCCGTATGCGCCAGATTTATCAGCAGAATATGGAGCGTTACACCTGCTGGGTACGGCAGTATTTCCCGGCGGAGATTTGCGTCACGCGCCCGCAGGGCAGTTTCCTGCTGTGGGTGGAGCTGCCGGAACAGGTGGACATGGTGTGCGTCAGCAAACAGCTATGTCGCCTGAAGATCCAGGCCGCGGCGGGATCGCTGTTTTCGGCGTCGGGGAAGTATCGCAACTGCTTGCGGATCAACGTGGCGTTACCGCCGAATGAGAAAAACCGCGAGGCGTTGAAGAAGATGGGTGAGGCGATTCATATTGCGATGGAGGAGTAGTGGGGCATATTGCGGCCTGATGCCCTCACCCCGACCCTCTCCCACGGGGAGAGGGAGCAAACACAAAAAACGGCAACGAGGTTGCCGTTTTGCTTTTACCTCCACATCAGAACTTCCACGACACGCTGCCAACGATGCTGCGCTCGGCACCAAAGTAGCAGTATGACAACGAGTTACACGCCGCCACGTAGCTTTCGTCCGTCAGGTTGTTAACGTTCAGCTGGGCACTCACTCCCGTCAGCCCGACCTTCGACAGGTCATAGCCCACCGCCAGATCCACCAGGGTGTAGGACGGCAGCGTATGGGTGTTCATGCGATCGCTGGTCACGCCGTTCACATACCGCACGCCGGAGCCCACCGTCAGGCCATCGAGCGGTCCGGTTTTGACGTCATAGCTGAGCCAGCCGCTGGCCATATTGCGCGGCGCATAGACCGCACGCTTGCCCTCTTCCTCCGGGCTGCTCTTCTTGTAGCGAATATCGGTGTAGGTATAGGCCGCCTGCAGACGCAGGTTGTCGGTCAGCTGCCCTACCGCTTCCAGCTCCACCCCTTCAGATTCGATCTCGCCAATAGAGCGGTACGGATCGGTCGGCTCCTCTTTGGTGGCGATGTTTTTCTGGTTGATGCGGAACACCGAGGCGCTGAACTGGCTGTTCATCCCTTCCGGCTCAAACTTCACCCCCGCTTCCCACTGCTTGCCTTCCATCGGATCCAGCAGATCGCCGTTGGCGTCGGCAAAGCTGGTCGGGGTGAAGGCGGTAGAGTAGCTGATGTACGGCGCGATGCCGTTATCAAACAGGTACAGCAGCGCCGCACGGCTGCTGAAGTTGTTTTTATCCAGATCGCTACGGGTATCGTTGAGCTTGTCGATATTCGACACGCTCACCTGGTCGTAGCGACCGCCCAGGGTCAGACGCCAGCGGTCCAGCGAGAGCTGATCCTGCAGGTAGTAGCCGGTCTGGCGCAGCTTGTGCTTCTCCTGGCTGTACATGGTGATGTAGTCAGGCTTCGCGCCGTACACCGGGTTAAAGGCGTTGATCGGCGGGAAACCGCCGTAATAGCCGGTGGTATTGTTGCTGCGATCCTGATAGTCGAGGCCAATCAGCACCCGGTGGTTCACCGCCCAGGTATCGAAGCTGCCATCGATCTGGTTATCGAGGGTGATGGCATCCATCTTCTCGTCCGAGCCGGAGTATCCGCGGTTAAGCTCGGTTTCGTTCAGCCAGCCGGCAGCGTAGACCTGATTCAGCTCCACTTTGGTATGCAGATAGCGCAGCTTCTGGCGCACCGACCAGCCGCTGTCAAACATATGCTCGATGTTGTAGCCGACCATCTCCTCGCGGCGATCGTACTTGTCATAATCATCCTCGCCTTCGAAGAAGGTGTTGGAGATCATCTTCCCGTTATGCGGCACCACGGTGCCGTCGTACGGCAGGCCGGAGTGGCTCCCGCCCTCAGGATCGCGGTGAAGATAGGCCATCAGATCCAGACGGGTGTTATCGGTGATGCGCCAGGTCAGGCTTGGCATCAGGGCGTAACGCTCTTCCTTCAGGGGATCGAACTGGGAGTCGGCATAGCGGGTCATGCCGCTAAGACGGGCTGCCACGCGATCGTTGTCGTCCAGCGCGCCGGTGACATCAAACATCGCCCCGCGCTGATCGTTATTCCCGGCGAACAGCTTGATCTCGCCGCCTGGATCGAACGAAGGTTTGCGCGAGGTGAGCGCCACGATCCCGCCCGGGGACGAGCGGCCATACAGCACCGAAGCCGGGCCGCGCACCACTTCAATATTTTCCAGGAACCAGGGATCGACCACCAGCGAGCTGTGGGAGTTGGTGTCGCCCATCATCTTCAGGCCGTCGAGGTAGACGTTGTCCAGGCTGCCGTCGGAGAAGCCGCGCAGCACGATGTAGTCAAAGCGGTTTGAGGCGCCGATCTGGTTGCTGTAGACGCCCGGGGTGTAGCTCACCGCCTGACGTACGCTGGTAGCACCCTGCTCTTCGAACTGCTCGCGGGTAACGATCGACACCGCCTGCGGGGTCTCAATATCGGGGGTCGCCAGCTTGGTGGCGCCGCTCTGCATTTGCGAGGTCACCACCACGGTTTCGGTTTTCGGCGTCTCCTGCGCCATCAGGGGGAGTGCAACGCTCCCGGTAACCCATCCCACTACCAGTGCCAGCCGCGATTTAGCGAACATGAAAATCTCCAAAACCATTTCTAATTGTTAATAAGAATTATTACCTTTTTCATTTGGAAGATAGCTATGCGCGCCGCCAGAGTACGTATGCGTAATGCCAAACCGCATCAATAGCGTTGGCGATCGGGGAAAAGCGGGTTAACGGCTGCTGCGGATCGTGCCGGGACAGACGCCGTAGCGACGACGAAAGGCGGTGGCAAAGTTGGTGGCGTGCTGATAGCCCGACATCCACGCCGCCTGCTGCACGCTGTGGCCTTCCAGCAGATAGCGCCGCGCCTGCGCCAGACGACAGTCGCGCAGGTAGTCGAACACCGTGCAGCCGTAGGCCTGGCGGAACTTGCTGCGCAGGCTGCTGGGGCTCATCGCCGCCCGGGCCGCCAGCTGGGCGAGGGTGTAATCCTGCTCCGGGGCCTGTTCCAGCAGGTGGCGGATCTGCTCCAGCCGGGCGTGCTCACCGCTGGACGCCGCTGCCAGCGCCGTACCCTGCTGCTCCCGCAGGTGCAGGCCGTGGCCCAGCAGTTGGTACATTACCCCTTCGAGCAACAGCTGGCGCGAGAGGCTGCTCCGCTCGCGCTGTCGGGCATGCTGAATACCGGCCAGCACAAAATCGGGTACCTGCCAGACAAAGGTAGGCGCGTTAAGTTTCTCCCACTGCGCCAGCAGAGAGGCGAGCAGGCTTTCACGGCGGGCATCATCAGGGTAGACGCCAAAGGAGAGGGTTTTCAGGGCAATGTCCGCATCGTGACGGGCCGACATCGCCTGCTGTTCGCTCAGCCTGGCGCTGAACGCCATACCGGGCCGGACCGAGTAAACTTCGCCGCTGAGGGTCAGGGTCACGCAACCTTCCAGCACCACCAGCACGTACAAGGGGCTGCTGTGGCGGGAGGTGGTTTCATAGGGTTGCAGCACGCGTACATCGGAATGGGTTAACGAAATGCCGGACGGGAGGGTCATCTCTTCGACATCACCGTGCAGCACGGGGCTGGTGTTGGCACAGGTATCGGTCAGCAGGGGAAAGCGGTAGTCAATGCCGTAGCGCTCGCCAAATACCTTAAAGTCTGCCACGGAAAAGGTTTTTTTCGTTGCAGCGGTCGGATTATGGAGCCTTGTGTTGGACATGCCTGCGCCTGGAGGAAGCTATTAAAAATAAAACAGTATCACTCCTTTAGCGCGGCGGCAATGCAGGTAAAATTGCCGCCTTTTCAGCAATATTAAGCTCCAGCGAAACGCCAGAGCCAAATATTAATAAAGTGGATCGTCAGAGCATTACGCCTCTTGCCAGCTCGCAAACGTCTCTTCATGATTTTTATTCAGCACCACTTTATTGCCGTCAATTTTATCGACCCATTCCAGCGGGATATAATGGTGTTTGCCGCCGGATTCGGAATCGTTTTTCGCCAGCTTAATACGCTCGCCGTCAAGATGGTCAACCGTGCCGACATGGTGACCGCAGCTTGCAACAACCGGAGCATGTTCCTTGATTTCACTCTTGTTTACCATGGTTAATTCTCCTCATCATGTGTTTACGCGTTGTGATACGAAACTAACTGTAGACCATAAATCCATTATTTACCGCTTCATTAGCATTTCGAAACATTATTTACGCAACGGTCTGGAGGTTATATTAAATATATAAGAATGTGCCGAGAAATATTCTATGCCCGTTACTGTGCGACATAATTAATATCACGCACTCAACACGGAGGCATATATGGTAGAAGCAAATCACACCGAAATATCCCTGGCTCTTGGTGAAGCGGTTTTAGAGGTTGTGCAAAAAGGCCAGGAGGTGTCGAGAGAAAATCTTGCCCGGGCCATGAAAAGCAAAGCCGAGCGAGAAAGCGATGACGAGCGTCTTCTGGATTACTGGAGAGCCTGTCATATCCTCGCGGCTTAACGTTGGCGGCGTGGGGCTTGCGCCCTGCGCCGCCGGTACGATCACTCGTCGAAGAACCAGTATCCCTGGTTAATCAGACCGGTCAGCTCTTTTACAAATGCCGGATTTTGCAGCGCAGCGCCGAGCTCCGCCTGGCCCAGCTCGGTGTAGCGGCACAGGGCATCCGCCGCCGTCGCGTCCACCGTTTCCAGCTGTTCGCTGTTGATAAAGACGCTGCCGCCGATATTCAGCACCCGCAGCCCGCTCAGGCGCGTCAGGATTTCACCGCCGAGCAGCGCGTCGAGCACCTCTTCAGACGTATATTCCGGCTCGGCAGGGGCAATATCCAGCTCATGGCGCGGGGTGGAGATGAAGCTGCCAAACCACTGCTTAAAGTCGTCCGGCTGGCTGATCATCTCGATCATCATCTTGCGCAGGCGTTCGAGTTCGTACTCCTCTACCCGACCCGGGTGTTCACGACAGGTCAAATCCGGATCGCTGTAGTGCTCGCCGCCCAGATCGTTTTCCAGCGCGTAATCGGCAAAGCTGCTGATCAGATCCCGGCCGTTCGGACCACGGAAGCCCACCGAGTAGTTAAGGGCCGTCTCGTGGGTGAAGCCGTCGTGCGGGAATCCAGGTGGAATGTAGAGGATATCGCCCGGGGCCAGATCTTCGTCGATGATCGGCTCAAAAGGATCGACATGCAGCAGCGCCGGATGCGGGCAGAACTGGCGCATCGGCAGTTTGTCCCCCACGCGCCAGCGACGGCTGCCCATCCCCTGGATGATAAACACATCGTACTGATCGATATGCGGGCCCACGCCGCCGCCCGGGACGGAGAAGGAGATCATCAGGTCATCCAGACGCCAGTCCGGGAGCACGCGGAACGGACGGACCAGCTCGGCAGCCGGAGCGTGCCAGTGGTTGACCGCCTGCGCCAGCAATGACCAGCCGGTTTCGCCCAGACCGTCGAAGTGCTCGAACGGACCGTTGCTGGCCTGCCATTTACCTTCTTTATGGCTGACCAGGCGACTGTCCACTTCCGGCTCCATCGCCAGACCTGCCAGCTCATCCGGGCTGATAGGATCGATAAAATTGGGCAGGGCGTTTTTTAATACGACAGGTTTCTTTTGCCAGTATTTTTCTAGAAATTCCGGCCAGTTGAGGTTGAGTTGATACGCCATGGTTAGCACCAGTGAAAAGACAAACGGGCCTGATTATAGAAAGAGGCCGGGCCAGGCTGCCTTGTCGTGGGTCAAGCGGAGATGAAATCTGCTGCATTCAGCCATTCGCATGACACAGCTTGACAGTTTCACGCTTTATCGTGAGCGCGAGTTACAGAGCGACTTATATCGTTAATGACAAAGAGTGTATTGCTATGAGGCCTGCCATGAGCCCATTTATCGAACTGCCCGTTTCCGCCAGTGTGAAGACCCTGATGGGGGTCTATACGCGAAAACAGAACCCGTCCGTTTTCGCACCTGTGGCCGACGAGCTGCCTGCGGGGAGCCGCATCAGCGTGCAGGCGACAGTGGTGGGCGATGCGGTGCAGGGCAATCCGCACTGGTACCGGATTGATGAGGATACCTTTATCTGGTCGGGTGCCTGTACCCGGATTGAGCCTTGCCCCACGTTTCCGCCCTACACTAAAGTCAAATGGACGGCGGTGGTGTTTGAGGTGCGTTAGCGCTCAGGTGATGAGCGCTACGTGCAGGGATTAATCCAGCTTTAACTCGTCATAGTGGGTAATGATTTTGCCCACGATACCGTAATCCAGCGCTTCTGCCGGGGACATCCAGAAGTTACGGTCGGTATCTTTTTTCACTTTCTCCAGCGGCTTACCGGTGGCGTCGGCAATCAGCTTATTCACCCGCTCCAGCATGCGAATAATTTCACGCGCTTCGATCTCGATATCCGTCGCCTGACCCCGTACGCCGCCCAGCGGCTGATGGATCATAAAGCGGGTATTCGGCAGTGCGTAGCGGTGCTCTTTTTTCGCCGCCAGGAAGATGGTGATCCCCGCGCTCGCCACCCAGCCGGTGCCAATGACATGCACGTCCGGGCGGATAAATTTAATAAAATCGTGAATGGTATCGCCCGCTTCCACGTGGCCGCCCTGGCTGTTGATATACAGCTTGATCGGATCGTTGCTGACGCTTTGCAACAGGATCAACTGGGTGATCACTTTCTCGGCCAGCGTCTGATTAATCTCACCGGAGATGATGATCGAGCGTGACTCAAGAAGCTTCTGCTGCAGCGCACCCGCGTCATTCTTCTGCTCTGCTTTCTCGGTGTTGTCGTTTTTCTGAAGGTATTGCATTGTTTTTTAACCTCGGCTTATGGCGCACAAAGTCAGAGTGTAACCTGTTTTTCCTGTAAGGGTTGTCAGGCACACGCATCCCGTGTGAGAAGTGATAAAAATCCGTTGTTATCACAAATTACCTGCAAAAAATCATCTCGTAGTCGGTTGGTTATTTTGTGATCCCACGCAACGCCTATACGCCAGCATATTTGCTTCGTCCCCGGAGAAATCAGTCTTACGCCCGCAGGCAATATATTACTAATACCGGCGGGTACAAATGCCACACCATTTTTTCCTGCGACTAGCGCCAGCAACGACGGAAGATCTTCTGTCGCAGAGACAGGTGCGGTGGAAAGGCGATTATTTTGCACGAAGCACGCTGTCTGGTGCGCGAGACAGGGGCTGGCAGCAGGATCGATTTGTAATAACGGATACGATAAAAGCACCTGTTGAATGTTATCGGGATCACAATGGCTATCCATGGGCACAGCAAGCATAAGTTGCTCTTCGCTTAACACTTTATATGCCAGTGAATCAGGTACCGGTAATCGTAAAAACCCGACGTGTAATGTTCCTTCCTGCAACATCCTCATCTGTATGGCAGAAGGAATGTGGCTAATAGAGATATCGCTTTGAGGAAATTTTTGCCGAAAAATATTAATCCATACAGGAGCACTGTGAAATGTCGAGATACCAAACCCGATCTTTAATTTACCGGCATTGACCTTATGTATTTCTTGCGCGAATGATAAAAATTCAGCATGAGAGATTAATAGTGACTGCGCTTTGACATACAGTTGCTTCCCCGCGCTCGTCAGCGCTGCACCATGGCGGCCTCGCTGGAAAAGTATCCCGCCCGTCATCTGCTCTAACAGCTTAATCTGCTTAGATAATGCAGGCTGCGTCAGAAACAAAACGTTAGCCGCTTTTTGGTAATTCCCTTTATCTGCTAGCGTAACAAAAGCACGCAGCAGCCTGATATCTATTCCAGCCATTTATCGAACCCAAACATATTGGAATTATACAAACCCTTGTCTTGGGTGACATGATAATTAATAACGGTCATTACAGCACCAAAATAAAAGGAGATTCAAAATGGATAATTCACAAGACAGGTTGGCGGCGGTGTTATTTGATATGGACGGCGTACTTATCGATTCCAATGCGGTTATTGAGCGCGCCTGGCATGAAGCCGCTGCGATAACGGAAAAAACGCTGACCCGGGAGGACATTATTAATCATATTCATGGGCAACCTGGTCCTCATACGCTCCAGGCACTCTTCGGCGATCTCCCTTTCGCGGCCCAGCAAAACGTGCAGGCGCATGTTATTGATGTAGAAAATACTGCCAATTATGATCCTGTCCCCGGTGTTGTCCCCCTGATCGTTGCCCTGAATGCAGCCGGGGTCAGCGTAGGGATCGTAACCAGCGGCTGGCGGCAAAAAATCGATCGCGTGATGGCTACGCTTCAGATTGAGGATTGCATTTCAGTGATTGTCGAACGTGATGACGTATCACGCGGTAAGCCCTTTCCGGATCCCTACCTTCTCGCCGCAAAGCGCCTTGCGATCCCTGCCAGTCAGACTCTTGTCTTCGAAGATTCCAGAAGCGGGGTGACTTCTGCGCACGCCGCAGGGGCCTATTGTGTCGGGATCGGAGGAACAGAATTACTGGATTGCGGTGCCAGAGTCACTATTCCTGATTTCACAGGTGTTGAAGTCTTTTCACACGCGGATGGTGATACGGTTCTCTCTTTTTGCCCCGGTCATCAGGTAATGATGAAAACACGCATCAATCTCAGGCGCTGATAATCCTCACATCCTGCGCCGCAAACGCCACGATCGCCTCCTGATCCAGGCTCGCCTCCACCACCAGCACGTCGATGTCGCGGCTTTTCGCCACCACAAAGCGCGCCACGCCGGGGATTTTATCGGTGGTGAGCGCCACAATGGTCTGGCTGCTCTGCGCAATCACCGCCTTCTTGAACTCGCAGTCGGCAAAGTCGAACCCGGTCAGCCCCATCCCCGGATCCATCGCGCAGCCGCCGATAAACGCCTGATCGAAAATAATTCCCTGGATCTGGCTCGCCGCCGTGGCCCCCACCGCGCCGCCGGAGGTGCGCTGGATCTGGCCGCCGGTGATGATCACCTCGCACAGGGGATGACGCAGCAGTTCGGTGGCAATCGCCGGAGAGTTGGTGACCACCGTAAGCGCAAGATCCGCTGGCAGAGCCTTCGCCAGCGCGAGGTTAGTGGTGCCGGTATCAATAAAAATACAGCTCCCTGTTTTGATGAGAGTTGCTGCTTTCTGCGCGATCGTGACCTTTTTGGCGTAATTTTTTTGCTCGCGGCTAAAGAAATTCCCGGCATCCGCCAGCTGCAATACCGCCCCGCCGTAGACCTTCTTACAGACCCCCTCTTTGCTAAGCTCATGTAAATCCCGGCGAATGGTGTGTTCCGACACCTGCATCCGGGTCGCCAGTTCGGCGCACACTACCCTGCCATTTTCCTGCAGGATCTGGCGGATCAGATCTTGTCGTTGTTCCGGGAAAGCTGCATAATCGAGCATAAATTATCTTCTCTGGATTTGAATCGAGCAACAATGCGCATAATGTTGCATGACAGCGCGCTCTGTCAATCCACCAGGCCTTAAACCGGAGCGTCACGATGAAATACGATGATAATTACCGCCAGCAGGTGCCCGCCACCAGGCCCCATGACGGCTTCCTGTTTGAGCCCGTAACCGCCAATGCGCGCGCCGGGGAAAAGGAGCAGCATAAAACACCGGCCTCCCCGGGACTGAAACCTTATAAGGATGTGAAATGACCCAGCAGACCACCGGCGCCGTTCAGCGGCTTGCCACCCGGATCGTCTTTTTTATTGCCGGCTACGTCACCGCCACCTGGGCGGTGCTGGTGCCCTACGCGAAGGCCAATACTGGTGTCAACGAGGCTACGCTCGGCTCGCTGCTGCTGTGCCTGGGAATGGGGGCGCTGATTGCGATGCCGCTCACCGGGATGCTGACCAGCCGCTACGGCTGCCGTCGGGTGATTGTCACCGCGCTGGCGATCGTGATGCTCACCACGCCTCTGCTGGCGATCATTCCGGATCCGCGCCTGCTCGCCGCCGCATTGCTGCTGTTCGGCGTGGGCGTGGGGGTGACGGACTGCGCCATGAACATTCAGGCGATCATCGTCGAGCGCGACTCGCCCACGCCGGTGATGTCCGGTTTTCACGGTATGTACAGCGTCGGCGGGATTGCGGGCGCGGGGGCGATGACCCTGCTGCTGACCCTCGGAGCCAGCGCCTTTGCCGCCTGCCTGATCATCATCCTGAGCGTCATTCTGATGCTGGCCGCCAGCCTGAAAGGGCTGCTGCCGTGGGCCAACCCTGCCTCCGGCCCGGCCTTTGCCGTACCCCGCGGCGTGGTGCTGCTGATTGGTGCCATCTGCTTTGCGGTGTTTCTTGCCGAAGGGACGGTGCTGGACTGGAGCGCGGTGTTCCTGACCGAAGTGCGCGGCGTACCGGAGTCGCTGGGCGGGCTGGGCTTCACCTGCTTTGCGGTGGCGATGACCCTTTTCCGCTTAACCGGCGACAAACTGATTGCCCGTACCGGCGCCCTGCGCGCGGTGGTCGGCGGCGCGCTGGTGGCTGCCGTCGGCTTTGCGCTGGTGACCTTTGTCCCGCAGTGGCAGCTGTCGCTGGTCGGTTACGTGCTGGTGGGTGCCGGCTGCGCCAATATCGTGCCGGTGATGTTCTCCGCCGTTGGCCGTCAGACCCGCATGCCGCAGGCGGTTGCCGTACCGGCCATCACCACGCTGGGCTATCTCGGCGTGCTCGCCGGACCCGCGATTATCGGCTACGTGGCGCATGCCACCTCATTAACCCAGGCGTTTATGGTCATTATGGTGCTGATGCTGGTCGTCGCCGCGCTGTCTGTGACCGTCACCGCCAACCAACCCGCCCGCAGCGAGGGATAAGATGAATATTGCACATGTCGCACTCTGGACCCGCAACCTGGACGCCCAGGTCCACTTCTGGGAAACGGTGTTTGGCGCACGCTGTAACGAGCGCTACCTGAGTAAAAACCGCCCGGGATTTGCATCGCACTTTATGACCCTCAGCGACGGGCCGACCATCGAGCTGATGACCGTCCCGGATCTGCCCGATGCCCCCGCCCACCCGGAGTTTATCGGCTGGGCGCATATCGCCCTGAACGTCGGAAGCAAAGGGGATGTGGATCGCATGGCGGAGCAGGCGCGGTTAAACAACACGCTACTGAGCGCCCCGCGAATGACCGGGGATGGCTATTACGAAGCCGTGATTGCGGATCCGGATGGGAACCGTATTGAGCTGGTGGGGGAGTGAGTACCCACTGAATACTACCTGGAGTAAAAGCCCCGCAATGCGGGGCTTTTTCGTTTATTTCGTTTGTTGTGCTTTTCGTTTGTTTCGATTACAGTTCTCTATGGTGTACTTTTACTCACCGTAAACATGAAACTCGACACTACTGGAATACTGAAATGACAAACTCACTTCTGAACAGCCTTACGTTACCGGCTCCAAAGGAGATTGAGGCAGCTGTACGCGGACAAAGGGAGCTTGCTACGTTTCTGTCCACAAAGCAGGAAACGCAAAAAATTACGATCCAGGATGCACAGGATGTCACTCATCAAATAGAGCTGCCAACCTCTTCACTGACGCTTCTGATGAGTATTCTCGGTGAACTTGCTGCGGGCAACGCCGTCCAGGTTGTGCCTGTGCATGCCGAACTAACTACGCAGGAAGCAGCCAATATCCTGAATGTTTCTCGCCCACATATGGTGAAACTTCTCGAGGAAGGCAAGCTACCGTTCCATAAAACTGGCCGTCATCGCCGTATTCTTTTTGCAGACCTGATGAAGTACAAAGATCAGCGTGATGCAGAAAGCATACAAGCACTTCGCGAGCTGGCGGAACAAAGTCAGGAGCTTGGCTTTTACTGATGACACACTCACCCTATCCCGTCGTTCTTGATGCCTGCGTGCTATACCCATCAATGCTGCGGGATCTTCTCATGCACATAGGGAAGACTGGCTTATATCAGCCCAAATGGACTACCCAGATACACGATGAATGGCAGCGAAATCTGCTTATTAATCGCCCTGATATCACCCCAGACCAGCTGAAGCGCACCGAAATGCTAATGAATAAAGCCTTCGGCGACGCCTGCGTATCAGGGTATGAGAGCATTATTGATGGCCTTAACCTGCCGGATCAGGATGACAGGCATGTGCTCGCCGCAGCTATTCGTTCGGATTCCGAAGTGATTGTGACCTACAACCTTGTCGATTTTCCTGGCGGAAACCTCGCTGAATTTGATGTCGAAGCGCTTCACCCTGATGAGTTCTTATCAGACCTTTTTGACCTGAACCATGCGCTGGTTCTCGAGGCGGTGAGAATGCAGCGTTCGCATCTGCGTCATCCGCCCCTCACCCCAGACCAATTTTTGCAAGGCCTGCTACAGCTGGGCTTGCCGAAAACAGTGACTGAGCTGGAAAAATATAGAGTAATGATTTAGCCCTCTCTGCGGCATGCGCCTGAACCCACTGCGTTTATCACTCACCCCTTATCAATTGCCGACAATTTAACCAATTCTGGCCTACGCTTACTCAATGTGAAAAGCGGTTTTGAAAAACCACATATTGCTTTCATATAGTTATCATATTGTTAAATGATAATGATAATTAATGTGTTAGAGTAGTTGCGTTCGAAGGCTGCCACCATAATCGCTTGAACATCAGGGGGTGGTTTTCACGCTGAGCGAAAATCCTCTCATCTCTGTCAGGCTGAATCATTGGGGCTATTAATGGAACACATTGTTTACGTCGTTGATGATGATCACGCTGTCAGGCGGTCCGTGGTCGGGCTGCTGGAGTCTGCCGGGCTGAACGCCCTCGATTTTTCTTCGGCAGAATCTTTTCTGCAACACACCTTTGAAGATGTGCCCTCCTGCGTGATCCTCGATATGCAGATGCCGACCATCAGCGGGTTTGAGGTGGCGGATGCCCTGAAGGCCGGTGGGCGCGAAATCCCAATTATCTACCTCACCGGGCACGGGACCATTCCCATGTCGGTGAAGGCGATGAAGGGTGGCGCATACGAATTTCTTACCAAACCGGTGGCGTCGAACGATCTGATCGACTCCATTGGTGCGGCGCTGAAGCTGGCGGAAGATAACGCCTCGCACCTGCGGGAGCAGTACTCCCTCAAGCAGCGCCATCTCTCCCTCACCCCGCGCGAGCAGCAGGTGTTACAGCTGGCGATCAGCGGCCTGCTGAACAAGCAGATTGCCGCCGAGCTGGGGGTGAGTGAAATCACCGTTAAAGTCCATCGTCGCCGGGTGATGGACAAGATGCAGGCCCGCTCGCTGGCGGATCTGGTCAGGGCCGCCGAGCGCCTGACCTGAAGCCTGCCGTCAGAGTAATTCCTCGCTCGCTGCCAGCGGCAGGGTAAAGGCGAAAATACAGCCGTGCGGCTCGCGATTGCGGGCCGTCAGCTTGCCCCGGTGCCGCTCGATAATGCTGTAGCTGATGGTCAGCCCCACCCCCATCCCCTGGGCTTTGGTGGAGTAGAACGAGTCAAAGATGCGCTCGCTCAGCCCCGGTCCGATGCCGGTGCCGCTGTCGGCAATTTCAAAGGTAATCCCCCCGCC
This sequence comes from Leclercia sp. Marseille-Q4284, assembly GCF_916618945.1. NCBI lineage: Bacteria > Pseudomonadati > Pseudomonadota > Gammaproteobacteria > Enterobacterales > Enterobacteriaceae > Leclercia > Leclercia sp. Marseille-Q4284. The sequence continues at coordinate 340,732 of NZ_CAKAKG010000002.1, forward strand.
CTCCGGGTTCGAGGTCGACAGCAGCAGAGTGCCGGGACGATCCTTGATCTCAGCCATCGCCTCCACGGCGTTCATCACCAGGTTCAGCAGCACCTGCTGGATCTGCACGCTGTCCCCCACGATAAAGCTGTCCGCCGCCGCCAGGGCATAGTTGACGCTGATGCGTCGCTGCTCCAGCTCGCTGCGCGACAGGGTGATGATGTGCCGCACCAGATGGTGCAGATCGATGCGGGCGAAAGCCGGGTCCTGCTTGCGGGTGAGAGATTGCAGGCTGCGGATGATCTCCCCTGCCCGCTCGCCCTCGGAGACGATCTCCTCCAGCCCGATGCGGGCCTTATCCAGCCGGGCCGGATCGCGGTTGAGCCAGCGCAGGCTGGCCCCGGCGTTGGCGACAATCGACATCAGCGGCTGGTTGATCTCATGGGCTATCGACGAGGTGAGCTGCCCGACGGTGGTGGCGCGCGCGACGCGGGCCAGCTCGGCCTGCGCCACCCGCATGGCGTCTTCCGCCGTCCGCTGGGTGGTGATGTCGGTGATGATGCCGTAATACTCGTTCACTTCGCTGCCCACCCCCACCGGATCGCCAATCCCCAGAATGGTGCGGGTAGCGCCGTCGGCACGGATGATGCGGAACTCGGCGCGCATGGTCAGGCCATCGCGCACGCTCTCGGTCACCAGGGTGCTGATGCGCGGATAGTCATCCTGATGCACAAACGTCAGGAACTCGGCCATCGAGATCATCTTCTGCTTTTCGGGCAGGCCGAGGATGCGGGCGTACTCTTCCGACATAAACATCAGATCCTGCTGCAGCTCCCAGCGCCAGCTACCGGTGTGGCTGATCTGCTCCCCGAGCATCAGCGAGGTCTGGCTGGCCCGCAGCTCTTTCTCAACCCGACGGCGCTGGAGGTTCTCTTCCAGCAGCTCGGCATACAGGCGGGCGGTCTCCAGCGAGATGGCGGCGTGTGCCCCCAGCAGGCTCACCACCCGGGAGTGTTCCACGGTAAAGACCTCCGGCATCAGACGGTTCTCCAGATAGAGCACCCCCACCAGCCGCGCCTGCTTGAACATCGGAACGCACATCACCGCCGCGCCGGAGGTCACCAGATACGGGTCCTGACTGAAGGGGTGGAACTCCTCCGGCTTGCCGGTGTGGATCTCCTGCCCGGTGCGGATCACCGCCGCCAGTACCGTCAGCGGCATGTCGGTGGCCAGAGGCACCTGTTTGCGGATCTGCACCCGCACCCCGTCGGTGGTGGTACTGGCGCTGGCCTCGATCTCCGGGATGTTGTTGTCATTCACCCGAATCAAAAAGCCGCGCTGGGCCCCGGCCCGCTCCAGCAGGATGGTCATCAGAGTTTCGATCAGCCGCTCGAGGTTGATCTCCTCCGACAGGGCGCGCGAGGCCTTGATCACGCTCTGCAGATCGCGAATCTCCTCGTTGCGGGCAAAGGTCACCGTGTCCCAGGCGTTGGCCTGACCAGGGGTCAGCAGGTAGGGGAAATCCCGCTCCAGCTGGCGCACTTTAGACTGCGCTCCGGCCCGGCCCCAGGCGGTCATCGCCCCGCGGAAATGGGCATCGGCGGCGGTGGTATAGCCGCAGGCGTGGGCGAAGCGTCCCGCCAGCTCGTGGGCCAGAGCATTAAAAGCGTTAAAGCCCCCCTCGCGCGACAGGCGCACCGCCTTCTCGTACTGCTCAAGGGCGATGCTGTTCATGCCGTCGAGCCGCACGATCTCGGCGTAGATCAGCGCCTCTTTATCAGCAAAGGTGCCGGGGTTGATCCGCGCCCAGAGCACGATTTTGTCGTAATGCAGGTGGATCTGACGGCGCAGATCGGCGGAAAAGGTCTCCGGGGTCAGCTGCTGGGAGAGCGTCAGGGCGCTGTAAAGATGGTAATCCATCAGATGAATATGGCCCGGCGCGGACCAGGCAAATCGCCCGGCCTGGGCGAGGTTATCGGCCGCCTGCGGAAACTCGCCGCAGGCGAAGTGGGCCATCCCGCGGTAGAGCCAGAACCAGAACAGCATGGTGGAGGTCTGCTCCGTGGCCTGCTCTGGCGCGGCAGGCAGCAGGGACTCCGGCAGCACGTCGATGGCGGTCCAGTGGCCGCTCACCGGGGTGCGCAGGTGCTCCACGTAGTGGCGCTGGATCATCAGGATCGCCTCCACGTCCTGGAAATGGGTTTTGCGCACAAAGGCCAGCCCGCGCTCAATGCTGGTCAACACCCCGTCGAGGTGATCGCCCCGGGTGAGGAAGTTGATCACCTGATGGCAGGCGGCAAAGCAGGCCATCGTCATGTCCCCGTGGGTCACGGCGGAGGTGAAGCAGGCTTTGGCGCACTCGATGGCCCAGGAGAGCGGCTGGGTCCAGACGCTGAGCTGATCCAGCGGCAGCAGGGTTTTGGCCTCAAAGGCGTCGAAGCCGTGGCGGTTGACCAGATCCCGCGCCAGGATGCCGTACTGGAACCCGAGACGATACTCGGCGTAACGGTGACCAATCAGCACCCCGAACCAGGCGATCGCCGGGGCGGAGGCACCGGTAATGCCGTGATCGAGGGTCAGGTGCATCATCCGGCACAGCAGAACGAAATGCAGACGCGAGCGGGTAAAGCTGGCGAACACGCAGGCGCTGTTGAGCAGATTCATCACCGCTTCGGTGTCGCCGTCGTTCATCAGCGGCAGCCCGGCAAAGTGGCCCTGCGGGTTATCGCCGACGCGGTTGCACAGGCTGTGCCAGGCCTCGTCGCACTCGGCGGCTTCCGGGTAGCGGCTGACGTGAATGCCAAACACCGCCAGCCAGCTCAGGGTCGCCTCCAGCGCCAGCCGGTTGTCGGACTGGCGCATATAAACTTCGGCCAGCAGGTTGGCCGCCCGCGCTTTTTCCGCCAGCCCGCCGGGGGAGTTGAGAATGCGGTCGCACAGCTGACGAGTGCTGTCGAGATTGCCCAGCGCGAACTGGCACCCGGCCTCCTCGCTGTCCAGGGTGAAGTCGCTGGCGCTCTCCGGCAGCGCACCGGCGTTGCCCAGCGCGCGGGCGGTCTGGATATAGCTCAGGGCCGAGAGGTAATCCCCCGAGCGGCGGGCGCGGCGGGCCGCCAGCAGGCTTAGCTCGCGGAACATCTCCCGCTGGGGCGCAGGCTGAATACAGTCCAGCGCCGCCGTGACGTGATGCACGGCGCGGAACAGGATCTCGTTGCCCGCCGCCTGACGGGCCGACTCCGCCAGCAGGCTGGCGGTGGTAAGGTGCAGACGGCTGCGCTCGGCATTATCCAGCAGGGCGAAAGCCGCCTCCTGCACCCGGTCGTGGGTAAAAGCATAGCTGCCGTCGCTGAGGGTCAGCAGCTGCGCCGTCACCGCCGGGTGCAGGGCATAGCGGATCTCCGGCACCGACATCGCCACCACGCGGCAGACCATCTCCAGCTCGCCGCTGCCGCCGAGACAGGCGATGCTGCCCAACAGCCGCCGGGTCTCTTCCGGCATCTCCTCCAGCTGCTGCAGCACCAGGGTGACCACGTTTTCGGTGTAGTGCCGGATGCGGATGGCGTGCAGATCGTAGTGCCACTTATCCTGATATTTATTGTGCGTCACCAGCCCGTCATCAACGATGCGGCGGAAGAACTCATGCACAAACAGCGGGTTGCCGCCGGTTTTTTCGTGGATCAGCCCGGCCAGATCGGCGGTGTTCGCCGAGCGGGTATGGAAGATGCTCGCCAGCCAGCGCGATACCGCCTTCACCGACAGCGGCTCCGGGCGCAGCTCGGTGGTATTGCGCGAAGCCCGGTGCAGGCTGGCCAGCTGATTGTGCAGGACATTGTCCGGCAGCGAGCAGGCATCCCGGTGCGCCACCACCATCAGCAGCGGCACGGTGCCGCCATGGGTCAGCAGATACTCGAGAATTTGCAGGCTGGCGGGGTCGATCCAGTGGATATCGTCCAGCAGCAGCACCAGCGGGCTGCCCGCGCTGGCGAAGGTGTTGACCAGGGCCAGCACCATGTGGCTGAAGCGCGCCCGGGCATCGATGGAGAAAGTGTCGCTGGAGAAGCGCGGTTTGCTCTCCAGCAGCAGCCGCAGCTCCGGCACCAGGCTGACGGCTAAGGCTTCGTAGCCCTCCAGCTCGCGCGACAGACGGACCTTCCACTGGGCCACCTCCTCCGCCGACAGCCCCAGCAGATGCAGCACCAGGGTACGAAACGCCGAGGTCAGCGCCGCATAGGGCAGCGTGGGGGAAAACTGATCCACCTTGCCCACCGCCAGCAGCACGCTGCGGTGCTGCAACGCTTTCAGCCCGGAGGCGATCAGCGAGGATTTGCCGATCCCCGACGGGCCGCTGATGGCCACAAATCCGGCGAGCTTATCGCGGCTCACCCGGTCAAAGGCGTGGATCAGATCCGCCGCCTGGGGATGGGCGGTGTAAAGGGTGTCGGTGAGATGAAATGCCGGAGAGCGATCCTGCAGGCCAGGGGGAAAGACGGCAATCTCCCCGTCGTCGCTGAGGGTGGCCTGGCAGCGGCGCAGGTCGGCAATCAGGCCGTCGACGGTCTGGTAGCGATTTTCCGGTTTTTTTGCCAGCAGCTTGAGAACGATGGCCGACAGCATGGCGGGCACGCCGGGGTACACCGCGTCGGGAGAGCGCGGTTCGGAGGCGATGTGATAGTGCGCCCACTTGCCCTGATCCTCGCCGCTCAGTTCAAACGGCAGGCTGCCGGTGAGCAGTTCGTAGAACACCACCCCCAGGCTGTAGAGATCGCTGCGGCTGTCCACCGCCCGATGGGTGCGAGTGGTGTGCTCCGGCGACATGTAGGCGGGCGTGCCGCCGATGGTCGTCAGCCGCGCCTGCTGTAGCTCTTCTGAGGTGCCGGACGACAGGCCAAAGCCTCCCAGCCGACAGCTGTTGTCATCGTGAATAAAGATATTGCCGGGCTTGATATCCCCGTGCACCAGGTTGCGCAGGTGCATCAGGCGTAAAGGCAGGCTGATGCGGATCGCCAGATCGAGAAAGCTCTGGATACAGGCTATCGGCGCGCCGACAATCCTGGTTAGCAGCACAAATGAAAAGGGGGCATAAACCAGTGCAAAGCGCCCGTGGTACTGCGTGCTGGCCACCGGGCGGATAGCCCAGTCGTCGCTCAGGTACTCCCGCAGGGCAAACTCGTTGCGCAGCAGGCGCGTTGCGCTGGCCTCTTCTTCATCGCTCACCCCGGTGGCGATGATAAACGACCCGCCGGAGCTGGGCAGGCGGGCATTCAGCCAGCAGAGGCTCCCCTCCTGCCCCAGCGGGGTAAAAATGACGTCTTCTTTAAGCACAAAAGCCCGCCCTTCGGATAAATTTCCGGGGGCGGGCCAGAGTGCAGGCAGCGATGTATTGTTCATCCACGTTCCTTATTGTTCTTCATTAATGGTTCGCGTGGGGCGGTTTGCAGGTGTTGTCAGGTGGTGAGGGCGCGCTGAATGTGCGCCAGCAGCACATCGACATTAATCGGCTTGCGCAAAAAAGCAACGGCGCCGTGATCAACAGCGTAGCGCTGGATATTGTCATCCGCATGACCGGAGATAAAAATAAGCGGGGGCGGCGAAGTGGCGATAAGGCGCAGTTTGTCGAACATCTCCAGCCCGGTCATCCCTCGCAGGCGGATGTCGACAATCACCAGCGCCGCGTCTGTCAGCGCGGTGGGGTGGCTGAGAAAACACTCCGCCGAGTCGAAGGCTTCCGTTGCGTACCCCTCCGACTGCAGCAGGTTGCTTAACCCGCTGCGAACAGACCGTTCATCATCAATGATGGCTATGCGCTGCGGCATGCTCTCTTTCCTCAAACGAAACGTGATTAACCCTCGCTACCGTCACCGGGACGGGGTGGAGGCGGAGTGCCGCTGATTTTGGGGACGCACTCATGGCGAAACCAGCTCATCGTCAGCTGACGGCTGAACAGGCGGCGGCCAATCGGGATCAGCTGTTCCCCCACCAGCATGCCAAACAGCCCTAACAGGGCGACAACGGGTGGCGCGGGCGAGTGTACATCAATTGCGGCATAAATCACCCCTGCCAGAATTCCACAGCTCAGCGAAACGACCCAGGCTTTCATGACGAGGCTCCTGTGGAGAGGGTGACGGGCGCTTTTTGCGCGGTGTCATCAGCATGCAGAAAATGGCGGGTGGCCTGTTCGCCTGCCAGCATCCCCAGCAGGCCAATCAGCGCCAGCGCAGGCGGTGCGGGGGAACGGACTTTCAGCAACGCGTACAGCAGGCCGATTAACACGCCTGCCGCAAGGGAAATTAACCCAGTACTCATGGTGGACTCCAGAGAGGTCAGCGGCAGGCCGGATGAGGGCCCAGCCTGCCGCTGAAAACTTAGCGAACCGGAGCCGGGACTGGCGCCAGGGTTTCGTGCTCGCTCTTCTGGCGAGATGGGGCTTTGTGCACCATGGTGTAGGCGTAATCCACGCCCATGCCGTAGGCGCCGGAGTGCTCACGCACGATATCCATCACCGCGTTGTAGGTCTCTTTGTGCGCCCAGTCACGCTGCCACTCCAGCAATACCTGCTGCCAGGTAACCGGGATCACGCCAGCCTGGATCATGCGCTGCATCGCGAAGTCGTGGGCCTCTTTCGAGGTGCCGCCGGACGCGTCCGCCACCATGTAGATCTCGTAGTCGCCTTCCAGCATTGCGCACAGGGCGAAGGTGTTGTTGCACACTTCAGTCCACAGGCCGGAAACCACCACTTTCTTTTTGCCGTTAGCTTTCAGGGCGTCACGCACTTTCTGGTCATCCCAGGAGTTCATGGAGGTACGCTCAAGAATGTCTTTCCCCGGGAAGACGTCCAGCAGTTCCGGGAAGGTGTTGCCGGAGAAGCTCTGGGTTTCAACAGTGGTGATGATGGTTGGGATGTTGAACACGTTGGCCGCTTTCGCCAGCCCTACCACGTTGTTTTTCAGCACCTGACGGTCGATAGACTGCACGCCAAACGCCATCTGCGGCTGCTGGTCGATGAAGATCATCTGACAGTTATCCGGGGTTAACACTTCGAGTTTTGAGTTAGACATAATGGTATCCAGTGAGGTGAACAGGTGAAATCCGTCGCACGACGCGGCGACGATGCGATACCTGTATCCTGGATGACTCTCCGCGCTGGCGTAATTATCTCTTTGTATAATTAACCTTTCGTATAGTTATACGCAGGTATAGTTATACTTTGGTATAGCTATCCCATTGTATAACTGGTTTTTTCCGGTAACCGGTTCCAATAATCCTGACATTTCCCCTCTCAGTCAGGAGCAGTTATGACTTCCTCTGCTAAAGCAGATTTGATTCTGGTGAATGGCCAGTTTCATACCGTCGATCGTGAAAACCCGCTTGCCGAAGCCGTGGCCGTGCGCGACGGCAAATTCCTTGAAGTGGGCACCGTTGCGGAAGTAATGCAGTACCACGACGACGCCACCAAAGTGGTGGATCTCAAAGGCCACACCGCTATTCCCGGCCTGAACGACTCGCACCTGCACCTGATCCGCGGCGGGCTGAACTACAACCTCGAACTGCGCTGGGAAGGCGTGCCGTCGCTGGCCGACGCCCTGCGGATGCTGAAAGAGCAGGCTCTGCGCACCCCGTCCCCGCAGTGGGTGCGCGTGGTGGGCGGCTGGAACGAGTTCCAGTTTGCCGAGCGCCGGATGCCGACCCTGGACGAGATCAACGCCGCCGCGCCGGATACCCCGGTATTTATTTTGCACCTGTACGATCGCGCCCTGCTCAACCGCGCGGCGCTGAAGGTGGTGGGTTACACCAAAGATACGCCGAACCCACCGGGGGGTGAGATCCAGCACGACGCCAACGGCAACCCGACCGGGATGCTGATCGCCCGTCCGAACGCCATGATCCTCTACGCCACCCTTGCCAAAGGGCCAAAACTGCCGCTGGAACAGCAGGTGAACTCCACCCGCCAGTTTATGCGCGAGCTGAACCGTCTGGGATTGACCAGCGCCATTGATGCGGGCGGCGGTTTCCAGAACTACCCGGAAGACTATGAGGTGATCGCCGAGCTGCACGAGAAAAAGCAGATGACGATCCGCATCGCCTACAACCTGTTTACCCAGCGTCCCGGCCACGAGCTGGAAGATTTCGAGAAGTGGACCGATATGCTCAAGCCGGGCCAGGGCACCGACTTCTTCCGCCATAACGGCGCGGGCGAAATGCTGGTCTTCTCCGCTGCCGACTTCGAAGATTTCCTCGAGCCGCGCCCGGATCTGGCCCCTGGCATGGAGGACGAGCTGGAGCGCGTGGTGCGCCATCTGGTGGAGCACCGCTGGCCGTTCCGCCTGCACGCCACCTACGATGAGTCCATCAGCCGCATGCTGGACGTCTTCGAGAAAGTTAACCGCGAGATCCCCTTCGACGGCCTGCACTGGTTCTTCGACCACGCCGAGACCGTCACCCAGCGCAACATCGACCGCATCAAGGCCCTCGGCGGCGGCATCGCCGTGCAGCACCGCATGGCTTTCCAGGGCGAGTACTTCGCCGAGCGTTACGGGATGGAAGCGGTGCGCCACACGCCACCGGTCACCCGGATGCTGGAGACCGGCGTGCCGGTAGGGCTGGGCACCGACGCCACCCGCGTGGCGAGCTACAACCCGTGGACCGCGCTCTACTGGCTGGTCTCCGGCCGCACCGTGGGCGGGATGCAGATGTACGATCACAGCGCCCGTCTGGATCGCGACACTGCCCTGATGCTCTGGACCCAGGGCAGCGCGTGGTTCTCCAACGAGCAGAGCCAGAAAGGCCAGATCAAAAAAGGCCAGCTCGCGGATCTTGCGGTGCTGAGCAAAGACTTCTTCCGCGTGCCGGAAGAGGAGATCAAAGGCATCGAGTCGGTGCTGACGGTGGTGGATGGCAACATCGTCTACGCCGCAGGCAGCTTCGGCCCGCTGGCCCCGCCATCCATCCCGGTATTACCGGAGTGGTCGCCGGTGGTCAAAGTGCCAGGTCACTACCGCAGCGCGCCACCACAGGCCACCCGCGTGGGAATGCAGGCTGTGCACCACTGCAGCGGCCCGTGCGGGGTGCATAACCACGGGCATGATTTCGCCCGCAGCGCAGAGATGCCGGTGTCCGACGATAACGCCTTCTGGGGAGCGCTGGGCTGCAGCTGCTTCGCGTTTTAATCATGATGAACTCACACACACAGACCCTGCCCCGGATTGACCTGGGGCTGTTCTTCCTGCGCATCACCGGCAGCCTGCTGCTGTTGTACGTGCATGGCCTGCCGAAGGTGCTGCATTTCAGCGAAGAACTGACGCGGATCGAAGATCCCTTTGGCTTCGGGCCGTATTTCAGCCTGATCCCGGCGATCGTCGCCGAAGTGATCTGCCCGATCCTGATCCTGTTCGGCGTGGCGACCCGGCTGGCCTGCGTGCCGATCATCGCCGTGCTGCTGGTGGCGATGCTGGTGGTGCATCCGGGCTGGTCGATTGCTGAAGGCCAGTTTGGCTGGCTGCTGCTGATCATCTTTACGACGCTGGCGATCACCGGCCCCGGCGCGTGGCGGGTACGCTCGCGTGTCACGGAGAGATTCGCATGACCCAGATTACCGACGCGCATGTGGAACATCCGCCTGCCCCGACGATGTCCACCTGGCAGCCGCTGCACCAGCGGGTATTCCGCATGCTGTGGATCGCCACGGTGGTCTCCAACGTTGGCTCCTGGATGAGCGACGTGGGGGTCAACTGGAGCATGCTGACGCTGAGCGCCGATCCGCTGGATATCGCCCTGGTGCAGGCGGCGAGCAGCCTGCCGATGTTCCTCTTCGCCCTGCCTTCCGGGGTGATGGCGGACATCGTCGACCGGCGTAAGTACCTGCTCTTCTCCCAGCTGTGGATGTTTATTGCCGCCGCAGGGCTGGCGGTTCTGAGCTTTACCGGGCAGGTCACGCCGACGGTGCTGCTGGGCGCGGCGTTTCTGCTGAGCGTCGGCAGCGCCATGAGTTCGCCGCCGTTCCAGGCGGTGGTCCCGGATCTGGTGAGCAAGGCGGAGCTGGGCCCGGCGGTAGCGCTGAACTCGCTCGGGGTGAACATCAGTCGCGCCATCGGCCCGGCGCTGGGGGGCTTTTTACTCTCGCTGGCCGGGCCGTGGATGGTGTTTATGCTCAACGCCCTGTCGGTGCTGGGCGTGGCCTGGGTGCTGTGGCGCTGGAAGCCTGCGGCATCCGTGCAGCGCCTGCCGCCGGAGCACTTCTTCTCGGCGGTGCGTGCCGGGGTGCGCTACGTCCACGCTGCCCCGGTGCTGCGTAACGTCTTGATCCGCACCGTGGCGTTCTTCGTCTTCGCCAGCGCGGGCTGGGCGTTGCTGCCGCTGGTGGCGCGTCGGGAACTGGGCCTTGGCCCGGCGGGGTACGGCACGATGCTGGCCTGCATCGGGCTCGGCGCGATTGCCGGAGCGGTGCTGCTGCCGCGTCTGCGCCAGCGCCTGAACGCCGACCAGTTGATGGTGGCGGCAAGCCTGGTCTTCGCCCTCACCATGCTGGCTCTGGCCTTTGTGCGCCACTTCTGGCTGCTGAACCTGTTTGAGTTCTTTACCGGCTTTGCGTGGATCGCGGTGCTCTCCACCCTCAACCTGGGGGCGCAGCGCAGCGCCGCACGCTGGGTAAAAGCCCGCGCGCTGGCGGTCTATCTGACGGTCTTCTTCGGCTCGATGACCGCGGGCAGCGCCATCTGGGGACAGATTGCCTCGCACGTTAACACCGCCACGTCACTCTGTGTGGCGACGATCGGGATGCTGCTGGCCAGCACCACGGCGCTGCGCTGGAAGCTGGAGAAAGATCCCAACCTGAACCTCGACACCAGCGGCCTGATTGCCGACGACGCGCGGGAGAGCATCCCCAACGAGCGCGGCCCGGTTCTGGTCTCCTGTGAGTATCTGATTGATCCTGAAGCGGTAAGCGATTTCCTGCAGGCCGTCCATGAGCTGCGCCGGGTGCGCCGCCGCGCGGGCGCCATCAGCTGGGCGGTGTATGAAGATATCGACCAGCCGGGTCTCTATATCGAGACCTTCCTGATGGGATCCTGGGTTGAACACCTGCGCCTGCAGGAGCGTCACACCATGAATGACCACCTGCTGCAAAGCCGCGTGCTGGCTTTTCATCAGGGCGATGCACCCCCGGCGACCCGTTATCTGGTGGCGCCGGTTTAAAACCTAAAACAACTTTTTGAGGAAGAGACTATGGCGACGATTAAAGCGAAAGATGGTACTCAGATTTACTACAAAGACTGGGGTGCAGGTAAACCGGTTCTGTTCAGCCACGGCTGGCCGCTGGATGCCGACATGTGGGACAGCCAGCTTAACTATCTGGCTGAGCGCGGTTTCCGGGCCATCGCCTTCGATCGCCGCGGCTTTGGCCGTTCGGATCAGCCGTGGAATGGCTATGACTATGACACCTTTGCGTCCGACATCAACGACCTGATCACCACGCTGGATCTGCGCGACGTGACGCTGGTGGGCTTCTCGATGGGCGGCGGCGACGTGAGCCGTTATATCGGCACCTACGGCACCGAGCGCGTGGCGGGCCTGGCGCTGCTGGGTGCGGTAACGCCGATCTTTGGCAAATCCGACTCTTACCCGCAGGGCGTGGATCAGTCTGTTTTCGCCGGTATTCGTGACGGACTGCTGAAAGATCGCGCCCAGTTCATCAGCGATTTCGCCACCCCGTTCTACGGCCTCAACGCCGGGCAAAACGTCTCTGAAGGCGGCCTGACCCAGACTCTGAACATCGCCCTGCTGGCGTCGCTGAAAGGCACCCTCGACTGCGTGACCGCTTTCGCCGAAACCGACTTCCGCCCGGATATGGCGAAAGTCGACGTGCCGACGCTGGTGATCCACGGCAGCAACGACCAGATCGTACCGTTCGAAACCACCGGCAAAGTGGCGGCGGAGCTGATTAGCAAGGCGGAACTGAAGGTGTATGACAATGCACCGCACGGCTTTGCGCTGACCCATCAGGACCAGTTGAACGAAGATCTGCTGACGTTTGTGAAGTCGCTGTAAGGCGTTGCCCGGGGAGCGTGAGCTCCCCGGTTATCTTTTTTCCCGTCGTGTTCACACTCGTCGTTGCCGACAATACTTTTCCTCCCCTTCTCGCCTTACACTCAACTCACTGAATACATTGCCCGGAAGGTGAGATGAACAGCACTGTCTTTGACGCATTCCGTTGCCTGAATCTGCTGGCAACAGGGAGTCGTGCTTTTGGTATTCGTGAGATTGGCCGTGAGATGGGGCTGGATCCGGCGAAAGTCTCCCGCCTGATGCAAACGCTACTGGCGCTGGAGATGGTGCAGCAGGACGCCAGGCGCAAGTACAGCCTGGGGATGGGCATCCATCGTCTCTCGGCGAACGCGATCCATAATTCGGCGTTTTATACCGCCGTGCTGGAGATGCTGGAGGAGACCGGCAGCCACTCGGTGTCGATTGTCGTGGGGGTGTTAAGCGGCAAAAACGTGGTCTATCTCATTCATACCCGCGGCGGCAAAAGCATCGCCAGAGCCATCGGAAACTACGAATCTTTTCCGGTGCATGACTCGGTGATTGGCATCAAACTGCTGTCGGCCATGAGTGACGAAGAGATCGTGGCGCGCCTCGGCGTACACGATTATCAACTGCTTAAACGCGATATCGAAGAGGCCCGGCGCCATCAGGTGTTTGGTAAAACCTTTAACGAAACGGATTACCGGATGGCCTGCATTATTCCGGGAATGCAGGCCGCCATCGCCCTGTCGAACATCCAGGGCGATAAGCTGGACATCGACAAACTACGCCATTTTCTGATCTCTGCCGCGCGCAAAATCAGCGGCGCCGCGCTCCCGCCCCTCTAGCAGTTGCACGCAGCGCTCCGCCGTGGCGGCGACCGGCTGCCCGGGGCGATAGAGCGCACTGCCGATCCCCACGCTGTCGTAGTAGCGCAGGTAATCGGCGGCGTTATTGACGTCCACGCCCCCCACCGCCGAAAAGCGCACCGGCGCTGACAGCGGGCCCTTGATCAGTTGCGGATAGTTTTCCGGTAGGGCGCTGGCCGGGAAAATCTTCAGCACGTCGGCCCCCGCCTCGCAGGCGCTGAAAATCTCGCTGGGCGTCATCACCCCGGCGCACACCCCCAGCCCCTGGCTTTTTGCCGCGTGGATCACCCGCAGATCGAGGTTGGGGGTGAGGATAAATTGCCCCCCGGCGGCGGCGCAGATCGCGACATGCTCTGGCGTTAACACTGTGCCAGCGCCCACCGTCACCCCATCGCCAAAGGCATCACGCAGCCGTCGCAGGCTGGTGATCCACTCCGGTGAGTTGGTGGTGATCTCAATAGTGGTGATGCCATGATCGCGCAGGCAGGCCGCCTGCTCCACGCAATCGGCAGGGGTGATGCCACGTAAAATCGCAATAATCCCGGCGCTAACCATCATGTCGAAATACCTCATTGAGCCCGGCAATCAGCGCGGTTTCCGCCTCGAGGGTGGAACAGGGCAGCCCGATTTGCTCGCAGGCCTGCTGGTAGAGGGGAAGCAAGGCACGGCTGCCGATAAAACAGACGCGCGCATTCCCCGGGTGACCGCGCAGGATCTCGTGTCCGATCAGCAGGCCAGAGAGCCAGCTTGCGGCGCTGGCCGGGTCGAGATCCCCCAGAATGTATCGCCCCCGGCAGCGGAACAGCTCGCTCACCAGCTCGCCCTGCCCGGCCTCGACCGATTGCGCCACGGCGACGCCCTCGCTGAAGGCGCTGGCGGAGGTCACCTGAGGGGGGAGCCCTTTACCCACCACCGAATGATTTAACACCAGGTGATAGAGCTCGCCGGTCATCAGGGTGCGCAGGCCCGTCACGCGCTGCTGCTGGCGGTCAATGGTCATCCATTTGCTGTGGGTGCCCACGGCGGCAAAGGTGCAGGCGTCCGTCAGGGCGATGGCCCCGGCTAACTGCATCTCTTCGCCACGGCAGACTTCGTTAGCCCGCGGATCGCAGATACCGGGTCGCAAGGTCAGCGGGTTGCTGAGGATACCGGGCAAGTCGCGGCCCTTACCCAGCAGGTCGCGGAAGCTCAGCGGCAACGCCATGTAGCCCGCATCGGCAATACCAATATTGCTGCCAATCATGCCGCACAGCAGCATGGGCAGATGCGGGTCCCAGGCCTCTTCCAGCCGCAGCAACTGCTTACGCAGGATCGACGGCAATTCAGCGCGCTCGCAGCTCGCCACGCCGCAGGTCTCCTGCACGGTGCGGATCACCTGGCCGTCGCGCACGCTTATCGCCCGAAAATTGCTGGTCCCCCAGTCAACGGCAATGTAATTCATACCCGCGCTCCAGACACCGCCAGCGGCAGCGCGTCGGTGAGATCCTGCAACTCGTCGCGGGTGACCGCGTCCAGCCGTTTGGCCGGTTCGCGCACCACGTCGGTGGTGAAGATCCCCGCCCGGTGCAGCACGGTTTTGTGGATCGCCACGCCGATGCCCGGCTGCACGCCATAGCGCAGGAAGGGAAGATAGCGGTAAAAGAGCGACTGCGCTTCCCGCGGGTTATGCTGCCAGGCCTGCAAAATCATGTTGATGACGTCCGGGAATTCGCAGGCGGGCATGGTGCCGATCACCCCGCGGCGTAGCTCTTCGTAGAGAAAACCGGCGTTCAGGCCGCCGAACAGCCCGACGCTGTCGCCCAGCGCCTGCTTCAGGGCGGTGATTTTCAGCGTGGTGGGCGGTTGCTCCACTTTGATGTACTTGATAGCCGGAAACGACTGGCACAGCGTGACCAGCGTGGCCACCGGGATGTTTACCCCGGTCATCAGCGGCGCGTCCTGAATCATGATGTCGATATCGCAGGCCGCGCAGATCTCCCGGTAAAAATTAACGATCTCCTCCGGGCCAGGTTTCACCACCGACGGCGGATTGACCATCGCCACCTGCGCCCCCCAGCGCTGTATCCGGGCGATATCTTCTATCGCCACCGCAGAGGCGGCTCCCCCGGCGGCGGCCACCAGCGGCAGATCGCCGGTGAGGTTTTTCACGCAGGCGAACAGCGCCTCTTTTTCGCCCAGGGTCAGGGCATAGCCTTCAGAGGCATTGCCGAACAGCGCCAGGCCATCGATGCCCTGTTGCAGGAGGAATTTCACCAGCCGCTCAATCGAGGCGAAATCCACTTCGCCCTCTGCATCAAACGCGGTGGCCAGAATCGGTACGTTGCCTTTTAACATGTTGCCTCCATGACGGCGTCTTCATTGATTTCAATACCCAGCCCCGGCCCCTGCGGCAGCTGATACGCCCCCTGCTGGCAGATGAGCGGCGTGGTGAGAAGTTGGTTGGCAATCTCAAAGACCGGAGGCTGATACTCCAGCATGTAGAGATTGGGGATGGCGGCGGCGACGTGCAGCGACGCGGCGATACAGGGCGCAAGACCGACGCTGAGATGCGGGGCGACCTTCAGGTTCCAGGTCTCCGCCAGCGAGGCGATGTGCATCAGCTCGCTGATGCCGGTGCGGCCCACGTCCGGCTGTAGAATGTCCGCCGCCCGCTGCTCGATAAAGGGTTTGAACTGGTAGCGGGTGCGCTCGGTTTCGCCCAGCGCAATCGCCACCGGGCTTTTGGCCCGCAGCTCACGGTGCCCTGCCACATCTTCCGGCAACAATGGCGCTTCGAGAAAACCGACGCCGAATTCGCGCAACGCCGTCGCCAGCTCGGCGGCTTCTGCCACGCTGTAATTCCAGTGGGCATCGAGGAAGATTTGCGCCTCTTCGCCCAGGGTTTCACGTATGGCCTTCACGTTGGCAATGTCTTCCCGCACGCCGTAGCCCAGCGCCAGCTTGACGGCATTAAAGCCCTTCTCCTGCCAGCGTTTCGCCAGCTGACAACGGGCGGGCAGGTCCGGCTCGGGTAGCCCGGAAACATAACAGGGGATCGTCTGGCGATAAGCGCCACCAAGCAGTTGCCACACCGGCTGGTCGAGCAGCTTGCCTTTGAGATCCCACAGAGCGATATCCACGGCGGCAAGGGCATCGATATGGTAGCCGGTGATATGGCCGCGATCGCGCATGGCATCGTACATGCGGGCGTTCAGCACCCCGCTTGAAAAAGGCGATTGCCCGATCAGCAGCGGAGCAAAAAGTTGGGTGATAAGTTCCGCGATCACCTGCGGAACCACCGGGGCCAGCGCCTCTCCCCACCCGACGCAGCCGTCGTCGGTGGTAATTTTGACCAGGCAGGTCTCCATTTTGCGCGAGTAGACGCAGCGGTACTCCGGGCGATAGTAGTAATCGCTGTCGTGCCCCTCAACGCTCCCCCCGAGATAGGCCTGCTTTGGGGTAATCTTCAGCGGAAAACATTCAACGTGACGTATTTTCATAACAACTCCGGGAACAGTTAATCCAGCACCTTGCCGGCGGTCTCTTTGGCCAGCCACACGGCAATGAATGAGATAAGCGCGGTGATCATCACGTACCACGCAGGGGAAAGCGGATCGCCGGTTAGCGAGATCAGGCTGGCGGAGGCCAGCGGCGTGACGCCGCCGAAGATCGCCACGGTAAGGTTGTAGGCGATGGCGATGCTGCCGTAGCGAATGGCGGTCGGGAACAGTTCAACCATCGCCGCGCCGCAGCCGCCGTTAAACATGGCGACAAAGATGCCCAGCATGCTCATGGCCGCGATGGAGGAACCCACCGATCCCTGGCTCATCACCAGCATTGCCGGGTAAGTGAGCAGGATGAAGCCCCCACAGCCCATCAGCATCAGCGGGCGGCGCCCCCAGATATCGGAGAGATAGCCGGTGATCGGCATACAGACCGCGACGCTCAGTAATCCGAGCGTGGTGATGAGATAGGCGTCGGTTTTGCTGTAGTGCAAATGGGTCGAGAGATAGCCCGGCATAAAGGACTGCAGCACCCAGCTGCTGACCGCCTTTACCACCACGAAGCCGGTGCAGAACAACAAGGCGCGTGAAGAGGTGGAGAGCGATTTGCGCAGGGGCGATTTCTCCAGCTTGCCGGTCTGTTTCAGCTTTTTAAATTCGCTGGAGTCTTCCATATTTCGGCGCATATAGAGCCCGCCTAACCCCAGTGGGGCCGCCAGCAGGAACGGAATGCGCCAGCCCCAGTCGTTCATGGCACTTTCGCCGAGGGTATGGGTGAGAAACAGCACCAGCCCGGAGCCACAGACGAAGGCCATAAAACTGAAGTTTTCACTCCAGCAGGTGAGCGTAGCGCGCCGGTTGGGTTTGGCGCTTTCGGCCAGATAGGTAATGACGCCTGAGCTTTCACCGCCAGCGGCAAAGCCCTGCACCAGACGGGTAATCACCAACAGCACCGGGGCGAGTATCCCGACCTGATGCCAGGTCGGCAAAATGCCCATCACGAAGGTGGAGCAGGAGGTGATGACGATGACGGTCACCAGCACCTTGCGCCGCCCCTGTCTGTCACCCATCGAGCCAAAGAAGAGCCCGCCCAGCGGACGCATCAGAAAGCCAGAGCCGAAGACCGCGAAGGATTTCAGCAGCCCGATGACCGGATCGCCGCTGGCGAAGAAGTTGGTGGCGATAATCGCCGCCAGGGTGCCGTAAAGCCCGAAATCAAACCACTCGATAAAATGCCCGATGCCCGCCGAGAGCATCATTTTGGTACGGCTTTGGGCGGGCGCTTGCTGCCCGGCAGGGGCGTAATCCCCTGCGAATTCAGAGTCGGTATTAGCCATATAACCTCCTGAGGTCAGGAAAGGAGTCAACAAATGTGACGTGATTGTTATGAAGCTGAGTGTAAGGAATCCGCAGAGGCTGACGAGCGCAGGATCGGGATGCGTGAGGGGAATCAAAGAAGCGTCGAGCGAAATGTTTCACATAGTGAAACAGTGAGAAAACGGGCTGAGGCTATATACCCGAACTGGCCTGAAAACTTTTACGCCGGGTGGCGCTGCGCTTACCCGGCCTACGAAACCTGTAGGCCCGTGCAAGCGCAGCGCCGCCGGGCATCAGGCCGACGTAAAGACCATTCCCGCATAAGGCTTCTCCCGACACGCCGCCAGCCGCGCGGCGAGATCCCCTACGTGCAGTTCCAGCTTGTGCCCATCCGGGTCAAGAAAGTAGAACGACTCCCCTTCGCTTTTGTTCTCTTTCCAGACGGTGACGCCAGCGTCTTGAAGCTTTTGCGTGAAGCTTTCGAAGTGTTCTGGATCGATGGAGAACGCGTAGTGGGTGTAGTCGCTGCTCTGCGGCGGGACGAATTTTCGGGTTTCATCATATGACAGGCAGAGCCAGAGATCGCCGCAGGTGAGATATGCCCCGGTGTGCCATTCAGCGTGCAGGCGCAGACCAAGAAGATCGCGCCAGAAAGCGATGCTGGCCGACAGGTTGCTGACGGCGAGGGTCAGATGGTTAAGGGCGTGGAGCATGGGGGCTAGTCCTGAATAAGGGTTAATGTCACTTCTTTAGCATGTTTATCGACGTATAAATAGAAGCGAGCTTTGCCCTCTTTGTCCGGCTGGCACCACACTTCCATTCCACGCAGCCTGCGTTGCTCTCTGACGTACCCTAAGTTTACCAGGTAAGCTCGCAGTGGTTCTGGGTTGGTGGCGTCTTTGAAAATGATGGCATTTGATGGCGCGTATCCGTCGCCGGGTTGAGATTCAAAATAATAATTTTGCGAGATTCTTGGCGCGTTTTGAATTTCATTGTAGGTGAGAGAGTAATAGTTATAACGGTCGGTTTCTTTGTAAACCGTCACCCCGTTTATGTTTGATGCGATGAGAGAGATAAATAACCCGCAGAGGATTAATGCGGTGATGGATATAGCAATGAGGGATCTAGCAAAAGTGGTAAGCATCATCTAATTCCTTTATAGCTAAATGCTGTACCATTTTCTGTAAGGACATTGACGATGCCAGACGTAAAATCATCCCAGGGATATAACCATCTCATAAACATGGGAAGTTCAGCGATGTAAGGTACGTGCTTAACACAAGGGTCGTCCGGATCAGGAAAAATGATGGGTTTAAAACCTCGATTTTTAAAAGAACCAATAGCTCCGTAGTAATCCCAGCGCCGTAACGCAGATTCATGGCTTACAGGCTTCACCTGATCGGCATAGAATCCTGGCGTGATAGCACGATAGAATCCAAACAAGTCAGAAACTAAATCCTCTCCACTGAAGCCGCTGTCAGTGTACCAGGTAAATAACCGAAAGCTTTGTAAGTCTTCGAAATTCAACGCGGTACTCATCATCATCGCCAACATCATACGATTGATATCGTGCATATCGCGGCCGCGTTTGATTTCCCATCTGGCGAATCTTCCAATACCCACTCGAGAGCCAAATTTAGCTATGTGCATATCCTGACGATACATCACGACATAGTAATCCCGCCCGCTACTCTCACCCTGCATGAACTGTCTTCTGAGCTCTTCGACATCGTCGCCACGAGCGTGGCCCATATCTATCCACCCCAGCACATCCGTATAAATAAGTCCTCTTGAGGAATGATCGAAGTCGGCTCCATCCCTGATATCTTGTCTTGAACTCACGATATATATCCTTACAGACGTAAAGCTCTGATGGTACGTACTCTATTTTATTGTTGTCTATTCCAGGCTTAATTATTCGGAATTTAACCCGAACAATCTTATAAACACGTTATTACGCTTTATTCAGCAGATTTTATCATTGCATAGGTTGCTTAATTATTTCGGTATTAAGAATCAGTGGAATTATTCTCTATCGCTCACCAGCATTTACGCCGGGTGACGCGTAGCGATCCCGGCCTACAAAACTCGTAGGCCCGTGCAAGCGAAGCGCCGCCGGGCAATGCCTACTGCCCTCTTTTAGCCCAGGCGGCACGCATAACCGGAATAAACACTGGCGGGATCACGCCCATTTTGGGCAACGGCGTAGCGATCTCCACGCCCGGCGCTACTGCAAACCACTCCGTATTAAAAGGCAGCTTTTGCAGCCGATTAAGATCAAACTTCGTCGGCCAACTTAACCCTGCCGTTTCAAGCTGGGTATCGATCACAAACTCGCCTTTATAAACAGGTTCCGTTCGGGATGTGCCGTAGACAATCAGGACAGCATGAAGATCCGGGAAGACATTTAAAATCAGGCCGGGGCGCGCTTTTGGCCCCGGATGACCCAGATCCTCATGTTGAGGAAACTTACACCAGATAATGTCACCGATTGCCGGTAACGGGTTGTAATTATTAGTCATAAGCATCCTGCTTATTTAAATAACGGAGAGTCCAGATCGTCCTCGGCAATATCGAGGCCTGACAGTTTTTTGACGGCAGCGTGTTGTGCGTCGGTTAGCGGGCCATCATCCTGTTGGTAGGCGGGCAGCACCTCTTTGGCAAGGTTGCGTAACGCCTTATGGACTAGCTCGGTCTGGTTCAGGGAGAGCTCTGCCATCAGACGAGCAAAGGTGTCCTCGCTGACGCCAAATTCGTTATCAACGGAACGGAGCTGAAACAGGAATTTTTTCGGCGCGGTACGGGTTGGGGTGGGCATGATTATCCTCTCTTCTTTACAGCTATATGCAAAGTATATAGAGAGGCGAAAAAATGATCCATATAGAATGTATATATCCGTTCCGGCGGCAATATCAGCCGATATTGCCGCCGGATAATATTAGTGTTTCACCATCACATGCCGTACCACGGTGTAATCCTCCAGCCCGTACATCGACATATCCTTGCCGTAGCCGGACAGCTTCTGCCCACCGTGTGGCATCTCGCTTACCAGCATAAAGTGGGTGTTCACCCAGGTGCAGCCGTACTGCAGGCGGGCGCTCATACGGTGCGCGCGACCCACGTCCTGAGTCCAGACCGATGAGGCCAGGCCGTACTGTGAGTCGTTGGCCCACTCCAGCACCTGCTCTTCGTCATCGAACACGCTGACGCTCACCACCGGGCCGAAGACCTCGCGCTGGATAATCTCGTCCTCCTGCTTCGCCCCGGCCAGCAGGGTTGGCTGGAAGTAATACCCCTTGCCACCCGCCACGTTGCCGCCGGTGACCACGTGGATGTGCGGCAGGGCTTTGGCGCGTTCTACCGCCTCGCTGACGCGGGTCAGATGGGCGGCGGAGCTGACCGGTCCCAGCTCGGTGGTCTCATCCTCCGGGGCGCCCATTTTCAGGCTGGCGACGGCGACGCCCAGTTTTTCCACCAGCGCGTTGTAGACCTCTTTCTGGGCATAGATGCGACAGGCCGCGGTGCAGTCCTGCCCGGCGTTGTAGAAGCCAAAGGTGCGCACGCCCTCGACCACCGCGTCGATGTCGGCGTCGTTAAAGACGATCACCGGCGCTTTGCCGCCCAGCTCCATATGCGTGCGCTTAATCGACGGCGCGGTGTGGGAAATGATGTGCTCCCCGGTGGCGATAGAGCCGGTCAGGGAGACCATCCGCACTTTGTCGTGGCCGGTCAGCGGGTCGCCCACGGTTTTACCCCGACCAAACAGGACGTTAATCACCCCTGCCGGGAAGATATCTTTGGCCAGTTCGGCCAGCTTCAGGGCGGTCAGCGGGGTGATCTCCGACGGCTTGAGCACCACGCAGTTCCCTGCCGCCAGCGCCGGGCCCAGCTTCCACGCCGCCATCATCAGCGGGTAGTTCCAGGGGGCGATAGAGGCCACCACGCCCACCGGATCGCGGCGGATCATCGAGGTGTGCCCTTCCATGTACTCCCCGGCGGCGAGGCCGTTCAGGCAGCGGGTGGCACCTGCGAAGAAGCGGAACACATCGACAATGGCCGGGATCTCGTCGTTCAGCACGCAGTGCAGCGGTTTGCCGCAGTTCAGCGACTCCAGTCTGGCGAAGGTTTCGGCGTTCTGCTCGATAACATCCGCCAGTTTCAGCAGGCATTCGGCACGCGCTTTCGGCGTGGTCTGGCCCCACTGGCGGAAGGCACGATCGGCGGCCTGCACCGCGGCATCCACCTGCTCCGGGCTGGCTTCGGCAATCTCCAGCAGCACCTCGCCGGTGGCCGGGTTATAGACGGGCTGCTTCTCACCTGAACCCGCAATCAGTTCGCCATTAATCAATAAGTTGTCTTGCATAGCCGACTCCATTGTTTTTATGTTCCGGGAATTACAGAGGTTGTCCTGCGTTGAGGCGTTTTGCATGCTCAATCGCGTCATTTTCCGGCGCGTTCGAGCGCCCGAACGGACGGGCCAGCGCCATGTAAATCAGGCCGGAGATCACCACCACCGCCAGGCCCACCAGCACCGTCCAGCGGTCGATAAAGCTCGCGCTCTCGGCCGGTTGCGCCAGCAGCCAGATGCCGCACAGGCCGTAGGCCAGCGCCAGGATATTGACCAGCATCCCCCAGCCGCCGACGCTCCACTCCCCGGCCGGTCTCCAGCCTTTCAGCCGCTGGCGCAGCGCCGCCAGCACCACCATCTGGAAGGAGATGTAGATGCCGATAACCGCAAAGGCGGTGATGCGCGCCAGGTTGTCCGGCTGGAAGTAAACCCACACGCAGATCAGCACCGGCAACAGGCAGCTGACGATCATCGCGTTGTCCGGGACGCTGTTTTTCGACAGCTTCGACATCCAGGCGCTACCCGGCAGCATCTGGTCGCGGGAGAAGGAGAAGATCAGGCGGCTTAACGCGGCCTGCAGGGAGAGGATGCACGACAGCATGGCGATCACCGCGATGATGATAAACACCGTGGCACCGGTCTCGCCGAGGGCTTCGTTGAGGATTGCCAGGATGGGATCGGCGATCTGACCGTTGACGATATTCATCAGGTTCGGGGAGGCCAGCAGGTAGCCGAGGATCGAGACCATCGCCGAGAGGGCGCCAAACACGATGCTGAGGATCATCGCGATCGGGATCTTTTTGCTCGGGTTTTTCACCTCTTCCGCCACGTTGCCGCAGGCTTCAAAGCCGAAGAACATAAACAGGCCGATCAGCGCCGCCGCCATAAACGCGGGCTGGTAGCTGCCGTCTTTGGCGATCACCCCCATCGAGTCGAAGACCACCGAGAAGGGCTGCGCGCGGTGGAACAGCAGGAGATAAATCCCCAGCGCAATCACGCTGACGATCTCACACCAGAAGCCAATCCGGGCGACCCGGGCGAGGTTTTTGGTGCCCGACATGTTCACCGCCATCATCAGCAGGAGCAGCACCACCGAGGTGATCAGCATATTGCCAGCCGAAATTTCAAAGCCGAACAGCGACCCGACGAAGGTAGCGGTATATTCCGCCACCGAGGTAATGGTCACCACCAGCGCCCAGAGGTAGATCCAGGCGGCGATCCACGCATATTTACGGCCCCACAGGCGGCGCGCCCAGGGGTAGAGACCGCCAGTGATCGGGTACTGCGACGCCACTTCGCCAAACACCAGCGCCACCAGCAGCTGCCCGCAGGCCACTATCGGGATCCACCAGATCGCCGGTGGCCCCGCCAGCGTCACCGCCAGCGCGAACAGGGAGTAGACCGCCGTCAGCGGTGAGAGGTAGGTGAACCCGAGCGAAAAGTTAGAGATAAGGCCGATGGAGCGGTTGAAATGCTGTGTAGTATCGCTATGAATTGCTTCACTTTTATTGCCAGAAGTCTGTTCCATACGTTTATTCTCTGTGATGTGGTTGAGTCGCAGGTAACACGAATCAAGGTATAGAAGAGCGCCTCAAGGCCGTACAGCGTCGCTCGGGCGATTTGTTAAGATTTGTATGGATATGTCACGTTTTTGTTAATGATAACCCTGATTTTCCGTGAGGCGCATCACGCGAGGTTTTTCACATCTCTACCTGTACATGCATTTTCCCCGCCATTTCGCCGTTTTTCACGCCTTCATCACAAAATTCAAACATTCACTGCGGAACAGGCCCATTTCTTAAAAATGTAGATATTTTTAATTTATGGCTACGAAATGCACTGCCCTGCTCCTGAAACTTTCTGAGAGGATTGATTCTGATGAATGCACTTACCGCCGTTAAACAGCCCGACGAGGCGTTGTCCCGGACCATCACCGGTTTCAGCATCGCGACATCCGTGCAGTCTCCGCGTTTGCTGGAGCTGACGTTCTCAGCGGAGGTCACGCAGCAGTTCCTGCGGGAGGTGGAGCAGTGGCCCATTCAGGCCCTGGAGTACAAATCGTTCCTGCGCTTTCGGGTGGCGAAGATCCTCGATGACCTGTGCGGCAATCAGCTCCAGCCCCTGCTGCTGAACACCCTGCTCAGCCGGGACCAGGGGGCGCTGCTGATCGACGCCGAGGGGATAGATAACGTCGCCCAGGCCGACGAGATGGTGAAGATTGCCACCGCGGTCGCGCACCTGATTGGCCGCTCAAATTACGACGCCATGAGCGGCCAGTACTACGCCCGCTTTACGGTGAAAAACGTTGATAACTCCGACAGCTATCTGCGCCAGCCCCACCGCGTGCTGGAGCTGCACAACGACGGCACCTTCGTCGACGAAGTCACCGACTACGTGCTGATGATGAAGATCGACGAGCAGAACATGCAGGGCGGCAACTCCCTGCTGCTGCATCTCGACGACTGGGAATCGCTGGATAAATTCTTCAGCCATCCGCTGGCCCGTCGCCCTCTGCGCTGGACGGCACCCCCGAGTAAAAACGTGGCCGCGGATGTCTTCCACTCGGTGTTTGACGTCGACCAGCAGGGCCGCCCGGTGATGCGCTATATCGACCAGTTCGTCCAGCCGAAAGATTTTGAGGAGGGCGTCTGGTTGAGCGAACTTTCTGACGCGCTCGAGAGCAGCAAAAGCATCGTTTCCGTTCCTGTTCCGGTGGGTAAATTCCTGCTGATCAACAATATGTTCTGGCTGCACGGCCGGGATCGCTTTACCCCGCACCCGGATCTGCGCCGGGAGCTGATGCGCCAGCGGGGCTATATCAGCTACGCCACTACTCACTATCAGACTCATCAGTAGGGATGGCGCGGATGTATGACTTCGTGATTATCGGCGGCGGCATTATCGGCATGTCCACCGCCATGCAGCTGATTGAACTCTACCCGGACGCCCGCATTGCGCTGCTTGAAAAGGAGGCAGGCCCCGCCAGCCACCAGACCGGGCACAACAGCGGGGTGATCCATGCCGGGGTCTATTACACCCCCGGCAGCCTGAAGGCGCAGTTCTGCCTGGCGGGGAACTGGGCGACCAAAGCCTTCTGCGATCAAAATAATATTCGCTACGACACCTGCGGCAAGATGCTGGTGGCCACCTCCGGACTCGAAATGGAACGGATGCGGGCCCTGTGGGATCGCACTGCCGCCAACGGCATCGAGCGCGAGTGGCTCAGCGCCGCCGAACTGCGCGAGCGTGAGCCGAACATCACCGGGCTGGGCGGGATTTTTGTCCCCTCCAGCGGGATCGTCAGCTATCGCGAAGTCGCGGCGGCGATGGCGAAACGCTTTCAGGCGAAGGGCGGAGAGGTGTTTTATCGCGCCGAGGTCTGCGGCCTGAAAGAGCACGCCGACGGGGTGGTGATCCACACCCATGACGGACGCGAGTTTGAAGCCTCCACCTTAATCAGCTGCTCCGGGCTGATGGCCGACCGGCTAGTGAAGATGCTCGGTATCGACCCCGGGTTTATTATCTGCCCGTTCCGCGGGGAGTATTTCCGCCTCGCGCCGGAGCACAATCAGATCGTCAACCACCTTATCTACCCCATCCCCGACCCGGCGATGCCCTTTCTCGGGGTGCATCTCACCCGGATGATCGACGGCAGTGTGACGGTGGGGCCGAACGCGGTGCTGGCCTTTAAGCGCGAGGGTTACCGCAAGGGCGATTTCTCCCTGTCCGATATGCTGGAAATTATTGGCTCAACGGGCATCCGCCGCGTATTGCAGAACAACCTGCGCTCGGGCCTGGGTGAGATGAAAAACTCCCTGTGCAAAAGCGGCTATCTGAAGCTGGTGCAGAAGTACTGCCCGAGCCTGACGGTAAAAGATCTGCACCCCTGGCCTGCGGGTGTGAGGGCGCAGGCAGTTTCGCCAGAAGGTAAGCTGATCGACGACTTTTTATTTGTCACCACGCCGCGAACCATCCATACCTGTAATGCCCCCTCTCCGGCAGCGACGTCGGCGATCCCGATTGGTGCCCATATCGTCAGCAAAGTGCAGACCTTACTGGCCAGCCAGCACAACCCCGGGCGTGCGCTGCGGGCAGCCGGTAGTGTGGAGACCTTACATGCCGCGTTTACCCGTTAATCATTCTGAGACAGGAAGCCATCATGCAACTCAACGATCCCAGCTTATTCCGCCAGCAGGCTTATATAGAAGGAGAGTGGCGCGACGGCCACCGTGGTGAGACGCTCGCTGTGACCAACCCGGCGAACGGCCAAACCCTGGGCAGCGTGCCGAAAATGGGCGCCGACGAGACCCGGGAGGCGATTGAGGCTGCGAACCGCGCCCTGCCCGCCTGGCGAGCGCTCACTGCCAAAGAGCGCGCCAACATTCTGCGCCGCTGGTTCGATTTGATGATGGCCAACCAGGACGATCTGGCTCAGCTGATGACCCTCGAGCAGGGCAAACCGCTGGCGGAAGCCAAAGGTGAGATCAGCTATGCCGCCTCCTTTATTGAGTGGTTCGCCGAAGAGGGAAAACGCGTCTACGGCGACACCATTCCAGGCCATCAGGCGGACAAGCGTTTAATCGTGATTAAGCAGCCGATTGGCGTGACGGCGGCCATCACCCCGTGGAACTTCCCGGCGGCGATGATCACCCGCAAGGCCGGCCCGGCCCTGGCAGCCGGCTGCACCATGGTCCTCAAACCCGCCAGCCAGACGCCGTTCTCCGCGCTGGCGCTGGCGGAACTGGCGCACCGCGCCGGGATCCCGGCAGGCGTGTTTAACGTGGTGACCGGTTCGGCGTCCGACATCGGCAATGAGCTGACCGGCAACCCGCTGGTGCGCAAGCTCTCCTTTACCGGCTCGACCGAGATTGGCCGCCAGCTGATGGCCCAGTGCGCGAAGGACATCAAAAAGGTCTCCCTGGAGCTGGGGGGCAACGCACCCTTTATTGTCTTTGACGATGCCGATCTCGATAAGGCCGTGGAAGGGGCGCTGGCCTCGAAGTTCCGCAACGCCGGGCAGACCTGCGTCTGCGCCAACCGCCTGTACGTGCAGGACGGAGTCTACGACCGCTTTGCCGAAAAACTCCAGCAGGCGGTGGCTAAGATGCAGATTGGCGACGGCCTGACTCAGGGCGTGACTATCGGGCCGCTGATCGACAGCAAGGCGGTGGATAAGGTCGAAGAACACATTGCCGACGCGCTGGAGAAAGGCGCGCGGATTATTACCGGTGGATCGCTGCATAAACTCGGCGGCAACTTCTTCCAACCGACTATTCTGGTAGATGTACCCGGTGATGCCAAAGTGGCCAAAGAGGAGACCTTCGGCCCGCTGGCGCCGCTGTTCCGCTTTAAAGATGAAGCAGATGTTATCCATATGGCTAACGACACCGAGTTCGGCCTCGCCGCCTATTTCTATGCCCGCGATCTGAGCCGCGTGTTCCGCGTCGGCGAGGCGCTGGAGTACGGCATCGTCGGGATCAACACCGGGATTATCTCCAACGAAGTGGCTCCGTTCGGCGGGATCAAAGCCTCCGGCCTGGGTCGGGAAGGTTCCAAATACGGCATCGAAGATTACTTAGAAATCAAATATATGTGCATCGGCCTTTAATTCAGGAGCATCCAATGAGCACCAACAAAGAGTTAATGCAGCGTCGTAGCAATGCCGTGCCCCGCGGCGTGGGTCAGATCCACCCTATCTTTGCCGCCCGGGCCGAGAACTGCCGGGTGTGGGACGTCGAAGGCCGTGAGTATCTTGATTTTGCCGGAGGGATTGCGGTGCTCAACACCGGGCATCTGCACCCGGAGGTGGTCAGCGCCGTGGAAGAGCAGCTGAAAAAGCTGTCGCACACCTGCTTCCAGGTGCTGGCCTATGAACCTTATCTGGAGCTTTGTGAAACCCTGAACCAGAAAGTGCCGGGGGACTTCCCGAAAAAAACCCTGCTGGTGACCACCGGCTCCGAAGCGGTCGAGAACGCGGTGAAGATTGCCCGCGCGGCGACTAAGCGCAACGGCACCATCGCCTTTACCGGGGCCTATCATGGCCGCACCCACTACACCCTGTCGCTGACCGGGAAAGTGAACCCTTACTCAGCGGGTATGGGCTTAATGCCGGGCCACGTCTATCGCGCGCTCTATCCGTGCGCCCTGCACGGCATCAGCGATGACGACGCCATCGCCAGCATCCATCGCATCTTCAAGAACGATGCCGCGCCGGAAGATATCGCCGCCATCGTGATCGAACCCGTGCAGGGTGAAGGCGGCTTCTACGCCACCTCCCCGGCCTTTATGCAGCGCCTGCGCGACCTGTGCGACGAGCACGGCATCATGCTGATCGCCGATGAAGTACAGAGCGGCGCGGGCCGCACCGGGACCTTCTTCGCCATGGAGCAGATGGGCGTGGCGGCGGATATCACCACCTTCGCCAAATCCATTGCCGGCGGCTTCCCGCTGGCGGGCGTCACCGGACGCGCCGAAGTGATGGACGCCATCGCTCCGGGTGGGCTGGGCGGCACCTACGCCGGGAGCCCGATCGCCTGCGCCGCCGCGCTGGCGGTAATCAAAGTCTTCGAGCAGGACGATCTGCTGGGCAAAGCCAACAAGTTAGGCAACACCCTACGTGAAGGTCTGCTGGCTATCGCCGAAAAACACCCGGAGATTGGCGACGTTCGCGGCCTGGGGGCGATGATCGCCATCGAGCTGTTTGAGGAGGGCGACCACCATAAACCGAACGCCGCCCTGACGGCGCAGATTGTGGCCCTGGCGCGGGACAAAGGGCTGATCCTGCTCTCGTGTGGCCCGTACCATAACGTGCTGCGCATCCTGGTGCCGCTGACCGTGGAAGAGGCGCAGCTTCAGCAGGGGCTGGCAATTATCGCCGCGTGTTTTGACGAGGCGAAGCAGGGTTAATCTTTACGCCCGGTGCAGGCCGGGCCGTATTCAAGGAGCACGACCATGACCATCATTTCCCAGGCAACGGCCATCGATGGCTACCGCTGGCTGAAGAACGACATTATCCGCGGGGTGTATCACCCGGATGAGAAGCTGCGGATGAGCCTGCTGACCTCCCGGTATGAACTGGGCGTCGGTCCGCTGCGCGAAGCGCTGTCGCAGCTGGTTGCCGAGGGGCTGGTCACGGTCATTAACCAGAAAGGCTACCGGGTGGCCCCGATGTCCGAACAGGAGCTGCTCGATATCTTTGATGCCCGCGCCAATATGGAGGCGATGCTGGTGCGCCTCGCCATCGAGCGCGGCGGCGAAGAGTGGGAAGCCGACCTCCTCGCCCGGATGCATCTGCTGAACAAACTGGAATCCCGCGACGCCAGCGAGACGATGCTGGACGAGTGGGACCAGCGGCATCAGGCGTTTCATACCGCGATTGTGGTGGGGTGTGGGTCGCAGTATCTGATGCAGATGCGGGAGCGGCTGTTCGACCTGGCGGCGCGGTATCGGTATGTGTGGCTGCGGAAGACTGTGCTGTCGGTGGCGATGCTGGAGGAGAAGCACGTGGAGCATCAGAAGCTGATGGACGCGGTGCTGGCGCGGGATGCGGATGAGGCGGGGGAATTGATGTATCAGCATTTGCTGACGCCGATTCCGATAATTAGGGGGGCGATGGGGGTGGGTTTGGCGACCTGAAAAGTTAAAGGCACCTTAAAACAGGCGTTATCGGGTTAAGGTGCTTTTTCAGGTGCAATTAAGCCACTCCAATCTCCGCGATATATTCAAAAATCATATTCTTCCAGTTCCTTGTCACTCAATGGCCGTGCCCGACGAGGGCGGCGTAAGTTCTCCACCGCCAGTACGGCGTTATCTTCTTTCATCATGACATCGGCAAGCGTTGCCCCGGGACGCACCACATCGAGGTAACGCAAAATCTGACCGATAGCGACACCGGCGTCGCCATTCTCGATACGACTGATTGTGTTACGGCTGATATTGGCGCGTACCGCGACATCAGACTGCGGAATTTTTCGTGCAATACGGCTTTGCGCCAGCACATAGCCCAGGTCAGATAGCTGACGGCTCAAATCAGTAGAGAGTAAATTCTTCTGTGTACGCTTCATGTTGCACCTTAAAACAGGCTTTGATAGCTGCTGCCCATCCGTCCATAAGCCGCGTGTAAGCGGACTCAGCCATGATAAAAGCGCCTTTTATTAGTGAATTTTTTCGTGATGAACCAGTAGCAAATTGACGTCAAAAACAGGTTAAAGACCTAAAACGCGACTGCAATAA
Source organism: Leclercia sp. Marseille-Q4284 (assembly GCF_916618945.1). Classification (NCBI taxonomy): domain Bacteria; kingdom Pseudomonadati; phylum Pseudomonadota; class Gammaproteobacteria; order Enterobacterales; family Enterobacteriaceae; genus Leclercia; species Leclercia sp. Marseille-Q4284. Next base: position 370,974 of record NZ_CAKAKG010000002.1, read on the forward strand.
AAGCGGTAAATTTTGATTATCAGGAAACAGGGTTTGCCAGGATAGAAAAAGGATCAGCGCCCAAAACAGGAAAGTATAAAGAGCTACTTTCGCGAACGTCTTAATGTGGATAACGCCCACTCGAGTGGGATCTCAGCAGGCTTCGCTGTACGGGTAATAGCGTTATAAGCGCTAATAATCACACTCATTAAAGGCACGCTGATTAGCGTGTTAATTAATTTGGGGCTCATTCGAGCCTCCCTTCTTATGGACAAAGCCAGCAATAACGCTGGCTTTGCCGGAGGCAAATGAATAGCCAACTTTCCCTTATGCTGTTGGACGCTCGTTCCATGCGTCATGGGCTAACAGGTTGCCATCTTTGTACAGGTGGGTAATTTTCTCATAGTTAAGAGCGACTTCTTCCATATGACCTGTTCCCGGACAGCCTCGCGTGTCGTGCATTATTGGGCTTACAGATATCACCTTTACATTTTCAAGGGTGATTCGGTAATACTCGACTTCCTGCCCTGCATAATCAATGTGATAAAACCTGAACTCAGCAGCCTTGAGTGTCTGCCCCGTTGCTGCGGCCTTGAAGAGATAGGGTGAAGCGCTATCGAGTTCTTTGGTGAATTGAAAAGGTGAATGCTGTCTCGTGCCAGTCACCTTACCTGTCATCGGATCGGTAGGAAGATTTAAGCTGTGATGCAATCCGCGCAGCTCAATGCTCCCTTCACGATGTTGAACATCAGAAGAACCGCGAATCATTGCGCCGCCGTCATCAGTCAAAAATAAGTGTACAGGTACCGCCATTTTTTAGCTCCTTGCTTATGATTAGTCGTATAACCATTTCCCGGCTTTTGCTGATTCGATTAACATGCCAATAGTGAAATCGGGCACAGGAATAGGTGTAGATTTCTTGAAAAGATTCCAGGAAAAAGGCTCATCGGGATAGTAGACCTTTATATTAAAGCTTCCCCTATCAACGCTGAATTCTCTAAAAAACTCCTCCATGAGTTCTTCGGCCTCGTCGACATCAAGCAACATATCAGTATCGATGTCTGTATCTGCGTTGAGTAGCTTTTGCTTTTTCTCGTTATTGATGAGATACACGCCATTATGACGTCTGGCGAGGGCGTAGATACGTTGTTCAATATCCTCTACCATAATTTGTCATTTCCCCGTGCGATGCGGTTGTAATCACGTACAGCACAATAAGTGATTATTGAAACATCCGAAACTAATATTACCATTCCTATCAGAGGAATCGTTCTTCCTATAAACGTACTAATTTGTGTAACCATAACGCGTTTTACCGTCCATGGCGTGTAACCACCAATCCACGTTGGAAGCTTAACTCCATAAGGAAATTTTGCTGTCTTGAAATAATTCCTCATAGCTTTTGAGGCTCGCGAGGTGCCCTCCAGAGCGTTTCCGGGTTTTTGTCTGGTCGTCTGATTGTTAGCGCCACTGTATAGCGCGGCGATACCCAGCACATCATCAATACCAAAATGATCGGCAATAGATTCACAATAGATCATAAAGAAAAGACCGCTTGCCGTGAGATTAGATATTCCTGCGTAAAAATAAGTTCCATTGAGTTCTTCAGTCGTATCCATGCTTCAATCCTTTGAAAAATCCTGAGCAGGGATAATAAACTCGTATTGTTTATTAAATCTGCGAGAAAGTGCATGGTTTTATAATATTCAGACTATATATAAAATGAAAACAGCATTAATCATTCGCGATAGTTATTTTAAAAGCGGGAGATGTTTCAACGCTGATGCGTTACTAAAATCATATAACACCATTATTAAACCCCCCATATCATTCGTCGCATTAATATTTTAAAGCAGTCTAATCGCGCTTATTACGTTTTATATTACTCTGGACTTATTTTTATTTACTGGTTAGATTTACAGGTGTTATTTAACGCAATACGGGCATGCGCCAACATGCCCGTATCGCTCATCACAATCACTATTTAGCGAGAATAGTAACCATGACTGATATCGATTGTATTGCAGAATCGCTGCAACCAGAAGTATTTGAAGCTGACGACCGGGTATTTACCGTGAGTTATGCGACGCGGTATGGAGATTACACCCGCATCCCTGCGTTTATCATGAAAGGCCTGTGGCTCAATGAAGCCGGATTCAGCACCGGAACGAAGGTGGACGTGAAGGTGATGAAGGGCTGCATGATCCTGACGTCCCGCCAGGGAGAGCCAGAGATAGAGACGCTGATGCGTGAGGTGAGCCAACTGTCGGACCAGAAGCAACAGCAGGTAATGGACTTTGTTGGAGTGATCTCCGGGAAGCTTCGAAAGGCTTAAGGCAACGATGAAATGAGAAAGGCGCTGGTGGGCGCCTTTCATGTTTGTAGAAAACGGGCTGATGGGTAAAAAGCGAGGCTCCCTGAAAACATACCGGAAGCCCGGGTCATATTATTTTATAAACTGAACACCCCAGCGAATGAATTCAATTATGGAATACTGCCCAAACAGTTCGCCCTCATTTGTTACCCAGATCGGGAAAAACAGTAACAGGGACGTTGTGAGCAGGCTTGTCAAAATAAAACTCATGAACCAGCCGCTACGTAAAATCTTCCTGTTAACCGCCCACTTAGCCAGATGCTGACCCATCCGCCAGCGGACCCATCCCCTGCGCCATAAATAACCCAGGAAAGCGATCGCAATGGCAACGATGGCGATAAATAAGCCACAGTAACGCGCCATTATTTCCAGGGAAGTGAGTAAATTATGCTGGTTATCCCAGCGCAGGAGCGGGGTAAGATAGACCCGTCCTGTCATGTCGTTGAACCAGATGTCGCCATAGGCCGTGTACAGAGGCATAAACAGATAGATTACGACCGCGCTGAAGATTGCCCACTTCACCACCGACCAGTTCTGGACCGCCTGGGTAATGGCTTTCAGGCTGGTCAGGGCTTCATCAATATAGGTCGTAGTGACCCCACGATTCATCGCTTCGCGGAGCATCTCCCCGGATTTACCCGCACGGTTCGCATCCAGCATGTCCTGATGGGCTTCCGATTCCATAAAGGTGGCCACCGTTTTACGGCTAACCGCCGCAACAAGCGGGTTCAGCAACTTCCCTTTTGTGCTTCGATAGACAAGCTCATTGAGATCGTTTTTCAGCATCAACTCAACGACATGTCCCGCATCCAGTATCTGCGGATGACGACCGTAAACGACCCAGTTAACAGGTTGTTCAGCAAGCTGAGCCTGACGTAACTGGCTCGTAAATCGGGCAAAGGGTACGCTGGCGTTGTAGATAAAATTAACGTTACGCAAATCCTCATCAATACTGGAATCTGCCGGCTCAACGGCGCCATAACTTGCCAGTTCCGGGATGCCCGCTTTGTAGAGGCCATCTTTAATGAACGTCGGCACATCTTCACGATGGTAGATCAACTGGTAACGAGGCACGGCCACGCTGGCAAGCCGGGTAATGCGGGTTGTTTCGCCTGTTCCGTCGCAGGGGGAACAGCGCTGGTTTCCCGAGCCGCTACAGTGGCCGCAGTTCACCTTACCGCCAGTGCAGGTGTAGCACATCCGGTAGTGGCTCTCCGTGCGATACTGATTGGTGTAGTGATCGAAATGGCTTCGCTGTTCCAGTACCTGCCCACTTCCTCCACAGGTGGTGCAGCTCACGCGACCAGAACCATAGCACCAGGAGCAGTTGACCTGTCCGCGTCCATTGCAGCTAGTGCAGTTTTCAATTAAACAGAGGCGCGTTGGGTGGGAGTAGATTTCTTGCTCTTTTTCAAGAGCCCCGTAAGGCTGGGAAAGGACCAGCGCGTGAGCTTCACGCAGTGTTTCTGCCCGGGACAAGACCGCGCTGGTTTCCGCCTGGAGAGCCTCGTTGTACTGGAAATTACCCGTAAAAATCCGCGTGCCGCTCCCGGGGCTGACTCTCCCCACCTGAGTATATTCTGTAGCCTTAATACGAAAATCGAGACTTAAGTTAATCTGGTAGTCAAAATCGATTTTTTCGACCAGGTCCAGTTCAAGATTATCTGGCTGTAGCCTCGTAGAGCGTTCCACGAAGTTTTGGATGGTGGTAGAGCACGTATCCAGCCACGCGTCTTTCATCTTCATTCCCTAAATTGAGATTTGTTTCGGCAGAATGATATGGCTTTGCCTACGTCAGGCAACTACTAATAAACGGAGTTGGGGGCATTAAGCATGACGCATCTTGCATATATAAAACAAAATGAGTGGAAATCGAACTGAATTAACGCCTCGCGTAAAGCCAATAATTAATTCATTTTTATTAAATGTCATCCCACGCCTGAAAGGCCTAAAAAACGCATAACCTCATTTTTTTAAAGGTTGCTGATGGACTGAAGCCGGAGCCAGCGCTCTTAGCCTCAGCGCATCTTCGATTTAAACCTCCACCCGCTCAAGGATCCTTCTTAGATATTCTCCAAGCTGATGTTTATGCAAATAAGCCTCAATTTCCCGCGCCCAGTTTTCTCCGTCGCCAAGCAGGGCGCGACTATAGGTTGAAGCATAGAGATAGCGGGTATCATAGAGATTAATCAGCGTCTGATTTATCCCCTCAACGCTGCATGCGGGGTTTTTACGTTGCTGTAGCGCCAGCGCACGGACAATACGCTCCTGATGCTGCGGATCGGAGGGAAACTCTCTCTCATGCAGTTCACTGAGCACCAAAAACTGCGGCGGGATCCCCTCTGCAATGGCCGCCTGCAGACGATAATGACCATCAAGGATTACAAAAGACGCCAGCCCGGCAATGTGCCTGACCAACACCGGGGGCAGTGCGCCCTCGCGGCATTTTTTACGCCACCATTTCAGCCGCCCCGCATCGGTGTTTATCGGGTAACGTCCCAACAGCAAATTGCCGCCCCACCACCAGTCTACGTACCTGACTTTTTGCGGATCCGCTAAATCAGGGAAGTCCTCGCCATAGAGCACCCAGTCGCAGCCCATATTTCCGGCGCTGGCTGGGGAATCAAATCGCCAGTCTGCGATGGGTACAGAGGGTTGCGTGGAGCGACTTACCGGTGCCATAGGCCTTAACAGCCAACGGCCGGCAGTCAGCAATGGCGCTGGCGAATCCATCAGCCGCCGGGCAAAGTAGCGACACCATTCGCCTATCCATGCCTGCGCGCCCTGCGCTTTAATCGACTCCACATCTGCCGAGGTCACTGATGGTAATAGCGCCTGCTGACCGGGATGATCTGCGTTAAAGACCAGCCAGACGCCGGAATGATCTTTCAATACTGTGGCCCAGAACAGCGTCTCGCCCTGAAACTGCAATGCCATGCGCCCATGGTGGCCGCTGAGCATCTCCATGGCATGACCGGGATGCTGCTCAGCCCGGACCGTCAGCTCCAGCCCCTGCCAGCGATTATTGCGATCCAATAAATCTTTCCACCAGCATTGCGTCATTTTCCCTTTCCTGTGAGCGGCTTGCAGAGCATTAAAATATAGGTGATGGGAATGGCAGAGTAAATTTGGTCACCTGATTAAAGGTGTTGGAGTGATATCGGCGAAGGCTTCGAGAGGCTGAGAAATCAGATAAGTGAGTAAGGCGTCGGTGGTCGCCTTTATGTTATGCCGTTGGCCGCTCGCTGCGGTTTAAAATGAACGGGATCACATCAACGCCAGAATGCGCTTTTTCTTTTCAGCATCCATTTTTATCCAGCCCAAAAGTAGCGATGCCAGGTCGTCATCTTCGGTATAGAAATACGCCAGGGGAACTTCAAGCACAGCAGAAAGCTGCTGCACAACTTCGATGTTTGCCTGATGGACGCCCTTTTCATACCGGTTAATGCGCGTGCTTGCGACAAACTCATCGATACCCGCAAGGATACCGAGACGTTTTTGAGATAACCCTTTCGCCAGACGTATTTCTTTAAGACGCCGACTAAAGATTTGATTATGAGTAGTAAGTTCGTTCATAGCTACGATAGTCGTAGTTATTGTACTTAGCGGATACTACGCAAAACGTAGCTTTATGATTTTCTCTCCTGCATACATGCTTATTTCACAAAAACTCGATCCTCTTTCCAGAGTTACGATAAACGTAGTTTTCAGTGTTCACCTTACGCTACGAATAACGTAGTCTTTTCTTCATAGATAGCTGACAAAAGGAAAAGCACATGAAAATGGACTGGCATAAAGCTGACATCATCGCGTCGTTAAGAAAGAAAGGGACTTCCCTTGCTGCGCTCTCCAGGGAGGCGGGATTGAGTTCTTCAACATTATCTAACGCGCTTGAGAGGCCGTGGCCTAAAGTAGAACTTATTATCGCTGAGGCGATTGGCGTTTCGCCGGAGGAGATCTGGCCGAGTCGATATTATAAGGATGGGGAGCTTGTGGATCGTCGGTTACTGATAAGGAAGAGAGTGGCGTAACCCCTGCCCGCGTACCATCCACTGAACCACCTCACAAATTCATCAATTCGATAGATTCACGGTTTACATCACCCTTCATTTGTTATGTGATCCTGTTACAGGTTTCGGTAGTTAGCTACCTCACCCACCGTAACAGGATTTCATTGATGGAATTTTACCAGGCTGACCCTACGCTGGAGAACTACTGGCGCGGGGTGATTCTTTTTGGAAAGAACGTCGCATCTAACACATTACGCCTTTCTTACATGCACCATTAAAATAATTAGTATTATCTGCCATTCGAAATCACAATATAATAAGTTTTAAAAATAAAAAATTAAAACCTCAAAAAAAATGTCACACTGCTAATCAAACATTTATATTGTCATATAAGGAATGAGAGCACCTTTGCTCTCAAGCTACACTCTGGAATAATTAAATTTTAAAGCTACTTATTCACTTTATTTTTGGAGAAGTTATTTCAACATACGTAGAAGCGAACCATTCAACAGGCTTGTTGTTTTTAAGATCTTCTCCATCAAAATTATCGTCAGGGGTTGATCTAAACGTAATGTAGTATACTCCTGTTTTTTTCAGCCCAACGATATAGCTAAGAGTTTTTTCTGCCCCGATCAATACGTGAGTTTTAGATAATGACTTACTTTTTGATTCAGGATCACCCTCTTTATCTCTTAAAACCGTATAAAGATTAGGCATGAAAGACTCAGATTGTTCAACCTTATCACCATTGGCGCTTACCTTATATATAATTACAGCACCTTTAGATGTGTCAAAAGACAACGGCCGCTTACCGTTATTTTTTATAGTTACATTAACAATCATCCCTAACTGAGTTTTTAAGGGAGTAACATTAATAGCAATACTACTAGAGTCTGTTCCCTTAATCTGTTCTTTAATTTGCTTTAATTCTTCGTTAGCTTTATTTAATTGGAGTTCCGCATTGCTAGCCATTTGCAATGCGTTAAAAGTGTACAAAGCCCACACGCCACCAATTATGATGGCAACTGAAATGACTACGTAATGGATACCAGATAAAAAATTATTCGATTTATCATGGTTATCCCACCATTTTTTTATGAACCCCATAATCACCTCTTAAATACCCTCAAAGTCATCTGGTTCTACATCGTCATCATAGCTTTTTTTCTGAGGATTTGCGGGTTTATTTTTTTTGTTTAGTTTTTGCGCGGGAACCTTTAATGCTAATCCGTGTTTCACTTCCTCAAAACTTTCATCATCTTTAACTTTATTAATTAACAAAGAAATAGAATCATAGTTATTTTCAAAAAATATCTCATCATTTTTATCTGCAAAAGTTGGCTGTATGTTAAACATCACTAAAAACGTGCAAACTACCAATAGACTTTTGGTACGACTTCCGGAAGTTTTTGCCCAAAGATCCCCTGGAGAAAGAAACACCTGCTGTGTCGTAACTGTAAATGATCTATATTTTCGTAGCTCTTTATATTTTTCTTCAAAAATAGTTAGGAGCTGTTTATCATCATTAAGATTACCACTATTAACAATCGTTTCAGCAATAGCCTCAATTTTATTTATAATAATAGAGTATTGAGCAATATCAAAATTGTTAATCCCATCTTTTTGTTCAATACGAGAGGAAATATAAGCCTCACCGTCTGAAATAAATGCAACAGACAGCCAGTGGTTTAATTCCTTCCAATGTTCATTCGCGGAAAAAACTGTTTGATTAGCTCTAAAGCTGTTATTAATAGCCAAAGGTAACTTTTCCCGAAACTGTACTTTACCCCATTCAACTTTTCTTCTAAGACTAAATTTAAGTATTTTTTCGTCTGTAGAACCATCAACATTCATTAGTGTTACACTATCAACATCCTTATAAGGATCTGATGTAATTTTACCGACAATGATTCTCTTTGCATCAAGGGTGATAATTATATCACCGATCGACATTTCATTAATAAAACGAAGAACTTGACCTGCTTTATTAGATGCAGATGCAAGTGATTCTTTTTTCTCAAGCAAAGTATTTTTGTAATTAAGGACTAGTTTAACTACTTCATCTTTATCGCTGAAAATTTGATCGTTGAAGTCCATGGCATCAATGTGACCTATTGCTGCGATGGAATTATGAACAAAGTGGTCGTAAAACATACCGCCATCACCAGAGCGAACAACCCAAAACTTTGAGTCCTTAGGAATATCTTGAATGTACATATCAAACCCTTGCTGTGTGTTTTAATGAACAAAACATCAAATTTGGTGTGGGCCACTTGTTGCCATGGATGAGAATTGCGAAAGGCATTGCTCCCCCAGCCCTTCCATCAGTTCTTCACATTGAGTGAGATAGGCAATGCCACTTGAGTGATTGCAGCCTCACTAAAACCTAGCTCGTTCAATGCCATACTGGCTCTGTAGTGCATCCCATGAATGATCAGTCTACCTTCTTAGCCTATACGCTTCAAAGCGGCATTCTCCGTTTGACGGTTCATAGGTTGCTTCGGATCACATCTACCAGTAAAAATGAATTTTTGATGGCTCCATGACTTGCAAATTATCTATAGCCCGTAGTGAATGATGAGCAAGTTGCTCTCGTTTGGATTTCATCCGCTCTGCAGGAATTGCCCAAGACTATGCACTGATACATTCTCAGACCAATGACCCCTCGAAACCTCAGAAGGACGCGAAAGGGTCGAAAGTTGCAAGCAATCAAACTGCATGTCATTACTAGAGATATACAACACAGGCAATATATTAAACATATGCCTTTCTTATAATTTCTTCATTTAACTTTTACGCAAGCTCTTAATTACATGAAAAAATTATTGGTAATACTAAATACAACCTTAGATCTTTACGAAAAAAATGACCTAATATTTCAGAAACAAAAAACCATAATAAATAAAAACACAATTATTATTTTATAATTTTAGCAAAATCATAAGGGGTTACATGTGAGTCGCGATTTACATCTAGATAATCAGCCCACCACTGCACCATCAAACGACGCTCATCCAAATGTTCAGAAGTATGAATATACGCCGCACGCACATTGTTACGTTCCGAGTGGCTTAACTGACGCTCTATCGCATCATCGCTCCATAAACCTGACTCTCCCATAGCACCACGCGCCATTGTTCTAAATCCATGCCCGCAAACTTCGGTTTTCGTGTCATAGCCCATCGCGCGCAATGCGCTATTTACCGTATTTTCACTCATAACTTTGGCCGCGTCGTGATCCCCTGGGAACAGCAGCTCTTTATCACCACTAATCTGCTTAAGCTGCCCTAACAAAATCATCGCCTGTCGACTGAGAGGAACGATATGCTCCTCTTTCATTTTCATGCCACGATACGAGTAACGCACACCTTTCATTTCTTCTCGTTTTGCATGTATACGCCAAAGAGATTTCTCGAAGTCGAATTTATCCCAACGTGCGAAACGTAACTCACTGGAGCGAACAAAAGTCAGTAAGGAAAGCTCAACCGCGATCCGTGTCACTACCCGGCCACGATATTCAGCAAGACGAGTAAGAAACTCAGGGAAGCGGCTAAAGGGTAAAGCGGGGTAATGTCGCGCTTTGGTTGTCGATAAAGCACCGGCCATGTCACTTGCTGGATTTGAGTCGATGTAATCGTTCTGTACGGCATACCGCATAATGGCCGTGACGCGCTGTTGCAGGCGCTGAGCGACGTCGTGCTTACCACTGGCATCAACTTTTTTAATCGGGGCTAAAAGGTGGCTGGTTTTGAGCTGACGAATGTCAGACGAACCGATGTGGGGGAAGATATAAAGCTCAAGATAGCGAAGAACGCGCGATCGATGGTCTTCACTCCATCGCTTATTACTGGCATGCCATTCACGAGCAATGGTTTCGAAAGTGTATGCACCCGAATTCTCGGCCTGAGCTTCTTTCTGTTCGGCTTTTGGGTCAATGCCCTGCACTAACAGCTTTTTAGCTTCTTCACGCTTTGTTCTTGCCTGAGCAAGCGTGACTGTAGGCCAAACACCAAAAGCGAGGCGATCCTCTTTTTTGTCAGAGGGACGTCTGTATTTCATGCGCCAGTATTTAGAACCCTTGGCCGAAACCTCGAGATACAAACCGCCGCCATCGGCCATTTTGTAGGTTTTTTCTTTTGGCTTTGCGGTCTCGACCTGTCTGGCGTTGAGCTTCATTTGGGGGCACATTTCTAATCGAAGTTAAGATGCCCCCAATAACATCCGGATTTCAACGGACTACCTCGGACGACTCAGGACATAAAAAACGCTGCAAGCATTGATTTTGAAGGGTTTGGTGGACTTTCTCGGATGGTCTTGGAAGTACTAATGGTGCCGAAGGCCGGACTCGAACCGGCACGTATTTCTACGGTTGATTTTGAATCAACTGCGTCTACCGATTTCGCCACTTCGGCACTGAAGGGGATGCGGAAACGTTGTGGATTATACCTGTCGCGCGCCGCCATGCAAGCGGCGACGCGCTAAACCGCGCTAAGTGCCCAAAAAACCAGCGCCCCTCTCAATCCAGTTCCGTAACCGCCAGCCGAATCACCCTCGCCGCCTTCTGCTCCGGCAGCGCAAGCACCTTGGCCCACATCGCCTGCACCAACTCGCAGGTGAGCTTCTCTTTGCCCACGGCGTTCTCCGGCATTACCAGCAGCTGGATCGCCACCCCGTACTGGCTGGCGAGGTCCTGCATAATCGGGCGCACATCCTCCACGGCGGCGGCGTGTTCTTCCGGGGTCACGGTGTGGCGATCTTTACCCCAGCCCGCGCGCATCATGTCGGCGTCGGCCTGCAGGCGGCGCTGCATCATATTTTTATCCAGCACCCGCATCGGGTTGACGCCGCCCTTCACGGCCGGAAATAAGAAGCGGAAACAGGCATCGTCACTCACCTTCTGAATGGCGGCGGTCTGCTCCATGTTGATGGTCATCCAGGCCACCGCATTGGCATCGGGGGCATATTGCAGGCGCGACATCTGCAGCTCGAGGATCTGCGGCTGGACCACGTCGATGATCTCCTGCTCAGACTCCCCCGCTTTGTGCATGGTGAGGATCTGCTCGCGGATGCGTGTCACAAATCGGGGGTCCTGCTCCTTCAGCACCTGCCAGAAGGGCATGGCGTTGAGGACGGTATCAAGTCGATGTTCGGGGGTGTTCTGCAGGCGCTGCTTGTCGTAATAAACCCAGAAGGCCACTGCTGCGGAGATAACCGCTACCACTGCTATACGAGTCCACGCTCTTCTCATCGTTACGCATCCTTGTTCCTTTAGCTATGCCGGTTTACACCGGCACGCCGCTATGGAAGCGAAACGTATTGTCCGGTGATGAGATCAGTGTGGCTTCTATTTCGCCAAAAAGCTGTATGCGGGGAGAGATATCGTCATCGCTGACCTGTTGGGCAAGCGTCAGATAGTCCTGATAGTGCCGCGCCTCGGAGCGCAATAAGGATAAATAAAACTTCCGCAACTCCTCGTCGAGGAACGGCGCCAGCGCGGCGAAGCGTTCACAGGAGCGCGCTTCTATATAGGCGCCGCAAATCAGCTTGTCGATCAGCGTCAGCGGCTCGTGGGTGCGCACGGCGGACAGCATCCCTTTGGCGTAGCGGCTGGCGGTGATTTTGACGTAGGGGATGTTGCGGGAGAGCATTGCCTCGCGCACCTGCCAGAAGTGGTGCAGCTCCTCTTTAATCAGCAGCACCATGCTGTCGATGAGCGCCTGGCCCCAGGGGTCGTCGGTCTTTGGCATCACGCTTTTGCCAATCTGCTTATGCAGGGCGACAAAATCCGGTTCCGGGCCTTCGCGGAAGGTAAAGGCTTCATAGGGCTTGAGCCACTCCAACAGGGCGTCGGCACCGCTCTCGTCGGCAACGTATTTTCGCACTAATAGCAGCGCGGTCTGTGCAGCTTTAAGTTCGCACACCATATGGTCGGTGAGCAGCAGCGGCAGGTTCGCCGGGTCGCGGGCTTTATCAATCCATGCTTGCGGGGTCGGGCACTGGAGGAAGTTGAGAACAGGGGCGAGTATCTGCGGGTAATCCATTGTTATTCCTGAAACACAGCGGCAGCCGAAGCTGCCGCAAATCATACTTAGTGACGCACGCCGTTATCGTCTTCGTCGAAATCTTCGTCGTCTTCTTCGTCACCCTCTTCGCCGTTCGGATCTTCGAAGTAGGTGCCCCAGCCGTCGTATTCCACTTCAAAACGTTCAGCCAGGTCCATCAGCTGTTCAACCTGGGCGTCGATCAGCTCTGCCTTCAGCGCGCCTTCGCTCAGGATATCGCAGCAGATAACGGTGTCGCCCTCTTCCACTTCCAGCTCTTCTGGCTCTGTCACTTCGTAACCCAGACGGAACGCTTCAACCGCCAGCTTTTCCAGCGCTTCGAAATCATCCGCAGAGAAATGGTGCTCGATGGTGTACAGCGCATCCGGATCGCTGCCGTCTTCCAGCAGTTCTTCAATAATCAGTCGCGTCTCTTCGCGCTGTTCTTCCAGCAGTTCTGGGTTTGCCATGGCTCGTTCCTCTTTAAAGTGCGGCAGATACTTCTATTTTCACACACGGATGTGTTTGCCTCCACCTTTGTAAGAAAGATTTGTGAAACAGGCTTGCAACTGCATATTGATACATATAAATTGAATTTTAATTCAAAAAGTGGCCTTTGCCATGTGAGGATAAAATGTCTGAACTGTATAAAAAACACTTCCTGAAATTGCTCGATTTTACCCCTGCACAGCTTAACTCCCTGCTTGCCCTGTCGGCACAATTGAAGTCCGATAAGAAAAAAGGGATTGAAGTACAGAAGCTTACTGGCAAAAACATCGCGCTCATCTTCGAAAAAGACTCAACCCGTACCCGATGCTCTTTCGAAGTTGCCGCATTTGACCAGGGCGCTCGCGTCACTTATCTCGGGCCGAGCGGCAGCCAGATTGGGCATAAAGAATCAATTAAGGATACCGCCCGCGTGCTGGGGCGGATGTACGACGGCATTCAGTATCGCGGTCATGGCCAGATTGTTGTCGAAACCCTGGCGGAATTTGCCGGCGTGCCGGTGTGGAACGGGCTGACCAACGAGTTCCATCCGACCCAGCTGCTGGCGGACCTGCTCACCATGCAGGAGCATCTCCCGGGTAAGGCGTTTAACGAGATGGTGCTGGTCTATACCGGCGATGCGCGCAACAACATGGGTAACTCGATGCTGGAAGCGGCGGCGCTCACCGGGCTGGATCTGCGTCTGGTGGCCCCGAAAGCCTGCTGGCCGGAAGAGAGCCTGGTGGCGGAGTGCAGCGCGCTGGCAGAGAAGAACGGCGGCAAAATCACCCTCACCGAAGATGTCGCCGCGGGCGTGAAGGGCGCGGACTTTATCTATACCGACGTGTGGGTGTCGATGGGCGAAGCCAAAGAGAAGTGGGCGGAGCGGATTGCGCTGCTGCGTGGTTATCAGGTGAATAGCCAGATGCTGGCGCTGACCGGTAACCCGGACGTGAAGTTCCTGCACTGTCTGCCGGCGTTCCACGATGACCAGACCACCCTGGGTCAGCAGATGGCGAAGGAGTTCGATCTGCACGGCGGGATGGAAGTGACGGACGAGGTATTTGAGTCGGCGGCGAGTATTGTATTTGACCAGGCCGAGAACCGGATGCACACCATTAAAGCGGTGATGGTCGCCACGCTGGGTGAATAATCTCTGCGTTTAAAATGACGGGAGGGTTGGCGCCCTCCTGATATATATATATTATCCGTTCGGGATATTAATTATTTGCCGCTACCCGCGTCTTGCCGTAGGGGCACTTTTTAAAAATACATTTTGCCGTAGCAGTGCACGTCTTGCTGTCAGGCTCGCGATGGCCGGGGCAGCTGGACATGTTGTGCATCACGCGCCACAGGGTGGGACTGTATTTGTCGATCTGCAAAATATTGATATCGCATAGCTCGTCATTGACGAATAAACGGTTGTAACACACTTCTATTTTGTCGCCGGGTTTAAATAGCTGCTCGCCGTTATACCACAGAATATATTTATGATTATGCTGAGTAAGAATTTTGGAAAATAACGTTCCAGTCGCCGGACTGGCAATTGTACCCAAAGAGATCCATGTTTTCGAAGCAGTCATAAAATACCTTTTAAACGAGCCATGCAAAATGCGGAAAGCCATACGGTTAATGAGTGTAAAAGAACAATTACCCTATGAGTAATAGGCACAGCCTATCTTTTTAATTGCAATCCATAAGCATTAGATATGACTTAAGTCAAATTTTACAGCCATGCTCGTCAGGGCCGTTATTGCGATCGGCCGGGGCCGCGCCTCCCGGGTCGATTGATTTTTCAGCGCAAACAGGGTAGGTTTTGGCCTTAATTCCAGCGCGGATGTGCCGATCTTATGCCTATTATTCAATCTGTTGAACGTGCCTTGCAGATCCTCGATCTGTTTAACGAGCAGGCGACGGAACTCAAAATCACCGACATCAGTAAACAGATGGGCCTGAGCAAGAGCACGATCCACTCGCTGCTTAAAACCCTGCAGCTGCACGGCTATATCGATCAGAATCCGGAGAACGGCAAATATCGCCCGGGCATGAAGCTGGTCGAGCGCGGTCACTTTGTGGTGAGCACCATGGATATTCGCCAGAAGGCGAAGCACTGGCTGACGGCGCTGTCGGAGCGCACCGGGCAGACCACCCATCTGGGCATTCTGGACGGGCGCGAAGGGGTTTATATCGAGAAGATTGAAGGCAAGCTGGCGGCCATCGCCTACTCGCGCATTGGCCGTCGCCTGCCGGTGCACGCCACCGCCATCGGCAAGGTGCTGATCGCCTGGCTGAGCGACGCCGAGCTGAACACCCTGCTGGAGGGTTATCAGTACACCACCTTTACTCCCGCGACTCTGGCGTCACGCGAGGCGCTACTCGCCGCGCTGGCGCAAACCCGCGAGCAGGGTTATGCCCTCGACAGCGAAGAGAACGAGCAGGGGGTGCGCTGCGTGTCGGTTCCGGTGCGCAACCATGAATCCCGGGTGATCGCCGCCCTGAGCCTGTCGACCCTGACCTCGCGTGTTGATGATGCCGAACTGACCCAGTTCCGCGAGCAGTTGCAGGAGGCCGGGCGCCAGCTCTCACGCGCCCTGGGCTACCCGGCCTGAGCCGTTATACCGGCTCGTAGGTGAAGTAATCAAAATCAGCGTGGCAGCCGTCACCGCTGATGTCCTCGCAGTGCAGCCCCACAAAGGCGCCGGTAAAGAAGCCGCGCCCGCCGATATAATCATCCGACAGTTTCCACGCCTCATACGTGACGGGCACGGTGTGCCACTGCTCCCCGTCAAAGGAGTAACTGTAGCGATAGACCAGCTTATCCACCTCCACGCGCAGCCAGATGCTCTGCGCCTCATCCGGCACCGGGATGGGCTGTTCGTGCAGTGGCCACGACGGCACGTTGTGGTCAAGCTGGATCACCTTGATGGTTCTGCCCTGCCCCTCCTCGAAATCGACAAAGCAATAGCTCCAGTTTTTGCTGTTGTAGTAGCAGGTCAGGCCCGCGCTCTGCTGGAAGTGACGCGGGGCGAACTCCATCCGCGTTTCGGCGCGGAAGGTGAAGTGCTGCCAGCGGCGCGCCACGGTGGACTGGGTGAAGGTCGAGTTGAGGGAGTCGTTGCCGTACAGGCGTAAAAAGCCTTTACGCGCCCGCAGGGAGCCGAGGCTATCGTCGAACGGAATGCGCAGGGTCTGTAACTCCGGATCGAGGCGCTCGCCGTCGAAATCATCCCGCCAGTCGGGCTGAGCCACGCCCGGACTCTCGGCCATCTGCGGGCCTGGCACCGTCAGTTGGGCGTGTTTACCCCCTTCCACGTACGGCCAGCCGTCGCGCCATTCGATGCGTGCGATGCCTGTCTCACGCCCCAGGGAGCAGTATCCGCGTCCGCCGGCTCCCAGCAGCGGAATGCCCGGCAGACGCTGCGGACGGCTGGTGAGCCAGGCCATATACCACTCCCCGGTGTGGGTCTGGAGCAGCGAGCCGTGCCCGCTTTTTTGCAGCGGGTTCTCCGGCAGATGCCAGCTGGTCATCATCGTCACCTCCGGGTGCAGCTCGTACGGGCCGTCCAGCGTTTTTGCCCGCAGCACCACCACCGCGTGTTCGTAGCTGGTGCCCCCTTCGGCGACCATCAGATAGTACCAGCCCTCTTTACGGTAAATGTGCGCCCCTTCGGTGTAGCACAGCGGCGTACCGGTAAAGAGGGTTTTACGCTCCGGCGACAGGGTGCAGGTCTGCGGATCATATTCCTGCATCACGATGGTGTTGTGCGGATTGCTGTGATGCCGCGGCCCCCACGGGCGGTAGATGTAGTATTTGCGGCCATCGTCGTCGTGGAACAGGGAGGGATCGAACCCGCCGTTGCCCATCGGGATCGGCTCGCTCCACGGGCCTTCGATGGAGGGGGCGGTCACCAGGAAGTTACGCCCGTTTTTCCACGGCGAATCGACAATTTTCACATCGGTGTAGAGCAGCCAGAACTGCCCGTCGGCGTAACTCAGGCACGGCGCCCAGATGCCGCCGGAATCGGGGTTGCCCTTCATATCCAGCATCGACACGCGATCCAGCGGGGTGCTCACCAGCCGCCAGTTTTTCAGGTCGCGGGAGTGGTAGATACGCACTCCCGGGAACCACTCAAAGGTCGAGGTGGCGATGTAGTAATCCTCGCCCTGACGGCACATCGACGGGTCCGGGTTGAAGCCGGTCAGAATCGGGTTAGTTATGGTGTACATAGTGCCTCCTTCTTAATGAGATGGTGCCGTCGCCGCGTCGGGAATCGCCTCGCCCTGCGCCGCGCGATGCCTGAGCAACTGCTGGCTGATGGCCTCCACTCGCGCATCCGAGAGCTTATAGAACGACAGCATGGTAAACATGCCCACGTAGAGCACCACCGGCACCACGCAGAACAGAATTTTGATGGTGGTTAACACCTCAACCGGCTGGACGCTGTTACCGGCGGAGTAGTTGACGTACGCCAGGATCCAGCCCACCACCGCGCCACCAATCGCCAGGCCAATCTTCAGGCTGAACAGGTAGGTCGAGAACACCAGCCCGTCCAGACGGCGACCGCTGCGGCTCTCTTCGTAATCCACCACGTCGGAGGCCATCAGCCACTGCAGCGGCGTGGTGGTGTTAAAGACGAACAGGAACAGAATATTGAGGGCGAAAATCAGGGCCATATGTTCGGCCGGGGTGAAGAAAATCAGCAGGCTGATCAGGGAGTAGATAACGATAATCCACTTGAAGGCCTTCACCCGGTCGAAACGCCCCAGCAGACGGGAGGAGCAGAGCGAGCCAAACATGGTGGCAATGCTGCCGTACAGCAGGAACTGGGTCGCCATCTCCGGATGGTCCATCACGTATTTCACGAAGTAGAGCGTTGCCCCGCCGCGCACCACGTTGGAACAGGTGGCCATCATCTTGAAGGCGCACATGATCCGCCACTGGCTGTTGCCGAGCAGCAGCTTGAGATCTTTTGCTACCGACGATCCCGGCTGCACCTCAAAGGTGTAGCGCTCTTTGGTGGTGAAGAAGCAGACGTACAGCAGCACCACGCCGCTCAGCCCCAGCACGCACATCGCGCCAAAGTAGCCGAGCTGTTCGTTGCCTTTACCGATGATCCCCACCAGAGGCAGAGCAATACCGCTGATCGCCAGCGATCCCGCCGCGGCGAGGAAGAAGCGCCACGACTGCAGGGCATGACGCTCTTTCGGATCGGCGGTGATCACCCCCGGCATGGCGCAATAGGGCACGTTCACGAAGGTGTAGACCAGGGTCAGCAGGATGTAGGTGACGCAGGCGTAGATAATTTTGCCGTTGGCGGAGAAATCCGGGGTGTAGAAGGTCAGCATGCAGACGATGCCAAACGGGATCGCCCCCCACAGCAGGAACGGGCGGAACTGGCCGTGACGGGTGCGGGTGCGGTCCACCAGCAGCCCCATCAGCGGGTCGGTCACCGCATCCAGCACGCGAGAGACTAAAAACAGCGTCCCCATGATGCCCGCGGAGAGGCCAAACACATCGGTATAGAAATAGGCCAGCAGGAACATGGTCGCCTGCCAGACAAAGCCGCAGGCGGTGTCACCCAGCCCGTAGCCAATTTTATCTTTCATGGTTAATTGCATCATCAGATATACACCCTTATTTCGTGTGCTGAATGACAACATCGTGTTAATGGAGTGTAATAAGCTGTTCAATTAACCAGCAATGGTCATATCTTGTTTCTGAATTATGTAATTTTGCTTTTGTGATGCCACGCGATATATTTTAACTGATTGTTTATATTGATAAATTACAGAAACGAAAAAGCCGTCCGCGGAATATTTCCCGCAAACGGTTTTATTCTAAAAAATAATTAAATGCCGAGCGCTTTTTTACCGGCGTTAATTACCTCGATAATTTTATCGGTATCGTAAATACAGCCTTTCCAGGTCCCGCCGCTTACCGACTGTAATGCTGCCCACAGCCGCGTATCGTCGGGTAAAAAATCATGGGCGTGCAGTTCCGGGTGTGGCTGACGACGCGCCAGCTCCATCGCCCCCTCTTCCGGGGTGAGCGGTGCCAGTGGTGTGCCGATAAAGTTGACGCTGCCGGTCAGGGAGAGGCGATCCACCGCGATCTCGATGATGTCATTATCGCGCAGCTTGCCAATCGGCCCGCCCGCCAGCGCTTCGGGGGCGACATGGCCAAAACAGGCCCCGGTGGAGACGCCCGAGAAGCGGGCATCGGTGATCAGCGATACGGTTTTACCCCAGGAGACATGCTTGAGCGCCGAGGTCAGCTGATAGGTCTCTTCCATTCCGGTGCCGGACGGCCCACCGCCGATCACCACCATGATATCGCCCTGCTCGATCTCGCCGCTTTTGATCGCCTTGATCGCCCGGGCTTCCGAGACAAATACCCGTGCCCGGCCGGTATGGCGGTAAACGCCATCCTCACCCAGCACCGACGGGTCGATGGCCGTGGCCTTGATCACCGATCCTTCCGGGGCGATGTTGCCCACCGGGAAGGCCACCGTGGAGGTGAGCCCGCGAGCTTTGGCGCGTTCCGGGGGCAGGATCACGTCGTCTGGCTCCACGCCGTCCTGCTCCCGCAGGCACTGGCGGAAGCGCTCCCGCCGCTCAGAAGCCTGCCACCAGTCGAGATTCTCCCCGACGGTCTGGCCGGTAACGGTCATGGCATCCAGATGCAGCAGACCGAGGTCGCGCAGATGGAGCATCACCTCCGGCACGCCGCCCGCAAGGAACGCCCGCACCGTCGGGTGATAATCCGGCCCGTTGGGCAATACGCTCACCAGCCGCGGCACCTTGCGGTTGATGCGCGTCCAGTGGTCGACGTCCGGGATTGTGCAGCCCGCCGCATGGGCGATGGCCGGGATGTGCAGCAGCAGATTGGTGGAGCCGCCGAACGCGGCGTGGATCACCATCGCGTTCTCAATGGCTTTGTCGGTGAGGATATCGCGGGTGGTAATGCCGCGGTTATCCAGTTCAAAGACCGCCCGCGCGGACTGGCGGGAAATCTCCAGCCATACGTCCTGCCCCGAGGGAGCCAGCGCCGAATGCGGCAGCGCCAGACCTAAGGCTTCGGCCACCACCTGGGAAGTGCCTGCGGTACCGAGGAACTGGCAGCCACCGCCCGGGGAGGCGCAGGCCCGACAGCCCAGCTCGGCGGCCTCCTGCAAGGAGAGTTCATGGTTGGCGTAACGCGCCCCGATGGTCTGGACCTTCCCGGCATCCTCGCCGAAAGTTGGCGGCAGCGTGGCGCCACCCGGCACCAGAATGGTCGGCAGGTTGTGCATCGCCGCCAGCGCAATCATGGTGGCGGGCAGGCCTTTGTCGCAGGTGGCGACGCCAATCACTGCCCGACGCGTGGGCAGGGAGCGGATCAGCCGACGAAAGACGATGGCCGCGTCGTTGCGGTACGGCAGGGAATCAAACATGCC
Organism: Leclercia sp. Marseille-Q4284; assembly: GCF_916618945.1. NCBI lineage: Bacteria > Pseudomonadati > Pseudomonadota > Gammaproteobacteria > Enterobacterales > Enterobacteriaceae > Leclercia > Leclercia sp. Marseille-Q4284. Next base: position 391,300 of record NZ_CAKAKG010000002.1, read on the forward strand.
GTGCGTGCCCTGGGAGCGACCGTCGCACGGGTCGCTGACAAAGGCCGCAAAGGGGATCCCGCCGTTACGGGTGATCTCTTTTGCCGCGGCCTGCATCTGGAGACCAATCTCCCAGTGTCCGGTGTGGTAACCCAGCGCCACCGGGCGGCCATCGCCCGCGCGGATCCCGCCCTGGGTGCCGATAATCAGCACCTCTTTGCCGGTGAGCTTATTGGCATCCCAGCCCATCCCGGCGTTCTGGGTCATACCAAACAGGTTGCCGCTCGGGGATTCCATCAGCATCTGCGGGGTCAGGGGCAGCGCCCCCTGTGGCCCGGCGGCGTGGGTGATCACCGAATAAAAGGCATCATCCTGCGGGGTAAAAATCGTTTCTATCGACATCGTGACCTTCCGGTTCAGCAGAGCTTGAGCTGTTGCAGCAGCGCTTTCAGCTGCGCCTTGCGCGGTTCATCCAGCGGCCCGGCAGGCGGCAGCACGTGGGTGGAGACCGGACGCACGCAGAGCGCAATCGCCTCTTTAATCACGTTCACAAACGGGGCATCCAACTGATACATCTGCGGGATTTGCAGCATGGTCTGATGATAGTGCGCCGCCTGCGCCAGGTCGCCGTCGCGGAAGGCCTGCAGCAGATTCACGGAGATCTGCGGGGCAAAGTTGCCGCTGGCCGAGATCGCTCCGTCGCCGCCCAGCAGCAGGGTATTGAACAGGTGATCATCATAGCCGCACAGCACCACAAAGTCCGGGTGCGCCGCTTTAACGGTGAGGATCATGCTGCGCAGATGGGCCACCGAATCAATGGTGTCTTTAATGCCGACAATATTGCGGCGGGAGTCCACCAGGGTTTTCACCAGCGCCGGGGTCAGATCCTGCCCGGTCAGCGCCGGGAAGTTATAGAGGATCACCGGCAGGGTGACGCTGTCGGCCACCTGCTCGAAGTAGCGGATCAGGTTCGCTTCCGAGACTTTCCAGTAGTAAGGGTTAATCACCACGATGCCATCCGCACCCGCGTTTTGGGCGTGCTGGCTGAGCTCGATGGTTTCCCGGGCGTTGGTGCCTCCGGTGCCGATCAGCACCGGTACGCGGCGATCCACATGGGCAATCGCGAATTCGGCAATGGCTTTACGCTCGTCGGTGTTGAGCTGGGAAAACTCGCCCCCGCTGCCGAGAAAGAACAGGCCATTGACGCCGGCGTCGATCATGCTGTCGATTAACGCGGCGGTACCGGCTTTATCCAGGGCACCGTCGGCGCTGAAGAGTGTGGAGACGGGAGGAATAATCCCCGAGAACTGTACGGTCTGCTGCATGCGATCTCCTTGCTGACTCATTTTGTTCTACATTATAGAACAGCGTTCGTTTATTTAACGATCATACTATGACGCAGAAAAAGCGCAGGTAAATGAGAGGAGAACAGGGAGTGCGGGAAATTTAAGCTGGATCACAATTATTTCCCCTCACCCCGGCCCTCTCTCCAAAGGGGCGAGGGGGAAAAGACCGCACCGTGCAGTCCCCTCTCCCCTCCGGGGAGAGGGTTAGGGTGAGGGGGAAGGTATTACCCTACCAGCATCTTAACTACCACCTTGCGCACCTGCGCCGGGGTGCCTACTGCGCACAGCGGTTTGTGGACTTCGCCCGGGTAAAACACCACAAAGTCGCCTTCGTTCAGCACCACGGTTTTCTCCTGCTCGCCGCTCGGCAGAAACGCGATATCTTTATCCGCCAACCAGTCGGTGTCCGGCGTGCCGTTTGGCAGGGTGCTGAAGGTCATCCCTTCCTGGCCTTTCAGCACGATCTGGATATCCAGATAACGGGCGTGATACTCCGCGCGGCGCTCTTCGAACGGCTGGGTCATGTCCTCAGAAACCAGGAAGAACAGATTGTTACCATCGATGTCGTGCTTACCGGTTGGGGTCGCGTCTGATACATGCGCTTTAACGTGCTCAATCGCCTGACGCAGCTCTTGCGGTAGCCAGGACTGGAGGTTGTGAATGTTGCCTACGATCATGGTGAAATCCTCAATATAAAACATCGTTTCATTTTCAACTTTTATACGAGAAATTCAGCTGCCATACCACCCCTTTTTGTCCGGGATTTGCTCTTGCGCATAACCATGCACGCGGAAACCTTTACGTTGCTTAAAGTGTGCATTATTCGCTTGATCCATCATTCAGGCTGCGTATAATGCCCCACAATTTGCCAGGAGGAAGCATGGTCAAACATGGTCGACAGAGTGCCGTAGCGCGTCTTAAAACAGACGCTGGCCTGCCGTTTTTCTTCCCGTTGCAATCCCTATTCCAGAAGCCCCTCATTTGAGGGGCTTTTTTTTGCCCGGCGTCAGGAGATAAAAATGAATCCGCTTTATCAAAAACACATCATTTCCATCAACGACCTCAGCCGTGAAGAGCTGGAGCTGGTTCTGGCAACCGCGGCAAAACTGAAGGCCAATCCACAACCCGAGCTGCTGAAGCACAAGGTGATCGCCAGCTGCTTCTTCGAAGCCTCCACCCGTACCCGTCTGTCGTTCGAGACCTCCATCCACCGTCTGGGCGCCAGCGTGGTGGGCTTCTCCGACAGCAGCAACACCTCGCTGGGCAAAAAAGGCGAGACTCTGGCGGACACCATCTCGGTGATCAGCACCTACGTTGACGCCATCGTAATGCGTCACCCGCAGGAGGGTGCCGCGCGCCTGGCGACCGAGTTCTCGGGCGGCATTCCGGTACTGAACGCCGGGGACGGGGCTAACCAGCACCCGACCCAGACCCTGCTGGATCTGTTCACCATTCAGGAGACCCAGGGCCGTCTGGAGAACCTGAACATCGCCATGGTCGGCGACCTGAAATATGGCCGCACCGTCCACTCCCTGACCCAGGCGCTGGCGAAGTTCAACGGCAACCGCTTCTACTTTGTCGCTCCGGACGCGCTGGCGATGCCGCAGTACATCCTCGATATGCTCGATGAGAAAGGCATCCAGTGGAGCCTGCACGCCAGCATCGAAGAGATGATGGCCGAGGTGGATATTCTCTATATGACCCGCGTGCAGAAGGAGCGTCTGGATCCCTCGGAGTACGCCAACGTCAAGGCACAGTTCGTTCTGCGCGCCAGCGACCTCGAAGGCGCGCGCAGCAACATGAAGGTGCTGCACCCGCTGCCCCGTATCGATGAGATCACCACCGACGTGGATAAAACGCCGCACGCCTGGTACTTCCAGCAGGCCGGGAACGGCATCTTCGCTCGCCAGGCGTTACTGGCACTGGTTCTGAATCGCGACTTAGCTCTGTAAGGGGAAATGACCATGACACACGATAACAAACTCCAGGTCGAAGCCATCAAACGTGGCACCGTAATTGACCATATCCCTGCGCAGGTGGGCTTCAAGCTGCTGACCCTGTTCAAACTGACTGAAACTGACCAGCGCATCACCATCGGCCTGAACCTGCCTTCCGGCGAGATGGGCCGCAAAGATCTGATCAAAATCGAGAACACCTTCCTGACCGACGAGCAGGTTAACCAGCTCTCCCTGTACGCGCCGGATGCTACCGTGAACCGCATTGACGACTACGAAGTGGTGGGTAAATCCCGTCCGAGCCTGCCGGACCGCATTAACGGCGTGCTGGTGTGCCCGAACAGCAACTGCATTAGCCATGCTGAGCCGGTAAACTCCAGTTTTGCAGTGAAAAAACGCGCCAATGACATCGCACTCAAATGTAAATACTGCGAAAAAGAGTTTTCCCATAATGTGGTGCTGGCCAACTAATCGCAGTGGTAATGCATGCCTGCCTCTCTATAATGGCAGGCATATTCATAACGCTGTTATTCAGGAGAAATCATGACCAAAGTACTCGCGACGGAAAATGCACCTGCAGCTATCGGCCCATACGTTCAGGGCGTTGATCTTGGCAGCATGATCATCACCTCCGGCCAGATCCCGGTGAACCCAAAAACCGGTGACGTGCCGGAAGATGTCTCTGCGCAGGCGCGTCAGTCGCTGGAAAACGTCAAAGCGATCGTCGAATCCGCTGGCCTGAAAGTGGGCGATATCGTTAAAACGACGGTATTCGTGAAAGATCTCAACGACTTCGCCACCGTTAACGCCACCTATGAAGCCTTCTTCACCGAGCACAACGCCAGCTTCCCGGCGCGCTCCTGCGTGGAAGTGGCGCGTCTGCCAAAAGACGTGAAAATCGAAATTGAAGCGATTGCCGTGCGTCGCTAATAGTTGATTTTAATATGCAAAAGGCAGCCTGAGCTGCCTTTTTTATTTCCTGAATACACAGAGCGAAATAACCTTCAAGCATTTTCATTATTCTTTTTCATCGCAGCTTAAAATGACTAATTTTTTATTCCGGACGACACTAGCCGTGCCCAAAAAGCATTAATCCCCTTTAATGGAATAAAAAATGAAACTGTCTAAAATTGCATTGGCACTTGCCACACTCACGGTTGCTTCATCGGCTTTAGCTCATGGTTATGTAGAATCTCCAGCCAGCCGCGCTTATATGTGTAAGCTCGGTAAAAATATCGACTGCGGCACTGTGCAATATGAACCACAGAGCGTAGAACGCACTTCCGGCTTCCCGACTGGCGCACTGCCACCGGATGGACAGCTGGCCAGCGCCGGTATTTCCCAGTATTCTCAGCTGGACAAACAGAGCCTGAATGCCTGGACCAAAACCCCGATCACGGCGGGTGCAAATAAATTTACCTGGTTCCACACCGCACCACATAAAACTGTTAACTGGCGCTGGTATATTACCAAGCAAGACTGGAATCCAAATAAACCGCTGACCCGCGATCAATTTGAATCCACCCCATTCTGTACTGTTAACGGTAATGGCCAGGCACCTGCTCAGCGTCAGGAAATGAATTGTAATGTTCCACAGCGTACTGGCTACCAGGTTATTTACGCAGTATGGGAAATTGCCGATACCACTAACAGCTTCTACCAGGCGATCGACGTTGATTTCGGTAACGGCGGCAACGTCACCCCAGACGAAACCCCAGCAGTAGTTTCCGAGTGGACCAAAACGCTGGACGGCCAGATCTCTGGTAACAACATCAACGCAGGCGACAAAGTTATCGCTCGCTTCTTCGATGCGAATGGCGAAGTTAGCTCCCTGCGTACCGAACTGACTGTCTCCTCTGCGTCCCAGGGTCAGGCAAGCCAGTGGTCCTACGACCTGGCACAGGCGATCAACGCGGCACACAGTGATGTGCGCGTCGGTATGAAAGATGAAAGCGGTGTGGTTAACCCGGTTCACGGCGCGAACAACGTCTACGTGAAAGACGGCAGCTCGCTGAAATCTGTCGCCATCTCTTATGAAGAGCAGCAGACTCAGGCCAGCGAAGATATCGCTGTGTCCAACGTGCAGTTCAGCAAAATCAAAGATGGCGCGGCAACCGTGACCTTCCACGTCAACACCCAGGGTGATGTAAACCTGGAAGCGCGCGTGATGAACCACGCCGGTGCTGAAAAAGGTTATGTGAAGCAGGATATGAATAACGCCAACCAGGACGTTACCATGAACCTGACTGACGTGACCCCGGGTCACCACATGCTGAAATACTACGCGACCAACAAAGATGGCGTAATGTTCGCGCAGGACGTAATTGACATGATGCTGGAAGGCGAAGCGTCAAACACCGACAACGGTGCAGCGGGTAACTACGAGTTTACCTTCCCACAGAACCTCTCTTCTTACAAAGCGGGTACCGTGGTGCTGCAGCCAAAAAATGGCAAAACGTACCAGTGTAAGCAAGCGCCATACAGCGGCTACTGCGTCCAGTACAAACCTGCCGCTAACCAGTACGAACCAGGTGTAGGTTCCCACTGGCAGATGGCGTGGACCCTGAAGAAGTAAGGTGTCCTGATGCCCGGCAAACAGGCTTGTGCGGTCTGTTTGCCGGGTGGCGGCTTCGCCTTACCCGGCCTACGGGTTGGTGCGGACGTTACAGGCCCGGTAAGCGTAGCGCCACCGGGCATTTTTTACTGATTGCGCGTCGCGCGCAGCAATTTTTCCAGCGGGTAAACCGCTGCAATCACCACTTCATCCTGAATCTGTGCCGCCTTATCCAGCTCCCCTTGAATCGACGCAATCTCGGTATCATCCAGCGTTCCCTGACGCGCCACCAGATCCGTTAAGCGCAGCCCAATCGCCGCCAGTTTATCCACCGTCTGAATCACCGGCTTCATCGTTTTTAACTGATAGCTGTTCTCAGCCAGCGCCAGCGCGTCCGGAGTATTGCTCTGCCAGCGGGTAAACAGATGACGCAGCGACTCGGCGCTTTCACTCTCTTCCGCATCGCTCACCAGCCGCTCGGCCCAGCGGTTCATCTGCCGCACGGTGTTGCTTTCCGGCGCCAGGGCATCCGCCAGGCGGTTCAACGGCTCAAACAGATCGTAGTTCCCGGCCTGGAACTTGAGATGATTGCGGGTGTAATACTGGGCAGGCTCCAGCGCCTGAGCGAGGATGTTCAACGGCATGGTGTCGGTGGTGTTTGCCAGACGGGTGAACTGCACCTGCTGGCGGGCATGCTGCTGCAGACCCACCGAGACCGTCGACCAGCTGTCCATCGCCTGCAGGCGGCTGTACATGTTATCCACGTCGTTCACCTCCTGCGCCGACCACAGCCGCTCCGCCACCGCAAATGCCCGCGGCCACAGCTTGATATCCAGCACCGGGGCGGCAACGTTTTCTGCCCACAATGCCGCCTCACCGCCCAGCAGATTGGCCTGCTGGCTGGCATCCGGCACCGCCGGGGCGATCCCTTCCGGCACCGCATCCAGCCGCTGGCCGGTCACCGGGTAGCGGCTGTTGCCCAGCAGGAAATAGCCCTCAATCTTGTCGTCTTTCACCGTCACCACCGGACGGGTCTCCCCCATCCAGGTATCGACGGTAAAGCTCACCTGGTTGTCGCTGCGCCAGTCGATCTCCTGCACCGCCCGCCGGGATTTGCCAGCGAAATCGATAAATCCGCGCCAGCCCGTGTCGCCTTTCACCAGCGTAAAGCTCCCCTCCACTGGCTTGCCCTTCAGGCGCGGCAGGGTGAAGGACCAGCTCTGGGCGCTGTCGCGGTCAGTGATCGCGTCCACGTTGTTCAGCCCCTGAGGCACGATCTCATTCCGGTAGTGATAGGCGGTGTACTGAGGCTGATCGAGATAAAAGCCGGTGGAGAGGATCCCTTTGTAGCCCTGCTTCGCCACCTCGCCCAGCGCGTCCTGCCCCTGCCAGGACTGGATCAGGATGCTCTTCGGCAGATCCGGGTGGAAGATCTCGTCCCAGCCCACCATCTGGCGCTGGTTTTTCTCGAGGATCGTCTCCAGCTTGCGATTGAAATACGCCTGCAACGCGTGGCTGTCGGCCAGCTTGTTGTCGCGCATAAACTGCTGGATCGCCGGATTGGCTTTCCACTGGCTGTCATCTACCTCATCGCCACCGATATGCAGGTAGGGATCCGGGAAGATCGCTGCCAGTTCGGCGATCATCGCGCTGGCAAAGGTATAAGTGGCCTCTTTGGTGGGATCCATTACCGGCTTGAGCACGCCCCAGTGGCGCTCCATCTCATAGGGGCCGGGGGCGCTCATCAATTCCGGATAGGCCACCGCAATAGCCGAGGCGTGGCCGGGCATGTCAATTTCCGGCACCACGCGAACGCCACGCGCGGTGGCGTAGCGCACCACGTCGCGCATCTGATCCTGGGTGTAGAACAGGCCGTCGCTGGCCAGCTCGGTCAGTTTCGGGTAGCGCTTCGAGGCAAAGCGCCAGCCCTGATCGTCGGTTAAGTGCCAGTGCAGGACGTTGAGCTTCGCCGCCGCCATGCCGTCGATCTGACGCTTGATGTCATCGAGCGGAATAAAGTGACGGGCCGAGTCGAGCAGCAGGCCGCGCCACGGGAAGCGCGGCGCATCCTCAATGGCGACCCACGGCAGGGAGGTGTTCTCCGGGCCATTCTGGATCAGCTGGAGCAGGGTCTCCATCGCCCGCAGGGCACCGAAGCGGGTGTTAGCGGTGATAGCCACCCCGCTGGCGTCGACGGTGAGTGTGTAGCTCTCATCGCTGTCCGGTTTGGGTTGCGGAGCCACCTTACGGGCGATGGCGATGGTCACCGTCGGTTTTTCCGGTTTGTCGGTCTGCGGCCGGAGCGTCCAGCCGGTTTGCAGCGCCACCCGCTGACGCAGACGGGTCACCGCGTCGCCGAGATCGTCCCCGGTGACGCTGACGGAGAAGTTATCGTTGATGACCAGCGCGCCCTGAGTGGCAGGACGTTCGACCTTCGCAGGCCAGGGCATCAGGGGGAGATCGCCTGCCGGGGCGGCAAACGCAGAAAAACCGAGCATAAGCCCGGCGGTCAGGAGGCTGTACCGTAACATGAATGTTCCTTATTTGACGGGCCGAAAAAAGGCAAAACATTCTGTTAACATGTGCGCAAATTAGCGTCAAGCGCGGCGGGTGACGGCGATCACAGGTTGTTGAATTTGGGAGGAAACGGATCCCTCTCCCCTCACCCTAACCCTCTCCCCATAGGGGAGAGGGGATTGCACGGAGCCGTCTTTTCTCCCTTGCCCCTTTGGGGAGAGGGCCGGGGTGAGGGGTAAGGTTTCACTGCCACCCGTACCGACGGCTATAGAACCCTTTCACCATCTGGGTCAAAACCATGTACCCGGCAAGGATCGCCATCAGCCACGGGAAGTAGCTCAGCGGCAGCGCCTGCAATTGCAGATACCCCGCCAGCGGCGAGAACGGCAGCGCGATGCCGAGCACCATCACCAGCCCCGTCATTACGATCAGCGGCCAGGCGGCGCTGCTCTGCAGGAACGGAATGCGCCGGGTGCGGATCATATGCACAATCAGGGTCTGCGACAGCAGCCCGACCACGAACCAGCCGGACTGGAACAGGGTCTGCTGATCCGGGGTGTTGGCGTGGAACACAAACCACATCAGGCAGAAGGTCAGAATGTCGAAGATCGAGCTGATCGGGCCGAAAAAGAGCATGAAACGGCCGAGTTCTGCCGGCTCCCAACGTTGCGGCTTCTGGATCTGCTCCTCGTCGACGTTATCAAACGGGATCGCCACCTGGGAGACGTCGTACATCAGGTTCTGGATCAGCAGATGCAGCGGCAGCATCGGCAGGAACGGCAGAAACGCGCTCGCCACCAGTACGCTGAAGACGTTGCCGAAGTTGGAGCTGGCGGTCATTTTGATGTACTTGAGCATATTGGCGAAGGTGCGGCGGCCTTCGATCACCCCCTCCTCCAGCACCATCAGGCTCTTCTCCAGCAGAATGATATCCGCCGCTTCCCGGGCGATATCCACCGCGCCGTCGACGGAGATGCCGATATCCGCCGCACGCAGCGCCGGCGCATCATTGATGCCATCCCCCATAAAGCCCACCACATGCCCCTCGCGCTTCAGCAGGGTGACGATGCGCTCTTTATGCATCGGGGTCAGGCGCGCAAACAGCGTGGTGCGCTTAGCCAGAGACGCCAGGTCGTCGTCGGAGAGCGTTTCGATCTCGCTGCCCGTTACCACCTCACCCGGGTCCAGCCCCACTTCACGGCACACTTTCGCCGCCACCAGCTCGCTGTCGCCGGTAAGGATTTTCACCGTAATGCCGCTGGCTTTCAGCGCTTTGAGCGCCGGGGCGGTGGTCTCTTTCGGCGGATCGAGGAAGGCGATATACCCCTCGAGGATCAGATCCGATTCGTCGATGCGCTGGTAATCCCCAACGCGGGCCGGCAGGAACTTGCTGGCTACCGCCACCACCCGCAGCCCCTGGCGGTTGAGGTTGTCGGTGACGCGCCGGATGCGCCGCAGCATGCTGTCGTCCAGCGGGACAATTTCACCGTTATGCCACACCTGCGTGCAGACGCTGAGGATCTCCTCCAGCGCTCCTTTGCAGATCAGCTGATGCACGCCCTGCTCTTCGCTCACCACCACCGACATGCGGCGGCGCTCAAAATCAAAGGGGATCTCATCCACCTTCTGCCAGCGGGTTGAGAGGGTACGGGCGGCGGCTTCATCCACCCCTTCCAGCACCGCGACGTCGAGCAGGTTCTTCAGCCCGGTCTGGTAGTGGCTGTTCAGCCAGGCGGTATTCAGTACCCGCTCGCAGACCTTGCCGGAGACGTCGGTATGGTGCTCCAGCACGATCTTGTCCTGGGTCAGGGTGCCGGTTTTGTCGGTGCAGAGGATATCCATCGCGCCAAAGTTCTGGATAGCGTCGAGGTGCTTGACGATCACCTTTTGCTTCGAGAGTTTTACCGCTCCGCGCGCCAGGGTCGAGGTAACAATCATCGGCAGCATCTCCGGAGTGAGCCCCACCGCCACCGAGAGCGCGAACAGCGCCGCTTCCCACCAGTCGCCTTTGGTATAGCCGTTAATCAGCAGCACGATGGGTGTCATCACCAGCATAAAGCGGATCAGCAGCATGCTGACGCGGCCAATCCCCTGCTGGAAGGCGTTGGGCTCGCTCTCCTGCTCGCTGACGCGCCCGGCCAGCTGGCCAAACCAGGTATTGCCCCCGGTGGCGATCACCATCGCCTGCGCCGTACCGCTGACCACCGTGGTGCCCATAAAGCACAGGGTGTCGCACTCGAGCGGGTTGCTCTGCTGCGGATCGCGGCTGTGGGCGACTTTCTCCACCGGCAGGGATTCACCGGTCAGCGAGGCCTGGGCCACAAACAGGTCCCGGGCCTGGAGAATGCGTAAATCCGCCGGGATCATGTCCCCGGCCGCCAGCTTCACCAGATCCCCCGGCACCAGCTGGTCAATAGGCACCTCCCGCCAGCCGCTTTCGCCTTTATCGTTAAGGGTGCGTAAGACGGTGGCGGTGTTGCTGACCATCGCCTTCAGGGCATCCGCCGCCCGGGTGGAGCGGGCCTCCTGGATAAAGTTCAGCAGCGTGGAGATACCCACCATCAGGCCGATCACCCCGGCGGCAAACAGGTCTTCGGTGGCATAGGAGATAAGGCCCAGCACCGTCAGCAGCAGGTTGAAGGGGTTGCGATAGCAGATCCAGAGATGCACCCACCAGCGGGCCGGTTTTTGCGCCGGGATCTGATTCTCGCCGTGCATGGCGCGGGCGGCGTCGACCTCTGCGGCCGTCAGCCCTTCCGGGTGGCTGGTAAAGCTCCGCCACAGCGCGGGCTCGTCCATCGCGGCCACCCGCAGACAGTGAGCGGCAAGCGCACCGGGGATGACGGTATCGGTTTTGCCTGTTGCCATCGGGTCGCGCTGCACCAGACGGCGCGGCAGGTGGCGGCTCAGCCGGGTAAACAGCTGTTGGGTGAAGTTTTTGAACATAATGCGTCTCCCGCCCCCGTAAAAACGGAGGCAGTCTTGCCTTCAGGCGTGACAAAGCCATACCTGAAAGGCGGTATCAGTTATGCAGGGACGCAGAAAAACGTCACTGCCTTACGCATCCGGTAAGGCAGTGAGAACAGGCTTACCGGAAAGAAAGGGGTCTCCCTGGGGGGAGAGGGGTGGGATCGGGATCCATATCGCCTCCGGTAAGTAAAAAAAGCGTAAGTCGGCGCGCAGTATAGTGTTTTAGCCGTACCGCTCGTGACAATTCGGGCGGTATGATACCGCCCAGGAATTAAACCAAACGTAAACCAGACTTTGCCCATTGCGGAACCGGACACCCGATTTAGGCTTAATGATTATTTCATCAATGCGTTACAGGAATGAAAGCATGCAGAATCGCCTCACCATCAAAGACATCGCGCGTCTGAGCGGCGTGGGTAAATCCACCGTCTCACGGGTGCTGAACAACGAAAGTGGTGTCAGCGAGCGCACCCGCGAACGCGTCGAGGCGGTGATGAATCAGCACGGGTTCTCCCCTTCTCGCTCGGCGCGCGCCATGCGCGGGCAGAGCGACAAAGTGGTGGCAATCATCGTTACCCGTCTGGATTCGCTGTCGGAAAACCTGGCCGTGCAGACCATGCTGCCCGTCTTCTACGAGCAGGGCTACGATCCGATCATGATGGAGAGCAAGTTCTCGCCGCAGATGGTGGAAGAGCATCTCGGGATGCTGAAACGCCGCAACATCGACGGAGTGGTACTGTTTGGCTTTACCGGCCTCGGCGAGCAGATGCTCGGATCGTGGCAATCGTCGCTGGTGATGCTGGCCCGCGATGCCCGCGGCTTTGCCTCGGTGTGCTACGACGATGAAGGGGCGATTCGCGTTCTGATGCAGCGCCTGTACGACGGCGGTCACCGCCATATCAGCTATCTTGGCGTGCCGCACAGCGACGTCACCACCGGCCAGCGCCGCCACAATGCCTACCTCGAATTCTGCAAGCAAAACGCGCTGCCTGCGGTGGCTGCGTTACCCGGGCTGGGGATGAAACAGGGCTATGAAAAGGTGGCCGACGTGCTGACCCCGCAAACCACTGCGCTGGTCTGTGCCACGGATACTCTGGCTCTGGGCGCAAGTAAGTACTTACAAGAGCAGCGCCTCGACAACCTGCAACTGGCGAGCGTGGGCAACACGCCGCTGATGAAGTTCCTCCACCCGGAGATCATCACCGTCGATCCGGGCTACGCCGACTCCGGCCGTCAGGCCGCTATGCAGCTGATTGAGCAGATAAACGGCCGCAGCGAACCCCGCCAGATCGTCATTCCCGTCACCCTCTCCTGAGCGTCAAAAGACGCTTTATTGTGATCCTCGCCCGATTTCGGGAACGTTCCCATTTTCCGCGTTACGCTGAAAGAGTAGGCTTGCCTCCAGTCCATAACCCCTACCATCTGTCATGAGGTTTCATGATGAGCAAAGTAAAACAAACGGATATCGACCAGCTGATCGTGCTGGTTGGCGGACGTGACAATATCGCCACCGTCAGCCACTGCATTACCCGCCTGCGTTTTGTGTTAAACGATCCGGCCAGGGCCAACCCGAAAGCCATCGAAGAGCTGTCGATGGTGAAAGGCTGCTTCACCAACGCCGGGCAGTTCCAGGTGGTGATCGGCACCGAAGTCGGCGACTACTACAAGGCGCTGCTGGCCACCACCGGCCACTCGTCGGCGGATAAAGAGCAGGCCAAGAAGGCCGCGCGCCAGAACATGAAGTGGCATGAACAGCTCATTTCACACTTTGCGGAGATCTTCTTCCCGCTGCTGCCGGCCCTGATCAGCGGGGGCTTAATCCTCGGTTTCCGTAACCTGATCGGCGATATACCGATGAGCGACGGCAAAACCCTCGCCCAGATGTATCCGGCCCTGCAAAGCATTTATGACTTCCTGTGGCTGATTGGCGAGGCGATCTTCTTCTACCTGCCGGTGGGGATCTGCTGGTCGGCGGTGCGCAAAATGGGCGGCACGCCGATTCTGGGTATCGTGCTGGGCGTGACCCTGGTCTCTCCGCAGTTAATGAACGCTTACTTACTTGGGCAGCAGGTGCCCGAGGTGTGGAACTTCGGCCTGTTTACTATCGCCAAAGTGGGCTATCAGGCGCAGGTGATCCCGGCCCTGCTGGCCGGTCTGGCGCTGGGGATGATTGAGACCCGCCTCAAGCGCATGGTGCCGGATTATCTCTATCTGGTGGTGGTGCCGGTGTGTTCCCTGATCATCGCAGTGTTCCTCGCCCACGCCTTTATCGGTCCGTTTGGCCGCATGATTGGCGACGGCGTGGCGTACGCGGTGCGTCACCTGATGACCGGCAGCTTCGCTCCGATTGGCGCCGCGCTGTTTGGCTTCCTGTATGCCCCGCTGGTGATCACCGGCGTGCATCAGACCACCCTGGCAATCGATATGCAGATGATCCAGAGCCTCGGCGGCACCCCAGTGTGGCCGCTGATTGCCCTGTCGAACATTGCGCAGGCCTCGGCGGTGACAGGCATCATCATCGTCAGCCGGAAGCATAACGAACGTGAAATCTCGGTTCCGGCGGCGATCTCCGCCTACCTCGGGGTCACCGAGCCGGCGATGTACGGCATCAACCTGAAATACCGCTTCCCGATGCTCTGCGCGATGATCGGCTCCGGGCTGGCGGGCCTGCTGTGCGGCCTGAACGGCGTGATGGCCAACGGCATCGGCGTCGGTGGCCTGCCGGGCATCCTCTCTATCCAGACCAGCTACTGGCAGGTCTTCTCCCTGGCGATGGCCATTGCGATTATCGTCCCGATGGCGCTGACCACCATTATCTATCAGCGCAAGTTCCGTCAGGGCACTTTGCAGATTGTTTAATCTCTTTCGGGGCGCCGTTGCGCCCCTTCGCATTTGCAGGAACGCATCATGAATACCCTTCCTCACTGGTGGCAGAACGGCGTCATCTATCAGATCTACCCTAAGAGTTTCCAGGACACCACCGGGCGCGGCACCGGGGATTTGCGCGGCGTGACCCAACGTCTCGACTACCTCAGCACACTCGGTATCGACGCCATCTGGCTGACGCCGTTTTATATCTCTCCGCAGGTGGATAATGGCTACGACGTGGCGAACTACGTCAGCATCGATCCGGCCTACGGCACCCTGGATGATTTCGACCAGCTGGTGGCCGAAGCCCATCAACGCGGGATCCGCATCGTGCTGGATATGGTGTTTAACCACACCTCAACGCAGCACGCGTGGTTCCGCGAGTCGCTCAATAAAGAGAGCCCGTACCGGGAGTTCTATATCTGGCGCGACGGCACCCCGGAGCAACTGCCCAATAACTGGCGATCCAAGTTTGGCGGCAACGCCTGGCGCTGGCATGCCGAAAGCGAGCAGTACTATCTCCACCTATTTGCCCCCGAGCAGGCAGATCTCAACTGGGAAAACCCCGAGGTACGTGCCGAACTGAAAAAAGTGTGCGAATTCTGGGCCGATCGCGGCGTGGACGGCCTGCGTCTCGACGTGATTAACCTGGTGTCGAAAGACCAGGATTTCCCGGACGATACCATTGGCGATGGCCGTCGCTTCTATACCGACGGGCCGCGCATTCACGACTATCTGCAGGAGATGAGCCGGGACGTCTTTACCCCGCGCAACCTGATGACGGTGGGCGAGATGTCCTCCACCCGCCTGGAGCACTGCCAGCAGTATGCCGCCCTCGACGGGCGTGAACTGTCGATGACCTTTAACTTCCACCACCTGAAGGTGGATTATCCCAACGGCGAGAAGTGGACGCTGGCGAAACCCGATTTCGTGGCGCTGAAAGCGCTGTTCAGCCACTGGCAGCAGGGAATGCACAATAAAGCCTGGAACGCGCTGTTCTGGTGTAACCACGACCAGCCGCGCATCGTCTCGCGCTTTGGCGACGAGGGCGAGTACCGCGTCCCGGCGGCGAAGATGCTGGGGATGGTGCTGCACGGCATGCAGGGCACGCCTTACATCTATCAGGGCGAAGAGATTGGCATGACCAACCCGCACTTCACCCGCATCACCGACTACCGCGACGTGGAGAGCCACAACATGTTCGCCGGGCTGCGCACCCAGGGACGGGATGCCGACGAGCTGCTGGCGATCCTCGCCAGTAAATCCCGCGACAACAGCCGCACCCCGATGCAGTGGGATAGCTCCGCCAATGCCGGGTTTACCAGCGGCGAGCCGTGGATCGCCCTCGGGAATAACGCCGAAGCGATCAACGTCGAGGCGGCGCTGGCCGATCCGGATTCGGTGTTTTACGCCTATCAGACGCTGATCCAGCTGCGTAAAACCCTGCCGGTGCTGACCTGGGGGGATTACCATGATCTGCTCCCGGATCACCCGTCCCTGTGGTGCTATCGCCGCCAGTGGCAGGGCCAGACGCTGATGGTGGTCGCCAGCCTGAGCCGCGAGTGTCAGCCGTGGCAGCCGCAGGCGGTTGAGGGCGACTGGCAGGTGGTGATGAGCAACTACACCGAAGTGTCGCCGCAGCCTGGCGCCATGACCCTGCGTCCGTTTGAGGCGGTATGGTGGCTGCAGGCCTGACGTTATCCGCCGGGCACCGCACGGTTGCCCGGCGCACGCCTTTTCTGGTGGAAAATCAACCAGATTAGCGCTTGCAGAATTTACAAACCCCGGATCGCCCGCCATCTGTACACTTCGTTTTTTACCTTGTCCTGAATCAAATAAATCGCAAACTTGTTTGATGCAAAGCACTACATATAGAACTTAAAATGCTCGCCGACCCAAGATGTTGTATTCATCGTCTATTATTGCCACAAGACGATGCCAACCACGCTGCGCAAAAGTGTGGATAAAAAGGGTCGATATCAGGAGAAATCGCGGGCGAGTCGGCAGTTACGGTCCCGACCCCTTTCCCTGCCTCTGTGGATAACCTGTTCTTAAAATGGAGTGATCATGACACCGCATGTGATGAAACGAGATGGCTGTAACGTGCCTTTCAAATCAGAGCGCATTCAGGAAGCGATTCTGCGTGCAGCTAAAGCAGCGGGAGTCGATGACGCAGATTACTGCGCCACCGTCGCAGACGTTGTCAGTAATCAGATGCAAAACCGCAGCAAGGTGGATATCAACGAGATCCAGACCGCGGTAGAAAACCAGCTGATGTCTGGCCCTTATAAGCAACTGGCCCGCGCCTACATTGAATACCGTCACGACCGGGATATCGAGCGTGAAAAACGTGGTCGCCTGAACCAGGAGATCCGTGGCCTGGTGGAACAGACCAACTCTGCGCTGCTCAACGAAAACGCCAACAAAGACAGCAAGGTGATCCCTACCCAGCGCGACCTGCTGGCCGGTATCGTCGCCAAGCACTATGCCCGTCAGCACCTGCTGCCGCGCGACGTGGTGCAGGCCCACGAGCGCGGGGATATTCACTATCACGATCTCGACTACTCGCCGTTCTTCCCGATGTTCAACTGCATGCTGATCGACCTGAAGGGCATGCTGACCCACGGCTTTAAGATGGGTAACGCCGAGATTGAGCCGCCAAAATCAATCTCCACCGCCACCGCGGTGACCGCGCAGATCATCGCCCAGGTCGCCAGCCATATCTACGGCGGCACCACCATCAACCGGATCGACGAAGTGCTGGCCCCGTTTGTGACTGCCAGCTTTAACAAGCACCGTCAGACGGCAGAAGAGTGGCAGATCCCGGATGCCGACGGCTATGCCCGCTCCCGCACCGAGAAAGAGTGTTATGACGCCTTCCAGTCGCTGGAATATGAGGTGAACACCCTGCACACCGCCAACGGCCAGACGCCGTTCGTCACCTTTGGCTTTGGTCTGGGCACCAGCTGGGAATCCCGTCTGATCCAGCAGTCCATTCTGCGTAACCGCGTCTCTGGCCTCGGCAAAAACCGCAAAACCGCGGTGTTCCCGAAACTGGTGTTCGCTATCCGCGACGGCCTGAACCACAAGTTCGGCGATCCGAACTACGACATCAAACAGCTGGCGCTGGAGTGCGCGAGCAAGCGCATGTACCCGGACATTCTGAACTATGACCAGGTGGTGAAAGTCACCGGGTCGTTCAAAACCCCGATGGGCTGCCGCAGCTTCCTCGGCGTGTACGAAGATGAAAATGGCGAGCAGATCCACGACGGACGTAACAACCTGGGCGTGATCAGCCTGAACCTGCCGCGTATCGCGCTGGAAGCTAAAGGTGACGAAGCCGCGTTCTGGACGCTGCTGGACGAGCGCCTGCTGCTGGCGCGTAAAGCGCTGATGACCCGTATCGCCCGCCTGGAAGGGGTCAAAGCCCGTGTCGCGCCGATCCTCTATATGGAAGGGGCCTGCGGCGTGCGCCTGAAGGCTGATGACGATGTGTCGGAGATCTTCAAAAACGGCCGCGCCTCTATTTCGCTGGGCTATATCGGCATCCACGAAACCATTAACGCCCTGGCAGGCGATCAGCATATCTACGACAGCGAAACCCTGCGGGCGAAAGGCATCGCTATTGTCCAGCGTCTGCGCGACGCGGTGGACCAGTGGAAAGACGAAACCGGCTACGGGTTCAGCCTCTACAGCACCCCGAGCGAGAACCTGTGCGACCGCTTCTGCCGTCTGGATACCGCCGAGTTTGGCGTGGTGGAGGGGGTGACCGATAAAGGGTATTACACCAACAGCTTCCACCTCGACGTGGAGAAGAAGGTGAACCCGTACGACAAGATCGACTTTGAAGCGGCCTACCCACCGGTGGCGAGCGGCGGCTTTATCTGTTACGGCGAGTACCCGAACATTCAGCACAACCTGAAGGCGCTGGAAGACGTATGGGATTACAGCTATCAGCACGTACCTTATTACGGCACCAACACGCCCATCGATGAGTGCTACGAGTGCGGCTTTACCGGCGAGTTCGAATGTACCAGCAAAGGCTTCACCTGCCCGAAATGCGGTAATCACGACGCCGCCCGCGTCTCCGTTACCCGCCGGGTGTGCGGTTATCTCGGCAGCCCGGATGCGCGTCCGTTCAACGCCGGGAAGCAGGAAGAGGTGAAGCGCCGCGTGAAGCATCTGGGGAATGGGCAGCTCGGTTAATCCCCTCACCCTAACCCTCTCCCCACAGGGGAGAGGGGACTGCACGGTGCGGTCTTTTCCCCCTCTCCCTTTCAGGGAGAGGGCCGGGGTGAGGGTCTCAGCGCGCACGACTTTCTGGACGACTTCTATGCGATATCACCAATACTACCCCGTCGACATCGTCAACGGTCCTGGCACCCGCTGCACTCTGTTTGTCTCCGGCTGCATCCACGAATGCCCCGGCTGCTACAACAAAAGCACCTGGCGGCTGAACTCCGGCATGCCGTTCACCGCAGAAATGGAACAGCGGATCATCGACGATCTCAACGACACGCGCATCAAACGCCAGGGGATCTCCCTCTCCGGCGGCGATCCCCTGCACCCGCAAAACGTGCCGGATATTTTGCGGCTGGTGCAGCGCATTCGCACCGAGTGTAAGGGCAAAGATATCTGGGTCTGGACCGGCTATAAGCTGGATGAATTAAACGATGACCAGATGCAGGTTGTAGAGCTGATCAACGTGCTGATCGACGGCAAGTTTATGCAGGATCTGAAAGATCCGATGCTTATCTGGCGCGGCAGCAGTAATCAGGTGGTGCATCATTTGCGTTGAGTTTTACAGCCGTTGATTTGCGTCACGGTAGACGGCTGATTTTTCGCGTTTTCCCACTGCGACCACAAAAACGGTGATGACTTCATCCCTGACCTGATACACCAGCCGATAACCGGACGCTTTGAGCTTGATTTTGTAGCAGTCCGGCATGTTATGGAGCCTGGCAGATTCTATCCGCGGGTTGGACAGTACGACCTTTAGCCTCTTTTTAAACTGGGTTTTAACAGTCTCACCCAGTTTGTGCCACTCCTTTAGCGCACGCGGATCGAATTCAAGCTCATAAGTCATCCAGACTAACCTTGATCCCTTTTTGCGGATTTGCCAGCCGTTCCCTGACCGTTCTGATCAGCTCGTCTTCGCTGTCGCTCACCGTCACGGTTTTGACCGGCATACGGCCATTTTCTGCGACGTATTGGAACAGAAGCCGGACAGCTTCTGTGGGGGTGATATTCAGTTTTTCCAGCACGGCATAAGCCTCGTTTTTAAGTTTGTCATCCAGACGGACATTCAGCGTGGCCATTATGCCTCCGATAAGATCGAATTTGTAATGCAGTTTAGCATTACAATCGCATTACATCGAATTCTGGATAACGCCTCTCAAAAACGACTCAAACACTCCATCGCCACGGTTTTAAACTCGTCAAAGTCGTGGCAGCCGCACAGTCGGGTCATGGCCCTTTCACGCAGGAAGGTGACGAAGATATCGTAGATCGCCATCGCCTCTTCGTACTCGCTTTTACTGATGGCGAGCAGGAAGATGACGTGCGCGGTATCGTCGCCCCACTGGATGCCCTGCGGGGCCAGCACGGTGTAGACCACGGTTTTTTGCGCCAGCAATCCGAGGGAGTGCGGCAGGGCAATACCGTCGCCGAGCAGGGTGCTGACGATGGCCTCACGTTCCACCACCGAATCGAGAAACTCCGCGTCAACAAACCCCTCCGCCTGCAGCTGACCGCACAACTCGCGGAACAGCGTCTGCTGGTCGATGGGGCGATCGATAACCCGGAAATGGCTGGCATCGAAGAACTTCTCCAGCATCCACGGGCGCGTTCTGTCCACCAGCACCAGCTTGCCGATCTGCTCTAGCTGGTAGTCGGTCGGGAACGGGGCAATCTGTACCACCGGCTTGGCTTTTTCGGCGATCCGCGCAGTGGAGATAACGAAATCTTCGCTGATGCTCTCGCACTGCTCGTACTCCCGCAGCGTCAGGGTGCGCGTCACCTCGATTTGCGGATACTTGCGCTGCAGCACCGCCTCGATCATCCGCACCATCGCATTGCCCGCGTCGCAGACCAGCAGCACCCGCGGCTGGCGCTGATAGCCAATGTTGTAGTGGCGCTCCAGCCCGACGCCGATGTGCAGCACCAGGAAACCGATCTCGTTTTCGCTGATCACGTATGGGGTGTATTTCCCCCAACTGGAGACCGCGGCGAGGGTCATGTCCCACGCCATCGGGTAGTGCTGCTTGATGTTATCCAGCAGCGGATTGGGGATCATGATCTGGTAGCGCACGCGGGTGATCATGGTTTTTATGTGGGTCAGCAGATCCGCGTGCAGCTGGGTGTCGTCGAGCAGGTTGTAGTTAAAGTGGGTGTTGATATAGCGCAGGATGTAGTTGACCAGCGCCTCTTCGTCATCGGCGTTAATGGCGCTGGGAGAGATCTCCTGCACCTGGCGCGCGGCGATATGCACCCCCAGCCAGGTCTCTTCCGCGGGCGAAAGGGTCTTATCCGCCAGCCGGGCGATAGCGCTGGCGATATCCCGGGCGGCATCGCGCACGTTCTCGGCCACCTCTTCAGCGTTAAATTCCGGGAGCGGATAGCCTTCGCTGATGCGTCGCACCGTCACCGCGCCGTAGAGGCGCAAAAACAGCTCGCCTTCGTCGGTGAGGCGAATATGGTGGCGAGTGAAGGTCTCATGCAGGACGGCGGCAAGCTGTTCCGGCACCCCGGCGTTGAGCGCCACTTCCGTCACCAGCGGATTGAGGTTGTCCTGCTGCGCCAGTTGCCACAGCAAATCGGTCAGACAGGCGCGGATCGCCATCTCACTGCCAAACAGCTTCATGCCGTGGCGCGGGCGGGTCTCCAGCGTCAGGCGGTAGCGGTGAAACCACTCCCGCACCTCCGCCATATCGCTTTGCAGCGTGGCCCGGCTGACAAACCACTCGTCGGCCAGATCTTCCAGCTTGAGGGAGAAGGCCGAGGTGAGAAAGCGCACCACCAGGTAGTGCACCCGCTCCGGGCCGGTACGCGGAATACGCAGCATCCGCGGATGGGAATCCTGCAACTGCTGATAGCGGGCCGGATCGTCAATTTTTAGCTGATAGCCGTTCCCGCGGCTGAGTATAAACTGCGCCCCGTTTCCCGCCAGCAGCGCATTGAGTGCGGTAATGTCAGCCCGGACGGTACGCGTGGAGACCGACAACCGTTGCGCCAGTTCATCCTGAGGCAGCGTTTCGTTTTGCAACAGATCGAAAAGTTGCGCTAAACGTTGGTTGGGAAATCGCACGTGGTTGTCCTCTTACAGCTTAGGGTGAAATGACCATCTGGGATGGGCTGCCGACCGGGGTATAGTCTGGTTCGAAACTCAGCTTGCCGTCCTGCGCCACGCGGAAACGGGTGATGTTGTCGCTGCGCTGGTTCATGACGTACAGCCAGCGTCCCTGTTTATCCAGCGTCAGGGTGCGGGGATAATCGCCGCGCGTCCAGACATCGTCCTGATGGGTCAGCGTGCCATCCGCCGTTACGGTAAAGTGCCCGATGCTGTTATGCAAACGGTTAGCGACATACAGCTGTTTGCCATCGGCACTGAGTGCCAGCCCGGCGGCAAAACTGGTGCCTTTGTAACCTACTGGCAGCGCAGAGACGGTGTTGCCCTCTTTCAGGGTGCCGTTAGCCTCCACGGCATAATGGGTCAGCGTAGACGCCTCTTCGTTAATCAGCCACAGGGCATCCCCTTTTGGCGTAAAGACGAAGTGGCGCGGCCCGGCTCCTTTCGAGGAGGCGCTGATAAACGGCGGATCGTTCGGGGTCAGCTTTCCGTTTTGATCGTCAAAGCGGTACTGGTAGATCCGATCCAGCCCCAGATCGGTGGAAAAGACGTATTTCCCGCTCGGATCGGCGGCGATCATGTGCGCATGGGGGCCATTGTGATCGCTGATGGCAAAGCTGCCCTCTGCCGCCGCTTCCGGTTTCGCGGCGCCAGGTTCGCCTTGATCCTGATGTTTGTCGGTGGCATCACCCAGACTGCCGTCTGCGTTGATCGGCAGAACCGCAATCGAACCGCTGACGTAGTTCGCCACCAGCAGATGCTGGCCGTTCGGCGTCAGGGAGAGATACACCGGACCCGCCCCACCGGAGGCCACCTGATTGAGCTCACTCAGCTCGCCGTTATCGCCCACCCGCAGCGCCTGCACCACGCCCTGCTCCACTTCGCTGGCCAGATAGAGCGTTTTGCCGTCGTGCGAGACGGTCAGCTGCGCGGCGTTCGGCAGCGTGCTCACCAGCGTTTTGTTGGCGAGCGCACCAGATTGCGGGTCCAGGGTAAAGCGGTACAGACCTTCACCGTTGGGGTTGTAGGTGCCCACCCAGGCGTACTGCGTCTGGGCGACGGCGGCGGTGGCAAGCATTGAGAGTGAAGCGACAAGCAGGTTACGGGTGTGCATGGTGGCTCCTTCAGGTTTGTGCGGTGTGTTTCCCCTCACCCCGGCCCTCTCCCAAAGGGAGAGGGGGTAAAGGTTCCCTCTCCCTTTGGGAGAGGGGCAGGTTTTACTTCACCAGCTTCTTCGTCATTTCCAGTAGCGTGCGGACATCTTCAGGACGGGTGTCGCCGCTGGCTTTGTCGATGATCGAGCTGTAGATATGCGGAATGATCTTGCTCACGCCCGCGTCGAGAGCGATCTGCAGGATCTCCTCAAAGTTCTCAAGATCGATGCCCCCGGTCGGCTCCAGCCAGAAGTCGTGACGGGCGCAGGCTTCCGCCACCGCCTGGTATTCGTCACGGCATTTCAGGCCGCCCATCGGGAAGTATTTGATTGAGCTGCCGCCGAAATCCTTCAGCAGGGCAATCGCGGTTTCCACCGGCACGATACCGTCCGGTGCCGCACTGCTCAGCGGGCCGGTGGAGATCTTGACCATGCCGACGGTGCCGGTCGGGGAGACCAGGCCGTTGACCACGGATTCACTCTGCCCCAGCAGCGCGCGGCTGGTGGCGACGCCAGTGAAAACCTGGTTCACGTGCTGCGGCTGCACCTGGCGGGAGATCTCACTCACCATCGCCGACTGGTTCGGATCGCCCGCCCCGAGGCCCACGGAGAGCGCATTGTCGATAAGCGCAGCATACTCGCGCATATCGGCCACGGCGCTCTCCACGTCCGGGTAGTTTTTGGAGAGCACGCCCACCAGCACATGGCCTTCTGCCGCCTCGTAGATGGCACTGGCGTTAGCTTTGGAACCGGCCAGCACGTTCAGGCAGACGCGGTCGCGATAAAAATTGGGGGTCAGTTTCATGCCTTTTTCTCCTGGCCTAATACTTCGCTGATGCGGCGATAAACAATGTTCAGTTGGTCAGCGCTGACGCTGCGCACGTCGGCTTCGATGATCCCTTCGTTAGCCTTGTAGCCGCGGAAGTAGATGGCGTATTCGCCCTGCTTCAGTTTCGCAACCAGGTCGCCGGTGCCGACGCCGGTAGTGGCTTCGTCGAACTTGATCTCGGTCCGGGCGATGTCACGCCCGGCGCTGTCCCACACCACGCGGGCGGTGACGCCGTTGAGGGTATTCAGGGCATCGATAAACGGGGTCATCTTCGCCACCATCTCGTCGCCGCTCTCTTTGGTGGCCGTCAGGTAGTGTTCGATGGCGCAGGTCAGACCCAGAATGCCCTCTTTACCCACCTTCATCGCCCGGCCAATGCCCGCCGTCTGACGCTTAACCCACTCAACGTACTGAGTTCGGCCGATCACCAGGCCGCTGGTTGGCCCTTCGATGGCCTTCGCGCCGCTGTAGATCACCAGGTCCGCGCCGGAACGGTAGTAAGCGTGCAGATCTTCTTCCGCCGCCGCATCGACGATCAGCGGCAGATCGTGCTTACGGGCTACTACTGCCGCCTGCTCCACGCTGAGCATGCTCTTCTGCACGCAGTGGTGGGATTTGATATAGAGGATTGCCGCGGTGCGCGGGGTGATCGCCGCCGCCAGCTGATCGGCGGAGCATTCGTTGGCGTAACCGGCTTCCACCAGCTTGCCGCCGCCCAGCGCCACCATGGTGCCGACCGGGGCGCCAAAGTTGACGTTGTGGCCTTTCGGCATGACGATCTCGTTGTTCTCAATCGGGGTGACGTGCAGGTTCTCCAGCAGCCAGTCGCTGTCTTTCACCAGCACCGCCGCCACCGACTGGGCGATGCCCGCCGAGGCGCAGGAGACGATGGTCGCCCCTTCCACATCCAGCAGCTTCGCAATGTACTCGCCGGTTTTGTTCACCAGATCCTTCATCTCGAAGTACTGGTTCATACCCTCCATGGCCGCCTGCACCACTTCCGGGCGCGGGGTGGAGACGCCGAGCGCGGTCATGCGCCCGGAGGTGTTAATCACCTGTTTTAAATTGTATTTCTCAAAAATTGAAGGCATGTTCCGTGCTCCCTTGTTCGGTCATGTAGCCCTTGCCCGCGCGGATCGCGGCAAGCGGCACCAGAATGTGTTCAGCCTGCAGGCTGTCGTTTTCGGCATCCGTCAGCACGGTTGGCTGGCGTTTAATGGTGAACAGCGTCAGGTCGGCGTCGAGGCCTGGCTGAATGCGGCCTTTATGGGCCAGGCGCAGGCCGTCGGCGGCGTTGGCGGTGACGCATTCAATGACCTGCGGCAGCGACATGCCGATGGCGAGGAATTTCGACATCACGCTCGCCAGCGAGCCTACCGGGCCGTTGATGCGGTTGCGGCAGTAGATATCCGAGCTGATGGTGTGCGGCAGAATGCCCAGCGCAATGGCGCGTTTCGCCACCTCAAAGCTGAAGCTCGCCGTGCCGTGGCCCACGTCCAGACGCACGCCGCGTTTCAGGGCGTTGGTGACAGAGGCACGCAGCTCGCCGGACGGGGTCAGAATGCGGTTCGGTTTGCCGTTGTAGCAGTGAGTAATGATGTCCCCGGCGCTCAGCAGGTCGGCAATCTCATCAAGGTTCGGCGGGTTGTTGCCGATGTGCACCATCAGGGGCAGATCGCCGTTCTCTTTCTGGATGGTTTTGGCGCGCTCCAGCGGCGTAATGCCGTTCTCACCGACCACGCTGCTGCTCATGCGCGCTTTCAGGCCGACGATAAAATTCGGGTGGCGTTTCACCGCCTGCTGCACTGCGCTGGCGTCGATATTGGCCATATTGGCCAGTTCGTTCTGGGCAATCAGTCCCACGCGGGAGATGTTCAGCAGGGCAAAGACCTCGGTGGCGGCGTTGCGGGTAATCTCGTAGAAGTCATCCACGTCATCCGCCCCGGTACTGCCCGCGTCCACCACCGAGGTGACGCCGGTGGCAATGCCCACGCTGTCCGGCTCATCATGGTAAATCGGGGAGTTCGGGTAGCAGTGGACGTGGGAGTCAATCCAGCCTGCGCTGACCCAGGTGTCACCGTTCAGCTCAACGGTATGATGGGCGGGATCGGTGATGTCGCCCACCGCTGCGATCTTCCCGTCCTGAATGGCGATATCGGTCAGGGTATCGTCGGTAAGGCGCGCACGGCGCAGGAGTAAATCAAACATGGGGTTCTCCTGATAAGGCGGGCGCCTGAGCGCCCGCGGGTATTAAAGGGCGACCGGGAACAGCCAGCCCAACAGCATCGCGCCGAGGATGGCGCCACCGGTAATCGGCTTCTGCCAGATGTAGAACAGCAGGGCACCTAACAGGGAACCGATGCCGATGGGGATCGACGCGGTCATGGCGCTGAGGATAATCAACGGCCCGAGGAAGCGGCCGGAGGCGTTACCGGCCCCCATCATCACATCCGCCCCGTAAGTGGAGTTGCTCTGGTTGATGGTGAACTTACGCGCCAGGATGATGATGTAACCAATCGCCAGGCCAATCACCAGGCCAGTTGCCAGCGAGGCAAGGAAGTTGGTCACCGGGAACATAATCCCCGCTCCCAGCAGCAGCGCCGGAACACCTAAGCCCACGCCGGTCTGGATCGCCCCGCCAATATCAAGGATCCCTACCAGGGAGCCTTCGATAATACGGGCGAACAGGAAGCTGGCGCCGAAGGCGGCCACCGCGCCGTAGGCACCGGTATCGATGCCCGCTTTCAGCATCGCCACGAAGGCCACTTCGTTAAAGGCACCGATGCCGTAGAGGTAGTACATGTGCGTCCCGGCGAACACGCCGGAAGAGAGCAGGCCAACGAAGATCGGGAACGACCAGTCGGCATACCAAAAACCTTTATTCTGTTCCATTTAGAGGCTCCTGTTACTTGCCGCTGAGCGAGTTGTGGATCATGTCGAGCCAGTTCGGCACGGTCAGATGGAAGGATTCAATCATCTTCATGTCGAAGCCGCGGAAGAAACCACTCAGCACGAACAGCAATACGATGGCGACCATCATCACTTTGGTGACGTGGTTCCAGCCGCTCTCTTCCACACCTTTCCCGATCAGAATCCCCAGCACCAGACCCGGTACGGCGTTACCCATGATCAGCTGCGCCGCGCCGCCAAAGACGGTGGCCCAGAAGCCCGATTTTTTACCCGCGTCGATAGCCGCCAGCCAGAAGATCACCGGCATCACGGTGTTCACCAGCAGGTTTGCCGCCGGTACCAGCACCTTCACGGCGGTGACCTGAAGCGCAGCCGGAACGGACGAGGCGGTGAGGTTCAGGAAGGTGACGACCATCATGCCGATCACACCGCAGGCAATCGCCATTTTGCGGGGATCGTGCAGCGTCTCGCCGACGTTACGGTTTTTGATCATCAGTGCCGCGGCACCCCAGTTCGGGATGATGCGGTGGTCAACGTCCTGGGTGAAGGAACCCGCCGCAACCGACGAGGCCCAGGCGTTGAAGAAGAAGCCTAACCCAAAGGAGAAGTGAGAGGCCGGATCCCCTTCACAGGAGTTCAGCTCCCCCAACGTACGAAATGCGCCCATACCCTGAGTGGTAGGCGCATGGAACATGCGTGCAGCCCCGGCGCCCACGCCGACGCCAACCAGGCCGCCGATGATGAGCGATTTTATTAAAATTATCAGGAACATTAGTCTGCCCTATTAGTAAGAATCAGCGTTGCGTGACAAAGTCCACCTGGTCCAGATTGATGGCAGTCACGTTGACGGTCACATCCAGCTCCACGCTGTAGGTGCGTCTTTCCCGGCGCAAAAAGAAGAACAGAAACGCCTCTTTACGCACCGCTTCTTGCGCCTGAACAACCTGCACATCCTGTGGCTCAATACGCAGTAAGATATGCGGCGATGCTTTCATCACCGCGGCCTGAACGTGGTTCAGCGCGTCGGCAAAGGCGCGCGCTTTGGCGTCACCCTTGCCTTTCACTCTCACCGTGGTGGTGAACTGTTCTTTCATGCTTATGCGCCGTGCTTCTTCTGCCACGCCTGTACCAGACGCTCGCCCAGCTCTTCTTTATCCATAAAGCCAAAACCGAGCACGTTGCAGCCTTCGTTGATGGCGGTGACGCCCTCTTCCACGGAACGCATGCCGTACTTCGCTTTGTAGCCATATTTGGTCTGAGCGGTGATCGCCCCCGCGCCGCCGCTGCCGCAGAAGGAGATGCCGAATGTGGCGTTTTCCGCCTTCATCACGTCACCCAGCTTCATGTCTGCCGCCACGCCTGGCACGACCACGGCGCGACCACCCGCTTTTTCAACGCCTGCTGCAACCTTCTGACCTTTACCCAGGCGATCGCCGATAACGACTGTAATTTGTTCCATAGTGTTGCTCCTTAAAGGTTGTCTTTTGCGACTTCAAAGTGAACGGAGAGCAGCCAGGCTTCTTCATCAGGAAGGTTGCCAAACTGCGCCACGACTTCGCGGGCAAGCCGCATTGATTCAGGTGAAATTTCGTCGAACAGGTCAGCCTCAACCTCTGGCAGCGGCTCGCCGGTCACCGACCGGTGCGCCATCGCGCGAACGTGGGAGGTGAGCATCTGCTCCTGAACGGCATTGGGGATAATGTGGTGATGACTAAGCAGAGTGAACGTCTGCTTGAGCATGGTGTCGGCGAGCTGTTCAGTTTGCGCCGCCTGGTCTCCAGTGTCGTTTATTACCGTTCCGTTAATCACTCGTCTTACCCCGTTATTGGCTCTGGGATAAAACTAACGCCGGGGGTTAATTGTTTGTAGCGAGTTCCTTTCCACTTCGAAGTGGAAAGGAACCCGGCGCCAGTGATCTGTGCCACATAATTGCGCTGAATGATGATAATTCGCTGGGTTTACGTGATGAATATCACGCTCCTGAGCGGGTAAAGCGGCGTTGTGGAAGTGAAAAAGTTTACGAGCAGACTCGTAGAAATGTGAGCTGGATAAGGTTTTCTTATGCGGATTGGGTAGAGTGGCCGTGGGTGCTTGAGACTGACCGTCTCATGCATGGGACGGGAAGTGGAAAGCCCCGCCTGACTAAAAATCAGGGCGGGGGCTCGAAACGACACGTCACACCGTGGAGTTCGCTACCTCGCCCGCTTTAAAAGCAAGGAGGCATCCATGAAACGCAGAGATCCCAGTATCAGGGTTTTGATGATCATTTCTTTGACAATAATCATCTTCCGCAACACGGGAGAGGACGTAAGGCTCAGGCACCCATTAGCGGTATTTTTTGTGATAAGTATTACGCGTGGTGACAAACCCATCGGCTGCCGCCTGTGCTTCTTTGACTTTGCCTTCGTTGGCCAGCTTCAGCGCGCCGTCAATCTGCCCCACCAGGGTCTCCAGACCGTGACGGAAATCTTTCATCTCCGCGCTGTTTTCCGCTTTGCCTTCCAGCTTCGGCGGGGTCTCTTTTTGCGCATCCACCGCAGCAGTACGCATTTTGGTCAGGGCGTCTTTCATTTCCGCCGCATTGTCCGTTTTCTGCACCACCTTCAGATTTTCGCTGAGGGTGTCCATGTTGTCTTCCAGGTCAGCCAGGACCGACGTACTCATTACCAGCGTTGAAGCTGCGACGATTGCTAACAGATGTTTACGCATTGCTCACTTCCTTTTTTATTATTAAAAAAAAGCGCACCGGAGTGCGCTTGAGTATTACTGGCCGGCGATCTTCATCTCCGGTAACAACACCGATCCACACTGTATATTACTGCGGGTTTCAATATCGTTGCCCACCGTCACGATATTGCGCCACATATCCTTTAAGTTGCCGGCGATGGTAATTTCGCTCACCGGATACTGAATTTCACCGTTTTCTACCCAGAAGCCGGACGCCCCGCGCGAGTAGTCGCCGGTCACGCCGCTAACGCCCTGGCCCATCAACTCGGTTACCACCAGCCCGGTGCCCATCTCTTTCAGCATCTGCTCAAAGCTCAGGCCACGACCCGGGATCCGCCAGTTGTGGATGCCGCCCGCATGGCCGGTGCTTTGCAGCCCCAGTTTGCGTGCGGAGTAGCTGGTCAGCAGCCACTGGGTCAGGATGCCGTCTTTAATGATATCGCGACGCTCCGTGCGCACGCCTTCGCTGTCGAACGGCGTAGACGCCAGCCCTTTCAGCAGGTGCGGGTGCTCTTCAATGGTCAGCCATTCTGGCAGAATTTGCGTACCCAGCGCGTCGAGCAGGAAGGTCGATTTACGGTACACCGCGCCACCCGCGATCGCCCCGACCAGATGCCCGAACAGCCCGGTCGCCACTTCATTGGCGAAGATCACCGGTGCTTTCATGGTAGACAGTTTTCGTGGAGCGAGGCGGGACAATGTGCGTTTTGCGCACTCCATCCCAACCCACTCTGGCGACTGAAGATCGCCCAGCGCGCGGCCAATGGTGTAGGCGTAATCACGCTCCATGTCGCCGTTCTCTTCAGCGATGACGCAGCTGGAAAGCGAGTGGCGGGTGGAGCTGTAGCCCTGCAGCATGCCGTGGCTGTTGCCAAACACCTTGATGCCGTAGTGGCTGTTAAAGCTGCCGCCTTCGGTGTTGGTAATGCGCTTATCGGCATTCAGGGAGGCCTGTTCTGCACGCGCGGCGAAATCAATGGCTTCATCAGGGGTCACTTCTGCCGGGTGGAACAGATCCAGATCCGGGGCTTCAAAGGCCAGTAATTCTCTGTCTGCCACGCCCGCATAAGGGTCCGGGGAGGTGTAGCTGGCGATATCCAGCGCCGCCTGCACGGTACGCGCAATAGCGTCCGGGCTGAGGTCGGTGGAGGAGGCGCTGCCTTTACGGTTCTGGTGATAAACAGTAATCCCTAACGCGCCATCACTATTAAATTCAACGTTTTCCACTTCACCATAGCGGGTGCTGACGCTCAGGCCGGTGGTTTTACTGACGGCGACTTCTGCCCCGTCGGATTTCGCTGACGCCAGCTCCAGGGCCATGGAGACGGCCTCTTCCAGTGCTTTACGCTGTGCTGCAACTTGTGAGATCACTTTCATCGTAAATGCCATAATGTAAGGTGTAGTTAGCTGAAGTCTATCAGAGAACCGTTTCTCAGTACGCGCCTAAACTGGTAAGATTAGCCTCTTTTTTTAAGGAGCCTGACATGACTAAGCAGCCCGAAGACTGGCTCGACGACGTTCCCGGTGATGACATCGAAGACGAAGATGATGAGATCATCTGGGTCAGTAAAAGTGAAATTAAACGCGACGCCGAAGAGTTAAAACAGCTTGGTGCGGAAATGGTAGAGCTGGGTAAGAACGCGCTGGATAAAATCCCGCTCGATCCGGATCTGCGTGCCGCCATCGAACTGGCACAGCGCATCAAGAAAGAGGGCCGTCGCCGCCAGCTTCAGTTGATTGGTAAAATGTTGCGTCAGCGCGACGTAGAGCCTATCCGCCAGGCGCTGGATAAGCTGAAAAACCGCCACAACCAGCAGGTTGCCCTGTTCCATAAGCTGGAGCAGATCCGCGATCGTCTTATTGATAATGGCGATGATGCCCTGGCGGAGGTGCTGAACCTGTGGCCGGACGCCGACCGCCAGCAGCTGCGCACGCTTGCCCGTAACGCCAAGAAAGAGAAAGAAGGGAATAAGCCGCCGAAGTCTGCGCGTCTGATCTTCCAGTATCTGCGCGAACTGGCGGAAGCCGAAAGTTAATCCTCGTGCATGCTGTTCGCCGGATGGCGGCGTAAACGCCTTATCCGGCCTACAAATGCGCACGAACTGTAGGCCCGGTAAGCGTTAGCGCCACCGGGCTTTTTTATTACTCTGCTACTGCTGCTTTCTTCGCCAGACCGTCCAGCAGCTTCTGATGGATCCCACCAAACCCGCCGTTGCTCATCACCAGAATGTGATCCCCCGGCTGAGCGGCTTTCACCACCATATCCGCCAGCACATCGACATCCGCACTCCAGTGCGCAGGCTGAATACAGGCGTCCGCGACTTCTGCGACCTGCCATGGAATGTGCTGCGGCTGCAGGAGGAAGACCTCATCCGCACGGCCTAACGACGGAGCGAGATCGTCTTTGCAAATGCCCATCTTCATGGTGTTGGAGCGGGGTTCCAGCACCGCCAGAATGCGTGCCGTGCCGCCCACTTTACCGCGCAGGGCCGCCAGCGTCGCGAGGATCGCCGTCGGGTGATGGGCAAAATCGTCATACACCGTCACGCCATTGGCTTCGCCGCGCAGTTCAAGACGGCGACGGGCGTTGATGAACGATCCCAGCGCATGGGCCGCGTCGGCAGGCAGCACGCCCACATGACGGGCGGCGGCAATCGCCATCAGGCCGTTATGCATGTTGTGTTCGCCCACCAGCGCCCAGTGCACCTCCCCGACCTTTTCACCGTCCAGCAGCACTTCCCACTGGGAGGCGTCGTTGGTCAGTTTTTTCGCCTGCCAGTGGCCCTGCTCGCCCACCAGCTCCTGCTCGCTCCAGCATCCCATCGCCAGGGTCTGCTTCAGATTGACGTCGTTTTCCGGCAGGATGATGCGCCCCTGGCCCGGCACGATACGCACCAGGTGGTGGAACTGCTTCTGAATCGCCTTCAGGTCGTCGAAGATATCCGCATGATCGAACTCAAGGTTATTGAGGATCAGGGTGCGCGGGCAGTAATGAACAAATTTAGAGCGCTTGTCAAAGAAGGCGCAGTCGTATTCGTCCGCTTCAATGACAAAGAACGGGCTGTCGCCCAGACGGGCAGAAACCTCGAAATTCCCCGGTACGCCGCCGATCACAAAGCCCGGCTTGTAGCCGCAGGCTTCGAGGATCCAGGTCGCCATCCCGGCGGTGGTAGTTTTGCCGTGCGTCCCCGCAACAGCAACAACCCAGCGATCGCGCAGCACAAAGTCATGCAGCCACTGCGGGCCAGACATGTAAGGAATGTTGCGCTCCAGCACGGCTTCCACGCACGGATTTCCACGGGTCATGGCGTTACCAATGATCACCAGATCCGGCTGCGGCTCCAGCTGGCTGGCGTCGTACCCTTCAATCAGTGAGATGCCCTGGTTTTCCAGCAGCGTGCTCATCGGCGGATACACATTGGCGTCCGAACCTGTCACCTCATGGCCAAGAGCGCGCGCCAGCATAGCCAGGCCGCCCATGAAAGTGCCACAAATCCCCAATATATGAATGCGCATACGTCACTATCCCTCTTCAATGTGGCGCACATTTTACGCATATGTCTGCGGCAGAGAAACGCATTTCAGGAAAATCTGTACCTAGCTGGCGCGATTCACCTCTGCGCGAAGATTTGAAAGTTTGTTAAGATTGTTGGGCATCAACAACTTTACTCAACATCCAATGCAGGGAAGGTGTTATGAAAACGTTAGGTGAATTTATTGTCGAAAAGCAGCACGAGTTCTCGCATGCTACCGGTGAACTCACTGCTTTGTTGTCGGCAATAAAGCTGGGCGCCAAGATCATCCATCGCGATATCAACAAGGCCGGTCTGGTCGATATCCTGGGTGCCAGCGGTGCTGAAAACGTGCAGGGCGAAGTTCAACAGAAACTCGATCTGTTCGCGAATGAAAAACTGAAAGCTGCACTGCGCGCACGCGACATCGTGGCGGGGATCGCCTCCGAAGAAGAAGACGAAATCGTAGTCTTTGAAGGGTGTGAACACGCAAAATATGTCGTTCTGATGGATCCTCTGGATGGCTCCTCCAACATCGACGTTAACGTCTCTGTCGGCACCATTTTCTCTGTTTACCGCCGCGTTACCCCTGTCGGCACCCCGGTAACCGAAGAAGATTTCCTGCAGCCGGGCAACAAGCAGGTTGCGGCAGGCTATGTGGTTTACGGCTCCTCCACCATGCTGGTCTACACCACCGGCTGCGGCGTGCATGCCTTTACCTACGATCCGTCGCTGGGCGTGTTCTGCCTGTGCCAGGAACGCATGCGCTACCCGCAGAAAGGCAGCACCTACTCCATCAACGAAGGGAACTACATCAAATTCCCGTCCGGGGTGAAGAAATACATTAAATTCTGCCAGGAAGAGGATACTGCCACCCAGCGTCCCTATACCTCACGTTATATCGGCTCCCTGGTGGCGGATTTCCACCGCAACCTGCTGAAAGGTGGGATCTACCTCTACCCAAGCACCGCCAGCCACCCGGAAGGCAAGCTGCGTCTGCTGTACGAGTGCAACCCGATGGCCTTCCTCGCCGAGCAGGCGGGCGGTAAAGCCAGCGACGGTAAAGAGCGGATTATGGATATCATTCCTGAGAGTCTGCACCAGCGCCGTTCGTTCTTCGTCGGCAACGATCATATGGTGGAAGACGTTGAACGCTTAATCCGTGAATACCCGGATGCGTGATTGTTGAGTTTGACCAGAAGGGGCCGCAAGGCCCCTTTTATTTTTCCAACGATTTATACCGGTGTCGGTATAAAGCTATATAAAAATGCTGCTGTAACCCGCTGAATCAATCCGTCATCATTACGGCGTTCAAATAGTGTTCAATGGAAATCAGCAGAAATGAAAAATCTCTCTCGCTCATCCACTGGGATCGACCTCAATCTGATTCCGGTATTTATTGAAGTCGTCAGGTGCGGGAGCATGGCCAAAGCCTCTTTACGTCTTGATATGTCCAGACCCGCCGTGAGCCTGGCGCTGAAACGCTTTGGGATGCTTTTTAATGCGCCGCTGTTTAACCGCAAGGGTCTGTTTCTTGAGCCAACGCCTTATGCGCTGCACCTGACCGCCGAGATGGAAAAGCTGCTGGGCTTGATCCACGACCATATCGCCAGCGCGCCGTCCATGGGTGAGAGCATCCCGACGCCTGCTGCGGCGCCGGAATGTGATAACGCTATGCCTGTTGCATCGACAGTTTAAAGGACGACATCGCCTCGATCAGTTCGCGGGACTGCTCTTCCAGCGAGCGCGTCGCGGCGGAAGACTGCTGGACCAGCGCCGCGTTTTGTTGCGCGGTTTCGTCCATCTGATTGACCGCAATATTCACCTGCTCAATCCCCCGGCTCTGCTCGTGCGACGCGTTAGCAATCTCACGCATCAGGCGGGTCATGCGCATCACCTCGGTGGCAATCTCATCCATGGTTTCACCCGCCTGCTGGGCCAGCTCGCTGCCTTCGCTGACGTGTGACTGCGAATCGCTAATCAGGGTGCGGATCTCTTTTGCCGCATCGGCGCTGCGGCTGGCGAGGATACGTACTTCCCCGGCCACCACCGCAAAACCACGGCCCTGCTCACCCGCGCGGGCAGCCTCGACCGAGGCGTTTAGCGCCAGGATATTGGTCTGGAAGGCAATGCCGTCGATAACGCTGAGAATATCGGCGATACGACCGGCGCTGCCGGAGATGTCGCGCATCTTCTCAATCACGTAGCAGACCATTTCGCTGCCGCGATCGGCGGTATCAGACATCGTCTTCGCCACCTGATGCGCCTGCTCGGCGTTGTGGGCGTTCTGTTTCACCGTGGCGGTGAGCTCTTCCATGCTGGCTGCGGTCTGCTCCAGAGAGGTAGCGGTCGATTCCGTGCGCTGGGCCAGGTGCATGTTGCCAGCCGTCAGCTCCCGGCTGCCGGTGTCGATCTGCGAGCTGGCGTCGCGCACGCGCAGCACCGAGCCCATCAGCGACTGGCGCATCTCTTCGATGGCGGCATTCAGGCGGTTAAACTCCTGGCTGGCGGGCGCGGTCAGGGCGTGGGTCAAATCCCCGGCGGCCACATGTTCCAGCTGGGCGATGGAGGTGGAGAGCGGTTTGAGCAGCATATGGCGCAGGGCCAGCCAGGCCAGCACAATGATGCCCGCGGTCAGCAGCGCGGCGACAATAATCAGCATCATCACCTTACTTTTACTGGCCTGCACCGCCGCCACTTCGGCTTTGCCGCGGCTTTCGCTCCAGGTCTGGAAGGCCTGCATGTCGTTATCAAACTGACGCGCCACCGGCACCAGATGGTTCTCCAGCAGATCGTAATACGCATCGGCACTCTGCGCTTTCAGGGCGTTCTGCATCGGCACGATCCCTTGGGCATTATAGGCCGCGAGACTCGCCGCAACCTTCTTCAGCAGCGCTTCACCTTCTGGATCGTCCACTCCGCTATCGATCACGTTTTTCAACGTGATTTGTGCCTGGTTGATTTCGTCATTGATGTTTTTCACCGACTTGGCGGCGTCATCCAGCAGGCCCACCTCCATCATGCGAACGGCCTGCCCCGCTTCGTTGCGCGCGCGCAGGATCAGGGTGTAGCCCGAATTGAGCTGCACCAGCTGCTCGCCCTGAAGATGATTAATGCGCTGCAGTGAAGCGGAACTCTGCGTGAGGGCATAAATGCCAATACCGCTGACGAGCAGCAGCAGGAGGGTCATGACGGCCAGTAACGAAAGCAAGCCGGTACGAATCGATAGCGTTTTCAGCATGATGTAATTTCCGGTAGCGAGATAAATCTGGACAGAATTAAGGGTTATCGGCCGCTACCGGAAAAGATTTAGACATTGCGAAAATTCAGCGGGTTACCGCTTGAGGGTGGTGGTGCTCACCCGGGTGACCGGCGAGCTCTGGCGGTTCTCCCACAGTACCGTCAGACCACGCTGCAGGGCGATAAAGATAAACAGCAGGATGCCAATCGCAATCTTGGTCCACCACGAGCTGAGGGTGCCGTCGAAGTTGATATAGGTCTGGATCAGCCCCTGGATTGCCACCCCGAACAGCGTCCCCAGCACCGTGCCGACCCCGCCGCTGAGCAGCGTGCCGCCAATCACCACCGAGGCAATGGCGTCCAGCTCCACGCCCACCCCCGCCAGGGCGTAGCCCGCCTGGGTGTAGATGGAGAAGACGATCCCCGCCAGCGTCGCCAGCCCGGTGGAGAGCATATAGATGCGAATGGTGGTGCTGCGGGTGGAGATGCCCATCAGGTTGGCGGAGGTCGCGCTGCCACCGATAGCGTACACCTCGTTGCCGAAGCGAGTACGGTGGGCCAGGAAGATACCGATCACCACCACCCCCAGCATGATCAGGCCAAGAATGCTCAGCCGACCGCCGCCGGGAATTTTCCACGCCAGGCTGGAGAGGGTGTCGTAGACCGGATGGTTAATCGGGATCGACTCCTCCGACACCAGATAGCTGACCCCGCGCAGGAAGAACATCCCGGCGAGGGTGATGATAAACGCCGGGATCTTCAGGGCATCGATCAGCAGGCCCATAAAGGCCCCGAAGGCGCAGCCCATCACCAGCACCAGCGGGAAAGCCAGCAGCGGGGAGATCCCCCAGTAGCCGATCGCTTTCGCCAGGAAGACGCCGGTAAAGGCGATCACCGACCCGACGGAGAGGTCGATCCCGCCGGAGAGGATCACGAAGGTCATGCCGACGGCAATGATCCCGAGGAAGGCGTTATCGGTCAGGATGTTGCAGATCACCCGCGTCGAGGCAAAGCCGGGGAACTGCGTCAGACAGTAGAGATAGCCCAGCACGAACACGCCCAGGGTGATCATTAGCGGTAAATTACGTTTTATCATGGCCACGCATCCCCTTAATAAGACTGATAAAGCGCGGCGACTGAACGATCAGCACGCAGAGCACCACTACCGCTTTCACCACCTGGTTGAGTTCCGGCGGGAAGCCGGAAAGCAGAATGCCGGTGTTCATCCCCTGAATAATCAGCGCGCCAATCACCGACAGCAGCAGGTTGAAGCGCCCGCCCATCAGCGACCCGCCACCGATCACCACTGCCAGAATGGCATCCAACTCCAGCCACAGGCCGGCGTTGTTGGCGTCCGCCCCGCGAATATCCGCCGCGACAATAATCCCGGCAATGGCGGCGCATACCCCGCTTAAGACGTAGGTGAGCATCACCATCAGGCGGGTACTGACCCCGGCGTTTTTCGCCGCACGAATGTTAATCCCCACCGCTTCAATAAACATCCCGAGCGCGGTTTTGCGGGTGAACAGCCAGAAGGCAATCAGGGTCACCACCACGATGATCACCGGCGTCGGGAAGAACAGCAGCGAACCGCTGCCGATCCACGCCAGATTAGGGGCGTTAAAGGTGACGATCTGCCCGGAGGTGATCAGCTGCGCCACCCCGCGTCCGGCCACCATTAAAATCAGGGTGGCGACGAAGGGCTGTATTTTGAGGATCGCGACCAGGATACCGTTCCACAACCCCGCCAGCACCCCGGTGCCCAGGGTCACCAGCAGCACCACCGGCAGGCTGTGTCCGGCCACGGTCATCGAGGCCGCGGTGGCCCCGGCGATAGCCATCACCGCCCCTACCGACAGATCGATCCCTCCGGTGGCGATCACCAGGGTCATGCCAATCGCCAGCAGCGCCACCGGGGCAGCGCGGTTTAAAATATCAATCGGACTGCCGAACAGGCGGCCATCCTGGAGGATAATCTGATAAAAATGCGGCGAAACGAGGCTATCTACCAGCAACACCAGCAGCAGCGCAATGATTTGCGGCATACCGGTGGGCCAGCGGAAGCGGCGCTTCGGCTCGCCAGTCTGAGAAAGTGAACGTGGCATCACGATCTACTCCTTATGCCGCAATGGCGTTCATGATTGCCGGAACGGACAGCTCGTCCAGCGGGATCTCGGCCACCTGCTGGCGGTCGCGCATGATGATCACCCGATCCGCGTAGCCCACCAGCTCCTCCAGCTCCGACGAGATAACCAGCAGCGCCAGGCCGTCGGCGCAGAGGGTTTCGATCAGGCGGATGATCTCCGCATGCGCCCCTACGTCGATACCGCGCGTCGGCTCGTCGAGGATCAGGAACTGCGGTTTGGTCAGCAGCCAGCGCGACAGCAGCACCTTCTGCTGGTTGCCGCCGGAGAGAAATTCGATCGGCTGTTCCGCACTCGGGGTACGGATCCCCAGTTGGCGAATAAAGCGCTCGGCAATGGCGTTCTGCTCTTTACGCGGGATCGGTCGCAGCCAGCCGCGCTGGGCCTGCAGGGCCAGAATGATGTTTTCCCGCACCGAGGCGGCGGCAATAATCCCGTCGGTTTTCCTGTCTTCCGGGCAGAAGCCAATCCCAAGGCTGGAGGCCTGATGCGGGGAGCGCAGCGCCTGGGGTTTGCCTTTGATCAGCGCGCTGCCGGTGTCGGCAGGCTTGATACCAAAGATCACCTCCGCGGTTTCGGTCCGACCGGAGCCCAGTAGCCCCGCCAGGCCGACGATTTCGCCAGGGCGCACCTCGAGGTTAAAGGGGGCAATGGTGCCCTTCCTGCCGTAATCCTTGAACGCCGCAATGGGTTTCTCGCTGAGCAGCGTCCGGCCCGCACGCTGCAGGGCGTTGGTCTCCAGCTCGCGCCCAAGCATCATCTTCACCAGCTCGATTTGCGGCAGCTCGCGGGTTTCACGGCAGCCGACAAAGCTGCCGTTACGCAGGACGGTAATGCGGTCGCTCACTTCATACACCTGATCGAGGAAGTGGGTGACGAAAATCAGGCTCACCCCCTGATCGCGCAGCTGGCGCATCAGGGTGAAGAGCATCTCCACCTCCTGGGTATCCAGGCTGGCGGTGGGTTCATCGAGGATCAGCACTTTGGCGGAGAGGTCGATGGCGCGGCAGATGGCGACGATCTGCTGCATCGCCACCGAAAAACGGTTCAGCGGTTCGCGCACGTCGAGGGAAAAGCCGTAGGACTCCATCAGTCTGGTGGCGCGGGCCTCCATCTCCTTGCGGCGCAAAAAGCCAAAACGACGCGG
The DNA here is from genome assembly GCF_916618945.1 of Leclercia sp. Marseille-Q4284. Classification (NCBI taxonomy): domain Bacteria; kingdom Pseudomonadati; phylum Pseudomonadota; class Gammaproteobacteria; order Enterobacterales; family Enterobacteriaceae; genus Leclercia; species Leclercia sp. Marseille-Q4284. The sequence continues at coordinate 430,499 of NZ_CAKAKG010000002.1, forward strand.
CTCGCGACCGATAAACAGGTTATCGGCCACCGACATGTTCGGCAGCAGGTTCACTTCCTGATAGACCGTCCCGATCCCCAGCTGCTGGGCATGGGCGGTGTTTTTGGGCGATATGGCCTGGCCTTCCAGCCAGATGGTGCCGCGATCGGCGTGATAGACGCCGGTCAGGGCTTTGATTAGCGTGGATTTCCCGGCGCCGTTCTCTCCCAGCAGGGCCATGATCTCGCCACGGCGCAGGCTGAAATCAACGCTATCCAGCGCTTTTACGCCGGGAAAGTACTTGCTCAATCCTTCTGTGCGGAGGATTTCCTGGTGTTGGTCTGTGGTCATACTGCTTCCCCCTCACCCTAACCCTCTCCCCGCAGGGGAGAGGGAATTTATCGTGCCAATGGTTAAGTCCCAGCTCCGCCCTGCCTTTCTCCCTCTCCCCTGCGGGGAGAGGGCGGGGGTGAGGGGCTTAGTAGCCCATATTTTTCTTCTTCTCTAACTCTTCTTTCGCGGTATCAGGCAGGTAGAGGGTGGATTTGGTGATGGTGACTTTCTCCGGCATGGTGCCGTCTTTCTTGAATTTTTCCAGCGCGTCGAAGGCCGGGCCTGCCATGTTTGGCGTCAGCTCAACGCTGGCGTTGGCCTCTTTGTCGATCATCGCTTTATAGATATCCGGCACGCCGTCGATGGAGCCGGTCAGGATATCGGTGCCCGGTTTCAGACCCGCTTCTTTAATGGCCTGAATGGCGCCGATCACCATGTCGTCGTTATGGGCGTAAACCATGCAGATGTTTTTGCCGTTGTTCTCGGCTTTGATGAAGCTCTCCATAACCTCTTTCCCTTTACTGCGGGTGAAGTCGCCGGACTGAGAGCGGATAATCTTGATGTTTGACGCTTTGGAGATGGCATCGGCAAAGCCTTTCTTACGGTCGATGGCCACGCTGGCCCCGACGGTGCCCTGCAGCTCAACCACGTTACACGGCTTGCCATCCACCTGTTTCACCAGCCACTCACCGATTAATTTGCCTTCCAGAACGTTGTCGGCAGTGACGGTAGTCATATAGAGAGATTTGTCTTTTACATCGATGGAACGATCGAGCAGGAAGACCGGAATTTCGGCATCTTTGGCTTCTTTCAGTACCGGCTCCCAGCCTGTTGCCACGACCGGTGCAATGAAGATGGCGTCAACGCCCTGGGCGATAAAAGAGCGTACCGCTTTGATCTGGTTTTCCTGCTTTTGTTGCCCATCCGCGATTTTCAGCGTGATGCCGCGCTTTTCGGCCTCGCTTTTCGCGACGTTGGTTTCAGCCGCTCGCCAGCCTGATTCCGAGCCGACTTGTGCGAATCCTACGGTTAATGGGGCGGCCATTGCCATAGACGACATGGCTGCTGAAACTGCTGTGACAAGAAGTAAGCGCTTCCACATAAGAACGTCCTCGTAGGGTAGTTTATTGTTGGGTAAAAGGTGTTCTGCGAAAAAACTATAGACAATGCGAGATGTAACGGAGTGTGTTACATCACACTTCGGAGAAGTGAATAAAACGTTAATCACAAGTTTGTAATCGCTTTCATTGGACCATTAAAAAAGCGGCTGAGTTTATGGATTATCTTGTCATGAGAAAGGGCTGATAGTGACATCAGGGAGCGGGTATTAGCGAAAACAGGCGAAGACATTCCGTGCCAGTTGGCTATAATACTCGCCACTTGATTACCAATCATTTTAAAGGACACAGACATGAGCTTACTCAACGTCCCAGCGGGTAAAGAACTGCCGGAAGACATCTACGTAGTTATCGAAATCCCGGCGAACGCTGATCCTATCAAATACGAAATCGACAAAGACACTGGCGCGCTGTTCGTTGACCGTTTCATGTCTACCGCGATGTTCTATCCGTGCAACTACGGTTACATCAACCACACCCTGTCTCTGGACGGTGACCCGGTAGACGTGCTGGTCCCAACCCCATACCCACTGCAGCCAGGCGCGGTTATCCGCTGCCGTCCGGTTGGCGTTCTGAAAATGACCGACGAAGCTGGTGAAGATGCGAAACTGGTTGCGGTACCGCACACCAAGCTGAGCAAAGAGTACGATCACATCAATGATGTGAACGACCTGCCAGAACTGCTGAAAGCGCAGATCACCCACTTCTTCGAGCACTACAAAGATCTCGAGAAAGGCAAATGGGTTAAGGTTGACGGCTGGGACAACGCTGAAGCGGCAAAAGCTGAAATCGTTGCCTCTTTCGAACGCGCGAAGAAGAAGTAATTCTTTCTGCGTGAAGAGAGCCCCGACTTGTCGGGGCTTTTTTTTGTCTGTGCGACCTGCTGCCGGGCGGCTACGCCTTACCCGGCCTACAAAACCGTCCACGGATGTCAAAAAACAACGCCACCCGAAGGTGGCGTGGTTTATCTCAGTACTGGTCTCTGTCTAACCAGTTACCGCTTTCAATCAGCGTCAGGCCGTCGACCGAACGTTGGTACACATACATCCATGCACTGCCGTAGGGGGTCTGGATCAACCGGCGAGCGTATTCCCCGCCCTTGGTGCGCAAGGCATCAAGTTCGGCCAGCGTAGCGTTATCAATACGATAAACCTCACCCTGTACCGTTCCGTTCCCCGGAACCGCGCCTGGATAGTGGCCCAGACTGTACAACTGGTAGTGTTCAATATTGTAATTTCCCAGCAACTGGGCGTTGGTCATCCAGTGGCTGTTGCCTTGCTTGGTTCGTAAACTGCCGTAAACAAATATTCGCATTGCTAAAACTCAAACTGATAGAGCAAATCGAGCGCCTGGTCTACGCCAGACACCGCTTCCAGATATAGCTTAGGCATCAGGCGATAGCGTAACGTGAGTGTCGCCAGCGAGTCAAAGATCCCCACGCCATATTTCACCTGCAGACCCGGCAGTACATAGCCGCTGACCACCACCTGGGAAGAGTCACCGACTCCCTGGGTGTCCAGCGCCAGATTGCTTACGCCAAACGTCTCCCCGATTTTACCCACAACCTGACCACTTTGTGCAACCCCCAGACCGACTAACATTGAGGTCATCGCTGCACTGTCGCTCTGATTGCTGTCCAGACCTTGCCCGCGCAGCAGGTATGAGAGCGCTTCCTGCTGGGACATTGCCGGGTCGGAGAAAATTTCCGCTTTCGGTTCGTCGGCGGTGCCGGTCACGCGCACCCCGGCGATCACGTCATTTTCGGTGGCTTCCGGATTACGGATCGCTTCGATATTCAGCAGCGGCTGATCCGGCGGACCGGAGAACAGCAGCTCGCCTTTACGCACGATCAGATCCTGGCCGTAGGCGTGGAAGCGCCCTTCCGGAATGGTGATCTGCCCGTTCAGGCCCAGACCCTGCTTATCCTGCGCGACCTTCAGATCGCCGGTCAGCCTCGCCTTCAGACCAAAGGCATCCAGCCGCACGTTGTTGCCCACGTGCACGATCAGGTTGCTGTTGATCGGAATCGAAGCCCGCTGCGCCTCTTCCGGCTGCAGATTTTTATCGAGCATCACCTCGTCGCTGGAGACGCCTACCGCGCTCTCCGGCAGATCATGCACCACGATGCGCGCCCAGGGCACGTCAACCCGGCCATCGAGGGTGAACAGCTGCGGCGTCGCCTCAAAGACCACATCCGGCGAGACGTCCAGACGCACCATCGGCGGCACCGTAATGCGCACCTTGCTGCCCTTGGCCGCTACCCGCGCGCGCCAGTTATCGAGCTGGCTCCAGTCGGCATCGCCGCTGAGGTTGATCTGGCCCTGCTGGGTACGCACCGTCCCGGTCAGGGTCGAACTCATGCCGTTGAAGTTCATCGCCAGCTGGCTCGGCTGCATATCGAATGGCATAAAGTTGCCGTCGATATCCACGCCATTGAGCTGCATCTGACCAAACAGCTGCGGGCTTTGGGCGTTACCCGCCAGCCGCAGGTTGGCATTCAACATGCCTGCCGCCTTCTCGCCGCGGGAGAAAATAGCGTTCGCCATCGCCAGGTTGAGATTGCGGATATTGACGTTGCCGCCCAGGTTGCGCTGCCCTTGCGGATCGGTGACCTGGATCTGGCCGTCAAACTGGCCGTTGTTGGCGAGACGGATCAGCCAGCCCAGCTCGGCGCGGTTGTTATGCAGATCGGCGGTAAGATTGAGGGTGGTAAACGCCAGCGGCAGCGGCGCGTCGTTCACCACCTGGGTGACCTTCACGTTACGCCCGGAGAGCGTGACGTTGCCCTGCGGCAGCCCCGGCTTAGTGGCATCCCAGGCGACATCGGCCTTGCCGCTGAACACGCCGCTGGCCTGGGTCGACTCCGGCATAAACGGCTTGAGCATCGCCAGGTCGAAACGGTTGAGATTGACCACCGCCCGCCCTTCGGCCCCAGCGTCAACGGTCTGCGGCACGCACAGCTCGGTGTTCGGGTTGGTCCAGCAGTGTGGCCCGATGCTGATCTTCTGCTCCGCATTGCGATAATCCAGCGCAATCGAACGGGTTAACGACCACGGCCCCACCGGGGTGGCGAAGCGGGTGTTATCCAGCGTTCCTTTCCAGCGCATCTCTTTGCGGTCAAAGCTGCCCGCCAGGTGCAGCTGGCCGGAGACCGGCTCGCCCTGGACGCGCAGCTGGAGGTCGTGCTGTTTCTCGCTGCCTTTGGCTTCCAGGGTGACCTGACTGAGGTTCACGCCCGGCTGGGAAATACGATCGACGCGCAGGTTGAGATGCCCGGCGATCTGATCGGTGGATTTGACGTCGCCATCAACGCGCAGGCGGGCGATGGTAAGCTCCTGCCAGCGCAGGCCGTTGGCGGTGATATCGGCCAGCAGCTGTGGGGCTTCGACCGTGCCGCGCACTTTCACCAGCCCTTTCGCCGTCCCGCCCAGCCCCGGCAGGGCATTATCAAGATTCGGCGCGTCGATGGTGGCATCCAGATCGAGATCTTTCACCCCCAGCTCGCCCTTGATGTCGGCGGTATTGCGGCCCAGCGCCACGTGCAGACCCGGGATGATCCACTGCAGATAGCTGTTGCCCTTCAGCGAGCCATTCACGTTGACCTTGTTCTGCTTCACGTTGCCGGTGATTTTCAGCTCCGGGACATCCATCTGCCAGCTGCCGCCGTACAGACTGCCGCGGGTTTTAATCAGCCCGTCGAGCTTCGATGGCCAGTCCGGCACCTCTTTGGCGGTGTTGATCCCGGTGAGCTTCAGCTCCCCGCGCCAGCTGATCGCCTTCTGCCAGTCGAGCAGCGCCGTCAGCTCGGTTTTACCCTCCAGCGCCGCGACCGTCAGCTTATCGAGGTTGATCTGCTGCTCGTTGCCCTTCGCATCAAGGGTAATGCCCGCGGAGGGTAGCCCCTCCCCTTTCACCGCCGTGCGGAACGACAGGGTGTAATCGGTCATTTTGCCAGTGAGCTTCAGCTTCACGTCATCGGCCTGGTACTGCTTCTCGCCGGTGAAAGGCCAGTAGAGCTGTTCGCTGACCACTTCCAGGTTGAGCGGCAGGCCCGCTTCGGCAAGCCGGGTCTGGCCACGCAGCACCATATCCACCGGACCGGAGAGGTTAACGCCAAACTCCAGCTGCTCGCGCAGGGCGCCGCCCACCTTCAGCTTCACCTTCTCGCCCTTGATCGGGTCGATGTTCAGGCTGCTGTTGAGGGTGATATCCACCGGCCAGTTATCGCGCAGCTGCGCGTTACCGGTGGCGTTGACGCTTCCCTGGTTGGTATCGATATCCAGCGCGTCGAGCTTCATATCGCCGTCAATGCTGCTCACCTTCAGCAGCATGTTGAAGACCGTCAGATCGGTATCGCCGGTCAGACGCAGCTGCTCGCCCTTGAACTCCTCGATGTTGAGGTTCAGCGGCAGGTGAACGTCGGTCATCTCCGGCAGGACCGGTTTCGAGAACAGATCTTTCAGCGTTTCGCCCAGCGGCTTCTCTTCCGGCTGCGGATTCTGAATTTTTGGTTCGACGATCTCTTCCTGCGCCACCTCGGCCACTTTTGGCAGAGCGATCAACAGCCCCTGCAGGCTGGTCGGGGTCAGGGTCAGGTTCTTCTCCTGCCAGCGCAGGCCGGAGGTGAAGTCCATCACCGACACGGTGGTGTCGTCGATTTTAACGTTGACGTTGTTCAGCGCCACCCGGCTAAGGGCAATCGGGTATGGCGTGGAGAGATCCAGCGGCCCGCTATCCTCTTCGGCGACCTGCTCCGATTGCGGCATTTTTTTCGAATCGATCGTTACGAAGACGTCTTTTAACGACAGATCGTTGATGCACAGGCTGCTGTCGCGTAGACAGCTGAGCTTCACCGCCAGGTGCAGATCCCCGGCGTTGACCGCCACGCCCGGCTGGTCATAGCGGACGTTTTTCAGATGCAGGTCGCGCCAGCCGCCGGTGACCTGGCCAATCTCCAGCCCCGGCACCCAGCGGTTAGCCGCCTTAAACAGCAGATGCAGCCCGCTGGTGGTGCCCACCAGGAAGGCCACCGCAGACAGCAGCAGCAGGATAAACAGCACAACGCCGAGGCTGATTTTCTTCCATAAACTCATAATTCAGGCCCCAGACCGATGTAAAACTGTAAACCGTGTTCATCTTTATCACCCACCGGCACGGCGAAATCGAGCTTGATCGGCCCGACCGGTGACTCCCAGCGCACCCCGACACCGGCGCCGGTTTTGAAGTCGCTGCGGCGGATATCGCTCACCGCCTCCCCGCTGTCGATAAAGGTCGCCCCCCACCATTTTCCGGTGACGTTGTACTGATACTCCAGCGAGCCGGTGGCCAGCTTCGAGGCCCCGATCAGCTTGCCGTCGTCATCTTTTGGCGCGATGGATTTGTATTTATAGCCACGAATGCTGCGATCGCCCCCGGCGAAGAAGCGCAGATCCGGCGGCACTTTTTCGAAGTCGCCGGTTTCAATCCAGCCGAGATTGCCCCGCATCACGAAGCGGTGACGATCGTAGAGGGTGCGGATCCAGGCGTTCTGCGCCTGCACCACCACAAAGTCCACATCCGAGCCCCAGGCGGTATTGGAGTAGTCCACCGAATAGCGCTGGGAATCGCCCCAGGTCGGCATCAACCCGCCGCGGGAGCGGGTCCGGCTGATCATCACCCCCGGATAGAGCAGCATGGTGGTGTTGGTCACGTTGGCCTGGGTAAAGTGGTCGAGACTCCAGCGCAGGTTAATGGCACGCTGCCAGCCGCTGGAGAGATCCCAGTAGCGCGACACCGCGAGGGTCGTGGAGTCCGCTTCGGTATCGTTCAGATCGGTGCGCTTAAAGCCGCCCTGCACCAGGTAATACTGCTCGAGCGGGTTTTTCAGCAGCGGCATTTTATAGCTGAAATCAAGCTGTTGCTCAGGCGCGGAGATACTGGCGTTAGTGGTCAGGCTGTGGCCCCAGGAGTTCATCCACGGCTTTTTCCACGTCGCTTTGACTCGTGGGCCGACGTCGGTGGAGTAACCCACCCCGGTCTCAATGGTGTTCTCGGTACGTGGCGACACCACGCCGTGCAGCGGCAGGACTTTGGTCTGCCGCGCTTTATCAAATTCCGGCGCCACCACGACCGAGTTAAACCAGCCGGTAGCCGACAGGCGGCGGTTGAGCTCGGCCAGATCTTTCGACTGGTAATAGTCGCCCTCTTTGAAGGGGATCAGATTCTGCAGGTACTCGTCGCGGATCTGCGACCCTTCAAAGGTGACGTCGCCAAAGCGGTAGCGTTCCCCGCTGTCGTAATCGATATCCCAGAACGCCTGATGCCGGTCGAGGGAGACGCCGAGCTGGCTTTTATTGAACTGGCTGTCGAAGTAGCCTTTGCGCAGCGCCACTTTCGTCAGATCTTTTTTGAAGCCGTCATAGTCGCTGTGATTGAGCACGGTGCCGTTCTTCGGGCGCGTACTCAACAGATCAAGGTAGTCATGATCCGTGCGCGCGCCACCGCGCAGCACCACATCGGTACCGCCGATCAGCACCGGCTCACCCGGCTTGACGCGGGCAATCAGCACCTGCCGACCTTTGGCCGGAGGTGGACGCAGTTCGAAGTCGATAGTCGGTTCGTAGTAGCCGAGCGCTTTTAAACCGCCGCGGATTGCATCATCCACGCGGGCGCGGAAGCGACGGTCTGGCGTCACTTCGTCGCTCTCGATCGTGGAGAGCTGTGCGCGGACGTTTTTTTGCAGCGCGCCGGATAACCCCTCAACCTGCAGACGAACATTCGCCGCGTCGGCGATTCCGCTTGTCAGCAAGAGACTGACAAAACATAACTGGCGGATTTTTGGCACGTTTTCTCCTGAATATCCTTGTTTCCACCCCTGGAAGCAGATGAAGTGCCGCTCCGCAGCAGATCACGGCATAAAGCCCAAAACCCAATTTACGGGTTGAAAAATGGTTAAACACCCTAATATTTCTTATGTTTAAATCTAGACTCATTCACCGCATTTATTGTGTTCAATTAAACGCGTCGTGACAACCTTAACCCAAACATCACCTGTCCGGAGGTCACACCGTGAGTTTATTCGATAAAAAGCACCTGGTTGCTCAGGCGGATGCATTACCGGGACGTAACACCCCGATGCCCGTCGCCACCCTGCACGCCGTGAACGGTCACTCGATGACCAACGTCCCGGATGGCATGGCCATCGCCCTGTTCGCAATGGGCTGCTTCTGGGGCGTGGAGCGCCTGTTCTGGCCGCTGCCGGGCGTCTATAGCACCGCGGCGGGCTACACCGGCGGCTATACCCCTAACCCAACCTATCGCGAAGTCTGCTCCGGCCAGACCGGTCATGCCGAGGCGGTGCGCGTGGTGTATGACCCGAACGTCATCAGCTACGAACAGCTGTTACAGGTGTTCTGGGAAAATCACGATCCGGCGCAAGGTATGCGTCAGGGCAATGACCACGGCACCCAGTACCGCTCGGCGATCTATCCGCTGACCCCGGAACAGGATACCGCGGCCCGCGACAGCCTGGCACGCTTCCAGCAGGCGATGCTCGCTGCCAACGACGACCGTCAGGTGACCACCGAGATCGCCACCGCCCTGCCGTTCTACTACGCGGAAGACGATCACCAGCAGTACCTGCACAAAAATCCGTACGGCTACTGCGGCATCGGTGGTATTGGCGTTTGCCTGCCGCCGCAGCTGGCATAACAATAAACCGGTTCTGCCTGTTTGCGGGCAGAACCGGCTCAAAAAGTGATCTCTGGCGACTTTACAGTTCGTTACGCTATACTAGCCGCTGAAATAACCGGCCTACCGCTTCGGACCGGTGTTCAAAATGTCTACAACCCTGTGTGACCAACTTCCCTCCGAGGATCTGGCGAGAAGCCGGATAAGATATGTTAAACAGTATTTTAGTAATACTTTGTCTGATAGCCGTCAGTGCATTTTTCTCAATTTCAGAAATTTCTCTGGCCGCATCCCGTAAAATCAAACTCAAACTGCTCGCCGATGATGGCGATATCAATGCTCAACGCGTGCTGAAAATGCAGGAAAACCCGGGGATGTTCTTCACCGTGGTGCAAATCGGCCTCAACGCGGTCGCCATTCTTGGCGGTATCGTCGGTGATGCGGCGTTTTCACCGGTGTTTTATAGCGTCTTCTCCCGCTACTTCTCCCCCGAACTCTCCGACCAGCTGAGCTTTATTCTCTCCTTCTCCCTGGTGACTGGCCTGTTCATTCTGTTTGCCGATTTGACCCCGAAACGCATCGGTATGATTGCGCCCGAAGCCGTGGCTTTGCGCATCATCAACCCGATGCGCTTCTGCCTGTATGTGTTCCGCCCGCTGGTGTGGTTCTTCAACGGCCTGGCGAACACTATCTTCCGCCTGTTCAAGCTGCCGATGGTGCGTAAAGACGACATCACCTCTGATGATGTCTACGCGGTGTTCGAAGCGGGTGCGCTGGCGGGTGTGCTGCGTAAGCAGGAGCATGAGCTGATCGAGAACGTGTTTGAACTGGAGTCGCGTACCGTGCCGTCGTCAATGACCGGCCGTGAGAACGTGATCTGGTTTGATCTGCACGAAGACGAGCAGAGTCTGAAGAACAAGGTGGCGGAACATCCGCACTCCAAGTTCCTGGTCTGTAATGAGGATATCGACCACATCATCGGTTACGTGGACTCCAAAGACCTGCTGAACCGCGTGCTGGCGAACCAGAGTCTGGCCCTGAACAGCGGCGTGCAGATCCGCAATACGCTGATTGTCCCGGACACTCTGACGCTCTCTGAAGCGCTGGAAAGTTTCAAAACCGCCGGGGAAGACTTCGCGGTGATCATGAACGAATACGCGCTGGTGGTAGGGATCATCACCCTCAATGACGTGATGACTACCCTGATGGGCGATCTGGTGGGTCAGGGTCTGGAAGAGCAGATTGTGGCCCGCGATGAGAACTCATGGCTGGTGGACGGCGGTACGCCGATTGACGACGTCATGCGTGTGCTGGATATCGACGAGTTCCCGCAGTCCGGCAACTACGAGACCATTGGCGGCTTTATGATGTTTATGCTGCGTAAGATCCCGAAACGCACCGACTCGGTGAAGTTCTCGGGCTACAAGTTCGAAGTGGTGGATATCGATAACTACCGCATCGACCAGCTGCTGGTGACGCGCATCGACAACAAACCGACCGTGCTGGTGCCGAAACTGCCGGACGCCGAAGAGAACGCTTCGGCCTAAGCCAGAAACATCAACGGCTCCCTCTGGGAGCCGTTTTTTTTACAGCTTTATTACTGCATAGCACGTTGGTTAAGCCATCTCAGTTTGCAGACGCATAACCTGACGGTTGACTTCGGACATCACAGAAAAGTGCTGTTTATCCTTCACTTTCGGGACAAGGATTTTGCCCTTATCAAACTCAAAAGCGCCAACATCCTTGATATACAACCGTCCACGGAACAGGATTTTTACGTATTTCGCCACCTGAAGCGGATTGTAGCGTTGAAAAATTTTCATTCTATTATCTCCTGCGAATCATACGCTCTTGCGGCACCACAATCGGGCCGACTCTCTGGAGCGCAAATTTATTGCCCAATGACTATAGTCCAGAAAAACGGTGATACCCAGTCTGCATAAGTTTATTTACCTTTTGATGACAAATAATCAGAATATTCTTTGCAATGGTAACTTTCGGACAGTATAAGCCTTCGTTTTTGTGCAGATATGTGCGTTCCCCCTCACTCTGGCACCGGGATTGCGGGTAAATCGCCGCGATCGCACATATGATTAAAACGTCAGACCAAGTGGTCGGATCACCTGCTAAAAAAATAAGGAAACACCATGACCCTACGTAACATTCTGGCAACCGCCTGCCTGATGCTGCCACTGATGGCTTCCGCAGACAGTTTTGAGAAGGGACAACGTGTGCCGCCGGTGGGCATCGCCGACCGGGGAGAATTGATCCTCGACAATAATGAGTTTAGCTACAAAAAATGGAATAGCGCGCAGCTCCCAGGCAAAGTGCGAGTTGTGCTGCATATTGCCGGTCGCTCATCGGCAAAAGAGAAAAACGCAACCTTAATTGAAGCGATCAAGTCGGCAAATTTACCTAAAGATCGCTACCAGACCACCACCATTGTGAACACCGATGATGCGATTCCGGGCTCCGCCATGTTTGTGCGTAGCAGCCTCGAGAGCAATAAAAAGCTCTATCCGTGGTCACAGATTATCGTCGACAGTAACGGCACGGCGCGCGGCGCATGGCAGCTGAAAGAGGAAAGTTCGGCGATTGCAGTGCTGGATAAAGAGGGTCGCATTCAGTGGGCGAAAGACGGGGCGCTGACCCAGGAAGAGGTGCAGCAGGTAACTGCCCTGCTGCATAAGCTCGTCGGTCAGTAAAGCGAGACCCGGAAGCCGGGATTGAGGAAGGACTCACGCGGGGTATAGTCGAGCGGCTTGCCCTGCCAGTCGTGAACGTGCGCCCCCGCAGCGGCGGCAACGGCATGACCTGCCGCCGTATCCCAGACGTTGGTTGGCCCGAAACGGGGATAGAGCTGCGCCTGCCCTTCCGCCACCAGGCAGAACTTCAGCGAGGAGCCGATCGACGTCGTCTGATGCTCACCCAGCTGATGCAGGTACTCCTGCAGTTCGTTATCCGCGTGCGAGCGGCTGATCACCACCAGCGGTGGCCGGGCATCACGCACCTGAATCTGCTTGCGCACGCCGCACTCCTCTTTCCACGCTTTGCCGTCGGCGGCGCTGTACATCACCTTCAGTACCGGGGCATAGACCACACCCAGCACCGCTTTGCCTTTCTCAATCAGGGCAATGTTCACGGTGAATTCACCATTACGTTTGATGAACTCCTTGGTGCCGTCCAGCGGGTCGACCAGCCAGTAACGCTGCCAGTGCTGGCGCTCTTCCCAGGGCTGAGGATCCTCTTCGGACAGCACCGGAATATCAGGCGTCAGCGCCTGCAAGCCCTGGAGGATCACCCCGTGCGCCGCGAGATCGGCGGCGGTCACCGGTGAGTCATCGATTTTTTGGATCACGTCCATCGGGATCTTGCCATCATAGACCTGCATAATGGCCTCGCCCGCATCCCGTGCGAGCTGACAAATTTTATCTAACATTCTCCACCTCTTTGTTAACACAGTGGGTTTAACTCTTTGTTTTATTTATATCGCATTGTGAATAAATCCGCTATCTGTGAAGCAATTCCGGTTTCAGGGCACTTTTTTCTGGCAGGATTCACAATTCTGTAAGCAAAAAAATATAGATACATATTCTTTTGTGGCCTGGTTCAAAAAAAGGACTCCTCTGATGATTAAGTTTAGCGCAACGCTCCTGGCGACGCTGATTGCGGCGAGTGTACAGGCAGCGACGGTCGATCTCCGCATTCTGGAAACTACCGACCTGCACAGCAATATGATGGACTTCGACTACTACAAAGATGCGCCGACGGAAAAATTCGGCCTGGTGCGCACTGCCAGCCTGATTAATGCCGCCCGTAGCGAAGTGAAAAACAGCGTCCTGATCGATAACGGAGACTTAATTCAGGGTAGTCCGCTTGGCGATTACATGGCGGCGAAAGGTCTGAAAAAGGGCGATATCCATCCAGTTTATAAGGCGCTAAACACCCTGGATTATGCGGTGGGCAACCTCGGTAATCACGAATTTAACTACGGGCTGGATTATCTGCACATGGCGCTATCGGGGGCCAAATTCCCGTACGTTAACGCCAATATCATCGACGTTAAGACCAACAAGCCGCTGTTTACGCCTTATCTGATCAAAGAGACCACCGTAGTCGATCAGGATGGAAAACCGCAGACCCTGAAGATCGGCTATATCGGCTTTGTGCCGCCGCAGATCATGACCTGGGATAAAGCCAACCTGAGCGGCAAAGTGACGGTTAACGACATTACCGAAACCGCGCGCAAATATGTGCCTGAGATGCGTGAGAAAGGCGCTGATCTGGTGGTCGTGGTGGCGCACTCCGGTCTCTCTGCCGATCCGTATCAGGCGATGGCGGAAAACTCGGTCTATTACCTCAGCGAAGTGAAAGGCGTCGACGCCATTCTCTTCGGTCACGCCCACGCGGTGTTCCCGGGCAAAGATTTCGCCAGCATTAAAGGGGCGGACATTGCCAAAGGGACGCTGAACGGCGTGCCGGCGGTGATGCCGGGCATGTGGGGCGATCACCTGGGGGTGGTCGATCTGGTGCTGAATAATGACGGCGGCAAATGGCAGGTGACCGAGTCGAAGGCCGAAGCGCGGCCGATTTACGATCTGGCCGCCAAAAAAGCGCTGGTGGGCGAGGATAAAAAGATCGTCGAGGTGCTGAAGCACGACCACGACGCCACCCGCGAGTTTGTCAGCAAACCGATCGGCAACGCTTCCGACAACATGTACAGCTACCTGTCGCTGGTGCAGGACGATCCTACCGTGCAGGTGGTGAACCTGGCGCAGAAAGCCTACGTGGAACGCTATATTCAGGGCGATCCGGACCTGGCGAAACTGCCGGTGCTCTCCGCCGCTGCGCCGTTTAAGGTGGGCGGACGCAAGAACGATCCGGCCAGCTATGTCGAAGTGGAGAAAGGCCAGCTGACCTTCCGTAACGCCGCCGATCTCTATCTCTATCCAAACACCCTGGTGGTGGTTAAAGCCACCGGCCAAGAGGTAAAGGAGTGGCTGGAGTGCTCAGCCGGGCAGTTCAACCAGATCGATGTCAACAGCACCCAACCGCAGGCGCTGATCAACTGGGACGGATTCCGCACCTATAACTTCGACGTCATCGACGGCGTGGAGTACCAGATTGATGTCTCCCAGCCAGCGAAATATGACGGCGAGTGCCAGGTGGTGAATGCCCAGGCGGAGCGCATTAAAAACCTGACCTTCAACGGCAAACCAATTGATCCAAAAGCGACCTTCCTGGTGGCCACCAATAACTACCGCGCCTACGGCGGCAAGTTTGCCGGGACCGGTGACAGTCACATCGCCTTTGCCTCCCCGGACGAGAACCGCTCGGTGCTGGCGGCGTGGATCGGTGAGCAGTCGAAAAAGGCAGGTAAAATCCACCCGGCAGCGGACAACAACTGGCGCCTGGCGCCGATCCACAGCAACGTGAAGCTGGATATTCGCTTTGAGACCGCGCCATCCGAAAAAGCGGCGGCGTTTATCAAAGAGAAAGCGCAGTATCCGATGCAGCAGGTAGCCACCGATGAGATCGGATTTGCGATTTATCAGGTGGATTTAAGCAGGTAAAAGCAAAACGGCAACGCACGTTGCCGTTTTTAGTGTTTGTTCCCTCTCCCCGTGGGAGAGGGCCAGGGTGAGGGCATCAGGCCGCACGCTCCCCCCTGTTACTCATCACCTGCGGTAAATTCAGCTCGATCCAGTCGGCCAGCGCCGCCACCTTCTCGCTTACCTCTTCCCCCAGCGGCGTCAGGCTGTACTCCACGTGCGGAGGCACCACCGGGTACGACACGCGATTGATAAAGCCATCCTGCTCCAGGGCCTGCAGCGACTGGGCCAGCATCTTCTCGCTCACCCCGCCCATCTTGCGCCGCAGATCGCTAAAGCGATGGGTGCCCTGACGCAACGCCACCAGGATCAGCACGCCCCAGCGGCTGGTTACATGCTTAAGCACATCCCGGGAAGGGCACTGCTCGGCAAAGAGATTGCCGTCGCGCAACTGCTCGCTGAGGGTTGGATTGGTCATTTGATACTTACCTTTTTGTACGTACTTACTAAAAGTTAGCTTGGGTGGTAGTGTGCCACAACATTCACACGAGACGAAGGATATTCATCATGATCGCGATTACCGGCGCTACCGGCCAGCTTGGCCAACTCGTTATTGAACAGCTGCTGAAAACCGTTCCGGCCAGCCAGCTGGTCGCCATTGTGCGTAACCCGGCCAAGGCCGACGCGCTGAGCCAGCAAGGGGTGATCGTCCGTCAGGCCGATTACACCGACCAGGCCGCCTTTACCGCCGCACTCGCGGGCGTGGATAAACTGCTGCTGATCTCCTCCAGCGAAGTGGGCCAGCGCGCATCGCAGCATCAGAACGTGATTAACGCGGCAAAGGCGGCGGGGGTGAAATTTATCGCCTACACCAGCCTGCTGCATGCCGATACCTCACCGCTGGGGCTGCACGTGGAGCACGTCGACACCGAAAAAGCGCTGGCACAATCCGGCATTCCTTACGCCCTGCTGCGTAACGGCTGGTATACCGAAAACTACCTCGCCAACGCCCCACCAGCGCTGGAGCACGGGGTATTCATCGGCTCTGCGGGTGAGGGCAAAATCGCCTCTGCCACTCGCGCCGACTATGCCGCCGCCGCGGCCCGGGTTATCAGCGAAGAGGGTCATGCCGGGAAAGTGTATGAGCTGGCGGGTGACCAGGCGTGGACCTTAAGCGACCTGGCTGCCGAACTCAGTCGCCAGAGCGGGAAAAACG
Source organism: Leclercia sp. Marseille-Q4284 (assembly GCF_916618945.1). NCBI lineage: Bacteria > Pseudomonadati > Pseudomonadota > Gammaproteobacteria > Enterobacterales > Enterobacteriaceae > Leclercia > Leclercia sp. Marseille-Q4284. The sequence goes on from NZ_CAKAKG010000002.1 coordinate 446,365, forward strand.
TGGCGTACCAGAACCTGAGCGAGGCCGATTTTGCCGCCGCGCTGAAAGGCGTGGGCTTGCCGGCGGGCCTGGCGGATATGCTGGCCGACTCCGATGTGGGTGCCTCGAAAGGCGGTCTGTTTGATGACAGCCGCACCCTGAGCGCGCTGCTGGGTCGCCCGACCACGACGCTGGCCGAGAGCGTGAAAGGCATCCTGTAATTGTTAAAATGTGGTTAATTATTGTGGCATCCCCGCGGGTCATCTCTGATAATGAAATCTGACCCGCGAGGAGGCTCACCGTGCAAGGCGTACCCGAACAGTTCTTCGATGAGAGAGACAGCGCGCGCTTTCGCCATCTGGCGCAGCTGCCGGGCGTAGAGCTCTATCACGCCCATATCTCACGCTACGCCTTTGAGCCGCACACCCACGAGGCCTTCGGTATCGGCGCCATTGAAGCCGGTGCCGAACGCTTTCGCTATCGCGGGACCCAGTACGTGGCCCCCGTCCATTCCGTTGTCACCATGAATCCCGATGAGCTGCATACCGGCGAGGCCGAAACCGCCGACGGCTGGCGCTACCGGATGATCTACCTCGAGCCAGATTTGCTGGAAGAGGTGACAGGCATTCGTCACTGGTGGTTTAGCGACGTGACCCGCCACGATCCGCGCCGTTCGCAGCAGATTGGTCAGCTGATCTATGGCCTGTGGCACACCGAGGATCCGCTGGCGCAAAAAGGCCTGCTGCTGGATCTGATTAATACCTTCCAGCCGCTGGCGCGTCATGCTCCGGTATTGCCTGAAGGGGCGCATCGTTTCGATCGCGTGCGCGATTATCTGCATGACAACTATATGCACTCCCTGACGCTTGATGAGCTGGCGCAGGTGGTGTCCCTCAGCCCGTACCATTTTCAGCGCCAGTTCAAAGCCCACTTTCACGTCACGCCCCATCAGATGCTGATGGCGATCCGCCTGTGGCGCGCCAAAGCCTTTCTTACGCAGGGCCTGCCAGCGGCAGAGGTGGCCGCCGCAACGGGTCTGACCGATCAGTCGCACCTGACCCGGGCGTTTACCCGTCGGTACGGCATCACTCCTGTGCGCTACCAGAAACAGGTCGCGAAGCGCTAATGCGCAATCTCATACAATACGCCCCCCTTTTGCCCTTCTACACTGCCAGCAGGTTTAGCGAAAATGGATACGAAAATGGTTAGCGGCGTGTTGTATGCCCTGCTTGCAGGGTTAATGTGGGGGCTGATTTTTGTCGGCCCGCTGATTGTGCCGGAGTACCCGGCGGCGTTGCAGTCGATGGGGCGCTATCTGGCGCTGGGGCTGATCGCCCTGCCGATCGCCTGGCTGGGCCGGACGCGGTTACGCCAGCTTTCGCGCCAGGACTGGCTGACCGCCCTCGCGCTGACCATGATGGGCAACCTGATCTATTACATCTGCCTGGCGAGCGCCATCCAGCGCACCGGGGCACCCGTTTCGACGATGATCATCGGCACGCTGCCGGTGGTGATCCCGGTGTTCGCCAATCTGCTCTACAGCCAGCGCGATGGCAAACTGGCATGGTCAAAGATGGTGCCCGGCCTGGTGGCGATTGCGCTGGGGCTGGCCTGCGTCAACATTGCCGAGCTGCGTCTCGGCGTGGCCGGAGGCAGCGGCTGGCGCTATGTCTCGGGGATCCTGCTGGCGTCGGTGTCGGTGGTCTGCTGGGCGTGGTATGCCCTGCGTAATGCCCGCTGGCTGCGGGAAAATCCGGACAAACATCCGATGATGTGGGCCACCGCTCAGGCGCTGGTGACGCTGCCGGTGTCGCTGCTGGGCTATCTCGCTGCCTGCGCCTGGCTGAATGTGCAGCAGCCGGACTTCGCCCTGCCGCTGGGGCCGCGGCCCTGGGTCTTCCTCGGGCTGATGGTGGTGATTGCTGTCTGCTGCTCGTGGGTGGGTGCGCTGTGCTGGAACGTCGCCAGCCAGAAATTGCCGACGGTGATTTTAGGGCCGTTGATCGTTTTCGAAACCCTTGCCGGGCTGCTGTATACCTTTTTGATGCGCCAGAGCCTGCCGCCGCTGTTAACCGGGACGGGGATTTTGTTACTGGTGGTGGGAGTGGTGATCGCGGTAAGTGCGAAGCCGGAAAAACCGGCAGTAGTGCCGGTTTCGTAGTTCCGTAGGCCGGGTAAGGCGAAGCCGCCACCCGGCATCTGTCAGAAGGTTTCCCAGTTAGCGTCCGTGGTCGCCAGCACCGGTTTTGCTTTTGCAGTATAGGTTTTCACCGGCGCCGCTTTGGCTGCCTGGCCGTGGACAATCTTAAACACCGCTACCGCCTCGTTCAGACGTGCCGCCTGCTCTTCCAGCGCCGCCGCTGCCGCTGCGGACTCCTCAACCAGCGAGGCGTTCTGCTGGGTCACACGATCCATCTCGGCGACCGCCTGGCCTACCTGATCAATCCCCCGGCTCTGCTCATCCGAGGCGGAAGCGATTTCGCCCATGATGTCGGTCACGCGGGTCACGGCGCTGACAATTTCCGCCATCGTCGCTCCGGCTTCATTCACCAGCGCGGAACCCGCACTGACGCGCGCGCCAGAGTCGTCGATCAGGCCTTTGATCTCTTTCGCGGCCTGGGCGCTGCGCTGGGCCAGAGTACGTACTTCCCCTGCTACTACCGCAAACCCACGCCCCTGCTCGCCGGCACGCGCCGCTTCTACCGCCGCGTTCAGCGCCAGAATGTTGGTCTGGAAGGCAATGCCGTCAATCACGTTGGTGATCTGGGCAATCTTGCTGGAGCTGGTAGCGATCTCGTCCATGGTGCGCACTACGCCTTCAACCACGTTACCGCCTTTCTTCGCGGTAGAGGAAGCGTCCAGGGCCAGGCGTGACGCCTGACGGGCGTTATCGGCGTTCTGCTTCACGGTGGCCGTTAACTGCTCCATGCTGGCCGCCGTCTCTTCCAGGGAGGCCGCCTGCTGCTCGGTACGGGAAGAGAGATCGTTGCTGCCTGCGGAGATTTCACCGGCACCGGTGTAAATGGTATCCGCACCATCGCGGACCACGCCTACGGTATTGGCCAGCGCCTTTTGCATCTCGTCAACGTTGCGTGCCAGCATCGCCATTTCGTTCTGGCCGTGGGCATTGACCGGCTGGGTCAGGTCGCCGGCGGCAATAGCGCGAATATGGGCAATGACCTCATGCAGCGGCTTCAGCAGCACGTTGCGCATGGCGATCCAGCTGGCGACAATCACCGCCACCACAATCACCATAATGGACGAGAGGATCCACAGGATACGCTGGTAGTCGTTCTCGTTATCGGTGATGCCCGCGCGGGTCAACTTCGCCTGCGCCTCACGCCATTCGCGGTATACCGCCTGCATCGCCACCTGCTTCTTCTCAGCATTCTGCTTGAACATATCGTCCAGCTTGCCCTCGGCCAGCAGCTCGTTCATTTTCGCCAGCGTGGTGTGGTAAGCGCGATACTGCTCTTCCAGCCGCTCCGCCAGCTTCTCATCCATGCCCGGTGTTTCCGGAAGGGCATAATATTTGTCGTAATGGCCCTGCGCCTCGGCCAACAGCGCTTTTGCGGCAGTGACCAGCTCACCCAGCTGCGTGCCGTTGATTTCGGTCGCCGTGCTGCTTTGCAGACGGAGCATGCCGCGGTTAAGGGTAACGCGCGCCTGGTTCAGGCTGATCCACGCGTCGGTAAACTCTGCCACGTTCTGGCTGGACAGCTGGGAGACGGTGAAATTGTCCTTATCGTTGTTCAGGGCATTGATAAAAACTGTCGCGGCGATGATTTGCATCAGTCCGAGCACCAGCAGTACCGAGACTAACAGGGTGATTACTTTAATCCGTTTAAACATTCTTAACCTTATGTGCAGGACATTGTCTGTGGAGGACATATCGGCAAAGCAGGCGTGTTATTTAACGTTTCGTGGTCTAACCACCCTGTTTTTCGGAAATAATTAAATCCTTTCAGCAAGTTAAAACATAAGAAAGTTTTTAGAGTTGCCCGCCTTTTTACCCTCTGCTCCTAAAGAGTTATATCCTCGCCTTAAAGATGCATTTAAAATACATCTTATCAAATAACGATGAGGTAACGACCATGGCCTTCCGCGACCAACCTTTAGGCGAGCTGGCGCTCTCCATCCCACGCGCTTCTGCGCTGTTTCGTAAATACGATATGGATTACTGCTGCGGCGGTAAGCAAACCCTGGCGCGTGCGGCATCGCGTAAGGAACTGGATCTGGACCTCATCGAAGCTGAACTGGCGAAACTGGCTGAGCAGCCGCTGGAAAAAGACTGGCGCAGCGTGGCGCTGGGCGAAATCATCAATCACATTGTCGTCCGCTACCATGACCGTCACCGCGAACAACTGCCGGAACTGATCCTGCAGGCGACCAAAGTTGAACGCGTCCATGCGGAAAAAGCCTCTGTCCCGCGCGGCCTGGCGAAAAATCTGACCATGCTGCACGAAGAGCTATCCAGCCACATGATGAAAGAGGAGCAGATCCTGTTCCCGATGATTAAACAGGGGATGGGTAGCCAGGCGATGGGGCCTATCAGCGTGATGGAAAGCGAGCATGACGACGCGGGTGAACTGGTGGAGGTGATCAAACATATCACCAATAACGTCACCCCACCGGCGGATGCCTGCACCACCTGGCGCGCGATGTATAACGGGATTAACGAGATGATCGACGATCTGATGGAGCACATCAGCCTCGAGAATAACGTGCTGTTCCCGCGGGCGCTGGCCGGGGAATAAAAAAGCCGCTGCGGCCTGATGCCCTCACCCCGCCCCTCTCCCACAGGGAGAGGGAGAACACATAAAAAACGGCAACCGACGTTGCCGTTTTGCTTTTATCTTACGCCTGCCATTCTTTTCTTACCGATAAACAGCCAGCCCAGCCCCAGCGCGATAAACCACAGCGGCGTGACGATCAGCGCCTGACGGGTATCCTCTTCCAGAGTCAGCAGTACCAGCACAAACACGAAGAACGCCATGCAGACCCAGCACATCAGCTTGCCCAGCGGCATCTTGTAGATCGACTTTTCATGCAGGTGTGGACGCTGTTTGCGGTACACCAGGTACGAGCACAGGATGATGGTCCAGACGAACATGAAGAGGATCGCCGAGACGGTGGTGATCATGGTGAACGCGCCAATCACGCTTGGATTCACGTAGAGCATCACCACGCCGCCCAGCAGGCAGATACAGGAGAAGGTCAGCCCTTTCGCCGGTACCGCACGCTTTGACAGCTTGGCAAACGCACTCGGCGCCACGCCTTCCTGCGCCAGGCCGAACAGCATACGGCTGGTGGAGAACACGCCGCTGTTGGCCGACGAGGCTGCAGAGGTCAGCACCACGAAGTTAATCAGGCTCGCCGCAGCCGGCAGGCCAACCAGCACGAACAGCTCAACGAACGGGCTCTTGGTCGGTACGACGGAGCTCCACGGCGTGACGGACATAATAATGATCAACGCAAACACATAAAACGTGATGATGCGGATCGGAATAGAGTTGATCGCCCGCGGCAGGGATTTCTCCGGATCTTTGGTTTCTGCGGCAGTAGTACCTACCAGCTCAACCCCCACGAAAGCGAAGACCGCAATCTGGAAGCCGGCAAAGAATCCGCTCAGCCCTTTCGGGAACCAGCCGCCGTCATTCCACAGGTGGGAGAACGAGGCTTCAACGCCCGTCGGAGAGGTGAAGTGGGTCATCACCATCACCAGGCCGACCACAATCAGACCAACGATAGCGACGATTTTAATCATCGCGAACCAGAACTCCATCTCACCGAACATTTTTACGGTGGCGAGGTTAAGGCTCAGCAGCAGAACAATCACCGCCAGCGAGGCAACCCAGTCCGACAGTCCGGGGAACCAGAACTGGGCATAGGCCGTAATGGCGACAACATCGGCCATCCCGGTGACCACCCAGCAGAACCAGTAGGTCCAGCCGGTGAAATAACCCGCCCACGGCCCGAGAAGGTCGGAGGCAAAGTCGCTGAAGGATTTATATTCGAGATTCGAGAGCAGCAGCTCTCCCATTGCACGCATCACGAAAAAGAGCATGAAGCCGATGATCATATAGACAAAAATGATCGACGGACCGGCAAGGCTAATGGTTTTGCCTGACCCCATAAAGAGCCCGGTACCAATGGCACCGCCAATGGCGATTAACTGAATATGACGGTTTGTGAGATTACGCCGTAGTGACTGTTCAGACGGTGCCTCTTCGTCGGCAACGACTTTTACCTGATCTACCATGTGATGTTTTCCTGTTGTAACTGCCTGTGTTGTTTAGGCTCTTCTGGCCCTTTATTACGTCGAAAAGCGACGGCCCGATTAAGGACTCATCGATATTAGGTAAGAATCGGCGGGATGAATACTATGATTTAAATATTATGTTAACAATATGTTGAAAGTGAGTGTCATATCACTTAAGCAACGCAAAACAGCTCACAAAAATACACTTAATGCGATCATTTGCAAGATAATCTGTTGATTAGCGCGTAACTATAGGTTTTTTAACTGATTTCCCCTCCCGGTCGGGGAGAGGAAAGCGAGCGGGATTACAGAATTTCCAGCAGCTCGACTTCAAACACCAGGGTGCTGAATGGCGGGATGGACGCGCCTGCGCCACGCTCGCCGTAGGCCAGGTTCTGAGGAATAGTCAGTTCCCATTTGGAGCCTACCGGCATCAGGGTCAGGGCTTCGATCCAGCCTGGGATCACGCCGTTTACCGGGAATTCAGCCGGTTCGCCGCGGGCAACGGAGCTGTCGAACACGGTACCGTCGATCAGTTTACCGGTGTAGTGCACGCGAACGTGGTCGGTACGCGCCGGGATTGCGCCGTCACCCTGGTTGATCACGCGGAACTGCAGGCCGGTTTCGGTGCTATTCACGCCTTCGCGCTCACGGTTCTCTTCGAGGAATTTCTCGCCTGCCGCAGCCATCTCTTCAAAACGCGCGCGACGCACGGAGTCAGCACGTTCGTGGATTTCGCGCAGCGCGCGGTGAACCACATCTACCGGAACAGCCGGGTGCTTACCTTCCAGTGCATCGGCGATACCCGCCACCAGCGCTTCTGGTAACAGACCCTGCAGACCTGATTCGCTCAGCTGCTGTCCTACCTGCAAACCAATACCGTAGCTTGCCTGCGCTTCGATTGTGTCAAAAGTCGGGGTGGTCATGGGATTTCCTTCCATCACATTTAAAGTAGCGGGCAGCATAACAGCCACCTTCCATCCGGTAAAACTTTGTCTTATGGAAAGATGACAAATTGCGATGAAACGGAAACAATAGAGACTATCTGGATTTTTCCCGAATGTGTGTCACGGAAGCCGGGTTTGCTACGCTCATCAGGCAGTTAGCGAACTATACTTCTCGGGACAGGAAAAAAGACGCGGAGCAGGAGGAGAGCCATGCCCGGGCCATTTGAACTAAAACCTACCCTGACGAAAATCTGGCATGCGCCAGACAACTTTCGCATCATGGACCCGCTGCCGCCCCTGCACCGCAGAGGCATTATCATCGGTGCGCTGATGGTTATCGTTGGTTTTCTGCTGCCAGGCGCTGACGACAGCGCGACAACGCCTGTCCGGCGGGATGCCGAACTGGATTTTCGCTCGCAGACGCAGCCGCAACCTGATACCCAGCCGATGCAGACGCAGCTGGTTTCCCCGACAAACGATCCGGGCCAGATGGCGCCGGTTGAGCCGGAGCCGATTCAGGAAGAGCAACCGCAGGAGCAGGCCGCCGCGCCTGTACAGTCGCAGCCGGTGCCGGGTATCGAACAGCAGTGGCGTTCTTACCGGGTAGAGTCCGGCAAAACCATGGCGCAGCTGTTCCGCGATCACAACCTGCCGCCGACGGATGTCTATGCGATGGCACAGGTTGAAGGTGCCGGTAAACCGCTGAGTAATCTGCAAAACGGTCAGATGGTGCAGATCCGCCAGAATGCGAGCGGCGTGGTGACCGGGCTGACCATTGACAGCGGCAATGGCCAGCAGGTGCTGTTTACCCGTCAGGCGGACGGCAGCTTCGTTCGCGCAAAATAGCCCTTTGCCCGGTGGCGTGATGCTTACCGGGCCTGTTTTCCACTCACTTTATTGACCCACCAGATCCCCGAGCAGACCAGCACCAGCGCCACGGCATATTTGATCTCGAGGATATTCTCCCCAAGGAAAATGGCGGAAAGCACGGTGCCGGCCACCGGCACTAAAAAGTTGAAGGGCGCAATCATGCTGACGCGGTTGTACTTCAGCAGCAAACTCCACAGCGCGAACGCCACCGACGAGAGCAGGGTCAGATAACCCAGGATTGCCGCCGCTTTGACGCTGGGGAGTGCCAGCGTCCCGCCGGTGATGTAGCCGCCCACCACCAGCATCACCCCACCGATAGCCAGCTGCCAGCCGGTCATCACCATCGGATCCACCGTCTGGGAAATACGTTTGCCGTACAACGTGGCGGCAGAGAGGATAAACGCCGCCAGCACCACAAAACCGTCACCGTTCCAGACAAAGTGGAAGTCCTGCAAGCCGCTGTTAAAGTTGACGATCATCACCCCGGCAAAACCGAGAATACAGCCGAGAGCTTTGTTGTAGCTGATCCTGTCGTTCTGATAGATGAAGTGCGCCAGCATGACGCTGAAGAAGGTGGCGGTGGCGTTCATGATCGACCCTTTGGCGCCCGTCGTGTAAGCGAGGCCGATATAAAAGAAGGTGTACTGGATCGCCGTCTGCGTCAGGCCGAGGACCGTTAGCTGGCCAAACTGTCGTGGGCTGAGCCGACCAATCGGTTTGCGCTGGGCAAGGGCTAACAGCAGCAACAGCAGGCCGGCAAACACAAAGCGATAACCGGCAAAGACCACTTTTGAGGGAATGTCGTTGGTGGCGATCTGAAAGAGTTCGTAGCCGCTCTTAATCGCGGGATAGGAGCTGCCCCATAACAAACAGCACAGCGTCGCGCAGGCGAAAACGATGTTTTTACGGGCAAAAATCGGCGTGGGGAGAACGGAGTCCATAGCAAATCTCGAAGATAAAATGGCGTTTCATTTTATTATCAGAGAATGCAGCGGGAATAGCTACCCTGGAAGGCAAAAGGTGGGACAGGTCTCATTAAAAAGCAAAACGCCGGCACAAGGCCGGCGCTTCGACGTGGTGACGAGTAATTACTTACTCAGCAACAACGTTAACAACCAGTTTAGCGAAGACTTCGCTGTGAACCTGGAAGTCCACTTCGTGCTCACCGGTGGTACGCAGAACGCCGTTCGGCATACGAACTTCGCTCTTAGCCACTTTAACGCCAGCTGCAGTTACTGCATCAGCGATATCGCGGGTACCGATGGAACCGAACAGTTTACCTTCGTCGCCTGATTTAGACGCGATAGTAACGGTGCCCAGTGCGTTGATTTCTTCAGCGCGAGCGTTAGCAGCCGCCAGAACGTCAGCCAGTTTGGCTTCCAGTTCAGCACGACGTGCTTCGAAAAACTCTACGTTTTTCTTGGTAGCAGGAACAGCTTTACCCTGTGGAACCAGGAAGTTACGAGCGTAGCCCGCTTTAACGTTTACCTGATCACCCAGGCTGCCCAGGTTTGCTACTTTATCAAGCAGAATAACTTGCATTACCTTATCCTCTTAAAGTCGTATTAATGGACCGTGCCCGATTACTGATGACGATCAGTGTACGGCAGCAGGGACAGGTAGCGAGCGCGTTTGATAGCGCGAGCCAGCTGACGCTGGTATTTTGCACGAGTACCGGTGATACGGCTTGGGACAATCTTACCGCTTTCGGTGATGTAGTTTTTCAGCGTTGCGATATCTTTATAGTCGATCTCTTGAACGCCTTCCGCGGTGAAACGGCAGAACTTGCGACGACGGAAATAACGTGCCATATGGCTAGTCTCCAGAATCTATCAAATCAATCTGCTCGGCATGCAGAACCATTTTGCTCAGGCCGTTCTTTGCCTTGTGGCAAGAAATGAACCCCTGAACGATTACTGCGCTACCGACCGTTATACTGTGAGTAATGGCCTGGTTTTCGTGTCCGCTAATAATAACGGGCATTTGGCACCACGCCTGCCGGTGAAACCCGGCTTCCTCCTGCACTGAACGATGCTCAAGCACGAACTGGCAGTGAGGAATTCCTGATGGGCTGACCTTACGAAGGGGGGTCCTGCACACGGTACCGGACAACACCAGACGGTTGGTCATCAGAAATTACTCTTCAGAATCCCCAGCATCAGAATCATCTGCGGTTTCGTTTGCGAAATCATCGCGACGCTCACGGCGCTCGTCTTTCGCTTTAACCATCGGAGATGCTTCGGTCACTGCGTTTTTGGTACGCATAACCATGCTGCGGATAACGGCATCGTTGAAGCGGAAGTTAGTTTCCAGCTCATCGATCGCTTCCTGCGGCGCTTCAACGTTCAGCAGAACGTAGTGAGCTTTGTGCAGTTTGTTGATCGGATAAGCCAGCTGACGGCGGCCCCAGTCTTCCAGACGGTGGATCGTGCCTTCTGCTGCAGTGATTGCACCAGTGTAGCGCTCGATCATACCCGGAACCTGTTCGCTCTGGTCAGGATGGACCATAAAAACGATTTCGTAATGACGCATCGAATTGCTCCTTACGGATTATTCAGCCTCCTGTCTGGGTCAGCCGAGGCCCGGGGAGGCAAGGAACGTGTTAAAGGTCGGCCGAAAAATTGACGCGCCATAATACTTGCCCCCCCCTGGAAACTCAAGCGCATTGCACAAATAATTCGCACAAAGCGTAAAGCGCGTCTAAGTGGGTGATTTACCATTGCTCAGAGTCGATCGTGGCGCTTTTTTGAACAACAGCATCAGAAATGGTCGCCAATACCCGCCAGATAAGGGGTTACACTTTAATCAGACCCCTTCTGAGGACCAAACCCGAAGTGATTATCGTCGCACCGTAGTTTGTCGTGGAGCGCATATCATGAAAAAGATAAACCTTGCCATTCTGGCTGCGCTTTTGCTCAGTGCAAACGCGACAGCAGCGATTCAGGTTGACGGCCGACAGGCCAGAAATATGGATGACGTACAAAGTCTGGGCGTCATCTATATCAACCACAACTTCGCCACGGAAAGTGAAGCGACTGAAGCCATTAACGCAGAAGCCGATGCGCGGGATGCCCGCTACTATCACGTCATGCTCACCCGTGAACCGGGCAGCAACGGCAATATGCACGTCAGTGCAGATATCTACCGGTAATAATGCTTTGACGCTAGCACCAGGAAAGCCAACAACGAGAATATGTCATAGTCGAATTAGCCCCCTGCCCGGGGGCTTTTTTTATTTTTGCCCGTAATAGGCATTCGGGCCATGCTTGCGCATAAAGTGCTTGTTCATCAGGTAGCTGTCGATCGGTTGCAGGCGCGGGTTGATGCCGCGGGCAATCCACGCCATTCTTGCCACCTCTTCCATCACCACGGCGTTATGCACCGCATCCTGGGCATCTTTACCCCAGGCAAAGGGGCCATGCTGGTAGACCACGATCCCCGGCGTGTGCAGTGGTTCACCCTCTCCCAGCGTGTCGATGATTACCTTGCCGGTATTGAGTTCATACTCGCCCTGCACCTCCTCTTCGCTGAGCGCCCGCGTACAGGGGATATCGCCAAAAAAGTAGTCTGCATGGGTGGTGCCCAGCGCCGGGATCGCCAGTCCCGCCTGTGCCCAGGCCGTGGCATGGGTGGAGTGGGTATGCACCACGCCGCCAAGGGAGGGATAACGCCGGTAGAGCGCCAGATGGGTGGCGGTATCGGAAGAAGGCCGCCACTGGCCCTCCACCACCTTGCCGTCGAGATCCACTACCACCATATCTTCCACCCGCATGGTCTCATAGGCCACCCCGCTGGGTTTGATCGCCACCAGCCCGCGGCTCCGGTCTATTGCACTGACGTTTCCCCAGGTAAAGGTAACCAGGCCGTAACGCGGCAAATCCATGTTTGCCTCAAAGACCTGCTGTTTAAGCAGCTGCATTTTCTCCTCCCTTCAGCCCCGCCCGCGCCATCCGCGACAGCACCCAGTCGCGGGCTTTCGCCACTTCGAGCAGCGGATCCTCTGCGGTTTCGCTCCACATCTCAATCAGGTAAGGCCCGCAGTACCCGCTGTGATTGAGGGTGGCGAAACAGGCTTCGAAATCCACCACGCCCGTGCCGAACGGCACGTTTTTGAATACCCCAGGCCGGGTGTCTTTGACGTGTACCGCCACGATATGGCCGATCCCCGCCTGCAGCTCCATAGGCACATCGTTATCCCACGCGGAGAGGTTGCCGATATCGGGATAGAGCTGGAACCACGGATTATTGAGGTAGTGGGCATAACCCAGCGCCTTGCTGATGGAGTTCATCAGCGGGTAGTCCATGATCTCCATCGCCAGCGTCACCTGGGCGCGGCTCGCCATCTCCACGCTCTCTTTTAGCCCCTCACGAAAGCGCCGCCGCGTTTCGTTGTTGGCCTGCTGGTAGTAAACGTCATAGCCCGCCAGTTGGATGACGCGGATCCCCACGTCCTGAGCAAAACGAATCGCTTTACGCATGATCGCCAGCCCCTGGGCATCTTCACTGCCGAGCGGAAAGCGACGATGGGCGCTCAGGCACATCGAGGGGACGCGCACCCCGGTTTCGGCCACCGCATTCACCAGCGCCAGGCGCTGCTCGCGGCTCCAGTCGAGGCGGGAGAGGCGTGCATCCGTCTCATCCACCGACATTTCGACGAAATCGAACCCCAGAGCCTGAGCCAGTTTCAGCCGTTCGAGCCAGCACTCCCCGGCGGGAAGTGCCTTTTCATATATGCCAAGCGGCACCTGCTTGCTTAACATAGCCGCTCCTTATCCCCACAGCTGGGCGATGGAACGTTTGAACTGGCGCGCCGCTTCCACCGGCGAGGCGGCATCACGAATGCTGCGCCCGGCAATAAAGACGTGAATCGGAATACCCGCGAACAGCGGCAGATCCTCCAGCGCCAGGCCGCCGGTGACGGTGACCTTAAAGCCCATCTCCGCCAGACGCTTAACGGCACTGATATCCGCGTCACCCCAGGCCACGCCTGCGGCCTGCGCATCGCGGCTGCGGTGATAGACCACCTGCTGAATGCCAGCCTCGCGCCACTCTTCCGCCTGCTTCCAGGTCCAGAAGCCGGTGAGTTCGATCTGCACGTCGCCGTTAAACTCTTTCGCCACGTCCAGCGCGCCTTTAGCGGTGTTGATATCCGCGCAGCAGATCACCGTCACCCAGTCGGCGTTGGCTTCGAAGCACATCCGCGACAGGATTTTGCCCGCATCGGCAATCTTGGCATCTGCCAGCACTATTTTGTGGGGATAGAGCGCCTTCAGATCGCGTACGGCGCGCACGCCCTCCCCGACGCAGAGGATGGTGCCCACTTCGATGATGTCCACCTCTTCGGCGATCAGACGGGTGGTTTCGTAAGCGTGGGCCAGAGTCTGGTTATCCAGCGCAACCTGCAACATTGGTAATGACATTTCAGTTCCCTCTTAGCGTGCCGCCGCAGTGGCGTTATCGATTAAATCCAGCACGTCCTGCTCGGTACGACAGGCGCGTAAACGGTCGAAATTGGCTTCGTCTTCAAACAGATTGACGATCTGCATGATGCCCACCTCCTGATGGGTGTTGGCATCAACGGCCGCCATAGTGATCAAAATATCGACCGGGTCGTTATCCTCGTGGTTAAACACCAGCGGCGTTTTCAGGGTGACCAGTGCGAACCCTGTCTTTTTAACCCCCTCCTCCGGGCGGCCATGCGGCATCGCCAGCCCCGGCGCAATCACAAAGTACGGCCCAAATTGCTCAACGCCATCGAGAATGGCCTGGTAATAGCGCGGCTCAACCACATCAGCTTTAACCAGCAGATCAACGCTCAGCTTTACCGCCTCCTGCCAGGTGCTGGCCTCGGCCTGTAACAGGACGGAGTGGTTGTCTGCCAGCGAATCACGGAGTTTCATAGCGCCTCCTTACTTCACGTCTTGCGGGAAGTGTTCTTTGATCACATCCAGCAGTTTTGGGCCAAAATCCGCAGGCGACAGCATGTTGCGCACGCCCACCACATATTTATTGCCTGTGACGCTAATTTCCCCGGCGATATGGGTCGAGGCGATGATGATGTCCGCGCCGTTCAGTTCACTTTTGTATTCACCCACCGCGCAGCTGTTCACCGTGTGGTCAATGTTTGACTGGGTTAAAAACTGGTCCACTTTCATTTTCATGATCATGGAGCTTCCTTGTCCGTTGCCACATACAGCCAGAATACGTACGGTCATAGTCAAAACTCCTTAGTGAGCAGAAACTTCTGCTGTTTGTTTTTCCGCATCTTCTTCCGCCCGCAGCGAACGGCCAGCGAAGAACATATAAGCCAGGGCAATAAAAATAATGACGGCCATAAAGACAATGCCGAGGGAGGCGAAGCCCTGCATCATTGGCGGGGCCAGAATTGACCAGTCCGCCATGCCCATCCAGGCGCTCATGCCGGTGAGCTTGACCGCCCACACGCAACCGAAGATCTCAATCATCCCCATTACCAGGCAGATCTTGAGCGCCGCGCGCCAGCCGCCAAAATGGTTGGCAAAGACGCCAATGGTGGCGTTAGAGAAGAACATCGGGATAAAGCCAGGAATGATGAGGATGGAAGAGCCGCAGCCCACCAGAATACCCACCGCAATCAGCTGGCCGATGGTGCCCCACATAAAGCCCCAGACCACGGCGTTCGGCGCAAAGCTATAGATAGCCGCACAGTCGATCGCCAGCACCGCGCCGGGGATCAGACGCTGCGAGATGCCATTGAAGGCTTCGGAGAGCTCGGCCACGAACATGCGTACGCCCTGGGTAATGATGAAAATCGCCACCGCGAAGGAGAAACCGGTTTGCAGGATGTAGATGGTCCAGTGAGTTTTCCCGGCCATCGCCTGAATCACATCGGTACCAAACGAGAGCAGAATCGCACCGAAGAAAATAGTCATCACGATCGCCGTCGAGACGATATTGTCGTGGAAAATATTGAGCCAGCCCGGCAGCTTGAGATCCTCCACGCTCTCCTCTTTCTTGCCGAGGTACGGCGCGACTTTATAGGCGATCCAGGAGGCGAACTGCTGCTGGTGGCCGATGGAGAAACCGCAGCCGTCGGTCACGTCCTGGGTCGGCTTGTACATCATGTTTGATGTGATCCCCCAGTAGAGCGACACCAGCACTGCCGTACAGATGATGGTGGTCCACATTGGGTAGCCGTAGATAAAGAAGAAGACGGCAATCAGCCCGGCCTGCTGGAACATGATGTGGCCGGTCAGCATGATGGTACGAATACCGGTAATACGGCGCAGCAGGACGTAAATGATGTTCAGCGCCAGCGCCAACAGCACGGCATATCCTACCCAGCTGTAGGCGTCGCCCATCCGTTCGATGGTGGCCATCATTGAAGCGTAGGTGTCTGATATTGCGCCGTTAATGCCGTAGACCTCGGACATTTTGGCGACGACGGGTTTAAAGGTGCTGGTTAAAATGCCGGACCCCGCCTGGAGGAGCATGAAACCGATGATGGTTTTGATGGTGCCTTTGATAATGACGCTGACGCTCTTGCGTAGCAGGATGTAGCCCAGACACGTCACGATACCCAGCAGCAGCGGGGCATTAGTCATTACCTGATTAAAAAAGACGGTAAAGACGCTGTAGAGGATCTCCATAACACTCTCCGATAAAGGCAGTACGCTGCGTAATGCTCGTACAACAGGCCCCCACTCTAGTAATCACAAATAATCACCACAAGATTGCATTTGATTATTTGTGACGCATCACGCAAATTATTTCCTCTCATACTGTAATGACTTTTATTTCAATCTTTGAAATACCAATATAATCTTATATTTCAATAAGCTGCAAAAGAATCAGGTAACAATCATCAACATTTATCACATCTGTAATGCGCTTTTAAAGGAAGTAAGGCTTCAAAATGTGCGTTGCAATGCTGATTTATTGGTGACAATATAAATCATACTGAATCATTAATTGATTACTTATGAGAACAAAAGGGAGTCTGGTAATGAGTAAAGTGCACACTATCACCCGAGAATCATGGATCCTCAGCACCTTCCCGGAATGGGGAACCTGGCTGAACGAAGAGATTGAACAAGAGCAGGTTGCGCCTGGCACCTTTGCCATGTGGTGGCTGGGCTGCACCGGAATCTGGTTGAAATCTCAGGGCGGTGCCAATGTCTGTGTCGATTTCTGGTGCGGGACCGGCAAGCAAAGCCACGGTAATCCGCTGATGAAGAAAGGGCATCAGATGCAGCGTATGGCGGGGGTGCAGAAGCTGCAGCCAAACCTGCGCACCACGCCGTTTGTCCTCGATCCGTTCGGCATTCGTCAGATCGATGCCGTGCTGGCGACCCACGATCATAACGATCACATTGATGTGAATGTCGCCGCCGCCGTCATGCAAAACTGCGCGCCAGATGTGCCCTTTATCGGTCCGCAAACCTGCGTGGATATCTGGATGGGCTGGGGCGTGCCGAAAGAGCGCTGCATTGTAGTTAAGCCAGGCGATGTGGTGAAAATCAAAGATATTGAAATCCACGCCCTGGATGCATTTGACCGTACGGCGTTGATTACCCTGCCGGCAGACCAGAAGGCAGCCGGTGTGCTGCCGGACGGCATGGATGAGCGGGCGGTGAACTATCTGTTCAAAACCCCGGGCGGAACGCTGTACCACAGCGGCGACTCGCACTACTCCAACTACTATGCCAAACATGGCAACGAGCATCATATCGACGTGGCGCTGGGATCTTATGGCGAGAACCCACGCGGCATCACCGATAAGATGACCAGCGCCGATATTCTGCGCATGGCAGAAGCGCTCAATACCCAAGTGGTGATCCCGTTCCACCATGATATCTGGTCAAACTTCCAGGCCGATCCGCAGGAGATCCGCGTCCTGTGGGAGATGAAAAAAGATCGTCTGAAATATGGCTTTAAGCCGTTTATCTGGCAGGTGGGCGGCAAGTTTACCTGGCCGCTGGATAAAGACAATTTTGAGTATCACTACCCGCGCGGCTTTGACGACTGCTTTACCATTGAGCCGGATCTGCCGTTCAAATCATTCCTGTAATTACCTCTTCATCGCCAGGCGCAGCGCCTGGCGGTTCCATCTTTTACTTAGTAATTTCAGGCTATTTCAAATATCATCTTTTGAAATCAATTTATTTCGGAATAGCTCATGACAGAAGCACAGCGGCATCAAATTTTACTGGAACTCCTGGCACAAACGGGGTTTGTTACCGTGGAACAGGTGATTGCCCGGCTGGGCGTCTCCCCCGCTACCGCGCGCCGGGATATCAATAAACTTGATGAGAGCGGGAAGCTGAAGAAAGTCCGTAACGGTGCCGAAGCCATTAGCCAACAGCGCCCGCGCTGGTCTCCGATGAATATCCATCAGGCGCAGAATCATGACGAGAAAGTGCGTATTGCCCGGGCCGCCTCTCAGCTGGTGAATCCTGGCGAAAGCGTGGTGATCAACTGTGGTTCCACCGCCTTCCTGCTGGGCCGCGAAATGTGCGGCAAGCCGGTGCAGATCATTACCAACTACCTGCCGCTGGCCAACTACCTCATCGATCAGGAGCACGAAAGCGTGGTGATCATGGGCGGGCAGTACAACAAGAGCCAGTCCATCACCTTAAGCCCGCAGGACAGCGAGAACACGCTGTATGCCGGACACTGGATGTTTACCAGCGGGAAAGGGCTCACCGCCGAGGGGCTGTATAAAACCGATATGCTGACGGCGATGGCGGAGCAGAACATGCTGAACGTGGTCGGTAAGCTGGTGGTGCTGGTCGACAGCAGTAAAGTTGGCGAGCGCGCGGGCATGTTGTTTAGCCGCGCCGAGCAGATAGCCCTGGTGATCACCGGTAAAAGCGCTGACCCACAGATCCTCCAGAAACTGGAAGATCAGGGGGTGAAGATCCTGCGCGTTTAAAGGTGCTGACGGAAAAACGCCACCGTGGCATCGAGGGCGGTCGGCGTGATGCGATGTTTGACTCCCGCCTCCCACAGACAGGTCAGGTTCTTATCCAGCCCTTCCTGCTGCAGGGCCTGCTGCAAACGGAAGGTCTCCGCGGCGGGCACGACGTCATCCGCCTCCCCGTGCCACAGCAGCAGCGGGCGGTCGGCCAGACGGGGTAGCGCAGTTGTCACCTCCCAGTCGGCAAGCGGAGAGACCATCGCGTCAAATGTCTCAGGTTGCAGCGGCGGAAACAGCGTGCGGGCCAGGGAGGTAAAGTAGCCCGAGCCCATCAGGCTTGCCACGCATTTCACCTCCGGATGGCGCGCCATAATACCCAGCGCGGTCATCCCGCCCATCGAGGCACCGGCCACCGCAAGGCGTTCATCCGCCACCAGCCCGGCCTGATACAACCCATCCCTTAGCGCAGCAAACTCCGTGAGGTTGCCATGCAGGATTGGCCAGAACTGCCCCAGACGAGCCTGCTCATCCCCTGCAAAGCGTGCGCCATGATCAGGTGCATCTGGCATCACCACCCGAAAACCGGCCTGCGCCAGCGCTACCGCAAAATAGCTGTAGACCAGCTTTGATGAAGTAAAACCATGATAAAAAATAATAACCGGCAGCGGTTGAGATCGTTTTCCTGCCGGAACCGCGTGTACACTTTCATGATCGCCAAAGTGCCGTATTTCAAGTTCAATCATCAAAAGGCCTCATGCTAAAGGGTGATTTAAAATGTTGAGAACTGGATTACGCTTTCGCACAATTTTCATTCGAAATTTACGCCACAGCTAACAATTTGGGAACATTCCCCCAATCCTAAATCAACAGAGTTCTACACTATGGCTATCAGGAAACGAGATATGGTTATGCGAAGGTTTGCTGCTTTATTGCTGATGCTGATGTTGGGCGGATGTAGCGTCCTGGAAGGCACGCCACAGCCTGCACCTCCGGTTGCCGACCACCCACAAGAAATTCGCCGTAATCAGACGGAAGGATTACAGCGGATGGGTACCGTCACCGCACTTGAGCGAGGCTCTCCCGCCGATGTGGAAGATGCCATTAAAGCAAAAGCCGTCGCCGCGAAAGCAGATTATTACGTCATCATCCTTATCGATGAAACTATCGTGACAGGACAATGGTACTCGCAGGCCATTTTATACCGTAAATAACGAGCGGTATTTAAACGACATTTACACTGCTTTGCGTCCATAGACGTTTTCCTGTCCACAATAAACTCCATGCCTGCGGCAATGGAAATGAGTTTATTAGCGAAGGATTGCCCGGCGGATACCGGGGACACGTAAAATGGAGCTGACGATGAAACGATCTCTTGCTTTGACCTCACTGTTACTCTCAGCCGGTCTGGTGAGTACTGCCGCACAGTCAGCCGAATTTGCCAGCGCTGATTGTGTGACGGGTTTGAATGAAATTGGACTGATTTCCGTAAATGATATCTCAGGGAGTCCGCAGGATGTGGAGCGCATGATCGCGCTAAAAGCAGATGAACAGGGAGCATCCTGGTATCGCATTATTACCATGCAGGAAGATAGCCATGTCAATCGCTGGCGGGTACAAGCCATTCTCTACGCCTGAAAAGCGCCCATAAAAAGCCACTAAAAAAGAGTGGCTTTTTAATATTTACAATTCTATTATCCTTGTCGCTACTACCTCGAGATAATACCGTAACATTTTGTTACATAAAGCTAATAAATGTTATCCCCGCTCTGCCGTTGAAAAGCGTTACCTTTTTAGCAATGAGCAATTTATGATCAACTTTTTTCGCCGTGCAGGTCTGGGCACCAAGCTATCGCTGCTTACCGGCTTGAGTGTTGCCACACTCTTTCTGCTGTTCACTTTTCTCCTGAGCTATAACTCCAGTCAAAAACTCGAATCGCTGGCCATAGAAGATCTGCATAACCAGTCTACCGGCGTGGTGGATATGGTGCAGATGTTCAATACCAGCCTCACCGAAGAGGTGGAGAGCTACACCCGCCTGTTCACCACTTTTTTGCCGCAACCGCTGTCCATTGACGCCAGCCAGACCCGCACCATCAACGGTCAGAACGTCCCGCTGCTGAAAGGCGGTGAGACGGAACTCCATGAGAACAACACCACGCCCGATGATTTTCTGAATCGCACCGGGGCCATCGCTACGCTGTTTGTCCGCAGCGACGACGACTTTGTCCGCGTGGCAACCTCCCTGCGCAAAGAGAACGGCGACCGGGCCATCGGTACGGTACTGGATCACGCCAGCCCCGCCTGGACGGTGGTCACCAAAGGTGAGGTCTATCGCGGCCTCGCCCTGCTGTTCGGTAAACGCTACATCACCCAGTATCAACCGGTTAAGGACGCGGGCGGACAGGTGATCGCCATCATCTTCGTCGGGGTCGACATTACCCACTCGTGGAACGTCATGCGCGAGAAGATCCTCAGCCGCCGTCTGGGCGAGAGCGGCCACTTCTTTGTGCTGGACCGCAGTCATGGCAAAAATCACGGCCAGTACCTGTTCCATAGCGCAGAAGAGGGGCAGTTGCCGAAATGGGAGAACGACGTTCAGCAGCAGCTGCTGGCGGATAAATCCGGCACCCTGGAGCGTCAGAGCGCCGACGGTCGTACGCTGATTATGGCCTGGACACCGCTTCCGGGCTGGAACTGGACGATAGTGGGCGAGGTGGATAAATCCGTCCTTCTGGCCGACGTTACCAGCCTGCGCGATCGCTTCCTGCTGGCCGGCGTCGTCCTGTCCGCACTTTTCGCCATGCTGTTCGCATTTATTATCCGCCGCTGGCTTTCACGCCCGCTGCGCGATGTGATTGGTCTGGCAGAACAGTATGCCGCAGGCGATCTGCGCAACACCCTGCCTGCTACCCGTCAGGATGAGGTGGGTCAGCTGATCAATGCCATCAACGGCATTGGCGGCGGGCTGCAAAAAATCGTGCTGCAGGTGCGTGAAGCCGCAGGGGATATCCATCAGGGAACCAACGCCCTGGCGGCGGATACCGGTGAGATCTCTGAGCAGATCAACAAGCAGGCCAGCAGCGTGGAAGAGACCTCCGCCAGTATGGAGCAGCTGGCGGCCAGCGTGCAGCAGAACGCGGCCAATATGGAGCAGACCCAGCAACTGGTAGGCGAAACCTCACGGGCGGTGCATCAGGGCGGGGAGACCGTCAGCAATGCTGTCGCTACCATGGATGATATTCGCGAAGCATCGAAACGTATCGAAGCCATTACGCGGGTGATTGAAGGTATCGCTTTCCAGACCAATATCCTGGCCCTGAACGCCGCCGTAGAAGCCGCCCGGGCGGGCGAGCACGGTAAAGGCTTTGCCGTGGTGGCTCAGGAAGTGCGCGCCCTGGCAGCGCGTAGCGCCAACGCGGTGAAGGAGATTGAACAGCTGATTGGCGATACGCTCAGCAAGGTGAGCGAGGGCCACGCCCTGTCGGAGCAGACCCGGCATGCGATGGAGAGCATCATCGAGCACATCGACAATATCAACCAGTTGGTCACAGAGATTAACCATGCCTCCCGCGAGCAGTCGGCAGGTATCGGTCAGGTGAACCTGGCGATGACGCATATCGGCGAAGCGTCGCACATCAACGCCGATCGCGTCTCACGTAGCGAACAGACGGCACAGGTTCTGCGCGGAAAGGGTTCCCACCTGACCGATCTGGTCAGCCTGTTCCGCCTGTAAGAGTCAGGCTACACCGCCCGTGGCGCGCAGCAGCAGGTCGTCCTGGACCTGCTCGCTGAGCAGGGATCCTCCACGGGCGTCAAGCATTTCACGACACCAGGCCTGCGCCACCGGCGGTGACGCATGGCGCAACATCTGTGCCCCCGCGCCCAGCAGGAAGATCTGCCGGGCGATCTCCCTGCCCTGCGCCTCCTGGGGTTTACGCAGCTTCTGCTGTAACTGGCGCCAGCTGCGATCGAAGTGCCGATCCTGCCCCTTCACGCCGGCAAAATCCTCGGCCAGCAGATCCATCACCGCAGGCTGCTTCGCCAGCACCCGCAGCACGTCCAGCCCCATAATATTGCCCGAGCCTTCCCAGATGCTGTTGACCGGCATCTCCCGGTAGATACGCGGCAGCTCGCTCTCTTCGCAATAGCCGATACCACCCAACACCTCCATCGCTTCCGCGACGAACGGGATCCCGGCTTTACAAATCGCCAGTTTCGCGGCCGGGGTAAACAGCCGTGCCCACAGGGCGTCGTGCTCGTTATCCCGGCGATCCCAGGCCCGCGCCAGGCGGAACAGGAGCGCCGTTTGTCCCTCCAGCTGCAGCGCCATGCGGCTTAACACATCGCGCATCAGCGGCTGATCGATCAGGTTTTTGCCAAAGGTTTGCCGCTGGTGAGCATGATACAACGCCACCGAGAAGGCCCGGCGCATCAGGCCGTGACTGCCGAGCGCACAGTCGAAGCGGGTAAGTCCGCCCATCTTCAGGATCTGGCGCACTCCTTCCCCCTCTTCGCCCAGCAGCCAGCCGGTGGCCTCAAGAAACTCAGCTTCGCTGCTGGCGTTGGAGCGGTTGCCCAGCTTGTCTTTCAGACGCTCCAGATGGACGGCATTGCGCAAACCGTCAGGCAGAAAACGGGGAACGAAGAAGCACGACAGGCCGCCTTCGGCCTGCGCCAGTACCAGATGCGCATCGCTTTGCGGCACCGAGAAAAACCACTTATGGCCCACCAGCCGGTAGCTGCCGTCGCCGCAGCGCTCTGCCCGGGTGGTGTTGCTGAGAACATCCGATCCGCCCTGCTTCTCCGTCATCCCCATGCCAATCAGCAGGCCGCGCTTCTGGTTGCCCGGCGTCAGATGGGAGTCATATCGGTCGCTAAGGAGCGGCGTCAGCCAGTCGTGGAAAGCGCGCGGTAGCGCCTGCTGCAGCAGCGGCGTGGCGGCATGGGTCATGGTGATCGGGCAGAGCGTGCCGGCCTCTACCTGCGCATGCAGGATAAAACGCGCCGCGCGGGCCACGAAGGCCCCTTTTCGCGCCTCCTCTTCCCACGCCAGGTTATGCACCCGGTTAGCGCACAGCCCCTGCATCAGCAGGTGCCACGCGGGATGAAAACGCACATCGTCCAGCCGGGCACCGCTGGCGTCAAAGCGCAGCAGCTCGGGTGGATTGGCGTTAGCAAGGCGGCCCAGTTCCAGCGATTCTGCCGTACCCAGCTGCTGACCAATACTGGCGAGCAGCTCCGCGTCCCAGTCAGCGCCTTCACGGCTGACCGCTTCACACAGGGCACGATCGGAAAGAAAAAGGTTGCTGTTGGTGAGTGGCGCAGGCTGATTAAAAACCGTGTGCGTCTGCCAGTGCATAATGTATCCCTCCTTCTATGGCAATGAGGTAATTATGGACAGACCGGGCAGACGCTGCACGGCAGCGGGCACAAAATTTCGCCCTCTCCAGGCGTGAGTCTGGTCACAGATTGGGCGAATAATAAATTTCATACCGGCTTTTATAGTGAATAATTTATTCTTAACCTCATGGAGAGAATAACGATGCAATCCACTCAGCGGGCGCCGGATGCCCACAAGCGCGCATTAGTTGCAGGCTCAATCGGTAACTTTATCGAATGGTACGAATTTGCGGTGTATGGTTTTCTGGCCACCGTGATTGCAAAAAACTTTTTCCAGCTCAGCGGTGAGGCGGGACTGACCAGCCTGATCCTCACCTACGCCTCGTTTGCCATCGCCTTTTTCTTCCGTCCATTAGGCGCCATCGTCTTCGGTCGGATCGGGGATCGTATCGGGCGTAAGCCCACCCTTATCATCGTATTGGTGATGATGACCCTGGCCACGGCGGCGATTGGTCTGGTACCGGTGTATGCCAGCATTGGTATTGCCGCCCCGCTGATCATCACCGGCCTGCGGATCCTGCAGGGGCTGTTCGCGGGTGGTGAGTATGGCGGCGCGGTATCGCTGATGACCGAGTTCGCCCCGCGCGGCAAACGCGGGCTGTACGGCGCCTGGCAGTCCTTTACCGTTGCGCTGGGGCTGCTGGCCGGCGCGGGGATCGTGGCATTGCTCTCGGCCCTGCTGACGCCAGAAGCCCTGCATGACTGGGGCTGGCGCATCCCGTTCTTTATCGCCCTGCCGCTGGGGGCGGTGGCCCTGTGGCTGCGGGTGAGCATGGAAGAGACGCCGAGCTTCGTGAAGCAGCAAACCAAACCGGTAGTGGCGAAAGCCCGCACCAGTGACACGCTGAAAGCTATCGTGATGGGGATCGGCCGGGTGATGGTCTGGTCTGCCGCAGGTTATACCTATCTGGTGATCATGCCCGCCTACCTGCAGTCGGCCCTGCACACCGGCTTTAACCAGGCGCTGTTGATAGCGGTGATCTCCAATATCGGCTTTGCGCTGACCATCATCCCCTCCGGGATGTTGAGCGATCGTATCGGCCGCCGCACGGTGATGGTGATTGCCGCCGTTCTGCTGCTGATCCTCGCCCTGCCGCTGCTGAAAATCCTGCAGGCGGAGTCCAGCACCCTGGCAGTGAAAGCGATAGTGGTGCTGATTGCAGGTGGCCTGGTGGGGATGCTGGCAGGGCCAGGACCGGCCATGCTGTCAGAGATGTTCCCGACGCGGGTGCGCTATACCGGGCTGGGGCTGGCCTATTCGCTGTCGAATGCCATCTTCTCGGGTTGTGCGGGCTTAATTATTACCGGGCTGATAAAAGAGACGGGGAATCTGGATATTCCGGCCTATTACGTGATGGCGACGGCGGTGGTGAGTATTTTTGCGCTGATGACGTTAAGAAAGGATGACCATTTGCGGTCGCTGGAGGAATGAGGTATGTGCCGGGTGGCGCTGCGCTTACCCGGCCAGGACGATCACCGTCTGGTGCCCTCACCCCAACCCTCTCCCACGGGGAGAGGGAGAAAACACTAAAGGCCTTCAAAGAAGGCCTTGCTGTTTATTTCCCGCGCTGGCGCACCGCTTCGAACAGGCAGATGCCGGTTGCCACGGAGACGTTCAGGGACGAGACGCTGCCCGCCATCGGAATGCTGATCAGCTCGTCGCAGTGCTCGCGGGTCAGACGGCGCATACCTTCCCCTTCCGCGCCCATCACCAGTGCCAGACGGCCGGTCATTTTGCTCTGGAACAGAGTGTGATCTGCTTCACCGGCGGTGCCGACGATCCAGATATTCTCTTCCTGCAGCTGACGCATGGTGCGCGCCAGGTTGGTTACGCGGATCAGCGGCACGTTTTCCGCTGCGCCGCAGGCTACTTTTTTGGCCGTGGCGTTGAGCTGTGCAGAGCGATCTTTCGGCACGATCACCGCGTGAACACCCGCCGCATCAGCGCTACGCAGGCAAGCACCGAGGTTGTGCGGATCGGTCACGCCGTCGAGGATCAGGAAGAACGGGTTATCCAGGGTGGCGATGAGATCCGGCAGATCGTTTTCCTGGTACTGGCGACCCGGCTTGACGCGGGCGATGATCCCCTGGTGCACCGCACCTTCGCTTTTCTCATCCAGATACTGGCGGTTCGCCAGCTGGATCACCACACCCTGCGCTTCCAGGGCGTGGATAAGCGGCATCAGGCGTTTGTCTTCACGCCCTTTCAGAATAAATACTTCCTGAAAACGCTCCGGTGCGCGCTCCAGCAGGGCCTGCACCGCGTGGATGCCGTAAATCATTTCACTCATTGATGATTCTCATTAATTACTGTTCTCCTCTCCCGAAAGGGAGAGGATCAAGGTCAGGGAAAATTATTCCGCTACTTTTTTCTTCGCTGCGCGCTTGGCTTTGGTCGCGGCGGCGATTTTCTGGGTTTTGTCCGACGGCTTTTTCGCTGCTCTGGCTTCTTTCTTCGCGGCCTTCGGCTTCTGTTTTTTCTCGCCACGGAAGGCGCTGTCCGGCTCGAAGTTCACCTTCTTACCGGTCTGACGACGCTTGCCGCTGGTTTTGCCAGCCGCCCCTTTCTTCGCATGGTCGCGTGCGGTTTTACCCACGTTGCGCGGCGCACGTTCGCTGGAGATCAGGCTGAAATCAATCTTACGCTCATCCATATTGACGGCTTCAACCTTCACTTCCACGCGATCGCCCAGACGGTAAGTCTGGCCGCTGGATTCGCCGGTCAGACGCTGCCCAACCTGATCGTAACGGTAGTAGTCGTTATCCAGGGAGGAGACATGCACCAGGCCATCAATAAAGAGTTCATCAAGACGGACAAAGAAGCCAAAACCGGTGACGCTGGCAATCACGCCTTTAAACACGTTCCCAACCTGATCCAGCATGAAGTCACACTTCAGCCAGTCAGCGACGTCACGCGTGGCTTCATCCGCCCGGCGTTCCGCCATCGAACAGTGCTGGCCCAGCTGCAGCATCTCTTCCATGGAGTAGTGGTAACCCCCGGTTTCCGTGGTGTTGCCTTTATGACCCTGCTCCTGCGCCAGCAGATATTTAATAGCGCGGTGCAGGGAGAGGTCCGGGTAACGACGGATCGGCGAGGTAAAGTGGGCATAAGACTGCAATGCCAGGCCAAAGTGACCGCGGTTTTCCGGATCGTAAATCGCCTGCTTCATGGAGCGCAGCAGCATGGTTTGCAGCATTTCGGCGTCAGGGCGATCGGCGATGGACTCCAGCAGCTCGGCGTAATCGCGCGGCTCCGGCTTGTTGCCGCCCGGCAGTTCAAGGCCCAGCTCCGCCAGTACGGTACGGAACGAGGTAATGGCTTCGGTGGTCGGTTTGTCGTGAATACGGAACAGCGCTGGCTCTTTGGCTTTCTCAACGAAGCGTGCCGCCGAGATGTTGGCCAGGATCATGCACTCTTCAATCAGCTTGTGGGCATCGTTACGCTGGGTCTGTTCGATCCGCTCGATGCGGCGCTCGGCGTTGAAGATGAACTTCGCCTCTTCGCTCTCAAAGGAGATCCCGCCGCGCTCTTCACGCGCCTGATCCAGCACTTTATAGAGGTTATGCAGCTCTTCGATGTGCTTCACCAGCGGCGCATACTGTTCACGCAGATCCTGGTCACCCTGCAGCATGTGCCACACTTTGGTGTAGGTCAGGCGAGCATGTGAACTCATCACCGCTTCATAGAATTTGTAGCCGGTTAAACGCCCTTTGGTGGAGATGGTCATTTCACACACCATGCACAGACGGTCAACCTGCGGGTTGAGGGAGCACAAACCGTTGGAGAGCACTTCCGGCAGCATCGGCACGACCTGGGACGGGAAGTAGACCGAGGTGCCACGGTTGCGGGCTTCACCATCCAGCGGGGTACCTGTGCGGACGTAATAGCTCACATCCGCAATGGCCACCCACAGACGCCAGCCGCCGCCGCGTTTTTTCTCGCAGTAGACAGCGTCATCAAAGTCACGGGCGTCTTCGCCATCGATGGTGACCAGCGGCAGGCTACGCAGATCCACACGGCCCGCTTTCGCCGACTCCGGGACCTGCTCTTTCAGGCCTTCAACCTGCTCTTCAACCGCTTTTGGCCAGACGTATGGGATTTCGTGGGTGCGCAGCGCCATGTCCACGGCCATGCCGGTGCCCATGTTATCGCCCAGCACTTCGACAATCTTACCGACCGCTTTGGTACGGCGGGTCGGACGCTGGGTCAGTTCAACGACCACCACAAAGCCCATCCGCGCGCCCATCACCTCTTCCGGTGGAATAAGGATATCAAAGCTCAGACGGCTGTCGTCCGGCACCACAAAACCGACGCCGGCGTCGGTGAAGTAGCGGCCCACGATCTGGCTGGTTTTTGGCACCAGCACGCGCACTACACGCGCCTCACGACGGCCTTTACGGTCGGCACCCAGCGGCTGGGCCAGGATCTGGTCGCCGTGAATGCACATCTTCATCTGTTCAGAGGAGAGATAGAGATCGTCCTTGCGGCCTTCGACGCGCAGGAAGCCGAAACCATCCCGGTGACCAATCACCATGCCTTTCAGCAGGTCGAGGCGTTCTGGCAGGGCATAGCACTGGCGGCGAGTAAAGACCAGTTGTCCGTCGCGCTCCATGGCGCGCAGACGACGGCGTAGGGCTTCAATCTGCTCTTCGCCTTCAATGTTTAATTCAACGGCAAGTTCTTCACGATTAGCGGGTTTTTCGCGTTTGGTTAAGTGTTCAATGATGAACTCGCGGCTTGGGATAGGATTAGCGTATTTTTCAGCTTCGCGTTCCTGGAAAGGATCTTGTGACATAGCGGTTCCTCCGTTGTCATCTCCGGTGGAAATTTTCTTCATTCCACCAGCAATAATTTATACAGCGGTTGATTCTCTTCAACCAAATCGGCCAGCGTGTAGTTATCAAGCTCCATGAGAAAACTTTGCACGGCCTTTGAAAGCGCCTGTTTCAGACGACAGGCGGGCGTAATGTGGCAGAACGCGCTGCTACAGTTCACCAGAGTTAATGGCTCCAGTTCGCGTACCACATCACCAACACGAATACTCTGTGCCGGTTTACCGAGGCGAATGCCGCCATTTTTCCCGCGGACGGCAGCAACGTATCCGGCACGGCTAAGTTGATTGATTATCTTGACCATATGATTACGGGACACGCCGTACACCTCTGTCACCTCAGAGATATTGGTCATCTTCCCTTCAGGTAACGACGCCATGTAGATCAGCGCGCGTAATCCGTAATCGGTGAAACTTGTTAACTGCACATCAACCTCAGGAAAAGGGTAAATCGCGGTATATCCGCAGAGATATTCACTAATGATGATAAACCAGCCAGATAGTCAACGGCGAATTTATTTAAAAGGAAAGGGGTAAAAGCGGGAATCAGAGCGCGATCGCCGGATGGCGCTACGCTTATCCGGCCTACGGGTTACCCCGCAGGCCAGCATCAACAAGGATTATGCGTCGAACGGGTCGCGCAGAATCATCGTTTCACTACGGTCCGGGCCGGTAGAGATAATATCAATCGGCACACCGGTCAGTTCTTCAATGCGCTGGATATAATCCAGTGCCGCCTGTGGCAGGCCGCTACGCTCTTTCACACCGAAGGTGGTTTCAGACCAGCCTGGCATGGTTTCGTAGATCGGCTCGATGCCCTGCCAGTCGTCAGCTGCCAGCGGAGTGGTAGTCACTTCGCGGCCATCCGGCATACGGTAGGCAACACAGATTTTCACTTCTTTCAGGCCGTCCAGGACGTCCAGTTTGGTCAGGCAGAAGCCAGACAGGGAGTTGATCTGCACCGCACGGCGCACAGCAACTGCATCCAGCCAGCCGGTACGACGACGACGACCGGTGGTCGCGCCAAACTCGTTACCCTGCTTGCAGAGGAACTCGCCGGTTTCATCAAACAGCTCGGTCGGGAACGGACCTGCACCCACGCGAGTGGAGTAAGCTTTGATGATACCCAGAACGTAATCCACATAACGTGGGCCCAGGCCAGAGCCGGTTGCCACGCCACCTGCGGTGGTGTTAGAGGAAGTGACGTACGGATAAGTACCGTGGTCGATATCCAGCAGCGTACCCTGCGCACCTTCGAACATGACGAAATCGCCACGCTTGCGCGCCTGGTCCAGCAGATCGGACACATCAACAACCATACCGGTCAGGATGTCGGCAACGGCCATTACATCGTCCAGTACTTTCTGGTAGTCAACCGCGTCAACTTTGTAGAAGTTCACCAGCTGGAAGTTGTGATATTCCATCACTTCTTTCAGTTTTTCAGCAAAGGTAGCTTTGTCGAACAGGTCGCCAACGCGCAGACCGCGACGGGCAACTTTATCTTCGTAAGCCGGGCCGATACCACGACCGGTAGTACCGATCGCTTTCGCGCCGCGCGCTTTTTCACGTGCCAGGTCCAGCGCAACGTGGTAGTCGAGGATCAGCGGGCAGGCTTCAGAGAGCAGCAGACGTTCGCGAACCGGGATGCCACGGTCTTCCAGGCCTTTCATCTCTTTCATCAGCGCAGCAGGAGACAGCACAACACCGTTACCGATGATGCTGGTCACATTGTCACGAAGAATGCCTGATGGAATAAGATGGAGGACGGTTTTTTCACCGTTGATTACGAGAGTATGGCCCGCGTTGTGACCACCCTGATAGCGTACAACAAATTTAGCACGTTCAGTCAGAAGATCGACGATCTTCCCTTTACCTTCGTCACCCCATTGGGTGCCCAGTACGACGACGTTGTTACCCATTTTCAAAATCACCGATTGCTTAAAAATGGATTCTACCATCGGTTTTGATGATGTTCAGCTTTTTTTGTATACAAATTTCGTCGAACTTGCCGGGTTCATCACCAATTAATCGATTACCTCAATATGTTGTGTGAAGAGCCGTTTTTCATCACAAGCGGTGCGGCGCTATCAGCGATTACGCTGGTTGGAATGACAAACGCCTTTATAGCATCTTCAGAATTTGGGCCTCAGAGTCACAAAAAAATGGCGCCTCGAGAGGCGCCATTGTCGTCTTCAAACCGTAAAATTAGCGGCTTGTCGTCGGTGATTTCATGTAGCGGAAGAAATCGCTATCCGGGCTGAGTACCATCACATCCTGATTGCTCTGGAAGCTGCTTTCATAGGCACGCAGGCTACGGATAAAGGCATAGAAGTCTGGATCCTGGCTGAACGCGTCGGCGAACAGTTTCGCGGCTTCGGCATCACCTTCACCACGCTGGATACGACCCTGACGCTCAGCTTCTGCCAGCGTTTTAGTCACTTCATAGTCTGCGGTTGCACGCAGCTTCTCAGCCTCTTCCTGACCCTGTGAACGATGGCGACGAGCTACCGCTTCACGCTCAGCGCGCATACGGTTGTAAATCGCTTCGGACACTTCGGTCGGCAGGTTGATCTGCTTAATACGTACGTCAACCACTTCGATACCTAACGCAGCCATACTGTTCGGGTTGATCACCGGCAC
This sequence comes from Leclercia sp. Marseille-Q4284, assembly GCF_916618945.1. Lineage (NCBI taxonomy): Bacteria > Pseudomonadati > Pseudomonadota > Gammaproteobacteria > Enterobacterales > Enterobacteriaceae > Leclercia > Leclercia sp. Marseille-Q4284. The sequence goes on from NZ_CAKAKG010000002.1 coordinate 477,193, forward strand.
TTTGCCGTTGGTTTCAGCCTGAACACGTTCAGCCGCTTTGGCGATCGCGTCGTCAGCCGCTGGCGTGGTCACTTCATCTTCCGTGCCCGCAGAGCCGGAGTTCAGGGCATCGCGTACTTCCAGGGTCAGACGACCACGGGAGTCGGTAACGATGTCTTTCACATCCAGACGACCAATTTCAGAACGCAGACGGTCAGAGAACTTACGTTTCAGCAGCACTTCGGCCTGGGAGACGTCACCGCCGCCGGTCGCCAGGTAGTAACGGCTGAAATCGCTGATGCGCCACTTGATGTAAGAGTCGACAATCAGGTCTTTCTTCTCTTTGGTCACGAAGCGATCGGCCTGGTTATCCATGGTCTGGATACGGGCATCCAGCGTTTTAACCGATTCGATCATCGGGATCTTAAAGTGCAGACCCGGCTCGTAAACCAGCGGTTTGTTTTCGCTGTCACGCAGAACTTTGCCAAAACGCAGGGTAATACCGCGCTCGCCCTCTTTAACCACAAAAATAGAGGTATAAAGCACGACCAGCACGATGATGATGATCGCAATAACTGACTTACGCATCGTTATTCCCCCTGACGCTGGTTGTCGTTACGCTGCGCGTTGGCGCGGCGTTGGTCCATGATGTCACCATCGCTTGAAGAAGAGGTGGTATTGGCTCTGGTGTTGCCAGTCGACGCTGGCGGCAGACGCAACAGCTCATTCGCTCCGCTGTTATTGGCCTTTGCACCACTCGCATTCCCGCCTTTCAGCATCTGATCCAGCGGCAGAACCATCAGGTTGCCATTTTTGCTGTCATTCACCAGCACCTTACGGGTGTGGCTCAGCACTTTTTCCATGGTCTCGATATACAGACGCTCACGGGTAATTTCCGGTGCGGCTTTATATTCAGGCAGCAGTCTCGCAAAACGCGCCACTTCACCCTGAGCTTCGAGAACGGTCTGAGTCTTATAGGCGCGCGCTTCTTCGAGAATACGCTGTGCCTGACCGTTTGCACGCGGCTGGACTTCGTTGATGTACGCTTCCGCTTCACGGATGTACTGCTGTTCGTTTTCACGGGCAGCAATCGCATCATCAAATGCCGCTTTCACCTCTTCCGGCGGACGAGCAGCCTGGAAGTTGACGTCCAGCAGGGTGATACCCATGTTGTACGGACGAATGGTCTCTTCCAGCTCACGCTGGGTATCGCTACGAATAACGGTACGACCTTCGGTCAGAATGCGGTCCATGGTGTATTTGCCGATTACGCCGCGCAGGGCGCTGTCGGTAGCCTGACGCAGACTGTCGTCCGCGCTGGTCACGCTAAACAGGTAGTGCTGCGGATCGGTGACACGGTACTGCACGTTCATCTCAACGCGGACGACGTTCTCATCGGACGTCAGCATTACGCCGGACGCCGCCAGTTCACGTACCGACTCAACGTTAACGGCGCGCACGTTATCAACGAAGGTAGGTTTCCAGTTCAGGCCTGGCTCAACCAGATGGCTGAACTTACCAAAACGGGTAACAACACCGCGCTCGGCTTCTTTGATGGTGTAGAACCCGCTGGCAGCCCAGATAATTACCGCTGCAGCCGCAACAATAGTCACCACGCGACCGCCCATATGAGGACGCGGCCCCTGGCCAGTACCGCCGCCAGTGCCTTTACCACCGCCAAGACCGCCCAGCTTTTTACTCAGCTTGCGGAAGATATCATCCAGATCGGGTGGCCCCTGCTCGCGACCACCTTTGTTGCCATTTCCCCCGGAGTTGCCGCCTTGATTATTGCTGCTCCCCCACGGGTCGCGGTCTTGTCCGTTATTACCGGGCTGATTCCACGCCATGTATGTGCTCCATATTTGTTATGCGGTGATATACCTTCAAACGCCTGGCATGCCGGAGCATCCATTGCGATTCGGGTATCCCAAAGGGCAAAAACCTTCAGGCATCTCCTATCCGGTCAGACGACGTAGTCGACCAGCGCAGGTTCTTGTTTACAGAGGCGACGCCAGTCAACGATCGGCATACGCACTTGCAACCCCACGCTGCCGTCATCCTCCATCCACTCTTTTTCTATCGCCTGAAGCTGATAAAAACGGCTGCGCAGTCGGCCTTCCTCGGGGGGTAGACGCAGCGTGTGCTGAGCCACTTCACCGGAAAGACGTTCTGTTAAGGCCTGGAAAAGCAGTGGTACACCAACACCGGTCTGGGCAGAAAGCCAGACCCGAATCGGTATGTTCTCTTCATCCCTGTCGATACGCGGCTCAAAGCCATCCAGCATATCGATTTTGTTCATCACCTGCAGCGTTGGGATCTCGTGCGCATCAATCTCTTCCAGCACGATATTCACTGCATCGATGTTTTCCTGCAGGCGGACATCCGCAGCGTCAATGACGTGCAACAGCAGCGTCGCCTGACGGGTCTCCTGCAGGGTGGCTTTAAATGCAGCCACCAGGTCGTGCGGCAGATGACGGATAAACCCAACGGTATCCGCCAGCACGGTTTCACCGACGTCCGTCACATCAATGCGGCGCAGTGTCGGATCCAGGGTCGCAAACAGCTGGTCTGCGGCATACACCTGGGCCTCAGTGATCTGGTTAAACAGGGTGGATTTACCGGCGTTGGTATAACCGACCAGCGACACCGTTGGAATGTCTGCTTTCTGTCGGGAGCGGCGCCCCTGCTCACGTTGCTTCTCAACTTTTTCAAGTCGTGAGAGGATCTGGGTTATACGGCCACGCAGCAAGCGACGGTCGGTTTCGAGCTGGGTTTCACCCGGGCCACGCAAACCAATCCCGCCTTTCTGTCTTTCAAGGTGTGTCCAGCCGCGCACCAGGCGCGTTGCCAGATGGCGCAACTGCGCCAGCTCGACCTGCAGTTTCCCTTCATGGGTACGTGCACGTTGAGCAAAAATGTCCAGAATCAAACCCGTTCGATCGATAACGCGACATTCGCACAGACGTTCCAGGTTGCGTTCCTGGGCCGGTGTCAGGGCGTGATCAAAAAGCACGACTGATGCGCCAGTCGCTTTAACGGCATCCGCAATCTCTACTGCTTTACCTTCACCAACAAAATACTTTGGGTGCGGCGCTTTACGGCTACCGGTAATCACCTGCATTGCTTCGACACCGGCGGAAGAGACCAGAGCTTCAAACTCCTGGAGATCTTCCATATCTTTGTCTTGCGAAAAATAGATGTGTACCAGCACCGCCTGCTCACCGGCATCATAACGGTCAAACAAGCGTAAACCTCTCAAAAAAGATCAGCGGGGAACGCAGAAAACCTGGCTCCCCGATATGGAAATAACAGCCAGTAACCTTATTCGGTTTCTTCACTGTCCTGCGCAGGCGCAGAAGAACCCTGCGCGTTGCTGCCATGATGGTAGTTACTGGAACCGCCGCCAGCGTTATTGCTGTGATGAGATACTGGGCGAGACGGAACAACAGTAGAAATCGCGTGCTTGTAGACCATCTGGCTGACCGTGTTTTTCAACAGGATCACGAACTGATCGAAAGACTCAATTTGACCTTGCAGCTTAATACCATTCACCAAATAAATAGAAACTGGAACACGTTCACGACGCAGTGCGTTCAAGAACGGATCTTGTAAAGATTGCCCCTTAGCCATTCTATCTTTTCCTTATATGCTTGTTTTGTACTTAGAACCTTGCGATTCTGAAAAATTGCGCACGATACGACTTAATTGTACACATTCAGTCTGCGATATCACCAACAACCTGTAATAGATCATGTAACGCCTGTTGGGGCTTTTCACTGTCTAACCAGTGGATACCATCCCAACCGCGCAACCAGGTCATCTGGCGTTTCGCCAACTGTCTCGTGGCGCAAATACCTCGATAAACCATTTCATCATGTGAAATTTCACCTTCAATGTATGACCACATCTGGCGATAACCCACACAACGAATGGAAGGCATGTCCGTATGCAAATCTCCACGGGCAAATAGCGCCCGCACTTCTGCTTCAAAATCTGAAGCTAACATCTGATGAAAACGCTGCTCAATTCGCTGATGGAGCAGTTCACGGCTCGCCGGGGCGATGGCGAACTGATGCACCTGATACGGCAGAGCCTCTCCTGACGTTTGCGTCAGTTCCGTTAAAGTTTTACCCGAAATGAAAAAAACTTCCAGTGCCCGGGAAAGCCTTTGCGGATCATTTGGATGAATACGTGCTGCGGCAACCGGATCGATCTCAGCCAGTTGCTCATGCAGCGCACCCCATCCCTGCTCTGCCGCCTGTTGCTCAATCTTTGCTCTAACCGCAGGGTCTGCCGATGGCAACGGCGATAACCCTTCCAGTAAGGCTTTGAAATAGAGCATGGTTCCACCCACTAACAGGGGAATACGCCCTGCTGCGGTGATCTCTGCCATCTGCGCCAGCGCATCGCGACGAAAATCTGCCGCCGAATAGGCCTGCGCCGGGTCAAGAATATCCAGTAATCGGTGCGGGGCCGCGCGTAACTCGTCTGCGTTAGGCTTTGCCGTACCAATATCCATCCCCTGATAAATAAGGGCGGAATCAACGCTAATCAACTCTACTGGCAAAACTTTACGTAACTCAATGGCTAACGCGGTTTTACCGGAGGCCGTTGGCCCCATCAAAAATATCGCCTTAGGCAGGCTGGTATTACTCAAGTCACTCATTTTTCAGGGCGTTCTTAGCCATTTGTAGATCTACAGGTTGCAATAAACCACCCGGCGGCGCTTTTACCAGCTGCGGGCAGAGGCGCTCGACCTCCGCCAGCACTGTGATCGCCTGCGCCATACTCCACGTCGAATGTTCGCTGGCCAACTGGCGGGCGATCCACTGTGCGGTGTTGGCGGCATCAAACGTCGTCTGTTGCGCCAGGTAGCCTATCAGTTCAGGAATCAAGTTTTGTAAATTTTGTTGGCGTAAGGGTAAAGGCACCGCCCGAAGCGTGACATGGTGCGCTTCGGTCACTACCTCGATGCCCATTTCAGCCAGCGCCTTTTGATAACGCTGGATGATCTGCGTCTCTTGCGCCGAGATTTTTATCCGCACCGGGATCAGCAGCGGCTGGGCGCAGGCCTGCTGTGGACCAGGTGCAAGCTGCGCCTGTTTTAACCAGCGCTCGGCTACCGGCAGGGACAACAGCGCCAGCTGGCCGTCACGCTCCAGCAGGGCCGCATCCGGTGATACGATCGTGAGCACCCGGCCAAAACTCTGGCTATGCCCTACCAGCGTTGAGGTTGCAGGTGCGACATCTTCTGTTTTCTGGGCAGGCGCCGGGGTATCGAGCAAGGTGCGATAGACCGCGCCCGCCTGCTTCTGGTAGCCCGGCTGGGCATGGGGATAACTGGCGCCAGACGCGCGAGGGGCTGAGCCGCCGGATGCAAAGCGCGGGGCGGCAGGTTCACGGGCGACAGCCGGTTCAGCAAACTGGTTTTTGCCCGCCGCAACGCGGTTTTCCGGGATCGTCCGCGGCGCAGGCTCCACGTTACTCAACGGCAGAGTCGGGTCGGCCTGCTGCTGCAATACGCTCAGTACGCCCTGGTAGATAAAGTCATGCACCAGCCGCGACTGATGAAAACGCACTTCATGCTTCGCCGGATGGACATTCACATCTACCTGATGCGGGTCGATCTCCAGATACAGCACAAAAGCGGGCTGCTCTCCGGCACCGAGTTTATCCTCGCACGCCTGGCGGATGGCATGGTTGATCAGGCGGTCGCGCATCATACGTCCGTTGACGTAGCAATACTGGATCTCCGAAAACGCCGCACTGCTGGCTTTTGGATCGGCCACCCAGCCGCGCAGGGTCAGATCGCCATGCTGCCACTCAATAGCCAGCGCCTGTTCCAGAAACGGCGTACCGCAAATGGTGCCCAGCCGACGCTCTTTCTGCCCGCCCTGCGCCACGGCGCGGTACTGACGCATCATCTTGCCGTTATGGCTCAGGTTGATGGTGACATCGAAACGCGCCAGCGCGATGCGGCGAATAATCTCGTCGATATGACCGAATTCGGTTTTCTCGGTGCGCATAAACTTGCGCCGCGCGGGGGTGTTGTAGAACAGGTCCAGCACTTCCAGCGTGGTGCCCACCGGGTGCGCGGCAGGTTTGACCGTCACGTCCATATCCCGGCCTTCGGCGTAGGCCTGCCAGGCTTCCGGCTGTTCTGCGGTGCGGGAGGTGAGCGTTAAGCGGGAGACGGAGCTGATACTGGCCAGTGCTTCGCCGCGAAAACCGAGGCTGATAATGGCTTCAAGGTCGTCGAGGGAGGCGATTTTGCTGGTGGCGTGACGGGCCAGCGCCAGGGCCAGCTCCTCTTTTTTGATGCCGCAGCCGTTATCACGGATGCGGATGAGTTTCGCGCCGCCGCGTTCAATATCAATGTCGATGCGGGTCGCGCCCGCATCAAGACTGTTTTCCACCAGCTCTTTCACGACCGACGCAGGGCGTTCTACCACCTCACCGGCGGCGATTTGGTTCGCAAGCTGCGGCGGCAGAACCTGAATCGGCATGAAATCTCCTTAGTTGGTCGAGGTCGACTCGCCCGGTAATACGGCGCTGGCGGTCTGCCCCGCGCCACCCTGCGGTGCAGACTGGAGCGGATGCGAATCAAAATACTTGCGCAGGCCTTTATAAATCGCCTCGGCAATCTGCTGCTGGTAGCTGTCGCTGCCCAGCAGGCGCTCTTCACCGTGATTACTGATAAAGCCCGTTTCCACCAGAATGGACGGGATATCCGGCGAACGCAGCACGCCCAGGCTGGCATGTTCCGGGCGGCGTTTGTGCAGAGAACCGACACTTTGCAGCTGATTCAGGACGTTAGTCGCCACATCATACCCGACACGCTGGGAATGGCCGAACTGTAAATCCAGTACCGCCTGGCTCAGGTAGGGATCCGACTGGCTGTTCGCCAGTACGTCGCCTGCCCCGCCTAACAGCTCGGATTGCTTTTCATGTTCCTCAAGCCAGTTTGCCATTTCGCTGTTAGCACGACGGTTAGAAAGCACCCATACGGATGCTCCCGTCGCGTTGCGGTTGGGAGCCGCATCGGCATGCACAGAGACGAGGAAGTTAGCGTTCTGCTGGCGCGCCACGTCAGACCGGCCCATGACCGAGATAAAATAATCGCCATCGCGGGTTAACACGCCTTTAAACATCGGGTCGTCATTCAGCAAGGTCCGCAGCTTACGGGCGATGGCGATGGTCACGTTCTTCTCACGCGTCCCGCCCGGCCCGATGGCGCCAGGATCATCGCCACCGTGTCCGGCATCAATCGCAATAATGACTTTGTCGCCAGTTGTCTGGCGCGCCTGGGCTGCCGGACGCGTCACCGTGTTGCTACTGGTAACGCTGGTAATCCGATCGCTGCCGGTTTTAAACGGATTGCGGGCCGGCTCTGACGGGCGCTGTGCCACAACAGGCGCTTCCACCCGCTTCGCTACTACCGGCGGTGGTGGCGGAGGCGGCGGTGCATCGGCATTGATGGTGAAGATCACCATATAGTTGGCGCCGTTCTGCTGCTTCACCGCCCGGGTCTTGCCGTTCTGCGTTAAATCGACCACCAGACGCAGGGACTGATCGTCTTTCGGCGTACCGGAACGAATGCGGTGCACCAGGTTATTGCCGCTGAACTGCAGCGGTAACCCTTTGATAACGCCGGTCTGTTTAATATCCAGCGCGACGCTGCGCTTATCGTCCTGCGAAAACGCATACTCTGGATCGCCCATAAAGCTGAAGGTGATCCTGGCCTGATTGTCGCCGTTTGAGACCTGAATATCGGACAGCGTTGCTGCCCCGGCCTGGGCACAAAACAGTACCGTTGCAGCCATCAACCAACTTTTAACGCGATTAATCATCCCGTTATCTCTTCTTTTAACCGGCTAACCGCGCCAGTATGGAGTTACCTGATGCGGAGACAGCAGTGACGCGGGCTTCACGCCCTTGCGCCTGATACTCCAGGTGAATTTCAACATCCGGGTCAGGCAAGACGCCTGTTCCCTGCTGCGGCCACTCTACGAGGCAAATAGCATCGTTGGCGAAATAGTCACGGATCCCCATAAATTCCAGCTCTTCAGGGTCGGCAAGGCGATAGAGATCGAAGTGGTACACCATCAGGTTGTCGAGGGTGTAGGGCTCAACCAGCGTATAGGTCGGGCTTTTCACGTTTCCCTGATGCCCCAACGCCTGTAAGAAGCCCCGGCTAAAGGTGGTCTTACCCGCGCCAAGGTCGCCATACAGATAAATGACGGTTGCGCCCTCGCAGGCCTGCGCCACGCGCTGGCCGAGATCTAAAGTTGCCTGTTCGTCGGGTAAAGGGATCACTCGATTAATCATTTTCTACGTCAATTATTTCCGGGTTAACAACACGCCGCAGCGTGTCAAAAAGATCGGTTGCCAGCATACCGCGCGTGCCATACTGGTCAGCCAGCCGATCGGCGGCTGCACCGTGGGCGACGCAGCCTGCGCAGGCGGCATCATAAAGCGCCAGTTTCTGTCCGAGCAACGCCCCGATAATACCGGAAAGCACATCGCCCATACCGCCGCTCGCCATGCCGGCATTGCCGACATCAATGATACCTGCAAAGCCGCCCTCGCTGGCGACGATGGTGCCAGCGCCTTTCAGCACCACCACACCACCGTAACGTTTTACCAGACGCTGGGCAGAATGTAAGCGATCACTTTCAATTTCTGCAACGCTGCAGTTAAGCAGGCGCGCGGCCTCACCGGGATGCGGCGTCAGGATGCGATTGTGACGTTTATCCGGGTTGATTGCCAGAAGGTTCAGCGCGTCAGCGTCCCACAGCATAGCGTGCCGAAAGTTCTCAACCTTACGTAACGCCTCTTTACCCCACGACGCCTGACCCAGACCGGGGCCAATCACCACCACATCGGCCCACTGCAGGCTCTCGTCCAGCGCCTCGGCTGTCAGTTCGTGCACCATCAGCTCAGGCCGGGCGGTGACAATGGGGGCTATATTTTCGCGGCGGGTCAGGACACGCACCAGCCCCGCTCCCGTCCGTAACGCCGCTTCGCCGGCCATGCGGATAGCACCTGCGGTGCCGTGGTCGCCGCCGATAATCACCAGACGCCCGTGATCGCCTTTATGAGAGGTGGGACGGCGCGGTGGAAGCCAGTGTGCCAGCTGCGCGGCATCAAAGCGGCTGAGTGCCGTCTCTTGCCCGGCGAGCCAGCTCTCCAGCCCGAGGGCGTTATGGTGCAACGCCCCGACGACATCACGCGCTTTCCCGGTCAGCAGGCCGGGTTTAAGAGCGATAAAGGTCACCGTATGGTCGGCGTGGATCACTTCGCCGGGCGTGGTGCCGGTCTGCGCGTTCAGCCCGGAGGGGACATCCAGCGAGACGACGGGGGCCGGATGCTGGTTGGCTTGCGTGATTAATCTGGCAACCTGATTGCGTGGCGCGCTGCGTAAACCGGTTCCCAGCAGACCATCGACAATCAGATCGATGCCTTCGGGCCAGACCGACTCCGCGGCATGGATAACGCCTGCCGCCTCCAGCCAGGTTTCCCGCGCTTTTGTCGCCTCTTCGGGGAGGGATTTATCGCTCTCCAGCGCCAGCAGCGTGACGGTAATGCCTGCGGCGAGCGCCAGTCGGGCCACCACATAGCCATCGCCGCCGTTGTTGCCATGGCCGCACAGGATCAACCAGTGTCTGCTCTGCGGGTAAGCCGTGCGGGCAACGGCAAAAGCCGCCTCGCCTGCACGCTGCATCAGCTCATAAAGGGTCATGCCGATGCTGTCTGCCGCCTCTTTTTCGATGCGACGTAGCGCCTCCGCGGGCCAGACAGAATGTGGTATACTTGCGGGGTTTTTCTTCACAGTATGGTCCGTCATGTCACAGCCCCTCGATCTCAATCAGTTAGCGCAAAACATTAAACAGTGGGGCGCTGAGCTTGGTTTTCAACATGTGGGTATCACCGATACCGATCTCTCTGCCAGTGAGCCAAAACTCCAGGCATGGCTGGATAATCAATACCACGGCGAAATGGAGTGGATGGCGCGTCACGGCATGATGCGCGCCCGTCCGCATGAACTGTTGCCGGGGACCCTGCGCGTGATCAGCGTACGTATGAATTATCTTCCCGCCCGGGCAGCCTTTGCCAGTACGCTGAAAGACCCCACGCTGGGGTACGTCAGCCGTTATGCCCTCGGACGTGATTATCATAAACTGCTGCGTAACCGACTCAAAAAGCTCGGGGAAATGATCCAGCAGCAGTGCGCCACGCTGAATTTTAGACCCTTTGTCGATTCCGCGCCTGTTCTTGAACGCCCGCTGGCTGAAAAAGCAGGGCTTGGCTGGACAGGTAAGCACTCACTTATCCTCAGCCGCGATGCTGGCTCCTTCTTCTTCCTCGGTGAACTGCTGATTGACCTCCCTTTACCGGTGGATAAACCGGTCGAAGACGGCTGCGGACGCTGTGTGGCCTGCATGACCATCTGCCCCACCGGGGCCATCGTTGAGCCTTACACCGTCGATGCCCGCCGCTGCATCTCCTACCTGACTATCGAACTGGAAGGGGCCATCCCGGAAGAGTTTCGGCCGTTAATTGGCAACCGCATATACGGCTGCGATGACTGCCAGCTGATCTGCCCGTGGAACCGTTATTCACAGTTAACAGAGGAGGACGACTTCAGCCCGCGTAAGGCTCTGCACGCGCCGCCGCTTCTGGAGCTGTTTGCCTGGAGCGAAGCCTGGTTTCTGAAGGTGACGGAGGGATCGGCTATTCGCCGCATCGGGCATCTGCGCTGGCTGCGAAATATTGCGGTCGCGCTGGGAAATGCCCCCTGGGACGAAGCCAATATTCAGGCCCTGGGAAGTCGCAGAGGTGAGCACCCACTTCTTGATGAGCACATAGAGTGGGCGGTTGCGCAGCAAATCGCCAAACGAAACGCCTGCGCTGTAGAGGTACAATTACCGCAGAAAATCAGGCTGGTACGGGTGGTCGAAAAAGGGCTACCACGCGATGCATGATGTTTCCACAGGCTGTGAATAAAATTTAAAAGCCAGAGTTAGTCCGGGCCCGGCTACAGGTCAAGTGATCGGCTTAACATTTTGAAATGAAATTTTCTTTATTATTTTCAACGTATTATAAAGTTACTATTCATCAGGCGAAGTATTTGGCTATTCGCTGAAAAATGGCAAAGCTGTGGATAAGTCTGTTAAGAAGAGTTTGTCAGAAATGAAACAAATCATCCCCGGCGGGGCTTGCCGCTGTGGATATCTGGAAGAGGAGTAAAAAATTTGGAGCGGGAAACGAGACTCGAACTCGCGACCCCGACCTTGGCAAGGTCGTGCTCTACCAACTGAGCTATTCCCGCTTGGGTGGTGCGTATCTTGCGATACCTTTCAAATTTTGGAGCGGGAAACGAGACTCGAACTCGCGACCCCGACCTTGGCAAGGTCGTGCTCTACCAACTGAGCTATTCCCGCTTAATCTTTGTCTTTCAAGCCGCCACTGCGTTGGCTGCCTTCACTCACCTTAGTCACTTACTTTAGTAAGCTCCCAAGGATTCGTTCAGTTGCCGCCTTGTTGCAACTTGAAATCCTGCGATTGGTGGTCTTACTGCGCAGCGAAAGATTTGGAGCGGGAAACGAGACTCGAACTCGCGACCCCGACCTTGGCAAGGTCGTGCTCTACCAACTGAGCTATTCCCGCAAAATCTGTGCTGTCGTAACGATGAATTCTCTGTCGTTACGGGAGGCGCATTATACGAGAAATCCTTTCTGCTGCAACCCCCCCAAAAGCGATTTTTTATAAATTAAGTTCAAGTGCTGCAATATTCGTCACATTGCGCATTTTTAAATCGTTTTAGCGATTTAGACCCGACAAGCGCTGCCCGCCGGGCCTGGCGCTTACAATTTAATAAAATGTTCGCGGTAGTAAGCCAGCTCCGCCACCGACTCGCGGATATCGTCCATCGCCTGGTGAGTGCCCTGCTTCTTAAAGCCGTCCAGCATCTCCGGCTTCCAGCGACGGGCCAGCTCTTTCAGGGTGCTGACATCGAGATAACGGTAGTGGAAGTACGCTTCCAGCTCCGGCATGTACTTAAACAGGAAACGGCGATCCTGACCGATGCTGTTACCGCAGATCGGTGACTTGCCCTGGGGCACCCACTGCTTGAGGAACTCAATGGTGGCCAGCTCGGCTTCACGATCCCCCAGCGTACTGGCTTTAACACGTTCCACCAGCCCGCTGCCGGTATGGGTGCGCACGTTCCAGTCATCCATCAGCGCCAGCTGCTCGTCGGACTGATGCACGGCAATGGTCGGCCCTTCCGCCAGCACATTCAGGTTCGCGTCGGTCACCAGCGTGGCGATCTCAATAATGCGATCGCGCTCGGGATCCAGTCCGGTCATCTCCAGATCGATCCAAATCAGATTGTTTTCATCTGCACTCATGTTATTTTCCACCCTTCTCGTATAACCGGCCGTGGCAGGTTAACTAGTATTAATTAGTGTGTATCATAGAGGTTTTGCCCAATATGGGCGACCAGGAGCCAGCACGATTGAGTAAAAATAAACTCTCCAAAGGGCAACAGCGCCGCGTGAAAGCCAATCACCAGCGCCGTCTTAAAACCACTTCGGAGAAGGTCGATTACGACGACAACCTGTTTGGCGAACCCGCTGAAGGCGTGGTGATTAGCCGCTTCGGTATGCATGCTGATGTGGAATCGGGCGATGGCGACGTTCACCGCTGCAATATCCGTCGCACCATCCGCTCGCTGGTCACCGGTGACCGCGTGGTCTGGCGTCCGGGTAAAGCCGCTGCAGAAGGCGTGACGGTGAAAGGCATCGTGGAAGCCGTGCATGAGCGCACGTCGGTATTGACGCGCCCCGACTTCTACGACGGCGTAAAACCCATTGCCGCCAACATCAATCAGATCGTGATTGTCTCTGCGATCCTGCCTGAACTGTCACTGAATATTATCGACCGTTATCTCGTCGCCTGTGAAACCCTCGAGGTTGAGCCGCTGATTGTCCTGAACAAAATCGATCTGCTCGACGACGAAGGCATGGACTTCGTTAATGAGCAGATGGATATCTACCGCAAGATTGGCTATCGCGTGCTGATGGTCTCAAGCCGGAAACAGGATGGCCTGAAGCCGCTCGAAGAGGCATTGACCGATCGCATCAGCATTTTTGCCGGTCAGTCCGGCGTGGGTAAATCCAGCCTGCTGAACAACCTGCTTGGTCTGCCGCAGGAGATCCTGACCAACGATGTCTCTGACAACTCCGGTCTGGGTCAGCACACCACCACCGCCTCGCGCCTGTATCACTTCCCGCATGGCGGCGACGTGATCGACTCCCCTGGGGTGCGTGAATTTGGTCTGTGGCATCTCGAGCCCGATCAAATCTTTAACGGCTTTGTCGAATTCCTCGACTATTTAGGCGCGTGTAAATACCGTGACTGTAAACACGATAACGACCCTGGCTGTGCCATTCGTGCAGCGGTCGAAAACGGTGAAATTGCGGAAACCCGTTTTGCAAACTATCACCATATTCTCGAAAGCATGGCGCAGGTAAAAACGCGTAAAAGCTTTTCTGAATCTGATGACTGACAACTAAGCTAAGCGTCGCTAAAATCGTCCCCTTTTTTCAGGTTCCGGCTCTCCTGCAGCCGGATCAGGAACGACAAAACAATGGCCTGGAGGCTACCTTGTTAAACTCATTTAAACTTTCGCTTCAATACATTCTGCCGAAACTGTGGCTCACTCGCCTGGCGGGCTGGGGCGCGAGCAAACGAGCGGGCTGGCTGACTAAGCTGGTGATCGATCTGTTCGTGAAATACTACAAGGTCGACATGAAAGAGGCGCAGAAGCCGGATACCGCCAGCTACCGCACCTTCAACGATTTCTTTGTGCGTGCCCTGCGTGATGAAGTGCGTCCGCTGAATACCGACCCGAACGTGCTGGTAATGCCTGCTGACGGCGTGATCAGCCAGCTGGGCGCGATCGAAAACGACAAAATCCTGCAGGCCAAAGGCCATAACTACAGCCTGGAAGCCCTGCTGGCAGGTAACTACCTGATGGCGGATCTGTTCCGCAATGGTTCCTTTGCCACCACCTACCTGTCGCCACGCGACTATCACCGCGTGCATATGCCGTGCAACGGCATTCTGCGGGAGATGATCTACGTTCCGGGCGATCTGTTCTCGGTAAACCATCTGACTGCGCAAAACGTGCCGAACCTTTTTGCCCGTAACGAGCGCGTTATCTGCCTGTTCGATACCGAGTTTGGCCCAATGGCGCAGATTCTGGTGGGTGCCACCATTGTCGGCAGCATTGAGACCGTCTGGGCGGGAACCGTTACGCCACCGCGCGAAGGCGTGATCAAACGCTGGACCTGGCCTGAAGGTGAAAACGAAGGCTCCGTGGCGCTGCTGAAGGGCCAGGAGATGGGCCGCTTCAAGCTCGGCTCCACCGTCATCAACCTGTTTGCTCCGGGTAAAGTGAAGCTGGTTGAGCAGCTCGAAAGCCTGTCGGTCACCAAACTCGGCCAGCCGCTGGCGGTGTCGACGGAAACCTTCGTGACCCCGGACGCAGAGCCTGCCCCGCTGTCCGACGAAGAGATTGCCGCCGAACTCGAAGCCAGCCCGCTGGTTGATGACAAAAAAGACCAAAGCTAAGTAAAGGTAAACTGACGTGCGCCTGATTATCACTTTGCTGATGGCCTGGTGCCTCAGTACGGGGGCGTACGCCGCTACGGCCCCCGACAGCAAACAAATCTCACAGGAACTGGAGCAGGCGAAGGCGGCAAAGCCCGCCCAGCCGGAAACCGTTGAGGCTCTCGAGGCTGCGCTGAACGCGCTTGAGGAGCGTAAAGGCTCCCTTGAGCGTGCCACGCAGTATCAGCAGGTCATCGATAACTTCCCCAAACTGTCACAAACCCTGCGCGCGCAGCTGAACGATCTGCGTGAAGAGCCGCGCCAGGTCCCTGCGGGCATGACCTCTGACACCCTGAATCAGGAGATCCTGCAGGTCAGCAGCCAGTTACTGGAAAAAACCCGTCAGGCGCAGCAGGAGCAGGAGCGCGCCCGCGACATCGCTGACTCCCTGACCCAACTGCCTCAGCAACAAACCGATGCCCGCCGTCAGCTCAATGAGGTTGAACGCCGGGCCGGGGCGCAAACCGGCAATACCGCCCTTAGCCAGGCTCAAACCCTGGGCATCCAGGCGGAATCCGCGAGGTTAAAAGCGCTGGTGGATGAACTGGAGCTGGCGCAGCTGTCGGCCAACAATCGCCAGGAGCTGGCGCGTATGCGCTCTGAGCTGGCGAAAAAGCAGAGCGAGCAGCTGGATGCTTATCTCCAGGCGCTGCGCAATCAACTCAACAGCCAGCGCCAGCAAGAAGCTGAGCGGGCGCTGGAGAGCACCGAACTGCTGGCAGAAAACAGCGAGAACCTACCCGCCGGGATCGTTGAGCAGTTTAAGGTCAACCGCGAGCTCTCTGCCGCGCTGAACCAGCAGGCCCAGCGTATGGATCTGGTGGCCTCCCAGCAACGCCAGGCGACCAATCAAACCCTGCAGGTGCGTCAGGCGCTGAATACGCTACGCGAACAGTCGCAGTGGCTCGGTTCGTCAAACCTGCTTGGTGAAGCCCTGCGCGCCCAGGTTGCCCGCCTGCCCGAAATGCCAAAACCTCAGCAGCTTGATACTGAAATGGCGCAGCTGCGTGTGCAGCGTCTGCGCTTTGAAGATCAACTCAACAAGCAGCCGCAGCTGCGCCAGATCCATCAGCCCGACGGCAAAGCGCTCACCGCCGAGCAGAACCGCATTCTGGAAGCCCAGCTGCGCACGCAGCGTGAATTACTCAATTCACTGTTGCAGGGAGGCGATACGCTGCTGCTTGAACTGACCAAACTGAAGGTCTCCAACAGCCAGCTGGAAGATGCGTTAAAAGAGGTTAACGAGGCAACGCACCGCTACCTGTTCTGGACCTCGGACGTGCGGCCGATCTCCTTCTCCTGGCCGATTGATATTGTTCAGGATCTGCGGCGTTTAATTTCGCTGGATACCTTCAGCCAGTTAGGCAAAGCCAGCGTGATGATGCTCACCAGCAAGGAGACGATTTTCCCGCTGCTGGGCGCGCTGATTCTGGTTGGGTTCAGCATTTACTCCCGCCGACACTTCACCCGCTTCCTCGATCGCTCCAGCGCGCGCGTCGGCAAGGTGACCCAGGACCATTTCTGGCTCACGCTGCGCACGGTCTTCTGGTCGATTCTGGTCGCCTCGCCGCTGCCAGTGCTGTGGATGACCCTCGGCTATGGCCTCCGGGAAGCCTGGCCTTATCCGCTGGCGGTGGCCATTGGCTACGGGGTGACGGCCACCGTACCGCTGCTGTGGGTGGTAATGATCTGCGCCACCTTCGCCCGACCAAATGGCCTGTTTGTCGCCCACTTTGGCTGGCCGCGTAACCGCGTGGCGCGGGCGATGCGCTACTACCTGATGAGCATCGGGCTGATTGTGCCGCTGATTATGGCGCTGATCATGTTTGATAACCTCAACGACCGGGAGTTTTCCGGCTCGCTCGGCCGGCTGTGCTTTATCCTGATTTGTGGTGCGCTGGCGGTGGTGACGCTGAGCCTGAAGAAGGCCGGGATCCCGCTCTATCTCGACAAAGAGGGCAGCGGCGATAACATGGTCAACCATATGCTGTGGAATTTGCTGCTCAGCGCCCCGCTGGCGGCGATTCTGGCGGCGGCGGTCGGCTATCTGGCCACTGCCCAGGCGCTGCTGGCGCGTCTTGAAACTTCGGTGGCGATCTGGTTCCTGCTGCTGGTGGTCTACCACGTTATCCGTCGCTGGATGCTGATTCAGCGTCGTCGTCTGGCCTTCGACCGGGCGAAAAACCGCCGGGCCGAAATCCTCGCCCAGCGTGCGCGCGGCGAAGAAGAGCCCGCTCACATGCTTAGCACGGAAGGCACAGTGGAGGTCGATGAAACCGAGCTGGATCTGGATGCCATCAGTACCCAGTCCCTGCGTCTGGTCCGCTCCATTCTGATGCTGGTCGCCCTGCTGTCTGTCATTGTGCTGTGGTCGGAAATTCATTCAGCGTTTGGCTTCCTGGAGAACATCACTCTCTGGGATGTGACCTCGACGGTTCAGGGCGTGGAGAGTCTGGAGCCGATTACGCTCGGGGCGGTGCTGATAGCCATTCTGGTGTTCATCATCACCACCCAGCTGATCCGTAACTTCCCGGCGCTGCTGGAACTGGCCCTGTTACAGCATCTGGATTTAACGCCGGGCACCGGCTACGCCATTACCACCATCACCAAATACCTGCTGATGGTGTTTGGCGGGCTGGTGGGCTTCTCAATGATCGGCATTGAGTGGTCGAAGTTGCAGTGGCTGGTAGCCGCACTCGGGGTCGGGCTCGGGTTTGGCTTGCAGGAGATCTTCGCCAACTTTATCTCGGGTCTAATCATCCTCTTTGAGAAGCCGATCCGTATTGGCGATACCGTAACGATCCGCGATCTGACCGGCAGCATTACGAAGATCAACACCCGCGCCACCACCATCAGCGACTGGGACCGTAAAGAGATCATCGTCCCTAACAAGGCGTTTATCACCGAGCAGTTTATTAACTGGTCGCTGTCGGACTCCGTGACGCGTGTGGTGCTGACCGTGCCGGCCCCGTCGGATGCCAACAGCGAAGAGGTAACGCAAATTCTTTATACCGCGGCCGAGCGCTGTTCGCTGGTGATCAGCACGCCGGAGCCGGAAGTGTTTTTAGTGGATTTACAGCAGGGGATCCAGATTTTCGAACTGCGTATTTACGCGGCCGAGATGGGCCATCGCATGCCGCTGCGCCATGAGATCCACCAGCTGATTCTGGCGGGCTTCCGTGAGCACGGTATCGATATGCCGTTCCCACCGTTCCAGATGCGTCTGGAAACGCTGGACGGGCGTAAGACGGGAAGAACCTTGACGTCGGCGGCGAAGTCGCGCCCGGCGGGGAGTTTGTAATCAGGAGGGGTGCGGTCTGATGCCCTCACCCCAACCCTCTCCCACAGGGAGAGGGAGAACAACCAAACCGTCAGGCGCGGTCTACGGTAAACGCAATCACATCACCCAACTGCTCAGCGCCCAGCGCCAGCATCACCAGACGATCAACCCCCAGCGCCACGCCCGAGCAGTCCGGCAAGCCGGCTTTTAACGCGCCCAGCAGATTGTGGTCGATGGGCTGCTGCGGCAGGCCGCGCGCGGCGCGCTTGCGGTTATCCTGATCGAAACGCTGCTGCTGTTCACGGGCATCCGTCAGTTCGTGGAAACCATTCGCCAGCTCAATACCTTTAAAGTACACCTCGAAACGCTCCGCCACGCGGTGATCTTCGGTGCTGATCTGGGCCAGTGACGCCTGGCTTGCCGGGAAGTGATAGACAAAGGTCGGGCGATCTTTGCCAATCTGCGGCTCAACGCCAAAGGTAAAGAGCAGCTGCAGCAGCGTGTCGCGATCTTCTTCAGTATCGGCAACATTGCTGAGATCCAGTTTTGCCGCCGCTTCACGTAGCTGGGTTTTGTCCGCAGAGAGCGGATCAATCTCCAGATGACGCTGGAAAACCTGCTGATAAGAGAGGGTTTCAGCTTCCGGGCACTCCAGGACCTGCTGCAGCAGATCGTCCACCTCATTCATCAGGCGATACATATCATAGTGCGGGCGGTACCACTCCAGCATGGTGAATTCCGGGTTGTGATGACGCCCCATCTCTTCATTGCGGAAACTGCGGCACAGCTGATATACCGGCCCACATCCCGCCGCCAGCAGGCGCTTCATGTGGTATTCCGGGCTGGTCATCAGGTAGAGATTCATTCCCTGGGAGTGACCAGGACCAACAAAACGGGTTTCAAACGGCACCAGATGAATATCCGTCACCGTCGCCTGGCTCATGCAGGGCGTTTCCACCTCCAGCACACCGCGATCGGCAAAGAAGCGGCGAATCTCCGCCATAATTGCTGCGCGTTTTAACAGATTGGGGATGGATGCGCTCGGCTGCCAGGTGGCCGTTTCGCTCATGAGAATTTCTCCGATTTCAGACAAGGGGACGAAGTCTACTCGTAACCCATGGCGGAGACAAATTTTGCACAGTCAATTTTGTGGTTTTCATAACTCCCAATAATTTCGTGACGTGATTCATCAATTGCAATGATAAATCCAGCGAAAGAACCGCAAAAAAATCGAACACGTCAAATTTCCCTTTCTTTCCTGGGGCTATACTGCGTTACCCATAAAGGAGCAGTGGAATCGCTTTCGCATTTGCCCTCCCCGGCCGTGCACTACCTTAGGGTAGGTGAGATGCGAAATATCAAAAATCTGGAGGAATGTCGTGCATACCTTTCAAGCCGATCTTGCCATTATTGGCGCAGGCGGAGCGGGATTACGCGCAGCGATTGCTGCAGCCCAGGCTAACCCAAACGCTAAAATTGCCCTGATTTCAAAAGTCTACCCGATGCGCAGCCACACGGTCGCCGCTGAAGGGGGGTCCGCTGCCGTCGCGCAGGATCATGACAGCTTTGATTATCACTTTCACGACACCGTAGCCGGTGGTGACTGGCTTTGTGAGCAGGATGTCGTTGATTATTTCGTGCATCATTGCCCGACGGAGATGACCCAGCTCGAGCAGTGGGGTTGCCCGTGGAGTCGCCGTGAAGATGGCAGCGTCAACGTGCGTCGCTTCGGCGGCATGAAGATTGAGCGTACCTGGTTTGCCGCCGATAAGACCGGCTTCCATATGCTCCACACCCTGTTCCAGACCTCGCTGCAGTTCCCCCAGATCCAACGCTTCGACGAACATTTCGTCCTCGACATTCTGGTTGATGACGGCCAGGCCCGCGGTCTGGTGGCGATGAACATGATGGAAGGGACGCTGGTTCAGATCCGCGCCAATGCCGTGGTGATGGCGACCGGCGGTGCCGGACGTGTTTACCGCTATAACACCAATGGCGGTATCGTGACCGGCGACGGGATGGGCATGGCGCTGCAGCACGGCGTTCCGCTGCGTGACATGGAGTTCGTTCAGTATCACCCGACCGGCCTGCCGGGTTCCGGCATTCTAATGACGGAAGGCTGCCGCGGTGAAGGCGGGATTCTGGTCAATAAAGATGGCTATCGCTATCTGCAGGATTACGGCATGGGTCCGGAAACCCCGCTGGGTGAGCCGAAGAACAAATATATGGAGCTCGGCCCGCGGGATAAAGTCTCTCAGGCCTTCTGGCATGAGTGGCGCAAAGGTAACACCATCCCCACCCCACGCGGCGATGTGGTCTATCTCGACCTGCGCCACCTGGGCGAGAAGAAACTGCTGGAACGTCTGCCGTTCATCTGTGAACTGGCAAAAGCTTATGTCGGCGTCGATCCGGTTAAAGATCCAATCCCGGTACGTCCAACCGCGCACTACACCATGGGCGGTATCGAAACCGATCAGCAGTGCGAAACCCGTATCAAAGGCCTGTTTGCGGTGGGCGAATGCTCCTCCGTTGGTCTGCATGGCGCTAACCGCCTGGGTTCTAACTCGCTGGCCGAGCTGGTGGTGTTTGGCCGTCTCGCGGGTGAGCAGGCGATGGCGCGTGCCGCGACGGCCGGCACCGCTAACGGTGCTGCGCTCGATGCGCAGGTTGCCGATGTTGAGCAGCGCCTGAAAAACCTGGTGAATCAGGAAGGCAGTGAGAACTGGGCGAAGATCCGCGATGAGATGGGGCTGTCCATGGAAGAAGGCTGCGGTATTTACCGTACGCCGGAACTGATGCAGAAAACCGTCGACAAGCTGGCTGAGCTGCAGGAGCGCTTCAAGCGTGTGCGTGTCACTGACACCTCCAGCGTCTTCAACACCGATCTGCTCTACACCATTGAGCTGGGTCATGGCCTGAACGTTGCCGAATGTATGGCGCACTCCGCCCTGGCGCGTAAAGAGTCGCGCGGTGCCCATCAGCGTCTGGACGAAGGCTGCACGGAGCGTGACGACGTCAACTTCCTCAAGCATACCCTGGCTTATCGCGACGCGGACGGCACCACCCGTCTGGACTACAGCGACGTGAAGATCACCACGCTGGCACCGGCGAAACGCGTTTACGGTGCAGAAGCGGAAGCAGCCGAGAAGAAGGAGACGACCAATGGCTGAGATGCAAACTCTGAAAGTCGAAGTGGTGCGCTACAACCCGGAAGTGGACAGCGCGCCGCACAGCACCTTCTATGAAGTGCCTTACGATGAGCAGACCTCGCTACTGGACGCGCTGGGCTACATCAAAGACAACCTGGCGCCGGACCTGAGCTACCGCTGGTCCTGCCGGATGGCGATTTGCGGCTCCTGCGGCATGATGGTCAACAAGGTGCCTAAGCTGGCCTGCAAGACCTTCCTGCGTGAATACCCGAAAGGGATGAAGGTCGAAGCCCTGGCTAACTTCCCGATTGAGCGCGATCTGGTGGTCGACATGACCCACTTTATCGAAAGCCTGGAAGCCATTAAGCCTTACATCATTGGCAACCCGCGTACGCCGGATCAGGGGCCGAACAAGCAGACCCCGGCGCAGATGGCCAAGTATCACCAGTTCTCCGGCTGCATCAACTGTGGCCTGTGCTATGCCGCCTGCCCGCAGTTTGGCCTGAATCCGGAGTTTATCGGCCCGGCCGCCATTACCCTCGCGCATCGCTATAACGAAGACAGCCGCGACCACGGGAAGAAAGAACGTATGGCGCAGCTGAACGGCCAGAACGGCGTCTGGACCTGTACCTTTGTCGGCTACTGCTCGGAAGTCTGTCCGAAGCACGTCGACCCGGCCGCCGCGATCCAACAGGGCAAAGTAGAAAGCTCGAAAGACTTTCTTATCGCCACCCTGAAACCACGCTAAGGAGTGCATGATGACGACTAAACGCAAAGCCTATGTACGGCCGATGCCGTCCACCTGGTGGAAAAATCTGCCGTTTTATCGCTTCTATATGCTGCGTGAAGGCACGGCGGTTCCTGCGGTATGGTTCAGCATCGAACTGATGTACGGCCTGTTTGCCCTTAAGCACGGTCCGGAAACCTGGGCCGGTTTTGTCGGTTTCCTGCAGAACCCGATTGTGGTGATCCTGAATATCATCGTGCTGGCGGCAGCGCTGTTGCATACCAAAACCTGGTTTGAGCTGGCGCCGAAAGCGGCAAATATTATCGTCAAAAACGAAAAACTGGGGCCAGAGCCGATCATCAAAGGACTCTGGGCGGTGACTGCGGTCGTGACCGTGGTAATTCTTGGCGTAGCCCTGTTCTGGTAAGGAGACCACTGTGATTAATCCAACTCCAAAACGTTCTGACGAGCCCGTCTTCTGGGGCCTCTTTGGGGCAGGCGGCATGTGGTGCGCCATTATCGCGCCGGTCATTATTCTGCTGGTAGGCATTATGCTGCCGCTGGGGTTCTACCCCGGGGATGCGCTGAGCTATGAGCGGGTGCTGGCTTTTGCCCACAGCATTATTGGGCGGGTATTCATCTTCCTGATGATTGTTCTGCCGCTGTGGTGTGGTCTGCACCGTATTCATCACGCCATGCACGACCTGAAGATCCACGTCCCTAACGGGAAATGGGTGTTCTACGGTCTGGCAGCCATTCTGAGCGTGGTCACGCTGGTTGCCGTTGTCTTTATGTGATCCTCCCCCGCTCTCCTGCCTGCCGGCGGGAGAGCAAAATTCCAGCCAAGTTCTACACTTATCAAAAATCCTGTAAGGAAATGCCTATGCGCATCCTGCCCGTCATCGCCGCCGTTGCCGCTGCATTTCTGGTTGTTGCCTGTAGCGCTCCCACCCCGCCCCAGGGCGTGACTGTCGTCCGGCCCTTCAACGCCCAACAGTTCATGGGCACCTGGTATGAAATCGCCCGTTTTGACCATCGCTTTGAACGTGCCCTGCAAAAGGTAACGGCCAATTACAGCCTGATGAGCGACGGCGGGATCCAGGTTATTAACCGGGGCTACAATCCTGAGCGCGGCATGTGGCAAAAAGTGACGGGGAAGGCGTACTTTACCGGCGCGTCTGACACCGCCGCGCTGAAAGTCTCTTTTATCGGGCCTTTTTATGGCGGCTATAACGTGATTGCGCTGGATAGGGATTACAAGCATGCGCTGGTGTGCGGGCCTAATCGTGACTACCTGTGGATCCTCGCCCGCACACCGACGATTTCAGATGAGATGAAACAGCGGTTACTGGCTTCTGCCACCCGTCAGGGCTTTGATATCAGCCAGCTGGTCTGGATTGAACAGCCCCATTAATGGGTGCTGAGCTTCAACCCAATAATGCCCGCGACAATCAATGCGAGGCTGGCAATACGCGCCAGACTCGCAGACTCACCCAGCAGTAAAATGCCGGTAATGGCCGCGCCTACTGCACCAATCCCCGTCCACACCGCATAAGCCGTCCCTACAGGCAGCGAACGCATGGCCCACGAGAGCAGCACAATGCTCACGATCATCGCAGAAACGGTAATAATGCTGGGAGTGAGACGCGTAAACCCGTGGGTGTATTTCAGGCCAATGGCCCAAACCACTTCGAGTAAACCGGCAATAAAGAGAATAATCCAGGACATACAGGCTCCTTAACTTAAACAACAGTTGGGGCCGTCCCCGATGAGAGAAGCGCTTACAGGTCGTCCCGTAAGGCAGGTGAACGATTTATTGTGAAGAGCATGAATTCATTTTTCAACTGCTTTGTTTCAGGCATCACTTCAGCGGCTGAAAGCAAGAAATAGACGTAATTAGCAACGAAATTCCTTCATTTATAACTCATCCGACTTCTTTACTATGAGCTACTTCCTGAAAGCAGGAAGCGACAACACTTTGCCGATTGCGAAAAACAAATGTTCAAAATTCTTTTGATTGACCGGTGTCATTACACCCGCATGGGCCTGGAAATGTGGATCAATCATTCAGGGCTGTTCCCCTCCCCCGTTTTGGTGACGGGCCTCAACAATCTCTTTCTGGCCAGGGAGCATATCCTGCAATGGAAACCGACGCTGGTGATTGCAGATTTGCAGGGGTTTACGTCAGATATTCAGCATATCCAGCAGCTCTCTTCTCTGATGAGCGCCAGTGAAACCGTGCCTTTTGTTTTGCTGCAATCAGATGAGCAACCTGAAACCTCGGCCTTTATGAACACCTTTCCTCTGTGGGCATCGTTGGCCAAAAAGACCTCGCTGGAGGTTCTGGCGCAAACCATTAATGAGGTATTAGCCTCACAGGAAATCAGTGAACCTGCGGTGGTCGCGACGCCATTGCTGACGCGTCAGGAAGAGAAGGTGTTAACGCTATGGATGGACGGGGCCAGCAACCAGAAGATTGCCAGTAAGCTGAGCATTCACGGAAAGACGGTATACACCTACAAGCGCAATATTCGGATGAAATTGCACATGGATACGCGGTACTCGCCGTTTTTATCGCTGCCCTGACAGGTAAAACTGAGGGTACGGCGACGTATTCAGCCCCGTACCGCCCAAGATTACTGCTGTGCTTTAGTTGCCGCACCAGAGATCGCGCTACCGCCAGTGGAGATATCCTCACCGACGCCGCGAGTGGTATTACAGGCAGTTAGTACTGACGAAAGCACCAGAACAGAAAAGATCGCTACAAATGTTTTCTTAAGCATAATGTCTTCCTTTTTTAGCCAAAGTTATTGTGTACAGCAACATAAGCATAGCCAGGATCCCGGCGAGTGACGGAAAAGGAAGAATTTTTAGGAAAAGTAGAAAGAATCAGGAGGCGGCGCGCGAAATAGCGTGACCCAGACTTTTAATGTCTTCCCCGACGCCACGGGCTGTGTTGCATCCGGAAAGCAGAGAACTGGCAAGAACCATCAGCAGTAAAATTTTGATTGTGTGCTGCATCGTCCATGAACCTTCTTTAGGTCGATAAGGCGCAGCAGAACACTGCGCCTTTCATCCCGAAGTGAATTACTTCACGCGAGAAACGTATTCACCAGAGCGGGTATCTACTTTGATGATTTCGCCAGTCTGGACGAACAGTGGAACTTTAACCACTGCACCGGTAGACAGCTTGGCTGGCTTACCGCCAGTACCTGCGGTGTCGCCTTTCAGACCTGGATCGGTTTCAACGATTTCCAGTTCAACGAAGTTTGGTGGGGTCACAGCGATAGGCTGGCCGTTCCACAGGGTTACGATGCACTCCGCCTGATCCAGCAGCCATTTAGCGCTGTCACCCACGGCTTTCTCGTCAGCAGACAGCTGCTCGAAAGTGGAGTTGTTCATGAAGTGGTAGAATTCACCGTCGTTGTAGAGGTAGGTCAGGTTCATATCAACAACGTCTGCGCCTTCAGCGGAGTCGGTGGATTTGAAGGTTTTCTCTACACGGGTACCGGTCAGCAGGCGACGCAGCTTAACGCGTGCGAATGCCTGACCTTTACCTGGTTTAACGAATTCGCTGGCTTCAACCGCGTACGGTTCGCCGTCCATCATGATTTTAAGACCGGCACGAAAATCGTTGCTATAGTAAGTCGCCATAAGGCCCTCTGAAATTGTTAACTGGTAGCTAAGCCACAAAATGGCGCATATTGTAACCCTAAACACCCCATCCAGAGAAGATTGGTTATTGCAACTTGCAGATGTAATCACCAGTCCTGATGAACTGCTGCGTCTTTTAAATCTGGACGCTGATGAAAAACTCCTCGCCGGACGTGATGCGAAACGCCTGTTTGCCCTGCGTGTTCCGCGTGCTTTTGTGGCTCGTATGGAAAAAGGTAATCCTGACGATCCGCTTTTAAAACAGGTACTCACCGCGCAGGATGAGTTTATCGCTGCCCCCGGTTTTAGCACCGATCCCCTCGAAGAACAGAACAGCGTAGTACCCGGTTTACTGCACAAGTACCGCAATCGCGCGTTACTGCTGGTTAAGGGTGGCTGCGCGGTAAATTGTCGATATTGCTTCCGACGTCACTTCCCGTACGCCGACAATCAGGGTAACAAGCGCAACTGGCAAGCGGCGCTCGACTATATTGCCGACCATCCTGAGCTGGATGAGATTATCTTTTCCGGCGGCGATCCTTTGATGGCGAAAGATCATGAGCTGGACTGGCTTATCACCCAGCTGGAAGCGATCCCGCATATCAAGCGGTTACGCATTCATAGTCGTCTACCGATTGTGATCCCGGCGCGTATTACCGACGCGCTCAGCGCACGGCTGGCGCGATCGTCGCTGCAAATCTTGCTGGTTAACCATATTAATCACGCCAATGAGATAGACGAGGATTTCCGCGCGGCAATGACGCGTCTGCGGCAGGCCGGGGTGACGTTGCTGAATCAGAGTGTGTTGCTGCGCGGGGTGAACGATAACGCCCAAACGCTCGCTAACCTGAGCAACGCGCTTTTCGATGCGGGCGTGATGCCCTATTACGTTCATGTGCTGGACAGAGTTCAGGGTGCAGCACACTTTATGGTCGAAGATGATGAAGCCCGGGCGATTATGCGCGAACTGTTAACCCTGGTTTCTGGTTATATGGTGCCTAAACTGGCGCGTGAGATTGGTGGCGAACCGAGCAAGACACCGCTGGATTTGGGACTTCAACAACGCTAATACACAGTAACGCCGGGCCTGAAAAGAGGCTCTCAAGCGGTCATCTCTTCAAACCCTTTGCCCGGGTATCTCTCCCTCTGTTGAGAGAGATACCCGCCGCAATATCAATTCGGACACTTATAAACCTGGCCCTGCATCTCACTGGCGGTCGGAACAAAGCTTGATAACATGCCTTGCGTTGGGCTGCTCACGCCATAAATGACGTTCCCGCCCATTTCAGCCGCCTGGTTACGCAGACCATTCGCCGCGCCACGCATTGAGCCGCCCTCTTCGCCATGCTGACCAGAAAGCCAGTTGCTTTGCTTGCCCGTGGCGGTGCCAATCAGCTGGCATTCGCTTCCCGGCTTATCTTCTACAAAGCGAACGCTCTGCCCACCTGCAGACAGCTCGTTGCCGGAGCTGCAACCCGCCAGCAGCAACGCTGCTCCTACAATCCCTGCACAAACGTTAACGCGCATGTTATTCCTCGTTTTCAATAAGCTGGGCAGGTGCGCCCGCGTCTAAACCTTATACTAAAAAGATGACCAAAAGAAAAACCCCCGATCATTTCTGACCGGGGGTTTATTCATTTCTGCGAGGTGCAGAACAACATGATTACATCATGCCGCCCATGCCACCCATGCCGCCCATACCACCAGCAGCACCTAAATCAGGCGCGTCGCCTTTTGGCAGGTCGGTAACCATGCACTCGGTGGTGATCATCAGGCCAGCAACTGAGGCCGCGTACTGCAGAGCAGAACGGGTCACTTTAGTTGGGTCCAGGATACCGAAGTCGATCATGTTGCCGTATTCTTCGGTAGCAGCGTTGTAACCGTAGTTACCTTCGCCCGCTTTCACCATGTTCGCTACAACAGATGGCTCTTCACCAGCGTTGGAAACGATCTGACGCAGTGGAGCTTCCATTGCGCGCAGCGCAACTTTGATACCCACGTTCTGGTCTTCGTTCTGAGCGGTCAGGCCAACCAGTTTCGCTGCAACGCGAACCAGAGCAACACCACCACCGGCAACCACGCCTTCTTCTACCGCAGCACGGGTCGCGTGCAGGGCATCGTCAACGCGTGCTTTCTTCTCTTTCATTTCAACTTCGGTAGCTGCACCGACTTTGATGACTGCCACGCCGCCTGCCAGTTTCGCTACGCGCTCCTGCAGTTTTTCACGGTCGTAGTCAGAGGTCGCTTCTTCGATCTGTTTACGGATCTGAGTAACACGGCCCTGGATTGCATCTTCTTCACCCACGCCATCGATGATGGTGGTGGTGTCTTTGTTGATAACAACGCGTTTTGCCTGACCCAGGTCTTCCAGCGTCGCTTTTTCCAGCTCCATACCGATCTCTTCAGAGATAACGGTACCGCCAGTCAGGGTTGCGATATCCTGCAGCATCGCTTTACGACGATCGCCGAAGCCAGGTGCTTTAACCGCAGCCACTTTCACGATGCCACGCATGGTGTTAACCACCAGGGTCGCCAGCGCTTCGCCTTCAACGTCTTCAGCGATGATAACCAGCGGCTTGCCTGCTTTCGCAACGGCTTCCAGCACTGGCAGCATTTCGCGGATGTTGGAGATTTTTTTGTCAGCCAGCAGGATGAACGGGCTTTCCAGCTCAACAGCACCAGTTTCTGGCTTGTTGATGAAGTATGGGGACAGGTAACCGCGGTCGAACTGCATACCTTCAACCACGTCCAGTTCGTCTTCCAGACCGGTACCGTCTTCAACGGTGATCACGCCTTCTTTACCGACTTTATCCATCGCTTCAGCGATCAGTTTACCTACGGTTTCGTCGGAGTTAGCGGAGATGGTACCAACCTGAGCAATGGCTTTAGAGTCAGAGCACGGTACGGACAGCGCTTTCAGCTCTTCAACTGCAGCAATAACAGCTTTGTCGATACCACGTTTCAGATCCATCGGGTTCATACCCGCAGCAACAGCTTTCAGGCCTTCAGTGATGATCGCCTGAGCCAGTACGGTTGCAGTGGTGGTGCCGTCGCCTGCAGCGTCGTTCGCTTTAGAGGCAACTTCTTTCACCATCTGGGCACCCATGTTTTCGAACTTGTCTTCCAGCTCGATTTCACGCGCTACGGAAACGCCATCTTTGGTGATGGTCGGCGCGCCGAAGGATTTGTCCAGAACCACGTTACGGCCTTTCGGGCCCAGGGTCACTTTAACTGCGTCTGCCAGTACGTTTACGCCGCGCAGCATTTTCACACGAGCGTCGTTACCGAATTTTACGTCTTTAGCTGCCATTTTAATCTTTCCCTTAAATTCGTATGTTCAGTGTCGTTCGCGGATTACGCTTCAACAATTGCCAGAATGTCGCTTTCGGACATGATCAACACTTCTTCATTGTCGATCTTCTCGGACTTCACACCGTAGCCATCGTTGAAAATGACGATGTCACCAACTTTAACGTCCAGAGGCTGCACATTTCCGTTTTCCAGAATGCGACCCTTACCGACAGCGATGATTTCGCCACGAGTTGATTTTGCTGCTGCAGAACCGGTCAGAACGATGCCGCCAGCAGATTTGGTTTCAACTTCTTTACGTTTGACGATCACACGATCATGTAACGGACGAATACTCATTGATAGCTCTCCTTTGAGAAAGTCATTATCAGTTATGGGTGACGCCGGGCCGTAAGCGGTTTTCCGGCTAGTGCCCTGAGAGATGGGGATGGGGTTTTACCCCTTCAAGGGGTAGTCGAAAAAAAATTTGTGAAAGTGTTACCATCGCCTCTCTTTTGACAGGGGCAGGACAACGGAATGAGTGGACTCAAACAGGAGCTGGGACTCGCGCAGGGTGTTGGCTTACTTTCAACCTCTTTATTGGGCACGGGGGTATTTGCCGTGCCGGCGCTGGCAGCCCTGGTCGCGGGTGATAACAGTCTCTGGGCATGGCCGGTGCTCATCGTGCTGGTGTTCCCGGTGGCCATTGTCTTTGCCATTCTCGGGCGGCACTTCCCGAGTGCCGGTGGGGTAGCGCATTTTGTCGGGATGGCGTTTGGCCCACGCCTGCAGCGCGTCACCGGCTGGTTATTCCTCTCCGTGATCCCCGTGGGCTTGCCTGCCGCCCTGCATATTGCGACAGGTTTTGGCCAGGCGCTGTTTGGCTGGCATGATGCGCAGCTGTTGCTGGCCGAGCTGGGTACGCTGGCGATTGTCTGGTGGGTCGGCTCACGCGGGGCCAGCTCCAGCGCTAACCTGCAAACCCTGGTGGCGGTGCTAATCGTAGCGCTGATTGCCGCCATCTGGTGGGCGGGCGATATTCAGGTAACAGAGATCCCCTTCCCGGCGATAAGCGATATCGACCATTCGCAGCTTTTTGCTGCTCTTTCCGTCATGTTCTGGTGTTTTGTCGGCCTGGAGGCCTTTGCGCACCTGGCATCGGAGTTTAAACAGCCGGAACGCGATTTCCCGCGGGCGCTGATGATCGGCCTGCTGCTGGCGGGCACGGTCTACTGGGCCTGTACCGTACTGGTCCTTCGCTTCACCGCCTACGGGGCCGATATGGCGGCCGCGGCCTCGCTGCCCGGCATTGTGGTGCAGCTGTTTGGTGTGAAGGCGCTATGGATCGCCTGCGTCATTGGCTATCTCGCCTGCTTCGCCAGCCTGAATATCTACATCCAGAGCTTTGCCCGACTGGTATGGTCCCAGGCGCTGTATAAGCCGGAAAGCCGCCTCGCACGCCTGTCCAGACGTCAGTTACCCCTCAACGCCCTGAACGCGGTGCTGGGCTGCTGCGTGTTAAGCACGCTGGCGATCTACTGGCTGGATATCAATCTCGATGCGCTAATCGTCTATGCCAACGGCATCTTCATCATGATCTATCTGCTGTGCATGCTGGCGGGATGTCGACTGCTGAAAGGCCGCTATAAAGCGCTGGCCGTTGTCGGTGGGGTGCTCTGTTTACTGCTGCTGGCGATGGTGGGATGGAAGAGTCTGTACGCCATTCTGATGCTGGCGGGGCTGTGGCTGTTGTTGCCTAAGCGTGGTGCCATCTGACTGCCAGATGGCGCTGTGCTTATCCGGGCTAGGGTTTCGTAGGCCCGGCAAGCGCAGCGCCGCCGGGCAATTTCTGTTAACGATCGTCTTTATGATCCAGACGGTCGCGCTGGTCATCCTTGCGCTGATACTCCCCGTCGAACGTCTCTCCGTTACCTGGGCCAGTAGTGAATCCGCCCCCCGGCATCCGGTTAAAACGCAAATGCGGCATCAGTTTCAGCGTCAGGAGCTTTTGCACTGGCGGGAAGAGCAGCAGCAGGCCGAGGAAGTCGGTGAAAAACCCAGGAATAATCAGCAAGATACCGCCAATAATCAGCGATACGCTTTTGATCATCTCCGCCGCCGGGCTCTCGCCAGCAGCCATCTTCTGCTGCATTAACAGGAAGTTTTTGAAACCCTGATTGCGCACCAGCGACATGCCAATGACCGAAGTGAAAATCACCAGGATCAGCGTCAGCAGGACGCCAAGCACATGGGCGACCTGAATAAAAATAGAAATCTCTATGTAAACATAGAGAAAGATTGCAGCTAACGGTATCCAGCGCACTGGCTTCTCCTGTGTGGCAGACGCCGTAAGGCCCCTGTCGGTATCAATTTGCGATTCGCGTCTGTAAGAAATGGAGGCGATTAGTCAAAATTCAATCGGTTTGCACGGATATTTTTTCTGGAAATATTCAAGCGGTGATTCATTTCACAGATTGATAAATATCATGTAACAGGGTCCATAATAAGTGATCCAGGTTACGGCATTTCGCTATCATCAGCATATCATTCCGGGTATCTGGCCGATTCAGGGGATAATCGTCGGTCAGAAAATAGACATAACCACAGATGTACTGTGTGTTTAGTACAATCAATCGGCAGCTTGAAAAGAAGGTTCACATGTTAAACAACATTCGTATCGAAGAAGACTTGTTGGGTACCAGGGAAGTTCCAGCGGATGCCTACTATGGTGTTCACACTCTGAGAGCGATTGAAAACTTCTACATCAGCAACAGCAAAATCAGCGACATCCCTGAGTTTGTGCGTGGCATGGTGATGGTGAAGAAAGCCGCAGCTATGGCAAACAAAGAGCTGCAAACCATTCCGAAAAGCATCGCCAATACTATTATCGCCGCCTGCGATGAAGTGCTGAACAACGGCAAGTGCATGGATCAATTCCCGGTCGACGTCTATCAGGGCGGCGCGGGTACATCGGTGAACATGAATACCAACGAGGTACTGGCCAACATCGGCCTCGAGCTGATGGGCCACCAGAAGGGTGAGTACCAGTACCTGAACCCGAACGATCACGTCAATAAATGCCAGTCTACCAACGACGCCTACCCGACCGGTTTCCGTATCGCCGTCTACGCCTCGGTGGTGAAGCTGGTGGATGCCATTAACCAGCTTGGCGAAGGTTTCCAGAACAAAGCTGTCGAATTCCAGGACATCCTGAAAATGGGCCGCACCCAGCTGCAGGACGCGGTGCCGATGACCCTCGGCCAGGAGTTCCACGCGTTTAACGTGCTGCTGAATGAAGAAACCCGCAACCTGATGCGCACCTCTGAACTGCTGCTGGAGGTAAACCTCGGCGCAACGGCCATTGGTACGCGTCTGAACACCCCGGATGGCTATCAGCAGCTGGCGGTGCAGAAGCTGGCCGAAGTCTCCAACCTGGCGGTTGTACCGGCAGAAGATCTGATCGAAGCGACTTCCGACTGCGGCGCTTACGTGATGGTGCACAGCGCGCTGAAACGTCTGGCGGTGAAGCTGTCCAAAATCTGTAACGACCTGCGCCTGCTCTCTTCGGGTCCACGTGCAGGTCTGAACGAAATCAACCTGCCGGAACTGCAGGCGGGCTCATCTATCATGCCAGCCAAAGTGAACCCGGTAGTGCCAGAAGTAGTAAACCAGGTGTGCTTCAAAGTCATCGGGAACGACATTACCGTCACCATGGCTTCGGAAGCGGGTCAGCTGCAGCTGAACGTGATGGAGCCGGTGATTGGCCAGGCGATGTTTGAGTCGATTCACATTCTGACCAACGCCTGCTACAACCTGCTGGAGAAATGCATCAACGGCATCACCGCCAACAAAGCGGTATGTGAAAGCTACGTCTATAACTCCATCGGCATCGTCACCTACCTCAACCCGTTCATCGGTCACCACAACGGTGATATCGTCGGTAAAATCTGCGCCGAAACCGGGAAGAGCGTGCGAGAGGTCGTACTTGAGCGTGGCTTGCTGACAGAAGCCGAGCTGGATGATATCTTCTCGGCTCAGAACCTAATGCACCCGGCCTATAAAGCAAAAAGATACACGGATGAAAGTGAACAATAACAGTTCAGGTTAAACTTCATGAAGGCACGTCACTTGACGTGCCTTTTTTGTTTTTAGGCGTTACCAAAACACAACAATTCAATATCAACTTGTTAATAAGCAAGGTAGGCACTCATGTTTGGAGCAGAACTCGTCGTCGTCCTGTTGGCGATATACTTAGGGGCAAGGCTCGGGGGGATCGGCATCGGTTTCGCCGGTGGTCTTGGCGTGCTTGTACTTACTCTCTTTTTTCAAATTAAACCCGGCGCTATTCCGTTCGACGTTATTGAGATCATCATGGCGGTTATCGCCGCTATCGCTGCCATGCAGGTTGCGGGCGGTATGGACTACCTGGTGAGCCTGGCGGAGCGTATGCTGCGCCGCCATCCGAAATACATTACCTTCCTTGCGCCGCTGGTCACCTGGTTTATGACCATTCTGGCCGGGACCGGCCATACCGCGTTCTCTACCCTGCCGGTGATTACCGAAGTGGCGAAAGAGCAGGGCATCCGTCCGTCACGTCCGCTCTCGATTGCCGTTGTCGCCTCGCAGATTGCCATCACCGCCTCGCCGATTTCCGCTGCGGTGGTCTTCTTTGCCGGTATTCTGGAGCCGATGGGGGTGAGCTACCTGACGCTGCTGTCGATCTGTATTCCGGTCACCCTGATTGCGGTGATGATCACCGCGGTGTTCTGTAACTTCCTTGGCGCCGAGCTGAAAGACGATCCGGTCTATCAGGAACGTCTGGCGAAAGGTGAAGTGAAGCTGCGTGGCAGCCAGGCCTTTGTCCTGAAGCCACACGCTAAACGCTCCGTACTGCTGTTCCTGATCGGCATTATCGCGGTGATGTTCTATGCCACCGCCATCAGCGATACCGTAGGGCTGATTCAGAACCCGGTTCTGCCGCGTAACGAAGCGATCGTGGTGTTCATGCTGACCATCGCCACGCTGATTAGCATCACCTGTAAAATCGACACCAGCGAAGTGCTCAACGCCAGCACCTTTAAATCCGGTATGAGCGCCTGCGTGTGCGTACTGGGTGTGGCCTGGCTGGGCGACACCTTCGTCAAAGCCCATATCACCGATATCCAGACCGTCGCCGGCGATCTGCTGCATAACTATCCGTGGCTGCTGGCGGTGGTGCTGTTCTTTGCCGCGACCCTGCTCTACTCCCAGGCGGCGACCACTAAGGCGCTGATGCCTGCGGCCCTGATGCTGGGCGTCTCTCCGCTGACGGCGATTGCCTCATTTGCTGCGGTTTCCGCGCTGTTCGTGCTGCCAACCTACCCGACCCTGCTGGCTGCGGTTGAGATGGATGATACCGGCTCCACCCGTATCGGTAAGTATGTGTTTAACCACGCCTTCCTGATCCCGGGCGTGATTGCCATTACCCTGTGCGTGGTCCTTGGCTTCATCATCGGCGGGATTGTGCTGTAAACCGCTTTTGGTTGTAAAAAGAGTTAAAGTCGGGCCGCTTAGCGGCCCGATTCATTAATGAGCAGCAGCCGGTCGTGATATAGTGATTTTTTTCGCGATACCGAGGTCGACTTGTGAATACGCCCGACACTGTTGTTGTTCTGTGTACCGCTCCCGATGAAGCTACCGCTCAGGATCTTGCCGCCAAAGTGCTGGCAGATAAGCTCGCAGCCTGCGTGACCATCCTCCCCGGCGCCACCTCCCTCTACTACTGGGAAGGCAAGCTGGAACAGGAGTACGAAGTGCAGATGCTGCTTAAATCCAGCGTGGCCCATCAGCAGGCGCTCCTCGACTGCCTCAAATCCCATCATCCTTACCAGACACCGGAACTGCTGGTTTTGCCAGTGCTCCACGGCGATAACGACTATCTCTCATGGCTCAACGCTTCCTTACGCTGATCCTGCTGCTGTGCAGCACGTCAGTCTTTGCCGGGTTGTTTGATGCACCCGGCCGCTCGAACTTCACGCCTGCCGATCAGGCTTTTATCTTCGATTTTCAGCAAAACCAACATGAACTGAATCTCAACTGGAATGTGAAGGAGGGATATTACCTCTATCGCAAGCAGATCAGCATCACGCCCGCTCAGGCGCAGGTCGGCGCTCTTCAGCTGCCCGCCGGGGTGGCACACGAAGATGAATTCTACGGCAAAAGTGAAATCTACCGGGGCCAGCTGTCGGTGCCCGTCGCCGTCGCGCAGGCGGATAAAGGCGCGACCCTGACGGTGACTTATCAAGGCTGTGCCGACGCCGGTCTCTGCTACCCGCCCGAAACCAAAGTTATTCCCCTTAGCGAAGTGAAAGCGGCCGCCGTCCCTGCGGTTTCCCTTCTCCCCTCAGAGAAGAAGACCAGCGCAGGAGGCGAACTGCCCTTCTCCGCTTTCTGGGCGTTGCTGATCGGCATCGGCATTGCCTTCACGCCGTGCGTGTTGCCCATGTATCCGCTGATCTCCGGCATCGTGCTCGGCGGTCAACAGCGACTCTCCACCGGCCGCGCGCTGCTGCTGGCATTTATCTACGTACAGGGGATGGCGCTCACCTATACCGCGCTCGGGCTGGTGGTCGCGGCCGCCGGGCTGCAGTTCCAGGCCGCGCTTCAACACCCTTACGTGCTTATCGGCCTGTCGGTGGTCTTTATCATGCTGGCGCTGTCGATGTTTGGCCTGTTCAGCCTGCAACTGCCCTCCTCCCTGCAAACCCGCTTAACGCTGATGAGCAATCGCCAGCAGGGCGGCTCTGTGGGCGGCGTGTTTGCCATGGGGGCCATTGCCGGGCTGATCTGCTCGCCCTGCACCACCGCCCCGCTCAGCGCGATCCTGCTCTATATCGCCCAGAGCGGGAATATGTGGCTCGGCGGCGGCACGCTGTATCTCTACGCCCTCGGGATGGGCCTGCCGCTGATGCTGGTGACGGTATTTGGCAACCGCCTGCTGCCGAAGAGCGGCCCGTGGATGGAGACGGTAAAAACCGCGTTTGGTTTTGTTATTCTGGCGCTGCCGGTGTTCCTGCTTGAGCGGGTGATCGGCGATGTCTGGGGCCTGCGTCTGTGGGCGATGCTGGGCGTCGCCTTCTTTGGCTGGGCCTTTATCAGCAGCTTAAACGCCCGCAAGCCGTGGATCCGGGTGGTGCAGATCCTGCTCCTGGCCGCCGCGCTGGTCAGCGTGCGACCGCTGCAGGACTGGGCCTTTGGTGTCCCCGCGGCCCAAAACCAGGCGCATCTGAATTTCACGCCGATCGAAAATATCGACGCGTTACATCAGGCGCTGGCCAAAGCCGAGGGGAAACCGGTGATGCTCGACCTCTACGCCGACTGGTGCGTCGCCTGCAAAGAGTTCGACAAATACACCTTCAGCGATCCGCAGGTGCAAAACGCCCTGAAAGAGACTGTTCTGCTGCAGGCCAACGTTACGGCGAACGGCCCGCAGGATAAGGCCCTGCTGAAAGCGCTCAATGTGCTCGGTCTGCCCACTATCTTGTTTTTCAACGCACAAGGTGAAGAGCAGCCTGCACAGCGAGTGACAGGTTTTATGGATGCCGCATCGTTCAGTGCGCATTTGCGCGATCGCCAACCGTAAACGACACTTCAGATGGGAAAGTACGAAAGTAAACGGAGGAGAAAACCGTGCAACGTGAAGATGTTCTGGGCGCAACCCTGCAATTGCTTGAAATTCAAGGGATAGCCAGCACCTCGCTGGAGATGGTTGCCGAGCGCGTGAATTATCCTCTGGATGAACTACGTCGTTTCTGGCCCGATAAAGAGGCGCTGCTGTATGATTCTCTGCGCTATCTCAGCCAGCAGGTAGATACCTGGCGTAGACAATTGATGCTCAACACCGAGCTTTCAGCAGAGCAAAAATTACTGGCACGCTACTCTGCGCTTACCGAATGCGTGCGTAATCATCGCTATCCGGGCTGCCTGTTTATTGCCGCCTGTACCTTTTTCCCGGATCCGGGTCACCCGATCCACCAGCTTGCCGACCAGCAAAAACGCGCCTCGCATGACTTTACGCATGAGCTGCTGACCACCCTGGAAGTGGACGATCCGGCGATGGTGGCAAAGCAGATGGATCTGATCATGGAAGGGTGCCTTAGCCGGATGCTGGTGAACCGCAGCCAGGCCGATGTCGATACGGCACAGCGTCTGGCGGAAGATATTCTGCACTTCGCGCAGTGCCGCAAAGGTGGGGCGCTGACTTAAGCCAGCATCCCCGCCCAGGCAGAAATGAAGAGACACAGCGCCATCAGGCGCTGAAAACGCACCATCGCCGCCGCGGTCCGAAACAGCCTGTTCACCGCCTGCCCCAGCCATGCCCAACACAGCAGGCAGGCAACGGAGATCAGCAAAAACCAGAGCGCCATCAGGGCGATATCCCGTAACGCATGCTCTCCCGCCGGAGCAAACAGGCTGACCACCGCCAGCGCCATCATCCAGGTTTTAGGGTTGATCACCTGCAATAACGCCGCCGCGCGCGCGGTAAAGTGGGTATGCGTTGCGCCGGACAAGTTTGCCGCGGGCGCACAAAACAGCTGCCAGCTCATCCAGCTTAACCACAGCACGCCAGCCCAGCTCATCACCTGCCGCACCAGCGGATACTGGCGCAGCACCTCACCCGCCCCGGCTCCCGAAATCAGCACAATGGCACTGGCCGCCACGCAGGCGCTCACCAGCGCAGGCAGGGTCGCCTTTACCCCATAATGCTGGCTGTTGGTCAGAATAAGGATATTGGTGGGCCCCGGCGTTATCGAGGCAACAAAAGCAAACAACAGAAACGGCATCAGATTCACAGGTGACTCCTTGTTATAAGAGCCCTGACAGTGCCGCTATTTTCTGGAAACGTCTGGAAGGTTTGTGCACAACCGACGGTAATGGGCAGGTGTGATCCGGTAAGCCCGCTGGAACCAGCGGCCTAAATGGCTTTGGTCGGCAAACCCCAGCGCCGCTGCCACATCCACGGGCAGATCCCCGCGCGCCAGAAACTGCCGCGCTTTCGCCAGCCGCAGCTGAATCAGCCAGGCATGGGGCGCCAGGTGGAACTCGCGCTTGAAGCAGCGGGTGAGCGTGAAGCGATCGGTGCCGGTCTCCCGGGCCAGGTCGGAGAGACCAATATTGTCGCCGAGATGGGCATAGAGATAGTCCCGCGCCCGGTGCGCCACTGCCGCGCTCTGCAACTGTGAGGGTAATTTTTTGCGCCAGTGACAGTGGGAGGTGAGCTGCGCCAGCAGATTATCCATTGTGCTTTGCTGGACGATCTTCATCTCATCATTGTGCAGCGTCGCAAAGGTGTCGCCTATGGTGCGCACCAGCTGCGGCTCGCGAGTCAGGGTTTGGGTGAAATGCAGAGAATAACTGCCGGGCGTGGAATCATACAGGCCGTGCAGGGTATGGGTGAGCCAGCGCTCGTCGAGATAGAACGTCAGATAGGTGAAGCCGCCCGCAACCGGCGCGTCGCCGTCGTGGATCTCGCCTGGTTCAAGCAGGAACGCATCCCCCGGATGGCTACGGTGGCGCTCCCGGCGGCAATGAAACTGCTGGGTGCCGCTGAGGGTGATCCCCACCAGATAGCTGTCGTGCCAGTGCGGATCGTAGGCGTGCCCTTCAAAGTGCGCCTTGATGGTTTCAATTCCCGTATCTGCATGCTGTCGCAGCTCAAGCCAGTCGTTCACTGTCGCGCCCCCTTTTTCGCTGTCAGCATTGCCCGGGTTTACCTCTGTGTCTGGAAGATTTGTGCAAAATCGCCGCGCAAACCGACAGATTGCCGCAAACTTAAGCAGTTGAACAGCTTTTCCCGAAATAAGGTTGACGACCGTACGTGATTGCGGTTTAATGCGCCCCGTTGCCCGGATAGCTCAGTCGGTAGAGCAGGGGATTGAAAATCCCCGTGTCCTTGGTTCGATTCCGAGTCCGGGCACCACTATTTAAAGAACCCGCCCAAAAGGCGGGTTTTTGCTTTTGGAGAACCGGACTCTCCATCGAACTACGTTCGATTATTCGCCGCCAGCGGCTCACCCCTTCGGGGCCAGCGCGACGAGCGCGTTGTTCAACGCCTTCGGCGTTAGTCCGAGTCCGGGCACCACTATTTAAAGAACCCGCCCCAAAGGCGGGTTTTTGCTTTTTGCTAATACCGCATCTAAATAGACGACCCTACCACCTTATTGGTTGCAAATAGTATCAATCATGCATTTACCAAATCCCCCAACGTCACCATCAACATCATCGGATCCATTGGCGACGGCTCAAACCCCACCCGCAGGTAAAACTCTCGCGCTTCATCCGACAGAGCGTGAACAAGCATCCCGCGAATGCCAATAGTCTCTGCCACCTGAATCACCCGCAGCCCGGCATCCCGTATCAGCGCACGCCCGAGGCCCTGCCCGTGCAATGATTTATCCACTGCCAGACGGCCCAGCACTACAACCGGGATAGGATCAGGCATATTGCGGCGGAAGCGACCGGGCGCATTATTTGTCACCACAGCGCTTGAAGCCAGCGAGTAGTAAGCCATCACCTTAGCATCGTCGCAGCAGACAAACGTACGGGATGCGCCAGAAAGCTGGTTCTTCATCGCCCGCTGTTTCAGCCAGTTATCCATAGAATCCACACCGCAGCAAAACGAGGTAGGAATATGCCCGGCATGAAGCGGTTCTGGCGCGGAGATCACTTTTCCTGCTCCCACGGCGCAGGGGTCTGCATGGTTTTACGCAGCGCGGCATTGGGCGCAGGAGCCTGGTCCAGACGGGCAAGAAATTCCTGATAAGCTTGCGGATCGGCCATGATGATACGTTGCTCGATCAGCGCTTCCTCGGCGGCGGCACGGGCGGCCTCCAACACAAAGTCAGTGCGGTTTTTCCCTCTTGCTTTCGCCGCTCGATCGATGAGATCGCGCTCAGCGGGTCTGATGCGCAAGTTCAGAGTTTCGCGTTTAATCGCCATACTGTTTGCGGCTGGCATGGGGTTGTCCTCCTGGATTTATGTGGATATTAAGTATACAACAAACGTAACGCAGATGTCATTACGATAGATTTAGAAGGAAACGAACCAGAGTAGCGAACCAAATGCTTTTCTGCGCCCTCACTCAATCATCACCGACGACAGCCTGTACCAGCCATCGCTCAGCTTCCCTTCGTTGGCAAGCTGAATACGCGCTTTGTTGTTTTTATCCACCAACCCCACATCCAGCTGATAGCGTCCTGCCTGCAGATTACGCGGGGTGGCCAGCTGATATGCCGAGCTGTGCCTGCCCGGTAGCCACTGGCGGATATCATCCCCGGCGCTGCCCTGCGCGACCGTGTTCCCGCGCGGGTCCTGTAGACGCCAGGCGAGGGTATAGCGCAAATAAATCGGCGCCACGCCGTCGTTGGCCCACTGGCTATTGAGGGAAACCGCCTGACCCGGGCGGGCGCTTGCCGAATGGGTCAGCGACACCACCCGGAAGCGGTAACCGATTTTTGCCAGCGCCTTGTCGAGGATATCGCGGTATACCTGCGGCACATCGGTGGATTTCAGGTTCAGGGTGCTGGCATGCTGCGCCAGGGCCCAGTCAAAGGTGGCCTGCACCTCTTCCCGGGTATACTTCTGCTCGCTCAGCCATTCCGCCATATGGCCGCAGATCTCCAGGCTGACGGGGGCTTTTTTCCACGCCTGGGTAAACCCCGGCCAGGCCGCGTCTGCCGCCGCAATGCGCTCCGGATAATCATTGCTCATGTGGCTCCAGGTGCGGCTAAAGTTGCGCCAGTCGCCGAGGCAGTCCGCCCGCCAGCCCGCCCCTCTCTTTGCCGCATAAGCCACAGAATCATAGCCGTTGAGCAGCATGATTTTAGGAGTATCAGGGAAGGCGCTGAAGTGCATGTCGACATAGCGGTTAAGCAGCGCTGGAGGATAGCGTTCCTGCAACGGTTGCAGGGTCGGGAAGTTGCTGTTGTGCCACTCTCCCCATGCGCCAACCATCCCGATATCGATAAAAGCCAGCTCCGGATTGTTGTTATAACGCGCGCCAAACGCCTGAAGGAGACGCTGGGCGTAAGCCAGATAGGTGGGATCGTCCAGATCCGGGACAAAGGTTTTATGATCCGGTGTCCAGCTGCCTTTGATACCTTTATCGATCAGCCACTGCGGGATCTCTGAGCCCGACTCTGGTCCATCAAGGATCATAAACCGCAGGCCAACGTTCATCGCCGGCTGATGCGCTGCCGCAGCGGCAAACCCCTCATCCACCAGCGCAAAATTGTACTGCCCCTCCTTTGGTTCCACTTCGCTCCAGTAATAGCGACGATACTCGAGGCCTGTCGCCGGATATTGCGCGACGCTTAAGTCCTGGTCGTGAAAACGGGCCACGCCACTGCCCGGGTTGGTCAACAGTCCACTGATGGCCGGAGGATTCACCGTTTGCAGCAGCTCCGTACTCTCCGCCTTCGCCCAGCCCGATGAGAGGGTGAGCCCCCCAGCAACAAGCAGCCACCACCGACTTTTTTTGCATGACAGATTGTCTACGCGCATTGAATGTTCCTTTACCCTGGGGCCAGTTAATAAAGCTGTGGCAGAATTAAAGTTTATTTTATTTCATACGATATATCCCGGACTCACCCATTCCTATTATTTCTTTGCCTAACCATTCGTCATAAGGTTGTTATACTATGAAATATCCTTTTCCTTTCCGGATTTATTAATACCTTTTGATGGGACGCACGGCAAAATGTTTAATAAAAATAACAGGATAATCAAAAAGCTGTTCTTCCATGAGTCCTGGGACATCATGGTCATTAACAGCCATGGCCAGCACGTTTTCCCGGAAAACACGCTGGATATCCTGCGTACCAGCAAAGCACAGCAGCTTGATAAAAAATATACCTTCCAGGCCGATCCTTTTATTATTGATAAAAACGATCTGCTGTATGTTTTTTATGAAGCGTTTTCTTTTCTGAATTCGAAGGGGGTACTGCGCTGCCGTATCCTCAATAAAAATCTCGACGAGATCGATGATCTGAAGCTGGAAGGATTTGATGACTTAAAATGCCATCTCTCTTTTCCCTTTCTGTTCCAGCTCGACGGGAAACTGTTCATGATCCCGGAGTCGTCAGAACGCAAAGAAGTGATTCTGTTCCAGTCCGTCGACTTCCCCGCGCGCTGGGAAAAGGTCAAAGTGCTGGTCTCCGATATGGCCGTCACGGATAACGTGGTCTTTGAGTTGAATGGCGTCAGTTACATGGTCTCAACCACCATGGATAACGAGCTGGTGATTCACACCTCAGA
Organism: Leclercia sp. Marseille-Q4284; assembly: GCF_916618945.1. Taxonomy (NCBI): domain Bacteria; kingdom Pseudomonadati; phylum Pseudomonadota; class Gammaproteobacteria; order Enterobacterales; family Enterobacteriaceae; genus Leclercia; species Leclercia sp. Marseille-Q4284. The sequence continues at coordinate 519,242 of NZ_CAKAKG010000002.1, forward strand.
GGGCATTCTGGGCGACTGGACCCTGATCTCCCCGAACCTGGATGTCTGCAACGTTCATTTTCGCGGGGCCGGTAAGCCGTACTCCATCAACAATAAAACCTACATCTTTACCCAGGAGAGCCATCCTGAGGTATACGGGAAATCCATCTTCATTAAGGAATTGACCACGTTAACCCCGCATAAATACCAGGAGAAACTGGTGGGGAAAATAAGTGCGTCGATTAACAACAGCGATGGGATCCACACCTTAAACTTCACCGACAACTATATTGTCTACGATACCAAGCACCTGACCTTCAGCCTGCTCTCTACGCTTAAAAAGCTGGCGTATAAAATTATGGTTAATCACCGTAAGCGGCTTTTCAACTAAGTGACAATATCGGGAAGCCGCACTACGCTAACCAGAGCGGCAAAATAAAATACTGCGAAAGCGCATCTCTGTTCCGGCAGCTCTTTGTGTCGGCTGGTGATGGCGTTTTGGGGGATTTATTATGGCAATTCTGGTCACGGGTGGCGCAGGCTATATTGGTTCTCATACGGTGCTGGCATTACTGGAGAGAGGCGAAGACGTTGTCGTCCTTGATAACCTTTCTAATGCCTCGCAGGAGTCATTACTCCGGGTCGCAGAATTAACCGGCAAACAGCCAGTAATTTGCATCGCTGATATTCTGGATCGTCACGCATTAAAAACCCTTTTCTCGCAACACACCATCACCGACGTTATCCATTTCGCCGGTCTTAAATCCGTTTCAGAGTCCATTGCCCAGCCCCTCGCCTATTATGAAAATAATGTTGTCGGGACCTTAGTGCTGCTGGATGAAATGCAGCGCGCGGGCGTCCACAGTCTTATTTTCAGCTCCTCGGCCACGGTGTATGGCAATCCCGAATCGGTGCCTTTAAGCGAGCAGTCGCGCACCGGCGGTACCACCAATCCGTACGGTACCTCCAAGCTGATGGTGGAGCAGATTTTAGCTGATTTTTCCGTCGCCGAGCCGCACTTCAGGATCACCTGTCTGCGCTATTTCAATCCCGTTGGCGCGCATCCCTCCGGGCGTCTGGGGGAAGATCCGAACGGTATTCCGAATAACCTGGTGCCCTATATTTCTCAGGTGGCCATCGGCAAGCTGCCGTGCCTGACGGTCTTTGGGGATGATTATCCGACGCCGGACGGCACCGGCGTGCGGGACTATATTCACGTGATGGATCTCGCCCACGGCCATCTGGCCGCGCTGGATCATAAAGATGAGGGTGAGGCATTTAAGACCATCAATCTCGGTACCGGGGTGGGCTATTCGGTGATGGACCTGATCAAGGCTTTTGAAAAAGCCGCGCAGACCAAGATTAACTACCGGGTTGTCGGCAGACGTTCCGGCGACGTGGCAGAGTGCTGGTCGGACTCATCGCTGGCACGCCAGCAGCTGGGATGGCAGGCCACGCGCAATCTCGAGGAGATGATGCGCGACGCCTGGAACTGGCAGAAGAACAATCCCGGCGGTTACAGCGCCTGATTACTGGTATTTCAGATTGAGCCACCAGTCCCAAATCCCGACGTGGTAGTTCTGGAAAACGTCTATGCCCAGCGCAGATTTGATCATGTACAACGTCAGCAGCACGCAACACAGCAGGAACAGGGTGGCGAACAGGATAAGAAACGTCACCACGATACGCGACAGCTTTGACTCCGGACGCGAGCGGGCACGCAGATCCCGTCCCAGCAGGAACACCATATAGAGGCGTTTGCCGAAGAAAGGAAAACTTTTACGGAAATCGATCCGGTGCCGCGACGCCAGGGTAACCGAGACAATCGCGCTCTCGATCTCCTCTTTTTGCTCCGGGGTCAGCTGGGCGCTGACATCCTTATCAAGCACTTCATAAAAACGGTCGATAACAATCGGGTTTCGGGGCTTACTGGTCAATTTTAACCTATTGTTTTGTCTAATCTATGGTAAATGGACACGGTCTTTCTGGCGATCTCATCCCAGCTGTAACGCTGCAAAAAATCGCCGTAATCAATCCGGGGTGAGTCCGCCCATCGGGACATTTTATCTGCCAGATCAGCGACATTACCCAGCTTAAAACTGGTCTCAGCCGGTAAGCCGACCTCAAGGTTCGGCAAAATATCGCTCACCACCACCGGGAGCGAAAACGACATCGCCTCCAGCAGCGCAATGGGCAGTCCCTCATGGTACGAAGGCATCACAAACAGCGAGGCCTGAGAGAAGACGACCTGCAGCGCCTCACCTTTTAAAAAGCCGGTCATCACGACGCCGGGCGTTTGAAACGCCAGCTGTTTCAGGTGGATACTGTACTCCGTATCATGATCCGCATCCCCGACCAATACCAGCGGCAGCGTCAGGCCCGACTGCTGGTACGCGGCGATGGCATCATGCATCCCCTTCTCTTCAACGAACCGCCCGACCATCACGATATAACGCCCGGGCTGCAACTCATACCGCCCGAGGATCCTGTCGATGGTCTCGTCAGCCAGCGGCTCCGGCACGTTAACGCCGTTATAAACCAGATGCGCATTGTAGCGATGGTATTTCTGTTGGATCAGCTGGTTGATCACCTCAGAAATAACAATCACTTCGTGGGCATATTTCACCGCCACTTTCTCACCGAGCATCAGGATTTTTTTCGCCATCCTGCCCCACTTCTGGCGCTCGTAGTCCGGCCCATGATGGGTAAAGACCACACGTTTGCCCATCAGGCGTAGCAACGGCACCACGAGGCCGGGTCCGATGGCGTGAACATGCACAATATCGGATCGGTCAACGAATGTCCTCAACGCCGCAATAACAGAATGCACAATGGCTTCGAAACTGCGTTTTTTGGGCGCCCAGATCGCCAGCGTCTCGACATTTTTATAGCTCGAGCGCCGGTAGTGGACATAGGGTGACCGGGCGATCACGCAGATCTCCACGTCATATTGCTGGCGGATAGCCGGATACAGATTCTGACAATGGGTTTCGACGCCGCCTAATACATCGGGGATCCCGCGGGTACCCAACACCGTGATTTTTTTTGGCATATTATGGCCTGTCGAGCAGTTCGCGATAGAGCGACTGCAACGTCTCCATGTGCTTGCGCAGTGAGTATTTCTGGCAAAGCCGTACCCGGCCTTTCAGCCCCATCGCATGGGCCTGCGCCGGGTTTTCCGCCATCACGTCCAGCGCATCGGCCAGATCCTGAGCGTTGCCAGGTTCAAACAGCAATCCTTCCACACCGTGACGTACCTGCTCCGGGATCCCGCCGATGCGGGCGCCCACCACGGCCCGGGCGAATGACATCGCCTCCAGCACCGCCATGGAGCAGTTTTCATAACACTCTGACGGCAGCACCACGGCCCGGGCGTTTTGAATCAACGCATCCAGCGCCGGGCCCTGCTGCACATAGCCGAGGAACTCCGCGTTGGGATAGTCCACCACCATCTCGTCATACAGCGGCCCGTGGCCGACGATTTTTAACGGCATGTGATTGCGCATGAGCTGATGCGCCCGGGCCAGGGTCGGGACCCCTTTCTCCCGGCTCAAACGCCCGACGTACAGCAGGTATCCCTCATCCTTCCCCGCCTCCGGCGTGTGGCTGTCGTCGATACCGTTCACAATCACATCGATGCGCGAATCCGGCAGGGAGCGTTTCAGCTCGCTACGCAGAAACTCGCTCGGGGAGACAATAACGTCCAGCGCCTGATAATTTTGCGCGATGTACTGCCAGGTCGCCTCCAGCGACAGCAGCAGGCTCTTCGACGCCGATCCCTCCTGGCAGCGATAGCGAAACGCATTAAAGACGCTGCCCGTGACGCAGGCGTCACACACTTTGCCGTCGCGCAGCATCGAGTACGACGGGCACATAATCTTATAGTCGTGGGCGGTCAGAACGGTTTTACAGCCGAAATCCCGGGCGACCTTGATCAGGGCCGGGGTCAGCTGGTGATAGATATTGTGGAAATGGACGATCTCCGGGCGGGTCTGCTCCAGCAGCGCCCGCATTTTTTTACAGGCCGCCCGGTTGTGAATAAAGTTGATGGCGGTTTTCGCCCCCGCCAGCAGGCCGCCCTCTTTGTGGTAATCGACATTGCTGACGAAGTGGTCGGCATACTCAGACGGAAAGTTCTTCTCATGCTGCATGGAGAAATCGATCACCTCCACACCGGCCTCTTTCAGCATCTGACGTTCCTGAAAATAGACCGTCTCAGCGCCTCCTTTGATAAAGAAGAACTTATTCACCAGTAAGACTTTCATTACTCTACCTGTTCATGAATAACTTTATTATCCGGCGGAACCCGGGGATCGCGCTGCGGGTGGAAAAGACCTTTCACCAGTCCGGCAGAGAGCACGGCGAGGTTGATCACGCTGTTCAGGCCATTTTTTAATGAGCGGTTACGCAGGGTTTTTAGCAGGATAAAGGCCAGCAGCGGCAACAGCGCGATATCAATCAGGCTGACGTCGAAAGAGAAGAACGCAATCAGTACGATGAAGATGTAGCTCGCAAAGATCACTTCGTTTTTCACCATCATCAACGCATCACGGAACCAGGGTTTCCCCCACGCGCTGCGCAGCAGCTCGCCGGGCGCCTGATGGAAGCCGCTCTTCCAGCGATAGCGCAGCATCCTGAAGGTCGGCATCGTGTAAGAGGTATGACGGAAATAGGGCACGTTCAGGCGATGCAGTTTATAGCCCGCGGCCAGCAGGCGCATGCCTAACTCCGCCTCTTCATAGGCGTGCAGGCTGCGGTTGGTCAGGTAGCCGATATCGGCAATCGCAGACAGGCGATACAGGCCGCCACCGCCCAGATGGTCGCTATCCCCCAGCGGGTAGATTTTATTGATACGCTGCTTGCGGGAGGTAAATTCGTAGTTTGAGGCGTCATCCATCTCCACCGTACCGGCCACGCCAGCGTACGTCGGGTTATTCTGCAGAAACGCCACCGCATGATCGATAAAACCGGGCTCCAGCTCCATATCGCCATCCATCAGCAGGATAAACTCCCCTTCGCTGTGAAGGTAGCCCAGCTGATGCCCGACGCCGCAGCAGCGGTCTGCCGGTTCGGTTAACGACACCACCATCACCCCTTTATCGCTGGCCAACTGCTGGGTGTTATCCGTTGAAAGACTGTCGGCAACAATAATTTTATGCGGATACGTACCCAGCTGGCTGCGGATACTGTCGATGGTTTTCTCAATACATTCGGCTTCGTTAAAGGTTTTGATACTGACGGTAATAAACGGTTTGTACATCAATAATGCCCCGTATGACGGCGTACGGTCCGGCGAATAATCAAACTGGAACCTAACGACATATAAAACAAGAACTGCAACATCGGCGTAATCATCAGTATCTGGCTGTACGGCAGGCTGAGCAGACAGGCGATGGCGAAGACGTTAAACGCCGGCGCAAAACTCAGAAGCTGAACGTCCGGCTTATCGAGCTGTTCCACAGACAGCACCGGCTCGGGCCGGACCGCCTTCAGGATGTAGATAACCAGACCCACAAACAGCACCGTCCCCACCACGCCCACTTCCCATAACAACATGCTCAGGGAGGTACTATCGAGATACAGGTTGTAATACTGATGCAGGAAGCCAGGAGAGACGGCGCTGCCGCTGTTGGTGGCGTTCAGGCCGTAGCCGAACAGCGTTCCCGGCAGCCCTGACAGATCGTTATGCTGTGCCCAGAACAGCAGAGAGGTGAAGCGGCCCACTTCCCCGCCGGGGGTAATAAAGTCCGGATCGAAGATGTAATCCATGGAGTCGAGGAAGACCACGAAGGGGTTCTCCGCCGTATCGCCGCCGTAGGCCGTCGAATAGGTATAGGCCAGAGCGACAACCGCCAGCCCGATCAGCAGCGCCATGCCGATCAGAATAGAGAGCAGCACGCCCAGGTTGACCTTGCTCGCCTCTTTAACCCAGGAGGGGGTCAGCCACACCCAGCCCAGCAGCAGCGGCGACAGCAGGATCACGAATTTAACTTCGCCAATGATGCACATCACAAACCCCAGCACGATATGCAGCGCCATGGATTTGAAGCTGGCCAGCCCATGTTTATATTCCGAAACTTTCAGCAGCATGATCAGCAGACAGAACAGCCCCATCGCGGCAGTGTTGCCGCCCCCCATAGGATCGCCGCCAAAGGTCCCCACCACCGAGTCCCATTTCTCCGCCTCGCCGTGCAGCGCCACGCGCTCCGGCAGGACAAAGATCAGCTGGTAAATGGCTACCGGGAACTGGATGTAAAACACCCAGTACAGCGCCCGGGTCACCTGATAGATCTGCGATTCCCGGCAGAAGCCCAGCAGCAGGCAGACCATTACCAGCGACAGCCCAATCTCGTTCTTGAATCCGACGAGGGTAATCAGCGCCCCGCCCTGAAAGAGGGTCGACATACCGGCCAGTACGATAAAAGCACCATACAGCGTCAGGATGATGGCTTCCTGGGCATCCAGTCGCATGGGCTCTTCGCGGGTCTGCAATACCAGGAAACCGGCCATCAGCAGCGTCATGACAAAGGGCAGCCACAGTACCGCCAGCTCACCGGTAAAATACTGCACCAGCCCGCAGAAGATCAGGGTAAACAGCGCGAAGCTCTGTAAATAATGTCCGGTATTAAGATTCATGATGTCACTGACCCGTTTCTCAGAATGTCGGCGCGCTTGTTCACCTTCAGGTAGATAAAGGCGTAGCGGATAAACGTCAGAATCGAAAATAAGATGATGGATGTCGCATAGTCATTGTAGAAATACGGCACAACAACGAACGCGATCCCCACGATCGCCAGTTGCTCAAGCTGGATCCGCAGGAAGTAGCGGTGCGAGCCGAAAATCAGCTCTATCACCGTCAGCGGACAGACCGCCAGCGCCGGGAACAGGTACGGCAGCATATAGCGCGAAGTCGGCACGGAGGCGATCCACTCCTCGCTGAAGCCCAGATTCATCACAATCGGGTAGAAGATAAACACGCCCAGCGTGCAGACCACTCCCAGCACCAACAGCAGCAGACGGACCTTTGTGTACTCTTCGTAGTTGAAGATGTTGTTTCTGAAATCAATCGACCATTTTGAGAAAATGGTATTGCGTACCGCATTGCCGATGATCACCACCGGAGCCAGGCAGAAGCGGCTGACCACCGAGAAGTAGCCCGCCGTCAGGGCCGAGAACCAGAAGTTGATCAGCATAATCGGCAGGTTGTTGCTCGCCATCGCCAGCACTTCGGCACTGCCCACTTTGGTAACGTGATGAATATTTTTTTTCAGGAACGCCAGGTTACTGGAGGGCCGCAGGTGATGCAGGGTGATGCTGCGAAGATCAAATGCCCGCATGATGCAGGCGCTGGTCAGCACCATCATCAGGATCGCCCACATCCAGTAAAACGCCATCACCTGGCTGGTGAGCAGGACGGACAGCACCACCACCACCGAAACGGAGATGCGCTGGACCACCAGAAAGCGAAAGTTTGCCGTCCGCAGCGACAGGTTTTCTGCCACCAGCACCCAGGTATTCGAGAGCGTGAGCAGGTACAGAAAGAGCATGTTCTGATGAAACAGCCAGCCCGTCAGCACGGCATAGGGGACGGCGATGGTCAGGCTTTGCAGGAGACAAAACACCACGTTCTGCGCCAGTTCCTCATCCGGCTGCCTGGGGATCAACAGCTGTGAGGCAAAGGTACAGACCTGGGCCCCAATCAGGGCAATACTGTAGTTGAGCGCGTAGAGTCCCACTTCGCCAAGATCGTACTTATGCGAAATGAGCCAGATCGACAGGGCACCAATCAGCTGTGAAATAACTGATGACCCTGCGATCGTGGAGGCGCTCCTGAGCAGACTCATGCCCGGCCTGTGTTGTTCATCAATTCATGGGTATGGTAGTTGAGCGAACGCAGCCCCTCTTTGCTCTCCAGATTTTTATCCACCACCTGATTCAGCACCCCACCGATCACCACGCAGCGATCGCTGGCGGCTTTATCAACGGCATGGGCGATGGTATCGGCACTGTTCTGGCCCGCTTTCAGGACGAAGATCAGACCATCCGTCACCTGGCTCACCAGCTGCACTTCCTGGCTCTGATTCACCGCAGCCACATCAATGATGATGCGCTGATAACGGCTGCGCAGCGTCTCGAGCAGCGGTTTTAACCGTTCAGGCGACAGCAGCAGCAGCGCCGAGACCGGGGTATTGCCGCGCGGCAGGAAATCGAGCTTATCGTTGACCTTCACCAGCACGCTGTCAGTGTCGCCTTCACCGCGCAGCACTTCCGCCACGCCCGGCGCTTTTGGTGAGCCCAGCTCGCCCGACAGACCGTCGTTGTTGAAGAAGTCCATATCGATCAGCAGCGTTTTCTGGTCAAAGCTAAAGGAGTTCGCCAGCAGGTTCGCCAGCAGCGTCCGTCCCTCTCCGGCTTCCGCCGAGGTGACGGCGATAACCTGCAGCGGGTGACTGCTCAGCATGATCTGCGTACGCATGCTGTGAATCACGTCGGCATTGAGCGGATCGCTGAACATCAGATCGCGGATCTTGCCCCGACCTCCCACGCCCCTGAAGCGGCGGATCTCCCCCAGCGGCATAAGGTTAAGCCGTTTCTGCATCTGGCTGAGGGTATTCACGGACCGATCCGTCGCCGCTTTCACCATCACGTACATGACGTAGAAGAGCATCACCAGCAGCACGATCATCAGCATCAGCAGCGGTTTATTCGGCTTCGCAGGACGCGTGGCGGGCACGGCAGGATCGTAGAGCTCCGCGTCGGCATCGGTATAGGTGCCCGGCAGCGTCAGCTCCTGCGTACGCTGGTAGACCACCTTGTACATCTCTTCCGTTTTATCCAGCGCCAGCTTCAGCTCGTTGTAGCCTTCGCGCTTCATCGACAGCTTCTGGAAGTTCTGGCGCTGCTCATCCAGCTGCTTCTGGTAATTCTTTTCATCCGCCACCGCCGCCTCGTAGCTCTGGCGTAACCCGGCCTCCTGCTCTCTGAGGGTCATCGCCGTTTGCGCCTGGATCGCGCTGATACGGGCCCGCGCCTGGATCACTTTGTCATGCTGTGGCCCGTAGGATTTCTCCAGCTGAGAAAGCTCGCTGTTAGCCTGGATCAACGCAATGCGTAAATCCTGGATCTGGGCATGATTTGAGATCGACGGCAGCGAGATGGCTCTGCCGCCACCGGAACGCACTTCGTTATAGATAGACTCAGCCGCCACCCGACGCTCGGTGGCATTCGCCAGACGGTTGGTGACAATGCCCATCTGTTCGGTTTCAAACCCGTCAACGCCGCGGAAGGTCAGTAGCCCCGCTTTCGCCAGATAGTCATCCAGCGCGGTTTTCTGCTGGATCATCTGCTGCTTGAGCTGCTGCAGCTTGTGCTGGTTATCTTCGCTGGCCTGCAGCGTTTTCTGCTGCTTGAGCCCTAAGCTGTAATTGATAAACGACTCAGCCACCCCGTTGGCAATATCAGCCGACAGCTGCGGCGAGGTGGACTCATACGAGACGGTGGCCAGATGGGTGGTACGCACGCTGTTAATGGTGAGGTTCTTGCTCAACGTTTTCAGCGCATTGTCGATCCGCTGCTGCTCGCTCTCTTTCCCCGTTGCGCCGTCATCGTTGCTGCCGGTGAACGCGGGATTTTGATCCAGCTTCAGGGTACGCACCGCCTGCTCAAGCACCACGCGCGACTGCATCAGCGCGTTTTGAGTTTCGTAATACCCGTTACGGGTTGAGTCATATCCCTCAACCTTCTGGAAAGGGGTGACATTATCGGGCTGGGCTTTGAGCAGGACCGTGGCCGTAGAGACATATTTTGACGGCATCAAACTCATTAGTGGCCAGGCAATCGCCCCGGCAATAATGCCGGAGAGAATGATTTTCCAGAGGTTCTTTTTTATTTCACTGGCAAATCTGGCGATATCGATAGCGCTTTCTCGCTTTTTGCCATTTTCCACTATTGATAGTTTCATGGTCAGAAGAACCCTATGCCTATAATTACGAGATCACCGGGGAGCACGGAGTGAGTCACATCAACATTTTCGAGTAACTCGCCAGTGGATGATTGTCGAATACTGAGGTCACTGCGGTCTGCACGGTCGGTATATCCCCCGCCTAAGGCGATAGCTTTTTCCACGGTCAGCCCTGGTTCATAGGCATAACCATTGGGATTCTCTATCTCACCCGAGATATAGAATTTGCGGAACTCAGCAATATTCACGGTCACCATGGGATTAAGCACAAACCCTTTGCGCAGACGTTGCGTAATCTCTGCATCAACCTGACTTGCGGATTTGCCCTTTAATTCCAGCCTGCCAATATAGGGGTAATTAATAGCCCCACTATTATCAAGTACTACTTTCATGGTCAGGTCAGGTTGCCCGGCAACGTTAATGTTGACGGTATCACCGGAGCCCAGTAAATAATTTGCTGTATCAACCACGCTATTGTCCTTTAACGTCGGCTGCGGTGATTTGCAGCCAGCGAAAACAATGCTGAGGAGTAAAAACGCGCACAGTTTAATTATTTTCATTTTAAATCTGAACCTTAGCTGTAAGCATAATCAAAGATTGATCATAGCCCAACGTTTCAGTCACTACGCGGTCATCGTTGGGGCCGATGGTGAACGTATCTGTATCTTTATTAGACTTAAGCGTATCAAGATGATATTCCACACCAACGTTAATCGATGGTGTGAGGTCATAACCGACAATAAATGAAAACACGCCATTCTTGTCGTGACGATCCTTGTCCTGATCTTTGTAGTCTTCAGTGATGTATGCGTAATCAAGCAACGTCGTTAAACGGTCGTTCATCCATAGGTGTTTGTAAGAGATGCCGTATTCCGTGACTAAATTATATCCTCCCGCTTCGGAAGGGTCTTTAATACTTTGGGATGTTCTTAACGTAAAAATTGACTGCTGAAGAGGTCGCCATTCACCGAGAATATCCCAGTTAATCCCGTTGAAATCCTTCGACCCGGGGTTATTTTCAAAGGTTTTATAGAGCCACGACACGTTCGCATCGACATTTGTTTTGCCCGTTACCTGCGACTGAATGCCGTAACGCAAATAATATTCATTACTGTCTTTTTCCGACGCATGGCCGTAACGGAACTGGTTGGTAATAAAACTATAGCGAAAACGTGTCTTAGATGTGTACTGATCGAAAATTTCTGCAATCAGCGTATTTTCGTCCCACTCCTGCTCGTCGATATATTGTGCGAAGTCCTTATCCTGGCTTTCAACCTGACCGGTATTGCCAAAGGTCCACTTGCGGTGCATCAACGCCAGGTCTGCCCTTCCCCGTCCGTCCGGCGCACCATAACTATAGCGTAGCTCGCTGTTGAACAGATTGGTGGTTAACGGTGACCTAACGCCAAATTGCCGGAACTGTTCAGGCAGAAATCCTTCCGTCACCCCGCGCCCGCGCGCCTCATGACCGAGTGAATCTTCAAGATTCAGGGTCAGGCCATGCATCAGACCAAAACGCCAGTCACCTTTGAAGCGGAAGAGGTGATCGTCATAATCGTCTGTAGAATCGCTGGAGTAGTGGCGATAATCCCCGGAGTACATCAGCAGGTATTTATCCTGCCCGCGCTCCCCGTTCAGACTTATCACGGGCTTGAGCCCCTGGAAGTCGGAGCCTTTGGCGTCGCTATCGTGATGCTGGTAGGTCACGTTATCGTTATGCCCGTAATCCACACCGACGTTGCTTTGAAAATCGATGCCCGCCCAACCGATGTGTGATTTTGGCGTTAATTCTGCCACGGCAACCGGAGACGCTATCATCCCAGCGATAATAATAATTTTAGTATGCATTCTTACCGACAAATCCCTTAAAAATGGTTTTAATGATGATTTTTATATCTAACCAAAAGGACCAGTTCTGAATATATTCAATGTCGTACTGGACTCGCTTTTCCATTTTGTATAGCGCATCAATTTCGCCACGATAGCCATTAATTTGCGCTAAACCTGTGATCCCAGGCTTTACTTTATGGCGAATCATGTAGTTTTCGACTTGCTTACGGTAAAGCTCGTTGTGCGCCACAGCGTGCGGCCGTGGCCCGACAATAGACATATTCCCCTGTATTACATTAATGAACTGCGGCAGTTCATCCAGAGATGTCCGACGTAAGAATGCGCCAAAGCGGGTGACCCGAGGATCGTCTCGTGTCGCCTGAACCACCTTGTCGGTATTTTCCATCACTTTCATCGTCCGGAACTTCCAGACTTTAATCTTCTGCCCGCTCAGGCCATAGCGATCCTGTTTGAAGAAAACAGGCCCACGTGAAGTGAGTTTGATGCCAATGGCAATTACGATCATTAACAGCACAATCATTACCATAATCACGCTGCCCAGCACCAGATCTTCTGCGCGTTTAATAAACGCTCCCACCCCGTCCAGCGGGGAGGTGAAAATGCCGATGGTCTGCAGGTTGTGGATGGAACGGATCTGAGAGGTATTGGTGCTGTAAGCGTAAAAGTCCGGCACAATATAAGTATCCACCGTGGTATCGGACATCATCGCCAGAAAATGGCGGATGCGATCCAGCGCCACCATCGGCAGGGCAATATAAATTTCGTCGACCCGGCCGGCATTGGCCTCTTCAACCAGCTTGATCACCGGCCCGTTATAGGGGCTGGTAATTTTGGTGGCCAGCTCGCCAAGCCGCTCAGGGCCACGCTCATCGTAGAAGGCGAGGTCCAGTTGAACGTCAGCGTACTCCAGGCGCAGCGCCCGTTCAGCCGCCAGGCCGTTATCGGTAATGCCGATAATGGCCACCCTTATTTTCTTTTTCGCCGACAGCTTAAAAATAATCAGACGGACGACGTAGAGAAAAGGGATCGGCGAGGCGTACCAGAGCGGCATAGCAGGAATATTACGCACGTCGATAAAGCTGACGTAGCCTAAGGCGTATAATTTCGCGACCAGCAGACGCACCAGGCCGATAAAAAGGATGGCTAAAAAAGCGGTCAAAAACAGGCGTCTTTGGTTACGCAAATTGTTGTTTTTAGGACGATAGAGATAGCACTGCGTGTATTCACCAAACAGTAAAAAGGCAGTGGAGTACAGTAAGCTGATCAAAATTACAGTATCGAAAGATTCCATTTTCAATACCCAACCACTGAGTATTAAAATTAAATTAATTGAAAAGAAATCAATTAATTTAATGAATACCGAGTAACTTCCATGGGTGATCTTTTGCGAATTTCTCAGCATGTCCAGCCCTACTTATAATTTATCTTCGGTATTATTTTTGCTGTGCCCGTTGCACCTGTGGATATATTACAAAAGTTAAAATGCCGTTTCGGGAAAAGGTAAACCGCCGAAAAGAATCAGCATTTCAGGCTATGTGTGCGTGGAAATCTAGATTGGTGTGAAGCTCAGCATACATACCCCTCACAGAGAAGAAAGCGTCGATTTTATAGAGACATCCGCTTATATACAGCGTAAGCACTATTCAATAAAACCGCCAATAAACTTTCGTTGTATTCCATTTGGGTATGAAAAAAAACCCGGCTAGCGCCGGGTTTTTTATTTACTCATTAATGCGGGGGTGTTGATCGACCAGACGGGTACGCTTCTCTTGTAGCGTCGCAATTTCAGCATCGATATCTTCTATCTTCTGCTCAATGTTGTCGTGGTGCTCACGCAGGATCTCTTTGGCTTCCTGAAGGTCAGAGGCAGCAGGTGTCGCCCCTTTCAGCGGCAGGTTCGCCGTCTCCTTCATGTAAATGCCGGTAATCAGGCCGATGACCGCAATCACCATCAGATAGTAGGCAGGCATCATCAGGTTCTGCGTGCTCTCCACCAGCGAGGCTGCCAGCGTCGGCGTCAGACCGGCGATCAGTACCGAGATGTTAAAGGCCGCCGCCAGCGCGCTGTAACGGATGTGCGTCGGGAACATCGCCGGCAGGGTCGACGCCATCACGCCAATAAAGCAGTTGAGGATCACCGCCAGCATCAGCAGCCCGGCAAATATCAGGCCGATGACATCACTGTTAATCATGATGAAGGCCGGGATAGCCAGCACAAACAGCGCGACGCTGCCGAAGATAATGAACGGACGACGTCCGAAGCGGTCGCTCAGCAGGCCCATGATCGGCTGCACAAACAGCATCCCCACCATAATGGCGATGATGATCAGCACGCCGTGATCTTCTGAGTAATGCAGGTTATGCGACAGGTAGCTCGGCATGTAGGTCAGCAGCATGTAATAGGTCACGTTGGTGGAGATCACCAGACCAATACAGGTCAGCAGACTACGCCAGTGGCGCGTGGCAATCTCTTTGAACGAGACCTTCGGTCCATCCTGCAGACCTTCACGATCGCCCTGCTCCAGCTTTTCAACGTGCTGCTGGAACGCCGGGGTCTCTTCTAACGCGTGACGCAGATAGAGGCCAATAAGCCCCAGCGGCAGCGCCAGGAAGAACGGAATACGCCAGCCCCAGGCGAGGAAGTTCTCTTCGCCCACGACGGTAGAGAGCAACACCACTACGCCCGCACCCAGCACGAACCCGGCGATGGAACCAAAGTCGAGCCAGCTACCCATAAAGCCGCGCTTACGGTCCGGAGAGTATTCGGCAACAAAAATAGATGCCCCGGTATACTCACCCCCAACCGAGAAGCCCTGAGCCATCTTACACAGCAGCAGCAGGATGGGTGCCCAGATGCCTATGCTCGCATACGACGGGATCAGGCCGATACAGAACGTACTGACCGACATAATCACTATCGTGATAGCGAGGATTTTCTGGCGACCGTACTTATCCCCCAGCATCCCAAAGAACAGACCCCCTAACGGGCGTATAAGGAAGGGAACAGAGAATGTCCCGAGCGCGGCAATCATCTGCACGCTGGGATCGGCACCAGGGAAGAAGACTTTACCCAGCGCGTAGGCCACGAAGCCATACACACCGAAATCGAACCATTCCATCGCATTACCGAGCGAGGCGGCGGTGATCGCTTTGCGCAGTTTTCCGTCGTCAATAATGGTGACGTCGCGCAGGGTGATCGGTTTAACTTTTTTCCTTTTCAGCATGGCTATCCTCGTTGACTAAGCCCAGTCCTCACCACAGCGCCTGAAAAGTGCGCTCTGTGGAACCCGGGAAGCGCCTCATGCGCATTCTCCTTTCTCAAGCGTAGCAGGTTTACTTACACTGACCTTTCGGAGCGGTACAACCGAACCTGTTGACGCCTGTCTGGGCTGTTTATGGAGCCATTACCCTACCAGCGTTTATATTTGTGATCAACTTCACATATATTTTTAAGGTTTTTACCAGAAGTGTCAAAAGTGTAAATAAGCCGTATTGCGTTATTTCTAATACCCGCCTCTGGAAATACTCTTTCAGACGTTATTATTTGCTGTGAAATGAAAAAATGACGACATTTTTTTACAATGCGTTCACAGCCATTTTAATAATCAAGAGGCGAAAATCGTCTTTCCTTAAAATATGTGATGAAGATAACTAAAACACTGTTTTATTTTCATTGAATCATCATTCCAACGATCGCATCATAAGCCTGTCAAAACGAGTGGGGTGGCCTTCACGTGAAGGCTTAAAAAACCAAACTGGTTATATCTGCTGTATGAACAACGAATTGCCTGGCACCGTGAAGTCACAATCCGTTGAATTCATTAGATTATTAAATATCACTTGTCCGCTGGCGATGCGTGATGAGGTGTGAGGGTTAATGATGAAGATTAAAGCCACGATTGAACGCATCCCCGGAGGGATGATGCTGGTTCCGCTGGTACTGGGTGCAATTTTAAATACCTTAGCGCCTGATACCGGAGCCTATTTTGGTGGATTCACCAAAGGCATGATTACCGGGACAGTTCCGATTCTGGCGGTATGGTTCTTCTGTATCGGCGCCTCCATTAATTTACGGGCAACGGGCACAGTATTACGTAAATCCGGTACGCTGGTGATTACCAAAATTGCCGTAGCCTGGGTTGTAGCGATGATTTGCGCCATGTTTATCCCGGAAAATGGCATTCAGACTGGCTTCTTCGCGGGCCTCTCCGTGCTGGCGATTGTCTCTGCGATGGACATGACCAACGGCGGCCTGTACGCCAGCCTGATGAATCAGTACGGCACCAAAGAAGAGTCCGGCGCCTTCGTACTGATGTCTCTGGAATCTGGCCCACTGGTCACCATGCTGATCCTCGGCTCTGCCGGTCTGGCCTCCTTTGAACCGCACCACTTTGTCGGCGCCGTCCTGCCGTTCCTGATCGGTTTTGCTCTCGGCAACCTCGACCACGACCTGCGTGACTTCTTCAGCAAAGCGACCCCGGTTCTGATCCCGTTCTTCGGCTTCGCGCTGGGTAACACCATCAACCTGAACGTGATTCTGGATACCGGCCTGCTGGGTATCGTGCTGGGTGTGGCGGTTATCATTATCACCGGTATTCCGCTGATTATTGCCGACCGTGTTATCGGTGGAGGGAATGGTACTGCGGGGGTTGCAGCGTCATCTGCTGCAGGGGCTGCGGTAGCGAACCCGATGATTATCGCCCAGATTAACCCGGCGTTCGAACCGGTTGCCGCTTCCGCCACCGCGCTGGTTGCAGCAAGCGTCATCGTGACGGCGATTCTGGTTCCGATTATTACCGCGCTGTATGCCAGACGTTATGGCAACATCCCGGCCAAAACGCCGGAACAGAGCCCGGTTGAATCACTGCATCACTAATACGTTTACCCTCTCCCCACTGGGGAGAGGGTAAAACCTTCCTCCCCAAACACCTCTTCCACCATCGCTTTTGCCAGCCTTGCCGCCGAACAAAGTCTCGGCATCCCCAGCGCCACATTCTGCCAGCTCTGCGTCACTGACCAGCACACCGGATGCCGGTCGGCATCACACCAGTCCCCCAGCCAGCCGAGCATATCTTTATGGTCGATAATCCCCGGCGTACTGGGCGTGGTCAGCCACTGATGATAAAAATGGCGGGTCGCAGGAGACGCATTGATCCCCTGCGCCAGATAGTTAGCCACCATGCTGCACAAATTATCTTTCAGCATGGCGCTGACATCCGCATTCGCCAGCCGACAGGCGTCACCGAACGCCCCCCAGCGCAGCTCCTCCAGCACTACATAGCCGCGTCCGGCCAGCGACCAGCCGTCATAATGCCCGGCCCGCCAGCGGGTAAAAATCTGTTCGCTATGAACGCCGGCCTGCACCGTTAACCCGCGCTGGGTTAACGCTTTCTCTTTAAACTGCGCGCGTTGGTGGAAATGCGCGGAGAGAACCTCGTACTGATGTACCGCGCCAATGGGCGGTTGATTACGCAGATTAGCCTGCTGGCGCAGCGTGGTGAGGGTCTGGGTCATGCGGGTCAGCGCCAGATGACCGGGATCAACCATGCCCGCCAGCTTCTCTGCCAGCCCGAGCCGCAGCACAGCATTTTCGCTGAACATTCCTCCCATCGCCCACTGGCGAAGCTGAGCCTGCGCCATGATCTCCTGAGTTAAACGTTCACGAAAGTGCTGCTGTTGCGACCCCACAGAGGTGTGACGCTGCGCGTCAGCCCCCTGCACCAGGTCGACCATAAATTTAGGATGGATACATTCCAGCGTCCGCCCGGGACCGTCCAGTAATTGTTTTGTCATGGTTGCTCTGCCGCGAATAGCGTTTGAATATCATCGCGTAACAGTCGGGTATCTTCCTGAATCCACGTCGCAGTGGTAATACATTGCTGCAGCAGCTGGCTGAGCGCGCGCGTGGCATGCTCATTCTGCTGGCGCACCGCGAGGCTATCACGCAAGCTTTCCTGTAACCCTGCAAGGCATAAAGAGAATTCCGCAAAGAATGTCGCCATGCCTGCTGTAACAGAGACATCGACCTGGGCGGCCAAAGCTTTACGGATTTGTTCACAAAAGTGATCAATATGGTGTTTAAGTTTCTCATGAAGCTGTGACACGTCGATAACATACCGCGTCCGCGTCATGACATAGTCTTCCCAACCCCAGTCCGGATTGTTCAGCCAGCGGGAGACCGTCTCGCGTAGCGCGCTGCCAGCTCCCTGAGACTGACCGGCAGGCTCACTCTCCTGGGCGATAGCGTCGTTGAACAGCCCCTGAGTATTGAAGTTAAGCTGGCTGGCCTGAAACGCCGGGAAACTGATCCGCGCCCGGAAACCGGCATGGCTCAACTCCTCTTTAATGCGCGTTTCAATCGGGCGCATGGCGTCATTCAGCGCCCGCGCCAGCGTCGACTCCAGTTGGTCGAAACGCAGCGCCAGCTCACGACCGATTTTTGCCTGCGCATCCAGCATGATCAGCTCGCAGGCGGAGCGGATTTTGCTCAACAGGATCTGCGCCTGGCCTTCATCCTCCAGCACCAGCTGACCGGGCGTCGCTGCGGTATCAGCCCGCTGCTTATGCGGATCAAACCCCGCCAGATCGAGCATATTGTCAGGATTGAAGACATGGGCGATGGCGAGTTTGATTTCGCTCTGCTGGGCGGAAAGAAACAGGTTTGAGGCATTCAGCGCCTGGCTCACCTCATGCCGGACCTCATCGCTCACCGACGCCTGACGGGAGTGCAGCAGCGCCATGTCATCTTCCAGACGGGTAATATTGTTCTGCAACTCGTCGAAGGCCACCGTCAGCCCCTGATAGCGGAAATCCAGGTACTCGCGGGCGTTCTGGGCGTAGTTCAGCAGCTTATGCGACGCGGAGCGCAGCGCGTACAGCGAGGCGTTAGCGTAGGCGGCATAGATCAGCTTGCGGATCGGCTGCTCAAACAGGGAGTCCTCCCACAGCAGATCGGCGGAGTGGCGAACGTGTTCAATATCATCCAGATCGGCGGTGCGCCAGCGGCGGCCCAGTGCAGCTTCGGCGAAGTCCTGCACCCAACGCTGCTCCTGGTGATCGGGCAACTTACCGTGCATCGCTAGTTCGTGACGCGCCCGGTTCGCCAGGTATCCCCACATCGAGGAGACCGGGAAGATCTGGCCCGGAGAGATATGGCCCTTCATCAGGGTGCCGGAGATCATCGCCCGCACCTGCTCTTCATCATCGCTGTTGCGGTCTTTCTGATCGAACTTATTGACCAGGGCGTACAGCGGCACCGATTTGCCGACGGCAGAAATGGCCAGCCGTACTTCGGCATCGGAGATCGACTTCAGTTGGGTATAGTCCATCACCGCCAGTACCGCCGAGGCGCGGGCGAGCTGCTCGGTGAGCATTTTTTGCAGATGTGGCTGCCCGGCCTCGTTCGGCCCGGGGGTATCCAGCAGGGTTAATTGCCCCAGATGCGCATCCAGCCCCGCCAGATGGACAAACTCCACCTCGATAACCGGGATATTCTCGATCGCGGCATAGGCCGGGAAGGGGAAATCGGTGCCCAGCGCCTGAGAAAGCCGCACCAAATCATTCAGGTTTTTTAAACAGTTAAATATTGGCTGCGCACCTAAATAATGTTTTTCAAATGCCTCGCCGGTTTCAATGCGCCCGAGTAGCGCATTCATATCTTTGTCAATTTCCAGCTGCTGCGCCAGCTTGCCCCGATCGTAATTGGCGAGCTTCTTTTGCATTTGCTTTATTAATGTATCGATGGGCGCAACGTGAGAAAAATGCAGCACCGGCTCTTTCTGACCTGGCGTATGACGGATAAGCGTCGGCAACGCGGTCATCGGGCGGTTGCGGTTGGGTAACACTTCGGTGCCCACGATGGCGTTAATGGTGGTGGACTTCCCGGCCTTCATGGTACCCACGATCGCCAGCACCATCTCCAGGCGGGTAATTTTACGCAGCTCATTATTCAGCATCGACTGCTGCGCCTCTAAGCCGCGGGCACTAAAATGCAGCGGTAATACATTGCTGGGTTCGCCGGTAATGGCCGACGTGGCGCTATCCAGCATCGCGGCAGGCATGGCGCTTAACGCCTCAAGATTTTGCAATGAGAGCTGCAGCAGCCTTTCAGCTTCCTGGCTTAATTCAAATATGGTCTGTGTGTGCATAGTAAAAAGCCTTCCCTAACACAAATTTTATATAACCGAATTGTTTTTAAGAATGAAAGATCGGCTTATATGATTACGTGTTGTAAATATGTTCGACGCAATATAATTCACTGATGACAGTAAAAATATATTCTTTCAGCGTATAAGCAGCGGAGCACGCTCCTTCGGTCAGGGAAACCGAAAGATTAAGAGCGTAGCTCAAATTTTAAAAAAATCAGGGAAAATCACCATCAGTTACCCACCAAAAATGAGGGGTAAATCATCCTTTGCAGACCAGGGATGGCTATTAAAGCAAGTAAGTGAAATATCATTAGTGTCTTCACCTTATCTGAAATGACACGGCGTATCAATTTGCCGCAATAAAATATTCTCGCTTTTAATCAGGCGCGTTTCTTTCCCGCGTCTGACCTCCAGCATCGCCTGGATCACTGACAGAGAATGTCATTGAAAAGACTTTTTTTTGCCAAAAGCGAAAAATAATGTCACCGACAACAGTAAGGACATGCGTTATACTTGCCGCCTTTTTCGACAACCTGTCGATTTTTGGCGGGCCTGATTGCCGCCGGTTCGCACTATTTTGAGGAGAACACCCCATGTCAATGCCACACTGTCCAAAATGCAGCTCTGAATATACCTACGAAGATAACGGGATGTTCATTTGCCCTGAATGCGCTCACGAATGGAACAACGCAGAACCAGCGCAAGAGAGCGATGAGCTGATCGTGAAAGATGCCAACGGCAACCTGCTGGCCGATGGCGATAACGTTACCGTTATTAAAGATCTGAAAGTGAAAGGCAGCTCGTCGATGCTGAAGATTGGCACCAAAGTCAAAGGCATCCGCCTGGTTGAAGGCGACCACAATATCGACTGCAAAATTGACGGTTTCGGCCCAATGAAGCTGAAATCCGAGTTCGTGAAAAAGAACTGATTTTTTTTATCCAGGCCCGGCAAGCGAAGCGCCGCCGGGCGCTTTTGCCGGATGCGCTGCGCTTATCCGGCCTACAAATACCGAACTACACTTACTGAGCTTCTCTTTACCTGAGGTAATGATTATGCCATTAAGTCCCTACATCTCGTTCCCCGGTAACTGCGCAGAGGCTACCGCCTTCTATCAGCAGGCCGTCGGCGCAGAACTCCTCTATAAAATCACCTTCGGCGAAATGCCTAAAGACGATAACAGCGACGAAGGCTGTCCGTCCGGCATGTCGTATCCGGATTCCGCCATCGCCCACTCCAACGTGCGCATCGCCGGCAGCGATATCATGATGAGCGACGGCACGTTCGGCACAGAAGCCACCTACGCTGGCTTTACGCTGGTACTCGACACCCAGGACGTGGCAGAAGGCAAGCGCTGGTTCGATAACCTGGCCGCGGGCGGCACCATCGACATGGCCTGGCAGGAGACCTTCTGGGCCCACGGCTTCGGCAAAGTAGCCGATAAATACGGCGTTCCCTGGATGATCAACGTCGTTAAACAGCAATGATCCCGACGGCGGGCCCCCGCGCCCGCCTGTCATCGCTTTCACGTCAACTCTTCAAACTCCCGCAACCAACACTTAACCCAAATGTCACATTGATCCGCCAGCATGAGGCCACATTTGAATCGAGGCCTCACCCATGCAAACTGTCATCCTCGTCGAGAAACTGAGCAAGACCTTCCATCACAACAAGGCCCTGCATGCCGTTGATCTGACCGTCCAGCAGGGCGAAATGGTAGCGCTGCTGGGGCCCTCCGGTTCAGGTAAATCCACCCTTCTGCGCCACTTAAGCGGCCTTATCACCTGCGATAAAACCTCTGAAAGCCACGTAGAGCTGCTGGGCAACACCGTGCAGCGCGCGGGCCGTCTGGCGAGTGATATCCGCAAAAGCCGCGCGCAGACCGGCTACATCTTCCAGCAGTTCAACCTGGTGAACCGTCTGACGGTGCTGGAGAACGTGCTGATCGGCGCGCTCGGCAGCACCCCGTTCTGGCGCACCTGCCTGCGCTGGTTCGCACCTGAGCAGAAGCAGGAAGCGCTACAGGCCCTGACCCGCGTCGGGATGGCCCATTTCGCCCACCAGCGTGTCTCCACCCTGTCCGGTGGACAGCAGCAGCGTGTGGCGATTGCCCGGGCGCTGATGCAGAAAGCCAAAATCATTCTCGCCGATGAGCCGATTGCCTCGCTGGACCCGGAATCGGCCCGCATCGTGATGGAAACCCTGCGCGACATTAACCAGAAGGACGGCATCACCATCGTGGTGACGCTGCATCAGGTGGACTACGCCCTGCGCTACTGCGAGCGCATCGTCGCCCTGCGTCAGGGGCACGTGTTCTTTGATGGTGCCAGCCATCAGTTTGATAACGACCGTTTTGACCATCTCTACCGCAGCATCAATCGCGTCGAAGAGAACGCGCAAGCTGCATAACTAAACCCGATCCGAGGAAAGTCCATGAGCTACAAAGCCGTTGCCGCGCTGGCCTTTACCAGCATGTTCAGCATCAGCACCCTGTTAAGCCCGGCGTACGCCCAGGAGCAGGAAAAAGCGCTGAACTTTGGCATCATTTCGACGGAATCACAGCAGAACCTGAAGCCGCAGTGGGAACCTTTCCTGAAAGAGATGGAGAGCAAACTGGGGATCAAAGTAAACGCCTTCTTCGCCCCGGACTACGCGGGCATCATCCAGGGGATGCGCTTTAACAAAGTCGATATCGCCTGGTACGGCAACCTCTCGGCGATGGAAGCGGTGGACCGCGCTAACGGTCAGGTCTTTGCCCAGACGGTGGCCGCAGACGGCTCCCCGGGTTACTGGAGCGTGCTGATCGTCAACAAAGACAGCCCGATCAACAACCTCAACGACATGCTCGCCAAACGTAAAGAGCTGACCTTTGGCAACGGCGACCCGAACTCCACCTCCGGCTTCCTGGTCCCGGGCTATTACGTCTTCGCCAAAAACAACGTCTCCACCAACGAATTCAAACGCACGGTCAACGCCGGGCATGAAACCAACGCCCTCGCCGTCGCCAACAAGCAGGTGGATGTGGCCACCAACAACACCGAAAACCTCGACAAGCTGAAGACTTCCGCCCCGGACAAGCTGAAAGAACTGAAGGTGATCTGGAAGTCGCCGCTGATCCCGGGCGACCCGATTGTATGGCGTAAAAACCTCTCCGAAAGCACCAAGGACAAGGTGTACGACTTCTTTATGAACTACGGCAAAACCGCGGAAGAGAAGACCGTGCTGGAACGTCTGGGCTGGGCGCCGTTCCGCGCCTCCAGCGACCTGCAGCTGGTACCGATTCGCCAGCTGGCGCTGTTCAAACAGATCCAGGGCGTGAAGGAGAACAAGGGTCTGAAGGAGGAAGAGAAGAGCAGCAAGATGTCTGAAATTCAGGCGCAGCTGGACGATCTCGACCGCCTGACCGCCGCGCTGGGTGCGATGAGCAGCGTGAATAAAGCGGTGCAGTAAGGCTTCTACCCCTCACCCTAACCCTCTCCCCATAGGGGAGAGGGGACTGCCCGGAGCGGTCTTTTCCCCCTCTCCCCATAGGGGAGAGGGTCGGGGTGAGGGGACATAAACCAACGGAGTTATCATGCAAACCATCACTCTCCCACCGCCCAAACGCAGCTGGTTCTCGCTGATCGGCTGGGCCGTCCTGCTGGCGGTGCTCGTTGTCTCCTGGAAGGGCGCGGAAATGGCCCCGCTCACGCTGATTCAGGATTCCGGCAATATGGCGACCTTCGCCGCCGACTTCTTCCCGCCGGACTTCAGCCAGTGGCAGGACTACCTCGGTGAAATGGCCATCACCCTGCAAATCGCCGTCTGGGGCACCGCCCTCGCCGTGGTGCTCTCCATTCCGTTTGGCCTGATGAGCGCCGACAACATCGTGCCCTGGTGGATCTACCAGCCGGTGCGCCGCCTGATGGACGCCTGCCGCGCCATCAACGAAATGGTCTTTGCGATGCTGTTCGTGGTGGCCGTCGGTCTCGGGCCGTTCGCCGGGGTAATGGCGCTGTTCATCCACACCACCGGGGTGCTCTCCAAACTGCTTTCAGAAGCGGTGGAAGCCATCGAGCCCGGCCCGGTGGAAGGCATTCGCGCTACCGGGGCCAACAAGCTGGAAGAGATCCTCTACGGCGTCCTGCCCCAGGTGATGCCGCTGCTCATCTCCTACTCCCTGTACCGCTTTGAATCCAACGTCCGCTCCGCGACCGTCGTCGGTATGGTCGGCGCGGGCGGGATTGGCGTCACCCTGTGGGAAGCGATTCGTGGTTTCCAGTTCCAGCAAACCTGCGCCCTGATGGTACTCATCATCGTGACGGTCAGCCTGCTGGACTTCCTCTCTCAACGTTTGCGTAAGCACTTCATCTGAGAAGCGAGGCTTTGATTTGTATGCACTTATCCAGACATCCGACCAGTTACCCCACCCGCTGGCAAGAGATTGCCGCGAAGCTCGAAGTGGAGCTGCGCACCCACTACCGCTGCGGGGACTACCTGCCCGCCGAGCAACAGCTCGCCGACCGCTATGAAGTGAACCGCCACACCCTGCGCCGCGCCATTGACCAGCTTGTCGAGCGCGGCTGGGTGCAGCGCCGTCAGGGAGTTGGCGTGCTGGTCCTGATGCGTCCGTTCGACTACCCGCTCAATGCCCAGGCGCGTTTCAGCCAGAACCTGCTGGATCAGGGCAGCCACCCCACCAGCGAAAAACTGCTCTCGGTGCTGCGCCCGGCCTCCAGCCACGTCGCCGACGCGCTGGGGATTTCGGAGGGCGATAACGTCGTCCACCTGCGTACCCTGCGCCGGGTCAACGGCGTGGCGGTGTGTCAGATCGACCACTACTTCGCTGACCTGGCCCTCTGGCCAGTGCTGCAAAACTTCGCCAGCGGCTCGCTGCACGACTTCCTGTTCGAAGCCACCGGGATTGCGCTCAAGCGCACCCAGACCCGCATCAGCGCCCGCCGCGCGCAGGCCAAAGAGAGCAAGGTGCTGGAAATTCCCAACATGGCGCCCCTGCTCTGCGTGCGCACCCTCAACCACCGTGACGGCGAGATTAACGCGACGGAGTACTCCGTCAGCCTGACTCGCGCCGACATGATTGAATTCACCATGGAGCACTGAATGCATTTCGATACCTCCACCCGTCAGCACTGGATGGCCGTGCTGGCCCACAGCCAGCCTGCGGCGCTTGCCACGAGGATGTCGGCGCTGAGCCTGACGCCCGCTTATGAGCGCATTCGCGCCCCGGAAACCGGCCTGGTGCAGATCCAGGCGCGGATGGGCGGCACCGGGGCACGCTACTTTGCCGGGGATGCCACCCTGACCCGCACCGTGGTGCGCCTGGCCAGCGGCACGCTCGGCTACAGCTACCTGCTCGGGCGCAATAAAACCCATGCCGAGCAGTGCGCGGTGATCGATGCCCTGCTGCAGGAAGCGCCGCACTTTCAGACCTTAATGGAAACCCTCATTGCCCCACTGGAAGCCGACCGTGCCGCACGCCTTGCCGCCCGTCAGGCCGAAATCAACACCAGCCGGGTCGACTTCTTTACGCTCGTTCGCGGAGACAACGCATGACCCTTCAACCCGCTTTTACCCTTGCCGTGCAGGATGCCCAACACAGTTTTCGCCGTCTGCTGAAAGCGATGAGCGAACCGGGGGTGATCGTCTCCCTGCATCAGCTGAAACACGGCTGGCAGCCGCTGAACCTCGCCACCACCAGCGTGCTGCTGACTCTGGCCGATAACGACACCCCGGTCTGGCTGTCGGGCGCCGTCGGCAACGATATCGTCAGCAGCAACCTGCGTTTTCATACCAGCGCCCCGCTGGTGGATCAGCCCCAGCTGGCGGTGTTCGCCGTCGCCGACGAACAGATCAGCCACCAGCAGCTAAACGCCCTGAGCGAAGGCAGCGCCGTGGCACCGGAAACCAGCGCCACCCTGATTTTGCAGGTGCCGAGCCTGAGCGGCGGACGCATGCTGCGCCTGACCGGGGCCGGGATTGCCGAGGAACGCATGGTCGCTCCACAGCTGCCGGAGTGCATTATTCATGAGCTGACCGAGCGCCCGCACCCGTTCCCGTTGGGGATCGACCTGCTCCTGACCTGCGGCGAACGCCTGCTGGCGATCCCGCGAACCACCCACGTGGAGGTGTGCTGATGTACGTTGCCGTCAAAGGGGGCGAGAAGGCGATCGCCGCCGCCCACGCCCTGCAGGAGCACAGACGCCGGGGCGATGAGCAGCTCCCCGAGCTGAGCGTCGCCCAGATCGAACAGCAGCTCAACCTCGCCGTGGACCGGGTGATGACCGAAGGCGGCATTGCCGACCGCGAGCTGGCGGCGCTGGCGCTGAAGCAGGCCAGCGGCGATAACGTCGAGGCCATTTTCCTGCTGCGCGCGTACCGCACCACCCTGGCGAAGCTGGCGGTGAGCGAGCCGATCAACACCGCGGAGATGCGCCTCGAGCGCCGTATTTCGGCCGTTTATAAAGACATCCCCGGCGGCCAGCTGCTCGGCCCGACCTACGACTACACCCACCGCCTGCTCGATTTCACCCTGCTGGCGAACGGCGAAAATCCGCCTCTGAAAACCTCAGACGCCCCGCAGGATGCGGCTCCGCACGTCTTTAGCCTGTTGGCCAACCAGGGGCTGGCGAAGGCGGAAGAGGATAATGGCAGCGAGCCGGACGACATCACCCGCACCCCGCCGGTTTATCCCTGCTCCCGCGCCTCGCGCCTGCAACAGCTGATGCGCGGCGACGAGGGCTACCTGCTGGCGCTGGCCTACTCCACCCAGCGCGGCTACGGGCGCAACCACCCCTTTGCCGGAGAGATCCGCAGCGGCCATGTTGATATTGAAATTGTGCCGGAAGAGCTGGGTTTTGCGGTGAACGTCGGCGAACTGCTGATGACTGAGTGCGAAATGGTTAACGGCTTTGTTACCCCGGATAACGACGCCCCGCACTTCACCCGCGGCTACGGGCTGGTGTTCGGCATGGGCGAGCGCAAGGCGATGGCGATGGCGCTGGTCGACCGGGCGCTACAGGCCCCGGACTACGACGAAAACCTCGCTGGCCCGGCGCAGGATGAGGAGTTCGTGCTGGCCCACGCGGATAACGTTGAGGCCGCCGGGTTTGTCTCGCACCTCAAGCTGCCGCACTACGTCGATTTCCAGGCCGAACTGGAACTGCTGAAACGTCTGCAACAGGAGCGCGATAATGGCTAACCTCAGCGGCTACAACTTTGCTTATCTGGATGAGCAGACCAAACGCATGATCCGCCGCGCCATCCTCAAAGCGGTGGCCATCCCCGGCTATCAGGTGCCGTTCGGCGGCCGGGAGATGCCGATGCCCTACGGCTGGGGCACCGGCGGGATCCAGATCACCGCCAGCGTGATTGGCGAAGCGGACGTCCTGAAGGTGATTGACCAGGGGGCCGACGACACCACCAATGCGGTGTCGATCCGCCAGTTCTTCCAGCGCGTCACCGGGGTCAACACCACCGAGCGCACCGAAGACGCCACGCTGATCCAGACCCGCCACCGCATCCCGGAAACCCCGCTCACTGAAGATCAGATTTTGATTTTCCAGGTGCCGATCCCGGAGCCGCTGCGCTTTATCGAGCCGCGGGAAACCGAAACCCGCACCATGCACGCCCTGGAAGAGTACGGCGTGATGCAGGTGAAGCTGTACGAAGACATCGCCCGCTTCGGCCATATCGCCACCACCTACGCCTACCCGGTGAAGGTCAACGGTCGCTACGTGATGGACCCGTCGCCGATCCCGAAATTCGATAACCCGAAGATGGACATGATGCCAGCCCTGCAGCTGTTCGGCGCCGGGCGCGAGAAGCGCATCTACGCCGTGCCGCCGTACACCCGCGTCGAGAGTCTCGACTTCGACGACCACCCGTTCAGGGTCCAGGAGTGGGACGAGCCCTGCGCCATTTGCGGATCGCAACACAGCTATCTCGATGAAGTGGTGCTGGATGACACCGGCAAGCGGATGTTTGTCTGCTCCGATACCGATTTTTGCCGCCAACAGAGCGAGGCCAACAGCCAATGAAACCGCTGCTTTCGGTCAATAACCTGACCCACCTCTATGCGCCGGGCAAAGGCTTCAGCGACGTGTCTTTCGACCTCTGGCCGGGGGAAGTGCTGGGGATTGTCGGCGAGTCCGGCTCCGGCAAAACCACCCTGCTAAAGGCGATCTCCGCCCGTCTGGCCCCGCAAAACGGTGAAATTTTATATGAAGATCACTCCCTGTACGGCATGAGCGAGGCCGAACGCCGCCGCCTGCTGCGCACCGAGTGGGGCGTGGTGCATCAGCACCCGATGGACGGCCTGCGCCGCCAGGTCTCGGCGGGGGGGAACATCGGCGAACGGCTGATGGCTACCGGCGCGCGGCATTACGGCGAGATCCGCGCCACCGCCCAGAAGTGGCTGATCGATGTGGAAATTCCGGCCTCGCGCATCGACGACCTGCCGACCACGTTCTCCGGCGGAATGCAGCAGCGTTTACAGATCGCCCGCAACCTGGTCACCCATCCGAAGCTGGTGTTTATGGACGAACCCACCGGCGGGCTGGATGTGTCGGTGCAGGCGCGGCTGCTGGACTTGCTCCGCGGTCTGGTGGTGGAGCTAAACCTGGCGGTGGTGATTGTCACCCACGATCTGGGCGTCGCCCGCCTGCTGGCAGACCGTCTGCTGGTGATGAAGAGTGGCGAGGTGGTGGAAAGTGGGCTGACCGACCGGGTGCTCGACGATCCGCACCATCCGTACACCCAACTGCTGGTGTCATCCGTTTTGCAGAATTGAGGTTGCTGTTGCCGGGTGGCGGCTTCGCCTTACCCGGCCTACGGACCGCGCTCTTTGTAGGCCGGGTAAGCGAAGCGCCACCCGGCATCCCGAACCACGAGGCCAACATGATCCGCGTCGAAAACGTCAGTAAAACCTTTGTGCTCCACCAACAAAACGGCGTGCGCCTGCCGGTGCTGCAAAATGCCTCCCTTGAGGTCAACAACGGCGAATGCGTGGTGCTGCACGGCCACTCCGGCAGCGGCAAATCGACCCTGCTGCGCTCTTTGTACGCCAACTACCTGCCGGACGAAGGCCATATCCATATCCGTCACGGCGACGAATGGGTGGATCTGGTACAGGCCCCGGCACGCAAGGTGCGGGACGTCCGCCGCACCACCATCGGCTGGGTCAGCCAGTTTTTACGCGTCATCCCCCGCGTGCCGACGCTGGAGGTGGTGATGCAGCCCCTGCTGGATCTCGGCGTGCCGCGCGACATCTGCGCCGCCAAAGCCGCCAGCCTGCTGACGCGCCTCAACGTGCCGGAGCGCCTGTGGCATCTCGCCCCCTCCACCTTCTCCGGCGGAGAGCAGCAGCGGGTGAACATCGCCCGCGGCTTTATCGTCGATTACCCAATTTTACTGCTCGATGAACCCACCGCCTCGCTGGATGGCAAAAACGGTACGGCGGTTATTGAACTGATCGAAGAGGCCAAAGCGCGCGGCGCAGCGATCGTCGGGATCTTCCACGACGACGCGGTGCGGGATCGCGTGGCGGATCGTCTGCACCCGATGGGGATCACCGCATGATCGTAAACAACGTAAAACTGGTGCTGGAAAACGAAGTCATTAACGGCTCCATCGAGGTTCAGGACGGCGTCATTCGTGCCTTTGCCGAAACCCCGAGCCGCTCACCCGAGGCAATGGACGGCGAAGGCGGCTGGCTGCTGCCAGGGCTTATCGAGCTACACACCGACAACATGGACAAGTTCTTCACTCCACGCCCGAAAGTCGACTGGCCCGCCCATTCGGCGATGAGCAGCCACGACGGAATGATGGTCGCCAGCGGCATCACCACCGTGCTGGACGCGGTGGCGATCGGCGACGTACGCGACGGCGGCGACCGGCTGGAGAATCTGGAGAAGATGATCAACGCCGTGGAGGAGACGCAGAAGCGCGGCCTCAACCGCGCCGAGCACCGCCTGCACCTGCGCTGCGAGCTGCCCCATCACACCACCCTGCCGCTGTTCGAAAAGCTGGCGGGCCGCGAGCCGGTGACTCTGGTGTCGCTGATGGATCACTCCCCGGGCCAGCGTCAGTTCGCCAATATTGAAAAGTACCGTGAATATTATCAGGGC
Source organism: Leclercia sp. Marseille-Q4284 (assembly GCF_916618945.1). NCBI lineage: Bacteria > Pseudomonadati > Pseudomonadota > Gammaproteobacteria > Enterobacterales > Enterobacteriaceae > Leclercia > Leclercia sp. Marseille-Q4284. The sequence goes on from NZ_CAKAKG010000002.1 coordinate 549,302, forward strand.
AAATACTCCCTTACCGACCAGCAGATGGCGCGCTACGAAGAGGAGCAGTTGGCCCTGGCGGCACGCTGGTCGCAGCCCAATCGTCAGGCCATCGCGGCAATGTGCCGGGAGCGCAATATCGCCCTCGCCAGCCATGATGACGCTACAGCGGATCATGTGCTCGAATCCCGGCAGCTTGGCAGCACGATCGCCGAATTTCCCACCACCTTTGAAGCGGCAGAAGCCTCCCGCCAGCACGGCATGAACGTCCTGATGGGGGCACCAAATATCGTGCGCGGCGGATCGCACTCCGGCAACGTAGCGGCCAGCTCGCTGGCCTCGCTCGGGCTGCTGGATATTCTCTCGTCCGATTACTACCCGGCCAGCCTGCTGGATGCGGCGTTCCGGGTGGCCGACGACGAGGGCAACGCTTTTACCCTGCCGCAGGCGATCCGTCTGGTGACGAAGAACCCGGCGCAGGCGCTGAACCTGCACGACCGCGGGGTGATTGGCGAAGGCAAGCGGGCGGACCTGGTGCTGGCGCACCGCAAAGGCGAGCATATTCATATCGACCACGTCTGGCGTCAGGGAAAACGGGTGTTCTGATGGGAAGAGTGATCTGGTTAATGGGGCCTTCGGGCTCCGGAAAGGACAGCCTGCTGGAGGCATTACGCCAGCATACCCACCCGCTGCTGCTGGTGGCGCACCGCTACATCACCCGCCCCGCCACTGCCGGGAATGAAAATCACATTGCCCTCAGCGAGCCCGAGTTTTTTACCCGCGCCGGACAGCAACTGTTTGCCCTGAGCTGGCACGCTAACGGCTATTATTATGGGGTGGGTCTGGAGATCGACCTCTGGCTGCACGCCGGGTTCGACGTGGTGGTGAACGGCTCGCGGGCCCATCTGCCCCAGGCGCAGGCGCGCTATGCGGCAGCGTTACTGCCGATCTGCCTGCAGGTATCGCCAGAGATCCTGCGTAGCCGACTGCAAAGCCGTGGCCGGGAGAACGCCCGGGAGATCGACCAGCGGCTGGAGCGCGCCGCCCGCTATACGCCTTCCCACTGTCCTGTCCTGAATAACGACGGAAGTTTGCTCCAGTCCGTCGAGCGCTTCCTCTCACTGATTCACCAGAAGGAGAAAAACCATGCCTGAGTGTGAGTTGCGTCCCGCCACGGCGGAGGACGTTGACGCGGTATACGGCCTGATTTGCGAACTTAAGCAGGCCGAGCTGGACCGATCGGCTTTTCACGCCGGTTTTGCGGCCAATCTGCTGGATCACAATATGCGTTACCAGCTGGCCGAACAGGATGGACACATTGTCGGCATGATCGGCCTGCATATGCAGTTTCATCTGCATCATGCCAACTGGATCGGCGAAATCCAGGAGCTGGTGGTGATGCCGCAGGCGCGCGGGCTGAAGGTGGGCAGCCAGCTGTTAGCCTGGGCCGAGGCGTTCGCGCGTCAGGCCGGGGCAGAGATGACCGAGCTCTCCACCAGCGTAAAGCGCCTCGACGCGCACCGCTTTTATCGTCGGGAAGGGTACACACAGAGCCATTTTCGCTTCACCAAACCGCTGTAAGGGGGCGCTATGAGTCTGACCATTACGTTAACAGGAACCGGTGGCGCCCAGCTGGTGCCCGCTTTTGGCTGTGACTGTCCGGCCTGCCGTCGGGCGCGTTTGCAGGACGCCTGGCGCCGTCGCCCCTGTAGCGCGGTGGTCAAATTCAACGACGCGGTGACGCTGCTGGACGCGGGGATCCCGCACCTGATGGACGACTGGCCCGCAGGCAGCTTTCAGCAGTTTTTACTCACCCACTACCATATGGATCATGTCCAGGGGCTGTTCCCGCTGCGCTGGGGCGTGGGGGCGACCATCCCGGTGTACGGCCCGCCGGATGAAGTCGGCTGCGACGATCTGTTTAAGCATCCCGGTATTCTCGACTTTAGCCACACCCTGGAGCCCTTTGTGGTGTTTGAACTGCAGGGTTTACGCGTGACGCCGCTGCCGCTCAACCATTCGAAGCTGACGTTTGGCTATCTGCTGGAGAGCGCCCATAGCCGGGTGGCCTGGCTGTCGGACACCGCCGGGCTGCCGGACAAAACGGTGAAGTTTTTACTCAACAACCACCCGCAGGCGATGGTGATTGACTGCAGCCACGAGCCGCGCACGGAGACGCCGCGCAACCATTGCGATCTGAATACGGTGATCGCCCTGAATGAGGTGATTGGCTGCCCGCAGGTGATCCTGACCCATATCAGCCATCAGTTTGACGTGTGGATGATGGACAACCCGCTGCCGGAAGGATTCGAGGCGGGGTATGACGGAATGGTATTGGTGCTGGACTGAGGCATCGCATCGCCGGGTGGCGGCTACGCCTTACCCGGCCTACGGTTCGCGGCCATTTGTAGGCCCGTGCAAGCGAAGCGCCGCCGGGCGTTACCGCCGATCGTAATCATCTTCTAAGCGCCGCTCGTCATCTTCCAGCCGACGCCGGTCTTCATCCAACTGGCGCTGGCGGTCATCCAGCTGGCGGCGCCGGTCCTCAAGCTGCCTGCGCCGATCGTCATACTGACGGCTGTCGCTGCTGCGACGGCTATCTTCGTAACGATCGTCGTCGGAATTGCGATTATTGCTGTTGGGGTTGTAGGCGTCGTTAATCGCCTGCTGAATATTGCCGATCGCATCGTCAACGATGTCGGCATGCGCCAGTTGGCTGGTTAAAGAGAGCAGACCAAATAACAGAGCGGTAGAGGTACGTTTCATAAAGCCAGTCTCGCAGGGTGAGCTGGCTTTACGGTAATAAACAGCGGGTAAAGCGAGTAGCGGAGGATTCTCAAATGTTGACCGCTTTCTCCAGCGCCTGCGCCAGCTGCCCGCGGGTGAATGGCTTACGCAACAGCTCCACTTCCGGCAGTTGCGGGTTGTGCGCCGGGCGCAGATCCTGGCCGCTCATCAGCAGTACCGGGAGATGCGGGAAATGCTGGCGCACATGCTGGATCACTTCCGCGCCGCTCAGGTTGCCGGGCAGCATTAAATCACTGATAAACATCTCAATATCCGCAGAGGCGTTCAGCATCTCCAGCGCCTGCTCGCCGGTTTCGGCCTCCAGGGTCAGGTAACCCAGCTGGTGGAGCTGCTCGCACAGCGTCTGCCGGACGTCGGTCTGGTCGTCCAGTACCAGCACCAGCCGGTCGCCTGGCGGCGAAGTTAAGGTTGCACCGGCTTCCGGGGAGGGGACCGCCTGTAAGGTGGCGCGCGGCAAATGCAGCCGGACGGTAGTGCCCTGTCCGGGGGCGCTTTCGATCTCCACCCGACCGCCGGACTGGCGCACGAAGCCGTAGACCATCGACAGCCCCAGCCCGCTGCCGCTGCCGGTCTGTTTGGTGGTGAAGAAGGGTTCAAAGACCTGGGATTTGATCGCCTGCGACATCCCGGCGCCGTGGTCGATCACCTCCAGCGCCACCATGTCCTGCTTACGTCCGTCGCTGCGGGTCACGCGCTGGTTCCAGGTGCGTATTTTGATGGTCCCGCTGTGTCCTTCCATCGCATCGCGGGCGTTCATCACCAGGTTGATGAGGGCGTTTTCCAGTTGGCCAACGTCAATCCACGCCGGCCACGCCGGGGTCTGCGCTTCGATATCCAGCGCCACCGTGGCGGGCAGAGAGTGGCGCATCAGCTCGGCGAGGTTTTCCAGCAGGGGCTTCATCTCCACCGCGTGCGGGTTCAGGGACTGCTTGCGGGAGAAGGCCAGCAGGCGCTGGGTCAACAGCGCCCCGCGCTCGGCGGCCTTCAGCGCGCGGCTGATGCGCGGGGCATCAGGCGACTGGGGATCGGCCAGCTCCAGGCTACCGATGATCACCGCCAGCAGGTTATTGAAATCATGCGCCAGCCCGCCCGTCAGCTGGCCGACCGCCTTCATCTTCTGGCTGTGCAGCAGCGCCTCCTCCAGCCCCTGGCGTTCAAGACGATCCACCTCCATCTGCGAGGTCTTCTCCTTCAGCAACCGGGTGGTGTGCTCCAGCGAAGCGGTATTACGGGCAAAGACGTTAAATGCCCGGGCCAGCTCCCCCAGCTCATCCCGACGTTGCAGCGCAGGCACCGAGACATCCTGCTCGCCGTGGGCCAGCCGAGACATCGCCCGGGAGATGGCGGTCAGATTGGTGCCCAGATTGCGGTAGATATACCAGCAGGCAAAGGCGGTGATGATCAGCGCCAGCACGGCAAACAGGGTGATAAAGATGCTGATGGAGCGCAGCTCCTGATGGCTCTCGGCGGTACGCAGCTGCGAGGCCTGCGCCACCTGCTCTACGTAGCGGTTGATATCGCTGTTCAGGATCGCCACCAGCGCCTTGATGTGGAACATATACCAGTTGATCGACAGATCGCTCTGTTCCAGCTGCCCGGAGAGCGGGCCGAGCTTGTTGAGTTCGGCGTTAAAATCGGGCAGGACGAAGCTCACCACCGGCTGCGCGGCCTGACGGGGTAACATCGCCGTCACCGTATCCAGCTGCTGAATAGTGGCGCGCGGCGAGGGGGTTTCGATGGCGGCGGCGATCAGCCGGTCCATCTCGCTGAGCTGCCGGGCGTCGGGCAGGTTGCTGGCATTGCGGCGGTTGATCTCCTGCAGATGGCGGAGATAGCTCTGGCTCTGGTAGAGGGAGCTGAGCAGCGCGTTACGCTCCAGGTGGCGTCGCTGCCCGCGCTCCAGCATGCCGGTCACGCTTTGCTGAAGCTCGTTGCTGCGCTGGATGATCCGCGCCACCAGCGCCGGCTCCTGCTGCGCCAGCGGTGCGTCGGCAAGCTGCTCCAGCGCGCGGCCCAGCGCCGTCTGGGTCTGTTTCAGCCGGTTGGCTTCGTCTTTATACTCCAGGGCCCCCACCACCTGCGACAGCCGCACCGCCGCCGTCGCCACGTTGGCGGTTTCCCGCGCCAGATTCATGCTGCCGGTCATGTCGTCCAGGGTCTGGCGCTGCACCTGCTCCTGGATGTTACTGGCATGGCGAAAGCCCAGCACCGCCACGCCGCTGACCATTAACGTCACCGCCACCACCAGCAGATTGAAGATCAGCAGGCGGCCACGGGCGCTGGCGAAGAAGGGGGGACGGCGTGAGGGCATTTATGTCAGCTCCTGTGCGGTGTGATGCCCTCACCCTGGCCCTCTCCCACAGGGAGAGGGAAAAAAGCGGGGAATTGTGACGGCGGTTAACTATTCATAACTATGACAAATATGAACGACTTCTGACATTTTGCATTTACCGGGGTGTGATGAAGTGCGGATATCGACCCTCACAGGAGATCCGCCATGAGCAGAACCCCGGTTTTAGAGATGCGCAACATTGCCAAAACCTTTGGCAACTTCCACGCGCTGAAGGGTGTGGATCTGACGGTCTTCCCCGGCGAAATCCACGCTTTAATGGGCGAAAACGGCGCCGGAAAAAGCACCCTGATGAAAATTCTCGCCGGGGCCTACACCGCCACCGGCGGTGAGATCCTGATTGACGGCAAGCCGTTTCACATCAAAGGCCCGAAAGACGCCCTGGCGGCAGGCATCACCCTTATCTATCAGGAGATGCAGCTCGCCCCCAACCTCACCGTAGCCGAGAACATTTTCCTCGGCAGCGAGCTGTCGCGCGGCGGGCTGGTGCAGCGCAAAACGATGGCCGCCCAGGCCCAGGCGGTGATCGATCGCCTCGGCGCCCACTTCAAAGCCACCGACCTGGTGATGAAGCTGACCATCGCCGAGCAGCAGCAGGTGGAGATCGCCCGGGCGCTGCACCGCAACAGCCGCATCCTGGTGATGGATGAACCCACCGCCGCCCTCTCCTCGCGGGAAACCCACCGTCTGTTCGAGCTCATATTGCGCCTGCGCGACGAAGGGATGGCGATTATCTATATCAGCCACCGCATGGCTGAGGTGTATGAGTTATCCGATCGGGTCAGCGTGCTGCGTGACGGCCAGTATGTCGGCAGCCTGACCCGCGACAAGCTCAACGCCTCGGAGCTGGTGCGGATGATGGTCGGGCGGCCACTGAGCGATCTGTTCAACAAAGAGCGCGATATTCCTCTCGGCAGCCCGCGTCTCAACGTCCACCACCTGACCGACGGCGGCAAAGTGCAGCCCTGCAGCCTGCTGGTGCGTTCCGGCGAAATCGTCGGCCTCGCCGGGCTGGTAGGCGCTGGTCGCTCTGAACTGGCGCAGCTGATTTTCGGCGTGCGCAAGGCGACGGGCGGGATGATTGAGGTGGATGGCGAGCCGGTGGTGATCCACTCCCCCCGCGCCGCCATCGATCATGGGATCGGCTTTTTAACCGAGAACCGCAAGGAGCAGGGGCTGTTTCTCGAGCTGGCGGCGCAGGAGAACATCACCATGGCGACCCTGGAGCGCGACGCCACCTTCGGCTGGCTGAACCGTAAAAAAGCCCAGTCGATCTCCGATGACGCCATCGCCCTGCTCAATATTCGCGTGCCGCACTCCCAGGTGCGGGCGGGCGGGCTCTCGGGCGGTAACCAGCAGAAGCTGCTCATCTCCCGCTGGGTGGCGATTGGCCCGCGCATTCTGATCCTCGACGAGCCGACCCGCGGCGTGGACGTGGGGGCCAAAAGCGAGATCTACCGGATCATGAACCAGATGGCGCGCAAAGGGGTGGCGATCCTGATGATCTCCAGCGAACTGCCGGAAGTGGTCGGCATGAGCGATCGCGTGTACGTCATGCGCGAAGGGAGCATCGCCGGGGAGCTCCATCGGGCCGATATCACACAAGAAAACATCATGACGCTGGCGACCGGCGTTAACGACTCTCACCATCGGGCGGTATAACCATGACGCAACCTAACACTCCGCAACAGGTGGCCAAAGCGGCCTCCGCCAAAAAAATGCTGATGGGCGATCTGATGCAAACCATCGGCATCCTGCCGATATTGATCCTGATTGTCGCGGTATTTGGCTTTATCGCGCCAAACTTTTTCACCGAGAGCAACCTGCTGAACATCACTCGTCAGGCGTCGATCAACATCGTGCTGGCGGCGGGGATGACCTTCATTATTTTGACTGGCGGCATCGACCTGTCGGTGGGCTCGATTCTGGGCACCACCGCGGTGGCGGCGATGGTGGTCTCGCTGATGCCGGAGCTGTCGATGCTCTCAGTACCGGCGGCGCTGATGCTCGGGATGGTGCTGGGGCTGTTCAACGGCGCGCTGGTGGCCTTTGCCGGACTGCCGCCCTTTATCGTCACCCTCGGCACCTATACGGCGCTGCGCGGGGCGGCCTATCTGCTGGCCGACGGCACCACGGTGATCAACTCCAGCATCAGCTTTGAGTGGATCGGCAATAACTATCTCGGACCGGTGCCGTGGCTGGTGGTCATTGCTCTGGCGGTGATCGCCGTCTGCTGGTTTATCCTGCGCCGCACCACCCTCGGGGTACATATCTACGCGGTGGGCGGCAACATGCAGGCCGCGCGCTTAACGGGTATCAAGGTCTGGATGGTGCTGCTGTTTGTCTACGGCATGAGCGGCCTGCTCTCGGGTCTCGGCGGGGTGATGAGCGCATCCAGGCTTTACAGTGCCAACGGCAACTTAGGCACCGGCTATGAGCTGGACGCTATCGCGGCGGTGATCCTCGGTGGCACCAGCTTCGTCGGCGGGATCGGTACCATCACCGGCACGCTGGTGGGGGCGCTGATTATCGCCACCCTCAACAACGGCATGACGCTGATGGGGGTCTCCTATTTCTGGCAACTGGTGATCAAAGGGGCGGTGATCATCATTGCGGTTCTGATCGATAAGTACCGTACCCGACACCATCAAAGTGCATAACAACAATACCCTACGTGAGGATTACAGCATGAGATTAAAGCCATTAGTTACCGCGCTCTGTGCTGGCGCACTGCTCGCAGCAGCCCCGTTTGCCCAGGCCAAAGATCTGAAGTCCATCGGCGTGACGGTGGGCGACCTGGCTAACCCGTTCTTTGTCCAGATCACCAAAGGGGCCGAGCTGGAAGCGCGCAAACTGGCGGGCGATAACGTGAAAGTGACCCTGGTCTCCAGCGGCTACGATCTCGGCCAGCAGGTTTCTCAGATTGATAACTTTATCGCCGCGAAGGTCGATATGATCATCCTCAACGCCGCCGATTCGAAAGGGATCGGCCCGGCGGTGAAACGCGCGAAAGACGCCGGGATTGTGGTGGTGGCGGTTGACGTGGCGGCAGAGGGTGCCGATGCGACCATCACCTCCAACAACACCCAGGCCGGTGAGATGGCCTGTAAGCTGATCACCGACCGCCTGAAAGGCAAAGGCAACGTGGTGATCATCAACGGACCACCGGTCTCTGCGGTGCAAAACCGGGTCGAAGGCTGCAAGGCTGAGTTTAAAAAACATCCGGATATCAAAGTGCTTTCCGATAACCAGAACGCCAAAGGCAGCCGTGACGGCGGACTGGAGGTGATGACCTCCCTGCTGGCCGCCAATCCGAAGATCGACGGCGTATTCGCCATCAACGATCCAACGGCGATCGGTGCCGATCTGGCAGCAAAACAGGCGCAACGTAACGAGTTCTTTATCGTCGGCGTTGATGGCTCGCCGGATGCCGAAGAGGCGCTGAAGCGCGAAAACTCCCTGTTTGTTGCTACCCCGGCGCAGGACCCGCAGGTGATGGCGGCGAAAGCGGTGGAGATCGGCTATGACATTCTGCAGGGCAAACCGGCGCCGAAAGAGCCGGTGCTGATCCCGGTGACGCTGATCGACAAGAGCAACATCGGCAATTACAAGGGCTGGACGGTTAAGTAAGCCTTGTGCGGCCTGATCCCCTCACCCCGGCCCTCTCCCCAAAGGGGAGAGGGTGTTCAGATTCCCTCTCCCCTATGGGGAGAGGGTTAGGGTGAGGGGGTTTTGCACACCATTCAAGGAGTCATTATGAAACGCTCCGAAATCAACGAGATCCTCGGCCACACGCGACAGTTTTTCTCGATGCACGATGTGCATCTGCCCCCCTTTGCCAGCTTTCCTCCCACCCGCTGGCAGCAACTTAACCCTGATGCCTGGCAGGAAGTGTTCGACCTGCGGCTTGGCTGGGACGTGACCGCGTTCGGCGGCGACAACTTTGCGGCGCAGGGCTTAACTCTCTTTGCCCTGCGCAACGGCTCTCCCGGCGGCAAGCCATGGGCCAAATGCTACGCCGAGAAGATCATGCACGTGCGTGAGGGCCAGGTGACCCCCCTGCACTTTCACTGGCGCAAACGCGAGGACATCATCAACCGCGGCGGCGGGAATCTGATCGTCGAGCTGTGGAACACTGATGAAAATGAGCAGAAAGAGGATGGCGATATCAGCGTCGCCATCGACGGATGCCTGCAGACCCACGTGGCGGGCAGCCATATTCGCCTCGCCCCGGGGGAGAGCATCTGCCTGCCGCCCGGTCTGTACCACAGTTTCTGGGGTGAGAAGGGCTTTGGTGATGTGCTGGTGGGTGAAGTCTCCTCTGTAAATGATGACGAGACGGATAACCACTTCCTGCAGCCCACCGCCCGCTATAACAACATCGACGAAGACGAACCGGCCGTGCTGGTCCTGTGCAATGAGTACAGCCTGTTTCGTCAGTAAGGAGTGAATCATGCCGCTTATCTCTCTCGCCGACGGGCTGGCGCACGCCCGCGGGCACCGTTACGCGCTGGGGGCGTTTAACGTCCTCGACTCTCATTTCCTGCGAGCGCTGTTTGCCGCCGCCCGTCAGGAGAACTCGCCCTTTATCATCAACATTGCCGAAGTGCATTTTAAGTATGTCTCCCTCGACTCGCTGGTGGAGGCGGTCAAATTCGAAGCCGCCCGGCATGACATTCCGGTGGTGCTGAACCTCGATCACGGCCTGCATTTCGAGGCGGTGGTGCGGGCGCTACGCCTGGGATTCAGCTCGGTGATGTTCGACGGCTCCACGCTGAGCTACGAGGAGAACATTCGCCAGACGCGGGAAGTGGTGAAGATGTGCCACGCGGTGGGCGTGTCGGTGGAGGCGGAACTCGGTGCCGTGGGCGGCGATGAGGGCGGCGCCCTGTACGGCCATGCCGACGAAGCCTTTTTCACCGATCCGCAACTGGCAAGGGAGTTTGTCGACCAGACCGGCATCGACGCCCTGGCGGTGGCGATCGGCAATGCCCACGGCAAGTACAAGGGCGAGCCGAAGCTCGATTTCCCCCGTCTTGACGCCATCCGCCAACAGACCGGCCTGCCGCTGGTGCTGCACGGCGGCTCCGGGATCAGCGATGCCGATTTCCGCCGCGCCATTGAGCTGGGGATCCACAAAATTAACTTCTATACCGGCATGTCCCAGGCGGCGCTGGCGGAGGTGGAGCAGCGAATGGCCAACCGCCAGCCGCTGTACGACGAGTTTGCTGAACTGCTGCTGGGCATCGAAGAGGCAATTACCGACACCGTGGCTGCGCAGATGCGCACCTTTGGCAGCGCGGGGTTTGCATAATGGAACGCCGGGGCATTATCGCGGCGGGCAATATGCTGGTGGATCACGTCCACCAGATTGTGCAGTGGCCGGAGCGCGGCTGGCTGGCGGAGATCGTCCACAGCGAGCGCGCCACCGGGGGTGCGCCCCTCAACGTGCTGTTAACCCTGGCGAAGATGCATGCCGGACTCCCGTTGCAGGCGGTCGGGCTGGTGGGGGATGACCATGACGGAGATTATATTCTCGCCATGCTCGACCAGTATCACGTCAATCGCCAGCGGGTGCAGCGCACCACCTTTGCCCCCACCTCCATGTCGCAGGTGATGACCGACCCCAGCGGCCAGCGCACCTTTTTCCACTCCCCGGGAGCCAACCGGCTGCTGGATCTACCCGCCTTCGACCGGCTCGATCACAGCCTGAAGATCTTCCATCTGGGCTATCTCCTGCTGCTCGACAGCCTGGATATGCCGGACGAAGAGTACGGCACCCGCAGCGCGCGGCTGCTGGCGCAGATGCGCGAGCTGGGGTTTCAGACCTCACTCGACCTGGTGTCGCGCAAGGGCGATCCGCGCTATCAGCCGCTGGTGCTCCCTACCCTGCGCCATCTCGACTATCTGGTGATCAACGAGCTGGAGGCGGGCGAATTCAGCGGCCTGCCGATGCGCGATGACCATGATGCGCCGGTAATCGCTAATATCGCCGCGGCGGCGGCAGAGCTGCTGGCGGCGGGCGTGAAGTCACGGGTAGTGATCCACTGTCCGGAAGGGGCCTGGGGGCAGGAGCCGGACCAGAAGGGAGGCTGGATCCCCTCATGGCGACTGACCCGGGAGGAGATTGTCGGCAGCGTCGGGGCGGGAGATGCCTTCTGCGCCGGTTTTTTATATGGCTGCCACGAATCGCTGTCGCTGGCGGAGAGCATCCGCATGGCGCATGCCTGCGCGCGGGCCAGCCTGCTGGCGGCCAACGCCATCGACGGGGCGAAAACCCTGTCGGAGCTACAGCTGTTTATTCAGGAGAACCCGCTGGCTTAAGCCGCCCTGTCGCCGTGCTGCACGTCGGCGGCAAAGACATAGCCCAGCCCGCGGATGGTTTTGATCAGCAGCGGCTGATGGGGGTTGATCTCAATTTTGCGGCGCAGACGCATGATCAGCACGTCGATGGTGCGATCGAATACCTCCGCGCTTTCGCTGTGGGTCAGCTCCAGGAGCTGTTCGCGGCTCAGCACCCGGCGGGCATTTTGCGTCAGGGCCAGGAGTAAACCGTACTCGCCCTGGGTCAGGGCCACCACGCCGCGCTGCGGGTCAATCAGTTCACAGCGGGTGGTGTCCAGCGTCCAGCCGTTAAAGCCGATCCCGGCCACCCGCGCAACGACCGGTTCTGCCGCCAGCGCGCCAGTGCGGCGCAGCACGGCTTTGACCCGCGCCACCACCACCCGGGGGTTGAAGGGCTTACCGATGTAGTCGTCGGCCCCCATCTCAAGGCCCACCACCACGTCCGACTCACTGCCGAGGCCGGTAAGCATGATCACCGGCAGTTCCGGGCGCTGCTTTTGCAGCTGCTGGAGCACCTGCAAGCCGTTGATATCCGGCAGCATCATATCCAGCAATACCAGCGCGATCTCCGGTACCTGCTGCGCCAGCCGCAGGGCATCCTGGCCGTTGTGGCACACATGGACGGTAAAGACGTGCTCGTTGAGCACATCCTGCAACAGTTCGCAGACCGCGGTGTCGTCATCGACCACCAGAATTGCTGGTTTCATCACGGGATTCCATTGGGGAGGTAAAGATCAGTCTGGCCCATTCTGTGCAAGGCTCCAGCCAAAACGCCTTTTCCGTCACGGATCTTCAACCGCCGTCACATCCCCATCGCTTCCGCTGTCGCAATTTTTGACGCGGGCCTGTTTTCCGTCAGGGTTTTGACCCGGATTCGCCCGTAAAGTCAGGGGAAACCTACATGTCAGCATCATTTGAATCTGGAGCGAGAGCGATGCAAAACGTCATCACGGTGTGCCCCTATTGCGCCTCAGGATGCAAGATCAACCTGGTGGTCGCTAACGGCAACATCATCCGGGCGGAGGCAGCCGACGGGAAAACCAATCAGGGCAAGCTGTGCCTGAAGGGCTATTACGGCTGGGATTTTATCAACGACACCCAAATCCTCACCCCGCGGCTGAAGAGCCCAATGATCCGCCGCGAACGCGGCGGCAGGCTGGAGGCTGTCAGCTGGGATGAGGCGCTGGACTATGTCGCACAGCGCCTCAGCGCCATCAAGGAACAGTATGGCCCGGACGCGATCCAGACCACCGGCTCCTCGCGCGGTACCGGAAATGAAACCAACTACCTGATGCAAAAATTTGCCCGCGCGGTGATTGGCACCAACAACGTCGACTGCTGCGCACGCGTCTGACACGGCCCCTCGGTTGCAGGTCTGCACCAGTCGGTCGGGAATGGCGCCATGAGCAATGCCATCAACGAGATTGATAACAGCGATCTGGTGTTTATTTTTGGCTATAACCCGGCAGATTCGCACCCGATTGTCGCGAATCATATTCTGCGCGCGAAGCAGAACGGGGCCAGAATCATCGTCTGCGATCCGCGGCGTATCGAAACCGCGCGCATTGCCGATATGCACATTGCATTGCGAAACGGCTCGAACATCGCCCTGCTTAATGCCATCGGCCACGTGATTATTACCGAGAACCTCTACGATCGGGCCTTCGTCGCCACCCGTACGGAAGGCTTTGATGCGTACCGTCAGATTGTGGAACGCTACACGCCGGAGTCGGTCGAGGCCATTACCGGCGTGAGCGCGCGGGAGATCCGCCAGGCTGCCCGCCTGTATGCCGGGGCGAAAACGGCCACCCTGCTGTGGGGGATGGGCGTGACCCAGTTCTGGCAGGGGGTGGAGACCGTGCGCGCGCTGACCAGCCTCGCCATGCTGACCGGCAACCTCGGCAAAGCCCACGTCGGGGTCAACCCGGTACGGGGGCAGAATAACGTCCAGGGTGCCTGCGATATGGGCGCATTGCCGGATACCTACCCGGGCTACCAGTTCGTTAAGTTCCCGGAAAACCGTGAGAAGTTCGCCAGAGCCTGGGGTGTCGACAGCCTGCCGGCGCATCCCGGGTACCGTATCAGCGAGCTGCCGCACCGCGTGGCGCACAAAGAGGTGCGGGCGGCGTACATCATGGGGGAAGATCCGCTCCAGACCGATGCTGAGCTTTCGGCGGTGCGTCAGGCGTTTGCCGATCTTGAGCTGGTGATTGTCCAGGATATCTTTATGACCAAAACCGCGGCGGTGGCGGATGTGATCCTGCCGTCCACCTCGTGGGGCGAACATGAAGGGGTCTACACCGCCGCTGACCGCGGCTTCCAGCGCTTCTTTAAGGCCGTCGAGCCGAAGTGGGATCTGAAAACCGACTGGCAGATTATCAGTGAGATCGCCACCCGGATGGGCTACCCGATGCACTACGACAACACGCAGCAAATCTGGGACGAGCTGCGGCAGCTGTGCCCGGGCTTTAAAGGGGCAACCTACGAGAAGATGGGCGAGCTGGGCTATATCCAGTGGCCGTGCCGGGACGAGTCGCCGGAGGACCAGGGTACCTCATTCCTGTTTGCAGAGAAATTCGACACCCCGAACGGGCTGGCGCAGTTCTTCACCTGCGACTGGATGGCCCCCATCGATAAGCTGGATGACGACTATCCGATGGTACTCTCCACCGTGCGCGAAGTGGGTCACTACTCCTGCCGCTCAATGACCGGCAACTGTGCGGCCCTGGCGGCGCTGGCGGATGAGCCCGGCTATGTGCAGATCAACACCGAGGATGCCAAACAGCTGGGCATTGAGGATGAGGCGCTGGTGTGGGTCAACTCCCGCAAAGGCCGGGTCATCACCCGGGCCCAGGTAAGCGATCGGCCAAACGTTGGTGCGGTGTATATGACCTATCAGTGGTGGATCGGGGCCTGCAACGAGCTGGTGACGGAGAACCTTAGCCCGATAACCAAAACGCCGGAATATAAATATTGCGCCGTGCGCGTCGAGCCGATAGCGGATCAGGCTGCCGCCGAGCAATATGTGATTGATGAATATAATAAGCTGAAAAACGCGTTACGGGAAACCGCGATGGGTTGATGCAATTAAAGGAGCGATTAATAAAACGGGGTGAAATATTCACCCCGCTTTTATTTGCATAATAATAACGAAATATGGCGAATATTATTTTGCGAGCATGATTCCAGATAAATGTAATTGCCCACAAATTGAATTACATCTTTTCTTTTTAGTTCATAGGGATAAGATTACCGACGGGTGCTTAAGGCTTTCTGTCTTGAGCATAAGTTGAGGGACAGAAAGTGAAAAACCCCGGAAATGTTTCCATTAACCGGGGCTATCCCTCAACCACTCACAAGTTGAGGATAGCCCCTTATTCTTTTATTAGCAAGGAGTAAAGGGCATGACGCCATTAAAAACCGTGTTAGGCATAATAGTTATTATTTGCCTGACTATAATAATATTCGCCTTTATTAATCGCGGCATGTTATGCGAACTCACAATAAAGAGTGAAAAATATGAAGTGGCGACTAAATTAGCCTGCGCAGCAGGTTAACGTCAGCGGGCGGGGAAACCCGCCCGGCTTGTGGGGAGGTGAGGTCTTAACGCACCCATTTTTTTCTTCTCATACCGCGCTTATACTGCCCGTTATCTACCCCTACGAAAATAACGCATGAAACCTCTTTATCTGTTGTTGATCCTTTTTTCTTCCCTGGTTTGCGCCGAGGAGATTGGTGGCCAGTACCTGAAGCAGGCTGAGGCGGGCGACAGCCGGGCTCAGTATTATCTTGCCGAAACCTGGTACAGCTCGGGTGATGATAAGCAGGCCGAAACCTGGGCCGAGAAAGCGGCTAAAAACGGTGACGTGGATGCCATGGCGCTGCTGTCGCAAATCAAGTTTAAACACGGCGATCTGGCGCAGGCGAAAGGGCTGGCGCAGCAGGCCACCGTGGCGGGCAGTTCACCGGGTGCAGTGATGCTGGCGCGTTTACTGGTGAATACCGGGGCCGGGCAAACCGACTACCCGCAGGCGCTGACCTTACTGCATAAGGTTGCCGGGAATACCGAGGATGACGCCGCCGTTGATGCCCAACTGCTGCTGGGGCTGATCTACGCCAACGGCGTGGAGGTCGCGCAGGATGACGTTCAGGCCGCCCAGTGGTTTAAGCAGAGCTCTACCCTCTCGCGCACGGGTTACGCAGAGTACTGGGCAGGCCAGGTGTTTCACCAGGGGGAGGCCGGGTTTATCACGCCGAATAAACAGAAGGCGCTGTACTGGTTAAATCTGAGCTGTAGCGAAGGCTTTGATACGGGGTGCGAGGAGTTTGATACGTTAAGCGGGGAGTAGTGCGGTCTGCATGCCGGGGGCGCTTCGCTTGCCCGGCACGAAGACCGTAGGCCGGGTAAGCGGTAGCGCCACCCGGCTTATTACTTTACTGGTCTGCTGTCTTATCGAAACGACCCAGCACCTCGCGTTCATACGCCAGGGCTTTCTTGCGGTCGAATTTGTGTTCCCACTTGGCAATCACCAGCACCGCCAGGGCATTACCCACCACGTTCAGGGCGGTACGCGCCATGTCGAGGATACGGTCAACCCCGGCGATAAACGCCAGCCCTTCCAGCGGAATACCCACGCTACCCAGCGTTGCCAGCAGTACCACAA
The DNA here is from genome assembly GCF_916618945.1 of Leclercia sp. Marseille-Q4284. Lineage (NCBI taxonomy): Bacteria > Pseudomonadati > Pseudomonadota > Gammaproteobacteria > Enterobacterales > Enterobacteriaceae > Leclercia > Leclercia sp. Marseille-Q4284. Next base: position 565,448 of record NZ_CAKAKG010000002.1, read on the forward strand.
ACGACACGCCCGGCACGCCAGCAATCCCTTTCGAGGTCACCATCAGGGTCAGTACGAGAACAATTTCCTGCCACAGGGAGAGGTCGATACCGTACAGCTGAGCGATAAAGATCGCGGCGATACTCTGGTACAGCGTCGAGCCGTCAAGGTTAAACGAGTAACCGGTCGGCACCACGAAGCTGGTGATCGACGCCGGCGCCCCGTAGGCTTCCATCTTCTCAATAATACGCGGCAGCACACTCTCGGAGCTGGCGGTAGAGTACGCCAGAATCAGCTCGTCTTTCAGGATGCGGATCAGGATCCAGATGCTCAGGCCACACATCCGTGCCACCAGCCCCAGCACCACCAGGGCGAAGAACAGGATCGCGAAGTGAACCAGCAGCACCAGCTTCGCCAGCGGCCACAGGGAGGCAAAGCCGAAGTTCGCCACCGTCACCGAGATCAGCGCGAACACCCCGACCGGCGCATAACGCATCACCATGTGGGTCACTTTGAACATGGTTTCAGAGATGGAGCGGAACACGGTCACCAGCGGCTCGCGATGGGTGGACGGCAGTGACGCCAGCCCCAGACCAAAAAGCACCGAGAAGAAGATGATCGGCAGCATTTCGCCTTTCGCCATCGACGCCACGATATTGGTCGGCACCAGCGACAGGATGGTTCCCATCAGGCCATGAGAGTGACTTTGCACATCGGCGGTCGTGCTTTGGTATTTCGAAATATCCACCGTCGCCAGCTGCGACATATCAATGCCCGCCCCAGGCTGGAACACATTCGCCAGCGTGATGCCGAGTATGATCGCCACCGTAGTGATCACTTCGAAATAAAGAATGGTTTTTGCACCGATGCGGCCCAGCTGCTTCGCATCACCGACCCCGGCAATCCCTACCACCAGCGTCGAGATCACAATCGGCACCACAATCATCTTGATCAGATGGATAAAGATATCACCGGCTGGCGACAGTAAGTTAGCGATCAGCCATTCGCGGCTGTCACTGTGATAATGCAGATAACTACCCAGCAAGATACCCAGCACAAGGGCCAGCAAAATTTGCCAGGCAAGGCTGACTTTCAAATTTTTCATGACAAGAAACTTCCTCAATGAAGTGTTCGTACTCGTAAAACGATGGGGACGACACATACTGAAAGGGTATGAATTGTGTTGCGTTCATTTATGGGGTTTTTTAACGCGCCGTATCAGTACCATTTGCACGGCATGCTGCGCAAGCCTTTAAGAACGAGGCATTTGACTGACAAAAGGCGTTATCACGCTAATTTGTATTAGTCATGATAAATAACCTTTTGTTATAAAAACGCTTTTTTATCCATAAATGTAAATAATCCGCAAGAGTAATTATTTTTCTGCAAAGTGTCATTTGCTCAATTTTCGAACTCTTTAATTTTTGCGTGATCTGTCGCCCAAATAGTAAACAAAGGTCCCAAAGCCCCTACTATTAACGTTTTTGCGACATATTATTAACATTCTACAAGGAGAACAAAAACCATGAGCCAGGTCCATAAACACGACATTCCCGCAAATATTGCGGACCGCTGCCTGATTAATCCGGAGCAGTACCAGGAGAAGTATCAGCTCTCTATTACTAACCCTGACGCCTTCTGGGGTGAGCAGGGCAAAATCCTTGACTGGATCACGCCGTATCAGACAGTCAAGAACACCTCTTTTGCCCCCGGCAACGTCTCTATTAAATGGTATGAAGACGGCACGCTAAACCTCGCCGCCAACTGCCTGGATCGTCATCTCGCCGAGCGCGGCGACCAGACGGCAATCATCTGGGAAGGCGATGACGCCACTCAGAGCAAAAATATCACCTACCGCGAACTGCACCGCGACGTCTGCCGCTTTGCCAACGTCCTGCTGGCCCAGGGCATCAAAAAAGGCGACGTGGTGGCTATCTATATGCCAATGGTGCCGGAAGCGGCCGTGGCGATGCTGGCCTGCGCCCGCATCGGCGCCGTGCACTCCGTGATCTTCGGCGGCTTCTCGCCGGAAGCGGTGGCCGGACGCATTATCGACTCCAGCTCAAAACTGGTGATCACCGCCGATGAAGGCGTGCGTGCTGGTCGTGCCGTTCCGCTGAAAAAGAACGTCGACGACGCGCTGAACAACCCGAACGTAAACACCGTTAACAGCGTGATTGTGCTGAAACGCACCGGTAATGCTGTTGAATGGCATGAGGGACGCGACCTGTGGTGGAGCGACCTGATTGAACAGGCCAGCGACCAGCACCAGCCGGAAGCGATGAACGCGGAAGATCCGCTGTTTATCCTTTATACCTCCGGTTCTACCGGCAAGCCGAAGGGGGTGTTGCACACCACCGGCGGCTATCTGGTCTATGCCGCCACCACCTTCAAGTATGTCTTTGATTATCATCAGGGCGATATCTACTGGTGTACCGCTGACGTGGGCTGGGTCACCGGCCACAGCTATCTGCTGTATGGCCCGCTGGCCTGCGGCGCGACCACCCTGATGTTCGAAGGGGTGCCGAACTGGCCGACCCCGGCGCGCATGAGCCAGGTGGTGGACAAACATCAGGTCAATATTCTCTATACCGCCCCGACTGCGATCCGCGCGCTGATGGCCGAGGGCGACAAGGCCATCGAAGGCACGGACCGTTCCTCCCTGCGCATCCTCGGATCCGTAGGCGAGCCGATCAACCCGGAAGCCTGGGAGTGGTACTGGAAGAAGATCGGTAACGAGAAGTGCCCGGTCGTCGACACCTGGTGGCAGACCGAAACCGGCGGGTTCATGATCACCCCGCTGCCGGGCGCTACCCAGCTGAAAGCGGGCTCCGCGACCCGTCCGTTCTTTGGCGTCCAGCCTGCGCTGGTGGATAACGAAGGCAATGCGCTCGAAGGGGCTACCGAAGGCAACCTGGTGATCGTCGACTCCTGGCCAGGCCAGGCGCGGACCCTGTTCGGCGATCACGATCGCTTCGAGCAGACCTATTTCTCCACCTTCAAAAACATGTACTTCAGCGGCGACGGCGCCCGTCGGGATGAAGACGGTTACTACTGGATCACCGGCCGCGTGGACGACGTGCTGAACGTCTCCGGCCACCGTCTGGGCACCGCCGAGATTGAATCGGCGCTGGTGTCACATCCGAAGATTGCCGAAGCGGCGGTGGTCGGTATTCCGCACAGCATCAAAGGCCAGGCGATCTACGCCTACGTCACGCTGAATCATGGCGAAGAGCCGTCGCCGGAGCTGTATACCGAAGTGCGTAACTGGGTACGAAAAGAGATCGGCCCGCTTGCCACCCCGGACGTGCTGCACTGGACCGACTCGCTGCCGAAAACCCGTTCCGGCAAGATCATGCGTCGTATTCTGCGCAAAATCGCCGCGGGTGATACCAGCAACTTAGGCGATACCTCAACGCTCGCCGATCCTGGCGTGGTGGACAAACTGCTCGAAGAGAAGCAGGCCATCGCAATGCCATCGTAAAAGCACTCCCCCTCACCCTAGCCCTCTCCCCATAGGGGAGAGGGGATAAAAACAAACCTACCTTACCTCTGGAGATTCTGTGATGAATGACAATATTTGTCAGCAGATAGAGAACAGTGCGCACTACAGGGAGCTCGTAGAAAAACGGCAACGGTTTGCCTACATGTTATCTATCATCATGCTGATCATTTACGTTGGCTTTATTCTGCTCATCGCCTTCGCCCCACAATGGCTCGGCACCCCTCTGCATCCGGGTACCAGCGTGACCCGCGGGATCCCCATTGGCGTCGGTGTCATTTTGATCTCTTTCGCCCTCACCGGAATATATATCTGGCGGGCAAATGGTGAGTTTGACCGTCTGAACAAAGCTGTGCTGCGCGAGGTAAAAGCATCATGAAGAGAGTCCTGACGGCGCTCGCCGCCACGCTACCCTTTGCAGCCAACGCAGCGGATGCCATTAGCGGTGCAGTCCAGCGCCAGCCAACCAACTGGCAGGCAATTATCATGTTCCTGGTGTTTGTCGTGTTTACGCTCGGTATTACCTACTGGGCGTCAAAACGCGTGCGCTCCCGTAACGACTATTACACCGCAGGGGGCAATATCACCGGTTTTCAGAACGGGCTGGCGATTGCGGGCGATTACATGTCTGCCGCCTCATTCCTCGGTATCTCCGCGCTGGTGTTTACCTCTGGTTATGACGGGCTGATCTACTCCCTGGGCTTCCTGGTGGGCTGGCCGATCATTCTGTTCCTGATCGCCGAGCGCCTGCGCAACCTGGGCAAATATACCTTTGCCGACGTCGCCTCCTATCGCCTGAAACAGGGGCCGATTCGTGTTCTCTCCGCCTGCGGTTCGCTGGTGGTGGTGGCGCTGTACCTGATCGCCCAGATGGTGGGTGCCGGTAAGCTGATCCAACTTCTGTTCGGCCTGAACTACCACATCGCCGTGGTGCTGGTGGGCGTGCTGATGGTGATGTACGTTCTGTTCGGCGGCATGCTCGCCACCACCTGGGTACAGATCATCAAAGCGGTACTGCTGCTGTTCGGCGCCAGCTTTATGGCCTTTATGGTCATGAAGCACGTCGGGTTCAGCTTCAATAACCTGTTTACCGAAGCGATGGCGGTGCACCCGAAAGGGGAAGCAATCATGAGCCCGGGCGGACTGGTAAAAGATCCGATATCCGCCCTGTCCCTGGGCCTGGGACTGATGTTTGGTACCGCCGGTTTACCGCATATCCTGATGCGTTTCTTCACGGTGTCCGATGCCCGCGAGGCGCGTAAGAGCGTCTTCTTCGCCACCGGTTTTATGGGTTATTTCTATATTCTGACCTTTATCATCGGCTTTGGCGCCATCATGCTGGTGGGCGCGAACCCGGCGTTTAAAGACGCGACGGGCGCACTGATTGGCGGCAACAACATGGCTGCGGTCCATCTGGCGAATGCCGTCGGCGGTAACCTGTTCCTTGGCTTTATCTCGGCAGTGGCTTTCGCCACCATTCTGGCGGTGGTTGCGGGTCTGACGCTAGCCGGCGCGTCTGCGGTCTCCCATGACCTCTATGCGAACGTGTTCCGTAAAGGCGCCAGTGAACGTGATGAGCTGCGGGTGTCCAAAATCACCGTGCTGGTGCTGGGCGTCGTCGCTATTCTGCTGGGGATCCTGTTCGAGAATCAGAACATCGCCTTTATGGTGGGTCTGGCCTTCTCGATTGCGGCAAGCTGTAACTTCCCGATCATTCTGCTCTCCATGTACTGGTCAAAACTGACCACCCGTGGGGCGATGGTGGGTGGCTGGCTGGGGCTGTTGACCGCGGTGATCCTGATGGTGCTCGGCCCGACCATCTGGGTACAGGTGCTCGGTCATGCCAGCGCAATCTTCCCGTACGAATACCCGGCGCTGTTCTCCATCGCTGTGGCCTTCATTGGGATCTGGTTCTTCTCCGCCACCGATAACTCGGCGGAAGGTAATCTGGAGCGTGAGAAGTTCCGCGCCCAGTTTATTCGCTCTCAAACCGGCCTGGGTGTTGAACAGGGCCGCGCGCACTAACCTCCCCTCCCCGGCCGCTGGTCGGGGATCACATTTTTTTCCCCTTCTGGTGACGTTTATCACGTCACCAGAACGGAAAAAGCCGATACGCATCACAGGCTTTATCTGCGATCCGTAAAGGCCATCACACTTTTCCCGATTTCACGCCAATCCTTCGCTTTCCCTCTGCCCCCCGTACAGACAATCCCCCTCTCAGTTTTTATGCTGTAGTTACAGCGACTCGCTCAGGCTTCTGGCAAAGCGCTCCAGCCGATCCGGGCTCAGCAACAGCGGCAGGAATAACGGGCCGCTGGCGGGCGGGTCCGCCAGCCAGCGATCCAGGGTGTCGGTGTAGTCAAGCAGCCGCTGCTGATGCTTCTGCAGGGTGTCAGCGGGCAGGCTGTTGGCGCCGTAATGGTCGAGCCACAGCACGTCGGTCACCGCGGCGGCCACGTGGGAGAACATCTGGCTGTAGATCTCCGCGCTGCGCCAGGCGGCGAGCAGGATCGCCAGGGTGTCGTCCGGGCAGGTAATACGCGGCATCAGCTCACGCAGGTTGTGCAGCGTGCGTGATGCGAGGAAGCAGGCGGCCTCTTTCTCCAGCGCCATCCGCTCCCGCTGCTCTTTGCCCAGCGTAGGATCGTCAGTAGGCATCAGCGGCTGCCAGGCGTGCATCCAGTTGGCGCTGCGGGTATCCATATGCAGCAGCTGTTGCGCCTGGGCGATGCTCTCCGGGATCTGGCTCTGATAGTGCAGCCGTCGCCCGAGGAGATTCGGCGTTTTACACAGCCAGTCATAGCTGGCGTGGACGATAGCCGAGAGTTGATGCTTGTCCTGCAGAGAGCGAAAGCCGAGCTGATGGTGCGCCGCCCAGCGATCGAAGGTGGCGGGCAGCGCCGCATCGGCGGCCTGGTTGGCGGCGGTGAGGCCGAACAGGTTGATGGCGTTGGCGGAGTCCATCACCCGGCTGTCGGGCAGCCACTGCCAGCTCACGCGGGAGGTGATGGCTTCGATTTCGTTTTCGGCGGCGCTGAGCGCCCAGCTTAAGCGGCCGCTGATCTCATCGCCCAGATAGCACGGCAGCGCGGTCCAGCCGTAGCCAGTGCCGAAGAGGTCATACTCAATCCACTTTTTATGCCCCGGCAGGGTGGCGATGTGCGGGTGGTTGGCAAAGCCGGGGTGGTAGTCCAGCTCGGTGGCTTTTACCGAGGCGCGCACGTCGTCCGGCAGCGTCGCCAGAATGTTCGCGAGCTGCTGGCGCGGCCAGCTGTTATCAATGAAGTCGCGCAGGATCAGCTTTTTGCCCCGGGCGCGCAGCAGGCTCCAGACATCATGCAGGCTTTGCTGCCAGCGGGTGGTCTGAAAGTCCGGCGTCGTCAGGCTGAGAATAAGCCCGCTGAGATGGGGCAAGGCGTGTAATAGCGGATGCAATATGGCGGCATAAAAATGGTGCCAGAAATCCGGCGCGCTTTTTTCGTCGAACGTCAGTTCAGGAAATTTACGCTTAATAATGTCGTCATTGGGCGCGGCCTCCCCCTGAAGCCAGAACGACAGGTTATTTTCCGCCAGATAACGATCGACGCGGGTTAAATATTGCAGGGCGTAATTTTGCTGATGAATAAGGTTCTCGACGTTGAGTTTTTGACTTAACGGCGAGGGCGTCGCAAGTACTGAAAGCAGTTCCTGTTGGTGCAGGATGATCCCAGTGAAACCGTGCTGTTTCGCGCTTTTTACCCCCTGAATAAACCAGGGCCAGTGCCAGATAAAAGTGCTGTTCAGCTCCATCAACTGATGTGGAATACGTTTCATTGATTCACCTTGCTGATATTTATTTTCTCATCTTAATCGAGGATGCCATGAAAAAATATGCTCTGGTCGGAACCGGCGGTCGTGCGGGTTTATATATTTCCGCCATTGGCGGTGCCTGGCGGGAAAATGCCAGAATGGTCGCGTTTTGCGATACCAACACCACGCGGATGCACTACGCTAATCAGCTATTAAAAAACGAAGGGGCTGAGCCGGTTTCCACCTGGCAGGCGGCGCAGTTTGAGGAGATGATCCGCGAAACGCGTCCTGATGTCGTCATCGTCACCACCATGGATCGTACCCATGACGACTACATCGTTCGCGCCCTGCACGCCGGCTGCGATGTGATCACCGAAAAGCCGATGACCATCGATGAACAGCGCGCCCTGCGCATTCTCGACGCCATCGAAGAGACCGGCCGCAGCGTGCGGGTGGCCTTTAACTACCGCTACGCCCCGCACCACAGCAAGGTGCGCGAGCTGCTGATGCAGGGGACGATCGGCACCGTCACCTCGGTACACTTCGAGTGGCTGCTCAACACCGAACACGGCGCGGACTACTTCCGCCGCTGGCATCGGGAAAAACGCAACAGCGGCGGCCTGCTGGTGCACAAATCCACCCACCACTTCGATCTGATGAACTTCTGGCTCGGCAGCTACCCGGAGCGGGTTTACGCTGAAGGCAGCCTGCAGTTCTATGGCCGGGAGAACGCCGAGAAGCGCGGCGTGACGCACTTCTACCCGCGCGCCCACGGCTTTGCCGGGGCGAAAGCGGATCCCTTTGCCCTGCAGATGGCGGATAACGCCCAGCTGAAAGCGCTCTATCTCGACGCCGAGCATGAAGATAACTACTTCCGCGATCAGAGCGTGTTCAGCGACGGCATCACCATCGAAGACACGATGTCGGTACTGGTGAAGTACCAGAACCAGGTCCAGCTCACCTACTCCCTCAACGCCTACCTGCCGTGGGAAGGGCTGAACGTGGTCTTTAACGGCACCGAAGGCCGGCTGGAGATGAAGATCGTCGAGAAGTCCTACGTCAACGCCGGGGGCGAGCGGGAAAACGAGGGCAGCCTCGAACAGTGCGATCTCACCGTCTTCCCGATGTTTGCCGAACCCTGGAAAGCGACGTTCAGCCTCGGCGAAGGGGGCCACGGCGGCGGCGACAACGCCATGCTGGCGGATCTGTTTGGTGCGCCGGGTCACGACCCGCTGCAGCGCGCGGCTGACCATCGGGCCGGGGCGATGTCGATCCTCACCGGCATTGCGGGCAATATTTCCATGCAGCAGCAGCGTCCGGTCAACTTTAAGGAGTTTGAGCTGGTTTCCCGTCTGACGAAACGCTAAGGGTGCTGGACCGTTATTCACCTGCTTAATAATAAAAGTCCCGGAGAAAAATAATGAATAAACTCCTGTCAGGTGTCATCGCATCGCTGTTATTTTCCTGTACCTCTGCCTGGGCGCAGCCCGTTGAATTACGCATGTCGTGGTGGGGTGGCAACAGCCGCCACCAGGCCACGCTGAAGGCGCTGGAAGCCTTCGAAAAAGCGCATCCGGAGATCAAAGTGAAGGCCGAATACACCGGCTGGGACGGGCATCTTTCACGCCTGACCACCCAGATGGCAAGCGGCACCGAGCCGGATGTGATGCAGACCAACTGGCCGTGGCTGATCATCTTTTCCAAAAACGGCGAAGGCTATTACGATCTCGACAAGCTCAAAGCGGAACTCGATTTAAGCCAGTACCAGCCGCAGGATCTGCAATCCACCACCATCAAAGGCAAGCTTAACGGCCTGCCGATCTCGGTCAACGCCCCGGTCTTTTACTACAACGACGTCACCTGGCAGAAAGCCGGGCTGGCGTACCCGAAAACCTGGGACGACTTTTTTGCCGCCGGGAAAACCTTCCAGCAAAAGCTCGGCAATAACTACTATCCCTACGCGATGGTCGATCAGGACGTCATCCTGCTGCTCAATGCGTACATGATGCAGAAGCACCAGAAGCCGATGTTCAACAGTGACGGTAGCTTCGCCTGGAACGATGCCCAGTGGGAGGAGGCCTTCAGCTTTGTGAAGCGCCTGAGCGACGATCGCGTTCTCCCGTCGCCAAAGACCCTCTCCTCCTACGGCAAAGGCAATCTCTATGAGATGAAGCCGTGGATTAACGGCGAATGGGGCGGTCTGTTCACCTGGAACATCACCATCCGCATGTTTGCCAACAACATGACGCCGCCGGCGAAGCTGGTGCTGGGGGACTACGTGATGCAGCCCGGGACGGAGGAATCAGGGGTGTACTTCAAAACGGCGCAGATGCTGTCGGTGGCGAAATCCACGAAGCATCCGAAAGAGGCGGCGATACTGGTGAACTACCTGCTTAACGATCCGCAGTCGGTGGACGCTCTGGGGCTGGAGCGCGGCATTCCGCTCAACAAGGCGGCGGAAACGCAGTTAACGGCGAAAGGGGTGATTGACCCGCAGGATCCGGTGATTGCCGGGTTGCGTCAGGCGCAGGCGCTGCACACCACCGTCGTCGCCACGCCTTATATTGAGGATTTGCAGGTGATCGACCAGTTCACCTCGGCGCGAGAAAAACTGGAGATGGGCCAGGCCCCCGCCCAGGTCGCGGCGGATTTCCGGCAGAAAGTGGAGCGGATTGTGCGACGTTTGAACCGTTAGCATTCATTGCCGGGTGGCGCTGCTGTATGACCGGATACACAGGTGACAGATCAGACCGGGAACACAGGTAACACTTTTCTAGTCTATCCGGATCACACTCTGGGTTTTCCGGTCATAGTACGCAAGCGTTATTCCATTGAAGATGATGGCCTCAAGGCCATCATCCTGTTCTTCCAGCATGATATGTTCCCCGATGAGCGCCTCACTCAGGAACACACTCTTTCCTGTATGTATCACCCCTTTCGACATCACCCGGTACAGCCGGGCGCCTTCCGGCCAGACGTACTCAGGTACATTTCCGTTCCATCTTCGGCATGAAGGCTGCCACACCACTCCCGGCGTCGAACCGTTCAGTGCTTCATGCGGTCTTTCGTGGTTGAACTCTTCCCTGTAGTCACTGAACCACTGTTGCTGCTCCTCCATCGTCATGAAGGTGTTGCCATGCGTCAGCGCGCTTTTCAGGGAACGGTGCATGCGCTCGTGCCGCCCGTTTTCCTCCGGATGACCCAGCCGGATACGTTCCGGCCTGACGCCCAGCTTTATCAGCCAGACCGCAAGACGGCTTAACCCGGCGATACCTGTCCCCGCGAAGGGCTGACCGTTGTCGGTTCTGAGCACCTCCGGGAGCCCGTACTCCAGGAACGCATCAGTCAGGCACTGTCTGACGAAGGGCTCGCTCTCCCGGTCCGTTCCCCGGCAGCTCAGCAGATACCGGCTGTGGTTATCGGTCAGGGTGAAGGGGTGGCAGTATTCCCTGCTCAGCAGCCTGAACCTGCCCTTAAAGTCCGCGCTCCAGACCTGATTGTTCTCACTGATGGCGGTCAGGGGCTGACGGTTGCCCGGCGTCCGGCGTTTTCGCTTTTTATCCGGAACCAGGCCCTCGCGTTTAAGGATATCGCCGATGGTACTGGCGGCAGGCACGGTAAAACCGACATGATGATTGAGGCACCACATCCGCAGTTTTTTGGGCCCCCAGTCAGGGTGCTTTTGCCGCAGGGCCGTCAGGTAAGCCGCGATACCGTCCGGAACGGACCGGGAGTGCGAGTGCGGGGCACGGGAGCGGTCAGAGAGGGATGAGAGGTCATCCGGGTCGAAGCGTTGAAGCCATTTATAGCCGGTCTTGCGGCTGATGCCGAAGAGCCGACAGAGGGCGGAAAAGGAGTCCGTGCCTGCGTGGCAGGCACGGATAAAATCAAGGCGTTGCATGGGTCGGGTCTCAGTCCAGGGCATAGCGAGTCTCCTCTTCTATGCCAGTTATAACTGTTACCCATGTATCCGGTCTAAAGTGTTACCCATGTATCCGGTTCATACCCTGCGCTTACCCGGCCTACAGAACCGTAGGCCCGTGCAAGCGCAGCGCCGCCGGGCAAAAATCAGAACATCAACCAGCCCACCAGCGGGGCCACCAGCACCATTACCACGCCGGAGAGCATCATCACCAGGCTGGCGACCACGCCCTCCTGCTGGCCCAGCTCATAGGAGCGAGCGGTGCCGGCGCCATGGGAGGCCGCGCCAAACCCGGCCCCTTTCGCCATCCCTTCGCGGATCGAGAGCCGTAAAAACAGCATGTCCCCCACCGCCATGCCAAACACCCCGGTCACCACCACGAACAGCGCCACCAGATCCGGCTGTCCGCCGAGCGGTTTTGCCGCGGCCAGCGCAAACGGCGTGGTGACGGAGCGCACCGCCAGGCTGCGCTGGATCTCATCCGACAGCGTAAACAGCCGCGCCAGCCAGACCGAGCTGGTGACGGCCACCACCGTGGCGGTGATCACCCCGGCGGAGAGCGACATCCAGTGACGTTTGATCACCGCGAGGTTGTCATACACCGGTACCGCAAAGGCGATGGTCGCCGGGCCGAGCAGCCACAGTAGCCAGTGCGCTTCGCCGATATAGTTCTGCCAGGAGATATGGCCCCATACCAGCATCATCACCAGCAGAATCGGGGTGAAGACCAGCGGCATCAGGGGCAGTTTACGAAAGCGGCGATACAGGCGCTTGTTGGCGAAGTAGATAATCAGGGTCACCACCAGGCAGAGGACGCTGACCTGAAAGTTAGTCATGTTTCTGCCTGCTGATTTCATAGCGATAGACTTTATCCACCACCCACGCGGTAGCGCCCAGCACCATCAGCGTGCTCAGGGCGATCACCGCAAAGATACGCCAGCCGTCCACCATCAGCAGCTGGACATAATTAACCACCGCCACCACCGCTGGCACAAAAAAGAGCAGCATCTCCGCCAGCAGCCAGCGCGAGCCGGCCCGCACCCAATTCAGGGGGATAACGCGGCAGAGGATCAGGCTGAACATCAGCACCATCCCGACCAGATTGGCCGGCAGCGGCAGATGGAGCCAGCTAACAAGGTATTCAGCGAAGACAAAAAGACCCGCGTAAAGCAGTACCTGAACCGGTACCTGGAGTCGTTGCACGACGGCAGGCGTAACGCGACCTAACGCCACGGTCATGGGGGATTTCCTCAAAATGAGATGGAGAGCCAGTATAGTCAGCGCCCGTAATTGACTGAAATGAATTAAAATCATCAAAGGTATAGTTTCGAGGAATAGTCATGGACATACGCACGCTGCGTTACTTTGTCGAAGTCGTCCGCCAGCAGAGTTTCACCCGCGCCGCGGAGAAGCTTTTTGTCACTCAACCCACCATCAGCAAAATGCTGAAAAACCTCGAAGATGAACTGAACTGTACCCTGCTGATCCGCGACGGTCGCAAGCTGCTGTTAACCGACACTGGCCGGGTGGTGTTTGAGCGCGGGCTGGCGATCCTCGCCGAGTTTCGCCAGCTGGAGGCCGAGCTGGGCGACATCAACCACCTCAATAAGGGAGTATTGCGCCTCGGTATTCCGCCGATGGTAGGGATGATGATGGCCGGGCCCATCGGCCTGTTTCGCCAGCGCTATCCCGGCGTGGAGCTGAAAATTTCTGAATTTGGCGGGTTAACCGTCCAGCAGGCGGTGATCAACGGTGAGCTGGATCTGGCGATGACCGCCCTGCCGGTGGAGGAGGATAGCGGCCTGACGGCCCTGCCGCTGTTCAGCCACCCGCTGTGCGTGCTGGTGCCGCGCTCCGGCAACTGGTTGACGCTCGACGCCATCAATCCGGAGCTGCTGGCCGAGCATCCTCTGCTGATCTACAACGAAGATTTCGCCCTCAGCCGCCAGCTGATGCAGCTCTTCAGCCAGCATGGGGTTAAGCCTCGCATCGCGGTGCGCAGCGGGCAGTGGGACTTTCTGGCGGCGATGGTGCAGGCGGGCGTGGGGATTGCGATATTGCCGCAGCCTATCTGCGAGCGACTGGATAAAAACACGCTGCGCTGGATACCGCTGCAGAGCGACCTGCACTGGCAGTTGGGGATGATCTGGCGGGAAGGGGTCTATTTGTCGAACAGCGCCCAGGCGTGGCTGAAATGCTGTGAAGGGTTTTGGGTGCCGAGGTAAACGCAAAACGATAACCACCAGGTTACCGTTTTTAGTGTTTGCACCCTCTCCCTGTGGGAGAGGGCCGGGGTGAGGGCATCAGACCGCACACACCCTACTGCTTCTCTATCAACAACGCTTCCATCAGATCGAGATCGTGCAGCAGCTTCTGCAGCGTCTCGTTGCTGATCTCCCGGGTAGCGCGCAGGTGATACAGCTCCGCGCGTTCAGAGCGCAGCGCAGCCAGACGGAAGCGGCGCTCGAGGTTCTCTTCCATCAGCGAGCTTTCCACGTCATTGCGGCCATCCGCGCGGCGGCGCAGGTTACCAATCACCCGCGAACTCACCTCTTTCAGCAGCTGGTTATCGATGTTCTCTTCGGTGTCCGCGGCCAGACGCTCCTCCATCTTCTGGATGGCGACAATGGCGACTTCAGCGGTTGCCGCCCGGGCAATACGTGCCTCTTTATGCTGCTGAACGTGATCGCCCACCTCCATATGCTGCAGCAGGATCGGCAGCATCACCACGCCAACAAACAGTGAGAACAGGATCACCCCTGCCGCCAGGAACACCAGCTCGTAGCGGGCCGGGAAGACGTCGCCGGTCGGCAGCAGCAGTGGAATGGAGAGCACACCGGCGAGGGTAATCGCCCCACGTACCCCGGCGAAGGTTGAAATCAGCAGTTCACGCGTGGTCCAGGAGCCAAACTCCATCGGTTTCTTTTTCAGGAAACGCATGCTGAAGTTTTTCATCGTCCACAGCCAGCCGAAACGCACCAGCATCAGCGCGGCGTAAATCAGCACGATGTCGGTAAACAGCATCCAGGTTTCGACATTCGGGTCAGCCTCGGCCGCCACCAGCGAGGACTCGAGGATCCCCGGCAGCTGCAGGCCCAACAGCAGGAACACCATGCCGTTAAAGACAAACTCCAGCATCGACCAGGTGCTGTTGGCACGCAGGCGCATCGCCAGCGGCGCACGGCGCATAACCCCGGCGCGGGTGATGGTCATCCCGGCCGCTACCGCCGCCAGAATGCCCGACACGCCAAGGTGTTCCGCAATCAGGTAAGAGGCGAACGGCAGCAGGAACAGCAGCACGATCTGCGTGGCAGGCTCGTCGCCACCCCAGCGGCTGAGGAAGCGCAGCGAGCGACCGTACAGCCAGCTCACCACGAAGCCGGCAATGATGCCGCCAATCGCCACCTTAAAGAATTCAACGGACGCCCCGCCGATGGTGAAGACCATGGTGCCCATCGCCACGGCGACGGCAAATTTCAGCGCCACCAGGCCGGAAGCGTCGTTCATCAGCGCCTCGCCCTGCAGGATGCCCATGATTTTCTTCGGAATGCGTCCTTCACCGACGATCCCGGACAGCGCCACGGCATCGGTGGGTGACAGCACTGCTGCCAGCGCAAAGGCCGGTATCAGCGGGATCCCCGGCACCACCCAGTAGATGAGAAAACCAATCCCCACCACGGTGACAACGACCAGCGCCAGCGCCAGACCGAAGATCTCGCGCCCATGCTCGAGAAACTCCCGCGTCGGCGTTTTCCAGCCGTCGGCAAACAGCAGAGGTGGGATAAACAGCACCAGAAACAGTTCGGGATCAAACTCGACATGCAATCCGAACGTCGGCCACGCCAGCAGAGCACCGATGGCGATCTGCATCAGCGGCAGCGGTAACTGGAAGGGCAGTACGCGGGTGACTACCCCGGAGAGGGAGACCAAAAGGGTCATGATGAGTATTGTGAAGAAGATTTCCATGCGTTCCCTGTTTGCGAGATTTCTGTACGTTTACATCACTGGCATCTTGCCACAGTGTATCTCCCCCAGAGTAACGCATAAGGCAACAAGATGTGTTCCGAAAATAAAAACGGGCGGCCTGAGCCACCCGTCTTTTTGCGCAGTTGACAGCTTAGATAGCCCAGCCGCCCGCGTAGAACGCCACCAGCGCCACGGCAATCACCACCGTACCGATGTTCAGCTTACGCCATTCACCGGAGACAACGCGCCCGATCACCAGCGAAGCGAAACCGATCATGATGCCGGTAACAATGTTACAGGTCAGAACGATGAACACCGCAGTGATAAGACCGGCCATCGCGTCAACGAAGTCGGCAAAATCAATTTTCGCCACGTTGCTCAGCATCAGCAGGCCAACGTACATCAGCGCAGGGGCGGTGGCGTACGCCGGCACCAGATAGGAGAGCGGAGCGAGGAACAGGATCAGCAGGAACAGCACGCCGATGGTAATCGCCGTCAGACCGGTTTTACCGCCAGCCGCCGTACCCGCCGCAGATTCGATATACACGGCTGCCGGCGCGGCACCCACTAAACCCGAGAAGACGCTGCTCAGGGAGTCGGTGGTCAGCGCTTTGCCGCCATCGATAATCTGACCGTCTTTATCCAGCAGGTTCGCCTGGCCCGCCACCGCGCGGATGGTGCCGGTAGCGTCGAAGACCGCGGTCATCACCAGCGCCAGCACGCTTGGCAGCACCACCGGGTTCAGCGCGCCCATGATATCCAGGCTGCCAATCAGGGAGTTGCCGTTTTCATCGCTCAGGGATGGCATGGCGAACACGCCGGAGAAGTGCACCGCCGGATCGAAAATCAGACCCACAACCGAGACGCCAATGATGGTCAGCAGGATGCCGCCCGGCACTTTCAGTTTTTCCAGACCGATGATCACCGCCAGGCCAATCAGCGACATGATCACCGGGAAGCTGGCGAAATTACCCAGCGCAACCGGCAGACCGTCCAGTGGGTTTTTGATCACCAGGCCAACACCGTTGGCAGCAATCAGCAGCAGGAACAGGCCGATACCGATCCCGGTGCCGTGCGCAACGCCCTGCGGCAGGTTGCGGAGGATCCAGCTACGGATGCCGGTGGCAGAGATAATGGTAAACAGCACACCCATCAGGAACACGGCACCCAGGGCAACCGGGACACTGATCTGCTGACCCAGCACCAGGCTGAACGCGGTAAAGGCGGTCAGCGAGATGGCGCAGCCGATCGCCAGCGGCAGGTTGGCCCACAGACCCATCACGATGGAGCCTACGCCAGCAACCAGACAGGTGGCGACAAAGACCGCCGCCGGTGGGAAACCGGCTTTGCCCAGCATGCCCGGGACCACGATTACCGAGTAGACCATCGCCAGGAAGGTCGTCAGACCGGCAACGATCTCCTGACGCACGGTACTGCCACGGGCAGAAATTTTGAACATGGCGTCGAGTGAACCGCCGGTACGCGCAGATGGCGTAGACATAGAAAACATCCCCTGAAAATTATTATCGTCGTCGGTCAGCGTGATGGACACTCCACGACCAGCGAAACGTCTTATCCCTGTGCTGCGTTTATGACAAAGAGGGGCGTCATAAAAAAAGCAAACGTTTAGCTTCGCGCTGACAAAACGGGTGTTGAATTAAAGGCAAACGATTATCCGGCTTAAACATGGGCGTTTTCAACTTAACTTTGCCGTTTTTCGCTAATTTGCATGCGGGGTG
Organism: Leclercia sp. Marseille-Q4284; assembly: GCF_916618945.1. NCBI lineage: Bacteria > Pseudomonadati > Pseudomonadota > Gammaproteobacteria > Enterobacterales > Enterobacteriaceae > Leclercia > Leclercia sp. Marseille-Q4284. Next base: position 582,345 of record NZ_CAKAKG010000002.1, read on the forward strand.
GTGAAGAAGTAGACAGAGTATGCGCAAACGTTATCGTGAATGCGCAATTTGATAACATTTTCAGGACGCGCCAGGGATTTCAAACGGACCGCCCTGCTGGATCGCCCGCTGCCAGGCCGGACGCATTTCGACGTTTTTCTTCCACGTCTGCAGGTGAGGGAGATCGTCGATGCCGCCCCGCTCCAGCAGGGCAAACACCGGAAAACTCATCTGCACATCCGCCATGCTGAGATTCTCCCCGGCAAACCAGCGGTGATCCTTCAGCCAGGATTCCAGAAAACGGGCGTGGGTTTCCAGCTGGCGGTTGAGGTACGCCTTCTGCACCCCCTGCCCCAGCACTTTGCCCAGCGAGCGCAGGCCAAACGGGATCGGCGGTTTACCAAGGCTGGAGAAAACCAGCTTCATTAACAGGAGCGGCATCAGGGAGCCTTCCGCGTAATGGAGCCAGAAACGGTAGTGCAGTTTCATCTCGCTATCCTGCGGCTTAAGCTGCGAACCGGGATCGTAGGTCTCCTGCAGATATTCGAGGATCGCGCCCGATTCTGCCAGGATCAGGCCGTTATCCTCCAGCACCGGGGATTTACCCAGCGGGTGGACTTTGCGCAACGCGGCGGGTGCCATCATGGTTTTATCCCGCTGATAACGTTCAATCTGATAAGGCAGAGCGAGCTCTTCCAGCGCCCAGAGCACGCGCTGGGATCGGGACTGGTTGAGGTGGTGGACCTTAATCATGATTATCTCCAGTTGGGCTTGTCCACTAACTATAGAAAATTGCACAACCTGGCGAAAAAATTTTGCCGAGATTTTGCGCTGTGGCGCTGGCAAACCCGGGCTCCCGGCCTAGACTTAAATTGTCAGCACAAACCGGAACCTCCAAAGCATGCTCGACTGAGGGGTGTTGATGTCGGGGGAAACCCTCCTGTAAACCAGCGGGATAGAGAGAAAGACAAAGACCGGGAATAAACTAAAGCGCTCAGTTGTGGCGCTTTAGTTTTTACTGCGTCGGGCTAATCCTCTTCCAGCAACCGCGCGCCAGTGCCCTGCTCGCCCAGCCTATCGCCAGGGTTTCGCAGCGGGCAGTCGCTGCGCGACAGACATCCACAGCCAATGCAGCCGTCCAGCTCGTCCCGCAGCGCCTCCAGGGTATGAATGCGCCGCTCCAGCTCGTCGCGCCACTGGGAAGAGAGTGCCTTCCACTCCTTCGCGCTCAGGGTATGTCCCTCCGGCAGAATACCTAACGCTTCGCCAATAGTGGCCAGTGGGATGCCGATGCGTTGAGCAATCTTAATGATCGCCACGTAGCGCAGTACGTCGCGGGTATATCGCCGCTGGTTGCCGGTGTTGCGGATGCTCTTAATTAACCCTTTGCTTTCATAGAAATGCAGTGCTGACACCGCCACGCCGCTGCGCCTTGCCACCTCGCCCGGCGTCAGCAGCGCTTTAATCCGCGGTAATTTCTTTTCCATAAAACCTCTTTACCTCAAGTTAACTTGAGGAATTATACTCGCCCGCAGACAAAACGACGAATTAACCGATACAGGTGTAACCAGAAAGAGGCTGCTCTATGTCGCATCAACAAATTATTCAGACACTTATTGAATGGATGGATGACCATATCGATCAACCCTTGAGTATCGATGTGGTGGCAAAAAAGTCGGGTTACTCGAAGTGGTACTTGCAGAGAATGTTCCGCGCCGTTATGCATCAGACGCTGGGCGAGTACATTCGTCAACGCAGATTATTGTTGGCGGCTCAGGCGTTACGCACCACCCAGCGCCCTATTTTTGATATCGCCATGGACCTGGGCTATGTCTCCCAGCAGACGTTTTCCCGCGTATTCCGCCGCGAGTTTGATCGCACCCCCAGCGACTATCGTCATCAGCTGAATTAGTGGCTGTGGGCAAGTGATGGCGTGACTGGCTGTTGCTGCCAGGTCATGAAATCCTGCGGCGACATGGCCTTCGCGAAGTGCCAGCCCTGACAATACTGCACGCCGCGCTTGTTTAACCAGGTGACCTGTTCCGGTGTTTCCACCCCTTCGGCGATGGTTTTTAAGCGCAGGCTTTGGGCCATTTCAATAATGTGCTCGACGATCAGGTGGCTGGTGCTGTTGGTGGTCAGCGTGTCGATAAAGGATTTATCGATTTTCAGGATATCGACGTTCAGCGAGTAGAGGTTGTGCAGGTTGGAATAACCGGTACCGAAATCATCGATCGCCACTTCATATCCCGCCTGACGAAACGCCTGAATCACCGGCGTCGTTTTCGGCACGTCGATAAACCCGCGCTCGGTCACTTCGATTTTGATTTGCTGGGCCCGGACGTTGTAGTGGCGGGCTTTATCGCTGATCATCGCAATCAGGCGTGAAGAGTGGAAGTCCGTGGCCGACAGGTTAATGGAGATATAGATATGCGGGTTGCAGGCCAGGAAAGGGCCCAGATCGCTGAAGACTTCTTCCACCACGTAGTCAGTGATGCGCTCGCTCATGCCCTCTTCTTCTGCCAGCGGGATAAATTCTACCGGGCTCATCACCGGGCCGTTAAAACCTGGCCATCGCAATAGCGCCTCCGCCCCGACACAAACATTGCTTTTAATATCGATAATCGGCTGGTAGTGCAGGCAAAGCTGTCTTTTATTTAATGCCCGATGCAATAAGCGACCCGGAGAGTTAAATTCGCGTCGCGTTCTCGACCACATCAGTAAAATAATAATGCTGCTGATCATCCCCAGCGGCAGGGTTAATGTCGCCTGATGATAAAGCACTTCATAAAAACGCTGGTTAGTGGTGGAGACAATGGCGGCAATCGGGCGCTTGTCTGAACGAACAATAGTATAAAAACGGCCTTCATTCTGGAATGCGAGATTGTTCTCGCCAATCAGCGCTTTTAATTCTTTTTGATTAGCCTGTTCACTAACGGAAAAGAAGGCATTGGTCACTGTATCAAATACGCCCCACGCCAGAGAGCGATCCGAAGACATTACTTCGCTATAGGTCAGAGGATTAACGACCACCACATAATGACCTAACTGCATATAGATCATTTTATATCCCTCATAAAAGGGCGTGTCGCGGTAATAATAGATAGAGACGTCTGGCTGGCGTTGGTAATTGGCGGCGGAAATCGTATAGGGATCCGCGGGGGTGCTCGTCGTTGAGCAAAGAAATTGGCGGCCATCCGCATACAATAGATCGGCAATGTAGAGCCGACCGCGGACGATATTTAACATATATTGCCGGTGTGCTGGCGTGCAAATATCGCCCGAATACTGTTCTGCAGAATGACGAGCCAGCTCAACCTGCTGAATGACCAGTTCAGTTTTATCTAAAGCGAGTTCCGCAAAGGATCGAAGCTGGCTGCTTGTTTCGTTAACCGCGCGTTGCTGGGCAAACCATAGCGCAAGCATCACAGGTAGCAAAACTACCATGATAACCCCGACTATCCTCAGCACCTTGTCCCGTGCGCTACGATTCATTTCCGCCCTATATCCCTGCTTTTTATGTGCCTGTAATCTTGAAGGCCGGATGCTTTGCTAAACAGGTGATTACGTTGCATGAATCATGCGAAGTTAGCAACTGACTTTTAACACCAATAACCTAATAGTTGGTTATGCCGATAATATTTGTCCGTAAGCCAAACTGAAAGTATTCGTTTCCTGTTTATTAAGGAAAATAATTACCGGTTCTGAAAGCCAGGCTCCCGGATAACTCAACAGAATGTCGTCGATTAAGTCAAACTACCGACAGCGTGAAAAAAGCGCAACTTCATCATGAGATTTTGTGCTATTTATCCCATGATAATGATTAAAGTGATTTATAAATAATCAACCGCGACGATTGTTTTTCCTCTTCCTGCACGCTTGGCATCATAAAGTGCCTTATCTGCGCTAATGAGTAGCGAGGAGGTATCATGCTGTTTGTCGCTCACCTCCACCACTCCCGCGCTGAAGGAGAGAGTCAGCCTCCGGCTGCCGACGTTAAGGGGCGTGATGGACAGCGCCCGGCGCAGCCGGGTGGAGAGCCGCACCGCCGCGTCGCTGCGGGTCTTCGGCAGCAGCAGTAAAAACTCCTCTCCACCTACCCGACCCAGCGCCGAGCCGGGCGGGATCAGCCCCCGCAGGCAGTCGCAGAAGTGCACCAGGGCGGCATCCCCCACCAGGTGACCCCACTGGTCATTAATCTGTTTAAAGAAATCCAGGTCAAACATCAGCACCGAGAAGTGGCTGTCGGCCTCCTGCCGCTGGCTGATCTCCAGGGCAGCGGCAATCTGCTGCAGGATGGCAAAACGATTTAAGCAGCGCGTCAGATCGTCGGTCGTGGCCTTCATCTCCAGCTGCCGCTCCACTTTTTTGCGGGCGGTAATATCGAGCCCGATATTGAGGATCGAGCCGTCCGGCAGGGAGATGTTTGACCACAGGATGGTCAACTGCATCCCGTCCCGGCGCACCGGGTGCCATTCGTACATGTCGTTCAGCGGGGAGGTGTTAACCGACTCGTGGACCCGGCGACGCACCTCCGGGTCAGAATAAAACAGCGCCAGCGGATCGGCATGAGCGTTGATCTCCGCCATCGTCCAGCCAAATACCTTTTCGCATTCAGCATTCCACAATACGCAGCGGCTACTCCGGTCGAAAGAGTTCATCAGCACCGGTGCCCGTTCAAACAGCGTTTTGTACTGGGCGAGCATCCGCTGCATCTCTTTTGCCGTACGCTCACGGGCCACCAGCCCGGTGACAAAATCCTTCAGCTTTTCAACAAGGATAATCACCACCTCTTTCAGCACGGTGAGGGTGCTTTGCGGTTGCGTAAACCCGAGGAAGAAGTAGCCGTGCTGATGCGGGGCCATTTTACACAGCACGCCGCACTGTAACTGGTGATGTCCCGGATGCCCGGGAGGAAATATCAGCGTGCCGGTATTCTCTTTCCAGCCGATTATCTGCCATGAACGGGGATGACGTTGCAATAACTGGCTGGCAATAAACCCATTAATTTCCAGCGGATGGCAGGTTAATTCCCCGGCACTGACAAACTGCGGCTGGCCCGTATCATCCTGCATCATCATCCAGCTGAGCTGGGCGCCAAAGGTATGATTAATCGTCTCCAGCAGAGACGTTAAGGTCGCATGGGATGATAATTTTGGCATTAATTTAGCTAATGCGTGCAGGGCCCGGGTACTGTCATTAATATTTTCTCGATTTACTTGCTTCATTGTTTATTCGTAGCTCATTAACGAGACAGAAATACCGCAACGAATTAATCAGGAATAAAATGATATTCAGCCAGCATACATTAATGTGACTGCCTTACCGGGACGCGTGTGTAAAATTAAAATGATAAAAAATAATAAACAGCAAAAGACGTTCAAGCCTGATTTATTTATTACGAACAGAGTAAGCAACCGCAAGAAGCATAAGCTATAGCTCTGAGGCTGTAAATATTGTACATCGCCATCCGGCCTGTACATGTTTTCTTATCCCGATGAATTCTCAGCAAAGTTGTCATAAATAGACCGCTTAGCAGCCTAAATATATATTTCTGCTCACTAAAACCCTGGTAATAATAGGGTTAAAAAAGGCCATTTTTATGCATTTGCCCAGTGGCGAATAAAAGAACAAACGTGATATAGTTCACATATCTTATGTAACAAGAAACATTGTTTCATTGTTGTGAGTCTGAGCCTGCCGATAGCCAGTTTGCCACAGTGTGTGGGCAACGTCGCGCTATCCCCGGCGGCGGTTATCTTTGAGGATCGTTTTTATGGCAGCTATTACCACTGGCGTTGTGTTTGCACGCTGGGAGTTGTTGAGCGCAGTGCTGATGTTTCTGGCCAGCACGCTGAACATTCAGTTTCGTAAATCAGATTACACGGCGCTGGCGGTGATCAGCACCTGTCTCGGTCTGGCGGCGGCATGCTGGTTCGCCACTGGCCTGCTGGGCATCACCCTGCTGGATGTGGCCGTTATCTGGAACAACGTTAAAGCGGTAATGGTTGAGGCGATGAGCCATACGCCACCAGACTGGCCAATGATGTACACCTAGTGAATATAAAAAAACCCAGACCATGTCTGGGTTTTTTGTGGTTGCGAAACGCAGGTTCTGATTATCAGAACGGGATGTCGTCGTCGAAATCCATTGGCGGTTCGTTAGACTGCGCGGGTGCAGACGGCTGCTGCTGCGGACGAGACTGCGCGCCGCCGCTGAACTGGTTGCCGCCCTGTGGCTGCTGAGGCTGACCCCAACCGCCCTGCTGCTGCTGCTGACCGCCACCTGCTGGTGCGCCACCGCCCTGACGGCCACCCAGCATCTGCATGGTGCCGCCGACGTTTACCACCACTTCGGTGGTGTATTTTTCTGCGCCGGCCTGATCGGTCCATTTGCGGGTACGCAGCTGGCCTTCGATATAGACCTGGGAGCCTTTACGCAGATATTCACCGGCCACTTCGGCCAGTTTGCCAAACAGCACAACGCGGTGCCATTCGGTCTGCTCTTTCATCTCACCGGTCGCTTTATCACGCCAGGATTCGGAAGTAGCCAGCGTAATGTTGGCCACTGCACCACCACTCGGCATATAGCGTACTTCCGGGTCCTGGCCCAGATTACCGACGAGAATCACCTTGTTTACGCCTCTGCTGGCCATGATCGTGTCTCCTGAAAACTTGTCTGAATAGTGTAAGCGCGCGAGTGTACCATTTCCACGTGGTCTTTCGATAGTTTCGAAGCATCTTCCAGAGTTCTCACGAAGGTTACATTGTTGCACAAGTAATCAGAAGATGCATTCCAATACTGTATATCCAGCCAGTTCAATTTGTGTCATAATTAATCGTTTCTGCCGGTTGTCCTTCAAACAAACCAGGCATTCCGTGTATCTACCTACCGGGAAAGGTGAATGGATAAGATAGAAGTTCGGGGCGCCCGCACCCACAATCTCAAGAATATCAACCTCGTCATCCCTCGCGACAAACTGATCGTCGTGACCGGGCTTTCAGGCTCAGGCAAATCCTCCCTGGCTTTCGACACCCTGTATGCCGAAGGTCAGCGTCGTTACGTTGAATCGCTTTCTGCTTATGCGCGTCAGTTCCTGTCGCTGATGGAAAAGCCGGATGTCGACCATATCGAAGGGTTGTCGCCGGCTATCTCTATTGAGCAGAAGTCGACCTCCCATAACCCGCGCTCCACCGTCGGGACTATCACCGAAATCCATGACTACCTGCGTCTGCTGTATGCCCGCGTGGGTGAGCCGCGCTGCCCGGACCATGATGTCCCGCTGGCGGCCCAGACCGTCAGCCAGATGGTGGATAACGTGCTGGCGCAGCCGGAAGGCAAACGCCTGATGCTGCTGGCGCCAATCATTAAAGAGCGTAAAGGCGAGCACACCAAAACGCTGGAAAACCTGGCCAGCCAGGGTTATATCCGCGCCCGTATCGACGGGGAAGTGTGCGATCTCTCCGATCCGCCGAAGCTGGAGCTGCAGAAGAAACACACCATCGAGGTGGTGATCGACCGCTTTAAGGTGCGTGACGATCTGACCCAGCGTCTGGCTGAGTCGTTCGAAACCGCGCTGGATCTCTCCGGCGGTACGGCGGTGGTTGCCGATATGGACGACCCGAAAGCAGACGAGCTGCTCTTCTCTGCCAACTTCGCCTGCCCGATTTGCGGTTATAGCATGCGCGAGCTCGAACCGCGTCTGTTCTCGTTCAACAACCCGGCCGGCGCCTGCCCGACCTGTGACGGACTCGGCGTGCAGCAGTATTTCGATCCTGACCGGGTGATCCAGAACCCGGAGCTGTCCCTGGCTGGCGGCGCGATCCGCGGCTGGGATAAGCGTAACTTCTACTATTTCCAGATGCTGAAGTCGCTGGCTGAACACTATAAGTTCGATGTCGAAGCGCCGTGGGGCAGCCTGAGCCCGACCGTGCACAAGGTGATCCTGTTCGGCTCTGCGAAAGAGAACATTGAGTTCAAATACATGAACGATCGCGGCGATACCTCGGTGCGCCGTCATCCGTTCGAAGGCGTGCTGCACAACATGGAGCGCCGTTACAAAGAGACGGAATCCAGCGCGGTACGTGAAGAGCTGGCGAAGTTCATCAGCAACCGCTCCTGCGCCACCTGTGACGGCACCCGCCTGCGTCGCGAAGCGCGCCACGTGTATGTTGAAAACACGCCGCTGCCGACCATCTCGGACATGAGCATCGGCCATGCGATGGACTTCTTCAATAACCTGAAGCTCTCCGGACAGCGGGCGCAAATCGCCGAGAAAGTGCTGAAAGAGATCGGGGATCGCCTCAAGTTCCTGGTTAACGTCGGCCTGAACTATCTCACCCTTTCCCGCTCGGCTGAGACCCTGTCCGGCGGCGAAGCGCAGCGTATCCGTCTGGCGAGCCAGATCGGCGCGGGCCTCGTGGGGGTGATGTACGTGCTGGATGAGCCGTCTATCGGCCTGCACCAGCGCGACAACGAACGCCTGCTCGGGACGCTGATCCACCTGCGTAACCTCGGCAACACGGTGATTGTGGTTGAGCACGACGAAGACGCCATCCGCGCGGCCGACCACGTGATCGACATCGGCCCGGGGGCTGGTGTCCACGGTGGCCAGGTAGTGGCAGAAGGGCCTCTGGACGCCATTATGGCGGTCCCGGAATCCCTGACCGGCCAGTACATGAGCGGCAAGCGCAAGATTGAAGTCCCGCAACAGCGCGTGCCCGCCAATCCGGAGAAAGTGCTGAAGCTTACCGGTGCTCGCGGCAACAACCTGAAAGACGTGACTCTGACCCTGCCGGTCGGCCTGTTCACCTGCATCACCGGGGTGTCGGGTTCCGGTAAATCAACGCTGATTAACGACACCCTGTTCCCGATTGCTCAGACCCAGCTGAACGGGGCAACCCTGGCTGAACCGGCGCCGTATCGCGAGATCCACGGCCTGGAGCACTTCGACAAGGTGATCGATATCGACCAGAGTCCAATCGGTCGTACGCCGCGTTCCAACCCGGCGACCTATACCGGCGTGTTTACGCCAGTACGTGAACTCTTTGCCGGCGTGCCGGAATCGCGTTCGCGCGGCTATACGCCGGGCCGTTTCAGCTTTAACGTTCGCGGCGGGCGCTGTGAAGCCTGTCAGGGCGATGGGGTGATCAAGGTCGAAATGCACTTCCTGCCGGATATTTATGTGCCGTGCGATCAGTGCAAAGGCAAGCGCTATAACCGCGAAACGCTGGAGATCAAATACAAGGGCAAGACCATCCACGAAGTGCTGGATATGACCATCGAAGAAGCGCGTGAGTTCTTTGATGCCGTTCCGGCGCTGGCGCGTAAGCTCCAGACCCTGATGGATGTTGGTCTGACCTACATTCGTCTGGGCCAGTCGGCGACCACCCTGTCGGGCGGCGAGGCGCAGCGCGTTAAGCTGGCGCGTGAGCTCTCCAAACGCGGCACCGGTCAGACGCTGTACATTCTGGATGAGCCGACCACCGGTCTGCACTTTGCTGATATCCAGCAGTTACTCGACGTGCTGCATCAGCTGCGCGATCAGGGCAACACCATCGTGGTGATTGAGCACAACCTGGACGTGATTAAAACCGCGGACTGGATTGTGGATCTCGGTCCGGAAGGCGGCAGCGGCGGCGGCGAAATCCTGGTTTCCGGTACCCCGGAAACCGTTGCGGAGTGCGAAGCCTCGCACACGGCCCGCTTCCTTAAACCCCTTCTGAACTAGTCAGACTGACAGCTGCTGCCGGGTCATCTCCGGCAGCAGTTCCACCGCCTGCTTGTAAGAGGCATCCACCAGATAGTAAATCTGCGAATCCGGTATCGATCCATCCAGGTAGACCGTGCTCCAGTGCGCCTTATTCAGGTGCTTGCTGGGACGCACGTCGGTATGCTGCTGGCGCAGCAGATCCGCCAGTTCCGGGCTGGTTTTTAGCGCGGCCGCCGGACGTCCTTCCACATCTTTCACCATCGCAAACAGCACGTCTGCGACCTTAATCTGGGTTGCCTTCCAGTCGCTGTGCACGCTTTGCTCCGCACCCGGCTTATTCATGCAGTACTGAAGTATCTCCGAAATTGTCATCATTATTCCCCTTGTAGCGTCGCGATAATGGTGCGCGAACCGCCATGGATACGGTGTTCTCCCAGCCAGATCCCCTGCCAGGTGCCGAGCTGCACGCGGCCGTGATTGACCGGCAGCAGCAAAGAGACGCCCAGCAAGGAGGATTTAATGTGGGAAGGCATGTCGTCTGGCCCCTCGTCATCATGTTCCCAATGGGCATCATCGGGAACGGATTTAAGAAAATGCTGCTCCATATCGGAACGGACGGTGGGATCGCAATTCTCGTTGAGGGTGAGAGAGGCTGACGTGTGTTGCAGTAACAGATGCAGTAAACCGACCTTAATGCGGGATAGATCGCGGATCTGTCCGAGGACCTCGTCCGTCACCAGGTGAAAACCTCGGGACCTGGCGCGCAGGGTCAGGGTTTGCTGATACCACATGTGCTGCTCCGTTCTACAGGATAATCACTCTAAGTGTGCAGCAATACGACGAAAGGTAAAACCCGTAGCGGGTAAATCTGCTTAAAAAAGCGTCTTTTCTGCCCCGATCAGGTACTCAGTATTCTGAATTGACGATCACCTCTTCGCCAAACGCCCCGGCCTGCGGCAGCGGTTTCCAGGTCGAGTTAGAGGCACGCAGCACCCGAATGCCTCTGGCCCCCGCCTCGCGAGCGGCAATGATGTCGCTGTCGGCATCGCCGTAGTAAATCTTGATCTGCTTCTGCTCCATCCATGAGGCTTTGTTGTTTCTGCCTGAGCTCTCACCGGCAAAAATAACCGGGTTCATGGCCGCGGCGGGGATCAGAAAGGCGTCCTGCAAGGCTTTGGTGACGGATTCGGTTTTAGTGGCATGCCGCCCGGTAATAAACCAGATCCTGTCGCCACGCTTAACGTGCATGGCAATCAGCGCGCGGGCCACCTCTTTCGGAATGCTGAACTCATCCCAGCCGTTGTTCATCTGCTGCCAGAAATCCGGGTTTTTCAGGTAATCGTCGCTGTCCGGCGACCAGCTCTTTTTACCCCGCCAGAAGCCCGGGCTGGAGAACAGCACGGTGTCATCAATATCAAATCCTACCGACATGGGCGCACGCCCCATCAGGCTGTTTTCAATCTGGGCCACGGACACCCAGTGGATTGGGGCCTGCTCGGCCAGCCTGGCGGCATTGGTGCCGGTGTAGAGCGGTGGAGGTGATGAGGGGCGCGCCACCGCCGGGTGGCTGAGTGAGAGCAATAAGCAGACAGCGCTGAGCGCCTGTGTGATCTTGCGCATATTTTCCCCTGAATATTCAAACCGTTATTTTTATTTTGAGCGGATGGTCAAAAACCAGATTGAAAATAACCGTAGCCGCAGGGGATTGAAAGGGAATTTTTTATATAAGCCGTAATAAAAAGAGGGATATCACAAGGCGGGGTTTTACCCATTCCGGCCCCCTCGCAAAAGAAGGAGGCCGTGAGTAAGTACTTACATTACAGCGGCAAAGGCCTGCGCTACGCGCTGAACATTGCTGCTGTTCAGGCCCGCCACGCACATGCGTCCGCTGGCAATCAGGTAGACACCAAACTCATCGCGCAGGCGATCCACCTGCTGCGCGCTGAAGCCGGTGTAGCTGAACATGCCGCGCTGCTGCAGCAGGTAGTCAAAGCTGTGCCCCGGCACCGCCTCTTTCAGCACATCGACCAGCGTCTGACGCATGGAAAGGATACGGATACGCATCGCCTCCACTTCCGCCAGCCACTCGGCTTTGAGTTCGTCATCGCCCAGCACGGTCGCCACCACCTGCGCACCAAAGTTTGGTGGGCTGGAGTAGATACGACGCACGGTGGCTTTCAGCTGGCCCAGCACGCGTCCGGCGGCATCCTGGTCTTCGCAGACCACCGACAGGCCACCGACACGCTCGCCATACAGCGAGAAGATTTTGGAGAAGGAGTTGCTGACCAGCGCCGGCAGGCCTGCGCTGGCGATGGCGCGAATGGCGTAGGCGTCCTCTTCCATCCCGGCGCCAAAGCCCTGATAGGCAATGTCGAGGAATGGGATCAGGTTGCGGGCCTTCAGCACTTCAATCACCGCATCCCACTGATCGTTGGTCAGATCGGCACCGGTCGGGTTATGGCAGCACGGGTGCAGCAGCACGATGCTGCGCTCCGGCAGGGTGCTCAGTTTTTCCAGCAACGCGCCAACGCGCACGCCGTTGGTCTGATCGTCAAACCATGGGTAGGTGTTAACCGTGAAGCCCGCGCCTTCAAAGATGGCGACGTGGTTTTCCCAGGTCGGGTCGCTCACCCAGACAGCGGATTCCGGGAAATACTTGTGCAGGAAGTCGGCACCCACCTTCAGCGCGCCTGAGCCGCCCAGGGTCTGGATGGTGGCCACACGCTTTTCCACCAGCACCGGATGATCTGCGCCAAACAGCAGCGGAGCAATGGTGTGACGATAGCTGTTCAGCCCTTCCATCGGCAGATAGAGCGACGCGCCGTGCGGCGTGGCATTGAGACGTGCTTCGGCTTTGGCCACCGCCTGCAGCTGCGGAATAATGCCTGCTTCGTTGTAGTACAGACCGATACTGAGGTTAACTTTATCGCCCCGGGGATCTTCTTTGAAACGCTCCATTAAGGAGAGGATGGGGTCGCCAGCATAGGCGTCGACTTTCTGGAACACGCGATGGTTCTCCGGATAATAATGAGGCAGGGAATTCAACAATAAACCGGAAGCAGAAGAAGATCGAGAGGATGTTAAGGAAGATGGGGTGTGGGCGACAGAACCTGCTTGACTCCCTCTCCCTGGAGGGAGAGGGAAAGTCGGGATCAATCGAGGTAGTGCATCGCCACCCGCGACGTCAGCCGGGTGATAAGTTCGTAAGCACTCACTTTTGTAATTTCCGCGATCCGCTCCACGGGTAAACCTTCGCCCCACAGAGTCACCGGATCGCCCGCTTTCTCCTGCGCCTCTGGCCCGAGGTCAACGCAGATCATGTCCATCGCCACGCGTCCGACGATGGTCACTTCCCGACCGTTCACCAGCACTGGCGTACCGGAGGGGGCAGCGCGCGGGTAGCCGTCGCCATAGCCCATCGCCACCACGCCCAGACGGGTGTCACGCTCGCTGACCCAGGTACCGCCATAGCCTACCGGCTCCCCGGCTTTGTGCTCGCGCACCGCAATCAGGCTGGAGGTGAGCGACATCACCGGCTGAAAACCGAAGTCCGGCCCCCAGGGTTGGCCCTCCAGCGGCGAAACGCCGTACAGAATAATGCCCGGACGCGCCCAGTCGAAGTGGGACTGCGGCCACAGCAGAATACCGCCGGAGGCCGCGATCGAGCGCATCCCCGGCTTGCCTTCGCAGAAGGTGTTGAAGATATCGAGCTGCTGTTCGGTCGCGCCGCACTCGGGCTCGTCGGCCCGGGCGAAATGGCTGACGATATTGACCGGCTGGCGAACGTTCTGGCACTGGCTTAAGCGCTGATAAAAGGCCTCCGCCTGTTCCGGACGCACGCCCAGGCGATGCATGCCGGTGTCGAGCTTCATCCATACGGTAACGGGCTCGCAGAGCACCGCGTTCTCCAGCGCCTCGAGCTGCTCCATGTTGTGCACGGCGGTATGCAGCTGTTTTGCGGCGATGGTCGGCAGGTCGGCACCATTAAAGAAGCCTTCGAGCAGCAGGATCGGCTGGGTGATGCCCCCCTCGCGCAGGCGCAGGGCCTCTTCGAGACGGGCGACGCCAAAGGCGTCGGCATCGGGGAGCGTTCGCGCGGTCTCGATCAGACCGTGTCCGTAAGCGTTCGCTTTCACGACTGCAACCAGTTTGCTGGCGGGAGCCAGTTCACGCAGGCGTTGCAGGTTGTGTCGCAGAGCGCGGCGGTTAATGACTACAGTTGCCGCTTGCATTTGAATTCCTTAGAAATCACTCATCATCATATTGCGGTCCCGCATAGTTGTCGAAGCGTGACCATTGGCCGTTAAAGGTCAGACGCACCGTACCGATTGGGCCGTTACGCTGCTTACCAATAATAATTTCTGCGATGCCTTTCAGGTCGCTGTTCTCGTGATAGACCTCATCACGATAGATGAACATGATTAAGTCGGCATCCTGCTCGATGGAGCCCGATTCACGCAGATCGGAGTTGACCGGACGCTTGTCGGCACGCTGCTCCAGGGAGCGGTTAAGCTGCGACAGCGCCACCACCGGCACCTGCAACTCTTTCGCCAGTGCTTTCAGCGAGCGGGAGATTTCGGCAATTTCCAGAGTACGGTTGTCCGACAGCGATGGAACGCGCATCAGCTGGAGGTAGTCGATCATGATCAGGCCAATGCCGCCGTGCTCGCGGGCGATTCGGCGCGCGCGGGAGCGCACTTCCGTCGGCGTCAGGCCGGAGGAGTCATCGATATAGATGTTCCGTTTTTCCAGCAGAATACCCATGGTGCCGGAGATCCGCGCCCAGTCCTCGTCGTCCAGCTGGCCGGTACGAATGCGGGTCTGGTCCACGCGGGACAGCGACGCCAGAGAACGCATCATGATCTGGTCCGATGGCATCTCCAGACTGAAGATTAATACTGGTTTATCCTGCAACATCGCCGCGTTTTCGACGAGGTTCATCGCAAAGGTGGTTTTACCCATCGACGGACGTGCGGCGACGATGATCAGATCCGACGGCTGAAGACCGGCGGTCTTTTTATTCAGATCGTCATAGCCGGTGTTGACCCCGGTGACCCCGTCATGCGGCTGCTGGAACAGCTGTTCGATACGCGCAATGGTCGAATCGAGAACGTCGGCAATGTTCTTCGGCCCTTCGTCTTTATTGGCGCGGCTTTCGGCGATTTTAAACACCCGGGACTCGGCCAGGTCGAGCAGTTCGTCGCTGTTACGCCCCTGCGGATCAAAACCAGCTTCGGCGATCTCGTTGGCGACGGAGATCATGTCACGCACTACCGCACGTTCGCGTACGATATCAGCGTAGGCGCTGATGTTCGCCGCACTTGGCGTATTTTTCGATAACTCGGCCAGATAGGCGAAGCCGCCAACGGTCTCCAGTTGCCCCTGACGCTCCAGCGATTCCGCGAGGGTGATCAGATCGATGGGGCTGCCCGACTCCTGCAGACGCGCCATCTCAGTAAAGATATGGCGGTGCGGGCGGGTATAGAAGTCGTCGGTGACGACGCGCTCGGCAACGTCGTCCCAGCGCTCGTTATCCAGCATTAAACCGCCCAACACCGACTGTTCCGCTTCAATCGAGTGCGGCGGGACTTTTAACCCGGCTAACTGCGGATCGCGTTCACGGGGTTCAGTCTGTTTGTTGAAGGGTTTGTTTCCTGCCATAGTGAATGGAGTTACCGAGATAGAGAGTGGGTCGAAAGATTACCATATTTTCTAATTCTAATGGAGGGAGCATGGCAACGCGTATTGAATTTCATAAGCACGGCGGCCCGGAGGTTTTGCGGGCGGTGGAGTTTACGCCCGCCGCGCCAGGCGAGCAGGAAATCCAGGTCGAAAACAAAGCCATTGGCATTAACTACATTGACACTTATATCCGCGGGGGCCTCTATCCGCCTCCGGCCCTGCCAAGCGGGCTGGGTACCGAGGCGGCCGGTGTAGTGGTGAAAGTAGGCAGCGCCGTTAAGCATATAAAAGAGGGCGACCGCGTGGTGTATGCGCAATCTGCCCTTGGCGCCTACAGCTCGGTTCACAACGTCCCGGCGGATAAAGCCGCCATTCTGCCGGACGCCATCTCCTTCGAGCAGGCCGCCGCCTCCTTCCTGAAAGGGCTGACGGTCTTTTATCTGTTGCGCAAAACCTATGAGATCAAGCCTGACGAACAGTTCCTGTTCCACGCGGCCGCAGGCGGCGTCGGGCTGATTGCCTGCCAGTGGGCAAAAGCGCTGGGGGCCAAGCTGATCGGCACCGTTGGCAATGCGCAAAAGGCGCAGCGCGCGCTGCAGGCGGGTGCCTGGCAGGTAATTAACTACCGCGAAGAGAGCATCGTTGAGCGGGTGAAAGAGATCACCGGCGGTAAAAAGGTGCGCGTGGTGTATGACTCGGTGGGCAAAGATACCTGGGAAGCCTCGCTGGACTGTCTGCAGCGCCGTGGCCTGATGGTCAGCTTCGGCAACGCCTCCGGCCCGGTGACCGGCGTCAATCTGGGCATTCTTAACCAGAAAGGTTCGCTGTTTGCCACCCGTCCTTCGTTGCAGGGTTACGTCACTAATCATGACGAACTGGTCGAGGCCAGCAACGAGCTGTTCTCGTTGATTGCCAGCGGGGTGATTAAGGTGGATGTGGCAGAAGCGCAGAGGTATCCGCTGGCTGATGCGCAACGCGCGCATGAGGTGCTGGAGAGCCGGGCGACGCAGGGTTCGAGTTTACTGATCCCCTAAAAAGAAATTGGGCTTCCCGAAGGAAGCCCTTTTCTTTTCTTTTTTTAGTTCGGCTGTATGTAGGGTACAGCGCGATGAATTCTTTAACGGCGGCAATAGTGACAGATTCGATAAGTAAATCCTATTCCGTTCTAAGCAATGCTGCCGTAAAAGTTGCAAGGATGTGACGAACCACTCAATACCTTAGTAACGAAAGCGGTTATTGCGCTGATAGCGTGGGATTTTTGGCGATTTAATCGCCCGTATCGCCCACACCACCGCCACGGCCAACAGCAACCACGGCAGCAGTTTCAGCATCAGGGCAAACAGTCCGCCGATAAACATCACCACCGTGGCGACCACCAGCGCGGCAATGATCCCCAGCAGCGAGACGCCGGTTGCCATCAACATGACAAAAAATCCAATCACAAAAAGTAGTTCCAGCATGGCTCTCTCCCGAAATGCATCACAACGATACGCTAATTAATACCATTACAAGATCCGTGCCAAAATATAAATAACTGATTTAAAAGCAAAACGCCCGGCGATATTGCGCCGGGCGTGGTGAATTTGACGAAGTTTTAGTGAAAATTATCGCTTGTCTGCCACCAGACGCAGCGCCTGCTCAAGCACTTCAATATCGGCACCGGCTTTATGAGCATTTTCACTCAGGTAACGGCGCCACTGGCGCGCGCCCGGGATCCCCTGGAACAGACCCAGCATGTGGCGGGTCACGTGGCCCAGATAGGTACCGTTGCTCAGCTCGCGTTCAATGTAGGGATACATCGCCCGCACCACTGCCACCGGATCGCGATCGGCGCTGTCCACACCGAAGATCTCACGATCTACCGCCGCCAGCACGCCCGGGTTCTGGTACGCCTCGCGCCCCACCATCACGCCATCCATATGCTGTAAATGCGCTTTGGCCTCCTCAAGGGACTTGATGCCGCCGTTGATCGACATCGTCAGCTGCGGGAAATCACGCTTCAGCTGATAAACGCGGGGGTAATCCAGAGGCGGGATCTCCCGGTTCTCTTTCGGGCTCAGGCCAGAGAGCCAGGCTTTACGGGCGTGGATGATAAACATCTCGCACTCGCCCTTGCCGGCCACCGTGCCGATGAAGTCGCAGAGAAATTCGTAGCTGTCCTGATCGTCGATGCCGATACGGGTTTTGACCGTCACCGGAATGGAGACCACATCACGCATCGCTTTCACGCAGTCGGCCACCAGTTGCGCATTGCCCATCAGGCAGGCACCGAACATACCGTTCTGCACGCGATCGGAGGGGCAGCCGACGTTGAGGTTGATCTCGTCGTAGCCGCGCGCCTCTGCCAGCTTCGCGCAGTGCGCCAGCGCGGCCGGATCGCTGCCGCCGAGCTGCAACGCTACCGGATGCTCCTCTTCGCTGAAGGCGAGGTAGTCGCCCTTGCCATGAATAATCGCCCCGGTGGTCACCATCTCGGTATAGAGCAGGGTATGGCGCGACAGCAGGCGCAGGAAGTAGCGGCAGTGTCTGTCTGTCCAGTCGAGCATCGGCGCGATGGAGAAACGGTGAGCAGGATAGAGGGACGAGTTTTCTGACGACATGGCGAAGTTTTAAGCATCTGCTGAAAATGGGGCGCTACTATAGCACATATTCGCCGGAGGCAGATCGCCTCCGGATCCGGTCAGAACCGCACGCTGAATTGCGCCCCGGCACCCCAGGTTTCGTCCTCCCCGACAATGCCGGTAAGATCGAAATGCACGGAATTAAACGGGGCGAAACCGAAACCGCCGGTAAAGACGTTGCTGTCGTTGCCCTTCACGTCCCCACGAAAGCCGCCGCGCACCGCCAGCCAGCCGAGCAGGGACACCTCCGCCCCCACCCCGATATACTGCGAGTTTTCTTCGCTCCTGAAGCCCCGGGTTTCGGTCAGATCGCCATCGGCGCTGAGGGTGATAAGACCGGTATGCCAGGCCACGCCTGCCGTGACAAGGGGCCGGATTTGGTAGGTGTCCTGATAACTCACCTCTTCCCCAGTGCGCCCGTTGAGAATGCGGATATCGTTGGTATCAATGTCACGTGAGAACAGGTTCTGCCCGCTGAGGCCTACCGTCCAGTTTTCACCAAAGTCGACCGCCACGCCGACATCAATGTTAAAACTGGTGTCGTCATTGCGGTAGCGGCTGCTGTTAAAGTCGCTGCTGTCGTAGGTATAGATGGAGGTGGTGTAGTTGTAGAGCCAGGTTTGCTGCAGCTTTGGCGTCACGCCGACCGAAACAGGCAGGCCGTTGAATTCAAACTGGCGGGCCACCGCCACGCCGTAGTCAGAGACGATCGCCGCCCTGCCCAGGGCGACAGAGTTAAGGTTGCGGGTAATCACATCGCTGCCGTTTCGCGCCGCACCCAGCGCCATCTGGTTGGTCATCCCTGCATTGCCCTGCAACCTGCGCAGGAACGCAATATCCTGCGGATCGATCTCCGAACTGACGCGCGCATGGGCATTGGCCTTAGCGACAAACGCCAGCGACAGCCCCGAGCCCGGAATACTGACGGCTATTCCTGCCCCGGCGTTGCCGTGGGCGGTTTTGCCCTCGAGGAACTCCAGCTGATCGGCCAGACTGCCTGCAGCGCCCTGAAGATCGCTGAGCGTCCCCTGAGGATCGGCCAGGATCTGCGCCACGGTGAGATCGTCGATCATCTCCCGATCGGCGCGGATCTCATCGCTGATTTCATCGATTTTGTCCTGCAGATTGTCTTTATCGCTGATTTGCGCCCCGACCGAGGGAAATATAATGGCGACATCATCCTCTGCTTGCGATTTTGCCAACAGGGCCGGGTTAATCAGCACCCCGCTGCTATAATGCGCCGCCGCAACGCCCGTCCCACCCATGGCATCGCCGCGTGCTTCCGTCCAGGTATTTTCTGCTCCAGCGTGATTAGGCAAAAGAAAAGCGGTGGCAATTCCCGCCACAGAAAGTTTGAATTTAATTTTCACAGGACACCTGACTTATTGTGGGTGAATAAACCCCGGCGGCTAAATACCGCGCAGGGGCATACGTCCTTTGTGAAAAAAGTATGAGAAGCCGAATTTATCTAAACTTTAGTATTAGATTAAGTTATTGATTTCCTTATTTCTTTAATATGTATAGAACAAGAAATTACTTTTGCCCTGGTTTTCCATCATGAGGACCAAAAAATTGCGGCGGATGATCTATCCAGCGATCTTCGCGCGTGGCGGCATATACCGCATTCAGCGGATAATAAATACGGTTATATTTTTTATTCGCTTCTCCCACAACTAATAACCGTACCTCTTCACTGGTGTTATTAATAAAGGTGTGGCAGACCCCTGTCCCGGCAGGAAAACCGACGCTGTCCCCCGGCTCCAGTTTCCATAAATAACCGTTGATCCAGGCTTCGGGATAACCTTCGAGCACAAAGATGAACTCTTCTTCGTCGCTTTCGGCATGCGGGTACGAAGTACGGCGCCCGGGCGGGAGGCGCTCATGATGGATACCGAGGCGGCCCAGCCCCAATGCTCGGGCCAGCGGTGCGCCAATAGAGAAACGCTCTGTGCTGTCGGGATAGGTTGAGTTGTCAGCGCCTTCTACTTCGCGCCAGTGCCGAATACAGTCAGGTCTTTTCATCTTTTCATCCCCTGTGGTTTTTCGTCAGGGTAGCACACCCGGGGGATCTCGGCGTTTAGGCCAGAACATGGTAAACTGGCGGTTTGTTATTCCACGTTATTCGAGGTGCAAAATGGAAACGACCACAATGCAGGCACTGTTAGCGCAAGCCGAAAAGCTGTGCGCGCAACGCAATGTGCGCCTGACTCCGCAGCGCCTTGAAGTGTTGCGTCTGCTGAGCCTGCAAAACGGGGCCATCAGCGCCTACGACCTGCTCGACCTGCTGCGCGAAAGCGAGCCGCAGGCTAAACCGCCTACCGTCTATCGGGCGCTCGATTTTTTACTCGAGCAGGGTTTTGTACATAAGGTGGAATCGACCAACAGCTACGTGCTGTGCCATCTGTTCGATCAGCCGACTCACACCTCAGCGATGTTTATCTGTGACCGCTGTGGCAGCGTGAAGGAAGAAGGCGCTGAAGGGGTGGAAGATATCATGCATACCCTGGCGGCGAAGATGGGGTTTGCTCTGCGCCACAACGTGATTGAAGCGCACGGTCTGTGCCGCAACTGCGTGGAAGTGGAAGCCTGTCGCCATCAGGAAGATTGTCAGCACGATCACTCTATCCAGCTGAAGAAAAAGCCGCGCTGAGGGCAAAAAAACGGGCGACCTGAAAGGTCGCCCTGGGCGTACATCCGTGTACCTGCGGGTATAGGTTAATTACCAGCGATAGTTGTTACGGGTTTCCCAGTCACCAACTTCTTTCTCCGCCTGGTCTTTCTCATAACCATAGCGTTCCTGGATTTTACCCACCAGCTGGTCACGTTTACCTTCAATGACGGTCATATCGTCATCAGTCAGATCGCCCCACTGTTCTTTTACTTTACCTTTAAATTGCTTCCAGTTACCGCCGACTTGGTCTTTATTCATCATCGATTCCTCTTCGTTCGGTCGTTAAGGTTAAGTTCGTCCTGAAATACGTTTCGTGCTGGACGTGATAATAATTATAGATAAGCCTGCGGCGTTAGGTTTGTTATTCGGAATCTTTTACCATTTGGTCAGGCGAAGCCGCTACAGAAACCAGGTTCCGTTGCGCCAGTGCCGGTGCCAAATCCACGCCAGAGAGAGCCCACGCAGGGCCAGGAACACGCTCAGGGCCAGCCACAGACCGTGATTACCCAGCCACGGCAGGGTGAACAGCGTCAGGCCAAACCCGGCGGCCGCCACGGCCATGCTGTTGCGCATCTCTGCTCCGCGGGTTGCGCCGATAAACATGCCATCCAGCAAATAGCACCAGACGCCCACCACCGGTAACACCACCTGCCAGATAAGATAGTGGCTCGCCAGCGCGCGCAACTCGGGCAGTGAGGTCAGCAGGGCAATGATGTTGTCGCCTGCCAGGGCATAGATGAGCGCAAAGGCCAGCGCCACCAGGCCGGACTGACGGCAGGCCGCCCGCCACACTTCCCGCAGTTGACCGCTTTCCCGGGCACCATAGGCCTGCCCGGAGTGCGCTTCGACCGCATAGGCGAAGCCATCCAGGGCGTAGGCGGTAAAGGTCAGCAGGGTCATCAGCACGGCGTTGACGGCGATAATCTCCGGCCCCAGCCGCGCCCCCATTACCGTCAGCGCCCCGAAACAGAGTTGCAGCAGCAGCGAGCGCAGCATGATGTCGCGATTGAGGGCAAGCAGCTTGCGGATATTGCCCCGCCAGCTTGCCTTCAGCAACGCCAGCGAAATACCGCGCAGGGCCAGCACCCGCCAGACCATCCACAGGCCGATCGCCAGGGTGGCATATTCTGCGATAGCGGTCGCCAGGGCAGCGCCCTGCACGTTCATCTGCAGACCCATCACCAGCCAGAGATCCAGCACGATATTGAGCAGGTTACCCACCACCAGCAGGATCACCGGCGCCCGGGCATACTGAACGCCCAACAGCCAGCCGAGCAGGACCAGGTTAGCCAGCGATGCCGGGGCGCTGAGCCAGCGTATTTCAAGGAAGCGTCGCGCCTGATAGAGAACGGCCTCGCTGCCACCGACGATATGCAGGGCCAGATCGATAAGCGGCGTGCGCAACAGCACAATCAATAATCCGGCACCCAGGGCCAGGATCAGCGGCTGTACCAGCGCCCGGGCCAGACGCAGCGGATCTTTCGCACCATAGGCCTGGGCGGTAAGCCCGGTGGTGCTCATGCGCAAGAAGAGCAGCAGCATAAACAGGAAGCTGGTTGCCGTCGCGCCGATGGCGACACCGCCCAGATAGACGGGCGAATCGAGATGACCAATAACTGCCGTATCCACCAGCCCAAGCAGAGGGACGCTGATATTGGAGACGATCATGGGAAGTGCAAGACGCCACAACGCCTTGTCGGAAGCAGTCAGGAGAGACATGGGAATGTTCGCCGGAGACAGAAGAAGCAGACTGCGACAGGGCCGCAGTCTGTCAGAAAGGAGTTATAACCACTCACCGTTGCGGATGACGCCAACCGCCAGGCCTTCGATGGAGAAGTTATTTTCACGCAGGTCGACAACAATCGGGGAAAACTCACTGTTTTCCGGCAGCAGTTGCACGGTGTTGCCCTGCTTTTTCAGGCGCTTAACGGTCACTTCGTCGTCGATACGCGCCACAACCACCTGGCCGTTACGCACGTCCTGCGTTTTATGCACCGCCAGCAGATCGCCGTCGAGAATACCGATATCTTTCATCGACATGCCGCTTACGCGCAGCAGAAAATCTGCGCTCGGTTTAAACATGCCAGGATCGACCTGATAGTGGCCTTCGATGTGCTGTTGCGCCAGCAGCGGTTCACCAGCGGCGACGCGACCGACGAGCGGAAGGCCCTCTTCGGCTTCAATCAGCAGACGAATACCGCGAGACGCACCGGAGACAATCTCAAGCACACCCTTGCGCGCCAGTGCCTTAAGGTGCTCTTCAGCGGCGTTTGGAGAACGGAAGCCCAGACGCTGCGCGATTTCTGCACGCGTCGGCGGCATACCCGTCTGGCTGATATGATCCCGAATGAGATCAAACACCTCTTGCTGCCTGGTCGTTAACGCTTTCATTCCGCCCCCTGGGTGTATATACAGTTATGCTGTGAGTATATACAGCTAAAGGTGATTTTGGAACCACAAACCGCATAAAAAACCAGAGACTTGTTCGGTTTCTGAAGGCTTATCGTAAATGTCCCCAAAGCAGCGTGACCCAGGTAAACAACGCAACGATAATCGCCATCAGCACCGCGGCAGAGCCCATATCTTTCGCCCGGCCCGAGAGCTCGTGAAAATCAGTGCCAATGCGGTCGACTACCGCCTCAATCGCACTGTTCAGAATTTCGACTATCATCACCAACATCACCGAGCCAATCAGCAATACGCGGGTGATGGGATCAACATCCAGCCAGCAGGCAATAATAATCGCCACGGCGACCGCAACCCCCTCCTGGCGAAATGCGGCTTCATTGATCCAGGCAGCACGGATGCCTTTCCATGAATAACCGGCAGCTTTAATGATTCGGGTTAACCCAGTGGTATTATTGGCCATTAAAAGAAACCTTTCTTCGAAAATAGCGTCAGAAACGGTGGCTTAAGCGCTATGCGCCGCCCCCGGAAGTATGACGGGTAACAACAGAAATCTTGCGCGCTTTCTGTTATCCTTGCGCCGCAATTGCATTTTTAACCAGAGGCTTTACATCGTTTATGTCTGGCTGGCCACGAATTTACTACAAATTACTTAATTTACCATTAAGCGTCCTGGTAAAAAGCAAGTCTATCCCGGCGGTTCCCACGCTGGAATTAGGACTCGATACCTCGCGTCCTATTATGTATGTGTTGCCTTATAACTCGAAGGCCGACTTGCTGACGCTGCGCGCCCAATGCCTGGCGCACGATCTTCCCGATCCGCTGGAGCCGCTGGAGATCGACGGCACCCTGCTGCCGCGCTACATCTTTATCCACGGTGGCCCTCGTGTGTTCACCTGGTACACGCCGAAAGAAGAGTCGATCAAGCTGTTCCACGACTACCTCGATCTGCACCGCAGCAACCCGCTGCTGGACGTGCAGATGGTCCCCGTGTCGGTGATGTTTGGCCGTCGTCCGGGGCGCGATAAGGGCGAAGAGAACCCGCCGTTGCGCATGCTCAACGGGGTGCAGAAATTTTTCGCAGTCAACTGGCTGGGCCGCGACAGCTTTGTCCGTTTTTCGCCGTCAGTCTCACTGCGCCGGATGGCCGATGAGCACGGCACGGATAAGACCATCGCCCAGAAGCTGGCCCGCGTGGCGCGCATGCACTTTGCCCGTCAGCGTCTGGCTGCGGTAGGCCCACGCCTGCCCGCTCGTCAGGATCTGTTTAATAAGCTGCTGGCCTCAAAAGCCATTGCCCGCGCCGTTGAAGACGAAGCGCGCAGCAAAAAAATCTCCCATGAGAAGGCGCAACAAAACGCCATCGCCCTGATGGAAGAGATTGCGGCTAACTTCTCCTACGAGATGATCCGCCTTAGCGACCGTATCCTGAGCTTTACCTGGAACCGTCTCTATCAGGGGATTAACGTGCACAACGCCGAGCGTGTGCGCCAGCTTGCCCACGACGGCCATGAGATCGTCTATGTGCCCTGCCACCGCAGCCACATGGACTACCTGCTGCTCTCGTACGTGCTCTATCACCAGGGGCTGGTGCCGCCGCACATTGCTGCGGGGATCAACCTCAACTTCTGGCCGGCAGGCCCGATCTTCCGCCGTCTGGGTGCGTTCTTTATTCGCCGTACCTTTAAAGGCAATAAGCTCTACTCGACGGTGTTCCGTGAGTATCTGGGCGAGCTGTTCAGCCGTGGCTACTCGGTGGAATATTTCGTGGAGGGCGGCCGTTCCCGTACCGGGCGTTTGCTCGATCCGAAGACCGGCACCCTGTCGATGACCATTCAGGCGATGCTGCGTGGCGGTACGCGTCCAATCACCCTGGTGCCGATTTACATTGGTTACGAGCACGTGATGGAAGTGGGTACCTACGCCAAAGAGCTGCGCGGCGCCACCAAAGAGAAAGAGAGCCTGCTGCAGATGCTGCGTGGTCTGAGCAAGCTGCGTAACCTCGGTCAGGGGTATGTCAACTTCGGTGAACCGATGCCGCTGATGACCTACCTGAACCACCGGGTACCGGAGTGGCGCGAGTCTATCGATCCGATCGAAGCGGTACGTCCGGCCTGGCTGACGCCAACGGTGAATGCCATTGCTGCCGATCTGATGGTGCGTATTAACAACGCCGGGGCGGCTAACGCCATGAACCTGTGTTCTACCGCCCTGCTGGGCTCTCGCCAGCGCTCGCTCACCCGCGAACAGCTGCTTGAGCAGCTCGACTGCTATCTGAACCTGTTGCGCAACGTACCGTACGCGGAAGATGCCACGGTGCCGACCGCCAGCGCCAACGAGCTGCTCGAGCACGCGCTGCAGATGAACAAGTTCGAGGTCGAGAAGGACACCATCGGCGATATCATCATTCTGCCGCGCGAGCAGGCGGTACTGATGACCTACTACCGCAACAACATTGCGCATATGCTGATGCTGCCTTCGCTGATGGCGGCCATCATCACCCAACATCGCCAGATCACCCGTCAGGCGCTGCTGGAGCATGTGACTGCTCTCTACCCGATGCTGAAAGCGGAGCTGTTCCTGCGCTGGGATAACGACGAGCTGGCAGAGGTGCTGGATAAGCAGATTGAAGAGCTGACCCGCCAGGAGCTGATTTCGCAGAGAGATGACATTCTGCTGATCAATCCGTCCCGGGCACGCACGCTGCAGCTGCTGGCGGCGGGGGCACGCGAAACCGTGCAGCGCTACGCCATTACCTTCTGGCTGCTGAGCGCCAACCCGTCGATCAACCGCGGGACGCTGGAGAAAGAGAGCCGCACCCTGGCACAGCGTCTGTCGATGCTCCACGGCATCAACGCGCCGGAGTTCTTCGATAAAGCGGTGTTCAGTTCGCTGGTGTTGACGCTGCGCGACGAGGGCTATATCAGCGACAGCGGTGATGCCGAGCCGGCCGAGACGATGAAGGTGTACCAGATGTTGGCGGACCTGATTACCTCTGACGTGCGCTTAACGATTGAGAGCGCGACGCAGGGCGAGTAGTGCGTAAAAAAGCCGGGTGGCGCTCACGCTTACCCGGCCTACGATTCTGCACAATATGTAGGCCGGGTAAGGCGAAGTCGCCACCCGGCTTTTTTTACGCCAGGTAACTCACCGCCAGCCCCAGGAACAGCACCAGACCGACGTAGTTATTGTTCAGAAACGCTTTAAAACAGGCTTCGCGCTCGCGGTTGGCGATAAGTTTCTGCTGGTAGATAAACAGCACGCCCGCCGCCGCAACCGCCGCGTAAAACGCCCCGTTCAGCTGGTTCAGGTAACCAATCGCCACCATCAGTCCCAGCACCGCCACCTGCAAAATCCCGATGATCAGCTTGTCCTGTCGACCAAACAGAATGGCAGTGGATTTGATGCCGATTTTCAGATCATCATCCCGATCGACCATCGCGTATTGCGTATCGTAGGCTACCGCCCAGAGGATGTTGGCCAGGAACATCAGCCAGCAGCTCAAGGGTACGCTCTCGCTGACGGCGGCAAACGCCATCGGAATCGACCAGCCAAAAGCGGCGCCCAGCACCACCTGCGGCAGATGGGTGTAGCGCTTCATAAACGGGTAGACCCAGGCCAGAGCCAGTGCTGCCACGGAGAGCAGGATGGTCATGGTATTCAGGGTTAACACCAGCAGGAACGACAGCAGGACCAGCACCACAAACAGCGTGCGCGCCTCTTTCTCGGTGACATCGCCGCTCGGCAGCGGGCGATTAGCGGTGCGTTTTACATGGCCATCAAACTTACGGTCGGCATAGTCGTTGACGACACAGCCTGCCGCACGCATCAACCAGACGCCCGCCACAAACACCGCCAGGATCCACAGCGGCGGCAGCCCGGGGGTCGCCACCCATAGCGCCCACAGCGTCGGCCACAGCAGCAGCAGCGCCCCGATCGGCTTGTCGGTTCGCATCAGACGGTGGTACGCCAGCAGCTTGTTCTGCGTCAGACTCCACTCCATTTTCTCTTCCTCTTAGTACAACGGCGACGCCGGTAAAAACAGCTCGGTCAGCATCAAGGGTTTACCACTCAGGCGCAGGCGGGAACGACGTCCCAATAGCCCGGCATCGCGACCAATCTCAATAAAATCACGGGTAAGCTCGGAGGAGGTGAACAGATAACGTCCCAGCGGGGTTTTGCCCATCTGCTGCAGCGCCAGCTCCGGCCCGGTAAGAGTAGATTCCGGCACCACGGTGCGCCCGGCCAGCCACGGCTCGCCGTCGGCGCAGAGCAGGATCTCCCGCAGCCAGTAGCGGGCCTCTTTCGGCAGCAACGGCAGTTCATCCGCTACCGCGTCAGGCGTGACGAATCCTTCCTGAATAAGGGTCACGGTGACCTTTTTGCCCTGCTGCTCAAAACGTTTGGTCATGGAATCTTCCAGCAGCAGCCAGTCGAGCTGCTCCGGTTCCAGCGCAGGGATTTCGTCAAAATAACGCAGCGCGCGCAGTTGCGTTAGCGCGGGGTGTGACATGCCAGACTCTCCGATACATAACGTGAAGCTATTGTATCGCAGAAACGCGGAATGGGGGCGGGCAAACGAGAACTAGCGAACATTATCGCAACAGAGATGCAACAGCGGCAGACCGTGCAAAAAAAGTGCGCCCGTAAGGGCGCACCAAACTACTGACAAAATCAGCACTGTGGGGAGACGGTCACCCCTTGCCTTTTACACTGCTGATAAAGGTGGAACGGGCAGTGGTCGAGCCTAAACGCTCGGCTTCATCAAGGAGTTTCAGCGCCTTGTCGACGTCGCCTTTAGCAACTGCCTGTTTAATCGCCTGATTGAAGTAGGTTTCGGTGTCGTTAAGCACCGGCTCGCTCTTCTTCGCGGCAACTGGGGCAGCGACTGGGGCAGCAGCGGTAGCCGGTGCAGCGACTGGCGCGGCATAGACCGGAGCTGGCGCTGCGGTGTTACCCACCGTGACCGGACCCGGGCCGGAAGAGCCAAACAGCGGGCCGACCAGCACGCTGGAGGCGTTGTTGGTCGAGACTTTCAGCTTCAGCTCACCCTCGGTAACGTGGCGGGCAAGCGGGTCCGGAATATCCGGTACGGCGTTGCCGGTGCCTTTGGCATAGGCTTTTGCCGGGTTGAGAAGTTTGGTGGTGTGCTGCAGATCTTTATCGGTAGTAAACACCAGCACATAGAGTTTTTGCTGACCCAGCGCTGGCGTCAGGCGCATGACCCCTTCCAGGCGGTCCGCGCTCATCACGCCCGGCTCCTGGTAGGTGAAGTATTCGCTTGGGAAGTAAGCCGATGGCGTCAGGTTCTGATCCAGAATCAGCACGTTCGGGGCAAATACGCTGGTTTGTTTATTGACAATACTGGTCAGCGTGAGGGTGATTTCACCGATATTGGCAGGCACGCTGTAGGCGGCCACCGGGCCGGCGATCCCCGGCACATTCAGCGACTGACCGCCGGTAGAGAGCTGGGTGGTCTGGGTTTTAGACTGGTCGACAGGCGTCCAGACCAGCTGTTGCAGCGCGGCGGCCGGAACAGCAGGCGCGGCGCTGGTGTTTTGCGGAACAAAATTGACGTTCGCCAGGGTGATGGCGGGAGCACTTGCCAGCAACCCTGCAGAGAGGCACAGCGCGACGAGACTTTTCTTCATTTTCATTGTTATTACCTCAGATAGCATAAGCACTGCGGTGGCCAGGCAATAGCGCGCAGGACTCTATGAAGAGAGGGGCTTGCGCCCCTCTTTTAGGTCAATACATCAGAGACTACGTCTTACCACCAGATTTCCATCTGGGCACCGAAGGTCCACTCATCGTTGTCGCCGCGGCTGAAGGTCTTCGCGGAGGTGTCGTTATACGCTACGCCAGAGGAGTAACCGGTATCGCCATTGTTAGCGTAACCCCATTTCTCATCCCACTTGGCGTAGGTTGCGAACACGCGGATAGCCGGACGAGACCAGATGCTGTCGCCTGCCTGCCACTGTTGTGCCAGGGTAATTTTGTACTGGTTGTTGTTGTCTTCAGTACGCTGGGATTTCACGTTGTCATAGCCAACTTCCAGCAGGGTGGACATGATTGGTGTCCATTTGTACATAGGACGAATACCGACGGTCCACCACTCGGTACCGTTGTTGTTGTCCAGATCGATATTCTGGTACATACCGACGTACATCAGATCCCACTGGTCTGCCAGGGTGATGGCACCGTGGTCGAGAACGCGGATCAGAGAACCGTTGTTGTTCAGGCCAGCACCCTGCGGAATACCTTTCCCGTTGGAGGTCATGGAATCCGTTGCGTACTGCAGCACAAACTTGTTGAAGCCTTTCAACATGCTCTGGGTATGTTCAGCGGTGAACATCCAGCCATCTTTAGAGGCGCCAGGCTGCAGGTAGTAGTCGTCTGGAATGTTGGTGTGACCGTAGTCAACGCCCAGCTCCAGGGTACCGCCTGGGTTGATTTCCATACCGGCTAAACGAACGTCGAAGACATCGTTCGGCACGATATTGTCGTAAATACGGTTGCCATCAGTATCGAAGTCAGCGAACGCAGAAGAGCCGCCGGATTCAGAAGAACGGGTCGCTGCCAGAGAGAGTTTACCGAAGCCCAGATCGATGTTTTCGATACCCGCACCAGGACCGGAGATATCCCAGTAGTAGAAGTCGATCATGTGAACGTCATGACGCTGATAGAAGCGCTTACCGGCCCAGATGGTGGAGCCTGGCAGCCATTCAATCAGGTTTTTACCCTGCACGTTTGCTTCACGGAATGCCGGGTCAGTGGCTTCCCAGTCATTACGCTGAGAAACGGAATACGCTACGTTGGTGTCGAAATAGAAGCTCTTGTCGCCCTCTTTCCACACTTCCTGGCCCAGTTTAATCTCGGCATAGGTTTCACATTCGTTACCAAGACGGTATTTACTTTGTGCACCTGTTGCCTGGAAACACTGCTGTTCGCCACCACTCCCGGTCCAGCCAATGCCAGAACGAGCATAACCTTTAAAGTCTACAGCGCCGGCCTGGGCAGACAGGATGCCTGCCGCAATGGCGACCGCCAGAGGGACTTTGCGCAGAGTAATCATTGTTCTATCTCCTGAGATCATTGCTTTTCTTTGAACACTTCACCTGATGGTTTCGTGCTTATTATTGGGATTGCTTAAACGCCGGGCTCCTGATGCAGCCGACGACATGCAGTGCCATCTTCTCGGAACAGATGGCAGCGCTCTGGCGGCAAGCCGATAGCGAATGTGGCACCCTCTTTTACCAACACCACGTCATTCTGGCGGTACACCAGGTTCTGACGAATGGCGGGGATCTGGATATGAATCTGTGTTTCGTGACCAAGTTGCTCAACCACCTGAACCTCGCCTTCAAGCGTCACATCAGCGATGTGGCTCGGCAGCAGGTGCTCAGGACGGATCCCGAGGGACATGTTTGCCCCGACATTGACGTTTGCGCTGTCTACCGGTAACCACACCTGCTGGCGGTTCGGCAGTTCAACCTGAACCTGTTCAATGGCGGTGGCGGTGACTTTGACCGGCAGGAAGTTCATCTTTGGCGAGCCAATAAAGCCCGCAACAAAGCGGTCTGCCGGGTAGTGATAGAGTTCCAGCGGTTTGCCCACCTGCGCCACGCGGCCGGCATCCAGCACCACAATCTTGTCGGCCAGAGTCATCGCTTCGACCTGATCGTGGGTGACGTAAATCATGGTGCGGCCCAGACGCTTGTGCAGGCGGGAGATTTCAATACGCATCTGCACGCGCAATGCGGCGTCGAGGTTCGACAGCGGCTCATCGAGCAGGAACACGCGCGGTTCCGCCACCAGCGTACGGCCAATCGCCACACGCTGACGTTGACCACCGGAGAGTGCCTTCGGCTTACGCTCCAGCAGGTGCGCCAGCTGAAGCACTTCGGCGACCTGAGTCACGCGCTGGTTGATGACCTCTTTTTTGGCGCCGGCCAGCTTCAGGCCGAACGACATGTTCTCGGCAACGGAGAGATGGGGATAGAGCGCATAGGACTGGAAGACCATCCCGACGCCACGTTCCGCAGGCGGGATATCGTTCATCCGGGTATCGCCAATCATCAAATCACCGCTGGTGATGGTTTCCAGACCGGCAATCATGCGCAGCAGCGTCGATTTACCGCAGCCTGACGGGCCAACAAAAACCACGAATTCGCCTTCCTGGATATCGAGGTTGATATCTTTTGACACCACCACGTCACCCCAGGCTTTCGTTACGTTACGCAGTTCTACGCTCGCCATGCCCTACTCCCTTCGTTACAACCTGTCGCCGACAGAAACATTCAAGATAAGTTCACTATGGGGTATCACGCGGCGTCGCAAATCCTCCACCCCCAGCCTTTTTTATGGGGGAGGAGGCGGGAGGATGAGAGAGAGGACTCCGCCAGCGCGACCGGGGGGCTGAGGCTAAATTCGTGATGTCACTGGCAAAATTCACCGTACTTTTATGTGCGCTGGGACACATAACTTAAATTTATGCAACGCAGATCACATAAAGCGGGGGTGGGGCGTAGGGGACAGGAGGATGGAAAGAGGATGTCAAATAAGGAGACTGAGCGACGTTGAACCACCTCATGTATCCACAGCACATCACCAAAAAGGATGGCAGATATGAATATCAAGACTGGCGCACGCGTTTTCGCATTGTCCGCCCTTGCAGCAATGATGATCTCCGCTCCGGCGCTCGCCAAAATTGAAGAAGGTAAGCTGGTAATCTGGATTAACGGCGACAAAGGCTACAACGGCCTGGCCGAAGTGGGTAAAAAATTCGAGAAAGACACCGGCATCAAAGTTACCGTTGAACACCCGGACAAGCTGGAAGAGAAATTCCCGCAGGTTGCGGCGACTGGCGACGGCCCGGACATCATCTTCTGGGCGCATGACCGTTTCGGCGGCTATGCACAGTCTGGCCTGCTGGCGGAAGTCTCCCCGGATAAAGCCTTCCAGGACAAACTGTTCCCGTTCACCTGGGATGCCGTACGTTACAACGGCAAGCTGATCGCTTATCCGGTCGCGGTTGAATCCCTCTCCCTGATCTACAACAAAGACCTCGTACCGAACCCGCCGAAAACCTGGGAAGAGATCCCGGCTCTGGATAAAGAGCTGAAGGCGAAAGGTAAGAGCGCGCTGATGTTCAACCTGCAAGAGCCGTACTTCACCTGGCCGCTGATTGCTGCCGATGGCGGTTACGCGTTCAAATTTGCTGACGGCAAATACGACGTGAAAGATGTCGGCGTGGACAACGCAGGGGCGAAAGCCGGTCTGACCTTCCTGGTCGACCTGATCAAGAACAAACAGATGAATGCGGATACCGATTACTCCATCGCTGAAGCGGCCTTCAACAAGGGCGAAACCGCGATGACCATCAACGGTCCGTGGGCGTGGTCCAACATCGACAAGAGTAAGATCAACTACGGCGTGGCGGTGCTGCCAACCTTCAATGGCAAGCCGTCTAAACCCTTTGTTGGCGTGCTGAGCGCCGGTATCAACGCTGCCAGCCCGAATAAAGAGCTGGCGAAAGAGTTCCTCGAAAACTACCTGCTGACCGATCAGGGTCTGGAAGAAGTGAACAAGGACAAACCGTTGGGTGCCGTGGCGCTGAAATCCTTCCAGGAAACGCTGGCGAAAGATCCACGCATCGCCGCCACCATGAGCAACGCCGAGAAAGGCGAAATCATGCCGAACATCCCACAGATGGCTGCCTTCTGGTATGCCACCCGTACTGCGGTGATCAACGCCGCCAGCGGTCGTCAGACTGTGGATGCCGCACTGAAAGATGCTCAAGGTCGTATTACCAAGTAAGACTGGCTGTAACCCCCTCATCCCGGCCTTCTCCCTCAAGGGAGAAGGAGAAAACCGCCCCCTCTCCCTCAGGGAGAGGGTTGGGGTGAGGGTTGTTTAATTGTTGTAGAGGAAGATCCCCATGGATGTCGTTAAAAAGAAACACTGGTGGCAAAGCGACACGCTGAAATGGTCAGTGATTGGTCTGCTGGGCTTGCTGGTGGGTTACCTTATCGTTGTAATGTACGCCCAGGGGGAGTACCTGTTTGCCGCCATGACGCTGATCTTAAGCGCGGTCGGCCTCTATATTTTCGCCAATCGTAAAGCCTACGCCTGGCGTTATGTCTATCCGGGCGTGGCCGGGATGGGACTGTTTGTCCTGTTCCCTCTGATCTGCACCATCGCCATTGCCTTTACCAACTACAGCAGCACCAACCAGCTCGCGCAAGAGCGCGCCCAGCAGGTGCTGATGGATCGTTCCTATCAGGCCGGTAAGACCTTCAACTTTGGCCTCTACCCGTCCGGTGACGAGTGGAAGCTGGCCCTGACCGACGATGCCGCGGGCAAATACTACGTTTCCGACGCCTTCAAGTTTGGCGGCGAGCAGAAACTGGCCCTGAAAGAAGCGGATGCGTTGCCGGAAGGGGAACGCGCTAACCTGCGTGTTATCACCCAGAACCGTCAGGCGCTGACCCAGATTACCGCCGAGCTGCCGGACGAAAGCAAAGTGATCATGAGCTCACTGCGCCAGTTCTCCGGCACCCGCCCGCTCTACACGCTGGGCGATGACAGCACGCTCACCAACAACCAGACCGGCGTGAAGTACCGCCCGAACAACGAGATTGGCTTTTACCAGTCTGTGAATGCCGACGGCAACTGGGGCGACGATAAACTCAGCCCGGGCTATACCGTGACCATCGGCTGGGACAACTTTACCCGCGTCTTTACCGACGAAGGCATTCAGAAGCCGTTCTTCGCTATCTTTGTCTGGACGGTGGTCTTCTCGGTACTGACCGTGATCCTGACCGTGGCCGTCGGGATGGTGCTGGCCTGCCTGGTGCAGTGGGAAGCGTTAAAAGGGAAAGCGATTTACCGTGTGCTGCTGATCCTGCCGTATGCCGTGCCGTCGTTCATCTCGATTCTGATTTTCAAGGGGCTGTTCAACCAGAGCTTTGGTGAAATCAACATGATGCTGAGCGGGCTGTTTGGCATCAAGCCGGCCTGGTTCAGCGACCCGACCACCGCCCGCACCATGATCGTTATCGTCAACACCTGGCTCGGCTATCCGTACATGATGATCCTGTGCATGGGGCTGCTGAAGGCTATCCCGGATGACCTGTACGAAGCCTCGGCGATGGACGGTGCGACCCCGTTCCAGAACTTCTTTAAGATTACGCTCCCGCTGCTGATCAAGCCGCTGACGCCGCTGATGATCGCCAGCTTCGCCTTTAACTTTAACAACTTCGTGCTGATTCAGCTGTTAACCAACGGTGGCCCGGACCGTCTCGGCACCACCACGCCAGCCGGTTATACCGACCTGCTCGTGAGCTACACCTACCGTATCGCCTTCGAAGGCGGCGGTGGTCAGGACTTCGGTCTGGCGGCGGCGATTGCCACCCTGATCTTCCTGCTGGTAGGCGCGCTGGCGGTGGTAAACCTGAAAGCCACACGCATGAAATTCGACTAAGGAGGGCACAGAATATGTCTATGGTCCAACCCAAATCTCAGAAGCTGCGCCTCTTCGCCACGCACTTAGGCCTGCTGATTTTTATCGCGGCGATCATGTTCCCGCTGCTGATGGTTATCGCCATCTCCCTGCGTTCGGGTAACTTCGCCACCGGGAGCCTGATCCCGGAGCAAATCTCCTGGGAGCACTGGAAACTGGCGCTGGGCTTCAGCGTGGAACACGCTGATGGCCGCGTCACGCCGCCGCCGTTCCCGGTCCTGCTGTGGCTGTGGAACTCGGTAAAAGTCGCCACCATCACCGCGATTGGTATCGTGACCCTATCCACTACCTGCGCCTACGCATTTGCCCGTATGCGCTTCAAGGGGAAAGCGACGCTGCTGAAAGGGATGCTGATTTTCCAGATGTTCCCGGCGGTACTGTCGCTGGTGGCCCTGTACGCCTTGTTTGACCGCCTCGGCCAGTACGTGCCGTTTATCGGTCTGAACACCCACGGCGGGGTGATCTTCGCCTATCTCGGCGGCATCGCACTGCACGTCTGGACCATCAAGGGCTATTTCGAAACCATCGACAACTCGCTGGAAGAAGCAGCCTCGCTGGATGGCGCCACCCCATGGCAGGCGTTCCGCCTGGTGCTGCTGCCGCTCTCCGTGCCGATTCTGGCGGTGGTCTTTATTCTGTCGTTTATCGCCGCCATCACTGAAGTGCCGGTCGCGTCACTGCTGCTGCGTGATGTGAACAGCTACACCCTGGCGGTAGGGATGCAGCAATATCTCAACCCACAAAACTACCTGTGGGGCGACTTTGCCGCAGCCGCCGTCCTTTCCGCTATCCCGATCACCGTCGTGTTCCTGCTGGCCCAGCGCTGGCTGGTGAACGGCCTGACCGCGGGGGGTGTGAAAGGGTAAGTTTCATCGTTATGCCACTGCAACCCTCAACTTTGCCTTGATGTAATAATCCAACTTGTGACTGTTTTCGGCGGCCCTCGGGCCGCCCTTTTTTATTCCCGTTTCAGTCGCTTCGAGTTGCACAGCCAGAGTGTGACCACCAGCAGCAGGATAGCCGCCGAGTAGAGCAACACGTCGAGAGGCGATTTATGATCGACGATAATCAGTCGCACAATCGCGGTGATACCAATGTAGACAAAGTAGCGTAGCGGGAAGTGAAAGCCAGACTGAAAGTACTTCACGATCAGGGCGATAAATTCGAAGTAGAGAAAGTAAACCACCAGCCCTTCAACCAGCTCGTATTTGCTGGTTTGCTCAGGGGCAAAAAGCACATCAGCCAGATGCACCGTCTCTTTACCGAGGAAGACCACCAGGATCAGGCCAAGGCTCAGCAGGCCCAGGTTCAGCACGGTCTGCAGAATGGTTGCGATAAATTCAACGCGTGGGCGAGTCAGGGATGTCATACAGCACCTCATTCTCCGGGGCGAGGTTCCTGTATAACGCAAAAATGTGACGGGGATCTATATTTTTTGTTTATGTTTTGTGCAGATCTGCCGGGCGGCACTTCGTTTGCCCGGCCTACGGGGTTTTGTAGGCCCGGTAAGCGTAGCGCCACCGGGCACACAGACCGCAGCAGACTTACTTATGCACGCCAGGCTTTATAACGGTTAATCAGACCGTTGGTGGAGCTGTCGTGGCTGTTGATATCCTGGTTATCACCCAGCTCTGGCAGAATGCGGTTTGCCAGCTGTTTGCCCAGCTCAACGCCCCACTGGTCGAAGGTGAAGATGTTCAGGATCGCGCCCTGGGTGAAGATTTTGTGCTCATACAGGGCAATCAGCGCGCCCAGGCTGAACGGGGTGATCTCACGCAGCAGGATGGAGTTGGTCGGACGGTTGCCTTCGAACACTTTGAACGGCACCACGTGGTCCAGGGTCGCCGGATCTTTACCCTGATCGCGATACTCTTGCTCAACCACATCACGCGCTTTACCGAACGCCAGCGCTTCAGTTTGCGCGAAGAAGTTCGACAGCAGCTTCGGATGGTGATCGGACAGTGGGTTGTGGGTAATGGCCGGCGCGATAAAGTCGCACGGAACCATTTTGGTGCCCTGGTGGATCAGCTGATAGAACGCATGCTGGCCGTTGGTACCTGGCTCACCCCAGATGATTGGGCCGGTCTGGTAATCCACGGCGTTGCCGTTACGGTCAACGTATTTACCGTTGGATTCCATGTTGCCCTGCTGGAAGTAGGCCGCAAAGCGGTGCATGTACTGATCGTAAGGCAGGATCGCTTCGGTTTCAGCGCCGAAGAAGTTGTTGTACCAGATGCCGATCAGCGCCAGCAGAACCGGCAGGTTTTTCTCTGCTGGAGTGGTGGCGAAGTGGTTATCCATCGCATGCGCGCCGGAGAGCAGCTCAACAAAGTTGTCGTAGCCCACGGAGAGGATGATCGACAGACCGATGGCTGACCACAGAGAGTAACGACCGCCCACCCAGTCCCAGAATTCAAACATGTTGGCGGTGTCGATGCCGAACTCGCCTACTGCTTTGGCGTTAGTGGAGAGCGCCGCGAAGTGTTTCGCTACGTGCTGCTGATCACCGGCTGTTTTCAGGAACCAGTCGCGCGCGCTGTGGGCGTTGGTCATGGTTTCCTGAGTAGTGAAGGTTTTGGACGCCACCAGGAACAGGGTGGTTTCCGGATTGACGTTTTTCAGCACTTCGGCGATGTGGGTACCATCGACGTTAGAGACAAAGTGCATATTGAGGTGGTTTTTGTACGGACGCAGCGCTTCGGTCACCATGAACGGGCCGAGGTCGGAGCCGCCGATACCGATGTTCACCACGTCAGTGATCGCCTGGCCGGTATAGCCTTTCCAGCTACCTGAGATGATCGCTTCAGAGAAGGTCTTCATCTTTTCCAGCACCGCGTTCACTTCCGGCATCACATCTTTGCCGTCAACGATAATCGGCGTATTGCTACGGTTACGCAGGGCCACGTGCAGCACAGCGCGGTCTTCGGTGCGGTTGATCTTCTCACCGGAGAACATGGACTTGATGGCACCGCTCAGATCGGTTTCTTTCGCCAGATCCTGCAGTTTTGCCAGCGTCTCTTCAGTGATGCGGTTTTTGGAAAAATCTACCAGCATCTGATCGTCGAAGGTCGCGGAGAACTTGCTGAAACGATCGGCGTCTTTCGCGAACAGCTCTGCGATGGTGACGTCTTTCATTTCATCAAAGTGTTTCTGTAATGCCTGCCAGGCTGAAGTCTGCGTTGGATTGATATTTTTCATAGCAATACTCTTCTGAATTGAGAATTGTGACCTCGGTCGATTGTAGCCTCTGTCGCTAAAAATTGTGATGGTTTTTATGCCATTGGCCTGGCCTGTATCAA
The DNA here is from genome assembly GCF_916618945.1 of Leclercia sp. Marseille-Q4284. NCBI lineage: Bacteria > Pseudomonadati > Pseudomonadota > Gammaproteobacteria > Enterobacterales > Enterobacteriaceae > Leclercia > Leclercia sp. Marseille-Q4284. The sequence continues at coordinate 620,240 of NZ_CAKAKG010000002.1, forward strand.
GTGCAGCGCAAAAGCTCCAAAAGTATAGCTGTTATAAGTCCTGTTTCTCATATGGAAGGCAGCATGAAAAATCCGCATAATCCCGGCGTTGACAGGATCCCCTGCACATTTTATTTATACACACGGTATTTGCGCCTGCACCGATAAAACTATTTTGTCCTTGTGCCATGGTCGCTTTTTTCCTTCCCTGACACGAGGTTGTTATGACGAGTTTTGTTGTCGCCAAATTTGGCGGTACCAGCGTGGCCGATTTTGATGCCATGAACCGCAGCGCCGATGTGGTGCTGGCCGATCCTGATACCCGCCTGGTGGTGTTGTCCGCTTCGGCTGGCGTCACCAATCTGCTGGTCGCCCTTGCTGAAGGGCTGGAAGCGAGCGAGCGCCAGGCGAAGCTCGCAGCGCTGCACAAAATTCAGTTCGATATTCTTGGCCGTCTGCGCAATCCGAGCGTGATCAGCGAAGAGATTGAACGCCTGCTGGAAAATATCATCACCCTGGCGGAAGCGGCCTCGCTGGCGACCTCCACCGCCCTGACCGACGAGCTGGTCAGCCACGGTGAGCTGATGTCGACCCTGCTGTTTGTTGAAGTGCTGCGCGAGCGTAACGTTCAGTCACAGTGGTTTGACGTGCGTAAAGTGCTGCGCACCAGCGACCGCTTTGGCCGCGCCGAGCCGGACGTTACCGCCATTGCCGAACTGACCACCCAACAGCTGGCGCCGCGTCTGGCTGAAGGGATTGTCATCACTCAGGGCTTTATCGGCAGCGAAGCCAAAGGCCGTACCACCACGCTGGGCCGTGGCGGCAGCGACTACACCGCAGCCCTGCTGGGTGAAGCCCTGCAGGCCTCCCGCGTCGATATCTGGACGGACGTACCGGGTATCTACACCACCGACCCGCGCGTGGTGCCAGCGGCAAAACGTATTGACGTGATCGCCTTTGAAGAGGCCGCTGAGATGGCAACCTTTGGCGCGAAAGTGCTGCACCCGGCGACGCTGATGCCTGCGGTACGCAGCAATATCCCGGTCTTCGTCGGTTCCAGCAAAGATCCAAAAGCGGGCGGCACTATCGTGTGCAACACCACTGAAAACCCACCGCTGTTCCGCGCCATCGCCCTGCGTCGCAAGCAGACCCTGCTGACCCTGCACAGCCTGAGCATGCTGCACTCCCGCGGCTTCCTGGCCGAAGTGTTTAGCATTCTGGCGCGCCACAGCATCTCGGTGGATCTGGTGACCACCTCAGAAGTGAACATCGCCCTGACCCTGGATACCACCGGCTCAACCTCTACCGGCGATACCCTGCTGACCCAGTCCCTGCTGATGGAGCTGTCGGAACTGTGCCGCGTCGAGGTGGAAGAAGATCTCGCCCTGGTGGCGATCATCGGTAACGAGCTGTCCCGCGCCAGCGGCGTGGGCAAAGAGGTGTTTGGCGTGCTGGATCCGTTTAACATCCGCATGATTTGCTACGGCGCATCCAGCTACAACCTGTGCTTCCTGGTACCAGGCCATGAAGCCGAGCAGGTCGTGCAGAAACTGCATCACAACTTGTTTGAGTAACAGGAAATGGCCCGGGAAACCGGGCCATTTTTTATCCCGCCAGCACCGTTCTCATCAGCAGCGAATCCAGCGAGGCTATCTTGCCATCCCGGCTGTCCGGCAGCGTGGGCGGATTTTCGCCTCGCGCCAGCTCCCGGGTGATGAATGCGTGCAGCAAGGGGCGTCTCGGGCCGTACTGCGCCTCTCCCGCACGCTGTTTTATCGCCAGCAGCGCATCGATCTCCTGACGTAACGGCGTATCGAGATCGCTTCCCGCCAGCAGTTCGGCAAAGCGCATCGGCGGCATACCTTTTCCGGCCTCTATCCAGCGCACCGCTAACAGTGGACGCAGGACGTAAAAGTACTTCTTCAGCCGCACCTCTTCGCCCTGTAAATAACCGCGGAAGTTTTTGCGCGCCATGGAGTAGTAGTGCCAGCGCGCACGAACCGGGGAAAACCAGGCGGGTACCTGTGCGCGTAGTTCTGTTATCACCGTGTCGCTCTGCTGATAGACCACCGGCGAATCCAGCCACTCGATAAGCGTAGGGTTGGCCGCTTTCAGCAGGCCAAGCGCCTTGCGCCACTCCCAGCCGCTCACGTCCAGCTCATCGTCGACAGGCAGTTCGATCACGTCCCGCTGCGGCTCTACGCGCAAATACCAGTCAGGTTTATGCACATACAGAAAGCGCACGTCATAATCGCTGTCCGGCGAGGCAAAGCCCCAGCCCCGGCTGCCCGATTCACAGGCATACAGCACGGTCACATTAAATCGTTGTTCTATTTCGTTGAGTTGCTGCCGCACGCGCTCGCGCATGACAGTATCTACACCATTATCAACCATCTGCTTTATCCCTTTACACATACCACCTGGCGCAACGTATGGACGATTTCGACCAGCGACGACTGCGCCGCCATGACCGCATCGATGTCTTTATAGGCCATCGGGATCTCATCGATGACCTCGTTGTCTTTTCTGCACTCGACGTGGGCCGTGGCGCGGATCTGATCGGCCACGGTGAAGCGTTTTTTAGCTGCCGTGCGGCTCATCACCCGCCCTGCCCCATGACTGCAGGAGCAGAAGCTCTCTTCATTGCCCAGACCGCGCACAATAAAGCTTTTCGCCCCCATCGAGCCGGGGATGATCCCCATCTCGCCCTTCTGCGCCGACACCGCCCCTTTGCGCGTCACCAGCACCTCTTCACCAAAATGACGCTCTTTCTGCACATAGTTGTGATGGCAATTCACCGCCTCCTGCTGGGTCAGGAAAGGCTTTGGTACGATGCGCGACAGCGCGGCCAGCACCCGCGACATCATCACCTCGCGGTTATGGCGGGCAAAATCCTGCGCCCACTCCACGGCTTCGATGTAGTCGTTATAGTGCCGGCTCCCCTCCTGGAAATAGGCCAGGTTCCTGTCCGGCAGGTTGGCGATGTGCTGCTGCATATCCTTCTGCGCCAGGGCGATAAACACGTTGCCGATCGCGTTGCCCACGCCACGCGAGCCGCTGTGCAGCATGACCCACACCCGTTGCTGCTCGTCCAGGCAGATCTCGATAAAGTGATTCCCGGTGCCCAGCGTCCCCAGGTGCTGATGGTTATTGGTTTTCAGCAGTTGCGGATACTTATCCGTCAGCCGTTTGAAGCGCGGCGCCAGCTGTCGCCAGTGGTTATCCACTTCATTCGGCGTCTTTTCCCACGCCCCTTTGTCGCGACGGGAGCGGGTGTTGGTGCGCCCGTGTGGCACGGCCTGTTCAATGGCGCTGCGCAGTCCGTGGAGGTTATCCGGCAGATCGCCTGCCAGCAGTGAGGTCCGCACGGCGATCATCCCGCAGCCGATATCCACCCCTACCGCCGCGGGAATAATGGCTCCTTTGGTGGGGATTACGCTGCCAATGGTGGAGCCTTTTCCGAGATGCACATCCGGCATTACCGCCAGATGTTTAAAAATAAACGGCATCTTCGCGGTATTCAGCAGTTGCTCGCGCGCCTCTGGCTCAACGGGCACCCCGTGCGTCCACATTTTTACCGGGGCGCTGTGTTGCGCCGTTAATACATCAAAATCATTCTGTTTCATGGTGCTCACCCTCAGGGCCGTCTGTTACTGAGAAGTATTGCCAGAAGCGTGCCAAATTACTCACCCTGTTCATAAAAAACATATGCCATTGATTGTGCTAGTTTTTGTCTTCAAGACTTTTCCGGGCATTGCGTAACCCGCAGAACCTTTTTATCTTTTATTATCGATTCTTATCTTGCAGGATAAACATGAAAAAGCGGCGAGTGGTTATTGGGGTCCTGGGTACGGTGATGGACAAACGCGGCAAGCGGGCCAACCGCTTACGCAAATGGCGCCCAACGGTCGCGCTTTGCCAGCAGCCCGATCTCCCCGTCGACAGGCTTGAGCTCCTCCACCAGCCCCAGGATCGGGGGATGGCGGAACAGCTAACGGAAGATATCAGGTTGCTCTCACCCCATACCACCGTGCGCCCGTGTCCCGTCACCATCGCCGATCCCTGGGATTTTGAAGAGGTCTACGCCGCGTTTCTCGATTTCGCCACACGCTATAAGTTTGACACCGAAAATGAGGAGTACCTGGTGCATATCACCACCGGCACCCACGTGGCGCAGATCTGCTGGTTTTTGCTGACCGAAGCGCGGTACCTCCCCGCCAGTCTGATCCAGACCGGTCCCGCCAGCAGGGACGCGCCGGAAGAGGCCGTGCCCGTCGGACGCTACTCGCTCATCGATCTGGATTTAAGCCGCTATGCCACGCTGACCAGCCGCTTTCAACGTGAACAGCAGGAGTCCATTTCGTTCCTGAAAGCCGGGATTGATACCCGCAATGCCACCTTTAACGCCCTGATCGATCAGATTGAGCGTGTGGCGCTGCGCTCGACCGCCCCTGTTCTGCTGACTGGCCCAACGGGGGCCGGAAAATCCTTCCTCGCCAACCGTATCTACCAGCTTAAGCAATCCCGCCATCAGCTGACAGGCAGGCTGGTGGCGGTAAACTGCGCCACGCTGCGGGGTGACAACGCCATGTCGACTCTTTTCGGCCATGTCAAAGGCGCCTTTACCGGAGCAGCAACGGCCCGCGCCGGGCTGCTACGTGAGGCCGACGGCGGCGTGCTGTTTTTAGATGAGATCGCCGAACTGGGCCTCGACGAACAGGCCATGCTGTTGAAGGCTATCGAAGAAAAAACCTTCTTCCCGTTTGGCTCCGACAAAGAGGTCAGGAGCGATTTTCAGCTGATTGCCGGCACGCACCGGTATATGCGTCAGTGGGTGGCTGAAGGCCGTTTCCGGGAGGATCTCTTCGCCCGTATCAATATGTGGAGTTTTGCCCTGCCCGGCCTGGCGCAGCGCCGGGAAGATATCGCCCCGAACGTGGAGTACGAACTGCAACGCTTCGCGGCCGAAGCCCAGTCTCAGGTTCGCTTCGACAAAGAGGCGCGCGAGCGCTATCTGCGTTTTGCTGACTCGCCTCAGGCGTTATGGCGGGGTAACTTTCGTGAACTGGGCTCCTCGGTGGCGCGGATGGCCACGCTTGCGGATCAGGGGCGCATCACCTTAGCGCTGGTTGAGGAAGAGATTGCCAGGCTGCAGGCGAACTGGCAAACCGCCACGCCATCAGTGGCGATGGAACTCGATCTCTTCGACCAGCGGCAGCTGGAAACCGTGCTGGAGGTGTGCCGTCGTAGCGCTTCATTATCCGAGGCCGGACGCGAACTATTCTCGGTCTCCCGGATGAAAAAGGTCAATCCTAACGATGCTGACCGGCTGCGCAAATATCTCGCCCGCTTTGGGCTGAGCTGGGAAAGCCTGCACCCGGGATCATGAAGAAAATTTGGTTGAATAAAATTAGTTAGCAGGATAAACACTATCTCTAAGCCGGGCTCGAACCCGGCTTTTTTTTATAACTACATGACACAACACAATCGCAAGGAATCCGTATGTTATCCGCCATCACCCGGCTGTTCCCGTTATGGGCGCTGCTGCTCTCTGTATTAGCGTATTACACCCCAACCACTTTTACCCCTATTGGCCCGTGGGTCACCACGCTGCTGATGCTGATCATGTTCGGCATGGGCGTACACCTGAAAATCGACGATTTTAAACGCGTGCTGTCACGCCCGGCACCGGTCGCGGCGGGGATTTTCCTGCACTACCTGGTGATGCCGCTGGCGGCATGGTTGCTGGCTATTGCTTTTAAGATGCCGCCGGACCTTTCCGCCGGGATGGTACTGGTGGGCAGCGTCGCCAGCGGGACGGCCTCCAACGTGATGATCTATCTGGCGAAAGGCGATGTGGCCCTGTCGGTGACCATCTCTTCTGTCTCCACGCTGGTGGGCGTAGTGGCGACCCCGCTGCTGACGCGTCTGTACGTGGATGCCCACATTCAGGTGGATGTGATGGGGATGCTGCTGAGCATTCTGCAGATCGTGGTGATCCCGATTGCGCTGGGGCTGGTTATCCACCACCTTTTCCCGCGGCTGGTGAAAGCCGTGGAGCCGTACCTGCCGGCATTTTCAATGCTGTGTATTCTGGCGATCATCAGCGCCGTGGTGGCCGGTTCTGCGGCGCATATCGCCTCGGTTGGTTTTGTGGTGATTATCGCCGTGGTGCTGCACAACACTATCGGCCTGCTGGGCGGTTACTGGGGCGGGAAGCTGTTCGGCTTTGACGAATCCACCTGCCGCACGCTGGCGATTGAGGTGGGGATGCAGAACTCCGGCCTGGCCGCGGCGCTCGGCAAAATCTACTTCTCGCCGCTGGCGGCACTGCCGGGCGCGCTGTTCTCGGTATGGCATAACCTGTCCGGCTCGCTGCTGGCAGGTTACTGGTCGGGTAAGCCGATCGATGACCAAAAGAAACGCGATGTGGTGAAGGAAAGTTAATTCAGCTTCGCGACAGCGAAGGCATGCTTTACACTGAAGCCTCGTCCACAGGAGGCTTCAGGTATGTCCACACCGAGATTGACCCAGAAAGAGATGACGGAAAGCGAGCAGCGCGAACTGAAAACCCTGCTCGATCGCGCCCGTATCGCCCATGGCCGACTGCTGACCAACGCCGAAACCAATCACGTTAAAAAAGAGTACATCGATAAACTGATGGCTCAGCGTGAAGTGGAAGCCAAAAAAGCCCGCAAACTTAAAAAAGAGCAGGCTTATAAAGTGGATAAAGAGGCAACGTTTTCCTGGTCGGCCAGTACCCCAACCCGTGGAAGGCGCTGATTAGCGCCCTTTCTTTTTGCGCCCTGGCTGGGTAAAGCGTTTTCCGTTCCCGGCCGGTTTGGCTTTGCTTTTCTCTTCCCCCTGCGGGGCTTTAACCACCGGGCGTTTAATGCCCTGCGTTTTCGGTTTTGCCTTCGCTTTCGGCTTCGCTTCTGAGGACGAATTCTCGATCAGCTTAAACAGCTCAATCAACTCATCCCCGGTCAGATCGCGCCATTCACCCAGCGGGATGCCGGAGAGACTAACGTTCATGATGCGGGTACGTTCCAGCCTGGTCACTTCGAAACCAAAATGTTCGCACATGCGGCGGATCTGGCGGTTTAAGCCCTGAACCAGGGTGATACGAAACGCGAACGGCGCTTCTTTCTTCACCTTGCACTTTTTCGTCACCGTACCGAGGATCGGCACGCCCGCCCCCATCCCGCGAATAAAGTCGTCCGTGACCGGCTTGTTGACCGTGACGATGTACTCTTTCTCGTGGTCGTTACCGGCCCGCAGGATCTTATTCACCAGATCGCCGTGGTTGGTGAGGAAAATCAGCCCCTGGGAGTCCTTATCCAGACGGCCAATCGGGAAGATACGGCTGCTGTGGTTAACGAAATCGACAATGTTGTCCCGCTCGCCATCTTCTGTGGTACTGACAATGCCAACCGGTTTATTCAGCGCGATAAACACCAGGTCTTCTTCGTCCCGGGGCTCGATCAGTTGACCATTCACTTTGACCACGTCGCCAGGAGCGACCTGATCGCCAATGGTGGCGCGTTTACCATTGATAAACACGTTGCCCTGTTCGATGTAACGGTCAGCCTCGCGACGCGAGCAGATCCCGCTCTCGCTAATGTATTTGTTTAATCGGGTGGATTGAGTTGGCAGCATAATTTCTCCTGTAGAGGCGAAATATACCTTAGGTTGCGGGCAACAAAAATGGGTTAGTATCCATTGATGAGAAAATCGAGAGCATCCCGTAACGCGGTTCGTTCATGGGTTAAATCAGCAATACGCTCTCCGACCTCCTTTGCCGGGATCCCCGCCATCATATGCGTCATCACCACATGTGGCTTTTCGGCTATGTCGACAACAGGACAAATTTTGGCAGGTGGTTTATTGCCTGACAATTGAGCTAATTCGATCGCTGGCACCACCAGCACATGCTTCAACACACTGGCTATCGGGTGCTGAAGATTAATCAGATAAGGATAAACTCCTTTACCGGGTCCTTTATTCTGGTACGCGAAGAACTGTTCCATCAGAACGATCGCTGAAAATCACTGAATGAGCCGTTTTCATCTACCCACTGATTAACCGCTTCTATAGAAGAGGTGTTGTCCTGCAACCACTCCGCCCGTTTATTTTCACGATATTTCTCCATCAACGCTTCGGTCAAAACTGCGGACAGGTTGATGTTAAGTTGACGTGCATGCTCCAGTACCTCTGGCGACAGAGAGACATTCACAGATTTTTTAATGCCTGGTCTGGTGCGCATAATAACTCCCGTAGCAATGCGCATGATGTGTTGCAGCGTAGCGTAGTAAATGAGCATTTTCTATACCCTCCGGGAAAATAAGGGCTTCACGGTAGCGTGCCAGAGGACTGTCGTCACGCCCCGCAGTTCACTTCTGCGAGGCGTTATCCAGATTAATACTCATCCCGGCCATCATCTTCATCCGGCTGCTCCATCACGCTGTACGCCACCGCGCAGAACAGGGAGTTGAGACGCTTCATATCCCCCAGCAGCCCCATATGCAGGGAGCTGGTCTCGATACTTTGCACGTTCTGCTGGTGCAGCCGGTCAACGTGCGCGTGGGAATAGCGGCGGTTGAGGATGCGGAAACGGTGCTTGTTACGGCGCAGACGACGGGCGCTGGCCAGATCGCTGGAGAAGAAGACTGACATGGCCAGCTTCAGGTTGGCGAGCAGCTGATCGTGCAGCGCATCCAGCTCTTTAACGCCTTCGAGGGAAAACGCCCGGCGAGCCGCCAGCGATTTATCCGCGATTTCACTTCCCATGCGCTCGACAATATCAGAGGCCTGCTCAAGGTTGAGTGCCATCTCGATGATCTCCGCCCAGCGGCGGGATTCCTCCTCCGCCAGCTCATCTTTTGGCATCCGCGCCAGATAGAGCTTGATGGCGGTATAGAGCACGTTGATGTCATCCGCGAGTTTGCGCAGCTCTTTCTCTTCTCGCGGTTCGCCGTGCATCACCTTTTTCAGCCCCTCCAGCATCTGCTCCATGGCATCGCCCATGCGCAGCGTTTCCCGGGCGGCATTGGCCAGTGCCAGCGCCGGGGTATCCAGGGCTGAAGTGTCCAGATGCTTGGGTTTCAGGCGCGCATCCAGCTCGGGTTCATCGCGGATAATCCGTTCACAGAACCGCGCCATCACGCCGGCAAAGGGCACCATCACCACGCAGCGCACCAGGTTGTAGAAGACGTGGAAGTAGATCACCAGCTCCGATTTCGGCAGCGGCAGGTTGTCCATCAGATTCGCCAGCGGATAAATGAACGGCAGAATGGCCAGGCTACCCACCAGCTTGAACAGCAGGCTGCCGAGCGCCACGCGACGGGCTGCAGCGTTAGCGGCGCTGTTGTTGAGTACTGCCAGCAGGCCGGAGCCAAGGTTGGCGCCAATCACCAGACAAAGCGCCACCGGGAAGGAGATGATCCCCGCCGCGGTGAGTGTGGCGGTTAACAGCACTGCCGCCAGGCTGGAGTAACTGATCAGGGCAAACACCGCGCCAATCAGCGCATCCAGCAGGATATCGCCGGTCAGCGAGGCGAAAATGACCTGAACGCCGCTGGCCTGGGTGATAGGGGTGACGGCCTGGACGATCAGCTCCAGCGCCAGCAGAATCAGCCCAAGGCCAATCCCCACGCGTCCCAGCTGTCCGGCGCGGGTCTGCTTGCGGCCAAGGAAGAAAATCACGCCGATGAAAATCAGCAGCGGCGACAGCCAGGAGAGATCGAAGGTTAATACCCGCGCCATCAGGGCGGTGCCGACATCAGCGCCAAGGACAATCACCAGCGCAGGGGTCAGCGCCACCAGATCCTGAGCCACAAATGAGGTGACCAGCATGGTGGTGGCGTTGCTGCTTTGCACCAGCGCGGTCACGCCAATGCCGGCGCAGAAGGCGAGCGGCTTTTTCTCAACGCTGCGGCTGAGGACGGTACGTAAACGGGCACCAAAAACACGCATCACGCCGGTACGGACAATGTGCGTGCCCCAGACCAGCAACGCCACGGCAGAAAGCAGATGTAGCAGAGTCAGCACGGATGTAGGTTCTCCTTTTCGTTATCAGTTCCTTAAGCCCATGCCAGAAACGCCGGATGGCGCTTCGCTTATCCGGCCTACGCCTGACCTGAGCTCTTCTCAAGTATAAGGGGTCAAACGTAAGAAAGAGACAGGGCACCCTGTAGGTGCCCTGTTTGTTGTAAGGAAACGTGACCTTAATCTGCGTCGTACCCCAGATTCGGTGCCAGCCAGCGCTCAACTTCAGAAACGCTCATCCCTTTACGCTGAGCATAATCCTCCACCTGATCGCGCTGGATCTGCGCCACAGCATAATACTTGCTGTCAGGATGGCTGAAATACCAGCCGGAGACCGACGCCCCCGGCCACATGGCGAAGGACTCGGTGAGTTTCATCCCGGTATGGGTTTCAACATCCAGCAGCTGCCAGATGGTGCCTTTCTCGGTATGTTCCGGGCAGGCCGGGTAGCCTGGCGCCGGGCGAATGCCCTGGTAGTTCTCGCGGATCAGCTCCTCGTTGCTGAGGTTCTCGTTCGGCGCATAGCCCCAGTGCACTTTACGCACCCGCTCATGCAGGTATTCGGCAAAGGCCTCGGCCAGACGGTCGGCGATCGCTTTAACCATGATTTTGTTGTAATCATCGTGCTGCGCTTCAAAGGCCTCCGCCAGCGCGTCCTCCTCCAGCCCACCGGTGACGGCAAAGGCACCGATGTAGTCCGCTTTGCCGCTCAGCTTCGGCGCGACGAAATCGGCCAGACAATAGTTGGCGAAACCGACCTTCTCGGTCTGTTGACGCAGATGATGGCTGACCGTCAGTACATGGGTGCGGGTTTCATCGCGATAGATTTCGATGTCATCCCCCACGCGGTTGGCCGGGAACAGCCCTACCACGCCGCGCGGGTTGAGGGTTTTCTCAGCGCTGAGCTGATCGAGCAGGTCATTAGCGTCTTTAAACAGGCGCTGGGCCTCTTCACCCACCACCTCATCTTCGAGAATGCGCGGGTATTTTCCGGCCAGCGACCAGGTCATAAAGAACGGCGTCCAGTCGATGTAGTTGCGCAGGGTCTCGATGCTGGCCGTCACCTCCTGCACGCCCAGACGATGGGCAACCGGCGGCGTATAGCTTGACCAGTCAAAGGCCAGGTCGTTGTCGCGTGCCGCGGCCAGGGTAACCGGCGGGGTACGCGGCTTTTTACGTGCGTGCTGGATACGCACCGTTTCGTACTCTTTGCGGGTTCGGGCAACAAAGTCGTCCCGCTGGGTTGCCGACAGCAGCGCCGAAACCACGCCCACCGTGCGCGAGGCGTTCTGCACATACACCGTCGGCCCGCTGTAGTTCTGCTCGATCTTCACTGCGGTGTGCGCTTTCGAGGTAGTCGCGCCGCCAATCAGCAGCGGCAGGGTAAAGCCCTGGCGCTCCATCTCTTTTGCCACGTTGACCATCTCGTCCAGCGACGGGGTGATCAGCCCGGAGAGGCCTATCAGGTCAGCATTCACTTCCCGCGCGGTTTTGAGGATTTTATCCGCCGGAACCATCACGCCCAGATCGATAATCTCGTAGTTATTACACTGCAGCACCACGCCGACGATGTTTTTGCCGATGTCATGCACGTCGCCTTTCACGGTGGCGATCACCATCTTGCCGTTACTGGAGCCTTTCTCTTTGCTGGCTTCGATATAAGGTTCCAGATAGGCCACCGCCTGTTTCATTACGCGGGCGGATTTAACCACCTGCGGCAGGAACATTTTGCCCTCGCCGAACAGATCGCCCACCACGTTCATGCCGTCCATCAGCGGGCCTTCAATCACCTCAATCGGACGCGCGGCCTGCTGGCGGGCCTCTTCGGTATCCAATTCGATAAACTCGGTGATGCCTTTTACCAGCGAATATTCGAGACGCTTTTTCACGTCCCAGGAACGCCACTCCGCCTGCTGCACGTTGGCGCTGTCATCAGCTTTGCTGCCGCGATATTTTTCGGCCAGCTCCAGCATGCGTTCGGTGGCGTCGTCGCGACGGTTGAGGATCACGTCTTCAACGCCATCGCGCAGCTCCGCTGGCAGGTCGTCATAAATCGCCAGCTGACCAGCGTTGACGATCCCCATATCCATCCCGTTACGGATGGCGTAGTAGAGGAACACGGCGTGGATCGCCTCACGCACCGGGTCGTTACCGCGGAACGAGAACGAGACGTTGGAGACACCGCCGGAGATCAGGGCATGCGGCAGCTCGCGTTTGATGTCTTCGCAGGCGCCGATAAAGTCCTGGGCATAGTTGTTGTGCTCTTCAATCCCGGTCGCAACGGCAAAAATGTTCGGGTCAAAGATAATGTCTTCCGGTGGGAAGCCGACCTCTTCGGTCAGAATCTGGTACGCGCGGCGGCAGATCTCAATTTTGCGCTCACGGGTATCGGCTTGGCCGACTTCATCAAAGGCCATCACCACCACGGCGGCACCATAGCGGCGCACCAGTTTGGCGTGATGAATAAAGGGCTCAACCCCCTCTTTCATCGAGATGGAGTTGACGATGCCCTTGCCCTGGATGCACTTCAGGCCTTTCTCGATCACTTCCCATTTTGAGGAGTCGATCATAATTGGCACGCGGGCAATGTCCGGCTCACCGGCAATCAGGTTGAGGAAACGCACCATCGCCGCTTCGGCGTCGAGCATCCCCTCATCCATGTTGATATCGATAATTTGCGCGCCGCTCTCTACCTGCTGGCGGGCAACGTCCAGCGCTTCGCTGTATTTCTCTTCTTTGATCAGGCGCTTGAACTTCGCGGAGCCGGTGACGTTGGTACGTTCCCCGACGTTCACAAACAGGCTGTCATCGCCGATGTTCAGCGGTTCAAGGCCTGCAAGGCGGCAGGCAACCGGCAGCTCGGGCAATTTACGCGGTGGCAGCCCCGCCACGGCGTTGCTCATGGCGGCGATATGCTCTGGCGTGGTACCGCAGCAACCGCCGACAATATTCAGGAACCCGGACTCTGCCCACTCGCGGATCTGCTCCGCCATCGTCGCGGCGTCGAGATCGTATTCACCAAAGGCGTTCGGCAGGCCAGCGTTCGGGTGGGCGGTCACGTAGCAATCAGCGATACGGGACAGCTCCTGCACATACTGGCGCAGTTCGTCCGGCCCCAGCGCGCAGTTCAGGCCGAAGCTCAGGGCATCGGCATGGCGCAGGGAGTTGTAAAACGCCTCGGTGGTCTGCCCGGAAAGGGTACGGCCCGAGGCATCGGTGATGGTGCCGGAGATCATGATCGGCAGGTCCACGCCCAGGGCGTCGAACTCCTCTTTAACCGCATAGATTGCGGCTTTGGCGTTGAGGGTATCGAACACCGTCTCGATCATGATCAGATCGGAACCGCCTTCCACCAGCGCGCGGGTCGACTCGCGGTACGCGGCCACCAGCTGGTCAAAGGTGACATTACGGAACGCCGGATCGTTCACATCCGGTGAGATAGAGGCGGTGCGGTTGGTCGGGCCAAGTACCCCGGCAACGTAGCGCGGTTTCTCTGGCGTGCGGGCCGTCCACTCGTCGGCACAGGCACGCGCCAGTTTGGCCGCCTCGTAGTTGATCTCCGCCGACAGGGATTCCATCTGGTAATCCGCCATGGCGATGGTTGTCGAGTTGAAGGTGTTGGTCTCAACGATATCCGCACCCGCCTCGAAATAGGCGTAATGAATGGCGGCGATAATCTCTGGCTTGCTGAGCACCAGCAGGTCGTTGTTACCTTTCAGATCGCAGGGCCAGTCGGCGAAGCGGTCGCCGCGAAAGTCGTCTTCACTCAGACGATAGCTCTGGATCATGGTGCCCATACCGCCATCCAGCACCAGAATGCGTTCATTTAACTGCGCACGAAGTTGATCTACTTTGCTGCTCACACTTGCTCCCGACAACGCTCAACCAGGCCAAAAGGCCAGCAGACCATACTGGCATAATCTTGCAAAGGGGAAAAGTCACACCGCGGTAACATGAGACATGTTCACTATAACTCCTCCGATCAGTAAGGATAGCGGTTGCAAAACAGCCAAATAAAACGAAAATGATTTCCACGATACAGAAAAAGGAGCCTGTCATGGTTGCCACCGTTCCCGCTAAACGCGGCAGAAAACCTGCCGCCGCAACCGCCCAGCCGGGCGGACAAGTCCAGTCCCTGACGCGGGGCCTTAAACTGCTGGAGTGGATAGCCGAGTCGCACAGCAGCGTGGCGCTCACCGAGCTGGCCCAGCAGGCAGGCCTGCCGAACTCCACTACCCATCGCCTGCTCACCACTATGCAGCAGTTGGGCTTTGTCCGTCAGGTGGGCGAGCTGGGACACTGGTCCGTGGGTGCTCACGCGTTTATCGTCGGCAGCAGCTTTTTGCAGAGCCGAAACCTGCTCGCCATCGTCCATCCGATCCTGCGCAAGCTGATGGAAGATTCCGGGGAGACGGTCAACCTGGCGGTGCTCGACCAGAGCGATCACCAGGCGATTATTATCGACCAGGTGCAGTGCACCCAGCTGATGCGCATGTCTGCGCCGATTGGCGGCAAGCTGCCGATGCACGCCTCCGGGGCAGGAAAAGCGTTCCTCTCCCAGCTCAGCGAGGAGCAGGTCACCGGGCTGCTGCACCGCAAAGGCTTACATGCTTATACCCACGCGACGCTGGTTTCCCCACTGCATCTGAAAGAGGATTTAGCCCTGACGCGCAAGCGCGGCTACTCCTTTGATGATGAAGAGCATGCCCTCGGCCTGCGCTGTCTTGCCGCCTGCATTTATGACGAGCATCGCGAGCCCTTTGCCGCCATCTCCATTTCCGGGCCAATCTCGCGAATGACCGACGATCGCGTGACCGAGTTGGGGGCGCTGGTGATCAAAGCGGCGAAGGAAGTGACGCTGGCGTATGGTGGGATTCGTTAAGTCGTGTATCTGACGCTAAACCGCTGCTTGCGCCGGTAAGCATACACATCTTCCACATGCCCGTTCTGGATGCGCGTCTGCAGGCTCCGCCAGTAGTCAGCGCGAAACAGATCGGCATGCATCTCTTCAAACAGCGCTCCGATGCGCGGGTCGGCGCAGAGCCAGTGCCGAAACTCCTCCGGGAAAACGTCCCCCGGCGAGACGCTATACCACGGCTCGCTGGCGAGCTCATCCTCCGGATAACGCGGGGGCGGGATCTGGCGGAAATTCACTTCCGTCATGTAGCAGATTTCGTCGTAATCGTAGAACACCACCCGCCCGTGCCGGGTGACGCCGAAGTTTTTAAACAGCATATCGCCCGGAAAGATGTTGGCCGCCGCCAGCTGGCGGATAGCGTTGCCATATTCTTCGATGGCATCGTGAAGCGCCTGCCCCTCTACCTGCGCCAGCCAGATATTGAGCGGCACCATCCGCCGTTCGATATAGAGATGGCTGATGGCGATCCGGTCGCCCAGATCGGTAATCTTGCCAGGCGCTTCCTGCAATAGCAGCGCCATCAGTTCCGGCGCAATCTGCCGCTTGTCGAGCACGAAGTTCTCAAACTCCTGGGTATCCGCCATTCGCCCGACGCGATCGTGCTCCTTTACCAGCTGATAGCAGGCGCGCACGTGGGCGGCCGTCATCTCTTTTTGCGGGGCGAATTTATCCTTAATCACCTTAAACACCCGATCAAACCCCGGCAGGGTAAAGACCAGCATCACCATGCCGCGAATGCCCGGCGCCTCGATAAACTGCTCATCAGCACGGTTGATATAGTGCAGATACTCCCGGTAACTCTCGGTTTTGGCGTGTTTCTGGCAGCCTATCGCCATGTACAGTTCGGCGGTGGTTTTACCTGGCAGGATCTCCCGAAGCCACTCTACCAGCGCCCCCGGCAGCGGGGCATACACCATAAAATAGGAGCGGGCGAAGCCGAAAACGATGCTCGCCTCGGCGCTGGTGGTCAGACAGGTATCGACCGCCAGCTCCCCTTCATCGCTGCGGTGAATGGGCAGCAAAAACGGCAGCGTGGCGTCCGGCGTAATCAGCTTACCTACCAGCCAGGCGGCTTTGTTGCGGTAGAAAAGCTCATTAGCGATTTGAAGATGGCAGTTCTGCAGGTTATCGGTCCCGAGCGTTTCCGAGAGATGAGCAATGATATACCCGACATCACGCGGGCGATTTTGCCACGGCAGACGCAGGGGCAGATCGGCTAACACCTTGGTTAACAGCGCCTCCCAGCCGTGATCGGGAAAAAATGCTTTCGCCAGCGGACGCGGCAAAGCACGAAAGCGTTGCTCAGGCTGAGAGCTGAAAATAAAGAGCCGCTCCGGTGACAGGGAACGGTGGTCAAACAGCCGACAATAGACGGAATTGAAAAAGCTTTCCGCAATTTCAAAGCGAGGGTAATCCGGCAGCAGATGGGTGTAATGCTCTTTCACCCGCAGCAAGAATGCGGCATCGGTACTGGTGTGGCCGGTGATGCAGCGTAATTGCTCCACCACCAGGCCAACGTGATGATCGTAAAGATGGATACGCTGCTTCATGGCCTGCTGCACCGCGTGCCAGTCGGCCTGCTCAAAGCGCTGTTGCGCCCCGGACGTCACCTCAAGGAAACGACCATACTGGGCATCAAAGCCCTGCAGGATGGTTTGTGCAATCAGTAATTCCAGGCCACGCGACATTGATTCCCCCTCACCCTAACCCTCTCCCCAGAGGGGAGAGGGGAAAAATATCAGAACTGTGCTTCTTCGGTCGACCCGGTTAGCGCGGTCACGGAGGAGGTGCCGCCCTGAATAATAGTGGTCACTTTATCGAAGTAGCCCGTGCCCACCTCCTGCTGGTGCGAGGCGAAGGTGTAGCCCTGTTTGCTGGCCTCAAATTCCGGCTGTTGGACCTTCTCAACGTAGTGCTTCATGCCTTCACCCTGGGCATAAGCATGCGCCAGGTCGAACATGTTGAACCACATGCTGTGAATACCCGCGAGGGTGATGAACTGGTATTTGTAGCCCATGTCCGACAGCTCCTGCTGGAAGCTGGCGATGGTTTTATCGTCCAGGTTCTTCTGCCAGTTGAAGGACGGGGAGCAGTTATAGGCCAGCAGTTTGCCCGGGTATTTCGCATGGATGGCGTCAGCGAAGCGTTTAGCCAGGGCCAGATCCGGAGTGGAGGTTTCACACCATACCAGGTCCGCATAAGGGGCGTAGGCCAGGCCGCGGCTGATAGCCTGTTCAATGCCGGCATGGGTACGGTAGAAACCTTCGCTGGTGCGCTCCCCGGTAATAAACTGGCTGTCGTAAGGGTCACAATCGGAGGTGATCAGGTCCGCCGCATCGGCATCGGTACGGGCAATCACCAGCGTCGGGACGCCCAGCACGTCAGCGGCCAGACGAGCCGCCACCAGTTTCTGGATCGCTTCCTGAGTCGGGACCAGCACCTTGCCGCCCATGTGTCCGCACTTCTTCACTGAGGCCAGCTGATCTTCAAAATGAACAGCCGCTGCACCGGCCTCGATCATCGATTTCATCAGCTCGAAGGCGTTCAGTACCCCGCCAAAGCCCGCTTCCGCATCGGCAACAATCGGCAAGAAGTAATCCACAAAGCGCGGGTCGTTTGGCTCAATACCGGAGGCCCACTGGATCTGATCCGCACGACGGAAGGTGTTGTTGATGCGCTCCACCACGGCCGGAACGGAGTTTGCCGGGTAGAGGGACTGGTCCGGGTACATGCTGGACGCCAGGTTGGCGTCCGCCGCGACCTGCCAGCCTGAGAGATAGACCGCTTCAATCCCCGCTTTCGCCTGCTGCAAGGCCTGCCCCCCGGTCAGCGCGCCGAGGCTGTTGATGTAGCCCTTTTTCGATTCGCCGTGCAGCAGACGCCACATTTTAGCCGCCCCAAGCTGCGCCAGGGTGCACTCCGGGTTGACCGAGCCGCGTAACTTCACCACTTCCTCTGCGCTATACGGGCGTTCAATGCCTTCCCAGCGCGGTTGAGTCCACTCGTTCTGTAATGCTTCGATTTGTTGGGTACGGGTTTTCATGTGCAGATGCTCCATTATTGTTATGTGGTGAAATCAGGCCAGCAGGCGGTAGCCAGGCAGCGTCAGGAAGTCGATTAAGTCATCTGAGGTAGTGATCTGTTCCATCAGGCGTGCGGTGGCATCGAAGCGACCGCTGCTGAAGCGGTGCTCGCCCAGCTCTTCCTGAATGTTCAGCATCTCTTCCGACAGCATCTGGCGGAACAGGGCTTTAGTCACCGGTTTGCCGTTGCTGAGGGTCTTCTGATGGTGGATCCACTGCCAGATAGAGGTACGTGAGATCTCGGCGGTGGCGGCATCCTCCATCAGACCGTAAATCGGCACACAGCCGTTGCCGGAGATCCATGCCTCGATGTACTGCACCGCCACGCGGATATTGGCGCGCATCCCCTCTTCGGTGCGCTCGCCCTCGCACGGCTCGAGCAGCTGAGCGGCGGTGATAGGCGCATCGTCTTCGCGGGTCACGTGCAGCTGATTTTTGTTATCGCCCAGGATACGGTTGAACACCTCCATGGCGGTATCGGCCAGCCCAGGGTGCGCCACCCAAGTGCCGTCATGGCCGTTGCTGGCTTCCAGCTCTTTGTCGGCCTTCACCTTGTTCAGCACCTGATTGTTACGTTCGCTGTCTTTACTCGGGATAAAGGCCGCCATGCCGCCCATCGCGAAGGCGCCGCGTTTGTGGCAGGTCTTGATCAGCAGACGCGAGTAGGCACTGAGGAATGATTTGTCCATCGTGACCACCTGACGGTCCGGCAGGACGCGATCCGGGTGGTTTTTCAGGGTCTTGATATAGCTAAAGATGTAATCCCAGCGACCACAGTTCAGGCCGACAATATGGTCGCGCAGGGCATGCAGAATTTCATCCATCTGGAACACAGCTGGCAGGGTTTCAATCAACAGGGTGGCTTTGATGGTGCCGCGCGGCAGATCGAAACGATCCTCGGCATAGCTGAAGACCTCACTCCACCAGGCCGCTTCCTGCCAGGCCTGGGTTTTCGGCAGGTAGAAGTAGGGACCGCTGCCTTTGGCCAGCAAGGTCTTATGGTTGTGGAAGAAGTAGAGGGCAAAGTCGAACAGGCTGCCGGGGATCGCTTCCCCGTTCCAGGTAACATGCTTTTCCGGTAAATGCAGGCCGCGCACGCGACAGACCAGTACCGCCGGGTTGGGCTTGAGTTGATAGATTTTGCCGGCTTCATTGGTGTGGCTGATGGTACCGTTCACCGCGTCGCGCAGGTTGATCTGCCCTTCGATCACTTTGCTCCAGTCAGGTGCCAGCGAATCTTCAAAATCGGCCATAAAGACTTTCACATTGGCATTCAGCGCATTGATCACCATTTTGCGCTCTACCGGGCCGGTGATCTCGACGCGTCGGTCCTGCAGATCCTGCGGAATGCCGCGGATCGCCCAGTCACCTTCACGAATGGAATCGGTTTCCGAAATAAAGTCAGGCAGCTTTCCATTATCAATGTCTTGCTGCTGCTGGATACGTGCCGCCAGTAACTTATTGCGTTTTGGCGTGAAGCGGGTCACCAGCTCGGTAAGAAATTCAACGGCATCGGGCGTCAGAACCTGCTGCTCCTGCTCTCCATGCGGTTGGTTAAAGGCCAGTTCATCGATAATGGTTGCCTGTTGATTCATTTTACTGCTCCTCGTCGTTGATCCGAATTCACTTCCCCCACGCGAACGAAGATCGTTGTGTAGTTTTCGTTCAGCAAAATTAAGACTATCTGGATTTATCGTAAAATCAAAAACTATTTCCATTTTTAATTTTAAATGCATGTAATGCTTTGATATTGATAAGTTTAAAAATCATTCACCAGACGGAGGGGATTTCGGAAATAAAAAAGGCACCCGAAGGTGCCTTAACTGGAGAGCTGAAACGCTACAGGACGAGGATCCTCAGAGGATTACTCCAGCGTCGGATTCATGTGGCGCAGATCGTATGGCGTGATCTGGTAGACGTAATAGTTGAGCCAGTTAGTAAACAGCAGATTGCCATGGCTGCGCCAGGTTGCCCGCGGTTTGTTCTGTGGATCGTTTTGCGGGAAATAGTTGTACGGCACGTCCGGGTTCAAACCCGCTTCGACATCACGGAAATATTCACTGGCCAGGGTATCAGGATCATATTCCGGATGGCCGGTGACAAAGGCAATGCGCTTGTCTTTGCTGGCGAACAGGTAGGCATCACCCTCTTCGCTCTCGGCGAGGATCTCCAGATCGGTGTAGTCGCGGATCAGTGCAGCCGGGAAATCGGCATAGCGTGAATGAGGGGCCAGGAAGGAATCATCGAAGCCACGCGTCAGCAATGCATGGGGATGCAGAATATGGTGCTCATAGACGCCCGACAGTTTTTCGCTCCGGGTCTGCTTAGGTATGCCGTAAAGAATATTGAGTGCAGCCTGCACTGCCCAGCAGACAAACAGCGTAGAGGTGACATGATCTTTAGCCCACTCCAGTACCTGTTTGATTTGCGGCCAGTAGGCCACGTCATTGAACTCTACCAGGCCCAGCGGTGCGCCGGTGACAATCAGGCCATCGAAATTCTCGTCGCTGATATCATCGAAGTTACAGTAGAAGTTATTGAGATGCTCTGAAGGCGTGTTGCGGGACTCACGCGCATCAATACGTAGCAGCTGGATATCGACCTGCAGCGGGGAGTTAGAGAGCAAACGGAGGAACTGATTTTCCGTCTCAATCTTCTTTGGCATCAGGTTGAGGATAAGCACCTTCAGAGGACGAATTTCCTGACCTGTAGCGCGCGATGCCTTCATCACAAAGACATTTTCATCACGCAAGAAATTGACGGCTGGTAGCTCGTCCTGCACCCGAATCGGCATAACCTTAAATCCTCAAAGCATACGTATAAACGTTTAGACATCCAGATAGCTGACAATAACCAGGAATCAGGCAAATGTCGAGTCTGCATGTGAAAGGTGAGAAAGTTTCAAGGAAGGGGTTGGGTGCGGCAGGTGTTGCCCGGTGGCGCTACGCTTACCGGGCCTGGAGGGTGTTGCAGGCCGGTAAGGCGCAGACGGCAAAAAACCCCGCACCTTCCGGTACGGGGTTTCTTTAATTGATGCCTGGCAGTTCCCTACTCTCGCATGGGGAGACCCCACACTACCATCGGCGCTACGGCGTTTCACTTCTGAGTTCGGCATGGGGTCAGGTGGGACCACCGCGCTACAGCCGCCAGGCAAATTCTGTTGTTCACCCCGCCCTCAGGCGTGATGAGTAATCTGTAATCAGCTGAAAATCGTCTTCTCAAATCCGCCGAAACAGCTTCGGCGTTGTAAGGTTAAGCCTCACGGTTCATTAGTATCGGTTAGCTCAACGCATCGCTGCGCTTACACACCCGACCTATCAACGTCGTCGTCTTCAACGTTCCTTCAGGACCCTTAAAGGGTCAGGGAGAACTCATCTCGGGGCAAGTTTCGTGCTTAGATGCTTTCAGCACTTATCTTTTCCGCATTTAGCTACCGGGCAGTGCCATTGGCATGACAACCCGAACACCAGTGATGCGTCCACTCCGGTCCTCTCGTACTAGGAGCAGCCCCCCTCAATTCTCCAGCGCCCACGGCAGATAGGGACCGAACTGTCTCACGACGTTCTAAACCCAGCTCGCGTACCACTTTAAACGGCGAACAGCCGTACCCTTGGGACCTACTTCAGCCCCAGGATGTGATGAGCCGACATCGAGGTGCCAAACACCGCCGTCGATATGAACTCTTGGGCGGTATCAGCCTGTTATCCCCGGAGTACCTTTTATCCGTTGAGCGATGGCCCTTCCATACAGAACCACCGGATCACTATGACCTGCTTTCGCACCTGCTCGAGCCGTCACTCTCGCAGTCAAGCTAGCTTATGCCATTGCACTAACCTCCTGATGTCCGACCAGGATTAGCTAACCTTCGTGCTCCTCCGTTACTCTTTAGGAGGAGACCGCCCCAGTCAAACTACCCACCAGACACTGTCCGCAACCCGGATTACGGGTCCACGTTAGAACACCAGCCATTAAAGGGTGGTATTTCAAGGTTGGCTCCACGCAGACTGGCGTCCACGCTTCAAAGCCTCCCACCTATCCTACACATCAAGGACCAGTGTTCAGTGTCAAGCTATAGTAAAGGTTCACGGGGTCTTTCCGTCTTGCCGCGGGTACACTGCATCTTCACAGCGATTTCAATTTCACTGAGTCTCGGGTGGAGACAGCCTGGCCATCATTACGCCATTCGTGCAGGTCGGAACTTACCCGACAAGGAATTTCGCTACCTTAGGACCGTTATAGTTACGGCCGCCGTTTACCGGGGCTTCGATCAAGAGCTTCGCGTTGCCGCTAACCCCATCAATTAACCTTCCGGCACCGGGCAGGCGTCACACCGTATACGTCCACTTTCGTGTTTGCACAGTGCTGTGTTTTTAATAAACAGTTGCAGCCAGCTGGTATCTTCGACTGATTTCAGCTCCACGAGCAAGTCGCTTCACTTACCATCAGCGTGCCTTCTCCCGAAGTTACGGCACCATTTTGCCTCGTTCCTTCACCCGAGTTCTCTCAAGCGCCTTGGTATTCTCTACCTGACCACCTGTGTCGGTTTGGGGTACGATTTGATGTTACCTGATGCTTAGAGGCTTTTCCTGGAAGCAGGGCATTTGTTGCTTCAGCACCGTAGTGCCTCGTCATCACACCTCAGCGTTAGTAAGGTTCCGGATTTACCTGGAACCTCCGCCTACATGCTTAAACCGGGACAACCGTCGCCCGGCCAACATAGCCTTCTCCGTCCCCCCTTCGCAGTAACACCGAGTACAGGAATATTAACCTGTTTCCCATCGACTACGCCTTTCGGCCTCGCCTTAGGGGTCGACTCACCCTGCCCCGATTAACGTTGGACAGGAACCCTTGGTCTTCCGGCGAGCGGGTTTTTCACCCGCTTTATCGTTACTTATGTCAGCATTCGCACTTCTGATACCTCCAGCAGACCTCACAGTCCACCTTCAACGGCTTACAGAACGCTCCCCTACCCAACAACACATAAGCGTCGCTGCCGCAGCTTCGGTGCATGGTTTAGCCCCGTTACATCTTCCGCGCAGGCCGACTCGACCAGTGAGCTATTACGCTTTCTTTAAATGATGGCTGCTTCTAAGCCAACATCCTGGCTGTCTGTGCCTTCCCACATCGTTTCCCACTTAACCATGACTTTGGGACCTTAGCTGGCGGTCTGGGTTGTTTCCCTCTTCACGACGGACGTTAGCACCCGCCGTGTGTCTCCCGTGATAACATTCTCCGGTATTCGCAGTTTGCATCGGGTTGGTAAGCCGGGATGGCCCCCTAGCCGAAACAGTGCTCTACCCCCGGAGATGAGTTCACGAGGCGCTACCTAAATAGCTTTCGGGGAGAACCAGCTATCTCCCGGTTTGATTGGCCTTTCACCCCCAGCCACAAGTCATCCGCTAATTTTTCAACATTAGTCGGTTCGGTCCTCCAGTTAGTGTTACCCAACCTTCAACCTGCCCATGGCTAGATCACCGGGTTTCGGGTCTATACCCTGCAACTTAACGCCCAGTTAAGACTCGGTTTCCCTTCGGCTCCCCTATACGGTTAACCTTGCTACAGAATATAAGTCGCTGACCCATTATACAAAAGGTACGCAGTCACACCACGAAGGTGCTCCCACTGCTTGTACGTACACGGTTTCAGGTTCTTTTTCACTCCCCTCGCCGGGGTTCTTTTCGCCTTTCCCTCACGGTACTGGTTCACTATCGGTCAGTCAGGAGTATTTAGCCTTGGAGGATGGTCCCCCCATATTCAGACAGGATACCACGTGTCCCGCCCTACTCTTCGAGTTCACAGCACATGCATCTTCGTGTACGGGAGTATCACCCTGTACCCTGCGACTTTCCAGACGCTTCCACTGACACACATGCTGATTCAGACTCTGGGCTGCTCCCCGTTCGCTCGCCGCTACTGGGGGAATCTCGGTTGATTTCTTTTCCTCAGGGTACTTAGATGTTTCAGTTCCCCTGGTTCGCTTCGTTAAGCTATGTATTCACTTAACGATAGTGCAACGGATTGCACTGGGTTTCCCCATTCGGAAATCGTCGGCTATAACGGTTCATATCACCTTACCGACGCTTATCGCAGATTAGCACGTCCTTCATCGCCTCTGACTGCCTAGGCATCCACCGTGTACGCTTAGTCGCTTAACCTCACAACCCGAAGCTGTTTCACTTCTGATTGCGAAAATTTGAGAGACTCGAACACACCGCTCATCTGCTCTTATTACGGAGAGCAGACACAGTGTGTCGTTTCAATTTTCAGCTTGATCCAGATTTTTAAAGAGCAAAACTTCGCAGCGCACCTTCGCAGGTACACTCTGAAGTTTTTGTGTTGTCGCAGTAAAGGATGGTGGAGCTATGCGGGATCGAACCGCAGACCTCCTGCGTGCAAGGCAGGCGCTCTCCCAGCTGAGCTATAACCCCATCGTAGTTAAATCTCTTCAAATTTGCGTGGCAAATTTGGTAGGCCTGAGTGGACTTGAACCACCGACCTCACCCTTATCAGGGGTGCGCTCTAACCGCCTGAGCTACAAGCCTGCAGAGATTTTTACTGCTTACTTTTCATCAGACAATCTGTGTGGACACTACAAAGGCAGGTTCTTTAAGGTAAGGAGGTGATCCAACCGCAGGTTCCCCTACGGTTACCTTGTTACGACTTCACCCCAGTCATGAATCACAAAGTGGTAAGCGCCCTCCCGAAGGTTAAGCTACCTACTTCTTTTGCAACCCACTCCCATGGTGTGACGGGCGGTGTGTACAAGGCCCGGGAACGTATTCACCGTAGCATTCTGATCTACGATTACTAGCGATTCCGACTTCATGGAGTCGAGTTGCAGACTCCAATCCGGACTACGACGCACTTTATGAGGTCCGCTTGCTCTCGCGAGGTCGCTTCTCTTTGTATGCGCCATTGTAGCACGTGTGTAGCCCTACTCGTAAGGGCCATGATGACTTGACGTCATCCCCACCTTCCTCCAGTTTATCACTGGCAGTCTCCTTTGAGTTCCCGGCCGGACCGCTGGCAACAAAGGATAAGGGTTGCGCTCGTTGCGGGACTTAACCCAACATTTCACAACACGAGCTGACGACAGCCATGCAGCACCTGTCTCAGAGTTCCCGAAGGCACCAAAGCATCTCTGCTAAGTTCTCTGGATGTCAAGAGTAGGTAAGGTTCTTCGCGTTGCATCGAATTAAACCACATGCTCCACCGCTTGTGCGGGCCCCCGTCAATTCATTTGAGTTTTAACCTTGCGGCCGTACTCCCCAGGCGGTCGACTTAACGCGTTAGCTCCGGAAGCCACTCCTCAAGGGAACAACCTCCAAGTCGACATCGTTTACGGCGTGGACTACCAGGGTATCTAATCCTGTTTGCTCCCCACGCTTTCGCACCTGAGCGTCAGTCTTTGTCCAGGGGGCCGCCTTCGCCACCGGTATTCCTCCAGATCTCTACGCATTTCACCGCTACACCTGGAATTCTACCCCCCTCTACAAGACTCTAGCCTGCCAGTTTCGAATGCAGTTCCCAGGTTGAGCCCGGGGATTTCACATTCGACTTGACAGACCGCCTGCGTGCGCTTTACGCCCAGTAATTCCGATTAACGCTTGCACCCTCCGTATTACCGCGGCTGCTGGCACGGAGTTAGCCGGTGCTTCTTCTGCGAGTAACGTCAATCGATGAGGTTATTAACCTCACCGCCTTCCTCCTCGCTGAAAGTACTTTACAACCCGAAGGCCTTCTTCATACACGCGGCATGGCTGCATCAGGCTTGCGCCCATTGTGCAATATTCCCCACTGCTGCCTCCCGTAGGAGTCTGGACCGTGTCTCAGTTCCAGTGTGGCTGGTCATCCTCTCAGACCAGCTAGGGATCGTCGCCTAGGTGAGCCATTACCCCACCTACTAGCTAATCCCATCTGGGCACATCTGATGGCAAGAGGCCCGAAGGTCCCCCTCTTTGGTCTTGCGACGTTATGCGGTATTAGCTACCGTTTCCAGTAGTTATCCCCCTCCATCAGGCAGTTTCCCAGACATTACTCACCCGTCCGCCACTCGTCACCCGAGAGCAAGCTCTCTGTGCTACCGTTCGACTTGCATGTGTTAGGCCTGCCGCCAGCGTTCAATCTGAGCCATGATCAAACTCTTCAATTTAAGTTTGATGCTCGTGAATTAAACTTCGTAATGAATTACGTATGTTCACTCAGAGACTTTGGTATTCATTTATCGTCTTGCGACGTTAAGAATCCATGTCACTTTGAGTGCCCACACAGATTGTCTGATAAATTGTTAAAGAGCAGTGCAACGCGGCTTTCGCTCACCGTTGCGAGGTGGCGTATATTACGCTTTCCTCTTTCAGAGTCAAGCGTTTATTTTCGCTTTTCTCTTCAACCGACCCGGCTGTTTGTGTGAAGTGATTCACATCTGCCGTGTCGATGGAGGCGCATTATAGGGAGTTCTCCCGGAGCCGCAACCCTTAAATGACAGAAAAATGACTGACTGCTGCATTCCCCAGCAAAACACCGCCTTATACCTGATTACTCACAGACTTATCCACAATGCGACGAAAAAGTGAAAATGTGCGAGCGTTGCGCAAACGTTTTCGTTAAAATGCTGGCGCTAAATAAAGTGGCCCCGCCAGGTGTGTTAGTTGAGTTTTTATGTAGAAAACTCAACTAACGCTCTCTGTAATCGTCAAATCCAGGGGATTTACCATGCAACAACGTCGTCCAGTCCGCCGCGCTCTGCTCAGTGTTTCTGATAAAGCCGGTATCGTCGAATTCGCTCAGGCACTTTCTGTACGTGGTGTGGAGCTGCTGTCCACCGGCGGTACCGCCCGCCTGTTAGCAGAGAAAGGCCTGCCGGTAACCGAAGTGTCCGATTACACCGGTTTCCCGGAAATGATGGATGGACGTGTCAAAACCCTGCACCCGAAAGTTCACGGTGGCATTCTGGGTCGTCGCGGTCAGGATGACGGCATTATGGATCAGCACGGGATCGCGCCAATCGATATGGTTGTCGTTAACCTCTATCCATTCGCCCAGACCGTTGCCCGTGAAGGCTGCTCACTGGAAGACGCCGTAGAGAATATCGATATCGGCGGCCCGACCATGGTGCGCTCCGCTGCCAAAAACCATAAAGATGTCGCCATCGTCGTGAAGAGCAGCGACTACGACGCCATTATTAACGAGATGGATGCCAACGAAGGCTCCCTGAATCTCGAAACCCGCTTTGACCTCGCAATTAAAGCCTTCGAACATACCGCCGCCTACGACAGCATGATTGCCAACTACTTCGGTAGCCTGGTACCTGCCTATCACGGCGAAAGCAGCGAACCATCCGGCCGTTTCTCTCGTACCTTAAACCTGAACTTCATTAAGAAGCAGGATATGCGTTACGGTGAGAACAGCCACCAGCAGGCAGCCTTCTATATAGAAGAAGAGGTAAAAGAAGCCTCTGTTGCAACAGCGCAGCAGGTTCAGGGCAAAGCGCTCTCCTATAACAACATCGCGGACACCGACGCGGCGCTGGAGTGCGTGAAAGAGTTCAGCGAGCCAGCCTGCGTGATCGTCAAGCACGCGAACCCATGCGGCGTGGCGGTCAGCACCTCGATTCTTGATGCTTACGATCGCGCATACAAAACCGACCCGACCTCTGCGTTCGGCGGCATTATCGCCTTCAACCGCGAGCTGGATGCTGAAACCGCTCAGGCAATCATCTCCCGTCAGTTCGTTGAAGTGATTATCGCCCCTTCTGCTACTGAAGAAGCCCTGAAAATCACCGCGGCGAAACAGAACGTGCGCGTGCTGACCTGTGGCCAGTGGGCGGAACGCGTTCCGGGCCTGGACTTCAAACGCGTGAACGGCGGTCTGCTGGTTCAGGATCGTGACCTGGGTATGGTGACAGAAGCCGACCTGCGCGTGGTCACCAAGCGTCAGCCGACTGAACAGGAACTGCGTGATGCGCTGTTCTGCTGGAAAGTGGCGAAGTTCGTGAAATCCAACGCCATCGTCTATGCGAAAGAGAACATGACCATCGGGATAGGCGCAGGCCAGATGAGCCGCGTCTACTCCGCGAAAATTGCCGGTATCAAGGCAGGTGATGAAGGGCTGGAAGTGAAAGGTTCTGCCATGGCCTCTGACGCCTTCTTCCCGTTCCGTGACGGTATCGATGCGGCAGCAGCGGTAGGCATCACCTGTGTGATCCAGCCTGGCGGTTCTATCCGCGATGACGAAGTCATTGCCGCGGCTGACGAACACGACATCGCGATGATCTTCACCGACATGCGTCATTTCCGCCATTAATTCCCGGAGCAGAGAATGAAAGTATTAGTGATTGGTAACGGCGGGCGCGAGCACGCCCTGGCGTGGAAAGCGGCGCAGTCTGCGCAGGTGAAAACCGTCTTCGTGGCCCCGGGTAACGCCGGTACCGCACTGGAGCCCGCCCTGCAGAACGTCGCCATCAGCGTGACCGATATCCCGGCGCTGCTGAGCTTTGCCCAGAACGAGAAGATCGATCTGACCATCGTCGGCCCGGAAGCGCCGCTGGTGATTGGCGTGGTGGATGCCTTCCGTGCTGCGGGCCTGACCATCTTCGGTCCGACCGAAGGTGCCGCCCAGCTGGAAGGCTCTAAAGCCTTCACCAAAGATTTCCTCGCGCGTCACAACATCCCGACCGCGGAATACCAGAACTTCACTGAAGTCGAGCCAGCCCTGGCTTACTTACGTGAAAAAGGCGCCCCGATTGTGATTAAAGCCGACGGTCTGGCTGCTGGTAAAGGCGTGATCGTGGCGATGACCCTCGAAGAAGCCGAAGCCGCGGTTCACGATATGCTGGCGGGTAACGCTTTTGGCGATGCGGGCCACCGTATCGTGATCGAAGAGTTCCTCGACGGGGAAGAGGCGAGCTTTATCGTGATGGTCGACGGCGAGCACGTGCTGCCGATGGCCACCAGCCAGGACCATAAGCGCGTTGGCAATGCGGATACCGGCCCGAATACCGGGGGGATGGGGGCTTACTCCCCTGCGCCGGTGGTGACCGATGAAGTTCACCAGCGCACCATGGACCGCATCATCTGGCCAACCGTGAAAGGCATGGCGGCGGAAGGCAATACCTACACCGGCTTCCTCTATGCAGGCCTGATGATCGACAAGCAGGGCAACCCGAAGGTGATCGAGTTCAACTGCCGCTTTGGCGATCCGGAAACTCAGCCGATCATGCTGCGCATGAAATCCGATCTGGTGGATCTGTGCCTGGCGGCCTGCGAAGGCAAGCTGGACAAGAAAACCTCCGAGTGGGACGAGCGCGCATCGCTGGGCGTGGTAATTGCAGCGGGCGGTTATCCGGGCAACTACAGCACCGGGGACGAAATCCACGGTCTGCCGCTGGAGCAGGTGGAAGGCGCGAAGGTGTTCCATGCCGGCACGACGCTGTCTGATGATGATCGCGTGCTGACCAACGGGGGCCGCGTCCTGTGCGCCACCGCGCTGGGTCATACCGTCGCAGAAGCACAGCAGCGTGCCTATGCCCTGATGGCGGACATTCACTGGAACGGCAGCTTCAGCCGTAGCGATATTGGTTATCGTGCGATTGCGCGGGAGCAAGGGGAGTAACGGAGCCGTCTGTTTCCCTTCACCCTAACCCTCTCCTTCAAAGGAGAGGGGATTTAAAAACTCTTCTCGGTTGGCTGCCAGGTACAGAAATCTTCGTTCGCTACCAGCAGCAGCTGTGATCCTTCCGGCGCTTCCAGCCACGCGACGCTCACTTCCATGGAGGAGTGGCTCTGACGGCGTCCGATATGTTCCGTCGCCCAGCTATCAAGATCCGGTTTCAGGGTCTGGCCTTCGCAGGTAGTCACAGTGCCATCGGCATGCCAGCGCCCCTGATGCAGCACTACCCGCCCCTGTCGCAGCGCGTCACTGGTCTGACGAACCTGGTCAGCACGGTAGCGGTAGAGGTCAATTTGGTCGGTTGAGAGTTGCTGCTTATGACCGCCGATTTCGCGCTGCATAAAGCTCAGCTCACCGTGGTCGTCAAAACGCACCCGCACATGCTCGGGCACCTTACTGTAGATATTCACGTCGATAAGGGTAAGGGTATCACCCTGCCAGCTGTACTCGCTGGTCGTGGTACTGCCGCTGTGCCAGGGACTAAAGGCGGAGAGCAGATGGACT
Source organism: Leclercia sp. Marseille-Q4284 (assembly GCF_916618945.1). Classification (NCBI taxonomy): domain Bacteria; kingdom Pseudomonadati; phylum Pseudomonadota; class Gammaproteobacteria; order Enterobacterales; family Enterobacteriaceae; genus Leclercia; species Leclercia sp. Marseille-Q4284. The sequence goes on from NZ_CAKAKG010000002.1 coordinate 650,438, forward strand.
TCATCGTCGGTGTCTTTACGCCAGATACGTACCGCACCCTGATTGTCAGCGTAACCGCTGGCAGTAAAAGGCGGCAGAGAGGCGTCATGGCTGCAGGCCGACAGCAAAAGTATGCCTGCCAGCGCCATTGCCTGGCGCCAGACAGACAAAAGGGGCGAAACCGCCCCCTCGATAAAACTGTTCACTGCTACGCGGCTTACTTAACTGCGTCTTTCAGTGCTTTGCCAGATACAAATGCTGGCACGTTAGCTGCAGCGATTTTGATCTCGTTACCGGTCTGCGGGTTGCGGCCAGTACGCTCAGCGCGGTGGTTCACTTTGAAGGTACCGAAACCTACCAGTTGTACAGCATCGCCTTCTTTCAGAGACTCAGTAATAGCAGCCAGGGTGGATTCCAGAGCAGCTTTAGCCTGCACTTTAGACAGATCAGCCTTGTCCGCAATTACATCAATCAGTTGAGTCTTGTTCATAAGTTATCCTTTCAATGTGTTTATCGCTTGCTAAGCATCGAGTGCGACGAAAATGCCAAAAAAGCACTCTCCTGCATACACGCACCGATAGCCACTTTTTTTCGCCCCCCAAATGTAGACCAGACGGGGGGCAGAAGGGAAGAGTACAGGTATGACAAAACAGGCGTAAAATCACGTTTTATTGTTTCACTGGTGAAGATTTATACCAATGTTACTCTCGCCAGCCTCACGCAAGTCTGCACGCAGACCTTTGATCAGCTCGATATCGCGTTCTTCGCACTCTGCCAGCAAACGGAATATTTCCCACTGAATGTCCCATTCCTGCTCAACAGCCGGGTTTAAACGGAGCTCTTCATCGGTCATTTCCCGACCTTCCTGGGTCATCTCCAGCATCGCCACTGACGTAATTGAAGCCTTACTGACTTCGATGGCATGCTCGAGCGTTTCGCCACTCAGGCGCGAGTGAATCAGTTCACTTAATGCCACGCAGGCATCAATCGCCGGATAGACGCCATAGACATCATAGTCATCAGCCGCCGGGATCGCCTCTTCCAGCTTATCGAGCTGAGAATCGAAGTTCACCTTCGCATCTTTGACCGTCAGCGTCTCCCACACCAGATCGAGAATACGGCGATACAGCTGGCCGTCACCAAATTCGGTCTGCTTGCAGAACATGGCGTAGTTCGGATACATGCGTTCGCACAGACAGGCCATAAAGGTGACATGCTGCCAGCTTTCCAGCTTCTCGAGGCGCAGGTGAATCGGGTTTTGTAACATGATGAAGTCTCGAATCGAAAATTAGCCGCAGTTTACCTGAATCAGCGCTGAATTTCCTGCCATCGAACAAAAGCCGGACGCCCGGAAGCCACTGCATCGGCCCAGCGGGTCGGCTCGGGTAATCGATAGCCTTTCATACAGCGCTGCACCCACGCCAGGGCGGTGTCAGTACTGACTCGATGACCGGTAGCGATGAACAGCGGATTACAGCGCGCCTTGCTGCGCCAGACCCAGGCCAGCTGCTCGCCTTTGTCCATCAAGGGTGCCAGCGCGCCGGGTTCGGCCGACAGGGGTTCAAACTTGCCGCAGAGGCGCTTTTTCGCCACCCCGATGGTCGGGACATCTACCAGCATGCCGAAATGGCTGGCGACGCCGAGACGGCGCGGATGGGAGATCCCGTGGCCATCTACGAACAGCAGATCGGGTCTTCGGGAAAGCTGATCCCACGCCGCCAGCAGCGCGGGATATTCACGAAAAGAGAGGAAGCCGGGGATATAGGGCATGGTGGTGGCAATGCGCGCCACCTGGTACTCCACCAGCTCCAGTCCGGGCCAGGTCAGGAGCACTATCGCCGCCCGCGTCACCTCTCCACCCTGCTCAAACCCGACATCCGCCCCGGCAATCAGCGCGGGTGGGTCTTTATCCAGCCGGTCTTCACGGGAGACCGACGCAGCCAGTTTAAGTTGTTGAGCGCGAAGTGATGCAAGATCCATAACGACTCCTTAGAGGTGATACTGGGCAGAAAGTCGGTGCACCGCCTCCACAAACACGCCTGCATGTTCTGGCGGTACATCCTGATGAATACCGTGCCCCAGGTTAAACACATGGCCCTCGCCCTGACCGAAGCCCGCCAGAATGGTCGCGACTTCTTCTTCAATACGGGCGGCCGGAGCATACAGCATAGACGGATCCATGTTGCCCTGCAGGGCGACTTTGTCTCCTACGCGGCGGCGAGCATCGGCAATATCGGTGGTCCAGTCGAGGCCCAGCGCATCACAACCGGTTGCTGCCAGGGCTTCCAGCCACTGACCACCGCCTTTGGTGAACAGGGTTACCGGCACGCGACGGCCTTCGTTTTCACGCAGCAGGCCATCGACGATTTTATGCATGTAGTAGAGCGAGAATTGCTGATAATCGCGACCCGTCAGCACGCCACCCCAGGTATCGAAGATCATCACCGACTGGGCGCCCGCTTTGATCTGCGCGTTCAGGTACAGGGTGACGCTTTTCGCCAGCTTATCCAGCAGGGCATGCAGCGCCAGCGGATCGGCATACATCATATTCTTGATGACGGTAAAGGCTTTGCTGCTGCCGCCTTCGATCATGTAGGTCGCCAGCGTCCACGGGCTGCCGGAGAAGCCGATTAGCGGCACCTCGCCTTTCAGCTCGCGACGAATGGTACGCACCGCATTCATCACATAACCGAGCTCCTGCTCCGGGTCCGGGATCGGCAGATTGTCGATATCCGCTTTGCTCTTAATCGGCGAGCTAAAGCGCGGGCCTTCGCCGGTCTCAAAGTACAGGCCCAGCCCCATGGCGTCCGGGATGGTCAGGATGTCAGAGAAGAGGATCGCCGCGTCCAGCGGATAACGGCGCAGCGGCTGAAGCGTCACTTCGCAGGCCAGCTCCGCATTTTTACACAGCGACATAAAATCGCCCGCCTGCGCGCGCGTGGCTTTGTACTCCGGCAAATAGCGGCCCGCCTGGCGCATCATCCATACCGGGGTGATATCAACGGGTTGGCGCAGCAGCGCACGCAGATAACGATCGTTCTTCAGTTCGGTCATTTTTGCAGTTCCTTAAGCGTCTTATCTCCAGTGTAACATGTCTCACACATCATCAGCCCGACACATTGCCACCGTATCTTCTATCAGCCGGCGCGCCACGGTACCCGGCGGTGGCAGCAGCGGCAAATCGTCGTAGCGATACCAGTCGGCGGACAGCAACTCTTTCGGGTCGATGACGATCTCGCCGCTGTCGTACTCGGCCATAAAGGCGGTCATCAGCGATTGCGGGAACGGCCACGGCTGGGAGGTGACATAGCGCAGGTTCTTCACCTTGATGCCGCTCTCCTCCATCACTTCCCGCGCCACGGCCTGCTCGAGGGTTTCGCCCACTTCGACAAACCCGGCCAGCACGGTATGTACCCCATTGCGGTGACGAGTGTGTTGCGCCAGCAGGATAGCGTCATCCCGGCGGATGGCGACAATGATGCACGGGGCGATTTGCGGGTAATAGCGTTCCCGGCAGTGGCTGCAGAGCATCGCCCACTCGGTTTTGCTCGGGTGCATGGTGTGGCCGCAGTAGCCACAGAATTTATGCGAGCGATAAAACTCGGCCAACTGCACAGCACGACCCGCCAGCTGGAACAGGCCAACCTCGAGATCGAGCACCTGGCGCACCGATCCCATATCGTGACGGCGATTTTGTTGGATCAACCACACAGAATCGCCTTTCCACTCACCAATATTTAGTGCGTGTTGCCCCGCAAGATCGAAATTATTTGCTTCGCCATAGGGTAATTCACCACCGGGCAACCATAATTTTTGTTCATGGCTGACTAACCACCAGCCGCGATCCGATTTTTCAATTATACGATCCATATCTATTGCACTACCTTTGCTTCACAGGCATGTTGGTAACATTACTATTACATTTTGGGTGGGCAGCTTTTAATCTTAACCTTGCGGAGTCAAACATGCTAAACCAGCTAGAAAACCTGACAGAGCGCGTTGGCGGAAGTAACAAACTGGTCGATCGCTGGCTGCACGTGCGTAAACATCTGCTTGTTGCCTATTACAATCTCGTTGGCATTAAGCCTGGCAAAGAATCTTATATGCGCCTCAACGAAAAAGCGCTGGACGATTTTTGTCAGAGTCTGGTCGATTACCTTTCTAACGGGCATTTCAATATTTATGAGCGCATTATCCGTGACCTGGAAGGTGATAGCCCGCAGTTAGCCGCCACCAGACTCTACCCCCTGCTGGAAGCCAATACTCAGCAAATCATGGATTACTACGACTCCACGCTCGAAAACGCCATCGATCAGGATAACTATCTCGAATTCCAGCAGGCGCTCTCCGATATCGGCGAGGCGCTGGAGCAACGCTTCACCCTGGAAGACAACCTGATCGCCCTTGCGCTGGATCACAATCTGAAAGTGAGTAACGAAGATAACGTCGCCCGACCGGCTTGAGTTATTTCTCGTTAACGCGTAGTTTACATTCACTGCTCCCGCTGTAGGGGAGCATATTCTTGTCGGAGTGCCCAGTGCGAAAGCCGGGCTGAGACCGTTAATTCGGGATCCGCGGAACCTGATCAGGTTAAGACCTGCGAAGGGAACAAGAGTCAATTTATTGTATCGCCCAAGGGCGATCCTCTCTTGCTTCATCCGTCGTCTGACAAGCCACTTCCTGAACTTACTGGAACGAGCTATGTCTGCCACAAAAATGACCCGCCGCGAACAGCGCGCACACGCCCAACATTTTATCGACACCCTGGAAGGCACCGCTTTCCCTAACTCGAAACGCATCTATCTGACGGGTTCGCAGGATGATATCCGCGTGCCAATGCGCGAGATCCAGCTCAGCCCGACGCTGATCGGCGGCAGCAAAGAGAACCCGCAGTTTGAAGAGAACGAAGCGGTACCGGTCTACGACACCTCCGGGCCTTATGGCGATCCGGCGATTGCCATTAACGTCCAGCAGGGGCTGGCCAGGCTGCGCCAGCCGTGGATCGACGCCCGTAACGACTGCGAAGCCCTGAACGAGCAAAGCTCGGCCTATACCCGGGAGCGGCTGGCCGACGACGGTCTGGACGAGCTGCGCTTCACCGGCCTGCTGACGCCGAAGCGTGCCAGAGCGGGCAAGTGCGTGACCCAGTTGCACTACGCCCGCCAGGGGATCGTGACCCCGGAGATGGAGTTTATCGCCATCCGCGAAAACATGGGCCGCGAGCGCATTCGTGGCGAGGTGCTGCGCCATCAGCATCCGGGCGAAGGCTTTGGTGCCCGCCTGCCGGAGAACATCACCCCGGAATTTGTCCGTGACGAAGTGGCCGCGGGTCGCGCCATTATCCCGGCCAACATCAACCACCCGGAATCAGAGCCGATGATCATCGGGCGTAACTTCCTGGTGAAGGTGAATGCCAACATCGGTAACTCGGCGGTCACCTCTTCCATCGAAGAAGAGGTAGAGAAACTGGTCTGGTCCACCCGCTGGGGTGCGGACACGGTGATGGACCTCTCCACCGGGCGCTATATTCACGAAACGCGCGAGTGGATCCTGCGTAACAGCCCGGTGCCGATCGGGACGGTGCCTATCTACCAGGCGCTGGAGAAGGTAAACGGCATTGCGGAAGATCTCACCTGGGAAGCGTTCCGCGACACCCTGCTGGAGCAGGCCGAGCAGGGCGTGGACTACTTCACCATTCATGCAGGCGTGCTGCTGCGCTACGTGCCGATGACCGCTAAACGCCTGACCGGCATCGTCTCCCGCGGCGGGTCGATCATGGCGAAATGGTGCCTCTCCCATCATCAGGAGAACTTCCTGTATGAGCACTTCCGCGAGATCTGCGAAATCTGCGCCGCGTACGACGTCTCCCTGTCGCTGGGCGACGGCTTGCGTCCGGGCTCCATTCGCGACGCCAACGACGAAGCGCAGTTTGCCGAACTCCATACCCTGGGCGAGCTGACCAAAATCGCCTGGGAGTATGACGTCCAGGTGATGATTGAAGGTCCGGGCCACGTACCAATGCAGATGATCCGCCGCAACATGACCGAGGAGCTGGAGCACTGTCACGAAGCGCCGTTCTACACCCTCGGACCGTTGACCACTGATATCGCACCGGGCTATGACCACTTCACCTCCGGGATTGGCGCGGCGATGATCGGCTGGTTTGGCTGCGCCATGCTTTGCTACGTCACGCCGAAAGAGCATCTTGGCCTGCCGAACAAAGAGGACGTCAAACAGGGGCTGATCACCTACAAGATTGCTGCCCATGCCGCCGACCTGGCGAAGGGCCATCCGGGTGCGCAAATCCGCGATAACGCCATGTCGAAAGCGCGCTTCGAATTCCGCTGGGAAGATCAGTTCAACCTCGCCCTCGACCCGTTCACCGCCCGCGCCTACCACGACGAAACCCTGCCCCAGGAGTCGGGCAAAGTGGCGCACTTCTGCTCCATGTGTGGACCGAAATTCTGCTCGATGAAAATCAGCCAGGAGGTGCGCGATTACGCTGCGGCGCAGACCATCGAAGTGGGGATGGCTGACATGTCAGAAACCTTCCGCGCCCGGGGCGGCGAGATCTATCTCAAGAAAGAGGAGGCGTAATGTATCAGCCCAACTTTCCTTCGGTGCCCTTTCGTCTCGGACTCTATCCGGTGGTCAACAGCGTGGCCTGGATCGAACGTCTGCTGGCCGCGGGCGTAAAAACTATCCAGCTGCGTATCAAGGATAAGCAGGATGATGAGGTGGAGGCCGATATCGTGGCGGCCATTGCCCTGGGGCGTCGCTACGACGCCCGCCTGTTCATCAACGACTACTGGCGGCTGGCGATCAAGCATCAGGCTTACGGTGTGCATCTGGGTCAGGAGGATCTGGAAACCACCGATCTTGAGGCCATTCGCGCCGCCGGATTACGCCTCGGCGTCTCGACCCATGACGACATGGAGATCGACGTGGCGCTGGCAGCGCGTCCCTCCTACATCGCCCTGGGGCACGTTTTCCCCACTCAGACCAAGCAGATGCCTTCCGCCCCTCAGGGGCTGGAACAGCTGGCCCGGCATATCGAACGCCTTGCGGATTACCCTACCGTCGCCATCGGCGGTATCAGCCTTGAACGCGCCCCGGCGGTGTTGGCGACCGGGGTGGGCAGCATTGCGGTAGTCAGCGCCATCACTCAGGCCGAGGAGTGGCAGGCGGCAACGGCGCAGCTACTGCAACTGGCGGGGGTGGACGATGAATGACCGTGACTTTATGCGCTACAGCCGTCAGATCCTGCTGGAGGATATCGCCATTGACGGGCAGCAGAAGCTGCTCGCCAGCCGGGTGTTACTGATCGGCCTTGGCGGGTTAGGTGCCCCGGCGGCGCTGTACCTGGCCGGGGCCGGGATCGGCACGCTGGTGCTGACCGACGATGACGAGGTGCATCTGAGTAATTTGCAGCGCCAGATTATGTTTACCAACGACGATATCGCCCAGCCGAAAGCGCAGGTGACGCAGCGCCGTTTGCAGCAGCTCAATCCGGATATCCGGCTGATTGCCCTGCAGACTCGCCTGGAAGGCCAGGCCCTGCAGGAGGAGATCGCCCGCGCCGACGTGGTGCTGGACTGCACCGATAACATGGCCACCCGCCAGGCGATCAACGCCGCCTGCGTAATGCTCAACACCCCGCTCATCACCGCCAGCGCCGTCGGCTTTGGCGGGCAGATGATGGTGCTGACGCCGCCCTGGACGCAGGGCTGCTACCGCTGCCTGTGGCCGGAAGACGACGAGCCGCAACGCAACTGCCGCACCGCGGGTATCGTCGGGCCGGTGGTGGGCGTGATGGGAACCTTACAGGCGCTGGAGGCGATCAAGCTGCTCAGCGGCATCGAGTCCCCGCGCAATGCGCTGCGCCTGTTTGATGCCCGGGCAGGAAACTGGCGGCAGCTGGCCCTACAGCGCGCCAGTGGCTGCCAGGTATGTGGAGGCCAGCATGCGGATCCTGTTTAACGATGAACCGATGCAGTGCGTGGACGGCTTAACCGTCGCCACCCTGCTCCACCAGCTGCGCCAGTTAAAACCCGGGGTCGCACTGGCCCTGAATCAACAGATCCTGCCGCGCGAGCAGTGGGATAAACAGCAGGTTCGCGAAGGCGATCAGATCCTGCTCTTTCAGGTGATTGCCGGAGGCTGAAATGTTACGCATTGCGGATAAAAGTTTTGATTCTCATTTATTTACCGGCACCGGCAAGTTCGCCTCGCCGCAGCTGATGGTGGACGCCATTCGTGAGAGCGGCAGCCAGCTGGTGACCCTGGCGATGAAGCGCGTCGACCTGCGCAATCACAATGACGCCATTCTGGCCCCGCTGCTGGCGGCGGGCGTCACTCTGCTGCCCAATACTTCCGGGGCCAAAACCGCGGAGGAAGCCGTGTTCGCCGCCCGGCTGGCGCGCGAGGCGCTGGGGACACGCTGGCTCAAGCTGGAGATCCATCCCGATGCCCGCTGGTTGCTGCCCGATCCCATCGAGACGCTGAAAGCGGCGGAGATGCTGGTCAAAGAGGGGTTCACGGTGCTGCCGTACTGCGGGGCCGATCCGGTGCTGTGCAAACGGCTCGAAGAGGCGGGCTGCGCGGCGGTGATGCCACTCGGGGCGCCGATTGGTTCCAACCAGGGGCTGGAGACCCGTGCGATGCTGGAGATCATCATTCAACAGGCGACCGTGCCGGTAGTGGTGGATGCCGGGATCGGCGTGCCCAGCCATGCCGCGCAGGCGCTTGAGATGGGGGCCGATGCGGTGCTGGTTAACACCGCCATTGCGGTTGCGGACGATCCGGTGATGATGGCCCGGGCGTTTCGTCTGGCGGTGGAGGCTGGCGTATTGGCCCGCCAGTCAGGCCCCGGCTCCCGCAGCCTTGAAGCTCAGGCCACCAGCCCGTTAACCGGGTTTCTGGAGGCCTTCTCATGAATACCTTTACCGATCGCTGGCGCCAGCTCAACTGGGACGATATTCGCCTGCGCATCAACAGCAAAACCCCGGCGGACGTTGAGCGCGCCCTGAATGCCCGGCAGCCGTCGCGCGAGGACATGATGGCCCTGCTCTCCCCCGCCGCCAGCGCGTATCTGGAGCCGATAGCCCAGCGTGCCCAGCGCCTGACCCGCCAGCGTTTTGGCAATACGGTGAGCTTTTATGTCCCGCTCTATCTCTCCAACCTGTGCGCCAACGACTGCACCTACTGCGGCTTCTCAATGAGTAATCACATCAAGCGCAAAACGCTGGATGAAAATGAGATTGCCCGGGAGTGTGCCGCGATCCGCGAGATGGGCTTTGAGCATCTGCTGCTGGTCACCGGCGAACACCAGACTAAGGTCGGAATGGACTATTTTCGCCGCCATCTCCCGGCCATTCGCCGCCAGTTCGCCTCGTTGCAGATGGAGGTGCAACCCCTGTCACAGGCCGAATATGGCGAGCTGAAAACGCTGGGGCTGGATGGCGTGCTGGTCTATCAGGAGACCTACCACGAGGCGGTGTATGCTCAGCACCACCTGAAAGGAAAAAAGCAGGACTTCTTCTGGCGGCTGGAGACCCCGGATCGGCTGGGTCGCGCCGGGATCGACAAGATCGGCCTCGGGGCATTAACCGGGCTCTCTGACAGCTGGCGGGTCGACAACTTTATGGTGGCGGAACATCTCCTGTGGTTGCAGCAACACTACTGGCAGAGCCGGTATTCCATCTCCTTCCCCCGATTGCGCCCGTGTGCCGGTGGGATCCAGCCAGCGTCGATCATGGATGAACGTCAGCTGGTGCAGACCATCTGCGCGTTTCGTCTGCTGGCGCCGGATGTGGAGCTCTCCCTGTCTACCCGGGAGTCGCCGGCGTTTCGCGATCGCGTCATTCCCCTGGCGATCAACAACGTCAGCGCCTTTTCCAAAACTCAGCCCGGCGGTTATGCCGACGACCATCCCGAGCTGGAGCAGTTTGCTCCGCACGATAACCGTCGCCCGGAAGAGGTGGCCGGGGCGCTCACCCAGCAGGGATTGCAGCCGGTATGGAAAGACTGGGATAGCTGGCTGGGACGCGCCTCGCAGTCAGGCTGAAAGAGAGTGTAAGCCGAAGAAGTTATTACGAGGCTTCACGTAACTTCATCAACGGGCCATTGCCAGCCTGGGTATCTATTTTTTACGCTTATTACGTCAGCAGGGGATGCTGACCAGGGCGGAAAGCTTCTTCCTCGTTTCGCCCTGCCTTCCCTGCTCTGTAACAGTTGTAACCGGTTTCAGAAAATGCGGGTTTCTTTGTGATGACTCACACACAATCGCGGTAACGCGGTTGTCGAAGCGAGCTGCGCGGGATAATTATCAATAAACACATGTACATTGAGGCTGACTATGAAGAACATCGTTTTATGCTGTGCAGCGGGAATGTCCACCAGCATGCTGGTCCAACGCATGAAAGACGCCGCGCAGAAAAAAGGGGTCGAAGTAACCATCAAAGCCGTACCGGTTGCTGAGTTTAAAGATGAAATCGCCGCAGCCGACATTGTGTTGCTTGGCCCGCAGGTCAAATACGAACTCAATAATCTCCAGGCACAGGCAGAACCGCTGGGTAAAAAAGTCGCCGTTATCGACATGATGGATTACGGCATGATGAAAGGCGATGCCGTTCTCGAAAAAGCCCTCAAACTGCTGGAGTGACCCATGGAAGATTTAGAAACCATCATTATGGAGCTGCTGGTGAATGCCGGTGCAGCCCGTAGCTCAGCACTAACCGCATTGCAGATGGCGCGCAAAGGCGATTTTGCCGATGCGGAAAAGGCGATGGAAGAGTCGCGCGAATTTGTTAAGCATGCGCACACCATCCAGACAAAGCTGATTGGTATGGATGAAGGAACCGGCAAGCTGCCGGTTAACCTGATTACCGTTCACTCTCAGGATCACCTGATGAACGCGATGGTGATTCAGGATCTGGCGGGCGACATGATCGAGCTGTATCGCCGGTTGCCGCTGGTGAACTAACACGCCGGGTGGCGCTACGCTTACCGGGCCTACAACGGCCCCGAACCGTAGGCCGGGTAAGCGCAGCGCCACCCGGCAATAGCAGCACCGAACCCCAGCCGGATAAGCGCAAAAAAAAACCCGCCGAAGCGGGTTTTTTTATGGGCTGACGTAACGATTACTCGTTGTCAGAACCGCCCAGGCCTGCGTTCAGCAGCTCTGCCAGGCTGGCAGATGCATCTTCAGCAGTCACCTGTGGTGCAGCAGGGATTTCGCCCGCTGCGCGACGGCGCATACGATCCTGGTGGTACGCATAACCGGTACCGGCCGGGATCAGACGACCCACGATAACGTTCTCTTTCAGACCGCGCAGTTCGTCGCGTTTGCCCGCAACGGCTGCTTCGGTAAGCACACGAGTGGTCTCCTGGAACGATGCCGCGGAGATGAAGGACTCGGTTGCCAGAGACGCTTTGGTGATACCCAGCAGGTCACGTGCGAAGGTCGCACTGAGCTTGCCATTCGATTCCAGATCGCGGTTAGCAATCTTGACGCGAGAGTATTCAACCTGCTCACCTTCGAGGAAGTCGGAGCTACCGGCATTCACGATGGTGGCTTTACGCAGCATCTGACGAACGATAACTTCGATGTGCTTATCGTTGATCTTAACGCCTTGCAGACGGTAAACGTCCTGTACTTCGTTGGTGATGTAACGCGTTACCGCGTGGACGCCACGAAGACGCAGAATGTCGTGCGGTGCTTCCGGACCGTCGGAAACCACGTCACCACGTTCTACACGTTCACCTTCAAACACGTTGAGCTGACGCCATTTTGGAATCATCTCTTCGTACGGATCGCTGCCATCCAGCGGCGTGATCACCAGACGGCGCTTCCCTTTGGTCTCTTTACCGAAGGAAATGATACCGCTGATTTCAGCCAGGATTGCTGGCTCTTTCGGACGACGTGCTTCGAACAGGTCCGCAACGCGTGGCAGACCACCGGTGATATCTTTGGTACCGCTGGATTCCTGAGGAATACGCGCCAGAGCATCACCCGCACCGATCTGAATACCATCTTCCAGCTGAACAATCGCTTTACCTGGCAGGAAGTACTGAGCTGGCATGTCGGTGCCCGGGATCAGAACGTCGTTACCGTTAGCGTCAACGATTTTCAGTGCTGGACGCAGATCTTTACCACCCGCGGTACGTTCTGCAGAATCCAGAACCACCAAGGAAGAGAGGCCGGTCAGGTCGTCGGTCTGACGAGTAATCGTCTGGCCGTCGATCATATCGGTGAAGCGGATGAAACCAGCCACTTCGGTGATAACCGGCATGGTGTGCGGATCCCAGTTTGCTACGGTTTCGCCGCCTGCAACCTGCTCACCATCACCTTTGCCCATTACCGCGCCGTAAGGCACTTTATAGCTCTCTTTGGTACGACCGAATTCGTCGATCAGCTTCAGCTCGGTGTTACGAGACGTCACAACCAGCTTACCGGCAGAGTTCACAACCGACTTCGCGTTGCTGAGCTTGATGCTACCTTTGTTCTTCACCTGGATGCTGGATTCAGCAGCCGCACGAGATGCCGCACCACCGATGTGGAACGTACGCATCGTCAGCTGTGTACCCGGCTCACCGATGGACTGTGCCGCGATAACACCGATCGCTTCACCTTTGTTGATGATGTGGCCACGCGCCAGGTCACGACCGTAGCAGTGCGCACATACACCAAAGTCGGTGTCACAAGATACGACAGAACGTACCTTGACGGAGTCAACAGAGTTCGCTTCCAGCAGGTCACACCAATGCTCGTGCAGCAGCGTGTTGCGTGGAACCAGAATGTCTGCGGTACCCGGCTTCAGAATGTCTTCTGCAGTCACACGGCCCAGAACGCGATCGCGCAGCGGCTCTTTAACATCACCACCCTCGATAACCGGGGTCATGGTGATACCTTCGAGGGTGCCACAATCGTCTTCGGTCACAACCAGATCCTGCGCAACGTCTACCAGACGACGCGTCAGATAACCGGAGTTCGCAGTTTTCAGTGCGGTATCCGCCAGACCTTTACGCGCACCGTGAGTGGAGATGAAGTACTGGAGTACGTTCAGACCTTCACGGAAGTTCGCGGTGATTGGCGTTTCGATGATGGAGCCATCTGGCTTCGCCATCAGACCACGCATACCTGCCAGCTGACGAATCTGTGCTGCAGAACCACGCGCACCGGAGTCGGCCATCATGTAGATGCTGTTGAAGGAAACCTGCTGCTCTTCGACGCCGTCACGGTTAATAACGGTTTCGGTCTGCAGGTTGTCCATCATCGCTTTGGATACACGATCGTTCGCCGCTGCCCAGATATCGATAACTTTGTTATAGCGTTCGCCCGCGGTAACCAGACCAGACTGGAACTGCTCCTGGATCTCAGCAACTTCGGCTTCCGCTTCAGAGATGATCTCGTATTTCTTCTCTGGGATGACCATGTCATCGATACCAACAGAGGCACCTGAACGCGCTGCATAAGCAAAGCCGGTGTACATTGTCTGGTCAGCGAAGATAACGGTCGGCTTCAGGCCCAGGATGCGGTAACAGGTGTTCAGCATCTTGGAGATCGCTTTCTTGCCCAGCGCCTGGTTGACGATGGAGAAAGGCAGACCTTTCGGTACGATCATCCACAGAATCGCACGGCCAACTGTCGTGTCGATCAGGCTGGTTTTCGCAACGAGTTCGCCGTTTTCAGCTTTTTCATACTCGGTGATACGCACTTTTACACGCGCATGCAGAGAGGCCAGGCCAGCGCGATAAATACGCTCAGCTTCTTTAGGGCCAGTCAGCACCATGCCTTCGCCTTTGGCGTTAACACAGTCACGGGTCATGTAGTACAGACCCAGTACAACGTCCTGAGAAGGAACGATAATTGGTTCACCGTTCGCTGGGGACAGGATGTTGTTGGTAGACATCATCAGCGCACGCGCTTCGAGCTGGGCTTCCAGCGTCAGCGGTACGTGTACTGCCATCTGGTCACCATCGAAGTCGGCGTTGTATGCCGCACAAACCAGCGGGTGCAGCTGGATAGCTTTACCTTCGATCAGTACTGGCTCAAAGGCCTGGATACCCAGACGGTGCAGGGTTGGTGCACGGTTCAGCAGTACCGGGTGTTCGCGGATAACTTCGTCCAGGATATCCCAAACGACAGCTTCTTCACGCTCAACCATTTTCTTCGCGGCTTTGATGGTGGTGGCCAGGCCACGCAGTTCCAGCTTGCCGTAAATGAACGGTTTGAACAGCTCCAGTGCCATTTTCTTCGGCAGACCGCACTGATGCAGACGCAGGTATGGACCTACGGTGATTACAGAACGACCGGAGTAGTCAACACGCTTACCGAGCAGGTTCTGACGGAAACGACCCTGTTTACCTTTGATCATGTCGGCCAAAGATTTCAGAGGACGCTTGTTAGAACCGGTGATCGCACGACCGCGACGACCGTTATCCAGCAGGGCATCTACCGCTTCCTGCAGCATACGTTTTTCGTTGCGTACGATGATATCTGGCGCAGCCAGATCCAGCAGACGCTTCAGACGGTTGTTACGGTTAATGACGCGACGATACAGATCGTTCAGGTCAGATGTCGCGAAACGACCACCATCCAGCGGTACCAGCGGACGCAGATCTGGCGGCAGAACCGGCAGAACGGTCAGGATCATCCACTCTGGTTTGTTACCAGACTGAACGAACGCTTCCAGCAGTTTGATACGCTTGGTCAGCTTTTTACGCTTGGTTTCGGAGTTGGTTTCGTTCAGCTCTTCACGCAGAGTTTCACACTCTTGCTCCAGATCCATGCTCTTCAGCAGGGCCTGGATCGCTTCCGCACCCATCTTCGCGTCGAATTCGTCACCGAACTCTTCCAGCGCGTCGAGATACTGTTCTTCGGTCAGGATCTGGTTACGTTCCAGATTGGTCATGCCGCCTTCGATAACGACATAAGATTCGAAGTACAGAACACGTTCGATATCGCGCAGCGGCATATCCAGCAGCAGACCGATACGGGACGGCAGAGATTTCAGGAACCAGATGTGGGCAGTCGGAGACGCCAGCTCGATGTGGCCCATGCGCTCACGACGCACTTTAGTCTGGGTCACTTCAACGCCGCACTTCTCACAGATCACACCACGGTGTTTCAGGCGCTTGTACTTACCGCACAGGCACTCGTAATCTTTTACTGGCCCGAAAATACGCGCACAGAAAAGGCCGTCACGCTCAGGTTTGAACGTACGGTAGTTGATGGTTTCTGGCTTTTTAACTTCACCAAAAGACCATGAACGGATCATGTCTGGCGAGGCCAGAGCAATTTTGATCGCATCAAACTCTTCGGTTTTAGTTTGCGCTTTCAGAAACTTTAATAAGTCTTTCACGGATTTGCTCCCGTCGGAGTTAGCACAATCTGGTGCCGGAAACTACTCCGGCACCAGTGACCTGTTTGAGCGAGAGTTACTCGTCTTCCAGTTCGATGTTGATACCCAGCGAACGAATCTCTTTCAACAGTACGTTGAAGGACTCTGGCATGCCCGGTTCCATCTGATGGTTGCCGTCCACGATGTTTTTATACATCTTGGTACGACCGTTCACGTCATCAGACTTAACGGTGAGCATTTCCTGCAGGGTGTATGCTGCGCCATATGCTTCCAGCGCCCACACTTCCATCTCCCCGAAGCGCTGACCACCGAACTGCGCCTTACCACCCAGCGGCTGCTGAGTAACCAGGCTGTAAGAACCGGTAGAACGCGCGTGCATCTTGTCATCAACCAGGTGGTTCAGTTTCAGCATGTACATGTAACCCACGGTTACCTGGCGCTCGAACTGCTCACCGGTACGACCGTCGAACAGTGTGATCTGACCAGAACTTGGCAGGCCACCCAGCTGTAACAGTTCCTTGATTTCAGACTCTTTCGCACCATCGAAGACTGGCGTTGCGATTGGCATACCTTTTTTCAGGTTCTCAGCCAGACGCAGCACTTCTTCATCGCTGAAGGTGTTCAGGTCGACTTTCTGACGAACATCAGTACCCAGATCGTACGCACGCTGGATGAATTCGCGCAGTTTCGCGACTTCTTCCTGCTGCTTCAGCATGGCGTTGATCTTATCGCCGATACCTTTCGCAGCCATACCCAGGTGAGTTTCGAGGATCTGACCAATGTTCATACGAGACGGTACGCCCAGCGGGTTCAGTACGATATCTACCGGCGTACCGTTAGCATCGTGCGGCATATCTTCGATCGGGTTGATCTTAGAGATAACACCCTTGTTACCGTGACGACCTGCCATCTTATCACCAGGCTGGATCTGACGTTTAACGGCCAGATAGACCTTAACAATCTTCAGCACGCCTGGTGCCAGATCGTCGCCCTGAGTGATTTTGCGGCGTTTTGCTTCGAGTTTTTTCTCGAACTCGTGTTTCAGTTCGTCGTACTGCTCAGCCAGCTGTTCCAGCTGATTTTGTTTCTCTTCGTCGGCCAGGCCCAGTTCCAGCCAGCGGTCGCGTGGCAGTTTGTCGAGCTTCTCAGCTTCAACACCACCGGCAACCAGCACCGCGTAGATACGACTAAACAGGCCAGCTTCGAGGATCTGCAGCTCTTCAGACAGGTCTTTCTTAGCCTGCTTCAGTTGCATCTCTTCGATTTCGAGCGCACGTTTGTCTTTTTCTACGCCATCGCGAGTAAAGACCTGAACGTCGATAACCGTACCGGAAACACCGTTCGGCACACGCAGAGAAGAGTCTTTAACGTCAGACGCTTTCTCACCGAAGATCGCGCGCAGCAGTTTCTCTTCTGGCGTCAGCTGGGTTTCACCTTTCGGCGTAACCTTACCAACCAGAATGTCGCCGCCGGTCACTTCTGCACCGATGTAAACGATACCGGATTCATCCAGTTTGGAGAGCGCAGCTTCACCCACGTTCGGGATGTCAGCGGTGATCTCTTCTGGCCCCAGCTTGGTGTCACGGGACACACATGCCAGTTCCTGGATGTGAATAGTAGTGAAACGATCTTCCTGAACCACACGCTCGGAGACGAGGATGGAGTCTTCGAAGTTGTAACCATTCCACGGCATGAACGCTACGCGCATGTTCTGACCGAGCGCCAGTTCACCGAGGTCGGTGGACGGGCCGTCAGCCAGCACGTCGCCGCGCTCAATTGGCTCACCCAGAGAAACACATGGCATCTGGTTGATACAGGTGTTCTGGTTAGAACGGGTGTACTTGGTCAGGTTATAGATGTCGATACCCGCTTCGCCTGCATGCATCTCGTCTTCGTTAACTTTGATAACGATACGGGAAGCATCGACGTACTGAACAGTACCGCCACGTTTAGCAACTGCAGTAACACCGGAGTCAACGGCAACAGCACGTTCCATACCGGTACCAACCAGCGGCTTATCAGCGCGCAGAGTTGGAACCGCCTGACGTTGCATGTTCGCACCCATCAATGCACGGTTGGCGTCATCGTGTTCCAGGAACGGGATCAGGGACGCACCGACGGAAACCACCTGTTGAGTGGAAACGTCCATGTAGTCAACCTGGTCACGACTGAACAAGCTCGATTCACCTTTGCTACGGCAGGTTACCAGGTCTTCTTCAAAGTGGCCTTCGTCATCCAGGTTGGAGTTCGCCTGAGCGATGACGTAGTTACCTTCTTCGATAGCAGACAGGTAGTGAATTTCGTCGGTTACAACACCGTCAGTCACTTTACGATACGGGGTCTCAAGGAAACCGTATTCGTTAGTCTGTGCGTACACGGACAGGGAGTTGATCAGACCGATGTTTGGACCTTCAGGCGTTTCGATAGGACATACGCGACCGTAGTGAGTCGGGTGTACGTCTCGAACTTCAAAGCCTGCACGTTCACGGGTCAGACCGCCTGGGCCGAGGGCAGAGATACGACGCTTGTGCGTGATCTCAGACAGCGGGTTGTTCTGGTCCATAAACTGAGACAGCTGGCTGGAACCAAAGAACTCTTTCACTGCTGCGGAGATCGGCTTGGCGTTGATCATATCCTGAGGCATCAGGGTATCCAGATCGCCCAGAGACAGACGCTCTTTCACCGCACGCTCTACACGCACCAGGCCAACGCGGAACTGGTTTTCCGCCATTTCGCCTACGGAACGGATACGACGGTTGCCGAGGTGGTCGATATCGTCCACTTCGCCTTTGCCGTTACGGATATCGATGAGCTTCTTCATCACTTCGATGATGTCTTCTTTGCTCAGGATACCGGAACCTTCGATCGCATCACGCAGCAGAGAACGGTTGAACTTCATACGACCAACCGCGGAGAGATCGTAGCGGTCTTCGGAGAAGAACAGGTTCTCGAACAGGCTTTCAGCCGCTTCGCGAGTTGGTGGCTCACCAGGACGCATCATGCGGTAGATTTCTACCAGCGCGCTCAGACGATCGGTGGTCGGGTCGACGCGAATCGTTTCCGACATGTATGGACCGTGGTCCAGATCGTTGGTGAACAGCGTTTCGATACGCTTGTGGCCAGACTGGCTAAGCTTAGCCAGCAGATCCAGACTCAGCTCCATGTTAGCCGGGCAGATCAGCTCGCCAGTGGATGCATCAACGTAATCTTTTGCAGCTACTTTTCCAGCAATGTATTCAACCGGGACTTCGATGTGTTTGATATCATCTTTTTCCAGCTGACGGATGTGGCGCGCGGTAATACGGCGGCCTTTTTCCACATACACTTTGCCGTCGGCTTCGATGTCGAACGACGCGGTATCACCACGCAGACGCTCAGGCACCAGCTCCATTTGCAGCTTGTTGTCGCGAATTTCAAAGACAACTTTCTCAAAGAACAGATCAAGAATCTGCTCAGTGGTGTATTGCAGAGCACGCAGAATAATGGTCGCAGGCAGTTTACGACGACGGTCGATACGGACAAACAGGTTGTCTTTCGGATCGAACTCGAAGTCCAGCCAGGAACCACGGTAAGGAATGATACGTGCGTTATACAGTACTTTACCGGATGAGTGCGTTTTACCTTTATCGCTGTCGAAGAAGACGCCCGGGCTACGGTGCAGCTGGGAAACGATAACACGCTCAGTACCGTTGATTACGAAAGTACCGTTGTCGGTCATGAGCGGAATTTCGCCCATGTAGACTTCTTGTTCTTTAATGTCTTTAACGGTGCCTTCCGGCGCTTCGCGCTCGTAGATCACCAGACGCAGCTTAACGCGCAGCGGTGCCGAGTAGGTCACGCCACGGATTTGACATTCCTGAACGTCAAATACCGGTTCGCCAAGGCGGTAGCTGACGTATTGCAGCTCGGAATTACCGCTGTAGCTCTTAATCGGGAACACGGAACGGAAGGCGGCTTCCAGACCGTACTGCCCTTCAGGATCTTGCTCGATAAACTTCTGGAACGAGTCAAGCTGGATAGAAAGGAGATATGGAATGTCCAGAACTTGTGGACGTTTACCAAAATCCTTACGAATACGTTTTTTCTCGGTATAGGAGTAAACCATAGGGTTCCTCAGCTCGCTGACAAGTCGACGCATCTGTCCATTGACGGACAGTTTGTGCAACACCATTTTGTTGATCGGAAAATCGAACACTTTCCGCAATGCCTGTTGCTATCACGCTTAAACCATTTCATTGCGATTTACCCAGAGCGAGCACCCTGTCGCAGTATATTAAGTCGTCGATAGAAACAAGCATTGTCAGGACAGCCAGCAGTCAAACAGTGTGAAACGCTACTGGCGCCTTACAGCGCAAAAAGGCTGGTGACTAAAAGTCACCAGCCATCAGCCTAATTTCTCAGGCTGCAACCGGAAGGGTTGGCTTATTTAACTTCAACTTCAGCGCCAGCTTCTTCCAGAGATTTTTTCAGTGCTTCTGCGTCATCTTTGCTCACGCCTTCTTTCAGCGCAGCTGGAGCAGATTCTACCAGGTCTTTAGCTTCTTTCAGACCCAGGCCAGTTGCAGAACGTACTGCTTTGATTACGGCAACTTTGTTAGCGCCAGCAGCTTTCAGAATTACGTCGAATTCAGTTTTTTCTTCAGCTACTTCAGCCGGGCCAGCAGCTACAGCTACAGCAGCAGCAGCGGAAACACCGAATTTTTCTTCCATTGCAGAGATCAGTTCTACAACGTCCATTACGGACATAGCTGCAACTGCTTCAATGATTTGATCTTTAGTGATAGACATTTAAATTGTTCCTGAAAATCAGAATAAGTTTATACGTAAGCGAATACTTGATAAAGATGACTGCTATTAAGCAGCTTCTTTCGCATCGCGAACAGCAGCCAGAGTGCGAACCAGTTTGCCAGCCGAAGCTTCTTTCATGGTTGCCATCAGGCGTGCAATTGCTTCTTCGTAGGTCGGCAGGGTTGCCAGGCGATCGATTTGCGATGCCGGGATCAACTCACCTT
The DNA here is from genome assembly GCF_916618945.1 of Leclercia sp. Marseille-Q4284. Classification (NCBI taxonomy): domain Bacteria; kingdom Pseudomonadati; phylum Pseudomonadota; class Gammaproteobacteria; order Enterobacterales; family Enterobacteriaceae; genus Leclercia; species Leclercia sp. Marseille-Q4284. The sequence continues at coordinate 670,794 of NZ_CAKAKG010000002.1, forward strand.
CAAAGGCTGCAGCTTTAACCTCAAATTTTGCATTCGCTTTCGCGAAATCTTTGAACAGACGAGCAGCAGCGCCCGGGTGTTCCATAGAATATGCAATCAAGGTTGGACCAACAAACGTGTCTTTCAGGCACTCGAACTGAGTACCTTCAACTACGCGGCGCAGCAGGGTGTTACGAACAACACGCATGTAAACGCCAGCTTCACGACCTGCTTTACGCAGTTCAGTCATTTTATCTACAGTAACGCCACGGGAATCCGCAACTACTGCAGACAGCGCGCCTTTGGCTACTTCGCTGACTTCAGCAACAATCGCTTGTTTGTCTTGAAGATTTAAAGCCATTAGCTTTGCTCCTGGATGTTTGCCGGAACTCATGTTCCGGAACTCACTTCACTCAGTCCAACGGAAAGAGCGTCTTAATACGGTGAGCAGAAACAAGCCAGAGTATCCAAAAATAATCTTAGCGTTCTGTCACCGTCTACGCAGGGGATTAAGTCTCTTGCGAAACACCTGCGGTCTTCGACGGAGGCCTGGATTAGGCCAGGCTCCAACGAACAAATCTTTTAGCCGCTAACTATTGTTAGCAAACGTGGGGGTAAGATTGTAGACAAATCCACCGCCCACGTAAAGGCATTAGTTTGCAGCAGCGCTCAGGCCAGCCTGGTCAACTGCAACACCCGCACCCATGGTGGTGGAGATGCTAACTTTCTTGATGTACACGCCTTTCGCCTGAGTTGGTTTTGCTTTTTTCAGCGCAACCAGCAGAGATTCCAGGTTTTCTTTCAGTTTGTCAGCGTCAAAGTCCACTTTACCGATGGTGGTGTGGATGATGCCGTTTTTGTCGTTACGATAACGAACCTGACCTGCTTTAGCGTTCTTAACTGCTTCAGCAACGTTAGGAGTTACAGTACCAACTTTCGGGTTTGGCATCAGGCCGCGTGGACCCAGAACCTGGCCGAGTTGGCCAACAACGCGCATTGCATCCGGGGAAGCAATAACAACGTCAAAGTTCATTTCGCCTTTCTTGATCTGATCAGCCAGATCTTCCATACCTACCAGTTCAGCGCCGGCAGCTTTAGCAGCTTCAGCGTTTGCACCCTGAGCAAATACAGCTACGCGTACGGAACGGCCAGTACCGTGTGGCAGTACAGTTGCGCCACGAACGTTCTGATCGGATTTACGAGCATCGATGCCCAGGTTAACAGCAACGTCAACGCTTTCAACGAACTTAGCGGTAGCCAGTTCTTTCAGCAGAGCGATAGCTTCGTTGATGTCGTACTGTTTGGTCGCATCAACTTTGTCACGGATCACGGACATGCGCTTGGTCAGTTTAGCCATTTCTTAGTCCTCCACTACCAGGCCCATGGAACGTGCAGTACCTTCGATGGAGCGAGTCATCGCTTCAACGTCGGAACCAGTCATGTCGGCAGCTTTGGTCTGCGCGATTTCCTGCAGCTGAGCGCGGGAAATTTTACCAACTTTATCTTTGTTCGGCTTACCGGAACCAGACTTGATACCAGCCGCTTTTTTCAGCAGTACTGCTGCCGGCGGGGTCTTGGTAACGAAAGTGAAAGAACGGTCAGCGTAAACAGTGATTACGACTGGGATTGGCAGACCTTTTTCCAGGGATTCGGTTTTGGCGTTGAACGCTTTACAGAATTCCATGATGTTCACACCTTGCTGACCCAGAGCTGGACCAACTGGTGGACTTGGGTTCGCCATACCAGCTGCAACCTGCAGCTTGACGTAGGCTTGTACTTTCTTAGCCATTCTAAAATCCTCTGATTGGGTAATAGCGCCTCAAGGAGGCTCCCCGTGAATAAAAATCGTTTTACAGGCCGGGGCCCATAAAAACAAAAGGCGCGAAATTGTATTCCAATCTCGCGCCCTGTGCAACGATTAAATCGTCGCTTTTTTGATCGCTGCTTAGGCTTTTTCTACCTGGGCAAAGTCCAGTTCTACCGGGGTCGCACGACCGAAGATAGAAACGGAAACTTTCAGGCGGGACTTCTCGTAGTCCACTTCTTCAACCACGCCGTTAAAGTCAGCAAACGGACCGTCATTAACACGAACCATTTCACCCGGTTCAAACAGCGTTTTCGGACGCGGCTTATCCCCAACCTGCTGCAGGCGGTTCATAATCGCATCAACTTCTTTATCGCTGATTGGCGCCGGACGGTCAGACGTGCCGCCGATAAAGCCCATTACGCGCGGTACGCTGCGCACTAAGTGCCAGCTTGCATCGTTCATCACCATCTGAACAAGCACGTAACCTGGGAAGAATTTGCGTTCGCTTTTGCGACGCTGGCCACCACGGATCTCGACCACTTCTTCGGTCGGAACCATAACATCGCCAAACAACTCTTCCATATTGTGTAATTTGATATGCTCACGCAGCGACGTAGCTACGCGGCCTTCAAAACCGGAAAACGCCTGAACGACGTACCAGCGCTTTTTAGGGGCTTCAGACATCTCAGAACCTCAGGCCAGTGATAAAGGATACCAGGCGAACCAGAATACCATCCAGTCCCCACAGGATCAGTGACATTACAGCGGTAACCGCAGCTACAATCAGCGTGGTGTGCAATGTTTCCTGGCGAGTCGGCCAAATGACCTTACGGACTTCGGTTCTCGCTTCGCGGGCAAAAGCAACGGTCGCTTTACCTTTGGTCGTCAACAGCGCGACACCACCCGCTGCAGCAATCAGAATTACCACTGCAAGCGCGCGTAGCGGCAGCATCATGTCGCGATACAGGTAGTTGCCCACGATTGCTACGATCAACAATACGGCTACTACTACCCATTTCATCGCTTCCAGGCCGCGCCCGCTCCCTTGAGCTTCGGTATTCGCACTCATAAACCAACCTGTCAGAAGTATTCTACAAACATTTTCACCCCGCGATAGCGAGGCGAACCAAACCGAAATGCTCTGTTGCGTTTCGGACTAAAAACGCCCTCTTCAGAGCCTGTCTCAGCAATGATTATGACAAATAAAATCACTGATGAGCCAGGTTCTGGTTCGAAAGCGTGCAAAAAGGGCATCAAATGATGCCCTTTTCATGCGCATTGCGTCAAATGTTATCAGCAATTAGCCGAGAACTTTAGCAACAACGCCCGCACCAACGGTACGGCCACCTTCACGGATTGCGAAACGCAGACCGTCATCCATCGCGATTGGGTGGATCAGGGTAACAACCATCTTGATGTTGTCGCCTGGCATTACCATCTCAACGCCTTCTGGCAGTTCGATGGTACCGGTCACGTCAGTAGTACGGAAGTAGAACTGTGGACGGTAGCCTTTGAAGAACGGAGTATGACGGCCGCCTTCGTCTTTGGACAGGATGTACACTTCAGATTCGAACTTGGTGTGCGGCTTGATAGAGCCTGGCTTAGCCAGAACCTGGCCACGCTGGATCTCTTCACGCTTGATACCACGCAGCAGAACGCCGCAGTTCTCGCCTGCACGACCTTCGTCCAGCAGTTTGCGGAACATTTCAACGCCGGTACAGGTTGATTTCGCAGTATCTTTGATACCAACGATTTCAACTTCTTCACCCACTTTGATGATGCCGCGCTCTACACGACCGGTAACAACAGTACCACGGCCGGAGATAGAGAATACGTCTTCGATAGGCAGCAGGAACGGCTTGTCAATCGCACGCTCTGGCTCTGGGATGTAGGAATCCAGGAAGCCAGCCAGTTCGATGATTTTCTCTTCCCACTGTGCTTCGCCTTCCAGCGCTTTCAGTGCAGAACCACGAACGATTGGGGTGTCGTCGCCCGGGAAGTCGTACTGGGACAGAAGTTCACGAACTTCCATCTCAACCAGTTCCAGCAGCTCTTCGTCATCAACCATGTCGCATTTGTTCAGGAACACGATGATGAAAGGAACGCCTACCTGACGACCCAGCAGGATGTGCTCACGGGTCTGAGGCATAGGGCCGTCAGTCGCAGCAACAACCAGGATCGCGCCGTCCATCTGCGCAGCACCGGTGATCATGTTTTTAACATAGTCGGCGTGGCCCGGGCAGTCTACGTGTGCGTAGTGGCGAGTCGGGGTGTCATATTCAACGTGGGAAGTGTTGATGGTGATACCACGAGCTTTTTCTTCTGGTGCGTTATCGATCTGATCGAATGCGCGAGCAGAACCACCGTAGGTTTTTGCCAGAACGGTAGTGATTGCAGCGGTCAGCGTTGTTTTACCATGGTCAACGTGGCCGATAGTACCGACGTTAACGTGCGGTTTTGTACGTTCAAACTTTTCTTTAGACATCGATTGTCCCTCTAAGACACGGATAAATCGGTGATATCACCACATCAACCAGGCGAAATGCCTGAACTGTTGAATTCATTTAAATTGAAACAGAGAGAAACGGGAGGGAGAAGTGAAGTGGTGCTGATACCCAGAGTCGAACTGGGGACCTCACCCTTACCAAGGGTGCGCTCTACCAACTGAGCCATATCAGCACGTATTGGAGCGGGCAGCGGGAATCGAACCCGCATCATCAGCTTGGAAGGCTGAGGTAATAGCCATTATACGATGCCCGCATCCTGAAACTCGGCTACCCAGTTCTTTCTGTAACAAAAAAAGAGATTTCTCTCTTTTTAAGTTCGAGCTGGCTAATTTTTTCAACCAGCTCCGGCGGCGTTAACGCTGCCAGAAAGTGGTGGTGGGGGAAGGATTCGAACCTTCGAAGTCTGTGACGGCAGATTTACAGTCTGCTCCCTTTGGCCGCTCGGGAACCCCACCGGACTTGATGGTGCCGACTACCGGAATCGAACTGGTGACCTACTGATTACAAGTCAGTTGCTCTACCTACTGAGCTAAGTCGGCATCAAGTAGCGCGCATTTTAGGGAGACCCGCGGGTTCATGCAACTAAAAATTTGCATAAATCGTTCTTTCGCTCACATTTTGTGCGAGGAGAGCGAATAACGCTGTAATTCCAGGCAAATGCGGGCAAATATTCAGCATTTATCGCCCTGAAAAGGGGGCAAACCCGGTCTGTGACGATTCACGCTTAACGCAACACTGGGCCATATTTTTTCTTATTATTCGGCTCATCTGGTGTTAACCTCCTGCGCATTGTCCAAAATTAACTATTATGTGATGTGCCTTCCCCCGCATGGCTAGCCTCTGATGTGGGATAGACGCCTCACTCAAGCATGCTTATGAGCAAAAAAGAGCAAACGTTAATGACGCCTTATCTCCAGTTTAGCCGCAGCCAGTGGGCTGCTCTGCGTGACTCCGTTCCTATGACCTTAACGGAAGGCGAAATCGCACGGTTAAAAGGGATAAACGAAGACCTGTCGCTTGAAGAAGTGGCCGAAATATATTTGCCTCTATCGCGTTTGCTGAATTTCTATATCAGTTCCAACCTTCGCCGGCAGGCCGTACTGGAGCAGTTCCTCGGTACTAACGGGCAGCGCATTCCTTATATCATCAGTATTGCCGGTAGCGTCGCCGTGGGTAAAAGCACCACCGCGCGTGTTCTGCAGGCGCTCCTGAGTCGCTGGCCGGAACATCGCAGCGTGGAGCTGATCACCACCGACGGTTTTCTGCATCCGAACGAGGTATTAAAAGAACGCGGTCTGATGAAGAAGAAGGGCTTCCCCCTCTCTTATGATATGCACCGTCTGGTGAAATTCGTGTCGGATCTGAAATCCGGCGTGCCGAACGTGACGGCCCCGGTCTATTCACACCTGATTTACGACCGTATCCCTGACGGGGATAAAACGGTGGTGCAGCCGGACATCCTGATTCTGGAAGGGTTAAACGTTCTGCAGAGCGGAATGGATTATCCTCACGATCCGCATCATGTATTCGTGTCTGACTTTGTTGATTTCTCTATCTATGTGGATGCGCCGGAAGATCTGCTGCAGAACTGGTATATCAATCGCTTCCTTAAGTTCCGTGAAGGGGCGTTCACCGATCCGGACTCTTACTTCCATAACTACGCCCAGCTCTCGAAAGAAGAGGCTATTAATGTGGCTACCTCGCTGTGGAATGAGATCAACTACGTGAACCTGAAAGAGAACATCCTGCCGACCCGCGAACGCGCCAGCCTGATCCTCACCAAGAGTGAGAAACACGCTGTCGACCATGTGCGTTTACGAAAATAGTCTTTCATCATCCCAATAAAAAACCGGCGATTATCGCCGGTTTTTTTATGGCTTACGCCTGAGGCTTCTCGCCGTTTTCATCCTGATCGACCGCGAAGCAGGCCACCAGTTGACCGCCGTAGTCTTTTAACTGCGGTTGCAGCTGGGTGCACGGCCCAAAGCGACGACGGCAGCGGGCGTTGAAGGCGCAGCCCGGCGGCGGGTTGAGCGGGCTCGGCAGCTCGCCGGTGAGCTTAATACGTTCCCGACGTTCATCCGGATTCAGACGCGGTGTCGCAGAGAGTAACGCCTGGGTATAAGGGTGGCGCGGGTTATTAAAGATCTGGTCTTTCGTCCCCTTCTCCACACAGCGTCCCAGATACATCACCATCACCTCGTCAGCAATGTGCTCCACCACCGACAGGTCATGGGAGATGAAGACGTACGACAGGCCTAAATCCTGCTGCAGATCCATCATCAGGTTCAGTACCTGCGCACGGACGGAAACGTCGAGCGCGGAGACCGGTTCATCGGCAATCACCACATCCGGGTCGAGCATCAGACCACGGGCAATAGCGATACGCTGACGCTGGCCGCCGGAGAACATATGCGGATAACGATCGTAGTGCTCGGTCTTGAGCCCCACTTTCGCCATCATCGCCAGCGCCTTCTCGCGACGCTGCTCTTTGCTCAACGTGGAGTTGATCTGCAGCGGCTCCTCCAGAATCTGACCCACTTTCTTACGCGGGTTCAGGGAACCGTACGGGTTCTGGAACACAATCTGGATTTTCTGGCGACGCAGCTTCTGCGCGTCGGGATCGTGCTTGAGCAGATCCTGCCCCTGATAGTACAGCTCGCCCCCGGTCGGGGTTTCAATCATGGTCAGCAGACGGCCGAGGGTGGATTTCCCGCAGCCGGACTCCCCCACTACTGCCAGCGTTTTGCCGCGCTCCAGGGTAAAGGAGACGCCATCCAGCGCTTTCACCAGGCGTTCCGGAGCAAACAGCCCCTTCTTCACCGGGTAGTGTTTTTTCAGGTCGATAGCCTGCAACAGCGGCTGTTGCAGGGTGGCCTCTTGCGTACTCATAGTGTGGGCCTCCCGGCGTCATCGAGTGGGTAGTGGCATTTAGACTGACGGCCATCGCTGAGGGTATAGAGATCCGGCTCATCGATACGGCATTTGTCCGTGGCATACGGGCAGCGCGGGTTCAGCAGACAGCCGGTCGGGCGATCGTATTTACCCGGTACCACGCCCGGCAGTGACGCCAGACGCGCCTTGTCCTGAGCAAACTCCGGCAGGGCGCGCAGCAGGGCCTGGGTATACGGATGACGCGGCGCGCGGAAGATATCGTGCGAGTTGCCGGTTTCAACCACCTGCCCGGCGTACATCACGATAATTTTGTGCGCTGCTTCGGCCACTAACGCCAGGTCATGGGTGATCAGGATCAGCGCCATGTTCTCTTTCTGCTGCAGCTCCAGCAGCAGCTCGATGATCTGCGCCTGAATGGTCACGTCCAGCGCAGTCGTCGGTTCGTCGGCAATCAGCAGCTTCGGACGACAGGCAATGGCCATGGCGATCATCACGCGCTGGCTCATCCCACCGGACAGCTGGTGCGGATACACATCCAGACGCGAGGCCGGATCGGGAATACCCACCTGGTTCAGCAGGTCAATCGCCCGCTGACGACGGGTTTGCTTATTCCCACCCTGATGCACCTTAATCGCTTCCATGATCTGGAAACCGACGGTGTAGCACGGGTTAAGGCTGGTCATCGGGTCCTGGAAGATCATCGCCACTTCGGCGCCAACCAGGTTGCGACGCTCTTTTTCAGAGATACGCTTCAGATCCTGGCCGTTGAACTCCAGGCTTTCCGCCATTACGCGGCCGGGGTAATCAATCAGCCCCATGATCGCCAGCGAGCTTACCGATTTACCGGAACCTGACTCACCGACAATGCCGACCACTTCACCCTGATTTACGCTGTAGCTAACCCGATCTACGGCGCGAAACTCGGAGCCCACTTCACCGAAGTGCACCGATAATTTATCTACATTTAATAACGCCATCTCGTGCCTCTTACTGCTTCAGTTTGGGATCAAGTGCATCACGCAGACCATCACCCATCAGGTTAAATGCCAGCACCGTCAGCAGGATCGCCAGACCCGGGAAGGTCACGACCCACCAGGCGCTCTGCGCGAACTGCAACACGTCGGAGAGCATGGTGCCCCACTCCGGTGTTGGCGGTTGCGCACCCATGCCAAGGAAGCCAAGAGCAGCCATATCGAGAATGGCGTTAGAGAAACCGAGCGACGCCTGAACAATCAGCGGCGCAAGGCAGTTTGGAAGAATGTTGACGAACATCTGACGCATTGCCCCCGCACCCGCTACGCGGGAAGCGGTCACATAGTCGCGGTTAACCTCGACCAGTACGGCCGCACGGGTTAAGCGCACATAGTGCGGCAGCGCAACAAACGTCAGGGCCAGGGCGGCGTTGCCGATGGATGGCCCAAAGACCGCCACCAGCACCAAAGCCAGCAGCAGGCTTGGCAGCGCCAGCATGATGTCGACAACACGCATAATGATGTTATCAACCAGACCGCCGAAGTAGCCCGCCACCAGACCGAGCACCACGCCCATGATCAGCGACAGTACCACCACCAGACAGCCGACCAGCAGCGACAGACGCGCGCCGTACATCAGACGAGACAGCACATCGCGGCCTACATCGTCTGTACCCAGCAAATGCGACAGGGTACCGCCGTCCCGCCATGCAGGTGGCGCAAGCAGCGCATCACGGAACTGCTCCGCCGGGTTGTACGGCGCAAGAAAGTTCGCGAACACCGCGATCAAGATCATGATGACAACATACGCCAGCCCGACGACTGCGCCTTTGTTGCGTTTGAAGTAGTGCCAGAACTCCTGCAGCGGCGTCATTGGCACCGGTGCAGCGACCACTTTATTTTCAGAAACGTGTGACATGATGGCCCCTTACTTCTTATGACGAATACGCGGGTTCACCACGCCGTACAGCAAATCGACCAGCAGGTTGACGAGGATAATCATCGTCGCCACCAGCAGTACACCGCCCTGCACCACCGGATAATCACGGCGTTGCAGCGCGTCAATCAGCCAGCGTCCCAGACCCGGCCAGGAGAAGATGGTTTCGGTCAGGATCGCCCCTGCCAGCAACGTCCCCACCTGCAGCCCGATAACGGTTACTACCGGGAGCATGGCGTTACGCAGGGCATGGACGATGATCACCCGCATGCGGGTCAGACCTTTGGCACGGGCGGTACGGATGTAATCCTCGCCCAGCACTTCCAGCATTGACGAACGGGTCATACGCACGATAACCGCCAGTGGGATCGTCCCGAGCACCATGGCCGGGAGGATCATGTGCGCCAGCGCATCGATAAAGTTGCCCTCTTCGCCCCAGATGGCCGTGTCGATCAGCATAAAGCCGGTCAGCGGGTTGGAATCGTCGAGGAAGACCATGTCGCTGACGCGTCCCGAGACGGGGGTCAGGTTCCACTGCACCGACACCAGCATAATCAGCATCATGCCCCACCAGAAGATAGGCATGGAGTAGCCGGTCAGCGCCAGGCCAACGGCCGTGTGGTCAAAGATAGAGCCACGTTTCACCGCAGCCAGCACGCCCACCGGAATACCCACGGCGACGGCAAAAATCATGGCGCAGACGCCAAGCTCAAGCGTAGCCTGAAAGCGCGGAACGAACTCTTCCCACACCGGCAGACGGCTTTTCAGCGACATACCCAAATCACCATGCAGCACGCCCCAGATATAGTGGAGATACTGCTGCCACATAGGCTTGTCCAGCCCCAGTTCAGCCAACAGTTGTGCATGACGTTCAGGAGAAATTCCACGCTCGCCCGCCATAATCATTACCGGGTCACCGGGGATCATATGGACGAAGGCAAAGGTGAGAAGGGTGATACCGATAAACGTGGGGATAACAAGTCCCAGACGTCGGAGGATGAACTGCAACATAACCCGGATTCTCTCTAATGACGTACGCCTGGAGGCGTGACGTCTGTATTGCTCACAAATCTTATTCCCTCCCCTTTCAGAGAGGGAATAAAGCACTGCTGCCGGGTGACGCTACGCTTACCCGGCCTACATACCGTAGGCCAGTGCAAGCGCAGCGCCGCCTGGCATTGCTTTTAATTATTCAACAGAAACGTTTTCGAAGTGGTGTTTGCCCAGTGGATCAACCACATAGCCTTTAACTTCTTTACGCACTGGTTCGTACACGGTGGAGTGAGCCACGATCAGCGCTGGCGCCTGGTCATGCATCACAACCTGAGCCTGTTTGTACAGTTCGATACGCTTGTTGTGGTCGTCAGTGGCACGTGCCGGCTGAATCAGATCTTCAAACGGCTTGTAGCACCAGCGAGAGTAGTTAGAGCCTTGTTTGGCTGCATCACAGCTGAACAGGGTCGCGAAGAAGTTGTCTGGATCCCCATTGTCGCCGGTCCAGCCCATCATCACTGCTTGGTGCTCACCTGCTTTAGCACGCTTCAGGTACTCGCCCCACTCATAGGTCACGATCTTGGCCTGAACGCCAATCTTCGCCCAGTCAGCCTGAACCATCTCAGCCATACGGCGCGCGTTCGGGTTGTATGGACGCTGTACCGGCATCGCCCACAGCTCAACGGTAAAGCCTTTATCCTGGCCCGCTTCTTTCAGCAGTGCTTTCGCTTTCTCAACGTCATAGGTGTAATCCTTAACGTCGTCGTTGTAGCCCCACATGGTTGGTGGGATCAGGTTCTTCGCGGCAACGCCAGCGCCCTGATAAACGGCCTTGATGATCGCTTCTTTGTTCACCGCGTAAGTCAGCGCCTGACGCACTTTCACGTCATCAAACGGTTTCTTCTCGGTGTTGAAGGAGAGATAGCCGACGTTCAGGCCCGCCTGCTCGTGCAGGGTGATGTTCTTGTCCTGCTTCATGCGCGCGATATCAGCCGGGTTCGGGTACGGCATCACCTGGCACTCGTTCTTCTGCAGTTTGGCGTAACGCACGGAGGCATCAGGCGTGATGGAGAAGACCAGACGGTCGATCTGCGGCTTGGTGCCCCAGTAACCTTCGAACGCTTTGTACAGAATACGGGAGTCTTTCTGGTACTGCTGCATCTGGAATGGACCGGTACCGATTGGGTTCAGATCCACTTTCTCCGGCGTACCGGCTTTCAGCATGTTGTCGGCATATTCTTTTGACAGAATAGAGGCGAAGTCCATGGCCAGGTCAGCCAGGAATGGCGCTTCCGGACGGCTCAGGACGAACTGAACGGTGTTGTCGTCCACTTTTTTGATTTCGCTGATCAGGTCTGGCAGACCCATCCCTTCGAAGTACTCATAGCTGCCACCAGAAACTTTGTGATACGGGTTCTGGGCATTTTTCTGACGGTCGAAGGAGAACACCACGTCGTCGGCATTCAGCTCACGCGTCGGTTTGAAATCTTTGCTGTCCTGCCACTTCACGCCCTGACGCAGGTGGAAGGTATAGGTTTTACCGTCTTCGCTGACTTCCCATTTCTCAGCCAGACCCGGAATAACTTCCGTGGTACCGATTTTGAATTCAACCAGACGGTTATAGATTGGTACAGAGCTGGCGTCGTACGTCGTACCAGAAGTAAAGAGCTGTGGGTTAAAGCCTTCCGGCGAGCCTTCAGAACAGTAGACCAGGGTTTTTGCCTGTACGCCTGCTGCGACGGTCATAGCCACCAGGCTCAGACCAAGCTTCAGCATCCCTGACTTCTTCAAGGAAATACTCATTGTTATTCTGCTCCAATGTGATGTTTTTTGTTGTGTTACTCCGCCTGACCTTTAATTTATTTTTTACCCGGTCCGGTCGGTGTTGCCCTGAGGCGTTATAAGGGATGGAGATTCCTTTCAGAAGAGCGACTGAGTTGCAGCGCAGATCCTCCCTGAAGTGCCCCTCGTGCCCTACAATCTGTCAACAGAATGTGAAAACGTCAATACAGGTGACGGGGATTTACGCTAAGTGTGAGAATTGGCAAACAAAGATTAAAAAAACTACCGGAGCGTATTTTCAGCAGGGAAATTTATGCTACCCGCCATGATGCAGCACAACTCTCTACGCAATCTGCTACAACCAGTGATTAACATTTATTCAACCGGGGTAAATTTTCTTACGGAATGGCGATTATCTGCGCACTAAATGCCATGAACGTTAAAACGCACAGGGGAAAATGCTGAGGTTATCCATAAGCAACGCGAAAAAAGATCAATCCAAAGATAAAAAAATACAATGGAATATGTCACAAAAACGTTAGCAGGCAGGGCTAAACAGAGGTAAGGCGTATTTTGGTGAGTTAAGAGAAGTAAGTCTTGCGGGGAATTAATTTCGGCGGACGATAAATGCAAAAAACCCCTGCTCTAAGAGCAGGGGTTTCGAATGTGGTCGGCGAGAGAGGATGACTCGTCACTTCGTGACTCGCCCTGCGGGCCGTTGCTGAAGCAACGTTCTCTCGCTTCGCTCGGGTCGAACCTCCTGCCCCGGAGGTTCTCATCCTCATAACCTTCAGATGCAAAAAACCCCGCTCTTAGAGCGGGGTTTTCGAATGTGGTCGGCGAGAGAGGATTCGAACCTCCGACCCACTGGTCCCAAACCAGTTGCGCTACCAAGCTGCGCTACTCGCCGTTTGCGGAGCGCATCTTACTGCTACGCCCCATCTCCGTCAATCCCTTATTTTGCAAAAGCCTTTCAATCGGCTATAAAGTCGCCAGACCTGTTACTTTGCGGCTTTTGCAGCACCGTCCGGCACTTTACACCAGTTGTTATTCTCGTTAATCCCGCCGTCTGGCGAGGTGTAACCGAGGCAACCGAGAATAGTGTCGTACAACTCCACATGACGACGCGCCACTTTCATATCCGCCTGCTCTTTCAGGTGAGCGAACATTTTAGCTTTATCCGGGTTCTCCAGATATTTGTCAGACATCCACACCATCATCGGCACGCGGAACTGCTCCGGCGGTGCCATCTTGCGCGGTGTACCGTGCAGGTGCTCTTTCTCGTTAATCGACTCACCATGGTCGGCGGCGTAGAAGACAATCGCCTTCTTATCGCGCACCTGGTCAATCACGCTGTCGATAAAGTGATCCACGTAGGTCACCGAGTTGTCATAAGAGTTGATCAGCTGCGCTTTGGTACAGTCTTTATCCACGCCCTTACATTCCGGCGTCCATTTGGCAAAGCTGCGCGGATAACGCTGGGTGTAGTTAAAGTGCGACCCTTTGGTATGCAGGATGATCATGTGCTTACCGTTCTGGTTGCCCTGCAGGGAGCGCTGCATCTCATCGATCAGCAGCATATCGTCCACGCTCTTACCGCGGTTACGCGGCTCGGCGCCAATCTGCTCGCGGTAGGCGATGTTGTTGGCCATGGTGTTGCTGTAGAACCACATCTCGCTCTGCATCGCGTAGAGGTCGGAGCTAAAGCCGAGCTGACGCAGTACCGAGAAGACGTTCTGCTCTTTCAGCGTCCGCTGTGGGTTATCGCTCGCCCCACCCTCACGCACAAACATGCAGCGCAACGAGAGCTTGGTGGCGGTATCGCAGGAATAGCCGCGGAAGGCGACGAGGTTTTTCTCCTGCGCCAGCTTCGGCGTAGTATCCCGCTCATAGCCCAGCATGCCCATATGATCCCAGCGCGTGGTTTCACCAATAATGAACACCACGTAGGTATCGTCGATATCCGTCGGTGCCTGATAGGTGAATTTCTTCGCCGGGTTCATCAGCGATTTATTATCGGAGGACTCATCCACTTGCGCCCAGGCATATAACCCCAGCGCGGAGATCCAGTTGGACGGCAGATAGGAGTTCGCCACCACGCCGCCGTAGCTCGGCATATCCACGCCGGAGGTACGCTCAACGTTTTTCTGTTGCAGGTCGAGCAGGCGAATTGGCCCCCAGACCATTAATCCTGCCAGCACCACTACCGCGGCGCTGCGGATGCGCTGCCCTGGCGTACGCAGCTGGCGCAATAAGGTATAGCGGCAGCGGTTGTTCCAGATAAGCAGCAGAGGCAGAATGCTGACGCAAACCAGCCAGAGAATAAAGTGCAAACCGACCACCTCTTTCGAGAGGTCGATATCCGTGGTCATCACCGAGGCAATAATGCCGTAGCCAATCACCACGTTCATAAAGGTCATGTAATAGCTGGCACCGGCCGAGCACAACACCACCAGCGTGGCGAGTACGCGCCAGATCCGCCGTCCAAACAGCGACAGCAAACGCAGCAGAAAGAAGGTAACCAGCACCGTGGCAACCAGTTCGACGACCGCAGCGATTCCTTTCCAGGCGGTAAAGTCTTGCGCATAACCATCAAACCGACGGAAAAAAACCGCGCCATTCATAAACAGACCGATGTACAACGCGAGCAAAAAACTGAGCTTTTGTTGCGTCATCGCTTTGATATATTTCATTAATGCAACCTGGAGAAAGGTAAATAGAACCGTTTCACTTTTGGTCAAAAAGTGAACAGGATAATTCATTGCTCAGGGGACCGTTATCGAAAACGTCTTTAAGCGCGGTAAGTAGACCACAGGGAAAAGAAAAAGTGGCAGCAGAGAATGTGATCCCTGCAAATATTTACAAAAAAACAAGTCCGATGACATACCTGCGGCCTGCTCTTTACCTATTGCAGAAACAAAAAAGGCCGGAATATCCGGCCTTTAGGGTGAGTTTTAATCAGGCATGCGCTTCGTTAAATATTTCGCGCTGCGGCTGGCGAATAGTGGTGGAAAGCGCCAGGGAGAGGATCAGCAGGGCAAATATAACGCAGAAGGTGACATAAAAGCCGCCGAACAGCGAAGCAATAAGCGAACCGCAAATACTGCCGATACCAAAGCCTAAATAAATAACACCGTAGTTTTTCGCCAGGTTATTCAGACCGAAGAATTCACTCACCAGCGACGGGAATACGGTAATGGTGCCGCCGAAGTTAAATGCCACGCAGGCGATGGCGGCAAAGAAGGTCACTTCATTGAGCGGGGCGAATAACAGGGCCGCCATCCCCACCAGCGATACGACCTGGCCTATCGTGATCACGCGGATACGGGCGATTTTATCGGAGAGGATCCCCAGCACCAGGCGGCCAGAGAGGTTAGCGATGGAGATAATGGTGACCGCGTTGGCCGCGGTTGCGGCATCCAGCTTCACCATCCCCTGGGCGATATCTTTCGCTACACCAATTACATACAGGCCACTCATGCAGGCGGTCAGGAACATCACCGCCAGCATCCAGTACTGCGGTTTACGCATGGACTGGGCCAGAGTGAAGTCGTTCTCCACTACGCCGTTAACGGATTTTACTTCCTGCTGCGGGGCATCTTTCATCAGCGTCGCCCCGAACAGGATCATCACCAGCACGATAGCGCCCCAGATCATGAAGGTCTTTTCCAGGCCGACGGTAGCCAGCAGATGGCTGTCGATGAATTTGAAGCCCAGGCTGCCGAGACCATAAGAACCAATGGCGAAGGCGGAGATCAACCCTTTACGCTCCGGGAACCACTTCACACAGTTGGACAGCGTTAACAGGTAGCCTGCGCCATCTGCCAGCCCCACCAGCACCCCGGCGCTCAGCCACAGCATCATCAGGTTGCTGGAGTGGGCGGTCAGGAAGAAGCCGACCCCCAGCAAAATCCCGGAGGCCATGGTGACGCGTTTTACGCCGAAGCGTTCCTGTAATTTACCGGCGATAGAGGATGAGAGGGCCAGACCCAGGCTCAGCAGGCCAAAGGAGAAGGCCACCTGGCTGACCGGAGCATTGAGTTTATCGGAGAGGGCGCTGTTAAACAGGCTCCAGGTATAGACTGAACCCAGAGCAAACTGGGTCACGATGGTGCCGATAAGGGTTAGCCAGCGGGTGCGGTTATACGTTGAGGTATTCATGGCAGTTGTCCTGCAGCAGAAAAAAGGGAAGTTCACTGCTGACAACGATAACCAAAACCCTACATGAGCAGGGGTAAAACGGCATGAAATGCAGACGGGACGGAATGAAATGCCAGAAATCAGGAATGAATGACCTGGACTATCGTCTGAACCTGCCCCGGATAAGCGAACTCCCGGTGCCGACCAGGTCATTCATGCACTGAATTCAGAACCTCGCGCTGACGCCGAGGGTATAGAGATAATCTTCTCCGGTGGTCATGTTTTCGGCCTGCGACATTGAAGCATAGGCCGCCATGTACGGGTTGAGCAGCATATCCGCCCCGACGGTGACATCCATCCAGTTGCCGTACTGCGTCGAGGGTGCCAGCCGCCCCAGGCCGGACTGCATCTTCCACTGATTATCACCGAACTGCTGGTTATAGCTGATTTGCGCCCACGGCCGCACATCCCCCAGTCGGGTATCGACGCGCCAGCCCAGGGTGCTGACGCTGGCATGCCATAGCGGGTCGGTCAGCGATTGGGTATTCACGCTGTCGCCAAACTCGTTAACCATATTGGGCGTGGAGCCGTCGTAATGCCAGGCGGCAACCGGTCCGGTGGTGAAACGGCGGGCAACGGGAATACTCCACCCCACGCTCATTGAACTGGTCGCATCCGTCGGGGACGAATCGGGCAAATTCAGCGCCAGACCAGGCGTATTCTGCGAAGAGAGGATCCGCTCTTTGAGAATGTCCTCATAACGCGGTTGGTGATCGTCGTCCCATGTATAACGCTCAGTGGTATTACTTTTTGTATCCGAAACGATATATTCCTGTTGCCAGGCATTTGCTGTGTTGCCTGTCAGCAGACAGGCTAAGAAACTCACCAGGCCCGGGGCATGGCGGCCACTTATTTTTTTTATAATCATCAAAGCGACTCCAGAGAAGAGCCGAATTCGGCGATATTTGTGATTGTTTATAGTAAGGCTACGCGGCGACATGAAGAATGTTGCGTATCAGCCTGTATTAACTATTGTCTCTTTAGGTGACACGTCAAGCCGGGTCGATTGAAATTTTTGCGATTTCATGAGCAATAAGGGAGAGAACCGATGCAACGTTGTGGCTGGGTTAGCCAGGATCCGCTCTACATCGCCTATCACGATAAAGAGTGGGGCGTGCCGGAAACTGACGGAAAGAATTTGTTTGAGATGATCTGCCTTGAGGGTCAGCAGGCCGGATTATCCTGGATCACCGTGCTTAAAAAGCGGGAGAACTATCGCCAGGCCTTTCATCAGTTCGACCCGGTTCTGGTCGCCGGGATGACCCCTGAGGATGTCGACAGGTTAGTGCTGGATGCGGGCATTATTCGCCATCGCGGCAAAATCGAAGCCATTATCGGCAACGCCCGGGCTTATCTGGCGATGGAAGAGCACGGCGAGCGCTTTACCGATTTCGTCTGGTCTTTTGTCGATAACACCCCGCAGGTGACCCGGGCGGCGACGCTGGCAGAGATCCCCACCTCCACGCCCGCCTCAGACGCACTGTCGAAGGCGCTGAAAAAGCGCGGCTTTAAGTTCGTCGGCACCACCATCTGTTACTCCTTTATGCAGGCCTGCGGGCTGGTCAACGATCACGTCACCGTCTGCCACTGTCATCCCGGAGGTCAACATGATCCGCAAATGGCTCAATGAGGAGCTCGAACCTCTGCTGGCTCTCTGGCTTGAAAGCACCACCGTCGCCCATCCGTTTATCGACGCGCAGTACTGGCAGGAGAGCGAGGCGGTCGTGCGAGAGGTCTACCTCCCGTCGGCAGAGACCTGGGTGTGGGAAGAGGACGGTCAGCTTCGGGGCTTCATCAGCGTCATGCAGTCAGTCTATGTCGGCGCGCTGTTTGTCGACCCGGCGTATGCCGGACAGGGGATCGGGCATGCGCTGATCCACCATGTGCAGCAGCGCTACCCGTCATTAAGTCTGGAGGTTTACCAGAAGAACAGCCGGGCGGTGAATTTCTACCATGCTCAGGGCTTTCGGATTGAAGACAGCGCCTGGCAGGAAGATACCCAACACCCGACCTGGCTTATGAGCTGGCAGGCGGATCAAACGCCGTTAGCGTAAGCGTCGGCCCCTGATATTTTTCCAGCCATGCCAGCGCGGTATTCCCCGCACAGCCGTTCCCCAGCTTCGAGCTGGGGAGATCTTTGGTCAGCACGTTGACCGCCCCGTTCTTACAAATTCCGCCATTATCACCATCCAGATCCGGCCATGCTCCCTGATGAATACAGATCACCCCAGGCTTAATGCCGTCGCTGACCACCGCCCCGGCCAGCACCTGGCCGCGATGATTCCAGACGCGGACCACGTCGCCATCGGCAATGCCGCGCGCCTTCGCGTCATCCGGGTGCAGCGTCACCGGCTCGCGCCCGGCCACCGCGTACTGCTCACGCAGGGAGGAGTAGTTCAGCTGGCTGTGCAGACGGTGCGCCGGATGGGCAGAGAGGATCTGCAGCTGCTCCGGCTCGGCATTGCCATGCCACTCGTCCGGCTCCAGCCACATCGGGTGCGGCGGACAGTCGGCATAGTTGTAGCTGGCGATACGCTCAGAGTGGATCACAATTTTGCCGCTCTCGGTTTTCAGCGGATGGCTCGCGGGATCGCGACGGAAATCGGCGAAGCGCACGAACGTCGCGTTCTCCTCGGACTCCGGCATTTCAACGATGGCATTGGCCTCCCAGAACTCGGCAAAGGGCGCTAACGTCACCCCCTGTGCTGCGCCGCGCTGCCCGGCGATTTGGTAGAAGGTCTCCAGCCACTCGAGATCGGTTTTACCCTCGGTAAATCGCTCGCGCCCGCCCTGCTCCCAGCGTTCGCTCAGCTCGGCAAATACCTCCAGGTCATCCCGCGCTTCATCCCGTGGTGCCACGACCCGCTTCATCGGCACCATATGCTGGTTGCTGTAATCCCCGGTCATGGTCATGTCATTACGTTCAAACGAGGTGGTCGCCGGCAGCACGATATCGGCATGCTTCGCCGCCGCGGTCCAGAAGCACTCGGAGATGACCACCAGCTCCGGCTTTTGCCAGGCGCGGATCAGTCGGTTAGTGTCCTGATGATGGGTAAAGTTGGCGCCACCCGCCCACCAGACGAAGCGAATATCCGGGAAGTGGCGATCCAGCCCGTTGTGCTGATAGAAGCCGCCCGGGTTTTCCAGCGCCTCGACAATCCGGGCGACCGGGAATTTATCCACCGCGTCCGTACCGCCCTTGACCGACCCCTGCATTGAGGCCAGTACCGCCGCGCGCCGCGTTGGGTTCCCGCCGTTGGCAAAGTGGTATGAAAGACCAAAGCCGCCGCCCGGGGTGCCGATCTGGCCGAGCATCGCCGCGAGAGTGACCAGCATCCAATGTTTCTGCTCGCCAAACTGCTGGCGCTGCATGCCCCAGCCGGACATCAACATGGTGGTGTTACTGTGGAATAACGCTGCCAGTTCGCGGATTTTATCTGCCGGAACGCCGCAGATGTCGGCAGCCCACTCGGCGGTTTTGGCGATACCGTCGGTCGCGCCGAGAAGGTAATCGGCAAATTTTTCATAGCCGCTGGTACAGCGGGCGAGGAATTCCTCGTCCTGCCAGCCGTTCTCCACCAGCGTATGGGCGATGCCGAGCATCATTGCCACATCGGTCCCCATATGCGGGGCGATCCACTCGGCGCTCTCGCCAAAGAAATCCATGGTTTCGGAGCGCATCGGATCGATACAGATCAGGCGCTTTCCGCTTTTACGCAGCGCGTCGAAGTACGGGATCCCCTGCTCATCGCTGGCGTTCCAGGCAATTTTCAGGGTATTGAGCGGGTTGGCGCTCCACAGCACCACCACGTCGCTGTGCTCCAGCACCAGCGGCCAGCTGGTCTGCTGCTGGTACACCTCGTTGCCGCCCACCACATAGGGCATGATGGCCTGCGCCGCACCGGTGGAGTAATCCCCCAGATGACCGGTGTAGCCGCCCGCCAGGCTCATATAGCGCTGAAGCAGGGTCGCGGCCTTGTGCAGCACACCGTTCGAGCGCCAGCCGTACGACCCGGCAAAAATGGACGACGGACCATAGTTCTCACGAATACGTTTATGCTGCGCGTCGATAAGATCCAGCGCCTGATCCCAGCTGACGCGCACAAACTCATCCTGCCCGCGCACCCCCTGTGGGTTATCCGGCGACGCCAGAAAGCCTTTACGGACCATCGGCCAGCGCACGCGGGTTTTGCTGTGCACCTGGTCGCGCACTGCGGTTTGCAGAGAGTTAGGGTGCTGCGTCGGCAACGCGCCACGGGACGAGATCACCGTGTCGCCGTCGGTTTCGACCAGCATGGGCCCCCAGTGGGCTGCCGTCAGAATGGTTTTTGTAGAAGTGGTCACAGCGTGTGCTCCTGGATTGCCGGTTGCAGGTTTTCTCAGCCTTCATTGAGGCTGTTTATGATTCGTCACAAATTTAAGAGTTATCCCCGGAATTTTCTCCGTAACTGCACGTCATAATCAACCGCCACGCCCGTCGTGGCAAAGAATAAAAAAGCTTAAGGAAAGAAGATGAAAAAAAGCGCACTTATGATTGCCGCCGTAGTCAGCGGCGCACTGGTTGTTTCAGGCTGCACCACCAACCCTTACACCGGCGAACGCGAAGCGGGTAAATCGGGCATTGGCGCGGGCATCGGCTCCCTGGTCGGCGCAGGCGTTGGCGCACTCTCCTCCTCGAAGAAAGATCGCGGCAAAGGCGCTCTGATTGGTGCCGCAGCAGGCGCCGCGCTGGGCGGCGGGGCCGGTTATTACATGGACGTGCAGGAAGCGAAGCTGCGCGACAAGATGAAAGGTACCGGCGTGAGCGTCACCCGCAGCGGCGATAACATCATTCTGAACATGCCGAACAACGTGACCTTCGACAGCAGCAGCGCGACGCTGAAACCAGAAGGTGCCAACACCCTGACCGGCGTGGCGATGGTGCTGAAAGAGTACGAAAAAACCGCGGTGAACGTGCTGGGCTATACCGACAGCACCGGTAGCCAGGATCTGAACATGCGTCTCTCCCAGCAGCGTGCTGACGCAGTAGCCAGCGCCCTGATCACCCAGAACGTCGCGGCAAACCGCATTCGCACCAGCGGTATGGGCCCGGCCAATCCAATCGCCAGCAACAGCACGGCGGAAGGCAAAGCGCAGAACCGCCGCGTGGAGATCACGCTTAGCCCGATCCAGTAGGTAAAAGCAAAACGGCAACCTGGTTGCCGTTTTTAGTGTTTGCACCCTCTCCCCGTGGGAGAGGGCCGGGGTGAGGGCATCAGGCTGCACAAACCCCAGGCCCGGTAAGCGTAGCGCCACCGGGCATTTTCGCGCTAAGGTGTACGCACCAATAGCAAGGAAATCAGCGATGAGCAAATCAACACGGTCCACCATTAGCGACGTGGCGAAAGCCGCAAAAACCGGTAAAACCAGCATCTCCCGTTATCTCAACGGCGAAAAACACCTGCTGTCCGACGCGCTGCTGGCCCGCATTGAACAGGCTATCGCCGACCTCGACTATCGCCCGAGCCTGATGGCCCGCGGTCTGAAACACGGCAAAACCCGTCTCATCGGCCTGATCATCGCCGATATCACCAACCCCTACTCCGTTAACGTCCTCAGCGGCATCGAAGCCGCGTGCCGGGAAAAAGGGTTTACCCCGCTGGTGTGCAACACTAATAACGAAGTCGACCAGGAGCTGCACTACCTCGATCTGCTGCGCAGCTATCAGGTGGAAGGCATCGTGGTTAACGCCGTGGGCATGCGCGAGGAGGGGCTGAACCGCCTGCAGCAGTCGGCCCTGCCGATGGTGTTGATTGACCGCAAAATCCCGGACTTCGCCTGCGATGTGGTGGGACTGGATAATACTCAGGCTGCGACCACCGCCACCGAACACCTTATCGAACAAGGCTTTGAAGCGATCCTGTTCCTGAGCGAACCGCTGGGGATGGTCAATACCCGCCGCGAACGCCTGAGCGCCTTTCGCACCACCCTCGCCCGCTACGCTGGCGTGGTGGCCGAGAACGTCGAAATCCCGCTCCACGAGTCTGAGCAACTGGACAACGCCCTGCGCCAGTTTCACACCCGCCATCGCGGAATGCGCAAGGCGGTGATCTCCGCAAATGGCGCGCTGACACTGCAGATTGCCCGAGCGCTGAAGCGCATTGGCCTGCACTGGGGCAGCGACATCGGCCTGCTGGGTTTTGACGAACTTGAGTGGGCGGAGCTGGCAGGCGTCGGCATTACCACCCTCAAACAACCCACCTGGCAGATTGGCTTCGCTGCCGTCGAGCAGGTGGTCCGCCGGATTAACGGCGCGGATGAGGCCGTGCGCGAGCAGGTCTTCTCCGGCGAGCTGATCGTCCGCGGTTCCACGTCACGTTAACCCCCTTCGTGATGGCGATCATAAATCCAGCATCCTGAACTTTTCTTTGGAACCGGTTCCATCTAGCGTAAAGAGTATCAGCTACGTGATGGAGTCCGCCAATGGGCAGAAAAATTATTGTTGTCACCGCCGCGTATGGCGCTGACAAGGTACGTGAAGCAGGTGGCCAGCGCGCCATGCTGCACGTGATCGCCGGTGCGGGTGCCGACGGGGTCGAGATCCGCCGGGAGTTATTCAGCGACGCCGAACTGGCGTCTTTACCCACGCTGGCCGGGTCCATTGAACTGCTCGGCCTGCTGGCCTGCTACTCCGCCCCCGATGCCCTCTTTACCCCGGACGGCAATCTCAATCCCATGCTGCCCCGCTACCTTGCCGAAGCCGCGACGCTTAACGCCCTGTGGCTGAAAGTCTCTCTCGGCCATTTCAGCGATAAGCAGCAGCTCGATGCGCTGCGCGCCCTGCTCGATGAAACCGGCATGACGCTGGTGGTGGAAAACGACCAGACGCGCTGTGGGCAGCTGGCGCCGATGCAGCGTTTCAAGGCAGCCTGCCGGGTAATGAACCTTCCGGTCACCCTGACCTTTGATATGGGCAACTGGCTGTGGGTGGGTGAATCCCCGGAGGAGGCCGCAAAGCATCTGGCGCCTGCGGTGAGCTATATCCACGTCAAAGCCGCCGTTCCCCATCAGCAACAGTATCGCGCCGTGCCGCCGGACAACGACAGCGCCCGCTGGCAGGCGCTGCTGGATCAGCTCCCTGCCGATGCTCCACGCGGGATCGAGTTTCCGCTGGAAGGGCCAGATCTGACGGCGGTCACCCGTCACTACGTTAATTTGCTGCGCGAGGAGTAACGACATGCCACACGCTCTGGATGTCATCACCATTGGCGAAGCCATGGCCATGTTTGTCGCCACGAAGACCGGCGAACTCAGTGCCGTCGACCACTTTATCAAGCGCGTTGCTGGGGCAGAACTGAACGTCGCCACCGGCCTGGCGCGCCTTGGCCTGAAGGTGGGCTGGGTGAGCCGCGTCGGCAATGACAGCTTTGGTCAGTTTGTGCTCGATACCCTGAAAAACGAGGGGATCGAGACCGCAGGCGTGACCCTGGATGGCCGTTATCCGACAGGCTTTCAGCTCAAATCGAAAGTCACCGATGGAACCGATCCCATTGTGGAGTACTTCCGTAAAGGCTCGGCGGCTAGCCATCTGTCAGTAGAGGATTTCAACCCGATCTGGTTTACCGCGGCACGGCATCTGCACCTGAGCGGCGTGGCGGCGGCGTTGTCCGCCAGCTCATACGCCCTGCTCGATCATGCTGCGGGCGCAATGAAAGCCGCAGGCAAGACGATCTCCTTCGATCCGAATCTGCGCCCGGTACTGTGGAAAAGCGAAGCGGAGATGGTGGAGAAGCTCAACCACCTCGCCTTCCAGGCCGACTGGGTATTGCCCGGTGTGAAAGAGGGCCAGATCCTGACCGGAGAAAAAACGCCGGAAGGGATCGCTGATTTTTACCTGAATCGCGGCGTGAAGGCGGTGATCCTGAAGACCGGGGCCGACGGCGCCTGGTTTAAAACCGCCGACGGTGAGCAAGGTGCCGTGGCGGCGGTCAGGGTCGAAAACGTCGTCGATACCGTTGGGGCGGGAGACGGTTTTGCCGTTGGCGTGGTCAGCGCCCTGCTCGAGGGGAAAACCCTGCAGCAGGCCATCACCCGCGGCAATATCATCGGCTCGCTGGCGATCCAGGTTCAGGGCGACAGCGAAGGATTACCGACCCGGCAACAGTTAGGGGAGTAAATCCCCTCACCCTGCCCCTCTCCCCAGAGGGGAGAGGGAATAAACAAACAGACCGCCCTGTACCCTACAGACAGCGGCGGTCATTTCCTCAACCACAGAGGCAAGCCCATGAACAATGCAACAAATGCAGTAAAACGCTGGTGGTACATCATGCCTGTCGTGTTCATCACGTACAGCCTGGCGTATCTCGATCGCGCGAACTTCAGCTTCGCGTCCGCCGCTGGCATCACCGAAGATTTGGGGATCACCAAAGGCGTCTCCTCGCTGCTGGGTGCCCTGTTCTTCCTCGGCTATTTCTTCTTCCAGATCCCCGGCGCGATCTACGCCGAACGCCGCAGCGTGCGCAAACTGATCTTCATCTGCCTGATCCTGTGGGGCGCCTGTGCCTCCCTGACCGGGATGGTGAATAACATCCCGGCGCTGGCGGCCATTCGCTTTATCCTCGGCGTAGTGGAAGCGGCGGTAATGCCCGCGATGCTGATCTACATCAGCAACTGGTTTACCAAATCCGAACGCTCGCGCGCCAATACCTTCCTTATTCTCGGTAACCCGGTCACGGTGCTGTGGATGTCGGTGGTCTCCGGGTACCTGATCCAGTCCTTCGGCTGGCGCGAGATGTTCATTATTGAGGGCGTTCCGGCGGTGATCTGGGCCTTCTGCTGGTGGGTGCTGGTGAAAGACAAACCGGCGCAGGCCAAATGGCTGTCGGAAGATGAAAAAGCGGCCCTGCAGGCGCAGCTGGATAAAGAGCAGCAGGGGCTGAAAGCGGTGCGTAACTACGGCGAAGCCTTCCGGTCACGCAACGTGGTGCTGCTGTGCATGCAGTACTTCACCTGGAGCATCGGGGTTTACGGTTTTGTCCTGTGGCTGCCGTCCATCATTCGTAGCGCGGGCGATAACCTCGGTATGGTCGAAGTGGGCTGGCTGTCATCCGTGCCGTATCTGGCAGCAACCATCGCGATGATCGTGGTCTCCTGGGCGTCGGATAAACTGCAAAACCGTAAGCTGTTCGTCTGGCCGCTGCTGTTAATTGCTGCCTGCGCCTTTATCGGCTCGTGGGCGGTTGGCGCCAACCACTTCTGGGTTTCCTATACCCTGCTGGTGATCGCCGGTGCGGCAATGTATGCCCCGTATGGTCCGTTCTTTGCCATCATCCCGGAAATGCTGCCGCGTAACGTGGCGGGCGGCGCGATGGCGCTGATCAACAGCATGGGTGCGCTGGGCTCGTTCTTTGGTTCGTGGTTCGTGGGGTATCTGAATGGCGCAACCGGCAGCCCGTCGGCCTCGTACATCTTTATGGGGGTGGCGCTTTTTGCCTCGGTGTGGCTTACTTTAATTGTTAAGCCTGCTAATAATCAAAACGTTCCCGTCGGCGCACGCCACGCCTGAACCCTTTTAAATCAACGGAGATTAGCATGAAGCCGTCCGTCATTTTGTATAAAGCCCTGCCTGATGCGTTACAGCAGCGCCTTGAAGATCATTTTACCGTTACCCGGGTCAACAACCTGAGCCCGGAGACGGTGCAGCAACACGCTGACGCCTTCGCCGGTGCCGTCGGGCTGCTCGGCTCCAGCGAAAAAGTGGACGCCGCGCTGCTGGAGAAAATGCCTGCGCTTCGTGCAACCTCGACCATTTCAGTGGGCTATGACAACTTTGATGTCGACGCGCTGAATGCCCGTAACGTCCTGCTGATGCACACCCCAACCGTACTGACCGAAACCGTGGCCGATACGGTGATGGCGCTGGTACTCAGCAGTGCGCGCCGGGTGGTGGAAGTGGCCGAGCGCGTCAAAGCCGGGGAATGGACCAAAAGCATCGGCCCGGACTGGTTCGGCACCGACGTGCACGGCAAAACGCTGGGTATCGTTGGGATGGGCCGCATCGGCCTGGCGCTGGCGCAGCGCGCCCACTTCGGCTTCAACATGCCGATCCTCTACAACGCACGCCGCCAGCATAAGGAAGCCGAGGAGCGTTTCAACGCCCGCTACTGCGATCTCGATACCCTGTTGCAGGAAGCGGACTTCGTCTGCCTGATCCTGCCCCTGACCGATGAGACGCATCATCTGATGGGCAAAGCGCAGTTTGAGAAGATGAAGAAGTCCGCCATCTTTATTAATGCGGGCCGTGGACCGGTGGTGGATGAGCAGGCGCTGATCGCGGCGCTGAAAAACGGTGAGATCCATGCGGCCGGGCTGGACGTGTTCGAGCAGGAGCCGCTGCCTGGCAGCTCAGAGTTGCTGAAGCTGCCTAACGTCGTGGCACTGCCGCACATTGGCTCTGCGACGCACGAGACGCGCTATAACATGGCGGCATGTGCGGTGGACAACCTGATCGACGCCCTGCAGGGCAAGGTCGATAAAAACTGCGTGAATCCGCAGGCTAAGGCCTGAACGAAAAAAACCCGCCAGAGGCGGGTTTTTAAATTCTTTTAGCTGAGTTGGAAGCTTACAGGCTTACAACGTTACCAGCTGCTGGGCCTTTAGCGCCGCTTTCGATGGTGAAGGAAACTTTCTGACCTTCGTCCAGAGATTTGTAGCCATCGTTCTGGATAGCAGAGAAGTGTACGAACACGTCTTTTGAGCCATCGTCAGGAGTGATGAAGCCGAAACCTTTATCAGCGTTGAACCATTTTACCAGACCAGTCATTTTACCAGACATAGAAATTACCTTTTAAAAATTTGTTTTGCCTTCCGGCGCGATGATGGAATGTGTTACAGATTTTTAAGCGATGAAGGAAGGGTCACTACGAAGGGTATCTAAGGATAACGCATCTGGACTGCTTAACTAAACTGCTTTAGGTCTGTGTAACAAACCGACGAGGACTATTAAACATAGTTACGACATCAAAGACAAGCTTTATTTTCTACCTTAATAAAAAAACCCGCTTTCCAGCGGGGTTTTTATACGGCCAACGTACGCGTCTGACGCTACTCCGTTGCGGCCATCGCCGCGCCCCAGGCCTGACTAAACGCCTGATGCTGCGCTGCCAGCGGCCCAATCAGCGTATTGTACTGGCTGGCCTGCTGTGAGGTCGGGAACTGAATGCCGTTGGAGACAAAGCTCACCTGGGTCCCCTGCTGCGAAATATAATCCGCCACCTGTACCAGCTGCTGAGTAAAGATCTGCGCGGCCGGAATGAGCGGCTGCAGCGCATCGGCAGGTTTGGTCACCACTTTTTCATACGCTTTGTCGAACACAGGTTTCAGGTCGTCGCCCTGTTTCAGCGCAGAGCGTGCGCCATCAGCCTGCATTTTAGCATTCTGCAGCTGCTGGCCCAGCACACCCAGCGCACCGTTTGCCTGGCTCAGCGGCTCACGCTGGGTCACATAGTCCTGTGGGACGCGAATCGCATTCACGCTGTCCACTACCGGACGTAGACCGGCGTCCATCGCCTGATTCACCTGCTGTGAATAACCATACAAAATGGCATAGTCGGAAACGAAGGGACCAAACTGTTTTTTCTGATCCGCAGTCAGCGTTGGCAAACGCTCGCCACTGCGCATCGCAGTATTTTGCAGGAAATCGATAAACGCTTTGCGCTGATCGCCTTCCTTATCGAAACACCCACTCAGGCTCACTACCATTAACAACGCCGCAAGCGGCGCAAACCAGCGAGAGCAGAGCTTTCCTGTCGCCATTGTTATTACTCCTTTCACCCAAAAAAGCGCACCCCGGCACACGCGTGCCCAACGCTGCCAAGAATAGTCCAGGTCAGGCCTGCAAGATACTCTTTTCATGTAAAACGGCTATTGCCATATAAATTCTTACGATTTACAAAAATATACCTGATGCTAAGGCGCTACTGATTAATCAAGTCATTAGCATAGTTACTCACCCCGAAAACAAGCGAGCGAAACGTATCTCCAACAATTAATCACGCACGTTACGATCTCCTGTCAGTTTTACCGACTATTCTTAAATTGCTCTCTATGTTCACGATCCCGCAGTGTGATTTAAGAGGAGTTTTCAATGGAATTAAAAGATCCTATGTTCGATCTGCTAAGCAGTCTGGAACAGATTGTTTTTAAAGATGTACCGCAGACGGTGACCCGTTCGCAAAAGTCTAACCCCTTTACGGAATTTGAGCGCTTACGCAAAGGGACAGGGATGAAAAACGATGATTTCGCGCGAGCTATGGGTGTCAGCGTGGCAATGGTCCAGGAGTGGGAATCGAAAAGAGTGAAGCCCTCCATGACCGAGCTGAAGCTGATGAGCCTGATTCAGGCTAACCCGGCCCTCCGTAAGCAGTTGACTGAATAACATTGTTTTAGCCCCCGCATTTGCGGGGGTTTGTGTTTTTGTTACCGCCGTTCACCGCACCACTCCCCGTCCCGCCATACCAGGTCATGCGTCAGGTTAAGCCCCTCCAGAAAATGCTCGTCATGCGATACCACCAGCAGTGCGCCGGGAAAGCCTGCCAGCGCCGCCTCGATGGCCTGCATTGAGGCCAGATCCAGGTGATTGGTCGGTTCATCAAACAGTAACAGCTGCGTCGCCTCTTCCCGCCACAGCACGCAGGCCAGCGCTGCTTTTAACCGCTCGCCGCCGCTCAGCTCTGCCAGCGGGAGCGTAACCTTATCGGCACCCAGCTGCAGCTGCGCCAGGCGACTGCGCAGCACCCCCTCCTCCAGCGGCGTGTTATGCAGATTGAGATGGCTAATAACGGACTGCGTCAGATCCAGCCGCGACAGATGCTGGTCGAGATACGCCACGTTGACCGACACGCAACAGGCACCGTCGACGGGCGTGCACTCGCCGAGGATCGTTTTCAGCAGGGTGGATTTCCCGCTGCCGTTCGGCCCCCGCAAGGCCACCCGCATCGGCCCGTCCATACGCCAGTTGAGCGGCGGCATCGTGACATAGGGCAGCACCAGCTCGTCCAGGACCAGCACCTGTTTACCCTCCGCAAGCTGGCTGCCCGGAAGAGTAAACATCACCGGACACTCCTCTTCGACCCGTTCCCGCGCCTGATTGACCGCTGCGTTCAACGCGTCCTGTTGATCATGATGCTGTTTGCGCCACGAGGCCGGACGCTCCTTTGCCGCGCCTTTGTATTTAACCCGCTCAAACGAGGCGATGTTGAGCGAATCCACCGTGCGCAGGGTTTTAGCCGAGCGGCGCAGGCTGTCGTCATGCTCTTTCTGCATACGGACGCGGGTGCGCTTGCGCTCGGTTGCCGCGTGCTCCAGCGCTGCGCGGGCAGCCTGCTGCTCGGCATCCCGCTGACGCTGATAGTCGGCGTAATTGCCGCCATAACTGTGTAAAGCGGAGGGGCTGAGTTCCAGAATGCGCGGCACCTGCGCCAGCAACTCACGATCGTGGGACGCCACCAGCACACCGCCGGAATACCGCGCCAACCGGGCATAAAACCACGCCCTTCCCTGTTGGTCGAGGTGGTTGGTGGGTTCATCCAGTAGCAGAAAGTCCGCATTGGCCGTAAACGCGCCGCTCAGCAGAGCACGAACCCGCTCGCCACCACTCAGCTCAGCTGCCAGCCTGTCTGGCGCAAACGCCGGAAGCTGAGCTTCCCTGAATGCCTCGCTCAGCCGCTCGCCGATATCCCAGAAACCGTCGAGGCGCTCCAGATCCTCAGGCTGGTACTCGCCGGTGTCGATCCGCTTGCGGGCAGCAAAGATGGCTTCATAGCCAAGCAGTTGGGCCAGCGTAGTGTGCGGAGAAATATCGTGCTGTTGCGCAACGTAAGCGTGCGTGCCGAAACGTTCGATATGGCCGCTGGCGGGTTCGTCCAGCCCGGCCAGCAGGCGCAGGAGCCGGGTCTTGCCGCTGCCGTTGCGGCCAACGAGGGCGCACAGCGACGGCTCGAGAGAGAAATTCAGCGGACCAAAAAGGGTATCGCCCGTCGCAAACTGACAGGTGACCTGATGCAAAATAAAAGAAGGGGATTGCGCAAAATGAGCCATAAGCACTCCTGAATGAAATCAAAACATCCCCTGCCGACGCGGTGGCGTTTAGCAAGGATCGAAATTCATCAGTCGTGGTTGTTCATTTTTGGGGGGCGCTCCAGGGAGAGAAAGTTAACGGGAGGAAGAATAACGGGTTTTAATTGACCGTTTCAAGATTAATTTTTCCGCAACTTACTATAAAAAACCCGCCGAAGCGGGTTTTAAACAACTGTAGGCCCGAGCAAGCATAGCGCCGCCGGGCAATGGGCGCATTACTGCAGCAGGGAAATGTCCGCCACGCGCAGGAACAATTCGCGCAGTTTTTCGAGCATCGACAGACGGTTGATACGCAGATCTTTATCTTCTACGTTCACCATCACTTTCTCGAAGAAGGCGTCGATCACGTCGCGCAACTCAGCCAGTTCCACCAGCGCTTCCTGGTAGCGACCTTCCGCAAAGACCGGTTCCAGCTTGTCGCGCAGCACCACAACCTGCATCGCCAGGGCGATCTCTTCCGGCTCTTTCAGCGTCGCGGCGTTAACACGCTCGTTCAGCTTCTCATCGGACTTCGCCAGGATATTGGAGACACGCTTGTTGGCCGCAGCCAGCGCCGATGCCGCTTCCAGGGTACGGAAGTGGGACACCGCCTTCATACGGGCATCAAAATCTGCCGGACGGGTTGGACGACGCGCCAGAACCGCCTGAATGGTGTCAACGGTGTAGCCTTCGTCCTGATACCAGGCGCGGAAACGGCCCAGCATAAAGTCGATAACCT
Source organism: Leclercia sp. Marseille-Q4284 (assembly GCF_916618945.1). Taxonomy (NCBI): domain Bacteria; kingdom Pseudomonadati; phylum Pseudomonadota; class Gammaproteobacteria; order Enterobacterales; family Enterobacteriaceae; genus Leclercia; species Leclercia sp. Marseille-Q4284. The sequence goes on from NZ_CAKAKG010000002.1 coordinate 701,698, forward strand.
CATCCACCACGTTAGTGTTGGTCAGCTTGTCACCGTACAGACGCACCGCTTCTTCGGTCAGGGTCTGCAGATCCAGGTTCAGGTTCTTCTCAACGATGATACGCAGCACGCCCAGCGCAGCACGACGCAGCGCAAACGGGTCTTTGTCACCTTTCGGATGCTGACCGATACCGAAGATACCCGCCAGGGTGTCCATCTTATCGGCAATCGCCACCGCACAGGCTACCGGGTTAGACGGCAGATCGTCACCGGCAAAGCGCGGCTGATACTGCTCGTTCAGGGCCACGGCCACATCTTCCGCTTCGCCATCGTGGCGCGCGTAGTGCATACCCATCACACCCTGGGTGTCGGTAAATTCGAACACCATGTTGGTCATCAGGTCGCACTTGGAGAGCAGGCCTGCACGGGTCGCGTGATTGACGTCAGCACCGATTTCACGAGCGATCCAGCCGGACAGCTCCGCGATACGGTCAGTCTTGTCGCGCAGCGTCCCCAGCTGTTGCTGGAACAGCACGGTTTGCAGGCGCGGGAGGTGATCTTCCAGACGCTTTTTACGGTCGCTATTAAAGAAGAACTCGGCATCCGCCAGACGCGGACGCACCACCTTCTCATTACCGGAGATGATCTGAATCGGATCTTTCGATTCGATGTTGGCCACAAAGATGAAGTTCGGCAGCAGTTTGCCGTCGTTGGCATAGACCGGGAAGTACTTCTGGTCGCCCTTCATGGTGTGAACCAGTGCTTCTGCCGGCACCGCGAGGAATTTCTCTTCGAACTTCGCGGTCAGGACTACTGGCCACTCCACCAGCGAGGTCACTTCTTCCAGCAGGCTGTCGCTCAGATCGGCGTTACCACCAATCTGACGTGCCGCTTCTTCCGCGTCCGCTTTAATGCGGGCTTTACGCAGTTCGTAGTCAGCAATGACTTTACCGCGCTCCAGCAGAATTGCAGGGTACTGATCGGCATTGTCGATGGTGAACTCCGGCTCGCCCATAAAACGGTGGCCGCGGATCACGCGATCGGATGCCACGCCCAGAATGGTGGCAGGGATGACGGTGTCGCCCAGCAGCAGGGTCACGGTGTGAACCGGACGCACAAAGTGCACGTCGCTTGCGCCCCAGCGCATCAGTTTTGGAATAGGCAGTTTGGCCAGCGAGGTGGCGATCATGTTCGGCAGCAGCGCTTCCGCGCTCTCGCCCTTCACATGGGCGCGATACAGCAGCCATTCGCCTTTGTCGGTGGTCAGACGCTCGGCCTGGTCAACGGTGATACCGCAGCCACGCGCCCAGCCTTCTGCCGCTTTGCTCGGCTTACCTTCGGCGTCGAACGCCTGGGAAATGGCCGGGCCGCGCTTTTCTACTTCGCGATCTTGCTGGGCCGCCGCAAGGCTCGCCACTTTCAGCGCCAGACGGCGCGGAGCAGCAAACCATTCAATTTTACCGTGTGCGAGGCCAGCGTTATCCAGCTCGGCAGTCACGTTCGCAGCAAAGGACTCCGCCAGGCTGCGCAATGCTTTTGGTGGCAGCTCTTCGGTGCCGATTTCCACCAGGAAAGTTTTCTCAGACATGGCCGCCTCTTATTTGTTTCGGTTGCACATCGGGAAGCCAAGGGCTTCACGGGACGCGTAGTAAGCTTCTGCAACGGCTTTGGTCAGGGTACGAATACGCAGAATGTAGCGCTGACGTTCAGTCACGGAGATCGCTTTACGGGCGTCGAGCAGGTTGAAGCTGTGGGCGGCCTTCAGAATACGCTCGTAGGCTGGCAGCGGCAGCGGAGTCTCCAGCGCCAGCAGTTGCTGGGCTTCTTTCTCGTACTGCTCGAAGCAGGTGAACAGGAAGTCCACGTCCGCGTATTCGAAGTTGTAGGTGGATTGCTCCACTTCGTTCTGATGGAACACGTCGCCGTAGGTGGTTTTACCCAGCGGGCCGTCGCTCCAGACCAGGTCGTAAACGCTGTCTACGCCCTGAATGTACATGGCCAGACGTTCCAGACCGTAGGTGATTTCACCGGTGATCGGCTTACATTCCAGACCGCCAACCTGCTGGAAGTAGGTGAACTGCGTCACTTCCATGCCGTTCAGCCACACTTCCCAGCCCAGACCCCAGGCACCCAGCGTTGGGTTTTCCCAGTTATCTTCCACGAAACGGATGTCGTGGATGGTCGGATCCATACCCAGCTCTTTCAGCGACCCGAGGTACAGCTCCTGAATATTGTCCGGGGACGGCTTAATGACCACCTGGAACTGATAGTAGTGCTGTAAGCGGTTCGGGTTTTCACCGTAGCGACCATCGGTCGGACGACGGGATGGCTGCACGTAGGCGGTCGCCATTGGCTCTGGCCCCAGCGCGCGCAGGCTGGTCATCGGGTGTGAAGTGCCGGCGCCAACTTCCATGTCCAAAGGTTGAACAATGGTGCAGCCCTGGCGAGCCCAGTAATCCTGTAAGGTCAGGATCAGGCCCTGGAAGGTCTTAGTATCGAACTTTTGCATAGTATTTCGTGCTGGATACGTGTGGTTTTGAATGGAAGGGATCAGTATACCCGTCGGATGCAAGATATACAGTACGAAACGGGTTTGTTTAGGGAAAATTGGGAAATAAGCAGTGCTGACAACACCCTCCAGGCGCAGCCAGCTCATTACGCGGCAGCCTTAACGCATCGAAAGATGTAAAAAATGGCCCTCTGCGTCAAAAGAACAGATGAAACTCTCATTGCGGGCAGTGAAACCCTGCATTTCATAGCTACCCTGGAACTGTTCGAATGCGGTGACGTCGATTTTTTGCGCACCGGTATTGTAGCGCTCGGCTGCCCGATCCTTACATAGCTGTTCCATGTCCAGCGAACGCACCGGGCTGACTTTCTTCGTTTGCGCGTTTTGCGCCGGGGACGTCTCCTGAGCCGCGCAGCCGGCCAGTAACGCGGGAAGCAGGATCCACATCGCGCGTATCATCATTTTTATTACCGCCCTTTGCTGTGGCTGTTATTTTTAAACTCTAAACTTTATAGATTATCGCCCGGCATTCTGCGAACCTCACCGGCCCGGCACAAGCAGGGTGGTGCAAACTCAGAATTTTCCAGTGAGCGTCTGTAGCAATACCACAGTCAGACTCTTTTTAACGCATAAACAGAGGGATGGATGCAGGAAAAAATTAACTGGATTGATAATCTGCGGGGAATAGCCTGTTTAATGGTGGTGATGATCCATACCACGACCTGGTATATCACCAATGCCGCAAGCATCAGCCTCGTTAACTGGGATATCGCCAACGTTCTCAACTCCGCCTCGCGCGTGAGCGTGCCGCTGTTTTTCATGATCTCCGGCTATCTCTTTTTTGGCGAACGCAGCGCGCAGCCGCGCCATTTTTTACGCATCGGTCTGTGCCTGCTGTTTTATAGCACCGTGGCGTTCCTCTATATCGTGCTGTTTACCTCGATCAACAGCGAGCTATCCCTGAAATACCTGCTGCAAAAGCCAGTGTTCTATCACCTGTGGTTTTTCTTCGCCATTATCGTCATTTATCTGCTTTCTCCCCTGCTGCAGGTGAAAAGCGCGAACGGTAAAATGCTGCTGGCGCTGATGATCGTGATCGGTATCGTGGCCAACCCCAACACGGTTTCGCAGAAAATTGATGGATTTGAATGGCTGCCTATCAACCTGTATATCAACGGCGACACCTTCTATTACGTGCTGTACGGCATGCTGGGTCGCGCCCTTGGGATGATGGATACCCGCAAACGCTGGTTGAATGGTATTTGCGCCGCGCTGTTTATTGCTGCGGTCGCGATTATTTCCCGTGGGACGCTGCATGAGCTGCAGTGGCGCGGCACCTTCGCCGATACCTGGTATCTCTACTGCGGCCCGATGGTCTTTATCTGCGCGATATCGTTATTTACCCTGGTGAAAAACACCCTCAATGCGCGCCCTCTGCCGCTGCTGGGGTTAATTTCGCGTAACTCGCTGGGGATATATGGTTTTCACGCGCTGGTGATCCACGCTCTGCGCACGCGCGGGGTGGAGTTAAAGAGTTGGCCGCTGCTGGATATCGTCTGGATCTTTACGGCCACGCTGGTGGTCAGTTTGCTGCTGTCGATGCTGCTGCAGCGGATTGATACGCGCAGGTTTGTGAGTTAAGCACGGCTTGCTTGCCCGGCGGCGCTTCGCTTGCACGGGCCTACAAGGCTGTGCAAACGAAACGCCACCCGGCAACGTTTCACGACATTAGCGGCAGAAGCTGCTGATAGATCTTGCGGAACACTTCGCGTTGCCCGGCATAGCGGGCATGACGCGCGGTATCAGGGATGTGCTGCTGTTCCAGCGCCAGCTGTGGCAACAGTGCCGACAGCGGTTTATCCGGATTCATCGCGATCTGCGCCAGTCGCGCCGCGCCGAGCGCAGGCCCGACGTCACCACCGGTACGGTAATCCAGCTGCTGACCGCTGATATCCGCCAGCATCTGACGCCAGTACGGGCTGCGCGCCCCACCGCCGATCAGCGTAATGCTGGTTGGTTTGAGCCCGCACTCATGCACCACATCCATGCCATCGGCCAGGGCATAGCCCACCCCTTCCAACACCGCGCGCGCCAGTTCGGCCGGACCATGCTGATGGGTTAAACCAAAGAACACCCCTTTCGCCTGCGGATTGTTATGCGGGGTGCGCTCGCCGGAAAGATAGGGCAGGAACCAGAGGGTACCCGCATTATCATCGGCCTGCTGTGCGGCATCGAGCAGGGCCGGAACGCTGTCTAATCCGGTCAGTTTTGCCGCCCAGTCCAGGCAGGACGCCGCGCTGAGCATCACCGACATCAGATGCCATTTGCCGGGTAACGCATGGCAGAAGCTGTGCACCGCGCTGTCAGGATTGCTGCGATAGCCGTCGCTCACGGCAAAGTAGACGCCGGAGGTGCCCAACGACAGCATCGCCTGTCCGGCATCGGCCATCCCTACGCCGACCGCACCCGCGGCGTTATCCCCGCCTCCCGCCACGACAGGAACGGCTGGCATATTCCACTGCTGCGCGATCGACGGCAGCAGGGTGCCTGTCTGCTCGCAGCCTTCAAACAGGGCAGGCATATGGTCGCGGGTGAGATGGCAGGCGTCGAGCATCGTCTCGCTCCAGTCGCGTTTAGCAACGTCGAGCCACATGGTACCTGCCGCATCCGACATATCACTGGCGTACTCGCCGGTCATACGCAGACGCAGATAATCTTTTGGCAGCAATACCTTCGCCACCTGGCTAAAAATCTCGGGTTCGTGGCGCTGAACCCACAGCAGTTTTGGTGCGGTAAAGCCCGGCATCATCAGGTTGCCGGTGATCTCCCGCGATGTCGGCACGCGCGCTTCCAGCAGGGCGCACTCTTCGCCGCAGCGGCCGTCGTTCCATAAAATGGCCGGGCGCAACACGCGGTTGTCCTTGTCCAGCAGCGTGGCGCCGTGCATCTGTCCGGCAATCCCCAAAGCTTTAACTTCCCGCAGCGAGTGTTGCTCGCCAAGCGCCTTCAGGGCGCGATCCGTTGCCAGCCACCATGCTTCGGGATCCTGTTCAGACCAGAGCGGGTGTGGCCGTGAAACGTGCAGTTTTTCTGTTTGCGTTGCCAGCACGTCGCCCTGTTCATTCAACAGAATGGCTTTCACACCCGATGTGCCAAGATCGATCCCGATATACATATGGTGGGTTCCTTAAAAATGTAGGCCGGGCAAGCGTAGCGCCGCCCGGCGATCCCCGTTACTTGTCGAAGAGGTAATGATTCACCAGGTTTTCCAGCAGCTCCTGATGACCACTCTGGTGCTGCGGCGCCAGGTTATGCTGTTCAGCGTACTTCGCCAGCTCGGTCAGGGATAACTGGCCTTTCAAAATTTGCTGACCCAGCTCACTGTTCCAGCCGCCATAGCGTTTCGCCACACGCTTATCCAGCTCACCGTCTTCAATCATGCGGGCAGCCACTTTCAGCGACAGCGCCATGGTGTCCATCGCCCCAATATGACCATAGAAGAGATCGTATTTATCGGTACTCTGACGGCGCACTTTGGCGTCAAAGTTCAGGCCACCGGTGGTGAACCCACCCGCTTTGATGATTTCGTACATCACCAGCGCGTTCTCTTCCACGCTGACCGGGAACTGATCGGTATCCCAGCCCAGCTGCGGGTCGCCGCGGTTGGCATCCACGGAGCCAAAAATGCCCAGCGCGATAGCGGAGGCGATCTCGTGGTGGAACGAGTGGCCAGCCAGGGTGGCGTGGTTGGCTTCGATATTTACTTTGATCTCTTTTTCCAAGCCGAACTGCTTGAGGAAGCCGTACACCGTCGCCACGTCGTAATCGTACTGGTGCTTGGTCGGCTCCTGCGGTTTTGGTTCAATCAGCAGCGTACCCTGGAAGCCGATTTTGTGTTTATGCTCCACCACCATCTGCATGAAGCGGCCAATCTGCTCGCGCTCCTGGCGTAAATCGGTGTTGAGCAGCGTTTCGTAGCCTTCACGTCCGCCCCACAGGACGTAGTTTTCACCGCCCAGCTGATGGGTCGCGTTCATCGCCGTCACCACCTGGGTGGCCGCCCAGCTGAACACTTCCGGATCCGGGTTAGTGGCAGCCCCTGCGCCATAGCGCGGGTGGGTAAAGCAGTTGGCGGTGCCCCACAGCAGCTTCACGCCGCTCTGCTGCTGTTTTTCGGCCAGCACGTCGACCATCTGCGCGAAGTTATTCAGGTACTCTTTCAGCGAAGCGCCTTCCGGGGAGACGTCCACATCGTGGAAGCAGTAGTACGGCACGTTCAGCTTGTGGAAGAACTCAAAAGCAACGTCCGCTTTGCGCTTCGCCAGCTCCAGCGCTTCGCCCGGCTGCTGCCATGGGCGATCGAACGAGCCCACGCCAAACATATCGGCCCCATTCCAGCAGAAGGTATGCCAGTAGCAGGCGGCAAAACGCAGGTGATCTTCCATGCGCTTACCCAGCACCAGCTCGTCCGGGTTGTAATGACGAAACGCTAAAGGATTAGAGGATTTCGGGCCTTCATAACGAACGCGATCGAGTTGATCGAAATAAGCTTGCATATTGAACTCCATAATCAGGGGTGCGGCGAAAAGAAGATACTGGAGTAATACTGAATAGTGATCGCAGGTTGCTCAATTACGTTATTTCACACTGCTATTGAGAGAATGCACAAACGTGCGCTGGCTCGCAAAATCAATTTGCAGCCGAACGAATTTCACAGCGTAAATTCCAGATTCATGTGTAATTAATAAGTTATGTAATTTAAAATCAGATCGCGGTCATAAATTCAGAAATAAACCAAATATCATAACGAGAAGATAAAAATCTGTAATTGCCAGTCTGCCGTTCCCCGTTAAGAATTTGCTACGTCTCTTGCAATGATTGTTTCTTTTATCTCAGCAACCTCACCCTACAAAAGGCAAAAAAATTATGAAGATAAAGAACCTGTGCCTCACTCTCTGTGCATCGCTGCTGCTGGCGAGTACGGCGAGTCATGCAAAAGAAGTCAAAATCGGCATGGCGATTGATGACCTCCGTCTGGAGCGCTGGCAAAAAGATCGCGATATTTTTGTCAATAAGGCAGAAGCATTGGGTGCAAAAGTTTTTGTTCAGTCTGCTAATGGCAATGAAGAAACCCAAATGTCGCAAATCGAAAATATGATCAACCGCGGCGTCGACGTGCTGGTTATTATTCCGTATAACGGTCAGGTTTTAAGTAATGTGGTAAAAGAAGCCAAACGCGAAGGGATTAAAGTGCTGGCCTATGACCGCATGATTAATAATGCCGACATCGATTATTATATCTCCTTCGACAATGAAAAGGTCGGTGAATTACAGGCGCAAAGCCTGGTGGCGAAAGTGCCGCAGGGTAACTATTTCCTGATGGGTGGCTCGCCGGTAGACAACAACGCTAAATTGTTCCGCGCCGGGCAGATGAAAGTACTGAAGCCGTACATCGACGAAGGCAAAATCAAAGTGGTGGGCGATCAGTGGGCGGATGGCTGGCTGCCAGAAAACGCGCTGAAAATCATGGAAAACGCCTTAACCGCCAACAATAACAAAATTGACGCCGTGGTGGCTTCCAACGATGCTACCGCAGGCGGCGCGATCCAGGCACTCAGCGCTCAGGGGCTGGCAGGAAAAGTGGCGATCTCCGGGCAGGATGCGGACCTTGCCGGGGTGAAGCGTATCGTAGCCGGTACCCAGACCATGACGGTCTATAAACCGATCACCGAACTGGCCACCACCGCCGCAGAAATTGCCGTTGAGCTGGGCAATGACCAACAGCCTAAAGCGGATGCCAGCTTAAACAATGGCCTGAAAGATGTGCCGTCCCGACTGCTGACCCCTATCGAAGTCAATAAAGAGAACATTGACGCCACCGTTGTGAAAGACGGTTTCCATAAAAAGAGCGAACTGTAATCCATCATCGCCCCTGCCTGGCGGGGGCGCATCGACGTGTACCGTTTTCCTTCGGGTCATGTGGGGCAGTTATGTCTTATCTTCTTGAAATGAAAAATATTACTAAGGCGTTTGGCGCGGTGAAGGCCGTGGACAACGTCAGCCTGCGCTTAAATCCCGGCGAGATCGTTTCGCTGTGCGGTGAAAATGGCTCGGGCAAATCCACGCTGATGAAGGTGCTGTGCGGCATTTATCCGCATGGCAGCTATGACGGTGAAATTGTCTTTGCCGGCGAAACCCTGCAGGCCACGCACATCCGCGACACCGAGCGCAAAGGTATCGCCATCATTCACCAGGAGCTGGCGCTGGTGAAGCACCTCACCGTTCTGGAGAACATCTTCCTCGGGGCCGAGATTAGCCGTCACGGGGTGCTGGATTACGACACCATGACCCTGCGCTGCGAAAAGCTGCTGGCGCAGGTGAGCCTCGCGATCTCCCCCGACACGCGGGTCGGCGATCTCGGACTGGGGCAGCAGCAGCTGGTGGAGATCGCCAAAGCGCTCAACAAACAGGTGCGGCTGCTGATCCTCGATGAACCGACCGCCTCGCTGACGGAACAGGAAACCGCCGTATTGCTGGACATCATACGTGACCTGCAACACCACGGGATTGCCTGCATTTACATCTCCCACAAGCTCAACGAAGTGAAAGCCATCTCTGACACCGTCTGCGTCATTCGTGACGGACAGCATATCGGCACCCGCGACGCGCAGGGTATGAGCGAGGATGACATCATTACCATGATGGTGGGGCGCGAGCTGACCGCGCTCTATCCGAATGAGCCGCATACTCTCGGGGAAGAGATCCTGCGGGTGGAACATCTCACCGCCTGGCACCCGGTGAATCGCCATATCAAACGGGTGAACGACGTCTCCTTCTCCCTGCATCGCGGGGAGATCCTTGGCGTGGCCGGGCTGGTTGGCGCCGGGCGTACTGAGGCGGTGCAGTGCCTGTTCGGGGTTTGGCCCGGGCGTTGGGAAGGCAGCGTATTTATCGACGGGCAGCCGGTCGACATTAAAAACTGTCAGCAGGCCATTGCCCATGGCATCGCGATGGTGCCGGAAGATCGGAAAAAAGATGGCATCGTGCCGGTGATGGCTGTGGGTAAAAACATCACTCTCGCCGCCTTAGATCAGTTCAGCGGCAAGCTGAGCAGCCTGGACGACGCCGCCGAACAGCACTGTATTTTGCACTCCCTGCAGCGCCTGAAGGTAAAAACGTCCTCCCCGGACCTCGCCATTGGTCGTCTTAGCGGTGGTAACCAGCAGAAGGCAATACTTGCCCGCTGCCTGTTGCTCAACCCACGTATTCTGATCCTTGATGAACCGACGCGCGGGATCGATATCGGTGCGAAATACGAAATCTACAAGCTGATCAACCAGCTGGTCCAGCAGGGTATCGCCGTGGTCGTGATCTCCTCGGAACTGCCTGAAGTGCTGGGTCTGAGCGACCGGGTACTGGTGATGCACGAAGGAAAACTGAAAGCCAATCTGATTAACCAGAACCTGACGCAGGAACAGGTGATGGAAGCCGCATTAAGGAGCGAACGCCATGTCGAAAAGCAATCCATCTGAGTTAAAAGCCGCGGCGCCCGCACCGGGTCTGTTTTCAGGGTTAAAAGCGCTTAATTTGCAGGTTTTTGTCATGATTGCCGCCATTGTGGCGATCATGCTGTTCTTTACCTGGACCACCGACGGCTCGTACCTTAGCGCCCGTAACGTCTCTAACCTGCTGCGTCAGACCGCCATTACCGGCATTCTGGCGGTGGGGATGGTGTTCGTCATTATCTCGGCGGAGATCGACCTCTCTGTGGGCTCGATGATGGGCCTGCTCGGCGGCATGGCAGCCATTTTCGATGTCTGGCTGGGCTGGCCGCTGCCTCTGACTATCGTGGTGACGCTGGTACTGGGTTTACTCCTCGGGACCTGGAACGGCTGGTGGGTGGCCTACCGCAAAGTGCCGTCGTTTATCGTCACCCTGGCGGGGATGCTGGCCTTTCGCGGCATCCTGATCGGCGTGACTAACGGCACCACCGTCTCCCCCACCAGCGCCTCCATGTCGCAGATTGGGCAGAGCTATCTCTCCAGCGGGATCGGCTTTAGCCTCGGGGCGATTGGCCTGATGGCATTTGTTGCCTGGCAGTGGCGGAGCAGAATGCGTCGTCAGACCTTAGGATTAGCAACGGCACCGTCTACGTCGGTTGTCGGACGCCAGGCGCTGACGGCGGTGATTGTCCTTGGGGCGATCTGGCTGCTGAACGACTATCGCGGCGTGCCGACACCGGTCCTGCTGCTGGTTCTGCTGCTGCTGGCCGGAATGTTTATGGCGACCCGTACCGCCTTTGGCCGCCGCATTTATGCCATTGGCGGCAATCTCGAAGCTGCACGCCTGTCCGGTATCAACGTTGAGCGCACCAAGCTTGCCGTCTTTGCCATCAATGGCCTGATGGTCGCCGTCGCCGGGCTTATCTTAAGCTCGCGCCTGGGGGCAGGCTCGCCGTCGGCGGGGAACATTGCCGAACTCGATGCTATCGCCGCCTGCGTTATTGGCGGAACCAGTCTGGCAGGGGGGATCGGTAGCGTTGCCGGGGCGGTGATGGGTGCCTTTATTATGGCGTCGCTGGATAACGGAATGAGTATGATGGACGTCCCGACATTCTGGCAGTATATCGTCAAGGGTGCGATTCTGCTGCTGGCGGTATGGATGGATTCCGCGACCAAACGGCGCGCCTGAGGATGCTTTATCGTCTGTCACTGATTCTGGAAAAATAGCGCCATGTTTGAGAAGCGTCACCGCATTACGTTGTTATTCAATGCCAATAAAGCCTATGACCGTCAGGTTGTAGAGGGTGTGGGTGAATACTTGCAGGCGTCGCAGTCCGAGTGGGATATCTTCATCGAAGAAGATTTCCGTACGCGCACCGATAATATCAAAGAGTGGCTGGGCGACGGCGTCATCGCGGATTTTGACGATGCCGTTATCCAGCAGCTGCTGGTGGATGTCGACGTGCCCATCGTCGGCGTCGGCGGCTCCTTCCATAAGCCGGAGAACTACCCTCCCGTTCACTATATCGCGACCGACAACCACGCCCTGGTAGAGAGCGCGTTTCTCCACCTGAAGGAGAAAGGGGTGCACCGCTTCGCCTTTTATGGCCTGCCCGTTTCCAGCGGCAAAGGCTGGGCGGCAGAGCGTGAGTATGCCTTCTGTCAGCTGGTGGCAAAGGAGAAGTATCGCGGCGTTGTCTATCAGGGGCTGGAAACGGCTCCGGAGAACTGGCAGCACGCGCAGAATCGTCTCGCCGACTGGCTGCAAACCCTGCCGCCGCAGACCGGGATTATCGCCGTGACCGATGCCCGCGCCCGACACGTGCTCCAGGTGTGCGAACATCTGCATATTCCGGTGCCGGAAAAGCTGTGCGTGATTGGCATCGATAATGAAGAACTTACGCGTTACCTGTCACGGGTGGCGCTGTCGTCGGTGGCGCAGGGAACCCGGCAGATGGGCTACCAGGCAGCCAAACTGCTGCACCGTCTGCTGGATAACGAAAACCTGCCCCTGCAGCGCCTGCTGGTGCCGCCGGTGCGCGTGGTGGAGCGACGCTCAACCGATTACCGCTCGCTGAACGATCCGGCGGTGATTCAGGCGATGCACTACATTCGTAACCACGCCTGCAAAGGCATTAAAGTGGATCAGGTCCTGGATGCGGTAGGGATTTCACGTTCAAATCTGGAGAAGCGGTTTAAGGAAGAGGTGGGCGAGACGATCCATGCGGTGATTCACGCCGAGAAGCTGGAGAAAGCCCGCAGCCTGCTGATTTCAACCTCGCTTTCCATTCACGAGATCTCACAGATGTGCGGTTATCCGTCGCTGCAGTATTTCTATTCGGTATTTAAAAAAGAGTATGACACCACGCCGAAAGAGTATCGCGATCGCTACAGTGAAGTGCTGGTTTAAATAAAAAAAGCCTTCCGCAGGGAAGGCTTTTTTTATATTACATATGGGCGGCGATTAAGCGCTGGTTATCCTGGTACATCGCAAACAGATAATTGTTATAGCGTTGGCCCTGGGTTGAGTAACCTTTCAGCTTATGGATCATGGTGCTGGCCGTCACTTCCTGGTCCGCTTTACGCAACTGCGCGCGCGACTTACGGAAGGATTTATACGCCGGATGCGTATTCAGGTTCACAACATAAGCGTTCACGGAATCTTTTACCGATTCGAACTGTGAGTAGCCTTTCACTTTACCCGGTGCATTGTTACAACGACCTTTCGCACATTTCATGCCGAAGAGGTTGTTATTACTGCGCGCAAGCTTCGAGGTACCCCAGCCACTTTCGGCTGCAGCCATCGTTGCGACCATGCTGCCTGGAATAATATCCACGCGCTCTAACAGTGAGTTCCACGGCACACGTCGCGTGTTTCCGTTCCAGCTCACCTTATAGCGTTTTGAAATTTCTTTCAGACGCGTGCGCTCAGATGGCGACCAACGGCTATCGTACTGCTTGGAAATAAGCCAGTTACGATCCGCCGTAATCGCGGCATTTTGACTTGTAATATAAGGCATTACCGTCCGGAGAAACGCTTTTTTCCTTGGTGTTCCGGAAGGGTATTTTCGCAAATCAGGAAGTGAACTACTCTTTGCACTATTGCGAGAATACTCTTGTTTACTGCTAACCTTATTACTTGTCGTCTTTATGACGTGGGCCTTTTTACTCGTCGTATCCGTGTGCGTCTTCGCAAGCACCTCACCAGAAATTGCCATGGTGAGTAACATGAGTATCGCGGCCCCATATCGTCGAATGGGAGTCGATATCATTAAGTCTCCTGGTCGGATAGAAACATTCCAACACCTTATTTTTTTCGTAAAATGAGAAGTGAATCTCAGATCCTAGCAAAAATAGACGAGAAGAGCATTCAAAGAAATAGTCTAAATCCGAAACCCTGTCATCCAGAAATCGCGCGCTTAAGCATCATTTTCATCAAAATGTGCTCAATATCGCAGTTAAACAGCGCTATAAGCGTGAGATCACTCACCCTCATTGCTCCTCCCTGCGCGATAGCGCCAGGGGATGAGTTAGCCCTCTACAATAGATGGCAAACTGAACAAAATGCTGTGACAGGAAACCGGTATGAAACGTTCCGCTCTCGCTCTTCTCCTCTTACCTGCTATGGCCAGCGCCGACTGGTCAGCCCCGGGTTTTCCGGCCTTCACTGCTGAAGGATCGGGGGTGTTCACGGCACAGGCAAAGCTGACGAAGGGTACCCGCCCGCTGACAGTGAGTTTTGACAAGACGTGCTGGCAACCCACAAATGCGATAAAACTCAATGAGATGATGTCTCTCAAGCCGTGCGAAGGGGATCCGGTGCAGTGGCGTCTGTTCCGCGACGGCGATTATCAGGCCCGGATTGATACCCGCTCCGGTACGCCAACCCTGATGTTGACTGTCGCCAGCGAGAGCGAAAAGGCGGTGACGAGCGTGGTGCGCCAGTGCCCGAAATGGGACGGCACCCCCCTGACGCTCGACGTCAGCAACACCTTCCCGGAAGGGAGCGTGGTGCGTGATTTTTACAGCAAACAGACCGCCACCGTGCAGCAGGGCAAAATTACCCTGCAACCCGCGCCGGGCAGCAACGGCCTGCTGTTACTGGAGCGCGCCGGGACGGACAAACCCGCCCCGTTCAGCTGGCAAAACGCCACCGTCTATTTTGTCCTGACCGATCGGTTTGAGAACGGCGATCCGGCCAACGACAACAGCTACGGACGCCATAAAGATGGCATGCAGGAGATCGGCACCTTCCACGGCGGTGACCTGAAAGGGCTCACCAGCAAGCTGGATTACCTGCAACAGCTCGGCGTCAACGCCCTGTGGATCAGCTCCCCGCTGGAGCAGATCCACGGCTGGGTCGGCGGCGGCACCAAGGGTGACTTCCCCCATTACGCCTATCACGGCTACTACACCCAGGACTGGACCCGGCTCGATGCCAACATGGGCACGGAAGACGATTTACGCCAGCTGGTGGACGAGGCCCATCGTCGGGGGATCCGCATCCTGTTTGACGTGGTGATGAATCACACCGGTTACGCGACGCTGGCCGACATGCAGGAGTACCAGTTCGGCGCCCTCTATCTGCAGGGTGACGAGCTGAAGAAAACCCTCGGTGAACGCTGGACCGACTGGAAGCCTGGTGCCGGGCAGAGCTGGCACAGCTTTAACGACTACATCAATTTCAGCGATAAAGCCGCATGGGAAAACTGGTGGGGCAAAAATTGGATACGCACCGATATCGGCGATTATGACAATCCCGGTTTTGGCGATCTGACCATGTCGCTGGCCTTCCTGCCGGATCTGAAAACCGAATCCACCACCCCATCAGGCCTGCCGAACTTTTATCGCCATAAACCCGACACCGGGGCAAAAGCCGTCGATGGCTACACGCCCAGGGACTACCTTACTCACTGGCTGAGCCAGTGGGTGCGGGATTACGGCATCGACGGTTTCCGCGTTGATACCGCCAAGCACGTGGAGCTGGCGGGCTGGAAGCAGCTGAAGGACCAGGCCAGCGATGCGTTAAAAGCCTGGAAGCAGGCCAACCCGGAGAAAAAACTCGACGATGCGCCTTTCTGGATGACCGGTGAATCCTGGGGTCACGGAGTGATGCAGAGCGATTACTACCGCCACGGCTTCGATGCGATGATCAATTTTGATTATCAGGAACAGGCGGCAAAAGCGGTGGATTGCCTGGCCAACATCGACCTGACCTGGCAGCAGATGGCGGAGAAACTGCAGAGCTTTAACGTCCTGAGCTATCTCTCCTCCCATGATACCCGCCTGTTCCGCGAAGGTGACCAGCGTGCGGCAGAGCTGCTGTTACTGGCGCCGGGCAGCGTGCAGATATTTTATGGCGATGAGTCCGCCCGGCCATTTGGCCCGACGGGCTCCGATCCGCTGCAGGGAACGCGCTCAGACATGAACTGGCAGGATATCAGCGGCGCGCAGGCCGCCACCGTCGCCCACTGGCAGTTGCTCGGGCAGTTCCGCGCCCGCCATCCGGCGGTGGGCGAAGGGACGCAAACTACGCTGACGATGCCTCAGGGCTACGGCTTTGTACGTGAGCATCAGGGCGACAAGGTAATGGTGGTCTGGGCGGGTAATCGCTGATCGTTACGTTCAGTATCCCTCTCCCGCCGGGAGGGGGAGAATACAGAACAATTCGCTGCCTGATGGCAAACTGATAACACAAAACAATCATTCCGTCTTTCCACGCTGATTTGCACCCGCGCAGTTGTAGCGTTATGGTGAGCCACTCTTAGAACAAGCCCGACAGAACACCTGCTATGACTTTTTCACTTTTCGGCGACAAATTCACCCGCCATTCAGGCATTACCCGCCTGATGGAGGATCTCAACGACGGGCTGCGCACACCGGGCGCCATCATGCTCGGCGGCGGTAACCCGGCACAAATTCCGGAGATGAACGCCTATTTTCAGACGCTCCTCGCAGACATGCTGGAAAATGGCAAAGCCACTGATGCACTGTGCAATTACGACGGCCCACAGGGGAAAACCGAGCTGCTTACCGTCCTGGCGGAGATGCTGCGCGACACCCTTGGCTGGGAGATCGGGCCACAGAATATTGCACTGACAAACGGCAGCCAGAGCGCGTTTTTCTACTTGTTTAACCTCTTCGCAGGCCGACGCGCCGACGGCACCACCAAAAAGGTGCTCTTCCCGCTCACCCCGGAGTACATCGGTTACGCCGATTCCGGGCTGGAGGAAGACCTGTTCGTCTCCGCGCGCCCGAACATCGAACTGCTACCGGAAGGCCAGTTCAAGTATCACGTCGATTTTGAGCATCTGCATATTGGCGAAGAGACCGGCATGATCTGCGTGTCGCGGCCTACCAACCCCACCGGCAACGTCATCACCGACGAAGAGCTGATGAAGCTGGATGCGCTGGCGAACCAGCACGGCATTCCGCTGGTGATTGATAACGCCTATGGCGTGCCCTTCCCGGGCATCATCTTCAGTGAAGCACGCCCGCTGTGGAACCCGAACATTGTCCTGTGCATGAGCCTCTCCAAGCTGGGTCTGCCGGGCAGTCGCTGCGGGATCATCATCGCTGATGAAAAAATCATTACCGCCATCACCAATATGAACGGCATTATCAGCCTGTCACCGGGCGGGATTGGCCCGGCGATGATGTGCGAGATGATCAAGCGCAACGATCTGCTGCGCCTGTCGAATGAGGTGATTAAGCCGTTCTATTATCAGCGTGTTCACGAGACGATCGCCACGATTCGCCGCTACTTACCGGAAAATCGCTGCCTGATCCATAAACCCGAAGGGGCGATTTTCCTCTGGCTGTGGTTTAAGGATCTGCCGATCACCACCGAACTGCTGTACCAGCGTCTGAAAAAGCGCGGGGTGTTGATGGTGCCGGGAGATTACTTCTTCCCGGGGCTGGATAAGCCCTGGCCGCACACCCACCAGTGCATGCGCATGAACTATGTGCCGGACCCGGACAAAATCGAAGCCGGGGTGAAAATTCTGGCCGAAGAGGTTGAGCTTGCCTGGCGTGAAAACGGCCAGTAAGGATTTACGCCAGATAACGCAGCCGTTCGGCGCGTAATCTGGCAGGATCGACGCAGCTTAACGCGTAAGTGGGACAGGCCTCCACGCAGGCCGGTCCCGCTTCGCGATGTACACAACGGTCACACTTCAGGGCCTGAACCTTTTCAGCACTTCCCGTCACCTGCATCGCCCCGAACGGACAGGCGAGCATACAGCTTTTACAGCCGATACAGCGCGCCTGATCCACCTGCCACACTCCCGCCTGACGCTGAATGGCCCGGGTCGGGCAGACGTTGGCGCAGGGCGCATCTTCACACTGATGACAGGTGACCGCCGTGGTGAAGGTGTTACCTTTTACCACCCGAATGCGCGACATAAAGGTGCCAGGCGTCACCGCCGTACAGTCCTGATTGTCCTGATGCGACACCACGCAGGCCACTTCGCAGGTGCGACAGCCAATACATTTCGCCGGGTCGGCAACAATAAAGGGATTCATCGCCTGCTCCATCCTTGCTGAAAAAAGTCAGGTTGCCAGAGCGATCGGGGCCAGCGCCTTGATCCGACAGGGTAAAAGAGCCGATTTGTGTGCCCTGCCGTGAAAACTGGCCATCTACTACAGGTCCTCAGGCGGAGTTGATGTGCTCTTTGCAGTAGCGACGTTTCCAGACTCCGGGGGTCAATCCCGTATGCTTGCGAAAGATTTGCCGGAAGTAGCCCACGTCGTTAAAGCCGCAGCGAACCGCCACCTCTTTCAGCGATACGGCATCGTTGAGCAGCAGCTTTTCTGCAGCCCTGACGCGCTGGCGGTGGATCGCCTCGGTCAGGGTCAGATGGAAGACCCGCCGAAACACCCGCCCCAGGTAGTCCGTGTTGCAGTGCAGCTCTTTGGCCAGCGAGGAGGTGGAGATCGGCAGGTGAAACTGGGTGCCGATCAGCTGCCGCGCCTTCCAGGCCAGGTTCACTCCCGCCTCATCCGGCGGCAGTTCCTGCCCCGCCACCTGGGAGAGCTGCTGGAGGATCAGCAGCAAGATAAATTCCAGCGCCGGGCTGCGCTGAAGCTTCTCCTGCTCGGTCAGAAACTGGCGGAATAGCGCAACCATCGCCTGCGGGTCGCCGCTTTTCCCGTGCTGCTGAACCGACAGCAGCGTGCTCCAGGCGGAAGGCGCACTCTGCTCGTCGACCTCAAAATGCAGCCAGTAAAAGCGTAACTCGGCGGGAAAATCCTCGATGCCCTTATGTCGACGGTGCGGCCAGAGCAGCAGGCTCTCCCCGGCATGCACCTCGAAAACGGTTCCCTCCTCCTGGATCGTTAATGTCCCCTTTTCGACAAAGATCACCTCCCAGGAGTCGAGCTTGCGCGCCGGATGTCGCCCTACGCCCCGGGAGATGAAATAGCCACCATTCTGAACCCTGATCGGAAGTGCTATGGATAATTCGAGCATTGCTATTCACTTTCCCGCTATTAACAGACAATTTATGACGCTTTATCACTGATTATTAACAGATAATTGCCTTTCGTCCCGATCGAAATCACACTTTGAGCACGAGGTCGGAATCCTCACCTTTTTATACTTTTCCCTTCCCTTGTTGAGACCGGGTAACAGTGCAAAATTAATCGGGTACCTGACAAAACAACATAAAAAATCCGATAACCCGAGGAGTTACCTCATGACTTCCACTCCGATTACACAAACAGAGATTGCCCGGCAGGCCGTCAACGATCGCCTCTCGATGCGAGAAAAAATCGGCTACGGCCTGGGTGATGCGGGCGGGACGGTCATCACCTGTCTGATCATGAATTTTCTGACCTTTTTCTATACCGATGTCTTTGGCTTAACCCCGGCGCTGGTCGGCACGCTGTTTATCGCCCTGCGCATTTTCGACGCCATCTCCGACCCGGTTATGGGGATCATTGCCGACCGTACCCAAAGCCGCTGGGGACGCTTTCGCCCGTGGCAGCTGTGGATCGCCCTGCCGATTGGCGTGATTGGGGTGCTAACCTTTACCGTGCCGGATGCCGGGATGGGAGTCAAAATCGCCTGGGCGTTCGGTACCTACCTGCTGCTTTCGGTGGGCTATACCGCCATCAACGTGCCGTACTGCGCGCTGATCAACACCATGACCACCCGCCACAGCGAGGTGCTCTCCTGCCAGTCCTGGCGCTTTGTCCTGTGCGGCGTGGCCGGTTTTCTGGTGTCGGTCGGCCTGCCGTGGCTGGTCTCGGTGCTCGGTCAGGGCAACACGGCCCAGGGCTATCAGCTAGGCGTGGGGGTGCTGTGTGCCATTGCGGTGGTGATGTTCCTGTGCTGCTTCTTCTGGGTGCGCGAGCGCGTCCCGCTGGCGATGATGGGCAAATTCACCCTGAAAGAGCACCTCGCCGGTCTGCGTAACAACGACCAGCTGCTGCTGATGCTGGTGATGTCCTTCCTGCTGATCAACGTCTTTAACATCCGTGGCGGCGGCTACATGTATTTCATCACCTACGTGCTGGAAGGCAGCACCGCCTATACCTCGCTGTTCTTCACCATGGTGACCTTTGCCGCCATTCTCGGGGCGGTGATCGTCAACCTGCTGTCGCGCCGCAGCGATACCGTCAAACTCTACTACTACACCAACCTGGTGCTGGCGGTACTGGCGGCAGGGATGTGGTTCCTGCCCAGTGGTCCGGCGTATCAGACGCTGTGGCTGATCGTTATCCTGGCGAATGGGGTGATCCTCGGCTTTACCCTGCCGCTGCACTTCGCGTTAATGGCCTTTGCCGATGACTACGGCGAGTGGAAAACCGGCGTGCGCTCATCCGGGATGAACTTCGCCTTTAACCTGTTTTTCATCAAGCTGGCCTGGGCCTCCAGCGCCGGGATCATCAGCCTGGTGTTCATTTTTGTCGCCTATCAGCCGGGGGCAGGCAACCAGACCGCTGCCTCGCTGCAGGGCATCACCACCATGGAGACCCTGCTGCCCGCCCTTTTCCATCTGCTGCTGGCGCTGGCGATCCGCAAGTGCCGACTCAATAATCCGATGATGGCGCGCATTGCCACCGACCTGCGCCAGCGTCACGCTCACTCCTGAGGAGAACATGATGTCCATAATGGAACCCGACCTGCATAAACTGAAAATCAGCGACCCGTTTCTCGGCCAGTATCAACAGCTGGTGCGCGATGTGGTTATTCCCTACCAGTGGGATGCCCTGAACGATCGCATCACCGAGGCCGAACCGAGCCATGCGATCGCCAACTTCCGCATTGCGGCAGGCCAGCAGAGCGGTGAATTTTACGGGATGGTTTTTCAGGACAGTGACGTAGCGAAATGGCTGGAGGCGGTGGCCTGGTCGCTGTGCCAGAAACCCGACCCGGAGCTGGAAAAGACCGCCGATGAGGTGATCGATCTGGTAGCCGCCGCGCAGTGCGACGATGGCTACCTGAATACCTACTTCACGGTCAAAGCCCCGGAGGAGCGCTGGACGAACCTGGCGGAGTGCCACGAGCTCTACTGCGCCGGGCACATGATTGAAGCGGGCGTGGCCTACTTCCAGGGCACCGGCAAACGCCGTCTGCTGGAAGTGGTCTGCAAGCTGGCCGACCATATCGACAGCGTCTTTGGTCCGGGCGAGCAGCAGCTGCACGGCTATCCGGGTCACCCGGAGATTGAGCTGGCGCTGATGCGCCTGTTCGATGTCACACAGGAGCCACGCTATCTGGCACTGGTGAAATACTTTGTCGAGCAGCGCGGGACTCAGCCGCACTTCTACGACATCGAATATGAAAAGCGCGGCAAGACGTCCTACTGGAACACTTACGGCCCGGCGTGGATGGTGCAGGATAAAGCCTACAGTCAGGCGCATCAGCCGCTGGCCGAACAGCAGACGGCCATCGGCCACGCGGTGCGCTTCGTCTATCTGATGGCCGGCGTCGCGCACCTGGCCCGCCTGAGCCAGGACGAAGGCAAACGCCAGGACTGCCTGCGCCTGTGGAACAACATGGCCCAGCGCCAGCTGTATATTACCGGCGGGATTGGCTCCCAGAGCAGCGGCGAAGCCTTCAGCAGCGATTACGATCTGCCGAACGACACCGTCTATGCCGAAAGCTGCGCCTCGATCGGCCTGATGATGTTTGCCCGGCGGATGCTGGAGATGGAGGCCAACAGTCAGTATGCCGACGTGATGGAACGCGCCCTGTACAACACCGTGTTGGGCGGTATGGCGCTGGACGGGAAACACTTCTTCTACGTCAACCCGCTGGAGGTGCATCCGAAGTCACTGAAGTTTAACCATATCTACGATCATGTGAAGCCGGTTCGCCAGCGCTGGTTCGGCTGTGCCTGCTGCCCGCCGAATATCGCCCGGGTGCTGACCTCGATCGGTCACTACATCTACACCGTCCGTGAGGATGCCCTGTTTATTAACCTCTATATCGGCAACAGCATGGCCTTCCCGGTAGGTGATAAAGAGTTGCAGGTGCGGATCAGCGGCAACTACCCGTGGCAGGAGCAGGTCAACATTGAGATCACCTCCCCGGTGGCGATCGACCATACTCTGGCCCTGCGTCTGCCGGACTGGTGCGACAACCCGCTGCTGACGCTGAACGGCGAAGCGGTCACCGGTGAGGTACGCCAGGGTTATCTCTACCTGACCCGCCGCTGGCAGGAGGGCGACAGGCTGCAGTTAACCCTGCCGATGCCGGTTCGTCGGGTATACGGTAATCCGCAGGTGCGCCAGCAGGCCGGAAAAGTGGCGCTTCAGCGCGGGCCGCTGGTCTACTGTCTCGAAGAGGCGGATAACGGCGCCGGGCTACATAATCTGACCCTGCCTGCGGATAGCGAATTTAAGCTCGTGGAAGGGAAGGGAATTTTTGCCCACAAAATGCTGATTCAGACCCAGGGTTATGCCCGCCACGCTGCGAACGCAGAACAGCAACCGCTGTGGCAATACGATCGCGCCCCGGTCACGCAGCAGGCGCAGACCCTGACCTTTATTCCATGGTTTAGCTGGGCGAACCGCGGAGAGGGGGAGATGCGGATCTGGGTGGATGAGGCGTAAGCAGAAAACGAGTGAGGCTGCCCTCGTCCCTGAGGGCAGCTTTTTGGACTCTTAAAACGTCCAGGAAAGCCCGGTCATCAGCGCGAAGCTGTCGTCACGGTCGATCATCGGGCTGTTTTTCACCTCGTCAGGCAGCACGGTATAGATTGCGCTGGCGTTCAGATAGAGGTTCTGCGTCAGCTGATACTTCGCCGCCAGGCCAATATAGGGGGTCACGGTTTCGCCAGCGGTATACTGCTGCAGGCCGCTGCGACGGGACTCTTTCTCAGACACACCGTAGTAATAATCGTTGAAGCTTTCGTCATGGAAGAATACGCCCACCGACGGCGTCAGGGTCAGGCGCTCCATGCGGATCGGACGGAAGTAGGACAGCTCGCCCATCACGCCGCCGCTCTCGTCCATCGCATCCGCCGCCAGCGCAACTTTCAGGCTCCCCCAGCTTTCGTGACGATAGTAGGCCCCGCCCAGCATCGCGGAGGCTTTACGCTCATCCAGCTGGCTCATGGCACGATCGTCGTTATCGTCCGGGTCGAAGTGCAGCGGCATCCACGAGGCAGTCAGGCTGAGCTCGTTTTTGCCATCTTTCCAGACAATCCAGCCGCCGGTGGTCTGACGCACGTAGAAGTGCTCGCCTTCGTAGCTCATTAACGGGACAGCGGAGACGTTGTCGTTATAGCCTTTATAGGGTGATTCATTAAACACTGCGCCAGCGCCAACTGAAAAATCATCGGCCATTGCGGATGTCGCCGTAAATAAAGCGACCGCAATAAGTAAATTCTTTTTAAACGTCATTGTTTGTAATCCATTAAATGTCATACGACGCCGCGCATAATAATGGTTACAAAAATCGCGATGCAATGTGGTTATTTGTATAATATTATATATAAATTCATATAGATGGATGTCAGGCAATGAACAAGTTGCAAATCAAACCGCGAGAATTAAAGATTGTTTCCGTCATTGCCGCGACGCACAGCATTGGTGATGCAGCGGCATTGCTGGGGATGGCCCAGGCCAATGTCAGTAAATATCTCGCTGATTTCGAGACGCGCGTCGGGCTGAAGGTGTTTGAACGCACCACCCGCCATCTGGCGCTGACCCAGTTTGGTGAATCGCTGCTGCCGTTTATCGATGCATCGCTGGAAAAAAACGAGCAACTCATTAATTTTATTGCTGATTACAAACACGAAAAATGCGGTAAAGTCACCCTTTATGCCCCCTCAGGGATCGTCACCTACCTGGCTCGCCACGTCATTCATGAGATCGAAAATATTGGCGATATCCGTATTAGCCTGAAAACCTACAACCTGGACCGGAATGAGTTTTTTGAAGGGGTTACCTTTCCCGATGACTGCGATATTTTAATTACCTATGCCCAACCAAAAGATGAAAGTCTGGTCGCCAGCACCTTAACTAAATATTCTGTTACGGCTTTCGCCACGCCGGAATATATAAAAAAACACCCCATCAACAAACCCGACGATCTTATTAATCACTCCTGCATTCTTATCGACTCAATGATAATCGACGATGCTAACATCTGGCGTTTTCGCGCGAATAATAGCGAGCAGGTGCTCGATTATAAAGTCTCGGGTAACTATATTTGCGACAACACCCAGACGGCGCTGGAGCTGGCCCGCAATCATCTGGGCATCGTCTTTGCGCCAAAAGAGAGTCTGCTCCGGGAGATAGAACAGGGCTCAATGGTGCCCTGCTTCACCCATCAGGAGGAGTGGTGGCTGGATCTGGTGGCCATCTTCCGCAAACGTGACTATCAGCCGTGGCGGGTGCAGTTTGTCCTGGATGGGGTGCTGAATACCCTGCGTAAACAGATTGAGCAGACCCCCCTGGGGCGGCCTGCTCTCAGAAGTTAGAACAGGCCCAACGGTTTATCGGAGTAGCTCACCAGCAGGCATTTGGTCTGCTGGTAATGTTCCAGCATCATCTTGTGGGTTTCACGGCCAATACCCGACTGTTTGTAGCCGCCAAACGCAGCATGGGCCGGGTAAGCATGATAGCAGTTGGTCCAGACGCGTCCGGCCTGGATCCCACGCCCCATCTGATAAGCAAGATTGCCGTTACGGCTCCAGACCCCTGCCCCCAGGCCATACTGCGTATCGTTGGCCAGCTCCAGCGCCTCCGCCATGGTTTTGAAGGTGGTCACCGCCAGCACCGGGCCAAAGATCTCCTCCTGGAAGACGCGCATGTTGTTTTTGCCGGACAGAATGGTCGGCTCGAGGTAATACCCCTCTTTCAGCTCGCCATCCAGCTGCTTACGCCGACCGCCGGTTAAGATCTCGGCCCCCTCATTTTTACCGATATCGATATAGTTGAGGATGGTCTCCAGCTGCCCGTGGGACACCTGCGCCCCCATCTGGGTGACGCTGTCCAGCGGGTTGCCGCTGCGGATCGACTCCACGCGACGAATGGCGCGCTCCATAAAGCGCTCGTAGATCGACTCCTGTACCAGCGCCCGGCTTGGACAGGTGCAGACTTCGCCCTGGTTGAAGGCAAAGAGAGCGAACCCTTCCAGGGCCTTATCAAAGAAGGCATCCTCTTCATCCATGACGTCGGCGAAGAAGATGTTCGGGGATTTGCCGCCGAGCTCCAGCGTCACCGGAATGATGTTCTGGGTGGCGTACTGCATGATCTGCTGGCCCACTTCGGTGGAGCCGGTAAAGGCCACTTTGGCGATCCGTTTGGAGGTCGCCAGATATTCCCCGATTTCCCCTCCGGCGCCGTTGACCACGTTTACTACCCCCGGCGGGAGCAGGTCGCCTACCACTTCCATCAGCAGCAGGATCGACAGCGGCGTTAAGCGCGCTGGCTTTAGCACCACGCAGTTCCCGGCTGCCAGCGCAGGCGCCATTTTCCAGGCGGCCATCAGCAGGGGGAAGTTCCACGGGATGATCTGCCCGACCACGCCCAGCGGCTCATGGAAGTGATAGGCAACGGTATCCTTGTCCACCTCGCTAATCCCGCCCTCCTGGGCGCGAATACAGGAGGCGAAATAGCGGAAGTGGTCGATTGCCAGCGGCACGTCGGCGGCCATGGTTTCGCGGATCGGTTTCCCGTTGTCCCAGGTCTCAGCCGTAGCCAGTAGCTCCAGGTTCTGCTCCATACGATCGGCAATTTTGAACAGGATCGCGGCACGATCCTGCACCGAAGTGTGGGCCCATTTCTCTTTTATCTTGTGGGCCGCATCCAGCGCCAGATCGATATCGCGCTTCCCGGAGCTGGCGATTTCGCACAGCGGCTGGCCGGTTACCGGCGTGAGGTTCTGGTAATACTCGCCGTCGGCCGGAGGAACCCAGTCGCCGCCGATAAAGTTGTCATAACGGGCTTTCAGTTGGAGGGGGAAACCATATTCGCCGGGCAGGATACGTGCTGAGGGAGGGTTATTCGTCATGACTGTCTCCTTGCGTGAAGTGTCCTTCAAAGGTAGACCCCGGCGGTGAAAATATCGCCAGTTGTCGCCTGCTTTGCGAGCCCCTTCACGCATTACCTTACTTTACGTTTGGTTTCCTGCCCTGAGCCATACTTAAGACGCACAACTCTGGCAGAAGGAAGGATAAATGCGGCTTTTTATCGGCTTCGACGTGGGCGGAACCCACATTAAACACGGCGTGATCGACGAGGACGGCAACGAACTCACCACCGATCAGTTTGATACGCCGGAGGATGAAGAGAGCTTTAAGCAGAAGTGGCGCGAGGTGGTCGAGGCCTATGAGAAAGAGCACGAGATTACGGCGATCGGGGTGAGCATCCCCGGCCACATTAACACCCATACCGGCGAAGCGGCGAAGGCTGGCGCGCTGGAGTACCTGGATAACGTCAACCTGTACGAACTCTTCGCAGAGCTGACCGACCTGCCGCTGGTGGCCGACAATGACGCCAGCTGTGCCGCCCTCGGCGAACGCTGGTGTGGCGCAGGGCGCGAGTATGAGAATTTTGTCTGCATGACGCTCGGCACCGGGATTGGCGGCGGGATTGTGCTCGGGGGCGATCTCTATCGCGGCTCACACTACCGCGCCGGAGAGTTCGGGGTTATCCCGGTCGGCAAAAAAGGCGAAGGGATGCATGAGGTGGCCTCTGCCAAAGGGCTGATGGAGACCTGCCGCCGGGCGCTGGGAGTCTCCGGGGACGATATGCCGAAAGGGGAAGAGCTGTTCGAGCGGATGGAGAACGATCTGCACCTGCGCGAAGCCGTAGAGGAGTGGGCCCTGTTCCTCGCCCGCGGCGTCTACAGCGTGATCTCGATGTTCGACCCGCAGGTCGTACTGATTGGCGGCGGCATCAGCGAGCAGGAGAAAATCTATACGCTGCTCGACAAACACCTGCAAACCTTTGAAGAGTGGGACTCGCTGCAGGTGCCGATCCTGCCCTGCCAGCTGGGGAACCAGGCGGGCAGGCTGGGTGCCGTATGGCTGGCGAAACAGAAGTTCGCCAGCAAAAAGGATTAACCCTGCTGCCTCTCGTCGGCAAAGAGCAACGCATCCCGCAGGAGATGATCGTTACCGCGGCGGCGGGTAAAGCCAATGCGGTTGAAGTACTCGAGGATCTGGATCGCCAGCTTACGTCCGACGTTCAACCGGTCGCGGAAATCCGCCGCGCAGGTGGAGCCGCGCGCCTGGTCCAGCTCGCGGATCAGGTTGGCAAAGGTGACAATCCGATCGTGGCGGTAATAACGATCTTTGACGATCGCGGTAATCAACCCCTGCTGCGCCGCATGCTTCAGCACCTGACGCATGGTCTGCTCGTCGGTGGCGGTTTCACGGGCCAGGTCGCGCACCCACCAGGGTTCGTCGCCAAACAGCAGGGTAGCTTTTTCCCACACAGCCTGCTGCGCCGGGGTAAAGCCCGCCTTGTGATCCGGCAGGTGCAGCCAGCCGTGATAGCTGTGCAGCTCCCCGCTCTCGCGCATCCGCTCGATCAGCAGCAGAACCAGGGCCTCGTCTTCCATCGGCAGGGCCATGCGCCGCAGGCGTTCCCGCCCGGGGCCAGGTTCATCCTGATGCTGCTGATGATAGGTCGCCAACACCTCCAGAATTTTACGCTGCCAGCGCGCCGCGACAGCGGTATTTAACAGACCGGAACCGGCCTGGATAAACCCCGGCTGTTGGGTCAGCTGACGCAGCCCTTCCCCGCTGAGCTGGCGTGCCCAGCCGAACGCCTCCAGATTTACCGCCCCGCGTTCGAGATGTACCAGCAATGCAGCATGGTCATCCGTCGCCGGTGCCAGCGTGGCCAGCCACTGCAGGTACTCCGGCTTGCGCTTCCCGCGACGCGGCGGGTTAAGGGTAACCACCCGCGCCCCGGCCAGGGTGACGCGGGCTGAGATATCGCGCAGCACCAGCCGATCGTTGTCGGCCAGCCATAACGGGGCATCAAAGACCAGCTCCGCCAGCGCCCCCTCCAGCAGCGAGACGCGGCCAGTGACGTGGCTGGCGGCATGGTGAATATGCAGCGGCTGCCACTGCGCCAGCGGCACGTCGCCTTGCAGCGTGACGATCGCCCGCGTGGTGGGCTCCGGCGGGGCGTCGGCCAGTAGCCAGTCGCCGCGGTTCAGCGCCGCTTTTTCCGCGTCGCCCACCAGATTCAGGGCAATGCGCTGTCCGGCGTGAGCCTGCTCAGCAGGTTGGTTTTGCGCGTGCAGCCCACGAATGCGCACCGGCTTATTGACCCCGGTCAGCCACAGGCTATCCCCCACCCGCACTTCGCCCGACAGCGCCGTGCCGGTGACCACCAGACCGGCCCCTTTCACGGTAAAGGCGCGGTCGATGGCCAGACGGAAGCGGTGATGATCCGCATGGGCGCGGGCCGGGAGCTGTTGCAGGTGATCGCGCAGGGCATTAATGCCCCGCCCCTCGGTGGCGACGGTGACAAACAGCGTCGCGTCGGCAAAGCCATACTCCCCCAGGGTGGCGAGCACCTCGTCGCGCACCGCCTCTACCCGGGCGTCGTCGACGCGATCGGCTTTGGTCAGGGCCACCGTCAGCTGCGGGTTGCCGGTCAGCTGGAGGATCTGCAGGTGCTCGCGCGTCTGCGCCATCACTCCGTCATCGCAGGCCACCACCAGCAGGGCGTGGTCGATCCCGCCGACCCCGGCCAGCATGTTGGACAAAAACTTTTCGTGCCCCGGCACGTCGATAAATCCCAGCACCCGGCCATCCGGCTGGGGCCAGTAGGCATAACCCAGATCGATGGTCATGCCGCGCTTTTTCTCTTCCGGCAGGCGGTCGGCGTTGACGCCGGTGATCGCCTGCAGCAGGGTGGTTTTGCCGTGGTCAACATGACCGGCAGTGGCAATAATCATCTCAACAACATCTCCAGAAACTGTGCTTCATCTTCCAGACAGCGTAAATCCAGCCACAGACGCCCGTCCTTTATCCGGCCAAGCACCGGCACCGGCAGGGATCGCCAGCGTAACGCCAGCGCCTCCAGCTGCGCACCGCGGCCGTCGCGCGGGGTAAAGGTCAGGGCCGCGCCCGGCAGGCGATCCACCGGCAGCGATCCGCTGCCCGGCTGTGACAGGCACGCTTCCACGCGAACCTCAAAATCAGGATAGTGCGGCGCGACCAGGGCCTGCAGCCGCTCCCCCTGACGCTGGATCGCGGCGGCGTCGCGGCTCAACAGGCGCAACGTCGGCAGGCGTTCGGCCAGCGTCTCCGGATGGAGATAGAGGCGTAAGGTGGCCTCCAGCGCGGCGAGGGTCATTTTATCCGCGCGCAGGGCGCGTTTCAGTGGGTGCTGTTGCAATCTGGCGATCAGGTCGCGCTTGCCGACGATGATCCCCGCCTGCGGGCCGCCCAGCAGCTTGTCACCCGAGAAGCTCACCAGGCTGACGCCAGCGGCAATTAACGCCTGCGGCATCGGCTCTTTCGGCAGGCCATAGCGGCTGAGATCCACCAGCGAACCGCTGCCGAGATCGACCACCACAGGCACGTCTCTCTCCTGGCCGATGCGCACCAGATCCGCCTCGTCAACGGCATGGGTGAAGCCTTCAATATGGTAATTGCTGGTATGCACCTTCATCAGCAGGGCGGTATTGTCATTGATGGCCGCGGCGTAGTCCCGCTCGTGGGTGCGGTTGGTGGTGCCCACTTCCCGCAGCTGGCACCCGGCCTGGGTCATCACGTCCGGGATGCGAAACGCCCCGCCGATCTCCACCAGCTCGCCGCGGGAGACCACCACCTCTTTCCCGCTGGCGGTTGCGGCCAGCATCAGCAGCACCGCCGCAGCGTTGTTATTCACAATGCAGGCATCTTCCGCCCCGGTGAGCTGGCACAGCAGCGCCGCCAGCGGCCGATCGCGATGGCCGCGCCCGGCGCCGTCAAGATCGTACTCCAGGGTAACCGGCGTCTGCATCGCCTGGGTTACCGCAGCCACCGCCTCCTGAGCCAGCAGCGCGCGCCCCAGATTGGTGTGCAGCACCGTTCCCGTCAGGTTGATGACCGGCCGCAGGCCCGGCGCGTCTTCCGTCGCCAGCCGTTTTTCGGTCTCCTGAGCCCAATCGTCACACCACGCTGGCAGGCGATTGTCGGCGCGGATCCCGGCGCGGGCTTCGTCCTGCAACAGGCGTAAGGTCTCGACCGTTCGGCTGTGACCAAAACGGGCAATAACGGCGGAAAGACGGGCGTCGCGAAGCAGACGATCGGTCGCGGGAAGTTGGCTATAGAGTGCGTGCTGAGTAGTCATGGAAGCGCCTGACGGTTGGGTATCTTCCCCCCTCCCGACGGGAGAGGGAGTCAATGTCAGGGCGATTGTACCGCGTCCGGCAAGGAAGTGTTATCGACGACATCAAGCCTTTGGCGGTTCGGTGCGGGCGAAGCTTTCGCGCTGGAACAGGGTTTCTGCCAGTTTAACCAGCAGGGGGCGATCCACGCACCAGCCCGGCGAGACGCGACGGAAATTCAGGTAGCCGATGGCGCAGGCAATGGCGATGGTCGCCAGGTTGACGCTGTCGGTAGCGATTTTCCCGTCGCGGATCAGCTGTTCACATTGATCAAGGCTGCGGAGGATTTTCTCGCGCTGACGCAGCAGCTCGGTCTCCGACTGCTGTGCCGCCGGACGCGCCTGCTCACGCACCGAGGCCAGAGCCGCATCCATGATCCCATCCGCCAGCGCCTCAATTTGTCGGATAGCCAGCGCAGCTTTGGGGTCGCGGGGGATCATCGCCGGGGCAATATCCAGCAGCTCGATATAGCTGGCAATAATCGGCGAATCGAACCAGTGCTCCCCATCATCGGTCACCAGCGCCGGGACTTTCCCCAGCGGATTGTAGTGCGCGACACCGTTATCGGCCTGATAGGGTTGCTCGTTTACAAATTCGAAGGTGATGCCTTTCTCCAGCAGGAGAATGGAGATTTTACGCACGAAGGGACTGGTATAGCTGCCGATGAGTTTCATTGCCTGCTCCTTATTCGCCAACAAAAGGATAAGTATGGCCCAGGCAAAGAAAAAAGGCAGGCTATGCGTATCGCATACCTGCCTGTGAAAGGATTAATGGTCGAGATAGAGGTAGTGCATCCAGCTGGTCATACGCAGCAGCACTTTACGCATCACCGAGACGTGCGAGAAGTGGTCGGAGTAAACCGCGACCTGGGCGTAGATGCCGTCAGGCAGCGCGTCCACGTCGGCGTTCGGCTCCAGCTCGATAGTGCCAAGTACGCCATCCGTACCCGGCACCACCGTCAGCGCCTGCAGCGCGCCCTGTGCCTGGTAGGAGCCGCCCGGCACCACCGGCAGAATGCTGGTGAGCTTACCGGAGAAGACCTGCCCTGGCAGGGCATTGAACACCACCTCCGCTTCATCGCCTGGTTTCAGACGCAGCAACGAGTTCTGACGGAACTGCGCCACGATCTGCCGTTTCTGCTCAGGGATAAACACCATTACCGGGCGCAGCGGCAGAGAGGCCGCGTAGGTCCCCGGGCGAATCAGCACCTGAGTGACATAGCCGTTGCTTGGCGCACGGATAATGGTCTGATCCAGGTTGTATTGCGCTTCTGCTAACTGGGCGCGCAGCGAGGCGATCTGCGACTGCTCGCCGTTAGACATGCTGTCTAACTGGCTCTGGATCTGGGTTTGTTCCGCCACTGAGCCTTTCACCATGGCATCCTGCGCCAGGTAGTTTTGCCGCGCGTTATCGATATCGCTTTCAGAGAACGGATTGACCTTCGCCTGGCTGCCTTTTAAATAGCGCTGATAGTCTTTAAACAGACGATCGCGCTCGGCAGAGACGCGGGTGGTATTCGACTGGGCTTCCGCAAGCTGTGCTTTCAGTACCTTGATATTGTGCGTCGCGGTGACCAGGTCGGCCTGGAGACGATCGACGCGAGCCTGATAGCGGCTCGGATCGATTTTAAATAACACGTCGCCCTTTTTAATAAGCTGGTTATTTTTATCGGTAACTTCACTCACCACCCCCGTGACCTGCGGAGTAATAGGAATAGAAATAACCGCTTTCTGCGCCGTAAACGTATACGGGTGGTTATAGTTCATTAATAAAATAAGCCCGGCCACAATAAACACGCCGCCTAAGGTCGCGGTGGCTAACGTCCACTGGTTTACCGGAATACGGAATATTTTAAAGATCGCCCATGCAAACGCGACATAGGTCAGGATGATCAACAGATCCATGATTAGCGCTCCGACGTGTTCTTATCAGCAGTGGGTTGCACTGCGGCCAGTTTGTTTTCCAGCTCGGCTACGCGCTTTGCCAGCGCATCGACGTCGGGGCTGCGTTCGGGCGGCTGTATGTGGTTCTGCATCCCCCAGCCACGCTCTGGCTGGTAGAGGGTGGCCCAAATCCACAGAAACGGCCAAATGGCATGCAGCGTAAACAGGCTAATCCATCCCGCGGTATGGATCGCATCGGCATGGGGATGATTGCGCTTTTTGGCCATATTATACGGAATGTCATGGATAGCGATGATTCCATAAAAAAGAACCAGGAAGACAAAAATCAACACACCCAGCGCAAAATAGTTGAGAAACATATTTGCCTCACTAAATAAATCGTAAACTCATTAAAATAATTAAATGGTAAGCAGCCAAATTAATTATTGGTTAAGCACACGAATGTGTACTTATTATTTCAGAGCCGGGGAGTATGATTTTTTCTTATATCTCCATGCAAGTTTAGAAGCGTGACAAAATATATCCTGAATAATAATAGACTTAAGTTTACAGTATGAGCTTAATCCAGCTTAGCGCTTTTCGCCATACCATATTCTGGTACTATTTTTTTAACGATAAGTGTTGCTTACTTACATCCTGGCGCTGCTGGGTTAAACAGATGTTGCCGTCGATCACATCCAGAGAAATCCGTATAAAAATATTTTGTGGAATCGATCACACTCCGGAAACAAACTCACGACAACGAAATGTGATTTATTTCACATTTTAGCCGTCAAACTGCCGCTTTTGCGGCCATTGTATTTTTTTTACACTTCATTTTTGTGACGAAGATCACCTCAATCATTATCACACCCCCTATATTTACGTGATCTAAATCACACTATTTTGCCCTGTCTGGACAGGTAAACTATTAAGTGCCAAATTTCACCTCATCAGAACAGGGCTGGGCAACCTCTGCCACCGCATTAACAACAAACCTCGGGCTCTAAGCCTGCGTTAACAAAAAGAAGGGGTGTTTTATGTCATCCGATTTCAAGATCAAAGTTCAAAGCTTTGGTCGATTCCTCAGCAACATGGTGATGCCAAATATCGGCGCGTTTATCGCGTGGGGTATCATCACTGCGTTATTTATTCCGACAGGGTGGTTGCCTAACGAAACGCTGGCGAAACTTGTTGGCCCAATGATCACCTATCTGCTGCCGCTGCTCATCGGTTATACCGGTGGTCGTCTGGTGGGCGGAGACCGCGGTGGCGTGGTGGGTGCGATCACCACCATGGGCGTGATCGTCGGTGCCGATATGCCAATGTTCCTCGGCGCCATGATTGCCGGTCCTCTGGGCGGCTGGGCGATTAAGAAGTTCGACGTCTGGGTTGATGGTAAAATCAAATCCGGCTTCGAAATGCTGGTGAACAACTTCTCTGCCGGCATCATCGGCATGATCCTGGCGATTCTGGCGTTCCTCGGCATTGGCCCGGCAGTTGAAGTGCTCTCCAAACTGCTGGCGGCGGGCGTTAACTTCATGGTTGCCCACGACATGCTGCCGCTGGCGTCCATCTTTGTTGAACCGGCAAAAATCCTGTTCCTCAACAACGCCATCAACCACGGGATCTTCTCCCCGCTGGGTATTCAGCAGTCCCATGACCTCGGCAAATCCATCTTCTTCCTGATTGAAGCGAACCCGGGTCCGGGTATGGGCGTGCTGCTGGCGTATATGTTCTTTGGTCGCGGTAGCGCTAAGCAGTCTGCTGGCGGTGCGGCTATCATCCACTTCCTCGGTGGTATCCACGAAATTTACTTCCCGTACGTGCTGATGAACCCACGTCTGATCCTTGCCGTTATCCTCGGCGGTATGACTGGCGTGTTCACGCTGAGCGTGCTGGGCGGCGGTCTGGTGTCCCCTGCTTCCCCGGGCTCTATCCTGGCGGTACTGGCGATGACACCGAAAGGTGCCTACTTCGCTAACATCGCTGCTATCTGTGCGGCCATGGCGGTCTCCTTCGTGGTCTCAGCTATCCTGCTGAAAACCAGCAAAGTGAAAGAAGAAGACGATATCGAAGCGGCAACCCGTCGTATGCAGGACATGAAATCTCAGTCTAAAGGTGTTGCTGCAACGCCACTGACCGCAGGTGATGTCTCTAACGACCTGAGCCACGTGCGTAAAATCATCGTTGCCTGCGACGCCGGTATGGGTTCCAGCGCCATGGGTGCCGGTGTACTGCGTAAGAAAGTAGCGGATGCCGGTCTGTCTCAGATCTCCGTTACCAACAGCGCTATTAACAGCCTGCCGCCGGATGTTGACCTGGTCATCACCCACCGCGACCTGACCGAGCGTGCGATGCGCCAGGTTCCGCAGGCGCAGCACATTTCGCTGACCAACTTCCTCGACAGCGGTCTGTACACCAGCCTGACCGAACGTCTGGTAGCCGCACAGCGTCACGAAGATAACGAAGTGAAAGTACGTACCAGCCTGCAGGACAGCTTCGACGAGAGCAACAGCCACCTGTTCCGTCTGGGTGCGGAGAACATCTTCCTTGGCCGTACCGCGAGCCATAAAGAAGAAGCGATTCGCTTTGCCGGTGAGCAGCTGGTGAAAGGCGGCTACGTGCAGCCGGAATATGTTGAAGCAATGCTGGAACGTGAAAAACTGACCCCGACCTACCTGGGCGAATCCATTGCGGTGCCGCACGGTACGGTAGAAGCGAAAGATCGCGTTCTGAAAACCGGCGTGGTGTTCTGTCAGTACCCGGCAGGCGTGCGCTTCGGTGAAGAAGAAGATGACATCGCCCGTCTGGTGATTGGTATCGCCGCTCGCAACAACGAGCACATCCAGGTGATTACCAGCCTGACTAACGCTCTGGACGATGAGACCGTTATCGAACGTCTGGCAAATACCACCAGCGTCGAAGAAGTCCTGGCGCTGTTGAACAAGTAAGTCTTTCCCTTCCCTCTCCCCACCGGGGAGAGGGCTAGGGTGAGGGGAAATTCGCGTGGTTCCTCACCCCAGCCCTCTCGGGTAACAACATTGATGAAGGTTAATACGATGAAAGCATTACATTTCGGCGCAGGTAATATCGGTCGTGGTTTTATCGGCAAACTGCTGGCAGACGCGGGCATTACGCTGACATTCGCGGATGTTAATCAGACGGTACTGGATGCCCTGAATGCCCGTCATAGCTATCAGGTTCATGTGGTGGGTGAAAACGAGCAGGTTGAAACCGTAACCGGCGTGAACGCGGTCAGCAGCATTGGCGACGAGGTTATTGACCTGATCGCCAGCGTTGACCTGGTCACCACCGCGGTCGGCCCGGTCGTGCTGGAGCGCATCGCCCCGGCCGTCGCCAAAGGGCTGGCAAAACGTAAGGCCCAGGGTAACGACACCCCGCTGAACATTATCGCCTGTGAGAATATGGTGCGCGGCACCACCCAGCTGAAAGGTCATGTCATGGCCGCGGTGGCTGACGAAGATAAAGCCTGGGTTGAAGAGCACGTAGGCTTTGTCGATTCCGCCGTGGACCGCATCGTTCCGCCGTCGGCCTCCGCGACCCACGATCCGCTGGAAGTGACCGTAGAGACCTTCAGCGAATGGATCGTCGACAAAACCCAGTTCAAAGGCGCGCTGCCTGAGATCGCCGGGATGGAATTAACTGATAACCTGATGGCATTTGTCGAACGTAAACTCTTCACGCTGAACACCGGGCATGCTATAACCGCCTACCTCGGTAAATTAGCCAGTCATCAGACCATTCGTGACGCCATTCTCGATGAGAACGTTCGCGCCGTGGTAAAAGGTGCAATGGACGAGAGCGGCGCGGTACTGATTCAACGCTACGGTTTTGATGCCGATAAGCATGCGGCATATATTCAGAAAATCCTCGGTCGTTTTGAAAACCCGTATCTGAAAGATGACGTTGAGCGCGTGGGTCGTCAGCCGCTGCGTAAGCTGAGTGCGGGCGATCGTCTGATCAAGCCGCTGCTCGGTACGCTGGAATATGGTCTGCCGCACACCAGCCTGGTCAAAGGCATTGCCGCCGCGATGCACTATCGCAGCGAAGAAGATCCGCAGGCGCAGGAGCTGGCACAGCTGATTGACGAGCAAGGTCCACAAGCCGCGCTGGCGCAGGTATCCGGTCTGGATGCCAACAGCGACGTGGTGGTGGAGGCGGTAAAAAACTACAACGCAACCAAATGATGCAGGAACTGGCGCAGGTCATCCTGCGCCCGGAATATAGATTGTCAGATATGCAGGCAATAATGGAACAAACCCAGGCCTTTGAAAACCGTGTGCTGGAGCGTCTGAATGCTGGCAAAACCGTTCGAAGTTTCCTGATATCTGCCGTCGAGTTGTTAACCGAGGCGGTGAATATCCTGGTGCTTCAGGTGTTTCGCAAAGACGACTACGCGGTGAAATACGCAGTTGAACCGTTACTCGACGGCGACGGCCCCTTGGGCGATTTATCCGTGCGTCTGAAACTGATCTATGGCCTTGGCGTTATCAGCCGTCATGAGTATGAAGATGCTGAGCTGCTGATGGCGCTGCGCGAAGAGTTGAATCACGACGGCAACGAGTATGGGTTCACCGACGACGAGATCCTCGGCCCGCTTGGAGAGCTGCACTGCGTGACCGCCCTGCCCCCGTCGCCGCATTTTGATATCAGCGACCCGGAGCTGTACGCGATGCAGAAGCAGCGTTACCAGCAGATTGTCCGCTCCACCATGGTCCTCTCCCTGACTGAGCTGATTTCCCGAATCAGCTTAAAAAAAGCGTTTCAGAAGTAAGCCTGCGCACATTGGTGTATCCTTCCCTGTAATCTCCCCTGTTTTTAGAGCTATTTGTGATGAAAGAAGTCGAAAAGAACGAAATTAAACGCCTGAGCGACCGCCTGGATCTGATCCGCCACCAGCAGGCCAGCCTCTCGCTGGTTGAGGCCGCCGAGAAATACGCCGAGCTGGAAAAAGAGAAAGCGACGCTGGAAACCGAAATCGAGCGTCTGCGCGGCGTGAAAGAGCAGAAGCTGAGCAAAGAAGCGCAGAAGCTGTCAAACCTGCCGTTCCGCCGTGCGATCACTAAAAAAGAGCAGGCCGACATGGGCAAGCTGAAAAAAAGCGTGCGCGGCCTGGTGGTTGTCCACCCGATGACCGAGCTGGGCCGTGAGATGGGCCTGAAAGAGATGACGGGTTTTAGTAAGACTGAGTTCTGATAAGTTCACGTTCTGTTTTAGTAACCCAATGCATTCATATTGAGAATGCATTGGGTTTTTTATATCCCCTGTATTCCCTTTTTTCCCCACTTAACCTCGACGTACAATATTAAAACCCTTCCATGAGCATTTTCGCCAGCGGGTGGGGGTTTGTCATCATGCTGATAATATTGGAATGTTTTCTGATCTGATACTTCAGAACGCTATGTTTTTAAGGAGAAAAAATGCGCCAGAGAATGATCGTGTGCCCTGTTATCCAAAACAACGGCGAGTATCTGCTTTGTAAAATGGCATCGGACCGTGGCGTTTTTCCGGGGCAGTGGGCTCTGCCTGGCGGCGGTATGGAACCGGGTGAGACGATGGAAACCGCGCTAAGGCGAGAAATCAAGGAAGAGTTAGGTGAAGAACTTGTTATCGCTGATATACAGCCGTGGGCATTTCGTGATGATACCCGTATTAAAACCTATCAGGATGGTACTACCGAAGAAATTTACATGATCTATCTTATCTTTGATTGTGTGAGTGCAAACCGGAATATCACTTTCAATGAAGAATTTCAGGAAATTATCTGGGTGGCCCCTGAAAAGCTTAAAGATATGGATCTCAACGAGGCCACTCTGATCACGTTCGCCCAAAAGGGACTCATTTGACGGTTTTTCGCTTTGTTTGATAATTGCGGGGTGAGCCTACTCTTTGAAAGCCCCGCAAAATTGGCCCAACCAATTCCGCAACCAACCCTCTCTTGGTTCACAATTCCATAATCTTTGCTCACAAACACATTGCCGACCAATAACATTTGGTTAACCATTTGTTGTCA
Organism: Leclercia sp. Marseille-Q4284; assembly: GCF_916618945.1. NCBI lineage: Bacteria > Pseudomonadati > Pseudomonadota > Gammaproteobacteria > Enterobacterales > Enterobacteriaceae > Leclercia > Leclercia sp. Marseille-Q4284. The sequence goes on from NZ_CAKAKG010000002.1 coordinate 739,406, forward strand.
TTAACCCTACATCACACTATTGGCAGGACCACTTTTACACGCAATGTGACGCCGAGATGAGCACAGACTCACCGCGTTGCAGCTGTGTGGTCCTCGGGAGACCTGCAATGAGCCTCTGGCAACAAAACTACGATCCGGCGGGAAATATCTGGCTGTCGAGTCTGATCGCCTCGCTTCCCATCCTGTTCTTCTTCTTCGCGCTGATTAAACTCAAGCTGAAGGGCTATCTCGCCGCGACCTATACCGTCGCCATCGCCCTGCTGGTAGCCCTGTTCTTCTATAAAATGCCGGTGGATCGCGCCCTGGCCTCGGTGGTGTATGGCTTCTTCTATGGTCTGTGGCCGATTGCGTGGATCATCATCGCCGCGGTCTTTGTCTATAAAATCTCGGTAAAGACCGGGCAATTCGACATTATCCGCTCGTCGATTCTTTCGATTACGCCGGACCAGCGTCTGCAGATGCTGATCGTCGGCTTCTGTTTTGGTGCCTTCCTGGAAGGGGCGGCCGGATTCGGTGCGCCAGTGGCGATTACCGCCGCGCTGCTGGTCGGGCTGGGCTTTAACCCGCTGTATGCCGCTGGCCTGTGTCTGATCGTGAATACCGCGCCGGTGGCCTTTGGCGCAATGGGCATTCCGATTCTGGTGGCCGGGCAGGTGACCGGGCTGGACAGCTTCGAGATCGGCCAGATGGTGGGCCGTCAGCTGCCGTTCCTGACCATTATCGTGCTGTTCTGGATCATGGCGATTATGGATGGCTGGCGCGGCGTGAAGGAGACCTGGCCTGCGGTAGTGGTGGCGGGTGGCTCTTTTGCTATCGCCCAGTATCTGAGCTCCAACTTCCTCGGTCCGGAACTGCCGGACATTATCTCCTCCCTGGTCTCGCTGGTCTGTCTGACCCTGTTCCTGAAACGCTGGCAGCCGGTGCGTACCTTCCGCTTTGGCGATATGGGCGCGTCACAGGTGGATATGACCCTGGCCCGCACCCGCTACACGCCGGGACAAATTATCCGCGCCTGGTCGCCGTTCCTGTTCCTGACCGCCACGGTTACCCTGTGGAGTATCCCGCCGTTTAAAGCTCTGTTTGCCCCGAACGGCGCGCTGTACGACATGGTGGTGAATATCTCCGTGCCGTTCCTCGATAAAATGGTTGCCCGCATGCCGCCTGTGGTCCACGACGCCACGCCGTATGCTGCGGTGTACAAATTCGACTGGTTCTCTGCCACCGGCACGGCCATCCTGTTTGCCGCTATCCTTTCTATTGTGTGGCTGCGGATGAAACCCGCGGCGGCGGTACAGACCTTTGCCAGTACGCTGAAAGAGCTGGCGCTGCCGATTTACTCCATCGGGATGGTGCTGGCCTTCGCCTTTATCTCTAACTACTCCGGGCTGTCATCGACGCTGGCCCTGGCGCTGGCGCATACCGGCTCCGCGTTTACCTTCTTCTCGCCGTTCCTTGGCTGGCTGGGGGTATTCCTGACCGGGTCGGATACCTCATCGAACGCCCTGTTCGCCGCCCTGCAGGCGACCGCCGCCCAGCAGATTGGCGTCTCGGACGTGCTGCTGGTCGCCGCTAACACCACCGGCGGCGTGACCGGGAAGATGATCTCGCCGCAGTCCATCGCCATTGCCTGTGCGGCGGTTGGCCTGGTGGGCAAAGAGTCGGATCTGTTCCGCTTTACCGTGAAGCACAGCCTGATATTCACCTGCATGGTGGGGGTGATCACCACCCTGCAGGCTTACGTCTTAACCTGGATGATCCCATGATAGTGATGCCCAGACGCCTGTCCGACGAGATCGCCTCTCGCGTGCGGGCGCTGATTGAAGAACAACAGCTGGAGGCGGGTATGAAGTTGCCCGCCGAGCGCCAGCTTGCCGCCCAGCTTGGCGTGTCGCGCAACTCGCTGCGCGAAGCCCTGGCGACGCTGGTCAGCGACGGGGTTTTGCTGAGCCGTCGCGGCGGCGGGACCTTTGTGCGCTGGCAGCAGGAGGCGTGGTCAGAACAGGCGATCGTCCAGCCGCTGAAAACCTTAATGGCCAACGACCCGGACTACAGCTTCGATATTCTCGAAGCCCGTCACGCCATCGAAGCCAGCACCGCCTGGCATGCGGCCATGCGGGCGACAGAAGCCGACAAAGAGAAGCTCAAAGCCTGCTTCGAGGCAACACAAAGCAGCGATCCGGATATCGCCTCGCAGGCGGATGTGCGTTTTCATCTGGCGATTGCCGAAGCCTCTCACAACGTTGTTCTGCTCCAGACCATGCGCGGCTTCTTCGATCTGCTGCAATCCTCCGTCAAGCAGAGTCGCCAGCGTATGTATCTGGTGCCGCCGGTCTTTGCGCAACTGACCGAGCAGCACGAGGCGGTGCTGAACGCCATTCTTACCGGGGATGCCGAAGCGGCCCGTCAGGCGATGATGGCGCATCTGGGCTTCGTGCATACCACCATCAAACAATTCGATGAAGATCAGGCCCGACAGGCGCGTATTACCCGTCTGCCTGGCGACAACGCTATTTCCAGGGAGAACAAAGCATGATCATTTCCGCAGCCAGTGACTATCGCGCCGCAGCGCAGCGCATCCTGCCCCCGTTCCTGTTTCACTACATTGACGGCGGGGCTTACTCGGAATACACCCTGCGCCGCAATGTGGAAGATCTGTCCCAGGTGGCCCTGCGCCAGCGCGTGCTGAAGAATATGTCCGACCTGAGCCTTGAGACGAAGCTTTTCAACGAAACGCTCTCCATGCCGGTAGCCCTCGCCCCCGTCGGGCTGTGCGGCATGTACGCCCGTCGCGGTGAAGTGCAAGCCGCCGCGGCCGCCGATGCCAAAGGCATCCCCTTTACCCTATCCACCGTCTCGGTCTGCCCGATTGAAGAGGTCGCCCCGACCATCAAGCGTCCGATGTGGTTCCAGCTGTACGTCCTGCGCGATCGCGGCTTTATGCGTAATGCCCTGGAGCGCGCCAAAGCGGCGGGCTGCTCCACGCTGGTGTTTACCGTCGATATGCCGACGCCCGGCGCACGCTATCGCGATGCCCATTCCGGGATGAGCGGCGCGAACGCGGCGATGCGCCGTTACTGGCAGGCAGTGACCCATCCGCAGTGGGCGTGGGATGTCGGGCTCAACGGCCGCCCGCACGATCTGGGGAATATCTCTGCCTATCTGGGTAAACCGACCGGGCTGGAAGATTACATTGGCTGGCTGGCGAATAACTTCGATCCGTCGATCTCGTGGAAAGACCTGGAGTGGATCCGTGAGTTCTGGGATGGTCCGATGGTGATCAAGGGGATCCTCGATCCTGAAGATGCCCGCGACGCGGTGCGCTTTGGTGCCGACGGCATCGTGGTGTCGAACCACGGCGGCCGCCAGCTGGACGGGGTGCTCTCCTCAGCCCGCGCCCTGCCCGCCATTGCCGATGCGGTGAAGGGCGATATCGCGATTCTGGCGGACTCCGGGATCCGCAACGGTCTGGACGTGGTGCGCATGATTGCCCTCGGCGCCGATACCGTCCTGCTGGGCCGGGCTTATCTCTATGCGCTGGCGACCCACGGTCAGGCGGGGGTGGCGAATCTGCTTAATCTGATCGAGAAAGAGATGAAGGTGGCAATGACGCTTACCGGGGCGAAATCCATTCCCGAGATCAGCAAGGAGATGCTGGTGCAGGAGCTGAGCAAGATCCCTGCCGGGCTGGCACCGCTGGCACAGGGGGACGCGGCGTAGTGAAAATGCTATTCTGCCCCCGCAAATTAAGGGGGCAGCATGCTTAACATCGTCTTATTCGAACCAGAAATTCCACCCAATACCGGCAATATCATCCGCCTGTGCGCTAATACCGGGTTCCGTCTGCATATTATTGAGCCGATGGGCTTTACCTGGGATGACAAGCGCCTGCGCCGCGCCGGGCTGGATTATCATGAATTTACCGCCGTGGTCCGCCATCAGGACCTGAGCGCATTTATGGACACGGAAAAGCCGGAACGGATTTTTGCCCTGACGACCAAAGGTACGCCTGCGCACAGCGCGGTGAGCTATCAGGAAGGCGACTATCTGCTGTTTGGCCCGGAAACGCGCGGCCTGCCAGCCACCATTCTCGATGCCCTCCCTGCCGAACAAAAAATCCGTATTCCGATGATGCCGGACAGCCGCAGCATGAACCTGTCAAATGCGGTGTCGGTGGTGGTGTATGAAGCCTGGCGCCAGCTGGGGTATGCCGGTGCGATATTACGGTAGAGCCAGGCCCGGTAAGCGTCGCGCCACCGGGCGTTTACTTAAATGCCGTCGCCATACTCAAAGGTATGGTGGCCGTTGAAGAACTGATCCATATCCATCGCCGGTTTATCACTGTCCGGCCTGCCGACAATACGCGCCGGGACGCCTGCGGCGGTGGTATGCGGCGGTACAGGTTGCAACACCACTGAACCGGCGCCAATTTTCGCCCCGCGCCCGACTTCGATATTGCCCAGAATCTTCGCGCCCGCGCCAATCATCACCCCTTCACGGATTTTCGGGTGGCGATCGCCGCTGGTTTTGCCGGTCCCGCCCAGGGTCACCGACTGCAGGATCGAGACGTCGTTTTCAATCACCGCCGTTTCACCCACCACAATCCCGGTGGCGTGGTCGAGCATGATCCCGCGACCAATCTTCGCCGCCGGGTGGATATCCACCTGGAAGCTCACCGAGACCTGGTTTTGCAGGAAGATCGCCAGCGCGCGGCGGCCTTCGTTCCACAGCCAGTGGCCGATACGGTAGGACTGCAAAGCGTGGAAACCTTTCAGATAGAGCAGCGGCGTGGAGTATTTGTCCACCGCCGGGTCACGATTGCGTACCGCCTGGATATCATACGCGGCGGAGGCGATCATCTCCGGGTCGGCCGCATAGGCCTCTTCCACCACTTCACGAATGGCGATGGCCGGCATGATTGGGGAAGCCAGTTTGTTGGCGAGCATATAGCTCAGGGCGCTGCCGAGGTTTTCGTGCTTGAGTAGCGTCGCGTGGTAGAAACTGGCGAGCATCGGCTCACAGTCGGCCAGAGCCCGGGCTTCGGCTTTAATATTGTTCCAGACGATATCCAGTTCTTCACACGGCATTGCTTACTCCAGACGTAATGATAATGACCGGCCAGTTCTTTGCCGGCCGGGTCATTCAGGTGATAACGCTTTCCTGCAGTTAATTGCTGCTACGCTCGTCCTTGCGTGCACGACCTAATAAGGTCAATGCTGCCTCGCGCGCATTTTTTCCGCAATACAATACCTGATAAATTTCCTCGGTTATTGGCATTTCGACACCAAAGCGGTGTGCCAACTCGCGGACTTCCTTGGTATTGCGGTAGCCTTCCACCACCTGGCCGATCTTCTCCTGCGCGCCGATAACATCCATGCCCTGTCCGAGCATCATGCCAAAACGGCGGTTACGCGACTGGTTGTCGGTACAGGTCAGCACCAGATCGCCTAACCCTGCCATCCCCATAAAGGTGGCCGGATCGGCACCCAGCGCCGCGCCCAGACGGGACATTTCGGTCAGGCCACGGGTAATCAAAGCCGTACGCGCGTTCGCGCCAAAGCCGATACCGTCAGACATGCCCGCACCGATCGCGATAACGTTCTTCACCGCACCGCCCAGCTGAACGCCGATAAAATCGGGGTTGCTGTAGACGCGGAAGCTTTTACCGCAGTGCAGCAGCTGCTGCAGATCGTCAGCAAAGGTCTCGTCGGTCGAGGCCAGTGAAATGGCCGTCGGCAGCCCTGCCGCCAGCTCTTTCGCAAAGGTCGGGCCGGAGATCACCGCCAGCGGAATGGCATCACCCAGCGCTTCGCGGGCGACATCCTGCAGCAGGCGGCCGGTCTCGGCTTCCAGCCCTTTGGTGGCCCAGACCACGCGCGCATCATCACGCATCAGCGGTTTAATCTGTCGCAGCACCTTGCCAAACACGTGGCTCGGCACAACGATCAGAATATTACGGCTGGCGGCCAGCGCGGTTGCCAGGTCGCTTTCAAGATGCAGTGAGTCAGGGAAAGGCACATCAGGGAGGAACGCAACGTTGCAGCGATCGGCTTCTAACGTCGCGATATGTTCAGGATTGTGGCCCCAGAGAACCACTTCGTGACCATTTCTTGCCAGCGTGATAGCAAGAGCGGTGCCGTAAGAGCCGGCACCGATCACAGTCATTGACGCATTGACAGTACTCATCAGGCATCCTGATGTTGTTCAGTACCTTCGCCAGCTTGCTGCTGCAGATAGTTCATGAACAGCGCATCGAAATTCACCGGCGCAAGGTTCAGTTGCGGGAACGTACCACGGGAAACCAGGCTGGTGATGCATTCGCGGGCATACGGGAACAGGATGTTCGGGCAGTATGCACCCAGGCAATGCGCCATCTGATTACCTTCGATGCCGCCAATGGAGAAGATGCCGCCCTGCTGTACTTCGCACAGGAATGCAGTCTCTTCGCCCAGAGAGGCGGTTACGGTAACACGCAGCACGACTTCATACACGTCATCCGCCAGTTGGGTGGATGCGGTATCCAGATCAAGTTTAACCTCTGGCTGCCAGTCTTTCTGGAAAACATGCGGCGCATTTGGTGCTTCGTAGGAGACGTCTTTGGTGTAAATGCGCTGGATCTGGAAAGTCATCTCGGTGTTGTTTTGTTCTGACATGGAAATACCCTTTTTAATTGTCCTAAAACGCCTTAGCGCAGCAGGGGATCGAGTCCACCGCGCGCGTCAAGCGCATACAAGTCATCACAGCCGCCAATGTGCTGCGCATCGATAAAAATCTGCGGAACCGTCGTACGGCCACTACGTTTAATCATCTCTTCGCGCTTCGCAGCATCGCCATCAATAGGCAGTTCCTGGAAGGCTACGCCTTTGCTGTCCAGCAGCGCTTTCGCACGATGGCAGAACGGGCAGGTCGCTTTGGTATAGATTTCGATATTGGCCATGTTCAGTCTCCTGTTTACTTACCGCGAACCAGAGGCAGATTCTCACCGCTCCAGCCAGAGATGCCGTCTTTCAGGACAGTGACGTTTGCAAAGCCTGCTTTGACGAGGGTATTTGCTGGCTCCTGAGCCTGCATCCCGGTGCCGTCGACGACAATAATGGGTTTGTCTTTATGCTTTTCCAGTTCGCCAAGGTTATTGGCTTTGATTTCGGCTGGCAGCAGGTTAATCGCGCCTGCAATGTGGCCTTTGCGGAAATCGTCACGCTGACGCAGATCGACAACCACTGCCTCTTCTTTATTGATAAGACGCGTGGCTTCGCCGCGGGTGATCACCTTCACTTTAGAGGTGAGGCCTTTGAACGTGGTGAAAAGTACTGCTGCCAGTAGACCAATCCACGCGATACAAAGTATGGGGTGGCGGCTGACAAATTGCATAATTTCTTGCATGGGGGGTAACGACTCCCGACTGAGTGAATAAAAAACCAGGACAGGAGTATACCTGTGCGTTGTGGCAAATACAGCCAGCGACAATAAGCTAATCCATTTTCTGCGTGCTGCCACGAAAAAAAAGACCGAAATTCCCCTATCCTTACCCTTACCTCCGTGGTTTCTTTGATCTTCTGCGGCTATTTGATCGATTCAGCTGTAGTAAAATTACGCAAATTTTTTGTCTTTTGAGCAAAGAGGTTGTCGCAATGTCGGTTTCTAAAAAACCTATGGTACTGATGATTCTGGATGGCTACGGTTATCGCGAAGATCAGCAGGATAACGCCATTTTCAATGCTAAAACCCCGGTCATGGATGCACTGTGGGCCCAACGTCCTCACACGCTGATTGATGCGTCCGGTCTGGAAGTGGGTCTGCCCGATCGCCAGATGGGCAACTCCGAAGTTGGACATGTCAACCTGGGTGCCGGGCGCATTGTTTATCAGGACCTGACCCGTCTGGATGTTGAAATAAAAGAACGCACCTTCTTTGCAAACCCGGTGCTGACCGGCGCGGTTGAGAAAGCTGCCGCCGCAGGCAAAGCGGTACACATTATGGGGCTGCTCTCCGCCGGTGGCGTCCATAGCCACGAAGATCACATCATGGCGATGGTAGAGCTGGCCGCGGAAAAAGGCGCAGACAAAATCTATCTGCACGCCTTCCTTGATGGCCGCGATACCCCACCGCGCAGCGCTGAATCCTCCCTGAAAGCCTTTGAAGACAAGTTTGCCGCTCTCGGCAAAGGCCGTGTGGCGTCCATCATTGGCCGCTACTACGCCATGGACCGCGATAACCGCTGGGATCGCGTCGAGCAGGCCTACAATCTGCTGGTTGACGCCAAAGGCGAGTTCCAGGCAAATACCGCCGTTGCCGCGCTGGAAGCCGCTTACGCTCGCGATGAAAACGACGAATTCGTGAAAGCGACCGTGATCCGTGCCGAAGGCCAGGCCGATGCCGCGATGGAAGACGGCGACGCGCTGATCTTCATGAACTTCCGCGCTGACCGCGCCCGCGAAATCACCCGCGCCTTCGTCAATGCAGACTTCGACGGCTTCGCCCGTAAAAAAGAGGTCAAGCTGGGCGATTTCGTGATGCTGACCGAATATGCCGCCGACATTAAAGCGCCGTGCGCCTATCCGCCGTCATCGCTGGCCAATACCTTCGGCGAGTGGATGGCGAAGCACGACAAAACCCAGCTGCGCATCTCCGAAACCGAGAAATACGCACACGTCACCTTCTTCTTTAACGGCGGTGTGGAAGAGTCGTTTAAAGGCGAAGACCGCATTCTGATCAACTCCCCGAAAGTGGCGACCTACGATCTGCAGCCAGAGATGAGCTCTGCCGAGCTGACCGAAAAGCTGATCGCCGCCATCGAAAGCGGCAAATACGACACCATCATCTGTAACTACCCGAACGGCGACATGGTTGGCCATACCGGGGTGATGGAAGCGGCGATCAAAGCCATTGAAGCGCTGGATGAATGTATTGCGCAGGTCACCAAAGCAGTGGAAGCCGTTGGCGGCCAGATGCTGATCACCGCTGACCACGGCAATGCCGAACAGATGCGCGATCCGACCACCGGTCAGGCGCACACCGCGCATACCAACCTGCCGGTCCCGATGATTTATGTCGGTGATAAATCAGTTAAAGCAGTGGATGGCGGTAAGCTTTCAGACGTTGCCCCGACCATGCTGACCCTGATGGGTATGGAAATCCCGAAAGAGATGACTGGCAAGCCGCTGTTCATCGTGGAATAATCCTTCCCCATGAGGGGAAAGGCGATTGTTTCAATCACATGGGTCGTGAAGCCGTTACGGTTATCAGTCAGGCCTTTACTTTACGCCAGCGTGCTCAGCGCTGGCGTATTGTTGTGCGCGGCATCCGCCCAGGCGGACGAGCGCGATCAGCTCAAAACCATTCAGGCAGATATCGCCGCTAAAGAGCGGGCGGTACGCCAGCAACAGCAGCAACGCTCCTCTCTGCTCGCGCAACTCAAAAAGCAGGAAGAGGCGATCTCCGCGGCGGCACGCCAGCTGCGCGAAACCCAGAACACCCTCACCCAGTTGAATAAGCAGATAGACGAGATGAATGCGTCTATCGCCAAACTTGAACGCCAGCGTGCGGCTCAGGAGCGCAATCTTGCCGCACAGTTAGATGCTGCCTTCCGCCAGGGTGAACACACCGGCGTCCAGCTGATCCTCAGCGGCGAAGAGAGCCAGCGCGGTCAGCGTCTGCAGGCCTATTTTGGCTACCTTAACCAGTCCCGCCAGGAGACCATCGCCCAGCTGAAGCAGACGCGGGAAGAGGTCACCACGCAAAAAGCGGAGCTGGAAGAGAAGCAGAGCCAACAGCAGACCCTGCTTTACGATCAGCAGGCGCAGCAGGCCAAACTGGAGCAGGCGCGCAACGAGCGTAAGAAGACCCTTGCTGGCCTCGAATCCTCCATTCAGCAAGGCCAGAGCCAGCTGAGCGAAATGCGCGCCAACGAATCCCGCTTACGTAACAGCCTTGCCCGCGCAGAAGCAGCGGCGAAGGCCCGCGCCGAACGTGAAGCCCGTGAAGCACAGGCCGTACGCAATCGCCAGCAGGAAGCCTCCCGCAAAGGCACTACCTACAAGCCAACAGAAAACGAACGCTCGCTGATGTCGCGCACCGGCGGTCTGGGCTCGCCGCGCGGCCAGGCTTACTGGCCGGTACGGGGCTCAATTCTGCATCGCTATGGCGAACAGCTGCAGGGTGAGCTACGTTGGAAGGGGATTGTTATCGGTGCATCGGAAGGTAGCGAAGTCAAAGCTATTGCCGATGGCCGGGTGATCCTTGCTGACTGGCTGCAGGGTTACGGCCTGGTGGTGGTGGTTGAGCACGGTAAAGGCGACATGAGTCTTTACGGCTACAACCAGAGCGCCCTCGTCAGCGTCGGCACTCAGGTACGCGCCGGTCAGGCTATCGCCCTCGTGGGCAGCAGTGGCGGTCAGGGCCGCCCGTCACTCTATTTCGAAATTCGTCGCCAGGGTCAGGCGGTCAATCCACAGCCGTGGTTGGGAAGATAAGTTTTGCTTCAATTTCGTCGTATGGTTCTCCCCCTCGTCAGCGCACTGGCGCTGGCGATGCCGGTTTACGCAGGTAAACTCGCTATCGTCATTGATGACTTCGGTTATCGTCCACACACAGAAAATCAGGTCCTGGCGATGCCATCCGCCATCTCCGTCGCCGTGCTGCCGAACGCGCCACACGCGCACGAAATGGCCACTAAAGCCCATAACAGCGGGCATGAAGTGTTGATCCATCTGCCGATGGCCCCGCTCAGCAAACAGCCGCTGGAAAAAGATACCCTCCGTCCGGAGATGAGCAGTGACGAGATCGAGCGCATCATCCGCGAGGCGTATGGCAAAGTGCCTTACGCCGTGGGGCTGAATAACCATATGGGCAGCGCCATGACCTCCAGCCTGTTTGGCATGCAGAAGGTGATGCAGTCCCTGGCGCGCTACAACCTCTACTTCCTCGACAGCATGACCATCGGCAACAGCCAGGCGATGCGCGCCGCGCAAGGCACCAGCGTGAAGGTGATTAAGCGTAAAGTGTTCCTCGATGACACACAAAACGAGGCCGATATCCGCGTCCAGTTTAACCGCGCCGTGCAGGTGGCCCGCCGCTCAGGCTCGGCGATCGCCATTGGTCATCCTCATCCATCCACCGTTCGCGTGTTACAGCAGATGCTGCCCACACTGCCTGGGGATATCACCCTGGTGCCAGCGAGCAGCCTGCTCAACGAGCCACAGGTGGATACCTCTCACCCGGTGAGCCCGCCACCAACTGGCACCGCGCCTGGCACTAAACCGCGTAACCCGTTCCGCGGCGTAACGCTTTGTGCGCCGAAGCAGCCGCCAGAGCCGGTCTACGTGACCCGCTATTTCTCGGTGATTGGTGAGAGCATCAGCCAGAGTTCGCTGGTGAAGTATGTCCAGCTGCAGTGGCAGGGCTGGGGTAAAAAAAGCTGATACCGGCCCTTACTCAATGACGTGAGAGTCTGCGCGCTTTTTGCCCGCAGACTCCTTCTGTTCCTGGCGCTGATACCAGGCTTTGAAGTATTTCAGGAAGCTGTAAAAAGTGGCGTAGAGACCGGTCACCACCCCCACTCTCCCCTGGCGCCACGCGCCGCTGAACAGATACCACTTGAAGAACGCGCCGATGGCGCTAATCACCCCGCGTGCAATCGAAGGGCGTACGGTCTGGTACTTCACCAGACGGCTGGTGTAACTGTTTAGCTTGTTGAAGACCTCATGCAGCGAATAGAAGGTGTCATGGCGCACCCGGCCCGGAATTTTAACCGACTGGATCGCCCCTTCCACTTTGTCATCCACCGGACGCTGATTAAACCGCGCCTGGGTACGGTTAAAGAGCCGTACCGGAAAATCGGGCGAGGAGACGGGATAGATCGTCCGCACCTCTTCCCCTAACACATGCCAGTAGCGGGCAATGCGCCATGCCTGCTGCGGATGAGGTTCGTCACCCGCTTTCAGGCGCAGGATAAAATCAACGGTTTCAGCATCGAGGATCTCATCGCTGTCCATGCAGAGCACCCAGTCATTGCTCGCCAGTTCGATGGCGTGGTTCATCTGTACGCCATGCATGGTATAGGGCTGATGATGGGGGGTGATGCCGTATTCCTGGCAAATCGCTAACGTAGCGTCGTGACTACCCGAGTCGAGGACAATGATCTCATCGGCAACAACGATCAACGGAGGCAGGACTTCACGCAGCAGTCGTGCTGAGTTACAGGTCAATAAACAAACGGTGAGCTTGAACATAGGCGCTGTAAAGTTGAGTAAACCTGAACAGACTCTATAAGCGAAGGCTGAAAAAAGCGAAGAAAAGCGGATAACTATCCGGTTGTGGACCGAAAAACGTGAGGCCTGCGAAAAAAAAGCGCCCGCAGGCGCTTTTCGTTTTAATCCCAGCTCAGGATCACTTTCCCGGACTGGCCTGAACGCATCGCGTCAAAGCCTTGCTGGAACTCATCGATGGCGAAGCGATGAGTAATGAGTGGCGACAGATCCAGACCGGACTGGATCAGGGCTGCCATCTTGTACCAGGTTTCGAACATCTCACGGCCATAAATGCCCTTGATGAACAGGCCCTTGAAGATCACTTTGTTCCAGTCGATGGACATATCAGACGGCGGAATACCCAGCATCGCGATACGGCCACCGTGGTTCATGGTGTCGAGCATAGTACGGAATGCCGGCGGCGCGCCGGACATCTCCAGACCGACGTCAAAGCCTTCGGTCATCCCCAGCTCTTCCATCACGTCAGCCAGGTTCTCTTTCGAGACATCCACCGCACGGGTGACGCCCATTTTGCGCGCCAGTGACAGACGATATTCGTTCACGTCGGTGATCACCACGTTGCGGGCACCCACGTGCTTCGCCACCGCAGCGGCCATGATGCCGATCGGGCCTGCGCCGGAGACCAGCACATCTTCGCCTACCAGGTCGAATGACAGCGCTGTGTGCACTGCGTTGCCGAACGGGTCGAAGATCGACGCCAGATCGTCGGAGATATTGTCCGGGATTTTGAAGGCGTTAAACGCCGGGATCACCAGATATTCTGCAAAGCTGCCCGGACGGTTAACGCCCACGCCGACGGTGTTACGGCACAGGTGAGTGCGTCCGCCGCGGCAGTTACGGCAGTGGCCGCAGGTGATATGGCCTTCGCCGGAGACGCGATCGCCAATTTTAAAGCCTTTCACTTCCTGACCAATGCCAACCACTTCGCCCACATATTCGTGACCGACGACCATCGGCACCGGAATGGTCTTCTGCGACCACTGGTCCCAGTTGTAGATGTGAACGTCCGTGCCGCAGATGGCGGTTTTACGAATTTTGATCAGCAGATCGTTATGACCGACTTCCGGCTCCGGAACGTCGGTCATCCAGATGCCTTCTTCCGCTTTCAGTTTGGATAATGCTTTCATTACGCGTCCTCAGGCAATTACGCCCAGCTGTTTGCCGATGCGGGTGAAGGCTTCAACCGCACGCTCAATTTGTTCAGGGGAATGCGCCGCCGACATCTGGGTGCGAATACGCGCCTGACCTTTTGGCACCACCGGGAAGAAGAATCCGGTGACGTAAATCCCCTCTTTCTGCAGCTCGCGGGCAAAGTTCTGCGCCACCACGGCATCGCCCAGCATCACCGGGATAATGGCGTGATCGGCACCGGCCAGGGTAAAGCCCGCCGCGGTCATTTTTTCGCGGAACAGACGGGCGTTTGACCACAGACGGTCGCGCAGATCGGCACCGGACTCCACCATCTCCAGCACTTTGATGGAGGCGGAAACAATGGCCGGGGCCAGGGAGTTGGAGAACAGATACGGACGGGAACGCTGACGCAGCCACTCCACCACCTCTTTGCGCGCCGCGGTGTAGCCGCCGGATGCGCCGCCGAGCGCTTTGCCCAGCGTGCCGGTGATGATGTCCACCCGGCCCATCACCTCACAGTATTCGTGGGAGCCACGACCGTTCTCGCCGACAAAGCCGACCGCGTGCGAGTCATCGACCATCACCAGCGCATCGTATTTGTCCGCCAGATCGCAGACGCCTTTCAGGTTGGCGATCACGCCGTCCATCGAGAACACGCCGTCGGTGGCGATCAGCACGTGACGCGCCCCGGCCTCGCGAGCCTCTTTCAGGCGGGCCTCCAGCTCAACCATGTCGTTGTTGGCGTAGCGGAAACGCTTCGCTTTACACAGACGCACGCCGTCAATGATTGAAGCATGGTTCAGGGCATCGGAAATGATGGCATCTTCTGCACCGAGCAGGGTCTCAAACAGACCGCCGTTAGCGTCGAAGCAGGAGGAGTACAGAATCGCATCTTCCATGCCGAGGAACGCAGCCAGCTTGCTCTCCAGCGCTTTATGGCTGTCCTGGGTGCCGCAGATGAAGCGCACGGAGGCCATACCAAAACCGTGGGTGTCCATGCCTGCCTTCGCGGCAGCGATCAGCTCAGGGTGATTCGCCAGACCTAAATAGTTGTTGGCACAGAAGTTAATCACATGGCTGCCGTCGGCAACGGTGATATCTGCCTGCTGAGCAGAAGTAATGATCCGCTCTTCTTTGAACAACCCTTCCGCACGCGCGGTTTCCAGGTCACTGTTTAACTGTTTGTAAAAATCACCACGCATTGCAATTCTCCAGACTCGGCAAATTTCGGCACATATTACCCAAAGCTATACCCCGATACGAGATGACGCATTAACAGTTCTCGTTTTTGCAGCATAAATCACGTGTACCCCTGCGGGATGTCGGTGAATGGCTGATGGGGAGTCATACTAATGATATGATATGACTATTAGTGTCCGGGATTGTCCCCGGACTCCACACTTCAAAGGTTACAGCTATGATCATCGTTACCGGCGGCGCGGGCTTTATCGGCAGCAATATTATTAAGACCCTCAATGACAAAGGCATCACCGACATCCTGGTGGTGGACAACCTGAAAGACGGCACCAAGTTCGTTAACCTGGTGGATCTGAACATTGCCGACTACATGGATAAAGAAGATTTCCTTATCCAGATTATGGCGGGTGAAGAGTTCGGTGAGATCGAGGCCATCTTCCATGAAGGTGCATGCTCCTCCACCACCGAGTGGGACGGCAAGTACATGATGGATAACAACTATCAGTACTCCAAAGAGGTGTTGCACTACTGCCTTGAGCGTGAAATTCCGTTCCTGTACGCCTCTTCCGCAGCGACCTACGGCGGGCGCACTTCAGACTTTATTGAATCCCGTGAATTTGAGCAGCCGCTGAACGTTTACGGCTACTCCAAGTTCCTGTTCGACGAATACGTGCGCCAGGTGCTGCCAGAAGCCAACTCGCAGATCGTTGGCTTCCGCTACTTCAACGTCTACGGACCGCGCGAAGGTCACAAAGGCAGCATGGCGAGCGTGGCCTTCCACCTCAATACCCAGCTGAACAACGGCGAAACCCCGAAACTGTTCGAAGGCAGCGATGGCTTCAAGCGTGACTTCGTCTACGTGGGTGACGTGGCAGCAGTGAACCTGTGGTTCTGGGAAAACGGCGTCTCCGGCATCTTCAACCTGGGTACCGGCCGCGCAGAGTCCTTCCAGGCGGTAGCCGATGCTGCGCTGGCGTATCATCAGAAAGGCAGCCTTGAGTACATCCCGTTCCCGGACAAGCTGAAAGGCCGCTACCAGGCATTTACCCAGGCGGATCTGACCAACCTGCGCGCCGCCGGCTATGACAAGCCGTTCAAGACCGTTGCCGAAGGCGTGACGGAGTATATGGCCTGGCTGAACCGCGACGCATAAGTATGAAAATTCTGGTGATTGGCCCGTCATGGGTGGGCGACATGATGATGTCGCAAAGTCTCTATCGCACGCTCAAGGCGCGCTATCCCCAGGCGATAATTGACGTGATGGCACCCGCGTGGTGCCGTCCGCTGTTATCGCGGATGCCGGAAGTTAACGAGGCGATCCCGATGCCGCTTGGTCACGGGGCGCTGGAACTCGCAGAGCGCCGCAAGCTCGGCCATAACCTGCGCGACAAGCGCTACGACCGCGCCTACGTCCTGCCGAACTCCTTTAAATCGGCATTAGTGCCCTTCTTCGCCAGCGTGCCGCACCGCACCGGCTGGCGGGGCGAGATGCGCTACGGCCTGCTGAATGACGCTCGGATCCTGGATAAAGAGGCCTGGCCCCTGATGGTGGAGCGCTACGTAGCGCTGGCCTACGACAAAGGCGTAATGCGCAGCGCGAAAGATCTGCCCCAGCCGCTGCTGTGGCCGCAGCTCCAGGTCCACGAGGGTGAAAAATCCCAGACCTGTAACGCTTTTGGCCTGTTACCCGATCGGCCGCTGATTGGCTTCTGTCCTGGCGCGGAATTTGGCCCGGCAAAACGCTGGCCGCACTATCACTATGCTGAGCTGGCGAAGCAGCTGATCGACGAAGGCTATCAGATTGTGCTGTTCGGCTCGGCGAAAGATCATGAGGCAGGGAATGAAATCCTCGCCGCGCTGAGCATTGAGCAGCAGGCCTGGTGCCGTAATCTGGCCGGGGAAACCCAGCTGGAGCAGGCCGTTATTCTGCTCGCCGCCTGTAAGGCCGTGGTCACTAACGACTCCGGCCTGATGCACGTTGCCGCGGCGCTGAACCGCCCGCTGGTGGCGCTGTACGGCCCGAGCAGCCCGGACTTTACCCCGCCACTGTCGCATAAGGCGCGGGTGATCCGTCTGATCACTGGCTACCACAAAGTGCGTAAGGGTGACGCCGCCGAAGGCTATCACCAGAGCCTGATCGACATTACTCCGCAGCGTGTCCTCGACGAGCTTAACGAGCTGCTGTTGAGCGAAGAAGGGTAACGGATGCGGGTATTGATCGTTAAAACCTCCTCGATGGGCGACGTGCTCCATACGTTGCCCGCGCTCACCGATGCCATGCAGGCCATTCCGGGTATCCGTTTTGACTGGGTGGTGGAAGAAGGCTTTGCGCAGATCCCGGGCTGGCATCAAGCCGTAGACCGGGTGATCCCAGTGGCGATCCGTCGCTGGCGCAAAGCCTGGTTCTCCGCCCCTATTAAGGCCGAACGTCAGGCCTTTCGCGAGGCGGTTCAGGCGCAGCATTATGATGCCATCATTGACGCTCAAGGGCTGGTCAAAAGCGCGGCGCTGGTCACCCGACTGGCGCACGGCGTAAAGCACGGTATGGACTGGCACAGTGCCCGCGAGCCGCTGGCGAGCCTGTTCTATACCTGCCGCCATGCAATCGCGAAGCAGCAGCACGCGGTGGAACGCACCCGGGAGCTGTTTGCCAAAAGCCTGGGCTATGCGAAACCCGCCATGCAGGGGGATTACGCGATTTCCCGGCACTTCCTGCACGATTCAGAACCCAAAAGCGCGCCTTATCTGATTTTCCTGCACGCCACCACCCGGGATGATAAACACTGGCCGGAAGCCCACTGGCGCGATCTTATCGGCCTGCTGAGCAATGCAGGCCTGCGCATTAAGCTCCCGTGGGGTGCCCCGCACGAAGAGGCGCGGGCGAAGCGTCTGGCAGAAGGCTTTGATTACGTGGACGTCCTGCCGCGGATGAAGCTGGACGGCGTGGCGCAACAGCTGGCAGGCGCCACGGCGGTAGTGTCGGTGGATACCGGCCTCAGCCACCTGACGGCGGCGCTGGATCGTCCTAATATTACGCTTTACGGCCCGACGGATCCGGGTCTGATTGGCGGCTATGGCAAAAATCAATATATCTGCCGCCCGGAACATTCATCGCAGCTGAGCGACCTGTCCGCCGCTGCGGTATTTGCGCAATTAGAGCCGTTGCTGGCAGCAGAGAGAGCCTATGTCTGATTTTTTCTCAGCGGAGCGCCCACCGAAGCGCGTGCTGATCGTTAAGCTGCGTCACCACGGTGACGTCCTGCTGACCTCGCCGGTCTTTACGGTGTTGAAAAAGAACTACCCCGATGTCGAAGTGGATGCCCTGGTGTATGACGACACCCAGGCGATGCTCACCAGCCATCCTTATATCGACCAGGTGCATACCATTGGCCGCAACTGGCGTAAAAAAGGCTGGTTCGCGCAGTTCCGCCTGTACCGCGCCCTGCTGAATACCCTGAAGGCGCGGCAGTATGACGTGCTGATCAACCTGACCGAACACTGGCACGGCGCGCGGCTGGCGCGTCGTCTGAAACCGCGCGTGTCCGTCGGCTTTAAGCCCGATAAACGCGGCGGGCTGGCACGTCGCCGCTGGGTCAAATCCTTTACTACCCTCTATCCGGCGATCCAGGATAACAGCCGCCATATGGTGGAGGTGAATCTGGATGCGCTGCGGCGGATCGGTATTCATCCGCAGACCGATGCCGATAAACATACCCTGTTTGTGCCGGGCGATGCGGCGGAAGCGTCGATTGCGGAGAAACTGGCCGGTTTCGGGCTGACGAGCCAGTCCTACATTCTGGTGCACCCAACGTCGCGCTGGATGTTCAAGGCCTGGGATATCAACAAGCTGGCGGCGACCATCGATAACCTGGCGGCCCGCGGCCTGCCGATTATCCTCTCTGCAGCACCATCAAAAGAAGAGACCGCCTACATGGATGAGTTGCGTGCCGCGCTCACCCAGCCGGTGTTTGATTTAAGCGGCCAGTTAAACCTGAAAGAGCTGGGCGCGCTGATGAAGCACGCGCGGGTCTACTTTGGCGTCGATTCGATGCCGATGCACCTCGCCAGCGCGGTGGGAACCCCGACCGTCGCCATCTTCGGCCCGACCGGGGCGATCAAGTGGGCCCCGTGGGGGGTGAACTACAGGGTGATCGTGGCTGGCTTTACCTGTCAGCCCTGCGGTAAAGCGGGCTGCGGCGACAGCGGCGTCTCCGACTGCATTACGGCGATCACCCCGCAGATGGTGCTGAGCGCCATCGATACCCTGCTGCTGGAAAATCCGGCATGAAGCTGGCTATCGTCCGACAGACCTATAACCCCAACGGCGGCGCGGAGCGTTTTGTCTCCCGCGCGCTGAACGTGCTGGCGCAGGATACGGCCCTGGACGTGACGCTGATCGCCCGTCAGTGGGAAGATGCCGCAGGCTGGAAAACCCTGACGGTTAACCCGGCCTTCCGCAACCGACTCGATCGCGAGTCGGGTTTTGCCGACGCTGCGGCGGCGCAGTTTGCCCAGTTTGATATTGTGCAGAGCCATGAGCGTATTCCGGGGGCGACCATTTTCCGTGCCGGGGATGGCGTACACGCCACCTGGCTTGCGCAGTACAACCGCATCCAGTCGCCGCTGGCGCGCTGGGCGCAGTCCCTGAGCCGCTACCATCGCTATATTTTACAGGCGGAAGCGCAGATGTTTACCCATCCTGCGCTGCGCAACGTGATCTGCAATTCGAAAATGGTGCGGGATGATATCGCCCGCCGTTTTGGCCTGCCGGACCACAAGCTGACGGTGATCTACAACGGTGTGGATACTGCCCACTTCACTCCTGAGGTGCGCTCGCTCTCCCAGCGTGATGCGCTGGGGATCCCCCAGGCAGCACCGGTGCTGGCCTATGTCGGCTCCGGGTTCAGTCGTAAAGGGGTGGCGACGGCGCTGCGCGCCATTGTTCCTCACCCTGATGTCTGGCTGCTGATCGCCGGGCGCGACAAGCATGCGCGCAAATTCGAAAAGCTGGCCCAGACCCTCGGCGTGGCGTCCCGGGTGCGTTTTCTGGGGCCGGTTGCCGATGTCCGCCAGGTATACGGCACCGCCGACGCGCTGATCCTGCCGACGCTTTACGATCCCTTCCCGAACGTCTGCGTTGAAGCGCTGGCCTGTGGTCTGCCGCTACTCACCAGCCATGGCTGCGGCGCGGCGGAGTGGATTGAAGAGGGTGTTAACGGCTGGGTGCGCGACGCGCTCGACAGCGACGGGTATCAGCAGGTGATAAGCCTCTGGCTTCAGGGCCGTGAACAGGGTATTGATTATTCAGCAGCGGCACGCGCCACTGCTGAGCCTTATACCCTGGAGCGGATGGCGAAAGAGCTGCAGGCGCTTTACCGCGACCTGCTGCGCTGAGCCGCGGTGGAAAAGACCTTTTCCATCGCCTCCAGCATGCACTCGCGGGTGAAATGGCTGCACAGGTAATCGTATCCCTGCTGCGCCAGCTTTTCGCGCAGCGCGCCGTCGTCGTATAACTGCACAATCGCCTCGCGCAGCGCCGTTTCGTCGCGCTGCGCAATCAAAATCCCGGTCTGGCCGTTAATCACCGCATCAGCCGTGCCGCCCGCGTCGGTGGCAATAGTCGCAATACGCGAGGCCAGCGACTGCAGTACCCCCTGCGGGACGCCTTCCATATCGTGCGAAGGGCTGAGAGCGACATCAAAGGCCGGGAACCAGCGCTCTGGATCGCTGCGATGCCCCGCCATCACTACCCGCTCCTGCAATCCCAGGTCGATAATCTCCTGCTCCAGCGTCGCTTTATGCGGCCCTTCGCCGACGATCGCCAGTCTGATGTGCGGATTATCAATGCTGGCCAGAGCACGCACCAGCACGCTATGGCCCTTGTTAGGCCGCAGGTGCGACACCACGCCCAGCCAGAAATCGGCCTGCGACAGGCCACAGTGCTCTCGGGCCTGCTGTTTATCCGCCGGGTGAAAACGTTGGGTATCCACGCCGCTCGGTACGGACGTGCTCTGGGCCATCGGCACGCCGATATCCGCCATCTGCTGGCGCAGCGCTTCCCCGGTAGTCACGATATGGGCGCAGGCTTTGCGAAACAGCCAGCGGGTGGTCCAGTTATTGCGCGGCACGCCGGAGGCATGACGGGTACGCACCAGCGGAACCGGGTCCGACAGGGTGAGATTGGCCAGCGCCACCAGCCAGGTATCGGCAGAATTGTGACTGTTGATGACATCAACGGACTGGCGGTTCTCTTTCAGCCAGCGGCGCAGCTGCTGCAGGTTTTGCAGGTTCTTACGTCGTAGCGGCATCGTCACGACCGTTAACCCGGCATCGCGTGCCAGACCGTGTAGCGGTGCACTCTCCGGACAAAGTATGGTCACCTGATGGCCGCGCTGAATCATCCCTAGGGACTCATTAATGATGCGTAATGGCTGACCGCCCTTACCACCGTCTGCTTCAGTGTGAACGATATGCATACTTTTCCTGTTTATTGTGCAAGAACTTGCCGTAGCAGCAAATTATAACCGTTACGGCCTTGGTAATACATAAAGCCTGGTGCCGGAAAGCGCGTAACGGATTATTCTTGCTTACAAACATTGTCCTTCTGTAGGTCAGGCATTTGTGATAGTTTTCTCTGGCTTTTTATTTCCCACGGAAAAACCGTGGAGATGGCTCACAGCGTTGTTAACCAGCCGGTCAAGAACCGAAAAAATCCTTAACCAGCCCAAAATATATGACAAATACTCGTAACATTCTGACAGGCCTGTTAGTCCTTGCTGTACTGGCTTTATGTTTTATCTGGCCTATTCCCAACGATCAGCTGCCGTTTCATCGCAATGGATTGATTTATCCCATTGTCGCCGTGGCGCTTGGCCTGTTTTTTAGCGAGATGACAACCAGACAACGGCTGGATTTAAGCAAAATTAAGTTCGTTCTTATTGTGATATGGACGTTAACTTTCTTTATTTTGATTAATGGCTTTTTTGTCGCCCCGGACATAAAAGAAATGGTTTCTGCCTGGAGCGGCCAGTGGTTACGCCCGGTATTACTGTTCTGCGCTGGCCTGGTTTTATTGCCGGCGATCCAGAGATCCTTCCCTACCATGAGCGCTGCCCGCTTCTTTACGCTGGTGATCCTCTTCTTCTGGGGCGTGGTATGCGTCCATTTACTGGATTCACTCTGGCTCTACTGGCGCGATGGGTATATCCACTGGGGCGAAACGCGGATCGTTTATAACCGCACCCGCATGAGCTTCCAGGTCAATATGATTACCGGCTTTATCATGGCCGAGCTGCTGGCGCGCGGTCTGTTACATCAACGCTTCCTGCGCCTGAACACACCGATGCTGGCATTAATACTGTTAAGTAACCTGCTGTGTACCGCGCTGGTGGATACCCGCTGGGGCACTATCGGTCTGGTCGGTAGCCTGTTCTCAACCTTTATCCTGTTAAGCCTTCATAGCATGCGCCGCAGTCGGGTCGTCGTCACCGGTGGCATTCTGGTTGGTCTTATTATTGCCTCTGCGCTGCTCGGTTACGCCTCATGGAAAACCGATCCGCGCTGGCAAACCCTTGAAAGTGATGCCATTGCTGGATGGAACGCCCCCTTCACCAGCTTTTGTTACAATAAAACAGACGGAGCGGTACCGGTTAACAGCCTGGGTGTGCCTATGAACCACTCCAACGGCTGCCGGGCGAGCTTCTTCCATCAGGGCTGGAACCTGATTGCCGAACATCCGGCAGGCGTAGGGGCTAAAAAAGAGGCCTTCCGCTATGTATTACGCCGGGATACCCAGGATAACCGAATTAACATTCCCCATAGCCACTACGGCCTGATTGAATTTGGTATTCAGAACGGTGTTATTGGCATCGCGGGCTGGCTGATCCTGCTGGTGGGCTGCTGGTATATCGGCTGGCGGGAGTTCCGCCGTGGCAACATGATGGTGGGGATGTTCCTGCTGCTCTTTACCGTCGGCTTCTTCTGCCGAACCATGGTCGATCACAACCTCAAGGATCACTATCTGGAGCAGTATATGTTACTGACCGGCTTGCTGGTTGGCATGTGCGCCCTACGCCCTGCAAACACCGAAAAGCAAATGTCCTGACCAATCTGACGCGCCAGGGGAATAATCACCCTGGCGCGGAACGCTTTAGCCTGTCGGCTGTCGAATTGCCAGCAAATGGCCTCGTTATACCCTTTTTATTGCTGCGTATTTTTACGGAGAAAGCATGTCTGAAACGCCTCAATTAAGCCTCATCGTTGCCGTTTTTAATGGCGAAAAATTCCTGAGCGCTTTTTTTGACAGCATTAAACAGCAGAATTTATCGAGCCTGGAACTCATCATTGTTAATGACGGCTCAACGGATCGCTCAGCGGAAATCATTGCCGGCTATGCCGACAAATTTAGCCATTTCTGCATAATCGATCAGCCTAATGGTGGCGTATCGGCCGCACGCAATACCGGTCTTGCCCTGGCGACGGGTCAATACGTCGCGTTCCCCGATATTGATGACGTTATTTACCCCGGCATGTATCAGCGCCTGTTGGATATTGCTTTCGCAGGCCAGCTCGATGTGGCGACCTGCAACGGTAATTATATTTATGACGATGGACGCCCGTCGAAAAAGATTTTCCCTTCAGACAAACTGGCCTCGACCGGCGTGCTGGACGGCCCGGAGTGGCTGCAGAAGGCGCTGGCCTCGCGCAAATTCCTGCATGTCACCTGGCTGAATATCTATCGCCACGCCTTTATCAAAGCGCAGGGTTTTACCTTCGAACACGGCCTGCGTCATCAGGATATTCCCTGGACCACGGAAGTGCTGCTGACGGCCAAACGCGTACAGTATGTGGATGAAGTCTATTACGACTATCTGATCCACTCTGCCTCGGTATCGCACACGCCAGGGACCGACGACACGCGAATGCGCTCGTCACGCCACTATATGAAAATCCTCGAAATGCTGGATGCCATCAATAAACGCTATCCGGACCAGGTGAAGCGTGTTCCGGCCTGCCGATGGCAGATTGCCAAAGAGGGGTTGGGTATTCTGCACAGCATTAACAATATCGAAGACAGCGCGAAAAAACGCGAAATCACCCAGGAACTGTTCGATCGCGGCATCTGGTCGATGATCTGGCAAAACGCGCGGGGTTTGCGTCAGCGCTGGCGTCTGGGACGTCGTTACTTCCGCCTTAAAAAAATCATCGGCTAACGAATATTATGAGCAAACTTAAATTACACGCGGTCTCCCGCGCTGATTTCATCGCCAAAAACTATGCAGACTTCCAGACGCTGCTGGATAACCGCGTCAATCCGGATACCATCCCGGAGCGTTTTTACTGCGGCGGTCGCGGCGGCTGGACGTTCCAGACCACCCTGGCGCTGAAACACTATTACGGAGATGACATCGAGTGTTCATTTGGATCGGAATGTCGCCCGGATGCCATCAACCTGATGCATAACGATGATTTTGGATCGCGCGTCAAACCCTGGCGTGGCGTGACTGTCGTTGCCCGTGCCGACCGCCCACCGGTGATTGGCGCGGACGTGGTGGTGGATCAGAACCCGGAAGCGGATAACCGTAGCAACGGCGTTTTTGTTCCCTACTGGCCGCAGCCGGGGGTAAAACCGCGTGAGCGTACCGATGAAATCGTCAAAACCGTGGCCTTTTTTGGCCGTGTGGACAGCTTCCCGGAAGCGTTTCGCAGCGAGGCCTTTAAGCAGCGCCTTGCTGAGCAGGGCATCGATCTGCGTATCTCCTTCGATAACTGGACTAACTACCAGGACGTGGACGTCTGTATCAGTTTCCGCAAATCACACGACCACAAACTGGCGCGCAAACCTGCCAGCAAGCTGATTAACAACTGGCTGGGTAAAACGGTGATGATCTGCGACGACGAGCCTTCTTACCGCGCGATCCGCGAAAGCGAGTTCGACTACCTGATCGCCAAAACACCGGATGAAGCTTTCGACGCCATCATGCGGCTGAAAAACTCCCCTGAACTCTATCGTCAGATGCGCGAGCAGGGTGACAAACGTCTGCAGGTTTATTCCCGCGAAGCGGTTGCCGCGCGCTGGTTGAGCCTGTTTGAGGATATCTGGCGTAAAGGACTGCATAAACGCCCAACCCTGGTTCGTGCATTGCGCTTTGGTTTCGGTAAAGCCATTCGCCCGCTGACTAAAAAGTTTTAAGTAACCTTGAGTCCGTTCATGTTTAAAACATCCTCACAATCGTCACTCACGCCGCGCCGCAATATTCTGCGCACCGTGATACTCACGCTGGCTTTCCTGGTGCTGTTTTCACTGTGTGAAATCATCATCCTGCTGAAAGACCATGTATATCAGCCGAAATCCAGCGACATGTCGCTGTATTTGATTATTTCCCTGCTGGCGGCCGCCAGCGCCCGCTATTTCCTGACCCGTCTGCTGCTGGCGGTCACCTTTATCGTGCAGATATCGGAAGCGGTGTATTACCAGTTCTACGGCCAGTTTTATGGCCCGAGTGAAGTGTGGCTGGCCTTTGTCGAAACCAAAGATATCGCCAGCGGCATCACGGACAGCCTGGGATCGCTTGGGATCTACTTTGCCATTATGGCCGTCGCGGTGATCTTTGCGCTGGTCTTTACCCGTCGTCTGGCGCCGCAGTGGCATAAGTGGGTGGCGATGCCGTGCCTGCTGGCTATCGTGGTGATGTTTGCGGGTCAGTTCTATAAAGCCATCGACGGACAGATGTATAAATTCAACCCGGATCTGCGCCACTCTTTACTGCGTAATGGTCTGTCGGCCATGAGTTACAGCGCTATTCGCCTGATCCCGGAAGCCCTTTCCGGTGAAAACCAGAGCGTCACGCACTATGAACCGTATAAGGTCACACCGGTAGAGGGCAGCCACGCCGGGAAATACTCTATCATCCTGGCGATTGGCGAAAGCCTCAACCCGCATCATGTCAGCGCCCTGGGGTACGAGCGCGACACCACGCCAGAACTGAAAGCCCTGATGGAGCAGTATCAGGGGACGGGCCGACTGATCGTCTCGAACGCGGTCTCAACCCGCGTGGCGATCCCGATGCTGGTCAATAACCTGCGCGAGCCGGACAACTACGCCGCCTATAAGTCAAAATCGACCAACATCTTTACCAATGCCAAAAAGCAGGGCTACCAGACGGCGTTTATCTCTGCCCAGGGTCTGGAAGGGCTGAGCAACTGGATTGGTATCCACGATATCGACCTGTGGGAAGATACGCAGATCCGCCCTGCGCCGGACGTGGGTGCCGATGTGGTGCTTACCCCTTCCGTTGAACAGGCGAAGCTGGACTGGAACAAACCTTTCCTGATGGTGCTGAACAGTCGCGCGCCGCATATTCCTTATGAGCGCAACATCCCGCAGGGCTTCGCGAAATTCTCTACCCCACGCCTGAGTGACGACGTGGCGCAGAAGAAGAATGAGTACGATGATGCCGTGCGCCTGTACGACAAAGAGCTGGCCTCGGCGATCCGTACCGCGATGGCGAAATCAAAACTGCCGGTGCTGGTGTTTGTTACCTCGGATCACGGCGAACGCGTCGGTGATGGCGGGCTGTTCGGCCACTCGATTGTTGAGATGCCGATTGCTCAGGTGCCGTTCCTCTACTTCAGTAACGATCCGGCGTATGCGATGAACGCTATCAGCCAGCAGGTCCCGCTCAACCATTACCAGATGGCGACGCTGATCAACAAGATGCTGGGGTACGCGGTCAGTAACCCGAACCAGAAGGACGACAGCTACTACATCACCGGGGGTGATATTCGCGGCCTGTCGGAGCGCGTCACCTACCATCTGAACGAACTGCCGGAAGCGGAACGTTAAGCAGAAATCATTAAACGGGCATCAGATGCCCGTTTTTTTATCTGCGAACGCACGTAACGCAGGCAAATGGCTGAGCAAAAGCGCCAAAGGGATAGCTTTAAACGGCCTAAATGCTTAGAATTTGCCCGCCGAAACTGAAAAACGGATAATCGCTTGGAATTGTTGTATACCGCTCTGCTCTATATTATTCAGCCACTGGTGTGGCTACGACTGCTGCTACGTAGCCGTAAAGCGCCTGCCTACCGTAAACGCTGGGCTGAACGCTATGGTTTCTGCCGCAACAAAGTTGCGCCGGACGGTATCCTGCTCCACTCCGTGTCCGTGGGTGAAACGCTGGCGGCCATTCCGCTGGTCCGCGCCCTGCGCCACCGTTATCCGTCGTTGCCGATCACCGTCACCACTATGACGCCAACCGGCTCCGAACGCGCCATGTCCGCCTTTGGCAAAGACGTTCATCACGTCTATTTGCCTTACGATTTACCCTGCGCCATGAACCGTTTCCTCAATACCGTGCGCCCTAAGCTGGTGATCGTGATGGAAACCGAACTGTGGCCGAACATGATTTCCGCCCTGCACAGCCGTAAAATTCCGCTGGTGGTGGCCAATGCCCGTCTGTCGGAACGTTCTGCGAAGGGATACGGCAAGCTGGGCAAATTTATGCGCCGCCTGCTGAGTAAAATCACCTTGATCGCGGCCCAGAATGAAGAGGACGGCGCGCGATTCCTGTCGCTGGGCCTGAAGCGTAATCAGCTGGCGGTCACCGGTAGCCTGAAATTTGATATCTCTGTCACTCCGGAGCTGGCTGCCCGGGCGATCACCCTGCGTCGCCAGTGGGCGCCGCGCCGTAAAGTGTGGATCGCCACCAGCACCCACGACGGCGAAGAACAGATTATCCTCCAGGCGCATCGCCAGCTTCTGGAAAGCTTCCCGGATCTGCTGTTAATTCTGGTGCCACGTCACCCTGAGCGTTTTAAAGATGCCCGCGACATGGTGCAGAAAGGCGGATTCAGCTTCATTATGCGCAGCAGCGGTGAAATCCCGTCGACCAGCACCCAGGTGGTGATTGGCGATACTATGGGCGAGCTGATGATGCTGTACGGCATTGCCGATCTGGCCTTTGTCGGTGGCAGTCTCGTGGAGCGCGGCGGGCATAATCCGCTGGAGCCGGCAGCGCACGCTATTCCTGTGCTGATGGGGCCGCACACCTTCAACTTCAAAGATATCTGCGCCAAGCTGCAGCAGGCCGACGGTCTGATTACCGTTAACGATGCCAACTCGATCGTGAAGGAAGTTTCCACCCTGCTGACTGACGAAGACTATCGTCTGTGGTATGGCCGTCACGCTGTCGAAGTGCTGCACCAGAACCAGGGGGCGTTGACCCGCCTGCTGCAACTTCTGCAACCTTACCTGCCCGTACGGAGCCATTAATGTCTGCGCGTCTGTCGGTCGTGATGATCGCCAAAAACGCCGCTGACCTGCTGCCGGATTGCCTCGCCTCTGTAGCCTGGGCCGATGAGATCGTCCTGCTCGATTCCGGCAGTACTGATGCCACGGTGGAGGTCGCCCGCGCGGCCGGAGTGCAGGTCTATAGCAACCCCGACTGGCAGGGTTATGGCATTCAGCGCCAGCGTGCACAACAGTTCGCCACCGGCGATTATGTGTTGATGATCGACACCGACGAGCGCGTTACCCCGGAACTGCACCAGGCCATCCAGCGCGTGCTGGCTGCACCTCAACCCGAGGCCGTCTACAGCATCGCCCGACGTAACTACTTCCTGGGTCGCTTTATGCGTCACAGCGGCTGGTATCCCGATCGGGTGATGCGTCTCTACCCGCGCACGCGCTATCAGTACAACGATAATCTGGTGCATGAGTCACTGGACTGCGGCAAGGCGCCAGTCATTGCCCTCGACGGCGATCTGCTGCATCTCACCTGCCGTGATTTCGCCAGCTTCCAGCGCAAACAGCTTAATTACGCCACGGCCTGGGCTCAGGAGCGTCATCAGCGCGGTAAGACAACCTCGCTGGCGGGTATTTTCAGCCACACCGCAGGGGCGTTCCTGAAGACGCTGGTGCTGCGTGGTGGCGTGCTGGACGGTAAACAGGGCTGGTTACTGGCGGTGGTTAACGCCCAGTATACTTTTAATAAATACACCGAGCTGTGGGCGCTGAACCGCGGCTACTCAGAGAAAGCGTGAGCCATGAGCACAAAAGCGATCTATCCGGGTACCTTCGATCCCATCACCAACGGTCACATTGACATCGTCACCCGTGCCGCAAGCATGTTTGATACGGTGATTCTGGCGATTGCCGCCAGCCCCAGCAAAAAGCCGCTGTTTGACCTTGAGGAGCGGGTGGGCCTGGCAAAAGCCGCTACCGCGCACCTGCCTAATGTGGACGTGGTGGGCTTTAGCGACCTGATGGCGAACTTTGCCCGCGCTCAGCAGGCGAATATCCTGATCCGCGGCCTGCGTGCGGTGGCCGACTTTGAATATGAGATGCAGCTGGCGCACATGAACCGCCATCTGATGCCCGAGCTGGAGAGCGTCTTTCTGATGCCCTCCAAAGAGTGGTCGTTTATCTCCTCTTCGCTGGTGAAAGAGGTGGCGCGCCACGCGGGGGATGTCACCCATTTCTTACCCGCGGTGGTTCATCAGGCGTTGATGGACAAGCTGAAGTAGTTCCTGCCTTCTTGCCGGGCGGCGCTGCGCTTGCCCGGCCTGCATATCACTTCTGGCACTGACGGCAGTAGAAGGTGGCGCGCTGAGCGTGCTTGGTCGCCACAATCGGCGCACCGCAGACCCGGCATGGCGCATCTTTACGGCCATAGACCTGCAGCTCCTGAGCAAAGTAGCCCGGCTTACCGTCGCTCTGCAGGAAATCCTTCAGGGTGGTTCCGCCCTGCTCAATCGAACGCAGCAGCACCGCTTTAATCACCCTGACTAACAGCTCGCATTCTTGCGGGGAAAGCGACGAAGCGAGGCGATCGGGATGGATCCCGGCAGCAAAGAGCGATTCACTGGCGTAGATGTTACCCACGCCGACCACCAGCTTGTTATCCATCAACCAGGGTTTAATCGGGGTTTTCTTCTTCGCGCACTTCGCTTTCAGGTATTCCGCGTCAAACTCATCCGAGAGCGGCTCCGGCCCCAGATGCGCCAGCACGTTGTGCCCTTCCAGCTCTTTGGTCCACAGCCAGGCGCCAAAGCGGCGGGGATCGGTATAGCGCAGCACTTTGCCGTTGCTCATCACCAGGTCAACATGATCGTGCTTTTCCGCGGGCAGCTCTTCAGTGAGGATACGCAGGCTCCCGGACATCCCCAGATGGATAATGATCCAGCCATCCGGCAGCTCGAGCAGCAGGTACTTCGCGCGGCGCTGGACGCTGAGAACGGGTTTGTCGCTCAGGGCGTGGATCTCATCAGAAACTGGCCAGCGGAGACGACCGTTGCGGACAACAGCGTGAAGAATGGTCGCACCGACCAGGTGAGGCTCAATGCCACGGCGGCTGGTCTCTACCTCAGGTAATTCAGGCATGGTTCCTCCGTTGAGATTCAGAATGCAAAAAACCCCGCAGTTGCGGGGTTTTTCAGTACAAGGATTCTAAAATTATTTAATTTTAGCTTCTTTGTACAGTACGTGCTGGCGTACAACTGGATCGAACTTTTTCAGTTCCAGTTTTTCCGGCTTAGTACGTTTGTTCTTCGTGGTGGTGTAGAAGTGACCTGTACCAGCAGAAGAAACCAGCTTGATTTTCTCACGAATACCTTTAGCCATGATTTATTTCCTCGTTAAGTACTTAGTACTTTTCGCCACGGGCACGCAGTTCGGACAGAACTGTATCGATGCCTTTCTTATCAATAACACGCATACCTTTAGCAGATACACGCAGGGTGACAAAACGCTTCTCGCTCTCAACCCAGAAACGGTGAGAGTGCAGGTTCGGCAGGAAACGGCGTTTAGTCGCGTTCAGTGCGTGGGAACGGTTGTTACCGGTCACCGGACGCTTGCCAGTAACTTGGCAGACTCGGGACATGTCTATTCTCCAAAAATCAAATTAGCTCGAGCTTCGTATGGGGTATCGGCGCCTCGTCAGGCTTTACAGCCCAGTCATCGCGATTCTAAGTGAACCATCGATTGCCAGGCCCAATTGCCAAACCCGAGATTCTCAAAGGTGGCGTAGTATACGCTGACTCGCGGATGTGCTCAAGTCCCGAACAGACAAAGATCCCGATGGATCGCGAGAAATGGCTTAAATCCACCCACGTTCGGCAAACGAAACGTACTCTCCGCGGCCTATCACCAGATGGTCAAGAACACGAATATCCATGAATTGACAGCATTTCATGATGCGTGCGGTCACGTCTCTGTCGGCTTTGCTCGGTTCGGCGCGCCCTGAGGGGTGATTATGCGCGAGGATCACGCCAGCGGCATTCACTTTTATCGCTTCACGCACAATTTCTCGTGGATGCACCTCCACATGGCTCAGGGTCCCCGAAAATAACCGGGAATGTTGCAGGACCCGGTTTTGATTATCGAGGAAAATCACCATAAAAATCTCTCGCTCCTCTTCCGCCAGCTGGCTGCGCACAAATTCCCGGGTCATCTCCGGGTTCTCCAGCGGGGTTTCCCGTCTGATCCCCGAGCAGTAGTAACGACGGGCAAGCTCCGCAATGCCTCTGAGCTGGGCGAAGGTCGCAATACCGATCCCGTCGACCCGCCTGAACGCGGCCAGCTCGGCAGTCAGCAAGCCGTGCAACGAGCCGAAATGCTGCAACAGGTCTTTAGAAAGCGTGAACACACTTTTACTTCGCGTTCCGGTTCGCAGAAACAGCGCCAGAAGCTCATCGTCCGTCAGCGTCGTGGCGCCATCAGCGAGCATTTTTTCCCGCGGTAACTGCGGGGATGATGTCTCCATACACTCACCTCCTCCATAGTCAGGCTATGCTGCCACAGACAGTGGCCCCCCACGATGGCGGATTTCTCGTCTTGCGTAACGCCTCGCAAAGTGGCCGGTGGACAACATCCCGATGCATTTCGGATTGTGATAAAATGCCCGCCTCTCTGGTGAACCCAACAGGAAAGAATCATGATGAGCCTGGCCGGTAAAAAAATCGTTCTCGGCGTCAGCGGCGGCATTGCAGCCTATAAAACGCCGGAACTGGTGCGCCGTTTGCGCGAGCGCGGCGCGGACGTGCGGGTGGCAATAACCGAAGGGGGCAAAGCGTTCATTACCCCCCTGAGCCTGCAGGCCGTTTCAGGCTACCCGGTGTCTGACAGCCTGCTCGATCCGGCGGCGGAAGCCGCGATGGGCCATATCGAGCTGGGTAAGTGGGCAGATTTAGTTATCCTTGCCCCGGCCACCGCCGATCTTATTGCTCGCGTGGCCGCCGGTATGGCCAACGACCTGGTGACCACCATCTGTCTGGCCACCCCGGCGCCGGTCGCCGTGGTCCCGGCCATGAACCAGCAGATGTACCGCAACGCGGCCACCCAGCATAACCTGGCAACCCTGGCTTCCCGCGGTCTGCAGATCTGGGGGCCGGACAGCGGCAGCCAGGCCTGTGGCGATGTCGGCCCGGGCCGCATGCTGGATCCGCTGGCGATTGTGGATCTGGCCGCCAGCCATTTTTCACCTGTCAACGATCTGCAACATCTCAGCATCATGATTACCGCGGGTCCAACGCGTGAGCCGTTGGATCCGGTGCGCTATATCACTAACCAAAGCTCCGGCAAGATGGGCTTTGCCATTGCCGCCGCCGCCGCGCAGCGCGGTGCCAGAGTCACGCTGGTCAGCGGCCCGGTGTCGCTGCCAACGCCGCCGCGGGTGCAGCGCATCGACGTGACCACCGCACTGGAGATGGAAGCGGCCGTCCAGGCGCACGCGCAACAGCAGCAGATTTTTATTGGCTGTGCCGCCGTGGCGGACTACCGCGCAGCGGCCATCGCGGATGAGAAAATTAAAAAGCAAGGCGATGAAATCACAATAAAAATGGTGAAAAACCCGGATATTGTTGCCGGGGTCGCCGCGCTAAAAGATCGTCGGCCTTACGTTGTTGGGTTTGCCGCTGAAACGAATAATGTGGAAGAATATGCCCGGCAAAAACGTACCCGCAAAAACCTCGATTTGATTTGCGCGAACGACGTATCGCTGGCCACCCAAGGATTTAACAGCGACAGCAACGCACTGCACCTATTCTGGCAGGATGGAGATAAAGTCTTACCGCTTGAGCGCAAGGAACTCCTGGGCCAACTATTACTGGACGAGATCGTTACCCGTTATGATGAAAAAAATCGACGTTAAGATTCTGGACCCGCGTGTTGGTCAGGAATTTCCGCTGCCGACCTATGCCACTTCCGGCTCTGCCGGTCTTGATCTGCGCGCCTGCCTCGACGCCGCCGTAGAGCTGGCACCGGGCGCCACCACGCTGCTGCCGACCGGTCTTGCAATCCACATTGCCGATGCCTCTCTGGCGGCGGTGATCCTGCCGCGTTCCGGCCTGGGCCATAAGCATGGTATCGTGCTGGGCAATCTGGTGGGACTGATCGATTCTGACTATCAGGGTCAGCTGATGGTCTCCGTCTGGAACCGTGGCCAGGACAGCTTCACCATTCAACCTGGCGAGCGTGTCGCCCAGATGGTATTCGTCCCGGTGGTACAGGCTGAATTTAATCTGGTAGAAGACTTTGACGCCACCGATCGTGGCGAAGGCGGCTTCGGCCATTCCGGGCGTAAATAAACCCGGCTAAACGCATTCCACAATCTAATAACGTATTAACAAACCGCAAACAGACGTTTGCGGTTGTTGTGTGGATGTCAGCCTGACAAGTGCTTATTTTCAGGGGTATTTTGTAACATGGCAGAAAAACAAACTGCGAAAAGGAATCGTCGCGAAGAAATACTTCAATCTCTGGCTCTGATGCTTGAATCCAGCGATGGCAGTCAACGCATCACCACCGCGAAACTGGCCGCCTCTGTGGGCGTGTCGGAAGCGGCGCTGTACCGTCATTTCCCCAGCAAAACGCGAATGTTCGACAGCCTGATCGAGTTTATCGAAGACAGCCTGATCACGCGTATCAACCTGATTCTGAAGGATGAAAAAGACACCACCGCGCGGCTGCGTCTGATTGTCCAGCTGATCCTCGGTTTCGGAGAGCGCAATCCGGGGTTAACCCGTATCCTGACCGGCCACGCGCTGATGTTTGAGCAGGACAGGCTGCAGGGGCGCATTAACCAGCTTTTCGAACGTATCGAAGCGCAGCTGCGCCAGGTATTACGTGAAAAGAAGATGCGTGAAGGCGAGGGTTACAGCATTGATGAATCGCTGCTTGCCGGGCAGGTGCTGGCCTTCTGTGAAGGGATGCTCTCCCGCTTTGTGCGCAGTGAATTCAAATATCGTCCAACGGACGATTTTGATGCCCGCTGGCCGTTAGTCGCCGCGCAATTGCAGTAGCGGAAACAGCATTCAGGCCCGGTAAGCACAGCGCCACCGGGCAATAAACTCAGACGCCGTACTCTTCGCGATAGGCACGCACTGCTGCCAGGCTCTCTGCCATCTCCGGCTTCTCTTCCAGATAGGCAATCAGGTCTTTCAGGGTAATGATTGAGGTCACCTTGCAGCTGTAGTCACGCTCCACTTCCTGAATAGCAGAAATTTCACCACGTCCGCGCTCCTGACGGTCCAGTGAGATCAGCACGCCCGCCAGCGTCGCGTTGTTGGCCTGGATAATCTCCATCGATTCACGAATGGCGGTGCCCGCAGTGATCACATCATCCACCAGCATAACCCGGCCCTGCAGCGCGCTGCCGACCAGATTCCCACCTTCGCCGTGGGTTTTGGCCTCTTTGCGGTTAAAGCAGTAAGGCACGTCGCGATCGTGATGCTCCGCCAGTGCCACGGCGGTGGTGGTGGCAATCGGAATGCCTTTATAGGCCGGGCCAAACAGCAGGTCGAATTCGATCCCGGAATCTACCAGCGCTTCGGCATAGAAGCGGCCTAACAGGGCCAGATCGCGTCCGGTATTAAACAGCCCGGCGTTAAAGAAATAGGGGCTCTTGCGCCCGGATTTCAGCGTAAATTCGCCAAACTTAAGGACCTGCTTGCTAAGCGCAAACTCAATAAACTGGCGCTGATAGGGTTTCATGGGTTTACTCCTCATCTGACTTTGCTTTTCTACGGACAAAAAAAAGGCGACTCATCAGTCGCCTTTAAAATCAATTTTCTAACGCCGCCTTCTGCGTCGTTACGATGGATTCGATTCCCTCTCGGGCTAACGCCAGTAGCGCCAGAAGCTCTTCATGGGTAAATGGCTCACCTTCTGCGGTGCCCTGAACTTCGATGATACGACCGTCTTCGGTCATCACCACGTTCATATCGGTCTCTGCTGCAGAATCTTCAACGTACTCCAGATCGCACAGCGCTTCGCCCTTGACGATACCCACAGACACCGCTGCCACCATACCTTTCATCGGGTTAGTTTTCAGCTTACCGGCCGCAACCAGTTTGTTCAGGGCATCGGCCAGCGCCACACAGGCACCGGTAATGGAGGCGGTGCGTGTGCCGCCATCCGCCTGGATCACGTCGCAGTCGAGGGTGATAGTGAACTCGCCCAGGGTTTTCAGATCAACCGCAGCGCGCAGCGCACGAGCGATCAGACGCTGGATTTCCATGGTGCGACCACCCTGTTTACCCTTCGCCGCTTCGCGGGCGTTACGGGTATGGGTGGAGCGTGGCAGCATGCCGTACTCGGCAGTGATCCAGCCCTGACCCTGGCCTTTCAGGAAGCGCGGCACGCCCTCTTCGATGGAGGCGGTGCACAGCACTTTGGTGTCACCAAATTCAACAAGCACAGAGCCTTCAGCGTGTTTTGTATAGTTACGGGTCAGGGTGACGGGGCGCACCTGGTTGGCGCTACGACCTGATGGACGCATGATGATATCTCCGGCTTGAAACGAATGTGGCTGCGCATTATACGGATTAAACGCGCTTATTCCTATCCTGAGAAAGCCCCGAAAGCTATAATCCCCCCATCTCTCCTCAAAAACGGAAATGTCTATGATCCGCAGTATGACCGCCTACGCCCGCCGTGAAATCAAGGGTAGCTGGGGCAGCGCTACCTGGGAAATGCGCTCGGTAAACCAACGCTATCTTGAAACCTATTTCCGTATGCCTGAGCAGTTCCGCAGCCTTGAGCCCGTGGTTCGTGAGCGTATCCGGTCTCGTCTGACGCGCGGTAAGGTTGAATGCAACCTGCGTTTTGAACCCGATGCGAGCGCGCAAGGGGAGCTGATCCTCAACGAGAAACTGGCTAAACAGCTGGTGAACGCCGCTAACTGGGTCAAAATGCAGAGCGACGAAGGCGAAATCAACCCGGTTGATATTCTGCGCTGGCCTGGGGTGATGGCAGCTGGCGACCAGGATCTGGATGCGATTACCGCTGAGATCCTTTCTGCGCTGGACGGCACGCTGGACGACTTCATCGAGGCCCGGGAAACCGAAGGCCAGGCGCTGAAAGCGCTGATCGAGCAACGCCTGGAAGGCGTGAGCGGCGAAGTGGTGAAAGTCCGTTCCCATATGCCAGAGATCCTGCAGTGGCAGCGCGAGCGTCTGGTTGCCAAGCTGGAAGACGCCGAAGTTCAACTGGAGAATAACCGTCTCGAGCAGGAACTGGTGCTGATGGCCCAGCGTATCGATGTTTCCGAAGAGCTGGATCGTCTGGAAGCGCACGTCAAAGAGACCTACAACATTCTGAAGAAGAAAGAGGCCGTCGGTCGCCGTCTCGACTTTATGATGCAGGAGTTCAACCGTGAATCGAACACCCTGGCATCGAAATCGATCAACGCCGATGTTACTAATTCTGCGATTGAACTGAAGGTGCTGATTGAACAAATGCGTGAGCAGATCCAGAACATCGAATAAGCAGTAACAGACACCGATTTGTTATTAATGGTCCCACTCAGGGACCATTTTTATTTAATAGCCATAAGAATTTACTGTCTGCTTCAGGCGCATCAGAACATAAGCACTCTTTTCCTGATTTTGATAGAATGCAGGCCGCATTCCTTATTCAGATCGTCCTTTTCAGGAAACCTAATGGCAAACATCAACTTATCATTAGAGGGCGTCTCCAGCCTCTCAGTTGACCGCGATTTCAGGCAGGACATCAACCTGCTGCGCGGAATAGCCATTCTTTCTGTTGTTTTTTATCACTTTACCGCCACCCTGCTGCCCGGCGGTTTCGCGGGCGTGGATGTGTTTTTCGTGATCTCCGGTTTTCTGATGACCAAAATCATCGCCACCGGCCTGGAACGCAACCGCTTTAACCTTATTCAGTTTTATGCCGCGCGCTGCAAAAGAATAATTCCCGCCCTGCTGGCGATGTGTCTGGTTATCGCCGTAGCGACCTTTTTCTGGCTACCGACAAATGAGTATAAAAAGCTCGGAAACTATATTGGCTATGCCGCTCTGTTTATTTCCAACCTGAAACTCAACAAAGAGACCGGGGATTATTTTGCCCTCGACTCGCATGAGAACTGGTTTTTACATACCTGGTCTTTGTCCGTTGAATGGCAATTCTACCTGGTATTGCCGTTTATTATGA
Source organism: Leclercia sp. Marseille-Q4284 (assembly GCF_916618945.1). Lineage (NCBI taxonomy): Bacteria > Pseudomonadati > Pseudomonadota > Gammaproteobacteria > Enterobacterales > Enterobacteriaceae > Leclercia > Leclercia sp. Marseille-Q4284. The sequence goes on from NZ_CAKAKG010000002.1 coordinate 776,447, forward strand.
TGGGCTTATATCCCCTCAGGAAAAAGCTCAACACCGGCCTCTGTCTGCTGGTCCTCACCGTCGCGTCCTTTATGGTGAGCATGACACAAACCTCCACAAACCCGGCCACCAGCTTTTATCTGATGCCGTATCGTGCCTGGGAGATGCTGTGTGGCGGGCTGGTCTGGTACGCCGCACAGCGTTTTATCCTGCCGTTAAAGCTGCGGCCATTTACGGCGATCGCGGGTTACGCTCTGATCCTGCTATCCCTCGTGTTCATCACGGCAGAACAAGCCTGGCCTGGCCCGCTGACCTTACTCCCCGTCGCGGGTGCCATGCTGGTGATTTACAGCGACTACCAGCCGCTGGTGAGCTTGTTTGACCGCAATTTTCGCTGGGCCGGGCTGAGCTCATACTCCGTCTACTTATGGCACTGGCCCATTGCGGTATTCCTGATCTATTCCGGGCAACAGCATAATGGGCTGTGGGTGATGAGCGCGATTGCGCTCTCTTTTGCCGCCGGATGGCTCTCTTGGGTATTGATTGAGCAGCCCGGAAAAAACTACCTGAACCAGCGCTCGACCCGCGCTTTCTGGTTAATCCTGTTTGCCTGCGTGGTGGTCGCCTGGCTGTTCAGCTATCTGGTGAAAAAGAATATTGTTGTCAGCCAGCCCGATCCGTTGGTGAACAAAATCGCGCTGGAAGCCACCAACAAAAACTATGCTGCTAACCCGAAAACGCACTTAAGCACTTACGGTACGGGTAAGCCTGCCGCCATCATTATTGGCGATAGCCATGCGGAAGCCACAGCAACCGCCCTGGCAGAAGCCGCGCAGGGCAAAGGCTCGGTTATCGGTATAACCTATTCTGGCTGCCCGACGCTGGCGACGGGTGAACTGAGCGAGAACAACCGATGCGGCGCATTCAATCGCTCCCTCCCTTCACGGCTGCAGGATTATCCGTCAGATGTGCCGGTGGTGATCGTGAACCGCCTGACGCATTATGCTGAACAGCAGCTGGTGAAATTTGATACCCATTCGCCAGACAAGCAGGCGTACCTGCAACAGTATGCCGAGGCGATTGTCGGGATGGCGTGCACCCTGAATCGCTCGCATCCGGTCTGGCTGGTGAATCCGATCCCCGAGATGGCGCGTAACGTTCCCCGCACGTTATCCCATCGTCTGATGACCGGCAAAGCTACCCGCGATTTATCAGTTCCTCTGGCGGACTACGAGAAAAAGAACGCGGCCATTTTGCAGGCCCAGGCGCGGGCGGCAAAAGAGTGCGGCGTTCAGGTACTGGATCCCAGCGCCTGGCTCTGTACCGCGAGTCGCTGTATGGGCAGTAAAAATCTTCAACCCTGGTACTTCGACGATAATCACCTCAGTGAAACCGGTAATAAAATACTGGTACCGATGTTCAGCCAGGTTTTTAGCCGACCGCAGCAGTAAAGACCAAATAAATCTAATGCGATATCGGGTTAAAAAACCTGATATCGCACTTATCACGCCAATCATCCATTAGTTATTCTAAGGAATGGCTACTCACACAAAAAAATCTAAATCGTGAGACAGCCCACAAAACGTTACCCTGACGGCCTTAATTTGGGGGGTAACATGCTGCTGCACATCCTGTATCTGATCGGTATCACCGCTGAGGCTATGACCGGAGCCCTGGCCGCCGGGCGTCGTCGTATGGACACTTTCGGGGTCATTATTATTGCTACGGCGACGGCGCTGGGCGGGGGTTCGGTCCGGGATATCCTGCTGGGCCACTATCCGCTCGGCTGGGTGCAGCATCCTGAATATGTGATTATTGTGGCCATTGCGGCCGTGCTGACCACCATCGTCGCCCCGGTGATGCCCCATCTGCGACGTCTGTTTCTGGTGCTGGATGCGCTCGGCCTGATCGTCTTCTCCATTATTGGCGCCCAGGTCGCGCTGGATATGGGCGAAGGCCCGGTTATCGCCACTATCGCAGCGGTGATCACCGGCGTGTTTGGCGGCGTCCTGCGGGATATGTTCTGCAAACGCATTCCGCTGGTCTTTCAAAAAGAGATCTATGCTGGGGTCTCCTTCGCTTCAGCGGTGCTGTACGTCGCCCTGCAGCACTACGTGAGCAATCAGGATGTGGTGATTATCTCCACGCTGTTGTTTGGTTTTACCGCCCGTATGCTGGCGCTGCGTTTAAAGCTGGGCCTGCCGGTCTTTTATTACCGCCACGACAGCCACTAAAACCCCTGCACGCCCTGCTCATTCAGCCAGGCGGTCAGGGCGTTAACGGTGGGGTGATGAACAAACTCCACCAGCCTGCGCGCTTTTTCCACGCCAATGCCCGGAACCTGCTGCCAGCCCAGCGGATCTCTGCTCTGCAACTGCTGCCAGTGACCATCCCCCAGCGCACGCATGGCCACCCGGGGCAGAGGCACGCCTAGCGCATCCAGCCAGCAGGTAAAGGGCTGACGGCGCGCCAGGTTGAACTGATGCCAGAGCCGCAGGCCGCGCTGGGCTGAAAGACCGGGCGTATGCTGGAGTTGCTCCTGGGTGAGCGCCAGCCACGAAAACAGGTGCTCAAAATGATGTGCCTGATGAAGCATCTGCCAGCCAGCGTCACCCAGCCCTTCGATGTTTAACACCGCCGACGAACTCAGCCAGGCCAGCCGGGCCATAAACTGTTCGTGGCATTCCGGTGAGGCATAAAAACAGGTCAGCGGCGTAAAGCGCGACGCTGGCGGCGCAGGTTTTTTCCGTTCGCTCCCCCGCCAGACGACTTTATCCACCCGCGGGATCCCCTGCCCGGCCAGGCTGACCTGAACCTGATCGCCCGGCGCAATATCCAGTTCCTGCCAGCGCCTCACCGACCCCAGATTGACGCGCTGCACCCGTTTATCATCAAGCTGTACCGGCTCAAGTATCGCGACCACCGCGATCCTGCCGGTACGCCCCACGGCGAAGGTGATAGCCCGAACCTCGGCGACACGGGCGGCCGGGGCATACTTCCACGCCACCACCCAGCTACCGTCTCCGGGCAACCAGTGCTTGCCCGCAGGCTCCTGCGCCGAGCGGATCACGATGCCATCGGTGACAAAGGGCAGCGGCGACTTCAGCCAGCGATCGCGTATGGTTTCAGCCTCCTCCACTGAACCGATCGGCTGCGTCCAGGATTCGCTCAGGGTGAAGCCCGCCCGGGTTAACGCCTGCAAGCGCTCGCCCATCGGGGCAGGACCGTCCGGCCAGGCCCAGATAAAGATGCCGATGTGATCCAGGGCGGCGCTCTCATCCTGACGCATCATCGCCCCGGCGACTTTTGCCCGTGCATTCATGCCGCCCATCTGCTGCTGGATATGATTATCACGGAGCAAGAAGAGCTCCCCCTGTAACACGCTGTTGGCGAGCGGGCCCGTTACCCGGGCGGGCACCGAGGCCATACGCTTCACTTTTGCCGTCCAGTCTTCGCCTTTCAGCCCGTCGCCCCGGCTGGTGGCCTGCACCAGGTGCCCCTGGCGGTAGACCAGCGTCACCGCCACGCCATCCACCTTGGGCTGGATCCACAGATCGCGATGCGAATGCATCCACTGCCGAAGTGCCGCTTTGTCGGCTACCTTCGTCACCCCGGTATGGCTGACCGGATGCCTGATCGAACCGCCCGCAGGCAACAGCGCGTCTGTCGCCGGCTCATCGCCAAAGCAGTGCCGCCACTGTTTCAGCCGCGCAGCCAGCTGGTCATATATTTCGTCGTTGACGTCGCTGACGCCCTGCTGCCAGTAGGCTTTATCCCAGCGGGCTATTTGCACGCTGAGCCGGGCGATCTCCTGCTCTGCCTGCGCGGGTGACCAGACCGGGCATACCGCCAGGCCGCAACTGCTCCAGAGCAGCATGAGTACACCAAAACATCGCCACATCGTTATCCCTCCCTGTTTTATGGAGGGTATAACGCGGTATGACATCGCAGGCGACAGGCAAAAACAGACTTTACGAGCCGTCATCAGGACTTTGTTTCTGTTGCAGCAAACGGCGGAGAAAAGTGGAAAAGGGAGAGCAAAAATCAACTAAGAAGCGGAAAAAGTGTGACAAAGGCTACGTCACGAAGCGGCGACGTGTATAATAAGCCCGTATGTAGGACTTTCTTCGCTAACACATACAAAAGACTCTCATGGCTCAAGGCACGCTTTATATTGTTTCTGCCCCTAGTGGCGCGGGTAAATCCAGCCTGATTCAGGCGCTGTTAAAAACCCAACCGTTGTATGATACCCAGGTATCGGTTTCTCACACCACGCGCGCGCCGCGTCCGGGTGAGGTACACGGTGAACACTATTTCTTTGTTGATCACGACGAATTCAGAGCGATGATTGGCAGGGATGCGTTTCTTGAACACGCGGAAGTCTTCGGTAATTACTACGGCACCTCACGTGAAACTATTGAGCAGGTGCTGTCGACCGGCGTAAACGTGTTCCTGGATATCGACTGGCAGGGCGCGGAGCAGATTCGCAAGAAGATGCCTGATTCGCGCAGTATCTTTATTTTACCGCCGTCGAAAGATGAGCTGGATCGCCGTCTCCGCGGCCGCGGCCAGGACAGCGAAGAGGTTATCGCAAAACGTATGGCCCAGGCAGTTGCGGAAATGAGCCATTACGCCGAATATGATTACCTGATTGTGAATGATGACTTTGACGCCGCCCTGAGCGATCTCAAAATCATCCTTCGCGCCGAACGTCTGCGCATGAGCCGCCAGAAGCAGCGACATGACGCATTAATCACCAAACTGTTGGCAGACTGAACCCACATTCAGTATCATGCCCAGTCATTTCTTCATCTGTGGAGCATTTTAAGTATGGCACGCGTAACTGTTCAGGACGCTGTAGAGAAAATTGGTAACCGTTTTGACCTGGTGCTGGTCGCCGCGCGTCGCGCTCGTCAGATGCAGTCAGGCGGTAAAGATCCACTGGTACCGGAAGAAAACGATAAAACTACCGTTATCGCATTGCGTGAAATCGAAGAAGGTCTGATCAACAACCAGATCCTTGATGTTCGTGAACGCCAGGAGCAGCAAGAGCAGGAAGCCGCAGAACTGCAGGCCGTTACCGCCATTGCTGAAGGTCGTCGTTAATTAAACCTGCGGGTCGCCCTTGTATCTGTTTGAAAGCCTGAATCAACTGATTCAAACCTACCTGCCGGTAGACCAGATTAAGCGTCTCCAGCAGGCGTATCTCGTTGCACGTGACGCTCACGAGGGCCAGACACGTTCAAGCGGTGAACCCTATATCACGCACCCGGTAGCGGTGGCCTGTATTCTGGCCGAGATGAAACTCGACTATGAAACGCTGATGGCTGCCCTGCTGCATGACGTGATCGAAGATACCCCCGCCACCTACCAGGACATGGAACAGCTGTTTGGCAAAAGCGTTGCCGAGCTGGTGGAAGGGGTCTCTAAGCTTGATAAGCTGAATTTCCGCGACAAGAAAGAGGCGCAGGCCGAAAACTTCCGCAAAATGATCATGGCGATGGTGCAGGATATCCGCGTCATTCTGATCAAACTCGCTGACCGTACCCACAATATGCGCACCCTGGGCTCTCTGCGCCCGGACAAACGTCGTCGCATTGCCCGTGAAACCCTCGAAATCTACAGCCCGCTGGCGCACCGTTTAGGTATTCATCACATTAAAACCGAGCTGGAAGAGCTGGGTTTTGAAGCGTTGTACCCGAACCGCTTCCGCGTGATTAAAGAGGTGGTGAAAGCCGCACGTGGTAACCGTAAAGAGATGATTCAGAAGATCCTCTCGGAAATCGAAGGACGTTTGCAGGAAGCCGGTATCCCCTGCCGCGTCAGCGGTCGCGAAAAGCATTTGTACTCCATCTACTGCAAAATGGTGCTCAAAGAGCAGCGTTTTCACTCGATCATGGATATCTACGCGTTCCGCGTGATCGTCCATGACTCCGACACCTGCTATCGCGTGCTGGGTCAGATGCACAGCCTGTATAAACCGCGTCCGGGTCGGATGAAAGACTATATCGCTATTCCCAAGGCGAACGGATATCAGTCTCTGCACACCTCGATGATTGGCCCGCACGGCGTGCCGGTTGAGGTGCAGATCCGCACCGAAGACATGGATCAGATGGCGGAGATGGGTGTTGCCGCGCACTGGGCTTATAAAGAGCGTGGCGGCGAAAGCAGCACCACCGCACAGATCCGTGCCCAGCGCTGGATGCAGAGCCTGCTGGAGCTGCAACAGAGCGCCGGTAGCTCGTTTGAATTTATCGAGAGCGTTAAATCCGATCTCTTCCCGGATGAGATTTACGTTTTCACGCCAGAGGGGCGCATTGTCGAGCTGCCTGCTGGCGCAACCCCGGTCGACTTCGCTTACGCCGTGCATACCGATATCGGTCATGCCTGTGTCGGCGCACGTGTCGACAGGCAGCCGTACCCGCTGTCACAGCCGTTGACCAGCGGCCAGACGGTGGAAATCATTACCGCACCTGGCGCCCGTCCGAACGCGGCGTGGCTCAACTTTGTCGTGAGCTCGAAAGCCCGCGCCAAGATCCGCCAGTTGCTGAAAAACCTCAAACGCGACGACTCCGTCAGCCTGGGCCGTCGTCTGCTCAACCACGCGTTGGGCGGCAGCCGCAAGCTGGCTGAGATCCCGAAAGAGAACGTCCAGCGTGAAATCGAGCGCATGAAGCTCGCTACGCTTGACGATCTGCTGGCGGAAATCGGTCTGGGTAACGCGATGAGCGTGGTGGTGGCGAAGAACCTGCAGCAGGGCGAAACCTCTGTGCCGCAGCCGTCATCAACCAGCCACGGCCATCTGCCGATCAAAGGCGCCGACGGCGTGTTGATCACCTTTGCCAAGTGCTGCCGACCGATCCCGGGCGATCCGATTATTGCTCACGTCAGCCCTGGTAAGGGTCTGGTTATCCACCACGAATCCTGTCGTAACATCCGTGGCTACCAGAAAGAGCCTGAGAAGTTTATGGCGGTGGAGTGGGATAAAGAGACCGAGCAGGAATTCATCACCGAAATCAAGGTGGATATGTTCAACCACCAGGGTGCGCTGGCGAACCTGACGGCGGCAATCAATACCGCCTCTTCCAACATTCATAGCCTGAATACGGAAGAGAAAGATGGCCGCGTTTACAGCGCCTTTATTCGTCTGACCGCGCGCGACCGTGTGCATCTGGCGAACATCATGCGCAAAATCCGCGTGATGGCCGACGTAATCAAAGTCACCCGTAACCGAAACTAGCGTTATGAATTCAACACGTTATGCCCGGATCTGCGAAATGCTCGCCAGGCGTCAGCCCGATCTGACGGTCTGCATGGAGCAGGTTCATAAACCGCATAACGTGGCTGCTATCGTCCGTACCGCTGATGCCGTCGGTGTGCATGAAGTGCACGCCGTCTGGAAAGGGACGCGAATGCGTCCCATGGCCTCGGCTGCCGCAGGCAGCAACAGCTGGGTGCAGGTCAAAGCCCACGACAATATTGGCGACGCCATTTCGCACCTGAAAGGGCGCGGCATGCAGATTCTGGCGACCCATCTTTCCGACAAAGCCGTCGACTTCCGCGAGATCGATTACACCCGCCCGACCTGCATTCTGATGGGTCAGGAGAAAACGGGGATCACCCAGGAAGCGTTAGATCTGGCGGATCAGGACATCATCATTCCGATGACCGGTATGGTGCAGTCCCTGAACGTCTCCGTGGCTTCCGCGCTCATTCTGTATGAAGCCCAGCGCCAGCGACAAAATGCCGGGATGTACAAGCGCGAGAACAGCATGCTGCCGGAAGACGAGCAGCAGCGTCTGCTGTTTGAAGGCGGCTATCCGGTGCTGGCCAATGTGGCGAAGCAGAAAAGATTACCCTACCCCCACGTGAATATGCAGGGCGAAATTGAAGCCGATGCGACGTGGTGGGCCACCATGCAAGCGACGAAATAATCATGCAAGGCCGCCTGCTGGATGCCGTGCCGCTCAATTCCCTGACGGGCGTTGGCGCGGCCCAGAGCAGCAAACTGGCAAAAATCGGCCTGCATACCGTGCAGGATCTCCTCCTGCACCTCCCCCTGCGTTACGAAGACCGCACCCAGCTCTATCAGATTGGCGAGCTACTGCCCGGCATTTACGCCACGGTTGAAGGCGAAGTCCTGAACAGCAACATCACCTTCGGCGGTCGCCGGATGATGACCTGCCAGATCAGCGACGGCTCCGGCATCCTGACGATGCGTTTCTTTAACTTCAGCGCGGCGATGAAAAACAGCCTCGCCCCCGGGCGACGGGTGCTGGCCTATGGTGAAGCCAAACGCGGGAAATACGGCGCGGAGATGATCCACCCGGAGTACCGCGTGCAGGGCGATCTCAGCACCCCGGAGATGCAGGAGACACTGACTCCGGTCTATCCGACCACCGAAGGCATCAAGCAGGCGACGCTGCGCAAGCTGACCGATCAGGCGCTGGAGCTGCTCGACACCTGCGCCATTACCGAACTGCTGCCACCCGAGCTGGCGCAGGGGATGATGAGTTTGCCAGAGGCGTTGCGCACCCTGCACCGCCCGCCGCCAACATTACAGTTAAGCGATCTGGAGAGCGGGCAACATCCGGCCCAGCGTCGACTGATTCTGGAAGAGCTGCTGGCGCATAACCTGAGCATGCTGGCGCTGCGCGCCGGTGCCCAGCGTTTTCATGCCCTGCCGCTCCCGCCCCAGGACGAATTAAAAGATAAACTTCTGGCCTCGCTGCCGTTTAAGCCTACCGGGGCGCAGGCCCGCGTGACCGCCGAGATCGAACGCGACCTGGCGCTGGACGTGCCGATGATGCGCCTGGTGCAGGGCGATGTTGGCTCCGGTAAAACGCTGGTGGCGGCCCTGGCCGCGCTGCGCGCCATTGCCCACGGCAGACAGGTTGCGCTGATGGCCCCGACTGAACTGCTGGCCGAGCAGCACGCGAATAACTTCCGCAGCTGGTTTGCCCCGTTGGGGGTTGAAGTGGGCTGGCTGGCCGGGAAGCAAAAAGGCAAGGCGCGACAGGCGCAGCAGGAGGCCATCGCCAGCGGTCAGGTGCAGATGATTGTCGGCACCCACGCCATCTTCCAGGAGCAGGTGCAGTTCCACGGCCTGGCGCTGGTGATCATCGATGAGCAGCACCGTTTCGGCGTGCATCAGCGTCTGGCGCTGTGGGAAAAAGGGCTCCAGCAGGGGTACCATCCGCACCAGTTGATCATGACCGCCACGCCGATCCCGCGCACCCTGGCGATGACCGCCTATGCCGATCTCGACACCTCCACCATCGACGAACTTCCTCCGGGCCGTACGCCGGTCACTACCGTCGCCATACCCGATACGCGCCGCAGCGACATCATCGATCGCGTGCGCAACGCCTGTCAGGAAGGCCGTCAGGCCTACTGGGTCTGTACCCTGATTGAAGAGTCGGATCTGCTGGAAGCCCAGGCGGCGGAAGCTACATGGGAAGAGTTAAAGCTGGCCCTGCCGGAGCTGAACGTCGGGCTGGTGCATGGCCGGATGAAACCTGCCGAGAAGCAGGCGGTGATGCAATCCTTCAAGCAGGGCGATCTGCATCTGCTGATCGCCACCACGGTGATTGAAGTCGGGGTGGATGTGCCTAACGCCAGCCTGATGATCATCGAAAACCCGGAGCGTCTGGGCCTGGCGCAGCTCCACCAGCTGCGCGGCCGCGTCGGACGTGGCGCAGTGGCCTCACACTGCGTGTTGCTCTACAAAGCTCCACTGTCGAAAACCGCCCAGAAACGTCTGCAGGTGCTGCGCGACAGCAATGACGGGTTTGTAATTGCGCAACAGGATCTGGAGATCCGTGGTCCGGGCGAACTGCTCGGCACCCGCCAGACCGGTAACGCCGAGTTTAAAGTGGCCGACTTGTTGCGCGATCAGGGCATGATCCCCGAAGTTCAGCGTCTGGCACGCCATATCCATGAACGCTACCCCGACCAGGCGGCAGCGTTAATCGAGCGCTGGATGCCCGAGACCGAGCGCTACTCCAACGCCTGATCAGCCAAACATCGGCAACATCAGATACAGCTTGATCACCAGCGCGTTGACGATATCAATAAAGAACGCCCCCACCATCGGCACCACCAGAAACGCCATGTGCGATGGACCGAAACGCTCGGTGATGGCCTGCATGTTAGCGATCGCCGTTGGCGTCGCTCCCAGCCCAAAGCCGCAATGTCCGGCCGCCAGCACCGCCGCGTCGTAGTTTTTGCCCATCATCCGCCAGGTCACGAACACTGCGTAAAACGCCATAAACAGGGTCTGCACGGCCAGAATCGCCAGCATCGGTAGCGCCAGCGAGGCCAGCTCCCACAGCTTGAGGCTCATCAGGGCCATCGCCAGGAACAGGGACAGGCAGACGTTACCCAGCACCGATACCGCCCGCTCAAAGACGCGATAAAAGCCCATCAGCGCCAGGCCGTTGCTGAGGATCACCCCCACGAACAGCACGCAGACAAAGGTCGGCAGTTCAAATGCGGACCCCACCAGCAGTTGCGCAATGATTTTACCCACCGTCAGGCAGATGGCGATCAGGGCGATGGTTTCGATCAGCACCAGGGAGGTGATCATCCGTCCGACGTCCGGCTTCTCAAACGCCGACGGCACCGCTTCATCTTCCGGACAGCCGTTCGGCGTGGTGGAGTGCTTCACCAGATAGCGCGCCACCGGCCCACCGATCAGGCCGCCCAGCACCAGGCCGAAGGTGGCGCAGGCCATCGCCACTTCGGTAGCATTCTGGAAACCATAGCGCTCGACAAACAGCTTGCTCCACGCCGCCCCGGTGCCATGTCCGCCGGAGAGGGTAATGGAACCGGCCAGCAGGCCCATCAGCGGATCCAGCCCCAGCAGGGAGGCCATGCCGATACCGATGGCGTTCTGCATCACCAGCAGCCCGACCACCACAATCAAAAACACGCCCAGCACTTTGCCGCCTGCCCGCAGGCTGGCGAGGTTGGCGTTCAGGCCGATGGTGGCGAAAAAGGCCAGCATCAGCGGGTCTTTTAACGTCATATCAAAGTCGATTTCCCAGCCCATGCTCTTTTTCAGCACCAGCAGCGCAACGGCGGCCAGCAGCCCGCCCGCGACGGGTTCCGGGATGGTGTATTTTCTGAGAAGGGGGACACTGTGAACCAGTTTACGACCAAGCAGTAAAACCAGCGTTGCCGCAACGAGGGTCGACAACGTATCGAGATGAATCATAGTGGGCTCCTTATATGACACGTGCTCCATGAAATGCGTGTTTTGCTGAACCCTTTGCGCGACTTAAGCGCAACCGGGAGCAGGAGTGTAATGAACTTTACCGTAGCGTGACAGAAAAGCCGTATTAAGCTGAGGGTTTTCTCTGCTATTTTGCGAGCAATCGTTTGCTTTTCTCACCCACTCGGCTAAAATGCCCGCTTTTCTTCCTGGGGATCGCAGCAGATGTCCGTAAACGCCGTAGAACAGCAAGATGCGCAACCGATTGCGCAGCCGCATAACAGTGAACTGATTTACCGTCTTGAAGATCGCCCCCCGCTGGCGCAGACCTTGTTCGCCGCCTGTCAGCATCTGCTGGCGATGTTCGTGGCCGTCATCACCCCTGCCCTGCTGATCTGCCAGGCGCTCGGTTTACCGGCGCAGGACACCCAGCACATCATCAGCATGTCGCTGTTTGCTTCAGGTGTAGCCTCCATCATACAGATTAAAGCCTGGGGTCCGGTGGGTTCCGGCCTGCTGTCGATTCAGGGCACCAGCTTTAACTTTGTCGCTCCGCTGATCATGGGCGGTACGGCGCTGAAAACCGGCGGCGCAGATGTCCCGACGATGATGGCCGCGCTGTTCGGCACCCTGATGCTGGCCAGCTGCACCGAGATGGTGATCTCCCGCGTGCTGCACCTGGCGCGCCGCATTATTACCCCGCTGGTCTCAGGCGTAGTGGTGATGATTATCGGCCTGTCGCTGATTCAGGTGGGGCTGACCTCCATCGGTGGCGGTTACGCCGCGATGGCCGACCATACCTTTGGCGCCCCGAAAAACCTGCTGCTGGCGGGCATCGTGCTGGCGATCATTATTCTGCTTAACCGTCAGCGTAACCCGTACCTGCGCGTCGCCTCGCTGGTGATTGCCATGGCCGCAGGCTACCTCGCCGCCTGGGGGATGGACATGCTGCCGCAGTCTGCCGCCACGACCGACAGCCCACTGATCATGGTTCCGACCCCGCTCTACTACGGGCTGGGCATCGACTGGAACCTGCTTCTGCCGCTGATGCTGGTCTTTATGATCACCTCCCTGGAGACCATCGGGGATATCACTGCCACCTCCGACGTCTCTGAGCAGCCGGTCTCTGGCCCGCTGTACATGAAGCGCCTGAAGGGCGGCGTGCTGGCCAACGGCCTGAACTCCTTTGTCTCCGGCGTGTTCAACACCTTCCCGAACTCCTGCTTCGGTCAGAACAACGGCGTGATCCAGCTGACCGGCGTGGCCAGCCGCTACGTGGGCTTTGTGGTAGCGCTGATGCTGATCGTGCTGGGTCTGTTCCCGGCGGTGAGTGGCTTTGTGCAGCACATTCCTGAGCCGGTACTCGGTGGCGCAACGCTGGTGATGTTCGGCACTATCGCGGCATCGGGCGTACGTATCGTCTCCCGTGAGCCGCTGAACCGCCGTGCGATCATGATTATCGCCCTGTCGCTGGCAGTCGGTCTGGGCGTATCTCAGCAGCCGCTGATCCTGCAATTTGCCCCGGACTGGGTGAAAAACCTGCTCTCTTCCGGCATCGCTGCCGGCGGGATCACCGCTATCGTTCTGAACCTGATTTTCCCGCCAGAAAAGAACTGATCCCTTTTACGGCAGCAGGCAACTGCTGCCGTAACCCAGAATTCCGCCCTTCCAGCCTTGAGCATTGCGTATAAATCGTGCATAACTCCTTTATGTGCGTTTTACGTGATGGAAGACCATGAAATTTATTGGAAAGCTTCTCGTCGGTATTCTGGCCGTTCTGCTTATTGCGATCCTCGCGCTCTATATCCTGGTTCAGACCCGCTGGGGCGCGGCGCAGGTCAGCAGCTGGATCACGGTAAACACCGACTACGAACTCAATTTCGACCTGATGGATCACCGTTTCTCCTCACCGACACACCTGGTGCTGAAAAACGTCACCTTCGGGCGCGACGGTCAACCCGCCACTCTGGTGGCGAAAATGGTCGATATCGGCGTGAGCAGCCGCCAGCTCACCGATCCACTGCACATGGATACCATCACCCTGTTTGACGGCACGTTGAACCTCTCGCCGCAGACTGCCCCCCTTCCCTTCCAGGCCGATCGTCTGCTGCTGAACAACATGGCGTTTAACAGCCCCAATACCGCGTGGGATCTGAGCGCGCAGAAGGTCACCGGCGGCGTACGTCCGTGGGATCCTGAAGCAGGCAACGTGCTGGGTAAAAAAGCCAATATCCAGATTAGCGCCGGGTCGCTGACGCTGAACGGCGTACCGGCCAGCAACGTGCTGATTGAGGGCGAGCTGACAGATAAAGAGGTGGTGCTGACCACCATCGGCGCCGACATGGCGCGGGGCTCGCTCACCGGTACCGCGCGACGCGATGCTAACGGCGGCTGGAAAGTGGACAACATGCGCCTGAACGATATTCGCCTGCAGAGCGATAAATCGCTGGCCGACTTTTTTGCCCCCATCACCACCCTGCCGTCGTTGCAGATTGGCCGCCTAGACGTGACCGATGCCCGCCTGCAGGGGCCGGACTGGGCGGTGACGGATCTCGATTTAAGCTTGCGCAACCTGACCCTGAGCCAGGGCGACTGGCAGAGCGAGGATGGTCGCCTGTCGATGAACGCCAGTGAATTTATCTACGGCTCGCTGCACCTGTTCGACCCGATCCTGAATGCCGAATTCTCCCCGCAGGGGATCGCCCTGCGCCAGTTCACCTCGCGCTGGGAAGGCGGGATGCTGCGCACCTCCGGCAACTGGTTGCGCAGCGGTAAAGCGCTGGTGCTGGATGATGTCGCCGTCGCCGGGCTGGAATATACCCTGCCGGAAAACTGGAAAACGCAGTGGATGGAGACTCTGCCGGAATGGCTGCACAGCGTCACGCTGCGCAAATTCGGCCTGAGCCGTAACCTGGTGATCGACGTGGATCCCACCTTCCCGTGGCAGGTCACCGCCCTCGACGGCTATGGCACCAACCTGCAGCTGGCGAAAGATCGCCAGTGGGGCGTCTGGGCGGGTACCGCTACCCTGAACGGCGCGGCTGCGACCTTCAACCGCGTGGACGTCCGCCGTCCGTCGCTCTCCCTGACGGCTAACGCCTCGACCATTGCCATCAATGAACTGAGCGCCTTTACCGAGAAAGGCATTCTGGAGGCGAAGGCCAGCGTCTCGCAGACGCCGGTGCGGCAGACCACCATTAACCTGACCGGGCGCGGCGTGCCGTTGAACGTGATCCAGCAGTGGGGCTGGCCGGCGCTGCCGGTAACGGGCGATGGCAATATTCAGCTCACCGCCAGCGGTAACGTGCAGAAAGATTCGCCGCTGAAGCCGACGGTTAACGGCAGGGTGAACGCGGTGAATATGGATAAACAGCAGGTCACACAGACGATGGCCGGTGGGGTGGTGAGTACGGTTGAGCAACAACCCTCACCCCTGCCCTCTCCCTAAAAGGGAGAGGGAGCAAACCCGTCCTCACCTGCTTAAAGATGGGCACTAACTATTCCCTCTCCCCTATGGGGAGAGGGTTAGGGTGAGGGGACTCAGAGATGAATCACCACCTCATCCCCCTCCGCTTTCACCACCACGCCCCACTCGCTTCCGCCATGTGACACGCCTTTCACGCCGCTAATCTGCTGCACATTGCGCAAACAGACCGACCAGTTCCGCGCCTCGCCGTTCCCTTTTAACGTCAGGGTATCGCCGTTGCGCGTCGCGGTCAGGGTAAAGGCTACAGCACCGTTGGCCGCGGGCACTTCGCTCACCGCCGTGGCGTCATCGTCCAGGTTAAATAGCTGGAAGGCGGTGCCCTCATTCCACGCGTAGTCCGGCTTCTGATCGTTGTTACCCAGTGCCAGCAGGGTGTTGTCGCGCACGTAGACCGGCAGGCTGCGGAAATCGTGCTGCTGTTTGTGCCAGCGGCTGCCCTGAATTTCATCGTTGTGCCACAGATGCGTCCAGCGCCCTTCCGGCAGGTAGAACTGCACGTCGCCCGCTTCGCTGAATACCGGGGCCACCATCACCGAATCACCCAGCATGTACTGGCGGTCGAGATAGTCACACGCCGGATCGTCCGGGAACTCGAGCATCATCGCCCGCAGCATCGGCGTACCGAACTCACGGGCCAGCGCCGCCTGGCGATAGAGGTACGGCATCATCCGGCATTTGAGCTGCGTGAAGTGACGCACCACGTCGCAGGACTCGTCGTCATACGCCCACGGCACGCGGTAGGATTTACTTCCGTGCAGGCGGCTGTGGCTGGAGAGCAGCCCGAACGCACACCAGCGTTTATAGACGTGCGCCGGGGCGGTGTTTTCGAACCCGCCGATATCGTGACTCCAGAATCCGAACCCGGAGAGGCCGATCGACAGCCCGCCGCGCAGGCTTTCGGCCATCGACTCGTAGTTGGCGTAGCAGTCGCCGCCCCAGTGCACCGGGAACTGTTGCGCCCCCACCGAGGCCGAACGGGCAAACAGCACCGCCTCCTCCTCGCCCACCGTCTCTTTCAGCACGTTCCACACCAGCTCGTTGTAGATGTAGGCGTAGTGGTTGTGCATCTTCTGCGGATCGGAGCCGTCGAACCACTGCACGTCGGTCGGGATGCGCTCGCCGAAGTCGGTTTTGAAGCAGTCGACGCCGATATCCACCAGGCCTTTCAGCTTGTCGGCATACCACTGGCACGCTTTCGGGTTGGTGAAGTCGTAGATCGCCAGCCCCGGCTGCCATTTATCCCACTGCCACAGGGAGCCGTCCGGGCGTTTCAGCAGATAGCCCTTCTCTTTAAGCTCTTTAAAGATCGGTGATTTCTGCCCGATGTATGGGTTGATCCACACGCAGACCTTCAGCCCTTTGTCCTTCAGGCGGCGGATCATCCCCTCCGGATCCGGGAAAGTCACCGGGTCCCACTCGAAATCGCACCACTGGAAGGCCTTCATCCAGAAGCAGTCGAAGTGGAAGACGTGCAGGGGCAGGTCGCGCTCGGCCATGCCATCGATAAAGCTGTTCACCGTCGCTTCGTCGTAGTTGGTGGTAAACGAGGTGGTGAGCCACAGGCCGAACGACCACGCCGGCGGCAGCGCCGGACGCCCGGTGAACCGGGTATAGCGGTTGAGCACCTCTTTCGGCGTCGGGCCGTCGATGACGAAATACTCCAGATACTCGCCCTCGACGCTGAACTGCACCTTCGACACCTTCTCGGAGCCGATTTCAAAGGAGACGTTTTCCGGGTGATTCACCAGCACGCCGTAGCCGCGGTTGGTGAGGTAGAACGGGATATTCTTGTACGACTGCTCGGTGCTGGTGCCGCCGTCGCGGTTCCAGGTTTCGACCGTCTGGCCGTTGCGCACCAGGGCGGTAAAGCGCTCGCCGAGGCCGTAGACCGTTTCGCCCACGCCCAGATCCAGACGCTCGAACAGGTAGTTGCGATCGCTGTTGCCGTCCTGCACGTAGCCGTTGTTTTTCAGCTGGCTGCCGGTAATGCGCTGGCCGTCCCTGAGGAAATCCAGCGCCCAGAACTCGCCTTTGGTGACGCGCACGCTGACGTTGCCGCTTTTCAGTTCGGCAAA
The DNA here is from genome assembly GCF_916618945.1 of Leclercia sp. Marseille-Q4284. Classification (NCBI taxonomy): domain Bacteria; kingdom Pseudomonadati; phylum Pseudomonadota; class Gammaproteobacteria; order Enterobacterales; family Enterobacteriaceae; genus Leclercia; species Leclercia sp. Marseille-Q4284. Next base: position 793,203 of record NZ_CAKAKG010000002.1, read on the forward strand.
TTCCGCGTTGTTTTCAATCTGCACGTTGACCTCTTTCAGGACGTTGAGCGGATAGTGTGGACCGTTATCCAGCGCGCCCTGGAAGTGCTCGATGCGCACCCCGACAATCCCCTCCTGCGGCGCAAACAGGCGCACCGTGAACATCAGGGTGTCGAGCTGCCAGGTGCGCTCGCGCACGTCGCGCGGGGCGACATAGACCACCAGGTCGTTGCCCTGCTGCTCCACATCAAACACCTGCACCGGGTAGGTCACGTTCAGACCCGGTTGGATAAGCCAGTTTCCGTCACTGATTTTCATGCTTTCGTCCTCTTAGTTCTGCAATTCTTTGCTGACCGGCAGGGTGTTGAACTCCTGCTGATTACGACGCGCGCCCTGCGCCAGGTCGTTCATGATTTTCATCAGGAATGGCGTTTTCAGGCTGTAGTAGCGTTTGGCGATCACCGCGCTCAGCAGGTAACACGCCGCCGGGACCAGGGTAAACAGGGCGATGATGATGCTGATGGTGGCGCTGTTCTGGGTTTTGGCTGCGGCATCGTAGCCGCCGCCTGCCAGCATCCAGCCGATTAACGCCCCGCCCAGGGCCAGGCCCAGCTTGAGCACGAACAGCGTGCCCGCAAAGCTGATGCCGGTGAGGCGTTTGCCGTTGGTCCACTCGCCGTAATCGACGGTATCGGACATCATTACCCACTGGATCGGCGTTACCAGCTGGTGCAGCACGCCAATCACGAAGATAAAGCCAAACATGGTGATGCTGGCCTGCATCGGCACGAAGAACATCGCCACGCTCGCCACCGCCAGCAGGGCGTTGGTCCACCAGAAGACGCTGACTTTGCACTTCCAGTCGGTGAGCGGTTTCGCCAGCGCGGAGCCGATCAGGTTGCCGACGCAGTAGGTAGTGAGGAAAGCGACGAACAGCTCCGGCGAGCCGAGGATCCAGGTGACGTAATACATCATCGCGCCGCCGCGAACGCAGACGGCGAGGATGTTGAGGATGGTGAGCAGGCCAACGATGCGCCACTGGTCGTTCTGCCAGATGTCGCGCAGATCTTCGCGCATGGAGGTGGTACTCGGCGGCACCTGGATGCGCTCTTTGGTGGTGAAGAAGCAGAACGCCAGCATCAGGAAGGCCACCACCGACAGCACCGCGATGCCGCCCTGGAAGCCGAGCGCTTTATCCTCGCCGCCAATCAGATTCACCAGCGGCATCATCAGCACCGTGGAGAGCATGCCGCCCGCCGTCGCCAGCACAAAGCGCCAGGACTGGAGGGAGATGCGCTGCGTCGGGTCGTTGGTGATCACACCGCCCAACGCACAGTAAGGGATGTTGACCACGGTATAGAGCAGGGTCAGCAGGGTGTAGGTGACGGCGGCGTAGATCATTTTGCCGTTCAGGCTGAGGTCCGGCGTGGTGTAGGCCAGCACGCAGACCAGACCAAACGGGATGGCGCCGAACAGGATCCACGGGCGGAATTTCCCCCAGCGGCTGCGGGTGCGGTCGGCAAGCAGCCCCATGCAGGGGTCGGAGATGGCATCAAGCGCACGCGCCAGCAGGAACATGGTGCCGACGAACCCGGCGGGGATACCGAAGATATCGGTGTAGAAGAACATCATGTAGAGCATGACGTTGTCGAAGATGATGTGACTTGCGGCGTCACCCATGCCGTAACCAATTTTCTCTTTGACGGACAAGACTTCGCTTTTCATTGTGCTTCCTTCACGCGTAGGGCGCTGAGACCGGTTACAGTTTTTGTAAACCATTCACCCACGGGCAGGTATTGCGTTTTCTGGTTACGTTTTTACGTTTCTTGTTTTTTGTGATCGCGGTAAAAGTGCGGCGGCGGAAAATGTAACCTGAGGATTTTCTTAAGGTTTAGGCTGGAGGGCTTAACACAGGTCAAGAAAGGGGTGAAATAGGTGCGGGAAAAGATGGGGTAAATGATTGAAAGTAGATATAATGCGCCCCGCCTCCATGTAGCAATCGAGGCGCGGAAGATCGTCATCTCCGGTGAGGTGGCTGGACTTCAAATCCAGTTGGGGCCGCCAGCGGTCCTGGGCAGGTTCGACTCCTGTGATCTTCCGCCAAAATTGCATATGCATATCCTTAATCAATGCTGCTGATTTTTATTTTCTCTTCATCCTTACCAGTAATTTTCAGAACGAGATTTTCTTACCAAGATATTCTTACGTTAAAAAATCTGATATAAAAATAATTTGATTTTTGACTTGTTCTTACGGAAGAGGTTACATGAAGCTTAACAGTCTCAACCATATTGTTTCTATAGCGGCAGGGCTAATTAGCGCTTTCTTAGGTCTATATAATATTGATAAACCGGTACCATATCTTTCAGCTTATGTGACTGATAATATTTTTTATACACCACCCCAGTATGATGATCTTATGAGGCGTACCCTTAAAGAATCGGATTATGAGAAAATTTACGACCGCATTGACAGTATTTCGAAAGATGCTGAATTTATAGAAAAATCAAAATTTGTTAAAGAAGTTATCAAATCTATATTGACTCCTTTTAATCCGCCCTTTCAGAATGGTCTAGACGAATATAAAAGGCTGATTTTTATAAGTGTACATAACTCAGGGGACGCCTCAGCAAAAGATATATATATTGATTATCCTGAGAAAGTTTTGGTAATGATTATAGATGATAAAAGAGAAAAAATTGAGAAGCCTGATGCATTAACTCGCTTAAATATACCATCCATAAGACAAGGTGGTAATTATAGAGTATGGGCTTGGGCTAAAAGTAATGATTTTGATAAAAACGCAATTAGAATTGGAAATGAATTGCAAATTGCAAAAATTGAATACGGAGATGTTCACTTTGGCACTTCATCATATTTAGCTTCATTTTACGAAGATCATGAAAGAATAATTAAAACCATCCTTTTAATGTTTATTTTTTTAATCGGTTCGATAGTTAGTTATCTACTTTTCTATTTAGGAAAGCAAATATTGAAAACAGAGTAAAAAATCATCCCTTAGGCTTGATATCCCTTGTCCGCAAAGCCTCTCTCGCCAGTTCCTTCAACCAGCTGGCGAGACTAACCCCCTCCTCCGCAGCCACAGCATCCAATTGCTCCTTCAATGCCGGATCAATACGCATTTTAAACTGCGGGGATTGCCCACCGCCTTTTGGTTTTTTTTCGCGCGCTATGATTGACATGGGGCCACCTATCCATCTACTCTAACTCAAATTAGGAGGCCACCTAAACCTCCGATTTTATTAACGCCCCAGTGTGCTCGAACACACCGGAGCGTCTAACCTCACCAACTATCAAGGAGTTGATTATGGCTGATTCGCATTCTACCCCAGACACCACCGCAACCGGAACTGAGCGTACATTAATTGTGGGATATCGCCCGCAAGGTCTCGATCGCAGTACGCCAAACCTGATCCTTTCTGGCAAATGGCTGCGTGCGGCGGGGTTTGATACCGGAGATAAAGTGACGGTAAAAGTTATGGACGGCTGCATCGTGGTGATGGCGCACAGCCCACATGAGAAGAAGCTGTTAGACGAGTTAAAGCTGGCGCAGCAAAAGCTGAAAGGCATTGAAGGCGCGCTCGCCGCTGCGTAACGTTCGCTCCATGCAGGTTTTGTAGGCCGGGTAAGGCGAAGCCGCCACCCGGCGTTGCGATGTGTTCCCCTCACCCCAACCCTCTCCCCAAAGGGGCGAGGGAGTAGATTGTGCGACGATTAACTCTTGTACCGCATATGCAGCAACGGGAACGGATTTCCCTGCCCGTCCAGCTCTGACCGCCCGATCTGCACAAACCCCATATGCTGATAAAACCCCACGCCCTGCGGATTTTGCTCGTTAACGTCCACCTCGTTAGCGCCGAGATGGTCAATAGCGTACTTCAACAACAGCGAGCCAACGCCTTTTCCCCGGCTCGCATCGTCGACAAACAGCATTTCAATGCGGTTTTCGTCCACGCCCAAAAAGCCGTGAATGGTGCCGGTTTCATCCCGGGCAATAACAACGTTTAAATTTGGCAGATAAGCGTTGAGTAATAACGGGCGTAAAGCCGCGATATCGCTCTCCTGCAGAAAGTGGTGAGTGGCACGAACGGAGGACTCCCAGATCGCGACGAGACGTTCAAATTGTGAGGGAACTGCGGTTTCGATTTTCATAATGCGATCATGATAGGGCAATAGATCTTAATCAAGCGTTAACGATTACCTTTTCCCGACGGGAGAGGAAACCTAAACCCGCACCTCCATCACCGCATACACCCCGTCTTTCGGCACGATCACCGTGACGTTTTCCGGCGGGATCCCTGCCGCGAGATGAATATTCTGCAGCTGCTGCAAGGTGCGCGGGAAGATGGGCGTCCAGCCGATACAGCGCAGGGCGAAATCAATCTGCGGGCTGCTGGTGAGCATGTTCGAGATAATCAGCGCCCCGCCGGGTTTAATCAGGCGCAGGACATGTTTCAGGAAAGTCACCGCTTCTGTGTCGTTGAAGTATTCGAAGATCCCCAGCGCGTCCACCAGCTCGACCTTACCTTCGCCCAGCTCCTGTATCAGTTTATCGCTGTGGATCAGACTCTCTTTCAGATCGCGCTGCAATATGGTCACCTGCTCCCCTACTCTCAGCCCTTCGGCAGCGGTCATTTTCTCTGCCCAGCGCAGGGAGACGGGATCGTAATCCACCAGCGTTAGATGCACTTTTTGCCCGTCCAGATGGGCGCCGCGCAGCGCCTCCAGCACCGGGACGGCCGCCCCGCTGGCGAGACTGACCCAGACGTTGTCGATGTCGTTATGCAGGTACTGTTCCGCCAGCACGGAGAGCACCTTCGCGCGGGAACGGATGCCGATGGCATCGTTGGCGTGGATAAACCACTGGCGGCTGCGGCTGTCCATCCGGGTGCCGTCGGGGAGATGTTCATCCAGCGGATTCTGGATGGCGTACAGGGCCAGCGCCGTCGGCACCAGCCGGGTACGCCAGGCGACGACGGCGGGCCGTGTCGCAAAGGCCTCTTCAGACCAGCGGTGCTGGCACTTTATCGTCTTCTCGCCATTGGCATCCTTCTCGATAACAGGCGGCATCAGCTGCGGGTCCGCTTTTAAGGCGCGATCGACGGCGTTCAGCTCGCGCGTCACTTCGTCTTTCATCGGCCAGTTGTCGCTGACATCGGGAAAGGACGCGCTGTAGAGGGTCATGGTGGTCGGCGCGGTGCCGCGAAAGGGTTGCCAGTGCATATGTCATCTCCCGTGTGCCCATGACGCAAGTCTATTCCCCTGCCCGCACATTTCCCCAGGACGAAAGCACGATCTTTACTGTTTCACCCATACCAGCTCATCAACCCGGAAGCCCAGGCTGCGCGCGGTATTGAGGTAATCCTGCTTCACCGCATCCGGAATGGTTGGCGTACGCGACAGGATCCACAGATAGTCGCGATCCGGGCCACTGACCAGCGCGTACTGGTAGTCATCGTCCAGCTTGATCACGTTATAACCGCCGTAGAACGGGCCGAAGAACGACACCTTCAACGCTGCGGTGGTTGGCTCGCCGGTGTAATAGGCTTTACCCTCGCTCTCACTCCACTTGCGTTTCACCGGATCATAGCCCCGGTTAAGCACGCTGATCCCGCCGTCGCTGCGCTTGCCATAGGTGGCAGTCACCTGCTGCATACCGCGTTCGAAGCGGTTTTCCAGACGTGCGATTTCATACCACTTGCCCAGATAGCGGCTGGCGTCAAAGTTCTTAATCGGCTGCACGCCTTTTGGCGGCGTAGGGGATTTGCAGGCCACCAGGGTCAGCGCAATGGCAACACCGGTCACAACGGGCCATAGTTTCATGAGAACTCCTGTCATTTTGCACGTTTGGAATTAAAGTGTAGTGCAGCGCTCTGGCGCTTCATCCCATCGGAAAATATTCGTAGAATATTGAGATTAATCCTCTTCGGACGCAGACATGGCATACTCCATTGGCGAATTCGCCAGACTTAGTGGGATCACCCCTACCACGCTGCGGGCGTGGCAGCGTCGCTACGGTTTACTCAAGCCGCTGCGCACCGAGGGCGGTCATCGCCAGTACAGCGACGAGGACGTCCAGCAGGCGTTAAAAATCCTCGACTGGGTGAAAAAAGGCGTCCCGATAGGCCAGGTAAAGCCGCTGCTGGAGCGTCCTGCCCCGGGCCGGACCAACAACTGGCAAACGCTGCAGCAGACCATGCTGGAACGTCTGCAGGCCGGCAAAATCGAATCCCTGCGCCAGATGATTTACGATGCCGGTCGCGAGTATCCGCGCCCGGAGCTGGTCGTGAACGTGTTACGTCCCCTGCGCAGCCTGGTCTCGGCCAACGTTCCCGCCGCCATGACCCTGCGCGAGATCCTCGATGGCATCATCATCGCCTACACCTCGTTTTGCCTTGAAGCCGATAAAAAAGCGCCGGGCGACAACCTCCTGCTCAGCGGCTGGCACCTGAACGACCCGTGCGAAATCTGGCTCGAAGCCTTAGCCCGCACCGGCCAGGGCCACCGCATCAACCTGCTGCCCATTCCCCCTGCCGCGCTGGCACCGGAGATTTTCCCGGACCGCCAGTGGCTGCTGGTCACCAGCGGTAAACTCACCGCCGTGCGCCGAAAACAGGTGGAACAGTGGCAGCAGCAGGTTGCCCTTGAGGTGATTATCCTCTGATTATTTTCTCCTGCGGGAATCTTCACGAAAAGTTGAATATTTTCCTGCGCGGCAAATGCTAACGTTTTCCTGTGACTTATCACTCCACAGGAAAACACGATGAAAAAAACTGCCCCTCTGCTGATCCTCGCCTCCATGGCCTTTGCCCCTGTCGCCTTTGGCGCCGCCCCTGCCGGCACCCTGAGCGTGCATATCCTTGACCAGCAAACCGGCACGCCACCACCTGGCGTGACCGTTACGCTGGAAAAGCAGCAGCAGGATAAATGGACCCCGCTCGCCAGCGGCAAAACTGACCAGGACGGCCGCATCAAGTCGCTCTACCCGGCGGATCAGGATATGCAGCCTGGCGTCTATAAAGTGACCTTCAAAACGGCAGAGTATTTCCACGGCAACAAGCTGGAGTCATTCTTCCCTGAGATCCCGGTGCTGTTTACCGTCACCCGCACCAACGAAAAACTGCACATTCCGTTGCTGCTGAGCCAGTACGGTTACTCGACCTATAAGGGCAGCTAAAAGCTGCTGATATCTATACAAAATAAAAAATATATTCGTCAATACTTGGACAAAATAATCATTTTGTGTAACTTTTAGAGTATGACTCTGGAGGTGCGCATCATGACAACGAAACCTGTGCTGGGTATTAGCGGATGTTTGACCGGTTCCGCCGTTCGCTTCGACGGCGGGCATAAGCGTATGGGCTTTGTCATGGATGAGCTGGCCGAATGGGTCAACTTCCGGCCTGTGTGTCCGGAAATGGCGATCGGCCTGCCGACGCCTCGTCCGGCTCTGCGTCTGACGAAGACCGCCAGCGGTGAGACGCAGATGCGCTTCAGCAAAGCGCCTCATGAAGACGTTACCCAAAAAATGGCCGATTTTGCGGCGGGTTATGTGCCGAAAATGGGCGATCTCTGCGGATTTATCGTCTGCGCCAAATCGCCAAGCTGCGGCATGGAGCGCGTGCGGCTGTACGATGAAAAGGGTAACGCGGGACGCAAGGAGGGTGTCGGGCTGTTCACCGCCGCCCTGCTTGAGAAATGGCCGTGGCTGCCGGTAGAGGAAGATGGACGCTTGCACGACGCGGTGCTGCGTGAGAATTTTGTCGAGCGGGTTTTCGCTCTCCATGAGTTGAATACGCTGCGGGCACAGGGCCTGACGCGCCGCGCGCTGCTGGACTTCCACAGCCGGTACAAACTCCAGCTGCTGGCGCACCATCAGGCGGGCTATCGCGAGATCGGGCCGTTCGTCGCCTCGCTGCACGAGTGGGAAGACCTGGACGCTTTCTTCGAGGCGTACCGCGAAAAACTGATGATGATCCTCAGTAAACCGGCTTCGCGGAAAAACCACACTAACGTCCTGATGCATATTCAGGGCTATTTCCGTAACCAACTGAACAGCCGCCAGCGCGGTGAACTGCGCGACGTGATCCTGCATTATCGTGACGGATTACTGCCCATTCTCGCCCCGCTGACGCTGCTGAAACATTATCTGGCCGAATACCCTGACCGGTATCTGATGACGCAAAACTACTTTGATCCCTATCCTGACGATCTGGGTTTGCGACTGGCCGTAATCTGAATGTCAAACGCGAGGCCCCATTGACCCTGAGAGGCCCGAAGCACTACCCCGTTTAGACGACACCTCACTGTCGTCTTTTTTTTTGCACTTTGCCTGAAACACTGTAACTCTGTACAGGTTTAGTCCGCAAAAGTGGGTACGCCGATGATCAACACCCTACACATTCAAAACTATCGCTCGATTCGCGACCTGTCGCTGGATCTGCAGCAGCTCAATATCGTTTTCGGCCCGAACGGCACCGGAAAATCCAATATCTACAAGGCGATCCACCTGATGCACAGCGCGGCACAGGGGCAGTTTTCCCAGGCGCTGGCCAATGAGGGCGGGATTTTAAAGGTCTTCTGGGCAGGTAAAACCCGCAGCGACCAGCTCAGGCGCATGAACCTGGCGGTGGAAACAGAGACCTACGAATATGAACTGCAGGTGGGCTTTGTCGAGAAGCTGCCTTATCCCTCGCAGTTTCAGCTCGATCCGGTGATCAAAGAGGAGTCTATCTGGCTGAGTGGCCAGCACCGACGCCCGTCATCACAGCTGATGAAGCGCAAGAATCAGGCCGTGTTTCTCAATAACGTGCATCACGAAAAGGTGACCCACAGCGGCACGCTGTATGAGAACGAATCGGTGTTCGGGCAGCTGGGGGAGCCGCACCTCTATCCGGAGGTGTCGCAGATGCGCGAGTCCCTGCGTAACTGGCGCTTTTATCATGAGTTTTCCGTCTCATCCGGCTCGGCGATCCGTGCCCCGCAGGTGGGGTTCCGTTCCCCGGTGCTGGCCAGCGACGGTGCCAATCTGGCCGCGGCCTTTCAGACCATCGTCGAGATTGGCGACGAGCTGCTGCTGATGCGCATCCTCGACCAGGCGTTCCCCGGCTGCGTGTTTTACAGCGACAATACCGGGGGGCGTTTTCGCATGATGATGCAGCGCGAAGGCTTAAGCCGACCGCTGGAGCCCGCGGAGTTCTCCGACGGCACGCTGCGTTTTCTCTGTCTGGCGGTGGCGCTGTTAAGCCCGCGTCCGCCCGCGTTTATCGCCCTCAACGAACCGGAAAACAGCCTGCATCCGCAGATGCTGCCCGCGCTGGCGAGCCTGATTGCCGAGGCCAGCCGTTACTCGCAGATCTGGCTCACCAGCCACTCGCCGGAACTGGCGACGCTGATTGAAAAGCACCGATCGTTTTCGCTGTATCAGCTGTCGATGGTGGAGGGGGAGACGAGGATGGAGAAGCTGGGGTAAATGTTGCGCTACCCGGCCTGACTCTGCGTGCGGAAAGTTTTACGCCACTCCGCCGGGCTGACACCAAAGCGGGCCTTAAACTGCTGGCGCAGGGTCACGGCGGAAAGATACCCCACCTGCTCCGCCACCGCCTCAACGGGCAGATTGCTGCTCTCCAGCAGCAGCTGGCTACGCCGCAGGCGTTCGGCGGTGATCCACGAGACGACGCTCATTCCGGTGGCTTTCATAAAATGGCGGGCCAGCGTGCGGCGACTCATCGCCACGCTCTCTGCCAGCGCATCCAGGTTCAGCGGCTGGCTGATATTATGCTGAAGATAATCGATCAGGTTGTTAATCCGCGCATCGCGGGTCGTTTCCGGCACCGGCTGGGCGATAAACTGCGCCTGCCCGCCCTCGCGGTGCGGCGGCACAATCATCCGCCTGGCAATCTGATTGGCGACCACGCTGCCAAAGCGCTGACGGATGATATACAGGCAGCAGTCCAGCGCGGCGGCAGTGCCAGCAGAGGTGATAATGTTGTCGTCATCGACGTACAGGGCGTTGATATCCAGCTGCACCGCCGGGAACAGCGACTGGAACTGGCGCTCAAACTCCCAGTGGGTCGCTGCCCGTTTGCCGTTCAGAATGCCGGCGTATCCGAGAACAAACGATCCCAGGCACAGGCCGACGATTTCCGCCCCGTTGTCTCTGGCCTGCACCAGGCTGTCGAGTAACGTCTGCGGCGGGCGCTCAAGCACATGAGCCCAGTAAGGCACCACCACGATGTCGGCCTGCCTGATGGCGGAATAATCGTGCGTGGCATTGAGGGCGAAACCCTCCCGGGAGGTCAATAACCCTGGGTTTTCGGCGCAGATCGTCACGTTAAAGCGCTTTTTACCCGATACGCTATCGCCAAACAAAATGCAGGGCACGGAGTAGTGAAAGGGGCTGAACCCGTCGACGGCGACAATCGCCACTGTTGTTAGCTTCACATTATTCTCCTTTGCCCTGATGCTGTTCAGACTATAACGCTTTCCCCGTCCTGGGGAATGATCACCGCCTCACCCATCTGGTTGGCGTCCACATATTCCCGCAGTGCACTGCGCGTCAGCAGGCAGTGGTTGATCGCTTCCATATGGACGGCGACAAGTTTTGCCTGCGGCAGCAGGAAGTGCACATTCAGCACATCTTCCGCGCCCATAATGATGGGCCCGAAGCCAATCACATGCGCGTACCCGGCGTTGAGCACCACCACATCCGGCTGCAGCTTTTGCAGTTCGTCGGCGACCTGCGGGCGCAAAATGGTGTCGCCTGCAATCAGCAGCGTTTTTTCTTCGGGATGGCGAAACACCACGCCGCACGCCTCACCGAGCATCTCCGCCAGCTCAGGCACCGCGTAAGCGCGGTCGGTGCCGTGCTGACCGCCGTGGGTTTTGCTCAACTGGATCGCGCCAAATGGCGTGTTGTCCGTCAAAACGGTCAGATTGCGGAAGCCCTGGCTGCGCAGCAGCTGCGCGTCATCGTCGTGCTGGACAAAGATCGGCATCTCTTTGGCGATCCGCTCGATGGCGTGTTGATCCCAGTGATCGGCATGGGTATGGGTGACGATTACCGCATCGACATCCAGCAGGCTTTCCACCGCGCAGGGTAGCTCCACCGTCGGGTTGCGGATCTCCGCCCGGGCGGTGCCGGGGAAACCAGGGTAAGCGTCTTTGGGTGCCAGCAGCGGGTCAATCAGAAAGCGTTTTCCGGCGTAGGTAATGAGCTGCGTCGCGTTGCGAATGTGGGTAATGTTCATGGGCTGTTCTCCGGTTAGTATGCGAAAAGCATAGCCGGAGGGCAGGCGACAGGATGTGGGCAAAAGGGCATTCAGCGATGGGATCGGGCCAATTATAAGGAGTGCTTTTCGTAATGCGGATTTCTGCAGTCCTGTGCTAAATTAATAAAAGTTATTAACTGTTATTAAGTGAGGTCAACCATGCCATCGCATGCTAAACAGACCATCAGTGCACAAATTCCTGTAGAACTGGCACTGGCTATTGAAAAACTGGCCCAGGAACTGGATCGCTCAAAAAGTTGGATCATCAAAGAGGCGTTAACGTTCATGCTGGCAGAACGTGAACGTCGTCATAACGATATCCTGAGAGGGCTGGCTGACGTTGATGCCGGACGGGTAGTAAGTCACTCAGAGATCCTGGATTTTGCGGCACGCCTGAAAAAAGAGTAATTCATGGAAATATTCTGGACACGGAAAGCTCAGGACGATCTTGAAAGGATTTACCAGTTTGCACTGCAATATAGCCGTCAACATGCCAATAACGTGCTCGACAGGCTTATCGAGGGGACAACAAGCCTCGGTGATTGCCCTGCAATGGGCGTATTTCTGCCCCGTTACGCACCGCGAGAAGTCAGAAAAATGTTTTTTGATGAATATGAAATGCACTATGAAATACGGGGCACTACGCTCTATATTCTCGACCTCTGGCATTGCCGGGAAGATCGCTAGCGCCCCGCATTTATTCTATTCCCAGCCCGGCACTGCCCCGCCGTTAAAGATCGTCTCTGCTGCCTTCGCCACTTCTGGCGACTGATACGACTGAATAAACTCCTTCACGTTTTCCGCATCTTTGTTGTCTTCCCGCGTCACGACGATATTCACGTACGGCGAGTTTTTATCTTCGATAAAGACACTGTCATGCACCGGCGAGAGCCCGGTTTGCTGGAGATAGGTAGTGCTGATAATCGCCACATCCACTTTCGGATCGTCCAGCACGCGCGGCAGCTGCGCCCCTTCCAGCTCCATAATGTTCAGCTTTTTCGGATTGGCGGTGATATCCAGCGCCGTTGGCAGCAAACCGACGTTCGGTTTCAGGGCGATCAGCTTTTCGTTTTGCAGCAGCAACAGCGCGCGGCCCAGGTTGGTCGGGTCGTTCGGGATGGCGATAGTTGCGCCGTCCTTCAGCTCCGTCACCGATTTGATCTTGCGGGAATAACCCGCCATCGGGAACACAAAGGTATTACCGACGGCCACCAGCTTGTAGCCATGTGCCTTGTTGTCTTCTGCCAGGAACGGACGATGCTGGAAGACGTTAGCGTCCAGTTCGCCGTGGCTTGTCGCATCGTTTGGCAGCAGCGAGCCGCTAAAGCCCACCAGCTCGACATCAAGGCCGAACTTCTCTTTCGCCACTTTTTTAGCGACTTCTGCCACGTCCTGCTCGGCGCCGTTAATCACGCCGACTTTGATATGTTTGGCATCGCTGCCGTTTTGATCACAGCCCGCCAGCAGCAGGCCAGCGAGGAGAAGCGCACCCAATCGAAGTTTCACCCGTCATATCCTTTTGATAACTGTTTTATCGACTATATCGGCAACGCAGCGGCAGGCTAAAAAACGAAATGGCATCAATAAGAAGGATAAGTTATATGCGGGTATTGCCGGGTGGCGCTACGCTTACCCGGCCTACGTAATTACAGGGAAAACTACTGTAGGCCCGGTAAGCGTAGCGCCACCGGGCGTTGAGGTTCAGGCCTCATGCCTGAACTCCATCCAGAGGATCCCTCTTTGACATACTCTGATTTCTTTCTTCCGGACTTAGAAATGAATCAGGTACGGTCGTGTTTTCCAGCATCCTGAAAAATTCATCCCAGGTTTTTTTCTGAGTAGGTTTTGCCGTCAAAACGACATTCCCCTCCTCATCTCGCCGGATCCAGACGCTCTCTGTATCAAACGCGAACTCTTCAGGCAGGATAACTGCCTGATTTCGTCCCTTTTTGAACAGTTTTGCTTTGCGTTCCATTGCAACCTCTGCTGGTTTATTGACCAGCTCAAAGCATGCGCCAGCAGCGTTAAGGAAGACAAGCCTGGCCGTTCAGATTCGGAAAGCGACTCGCAACAATTAGCGGAATCGCTAACCTTACGCCTCCCGCTTGCGCAGCGGCGTCTCGCGTAAAAACCACGACAGCACAAAGGCCAGCACCATAATCCCTGCGGCCATCAGGAATACCGCATGAATGGCGGAGCCAAAGGCGTCCAGATAGTCGAGACGCAGGGCGTCAGGCAGATGGTGAATCGCAACAGGGTTCAGCTCCCGCGGCAGTTCGGTGCCCTCGGGTATCCGCGCCATCAGGCCCGACTGCAACACGTGGGTGAAGACCGCGCCAAACAGCGCCACGCCAATCGCCCCGCCAATGGAGCGGAACAGCGTTACGCCGGAGGTCGCTACCCCATACTGATCCGCAGACACGCTGTTCTGCACCGCCAGCACCAGGACCTGCATCACCAGACCCAGCCCGGCCCCCAGCACGCCGGTAAACAGGTACAGCTCCCAGACCGGCGAATCAATGGTGATCCGGGTGAGCAACGTCATCCCGATCACGCCCAACAGGGTGCCGATGATTGGGAACAGGCGGTACTTCCCGGTGCGGCTGATAATACGGCCGCTGATAATCGAGGTCAGCAGCAGGCCGCCCATCAGCGGGATCAGCTGTAAACCGGCCTCGGTCGGAGTGGCCTCTTTAACAATCTGCAGATAGAGCGGCAGGAAGGTCACCGAGCCAAACAGCGACATACCGATAATAAAACCAATCAGGCTGCACAGCAGGAAGCTACGGTCCCGGAACAGCGACAGCGGAATAATCGGCTCCCACGCCAGACGCTCTTCGTAGATAAACCCGGCGATACCCGTCAGGCCAAAGGCCAGAATGCACCACAGCTGCGGGTCGCTCCACTCGCGCACCGTGCCCCCTTCACTGGTAAACAGAATGATGCACAGCAGCGCCATGCTGAGGTAAATCGCCCCCAGATAGTCGATCTCATGCTTATTGCGCTTCGCGCTGCCCTGGAAGACCGCGCCGATCACCAGCAGGGCAAACACCCCCAGCGGCAGGTTGATATAGAAAATCCAGCGCCAGGAGGCGTGCTGCACCAGAAAACCGCCGACCAGCGGGCCAATGACTGTCGCGAGACCGAAGACCCCGCCGAACAGCCCCTGATAGCGGCCGCGATCCGCTGGCGGAATAACATCGGCCACGGCTGCCATGCTGATCACCATCAGCCCGCCGCCGCCAAGCCCCTGCAGGGCGCGCATCAGCACCAGCTGGGTCATGTTCTGCGCCAGCCCGCACAGGGCCGAGCCCACCAGAAACAGCACAATCGCGATTTGCAGTACGATTTTGCGACCAAAGAGATCGCCAAACTTGCCGTACAGCGGCACCACGATAGTGGAACTCAGGATGTAGGCCGTCACCACCCAGGAGAGCTTATCCAGCCCGCCCAGCTCACCCACAATGGTCGGCAGCGCCGTGGAGACAATGGTCTGATCGAGGGCCGAAAGCAGCATCACCAGCAGGAGCGCGCTGAACAGCAGCCGTATGGAGGGCGCGTTTTTGGTTTGCGTTGTCGAATCGGACGCCATAAAACACCGCTTGAAATTAATTAATTGGGTAATTAATATTTAATGAAGTTATGAATCAGGTCAAGGGATCCTCCGCGCATGTCAGCACATAAAGATAATTCTGAGCCCACGCCACCGGCCCGCCGCCCGGGACGTCCGCGCGGAAGCAAACCCACCGCCACCAGCCGGGAACAGCTGCTGGATATCGCCCTGGATCTCTTTGCGCGTCAGGGGATTGCCCGCACCTCCCTCAACGCCATTGCCAAAGAGGCGGGCGTAACGCCGGCGATGCTGCATTACTACTTCAACTCCCGGGAACAGCTGCTGGATGCGATGATCGAGGAGCGTTTTCTGCCGCTTCGCAGCGCCATCGCGACGCTTTTCAGCGCCCATCCGGACGATCCGGTCACTGCCCTGACGTTGATGGTGAAAAAGCTGGCGGATCTGGCCGTCGAGCATCGCTGGTTCGCGCCGCTGTGGATGCAGGAGGTGATAGGGGAAATGCCGGTGCTGCGGGCACATCTGCAGGCCCGGTTTGGCGATGAAAAATATCAGGCGATGCTGGAGACCATCGCACGCTGGCAGCAGGAGGGAAAACTGAACCGCGATCTGGCACCCGAGCTGCTCTTCACCACCCTGTTAAGCCTGGTGCTGGTGCCCTTTTCGCGAATGCGGAATGACGAGAGGTTACATACCCTCTCGCCTGACAGCGTCGTGCGCCATGCGCTGACGGTGATCGGTAGCGGTATTGGCGCTTAAAGCGCCTTCGACAGGTAGTGACGCTGGATCCCCGCATACGGGAAATCGTTCAGCGTCATCTCCAGCTGATAGCCCTGCTTCTCATAAAACGGACGCGCCTGGAAACTGAAGGTATCCACCAGCGCGTGGCGGCACCCCTGGCGTTTGGCTTCGCCTTCGGCGGCCTGCATCAGCTGGCGGCCAAGCCCGCTGCCGCGCTTTTCGTCGCTAACCCACAGATATTTAATGTTCAGCCACTCACCCTGACGGTTGCCGATAAGCCCGCCGTGCATTTTGCCGCCCTCATCGCGGGCATACACGGCGATATCATTCCCCACGCGGGAAAAATCAATAAACTGGCTGTTATAGACCCGCAACTGCTGCTCTAACTCTTCCTGATCTTGTCCAGTAATAGTGTCGGTAATACTCAGTTGCATATCATTCTCCCGTTACGTTGCACGTCGACTATCCCACATTCTGCCGCCGATAAAAACATCAAAATCTGGCGTAACACGCGCTAAAAATTGTAAGTGCAATCAACGCTAAATTGCCTTTGCGAACAGCATCACCCTTTATCGCGTGGTTGTCGCCTGTCATCACAGATTTTTATTTAGGACTTGCCTGTCCGGCAAATTCTGCGGCTACGCTTATTCATACCTCAGCGCAACTATTGGCAAAATTAATACTTTCGGCTTGGGTCAAAAATGCGGATGTAACGATATATTTCATAAACGTGTGTGGTTTTCCCGGAGGTTTCCATGAAGTCAGCGCACCTGTTTTGCCTGGTCGTCTGCCTGCTTTTTGCCGCCTTCGTTCATGCTCAGGAACTGAACGACCCGGTAAAATTAGAACAGATGAAACAGTCGGTTTTGAAAGATGTGAAGAAAGCCTGTGCCCCGCAACGCAAGCAAAGTGATAAAGAGTGGCAGACGATGATCATGGCCTCTGAGGCCAATCAGATGCTGGTCAAAAATGCGGTTGTGGCGATGGAGCGGAACAACCAGGAAGGTTACTGGGATGCCGTGAGCCAGGTGGACTGCATGGAGGATTACTGATTTGGCATTAAGGGGCTCTGCAGCCCCCTTAATTTTTTAGCGTCGCACATCCGGAATAATTAAATCCCCGCGCAGCACATACGAACCCAGCATCTGGGTCTTCTCGTTCAGCCAGGTGACGATACGTGCCGCCATGGCATCCATCGAGTATTCAATCGCCGGAATGGTCGGAATGCCCGGCAGATGCAGCGATCCCGCCAGACTGAAGACCATGATATCCCCCGGGACTGACCTGTTGAACGCCTGCAGCTGGGGGATCACCCGCTGTGCTTCCTGTTCGTCGGCCACCAGTAAGGCGTTGAAATTAACGGTGCTGGCGTTATTGAGCAGCTCCTGCAGGGCCACGGAGGATGACGTGGCGTCCATAAAGACCAGGTTGCGATTAAACGGCAGGAAGTTCTTTTCCAGCCCATGCTTGTAGCCCAGCAGCACCTGATCGGCAAAACCGCTGCCGTGCGGGTGGATCAGGGCAATCTGGCGTCGCCCCTGGCTGGCAAGGAAGTTACAGGCGGTTTCCGCGGCAAACGCATGGTCATACTGGATGCTGTTGACGTTGTTGGTTTCCATGCAATCCACCAGGATGACATTCTCCTGATCGATCTGCAGCGGGAAACGGGCGCCAATAATCAGAATGTCATCGCATAGCCCGCAGGAGAGTTCATCCAGCGCGCTCATGACTTCGGCTTTGGTGTTGGCGAAGCGAAGCAGCAGGTGCTTCTGGTGCTGGCTGAGGTGTTTTTCCAGCGCGTACAGGTAACCGGTGGTCTGGTTAATGTTGTCCTGGGCGCAAATGACGCCGATACAGCCGGTAGACTGGCTGAGCAGCGACTGGGCAATCACATTTGGCCGGTAGTTCAGCTCTTCCACTGCTTTCAGTACGGCCTGGCGGCTGGCTTCCTTCACGCCGCGCGACCCGCTCAACACCCGTGATACCGTGGCTTTGGACACCCCGGCCAGACGTGATACATCGTTGATTGTAGACATCTTTATCCCCTGACAGGTCGCTCCAGGCCCCTGTAATTCCTGATTCCACTTCGGCTCATATTCTAGCCACTCAGGAGTATATCTGTTTCCGTTTTCTATGGAAACCGATTTTCCGTTTCCACTCCATATGATGCAAAAGCAGCCAAAATTCGTGACCTGAATCTGATAATCAGGCCCCATAAGTAAGGGATCTTGATGGCTGTCACACTTCTGTCTTATATCAATGGAAACCGGTTTCCATATGTTATCCAATCACCTCCGCAATAACTATTTACATTTTGAGGATGGTTGTCGATGTTCAAGATAATGCTGTGCTGTTCTGCCGGGATGTCCACCAGCCTGCTGGTACGGAAAATGGTCGAAGCCGCGAACGAACGCGGTTTACCGGTCAAAATCGATGCGTACGGTGTTTCAGAATTTGATACACAGTTTCCGCAATACCAGGTCGTGCTTCTCGGACCCCAGGTCAAATACATGTTAAAAACGCTCTCAGACAAGGCTGCCACCCAGGGCATACCCGTACAGTCCATCGATACCATGGATTACGGAATGCAACGTGGCGATAAAGTGCTGGACTATGCTCTGTCGCTCATCGAAGCGGCACACTAAGAAGGTGTTCTCATGAGTTCGTTATATCAATCTATGGTTGCCGTCATTGAGCAGTCCATTGCGCCACTGGCAGGCAAACTGGGCCAGCAGAAGTATGTGATTGCTATCCGCGATGGCTTTACCGCCGCGCTGCCGTTTATGATCATCGGCTCGTTTATGCTGGTATTTATCTTCCCGCCGTTCTCTGCGGACACCACCAACAGTTTTGCCCGCGGCTGGCTCGATTTCTCCGAGACCTACCGCGAACAGCTGATGCTGCCGTTTAACCTCAGCATGGGAGTGATGACCTTCTTTATCTCCGTTGGGATTGGCGCCAGCCTTGGCCGTCAGTTTAATCTCGACCCGGTGATGTCGGGCCTGCTGGCCTTTATGGCGTTCCTGCTGGTAGCCGCCCCCTATGCCGACGGCAAAATCTCTACCCAGTATCTGTCCGGCCAGGGGATCTTCACCGCGCTGATCACCTCCATCTATGCCACCCGCGTTTACGCCTGGCTGAAGGATCATAAAGTCACCATCCGCCTGCCGAAAGAAGTGCCGACCGGCGTGGCGCGCTCGTTTGAAATCCTGATCCCGGTGGTGGTGATCATCGGTACGCTGCACCCGCTGAACCTGTTTATCGAAGCGCAAACCGGGATGATCATCCCGCAGGCGATTATGCACCTGCTGGAGCCGCTGGTTTCCGCCTCTGACTCCCTGCCAGCCATTCTGCTCTCCGTTTTGCTGTGCCAGATCTTCTGGTTCGCCGGCATCCACGGCGCGCTGATTGTCACCGGCATCATGAACCCGTTCTGGATGGCTAACCTCTCTGCCAACCAGGCCGCACTGGCTGCCGGTGCTGCGCTGCCGCACGTCTACCTGCAGGGCTTCTGGGATCACTACCTGCTGATTGGTGGCGTGGGCTCAACCCTGCCGCTGGCCTTCCTGCTGCTGCGCAGTCGCGTGACTCATCTGCGTACCATCGGCAAAATGGGCGTTGTGCCAAGTTTCTTTAATATCAACGAACCTATTCTGTTCGGGGCGCCGATCATCATGAACCCGATGCTGTTTATTCCGTTCGTGTTCGTGCCGATGATCAACGCCTGTCTGGCGTATACCGCCACCAAACTCGGCTGGCTGGCCCAGGTCGTCTCGCTGACGCCGTGGACGACTCCAGCGCCAATTGGTGCCTCCTGGGCGGCAAACTGGGCTCTCAGTCCGGTGGTGATGTGCGTCATTTGTATGGTCATGTCGGCGGTGATGTATTTACCGTTCCTGCGTGCTTATGAGCGTTCTTTAATGAAAACCGAAGAACAAAAAGCGCAGGCAACCGTAGGTGCAGCAGAGACCGTCGGGAATTAAGTCAAAGAGGACGTTTTATGAAATATGCATTTCCCGAAAACTTCTGGTGGGGTAGCGCCTGTTCTGCACTGCAAACCGAAGGGGAAAGCCAGGGCAGTGGCAAGGGATTAACCACCTGGGATCACTGGTTCGCGACCGAGCCGAATCGCTTTCACAATGGGGTAGGGCCGCAGAATACCTCCACGTTTTATCAGCACTGGAAAGCCGACATTCAGCTGTTAAAGCAGTTGAACCACAATAGCTTTCGCACCTCGATAAGCTGGGCGCGTCTCATCCCGGAAGGCACCGGTGAAGTGAACCAGGAAGCGGTTGCTTTCTACAATCAGGTGATCGACGAACTGATTGCCCAGGGCATCAAGCCGTTTATCACCCTGTTCCACTTCGACATGCCGATGGCGATGCAGGAGATTGGCGGGTGGGAAAACCGTGATGTGGTGGCGGCCTATGCCCGCTACGCAGAAACCTGCTTTGAGCTTTTTGGTGATCGGGTGATGCACTGGTTTACCTTTAACGAGCCGATTGTGCCGGTAGAGGGCGGGTATCTGTATGACTTCCACTACCCGAACGTGGTCGATTTCCGTCGTGCAGCCACCGTGGCCTATCACACCGTGCTGGCCCATGCGCAGGCGGTTCGCGCCTTCCGCGCTGGCCATTACCCTGGTGAGATTGGCATCGTACTGAACCTGACGCCGTCCTATCCGCGCTCGCAGAATCCGGCGGACGTGAAAGCCGCGCACCATTGCGACCTGCTGTTTAACCGCAGCTTCCTCGACCCGGTGCTGTGCGGTGAATACCCGGCGGATCTGGTGGCGATGCTGAAAGCACACGATCAGCTGCCTGCCTGTCTGCCGGAAGACAGCGCTCTGATTGCCGACGGCAAAATCGACCTGCTGGGCGTGAACTACTATCAGCCGCGTCGGGTGAAGTGTCGTGATTCGGCCATCAACCCGCAGGCACCGTTTATGCCGGAGTGGTTCTTCGATAGCTACGAGATGCCGGGCCGTAAAATGAACCCGTATCGCGGCTGGGAAATCTACGAGCCAGGTATTTACGATATTCTCATTAACCTGCGCGATAATTACGGCAACCCACGCTGTTTTATTTCTGAAAATGGTATGGGCGTCGAAAACGAGCAGCGTTTTATTGAGAATGGTCAGATTAACGATCAATACCGTATCGAGTTTATTTCCGAACACCTTAAATGGCTGCATAAAGGTATTAGCGAAGGCTGTAATTGTCTTGGCTATCATATGTGGACATTTATTGATAACTGGTCATGGTGTAATGCATATAAAAACCGCTACGGTTTTATCCAGCTGGATTTAACCACGCAGCAGCGCACCATTAAAAGGAGCGGAGAGTGGTTTGCCGCCACCTCTATGAATAATAGTTTCGATATTTAGAGAAACCGATGATGATTGCCTTAGAAGAAGCCGTAATGGAAATCATCGTCAATGCTGGTCAGTCGCGCAGCCTGTGCTTTGAAGCACTGCATGCTGCGCGGCAGGGCAACTTTGACGAAGCGAAAAGCCTGCTGCGCGAAGCCGATGGCTACGCGCGCCAGGCGCACCATATGCAGACCAAACTTATCGAGCAGGATGCGGGCGAAGCCCGTCAGCCGATGACGTTAATTATGGTGCACGCCCAGGATCACTTAATGAACTCGCTGCTGGCCCGTGAATTATCCGAAGAAATTATTCACCTCTATCAGCGGTAATAATAAATACTGGCAATGGAGAGAGTGTTACGAGAATAGTGTAAAGCCTCTGTACCCTAAAAAATAAAAATCAACTTGTTCTGATGATAGCGACATATTCTGTCAATCCGGAACGGGGTGGTTATTGTCTGAATAAAATTTAAATATATTGAGATAACCATGAATATGATTAAAAAACTTCCATTAACAATGGCGGTTCTCGCCGCGCTTTGCCCAATTTCTGTTCTCGCGCAGGAATTTACGCAGGAGCAAATCGACGCCATTGTGGCCAAAGCGGTGGATAAAGCCCTGGCGGATCGCCAGGCAAAAATGGATGCCGCGGTGGCGAAAAAAGCCGACGTCATCACCGAACCCCAGAGCGCCGCCCAGTCCCCGGATATGGCGATCCCGTTCGGGATTAAATTTACCGGCTATGCCCGCTACGGCGCGCACTTCCAGGCCGCCGACCAGAAATACGTCGCGGTGGACGGCTCCTACAACGGCGCCTCGGCGATCGGCCGTCTGGGTAACGAAAGCAACGGCGGCGAATTCCAGCTCTCCAAAGCCTTTAAAGGCGAGAACGGGGCCATCTGGGACGTCAACGTGATGATCGACCACTGGGGCGACGAGGTTAACCTGAAAAAGGCCTACGCCGGGGTGACCAACATTCTGGAATCCAACCCGAACGCCTATCTCTGGGCAGGTCGTGACTTCCACCAGCGTCCGCAGCAGGGCATCAACGACTACTTCTGGATGAACCACGACGGCCAGGGCGCCGGGGTGAAAAACTTCGACATCGGCGGCGTGCAGTTTGACGTGGCCACCGTGGCGGCCGTGGAATCCTGTAGCCCGGAAGTGATGGATGACGAAGCCAACCCGTCGCGCATCACCTGTACCGGCGGCTCCGGCACCGGCGACAAAGGCAACTACGCGGCCACCTCCAAAATTCACGGCATGAAGCTCGGCCCGGTCGACCTGGAGCTGTACGCCAACTACGGCTTTGACTCGAAAGCCATCGACACCGACGAGCGGATGAACGCCTGGCAGGGCGGCGTGGTCCTGAGCCACACCAATGACAGCGGCGTCAACAAGGTGATCGCCCGTTACTCCGATAACTCGGACAACAGCGTGTTCAACAAAACCGAGGATCTGACCACGGTGTACGCCAGCTTCGAAGGGCTGCACAAGTTCACTCAGGCGACCCAGGTGGAGTACATTCTGGCCTTCCACGACTACGACAACAGCCGGGACAGCACCGACAACCGCAAGAACTACAACGCCATCGTGCGTCCGATGCACTGGTGGAACGACGTGCACTCCACCTGGCTGGAAGCGGGCTGGCAGCATGTGGATTACGACAATGGCGGGGATAACAAGGGCTGGAAGCTGACCCTGTCGCAGAACATCTCTATCGCCATGGGCCCGGAATTCCGTCCGATGCTGCGCTTCTACGCCACCGGCGGCAAGGTGGATAACGAGCGCACCGCGCGCGTGAACAACACCCGGGACGAAACGCTGGACGACTTCAACGTCGGCGCGATGTGGGAGGCGTGGTTCTAGGTAAAAGCAAAACGGCAACGCAACGTTACCGTTTTTAGTGTGTGCGCCCTCTCCCCGTGGGAGAGGGTCGGGGTGAGGGCATCAGACCGCACCGCATCTTGCAGCGCCGGGTGGCGCTGCGCTTACCCGGCCTACTAATTTTGTAGGCCCGCGCAAGCGCAGCGCCGCCGGGCAAGGCTCCCATGTTATGCTAGAAAAAAATCGACATAACAGGGGAGAACATGGGTTCCACACGTAAAGGAATGCTGAACGTCCTGATCGCCGCCATTTTATGGGGTAGCTCGGGGGTGTGCGCGCAGTACATCATGGAGAAAAGTCATATTTCCTCGCCTTATCTCACCATGGTGCGTCTGCTGTTTGCCGGGGTGATCCTGCTGACGCTCTCCTTCGTCCACGGCGACAAGATTTTCTCGGTCATCAAAAATCGCAAAGACGCCATCAGCCTGCTGATCTTCTCTCTGTTCGGGGCGCTGATCGTCCAGCTCACCTTCCTGGTGACGATTGAAAAGTCTAACGCCGCTACCGCCACCGTGCTGCAGTTCCTCTCCCCCACCATTATCGTGGCGTGGTTTGCGCTGGCGCGTAAAAAGCGGCCGGGTATTTTCGTGCTGGCGGCGATCATGACCTCGCTGATCGGCACCTTTTTACTGGTCACCCACGGCGATCCGACCTCGCTGACTATCTCTCCGGCCGCGCTCTGCTGGGGCATCGCCTCCGCCTTCGCCGCGGCGTTTTATACCACCTACCCCTCCACGCTGATTGCCCGCTACGGCACCCTGCCGATCGTCGGCTGGAGCATGCTGCTGGCCGGGTTAATGCTGACCCCGTTCTTTGCCGGACGCGGCACCACCTTCGTGGTCGACGGCAGCCTGCTGCTGGCGTTCTTCTACCTGGTGGTGATCGGCACGGCGGTGACCTTCAGCCTGTATCTGAAAGGCGCGCAGATGATTGGCGGACCGAAGGCGAGCATTCTGAGCTGCGCCGAGCCGCTGAGCAGCGCCCTGCTGTCGGTGATGTTACTGGGGGTGGCGTTCACCCTGCCGGACTGGCTGGGCACGCTGTTGATTGTGTCGTCGGTAGTGCTGATTTCGATGGATTCGAGAAGAAGGGTGCAGACATCCGCGTAGCCTGATGCCCTCACCCCGGCCCTCTCCCACGGGAGAGGGAGACAAGCATTACTGCGCTTTAACCTTACCCGCCACCAGCAGCGCGGTAATCAGCATTAATGTGCCGGAAATGACCAGCGGCGACGTCAGTCCCAGATGGTCGAGCGCAATGCCGCCCACCGCTGCACCGCAGGTGTTCGCCAGTTGGATCACCGCTACCTGAATCGACCCAGCTTTTTCCGCCTGATCGGCCAGCGAGCGGGTGATCCACGTCGACCAGCCCACCGGGATCAGCGCAAAGGCAAAGCCCCAGATAATCGCAATCGCCGAGGCCACCCACTTGTCGCTGCCCCACAGGATCAGCACGGCGGCGCTGACTGCCAACACCAGCGGCGCGCCTGCGAGAGCGAATTTCAGAGAGCGTTTCAGGAACTGCGCCGACAGCGAGGTGCCGACAAAGCTGGCGATACCGAAGCTCAGCAGTACCAGCGTCAGGCCATCGACGTCAAACCCGGCCATGGTCATAAACACCGGGCGGATGTAGGTAAAGAAGGCAAACTGCCCGGCAAACGACATAAAGATGGCGATCATCCCCGCCATCACGCCGGGGCGTTTCAGCAGGCTGAACATGTTCTGTTTGTGGTGTGCAGCTTCGCCCGGCAGCGACGGCAGCGCTTTCCAGACCCACAGAATACACAGCAGCCCCATCACGGCGGCACCGTTAAAGACGTTACGCCAGCCGATGATCCCCCCGAGGAAACTGCCCAGCGGCGCGGCGATCACCAGCGCGATGGAGACCGCGCCGAAGATGACGGAGAGCGCTTTCGGCACGGTACGCGCCGGCACCAGCCGCATGGTCAGCGAGGCCGACATCGCCCAGAATCCGCCCAGCCCCAGCCCGAGGCAGGCGCGCCCCAACAGCAGCAACATAAAGTTATCGGCAAAGGAGACCAGCAGGCAGGAGAGCGTCAGCAGGACAGAAAAGAGGATCACCACCTTGCGGCGATCGGTGGTACCAATCGCCTGGGTGATAAACAGGCTGGCAAACATAGCAACAAAGGCGGTAACGGTGACCGACTGGCCCGCCAGCCCTTCAGAAATGCCCAGATCCTGCGCCATCGGCGTCAGCAGGCTGACCGGCAAAAACTCCACGGTAATCAGGCAGGCGACGCAAAACGCCACGGAAAAAACCGCCGACCAGTTTGGGCGGGAGACCGCTTTAGCATGGGGCGAAGGGGCGGATTGGATCTGTTCTGTCATGGCATCACCTGAGGAGAAAACGAGCGGGAAAGCCGTGCAGTTTAACAGTTAAAGTGTGATCTATTTAACGTTTAGACAACTTTTGGCACTTTTTGCCGGGCGGCGCGGCGCTTGCACCGGCCTACGGGTTTTGTAGCCCCGGTAAGCGAAGCGCCACCGGGGAATATCAATGCAGGAAGAAGACCCCCTCTTCCGGCAGGAAGAGCTGGTTATAGCGCAGCTGGAAAGCGTTAAACTCGTACGGATCGGGCTCCATATCGCGCATAAAGCCGAGCGCCATGCGGATCTGGGCATCGGTGATCGGCGCGGCGAGACGCGCCTTGCGCAGCAGGCGATACCAGCTCAGCAGGTTGTTTTC
This sequence comes from Leclercia sp. Marseille-Q4284, assembly GCF_916618945.1. NCBI lineage: Bacteria > Pseudomonadati > Pseudomonadota > Gammaproteobacteria > Enterobacterales > Enterobacteriaceae > Leclercia > Leclercia sp. Marseille-Q4284. The sequence continues at coordinate 818,748 of NZ_CAKAKG010000002.1, forward strand.
ACTGCTGTCGACAATGCACACCTGCCAGATCAGCAGCACCTGGGCGGCATTCTGCAGGTGCGCTTCGTCCGGGCGCTCCAGGTAGCGGATAAACTCATTCCCGGCGCTTTTGCCAAACTGGTCGATCATCGATTCTACGGGAACCGGAGTGATGCCCAGACGCTCGCTGAGACGACGAATCGCGCGCCGGGGTCCCGACGTCATGACGCGAAAGCCCACCACAAATACCACCGCCAGCGTAGCCAGCATTATCCAGACCATGAACTCTCCTTACGGTTAGTCGAGCATGATATCGGGAAATGCAGCGCGTCGACAGCGGACAACGTCGTATTAATGCACTGAAAACAGATGGTAGAGAATAATGAAAACGGATATCCGCACGCTGGATCTAAATCTTTTGAAAACTCTGGATGCCCTGCTGGATGAGCGCAGCGTCAGCCGGGCGGCATCGCGTTTATCCCTGACCCCGTCAGCACACCTGAAAAGGCGGGATATCAATGGTGTATTATGATGAACAACCGGACCGCCAGTAACGAATACTCACCTCAGGGAAAGAGAGAATATGCCCATAACAATCAGCGTCTTGCTGGAAAACCGACTTAACGCCAACGCTCAAAATTCGCTACGTGCTAAAGCTGGGCTCAGTCTGTTGATACAGGATAAAAATGATTCAATTCTGTTTGATACCGGACCTGATGACAGTTTCCTGCATAACGCAGCCCTGATGGGGATCGACTTGACCCACCTGACCGCAGTCGTACTTTCACACGGTCACTATGACCATTGTGGCGGTGTTCCGTGGTTAGCCGAGAATTGCCGGATCGTATGTCACCCCCTGGTGGCCAAAAAACGCTACTCGGCAGTAAGGTTTTCAGGCTTTACCGCCAGAATAAAAAAATTGTCGCTGAATAATGATTATTCACGTTATCGCATGGAGTACAGCAGTACCCCACTTCATCTTGGGGAGCGTTTTATTTGGTCAGGAGAGATCCCGGTAGCTCATCCGAGCGCGTATGGTGTTATTGGCGATAAAAATGCGACAGTGGACTATGTAAAAGATGAAGGGGTGTTGATCTATAAATCTGATCGTGGCCTGGTCATTTTTATCGGCTGTGGACATCGGGGACTCATTGATATTGTGCATCACTGTCAGAGAATAACCGGCATAAATCATATTCACGCCCTGTTCGGTGGTTTTCACCTGCGTAGCGCGTCCCCTCGGAAGCTCTGGGCTATCAGACAGTTTTTGCACGACCTTAACCCCGATAAAATAATGGGCTGCCATTGTACCGGTAAATGGGGGAGCTTGTGGTTGCCGAATTCAGTTACCCCGGCAACAGGCGATGTTTATGTTCTGGGTTAGGAACTAAATAAATAAGGTTGCTATTACTGCCATCCCACTAAACAGTACCAGGGAGCTGATTATTTTAATAAAAAATTTCCCTTTCATTATAAAATATATTGCAGGGATAAAGAACACCGTTGTAACTATGACTGGCATTGAACCATGAGCGATAATTTTCACTATACTTGGATTTGCAGTTCCTATTATTGTACATACGATAACATTACAACTCAGAATAGCCTTCTTTTTAAATTCAACGAAAGAACTGAGTCCGTCGATAACGCCAGTCAGGGTTCCTATATAGGCGCCAGCAGTGAGCAGACCAATAAGCAATGCTGCCCCGAACCACACGAACCTCTCACCGATAACAGTCGCAGCGTAAGAAAGTGCATCAATATTTTGATAGTTAATGGAATGTATGTCTTCCGGTGTTAGCAATCGACTAACGGCAATAACAAATAAAATAATAAAAGTAAATATAATTATTTTTCCAATAACTAGTTTTTGTCTTTCCGGAAATTCCGAACTTTTTATAAAACGTTGAATGCATGGTGTAAAATTAAATGTAAAAAGAAAAACAGGGAGTAATGTTAAATTTTTAAAAGAAAGAGAATCTGGTGAGTATAGCGATAGATATTTTACAGGTTGAAATAAAAAAAATATTATCATAGCCACAACAGAAACAATTGAAAGGAGCGCAATTCTCGAGATCAGTCTTTCAACTTCTGTATTGAAACAGAACCAAGCTATAGAGAGCGTCAAGCTTAATAATAGTGATACAAAAAACCTGAAAATCAGGCCATCATTATAAAAAGAAGTGACAACATTGACCATTGCTATAAAATTTATCATGACAATGATTATCATTGATATAATAAATAACAAACAAATTACCGATGCCTTTCTTCGGCCCAAAAAATCAGAAGAGGCTGCTAAAAAATCTTTTTCTGGATGAAAGCTAATAAAATTAAAAAAGAGATAGTGAGCCATCAGTGAAACCAGCATAGCGCCGGTAATAAAAACTAGAAAAGGAATGATCCCAAGTACAGTCGGGCCTACTGCTTGAGGTAAAAAAAATATACCAGCGCCAAAAGCAGTTGAAAAGAAAGTTACAGGCCAATATAGATCCGAAATTTTCATGGTATGTTTCATCTATAATTATTATGTCAGAGGTAAAGCTCTTTAGTCACTCATAGCTATTATTCAAAACAAGACTTCCCAAAAAAAACCAATAATGAAGGTAAAGAAAACTTATCATAGAAAGATGATGCAGCCCTGTATCCGTTAAGCACATTCATTCGCGAACATAGAGGAAATACGCCAATATGAGAAGTATAATTATCAAATATTTTATTGGAGGAAACTTTATATCTGATAGCCCTGAATGTGGCGGCATTGCCAGCAGCACAGGTAGGTTTGTTATCTTTTATGATAGCGAAGGTATGCTCATCAATATTCATTAACAAATTGCATCCTTGCCGATTAAATAAAGTACTCTTATCAACAGCGGTTTTTATATGTCTTTTAAATCGATCGGCCATAGTTTTTTCACTAACATAAAATGACCGGATATTTATACTGTGGCGCTTGATGATTTGTTTGATATATACATTAATACTTTCAGGGATAATATAAGGAGATGTTGCCATTTTTCTGTACTGATTAGCACCATCAATTTCATAACCATCATTTTTCTCCATATAAAAATCATTTATTTCCATGAGAAAATCAGGTTGAATATTTAGCTGCTCTTTTGATTTCACAATATAATCGATACAAAATTTGGCTGATTTTTCAACTTCAGGACTTACTGAAAATCGATCGTCCAAATTCACGACCGTATGTCCGCCTGATATTACAATATGTTCACTGAGATACCCCCTAGAAAGTTCTATTAGAACATCTAAATTACGGTCACCAACTTCATCAGAAAATACTTCCGTTACTCCAGACTCATCTGCTTTGTAAACAATGAATCTGTCCGCATCTTTCCATCCCTTTGTACAGTTGCACTTATAATCCTTAAAAATAACACTTTCAGCTGTCTTATAGAAGCTCTCATCCCTTAAGGTCAATATTTCAATATCAGCCATGATGTTTTTCCTCCCTAAAAAATATTAGACAATGTGAAACCTACATCAACCTTATTTGCATTTTTGCTACTTACGTCAAATAGTAGGAACTGAGTAAAAACAGATCCATAAATTGTGATGTGTATCCCAAAGAATAATTCAAAACCTTTTAGCCACGTTTATTGTGTGGTTTCATTATTGCGAATCAAATGCGGAGAGGTGGGCGAGTGGTTTAAGCCAGATTGAGGTAAATGAAAATTTTCCCTAGTCCACACGATTTATCGTGTCGTAGGTTCGAATCCTGCTCTCTCCGCCAAATTCTTGATGAATTTTCTTTTTAGAGCTTGGTTTGGATATCTCCCCCTTTAAAATACTTATTATTTTGTAGAATAAAATCTCTTTTTGGCATTCGCGTTACAAATACTTTTTTCTTGTTTAAAGCTATATCATCAACTTGGTTTGTATATAAAATCTTATAGATAACTTATTTATATTATTAATTTTCTCCTTAGGGGAAATATCCGTGTGATCAGGCTGCTTTCAATTTCTACGTACGCTTTTCAGGCACCGCGATCACTGTCATCAGGACAATACAGCCGATAGTAGCTACACCGCAATCCCGCGCAGACGTGGCTGCGCGGGCTAATGCTGGAAACCAGTCAGCGAGCCTGAAGCCCTTTCAATAGCGCCTCGTGGAAACGCTGCGGGTCCTGCATCTGCGGCGCGTGGCCCATATCGTTAAACTCCACCAGCGTGGCGTGCGGAATACGCTTAGCCGTCTCCTGGCCCAGCACCGCGTAGTTGCCGAGCGTTTTACGCACCTCCGGCGGGGCGAGATCTTTCCCGATGGCGGTGTTGTCCTTCGTGCCGATCATCAATAATACCGGCATCTTCAGCTCGCTGAATTCATAGAAAACCGGCTGGGTGTAGATCATGTCGTAGAGCAGCGCCGAGTTCCACGCCACACGCTCTTTGCCCGGCCCGTTATTCAGCCCGGCGAGCATAGTGACCCAGCGCTCGTACTCCGGCTTCCACTCTCCGGCGTAGTAGGTGTTTTTCTCGTACTCGCGGATCCCGTCGGCGCTGACTTTCAGCTCACGCTGATACCACTGGTCAACGGTGATATGCGGCACGCCGCGCGCTTTCCAGTCCTCCAGACCAATCGGGTTCACCATCACCAGCTGTTCCACCTGCTGCGGCCACATCAGGGCGTAGCGGGTTGCCAGCATGCCGCCGGTGGAGTGCCCGATAACCGTGACCCGATCGACGCCCAACGTTTTCAGCAACGCGTGGGTATTGTCCGCCAGCTGCTGGAAGCTGTACTGATACTGTTCAGGCTTGGTGGATTTGCAAAAACCAATCTGATCCGGAGCCACCACGCGATAACCGCTGTCGGCGAGGGCCCGGATGGTACCTTCCCAGGTTCCGGCGCAGAAGTTTTTACCGTGCATCAGCACCACGGTGCGGCCGTTGGCTTTTTCCGGCTTCACGTCCAGATAAGCCATATCCAGCGACTGATTTTGCGAGGTAAAGGTGAAGTGTTTCACCGGCCAGGGGTAGTCAAAGCCTTCCAGCTTCTCGCCGTAGGTGGGGGTATCAGCAGCTATCGCGGGTGAGGCCAGCGCCACCAGCAGCGCAAGGCAGGACAATCGTCGGGTCAACATGCAAGCTCTCCGTTAGCAAAAGGGGCTAAGGCTGCGCGAAAGGCGGCAGCGAAATAACACTGTAGAGCATGGCACGGAGCGGGTGTGTAAAGCGGGGTAAGGTAATCGGGGTACAAATGTAAAAAAGCCCGGCATCACGCCGGGCAAAACGTCACCTGCACACTCAGGCTGCTTTCAATCGTTGCACGCGTTTTTCGCGGCGAATTTTGCGCTCCTCCAGCACCGCGACCATCGCCATCAGGACGATACAGCCGATAGCTGCCGCATCCAGCGCCGCAAAGGTGCCTGCCCAGCCGGTCAAGCCGAAGATCGGCGTGCCGTCGGCGATCATTCCCAGACCGAGCTTGGCGAAGCTGTCGCCGATCAGGTAGGCGAAGGTGCCCTTGATCCCATCGGCAGCGCCGATCGCTTTTTTCGGTACAAAGCCCACCGCGGCCACGCCTATCAGCAGCTGGGGACCAAACACCAGGAAGCCGAGGGCGAACAGGGAAGCGAGATAGACATACTGGTTGCTGGCATGCTGGTAAACGCCCAGCGTGGCGATAATCAGCGCCAGCGCCACGCAGGCCACCAGTGCCCGCCGGCCATTGGCGAGATCGGAGAGCCAGCCCCACAGCAGAGTGCCGACCAGGGCTCCCACTTCAAACAGGGTGAAGCCCTGAATCGCCACCTCTTTGGAAAGTTTCAGCTCCTGGAAGGCATAGACGGTAGACCACTGGTCGATACCGATCCGCACCACGTACAGGAAGATGTTGGAGAAGCAGAGCAGCCAGATGACTTTGTTTTTCAGGACGTACTCAACGAAGATCTGCCATTTGGTCATCTCGTTCTCTTCGGTCTCTTTGTCCTCCTCGCTGAGCTCCTCGTCAAACAGCTCTTCGGCTTTACCCAGACCGTAGGATTCCGGGGAGTCACTGCCGTAGCGCAGGCCGATAAAGCCGACGATCAGGGCGATAATCGACGGGAAGATGAACATGCCGATCACATGGCCGTCGAACAACACGTTGGCCCCGAACAGCGCCACCCCTGCCGCACCCGCCCCACCGAGGTTGTGGGAGATATTCCACATCCCGAGATACGATCCACGCTTACGGCGCGGGGTCCATTTGGTGATGGTGGAGTAGCTGCACGACCCGCCGGTACTCTGGAAGAAACCGCTCAGGGCATAGAAGGCGATCATCATAAACAGGCTGACCGAGCCCGCGCCCATGCTGGCGCTGAAGCCGAGCATACAGATGGCGGAGAGGATCAGCATAAACGGCAGGAACTGCTTGGTATTTTTGCCGTCGGCATAATAGGAAACCAGGGTTTTACCCACCCCGTAGGTGATAGAGAAACCGAGGCCAATCATCCCCAGCTGGGTCATGCTCAGCCCGTAGGTGGAGATCATGTCGTTCTGGGCGATGTTAAAGTTCTTGCGGATCAAATACATGGTCAGGTAGCCGATAAAGACCACCAGATAGGACTGCATGAAGGGTTTGAACCACATTTTGCGCCGCACATCGAGCGGCAGATCCAGGGTCGGCTTGCGCACCTGGTTGAGGAAGGCCAGCATGGTTTGCTCCTGAGCTGATTTTTTATACCTGCGAATGGCAGGCATTGTAAAAATCAGTCGGGAGCAACGCCTGAGACAGCGTCCAGGTGAAACCGGGAAAATATCTTAGTTTTGCCCCACTCGCGGCGAAAAGGTGAGGCGCATCACGCTTCGCTCACCTCACGCGGTGCCTGGGCGTTGAGGAACGGCAGCAGCAGCAGGGCCGAAATCCCCGCCGCGATGGCGATCACCGCAAAGAACCCGCTCCAGTGCCAGGTGTCGATCACCCGCGCCAGCGGCCAGCCGGAGAGCGATGCCCCGAGGTAGGCAAACAGCCCGACGAAGCCCGTCGCCGCGCCTGCCGCGTCCTTGTGCGAGCACTCTGCTGCCGCCATGCCGATCAGCATCTGCGGGCCAAAGACAAAGAAGCCGGTGGTGAAGAAGCAGGCCGCCTGCATCACATAGCTGGCAAAGGGCATCAGCCACAGGGAGCCGACCGAAAGCAAAATCCCGGCGGCGAAGATCAGGTTCATCGGCCCGCGGTTGCCGTTGAACAGCTTATCCGACCCCCAGCCCGCCACCAGCGCGCCGATAAACCCGCCCAGCTCAAACATCGATACCGCCGAGTTGGCGGTCACCAGATCCACGCCGAGCGTCTCGGACATATACAGGTTGCCCCAGTCGTTGATCGCCGCCCGCACCACGTAGACCAGCACGTAGCAGAGTGACAGCAGCCAGATCCAGGGGTTTTGCAGCACGTATCTGGTGAGGATCTCTTTGCGGGTCAGCCCCGCACCCTCCTGCTGCTGGGCGATCTCCAGCGCGTCATGCCGCCAGTCGCCCACCGCCGGCAGCCCCACGGTTTGCGGCCGATCGCGCAGCCGCCAGCATAAAAACAGCCCGGCAACGATGGCCAGACTCCCGGCAATCATCATCCCCGCACGCCAGCCGTAGTGCAGCGCCGCCGCGCCCACCACGATGGGGATCAACGCCCCGCCGACGTTATGTGCCGTATTCCATATCGCCCACCAGCCGCCGCGCTCGTTGCGCGAGTACCAGGCCGTGAGCAGGCGGGCGCAAACCGGCGCGCCCCAGCCCTGGAAAAAGGCGTTCAGCGCCCACAGCAGGGCAAAGGCCCACAGCGAGGTCGAAAAGCCGAACAGGATGTTCACTACCCCGGTGGCGATCAGCCCGATGCCCATAAAATAGCGGGCGTTGGAGCGGTCGCTGACGATGCCGGAGAAAAACTTCGACAGGCCGTAGGTGATGTAAAACAGCGTTGCCAGCAGGCCGATATCGGTGCGGGTCATCACTCCGCTGGCGAGGATCTCCGGTGCGGCGGCGTTAAAGCTTTTGCGGGTGAAATAGAACAGCGCGTAGCCGAGCCAGATGGTGATCAGGATATGGCGACGCCAGTAGCGATAGCGAGCGTCGATCTCGGCTTTGTCACCGATCGGGGCGGCGTTGGCGGGCGTTTTAAACATGATGTGTCCTTAGCGGCAAACTGACGCTGACGCGGGTGCCGTGGGTGCAGGAGATGGCCAGCGTGCCGCCAAGGGCCGTGACGCGCTCGCGCATCCCCGCCAGGCCAAAGCCCTGCTGACCGGAGCCGGGCGGCAGGCCGCAGCCGTCGTCTTCAATCACCAGCATCAGGCGTTCATCCTGCTGCCAGCCCTGCAGCGTCACCGCGCTGGCGCTGGCGTGCTTCACGACATTATTCAGCCCCTCCTGACAGACGCGGAACAGGGTAACGCGCTGGCCTTCGCTCAGCGCCGTCTCATCGATATGCCAGTCGAGATGGCTGACGATGCCGCGGCTCTCCAGCTCCATCTCGCGCATCAGGGAGCGTACCGCCTGCACCAGGGTCAGATCGTCCAGCTGGCGCGGACGCAGTCTGCCGAGCAGACGGCGCACCGAATCGTATACCCCCAGCGAGAGCTGTTCGATATGCGCCCCGCCCTGCTTCACGCCCGCGTTGTCGGGGGCCAGGCGCTGGACAATGCCCGCCTGGGTGCGGATAGCGGTGATGGTCTGGCCGATATCGTCGTGCAGCTCGCGGGCCACCTCGCGGCGGACATGCTCTTCGGTCTCCAGCAGCCGCTCGGCGAGACGGCGATTGCGCGCCAGCTCGGTTTGCAGGGACTGGTTTAGCTCGCGCAGGCGCTGGATGCCCGCCCCGAGCAGCAGCCCGGTCAGGCTCTGGGCCAGCAGGGAGAGGAGCAGATCCACCGGGTGGTCGTGCCAGGTCTGGCTGGCGATCAGCGCGATAGCGTTCATCAGGGTCGCGATCAGCGCCCCCTGCCAGCCGTAGTGCCAGGCCAGGGCGATAATCGGCAGCGCCAGACAGAACGGGGTAAAGCGCGACAGCTCGGCGGGGAGGCCAAGCTGCAGCCACAAGCTCACCACAAACAGCAGCAGATACCAGATGAGATGTCGGGCGCGCCAGTTCACCGGCTGGGAGACCAGCGCCGGGCCCAGCGGTTGCCAGACGGTGCTGGTGAGGTAATGCCAGATCACCAGGCATGTGGGTGCCAGCGTCAGGCCGCCGGTCAGGGTCAGCAGCAGGGCGTTAAGCATCTCCTTCTCGCCCACCCACGGCAGGGATTGCAGCAGCGCGGCGGCAATCAGCGCCGCCCCCTGGCGCAGGAGGGTGCGCCAGTCGCGCTGGTGACGATAGCGGGAGATCAGCGCCACGGAGATCAGCGTCAGCACGCTTCCGGTCATCAATAAGGGCAGATGGGCCAGCGCCACTTCCTGCGCCAGCCAGACCAGCATTAGCCATTCGGCCCCGAGCAGCACCGGCCAGTAGCCGCGCGGGCACTGCAGCATCAGCCCCAGCCGCAGGCCAAAGGGGAACAGCAGCACCGCCAGCTCCGGGCGCTCCACCAGGTGCAGGCTGATGCTCCACAAGCAGAACCACGCGGCGGAGAAGATAAAGAAGCTGGCGACCACCGCCACCAGCCGGGAGAAAAGCGTCTGCATTACCAGCCGTCAAACATGCGGCGAGCCAGCTCAACGTCGTTGCTGACGCCGAGTTTTTCCATCAGGTTGGCGCGATGAACGTGGACGGTTTTTGGCGACAGGCCAAGCTCAACGGCGATCTCCTTCACCGCCATCCCCTGGGCCAGCTTTTCCGCCACCTGGCGTTCACGTCGGGTGAGCGGATCCTGGCGTCCGGCCGCCAGCTTGATGGCGATATCCGGCGTCAGGTAGCAACCGCCAGTGGCGACGGTGCGCACGGCGGCAATCAGTTCGTCCGGGCTACAGCGTTTGGAGAGGAATCCGCGTGCGCCCGCGTTCAGCGCCTGCTCCACCAGCGCCGGGCTGTCGTGGACCGAAAGCATAATGGTCGCCATCCCCTTCGGCAGCTGGCTCAGCAGCTCCAGGCCGGAGAGATCCGGCATCGAGATATCGCAGATACAGACCTGCACCCCGCGCCCCGGCAGACCGGCCAGCGCTTCGCGACCGGAGCCGAACTCGGCCACCACCTGAAAATCGGGCTCCAGGCTCAGCAGCTGGGCAAATCCGGAGCGGACGATAAGGTGATCGTCGATAAGGGCGATGGTGGTCATGGTGAGATCCTGGCGGGATTAAAAAAACGCGCTTACCTTAGCGGCAAGCGCGTTGCTGTTCAAGCTATGAACGATTTACACCGTCAGAGGATGCCGGTGGTCACCGTAAAACTGCGCGTTTGCGCCGGGGCCAGCGAAATCAGGCTGCCGCTGCGCTCTGCCGCCAGGAACCCTTCCGGACGGCAGGTGGCCGGGAGCACGAAGGCGGCCACCTGCTGATCGCCGTTGTAGAGGATCCAGCGGGTGGCGTAGTTCAGCTCGGCACTGGCGAAACGGGTAATGAACGTGACGCCATCGGGCGCAATCATGCAGAATTCCGGGCTGTCGGTGTAGCGATCGAGCTGGTCGGCGAAAAAGACAATTTCCGGATCGTAGAATTGCGGTTCCGCGAGGGTGGTCAGCGTCGCTTCGCCCTGCTGCAGACGTCGGTTGAACGCCAGCCACTGTTCGGTCGGCTTCACGTGGGCCGGTATCGACTCGCGCAGCTGAATGGCCTCATCCGGTACGTTATGGCTGAAGGTCGCGCCTTCCACGTAGGCATAGTTCATGTGGCACATGTACTGGAGCGGCATCGGCACCGTCGCCAGATTGGTCACCGACATGGTGATATCGAACAGGGCGCTCTCTTTATGCAGTGTCACCGTCGGCTGGGCCTGATAATGATGACCGAATCCCATCACATATTCGTAGCGTCCGGCCACCCGCAGACTGTCGCCATCCAGCTCCAGCCAGGCGTCGTCCATCGACGCGCAGGGCATTTCGCCGTGCAGGGGATGGGTATCTTCCGGCGACGGGCAGCCGTTAGCCAGCAGCCCGGAGTGGAAGGCGAAGCAGCCATAGGTCTCGACCACCTCTTTTGCCGCTTTTGGCTGGCTAAACATGTTGCGCATCGTCAGGTCACGACCATCGAACTCCGCATCCCAGATCATCTGCCCCAGCCAGGGCAGGATCACCAGGTGACCGCGGCTGTTTTGCACCCGCAGCCCCTCCACGCCGCTGGCGTAGCGAAACGCCGTCACCGTGAAGTCGTCATTTTCCAGTAAAGCACGCGGCTGTTCGGTAAAGAGCGCCCGCCACAGGGGAAGTTTCGTCATGGTGATCATCCTCAGGAAGCGGTGGCTTCGGTCAGGTTGCGGCGCACTTTGCTCTCACGCCAGAAGTAGACGCCCACGTAGACAAAGCACAGCATTGAGACCAGGAACGAGGCCTGTAACGAATGGAACAGGTCAGCAACATAGCCCTGCACCGCAGGCACCACTGCCGCCCCGACAATCGCCATCACGATCACCGCCCCTGCCATCTCGGTATGCTCGTTGTCCACGGTGTCCAGGGTGCCGGCATAGATGGTGGCCCAGCAAGGTCCGAACAGAATGCTCACCAGCACCGCCGCATACACCGCACTGAAGCTCGGGGCCAGTGCTACGTAGACCAGCAGCAGCGCCCCAATCACCGAATAGAGGATCAGCACTTTTTCCGGGTTGAAGCGGGTCATCAGGATGTTGGCGACAAACTTGCCGATGAAGAAGCAGATAAAGCTGTAGACCATAAAGTTAGAGGCATCACGCTCGTTGATGTCTCCCAGCTCCAGCGCCAGTCGGATAGTGAATGACCACACCGCCACCTGCATCCCAACATAAAGGAACTGGGCCACAATACCGCGACGGAAGCGGGCGTTGCCGGCCAGGTAGCGCAGGGTATCCATCGCCGACGGGCGTTTATGCTGCGGCGTTGCCGCCACTTTACAGGTCGGGAAGCGGGTCAGCAGGAACAGCACCATCACCACAACCAGCACCATAATCATGTACTTGTAGGGTTCGAGGGTGTTATCCAGCATCAGGATTTTGAAGTTATGGATCTGCTCGGCATTCATCCCGGCCATCTGCTTCTCAAGACTGTCGCCTTCGGAGAAGACCAGATATTTACCCAGCAAAATCCCGGCCACCGCGCCGATCGGATAGAAGGTCTGGCTGACGTTCAGACGCAGGGTGGCGTAGGCTTTCGGGCCAATCATCGAGCTGTAGGTATTGGCCGCCGTTTCGAGGAAGCTCAGACCAATGGCGATGGCAAAAATCGCCGCCAGGAACATGGTGTAGGTTGCCATGTGCGACGCCGGGAAAAAGAGCGTACAGCCCACGATATAGAGCGTTAATCCGATTAAGATCGCCACTTTATAACTGGTTTTTTTAATCACCAGCGAGGCCGGAATAGCAATAAGGAAATAACCGCCATAAAACGCACTTTGCACCAGCGCTGAGGCAAAATTACTGAGTGCAAAGACGCTTTTAAACTGCGTAATTAAAATATCATTTAAAGCAGCAGCGCATCCCCATAACGGGAATAAGCAGGATAACAAAATAAACTGGAACAGAGGGGTTTTATTCAGATAGCCGTCAGGCATCTGAATGATGTTTTTATCGTTCATAGTGCTACCTTTTATTTCGCAGGGTTTTATTATTCGTTCAATGCCAGATACTCATTGAATTGTTCAATGCTGGGGTAAGACGACTGGGTGCCTTTCCCGGTGACGCTGAAGGCGGCAAACAGGGCGGCTTTTTTCATGGCGGCTTCAACATCGCCGCTCTGGACGTAGTAATGGGCGAAGCAGCCGATAAAGGCATCACCGGCCCCGCTGGTATCGATGGCATTCACTTTAATTGCCGGAACCGTGACTTCCCGGTCGCGCGTCATCCACAGGGCACCTTTTTCGCCCATGGTGACAATAATATTATTCAGCCCTTTATCCACCAGCGATCGCGCCGCGAGACAGATATTCTCGTAGGTATTTACCGGCATGCCGGTCAGAATTTCCAGCTCGGTTTCATTCGGCACAAAGAAATCACATTTGCAGGCATAAGACATATCTAATTCACGCAGTGCCGGAGCCGGGTTTAATAACACCTGAATACCGTGCTTTTTACCAAACTCAATAGCGTGATAAACCGTTTCGAGCTGCACTTCGAGCTGCAGAACAATAAGCTGACATTTTTTCAGATCGTCTGCCGCGCGATCGATATCTTCCGGCGAGAGGAATTTATTGGCACCCTTCACAATCAGAATGCTGTTGCTGGAGTTGGCGTTCACAAAGATCGGCGCCACGCCACTGCTGGTGCACGGCACTTTTTCCACATAGGTGGTGTTGATGCCCCAGGACTCCAGATTGCGGATGGTGTTATCGGCAAAAATATCGTCACCGACTTTGGTCAGCATCATCACCTTCGAATTGAGCTTGGCCGCCGCCACCGCCTGATTCGCGCCTTTGCCGCCACAGCCGATTTTAAACGCCGGGGCTTCGAGGGTTTCGCCCTCTTTCGGCATCTGATTAATGTAGGTGATGAGATCCACCATGTTGGAGCCGATAACCGCGATATCCATGTTTACTACCTCTCTGAAACAATCACACAACAATGATATTATCGTAACATTATCATGTTATTTTCGTATCATTTGTGACTGCGATCGCGATTAGCGGATCCGCCACGCTGTTTACTGTTTGAGCATTACGCAGCGGCAAAAGTGTGATGTAACAGCGATATTTTAAAATATAGCTATTAATTACAGTGGTTTGGATAGTTATCGCAGTTTGAGAAGTGACTTTTCTTTCCTGCCGGGCGGCAGTATAGTATGGCGCAACAAGAATGTTCCCGACGCATCATAAATGTGGTTTAAGGAACATCACACGGTACGGAGAGGGTGAATGGAGACGAAGCAAAAAGAACGAATCCGGCGTCTGGTTGAGCTATTAAAGAAAACCGATCGCATTCACCTGAAAGATGCTGCCAGGATGCTTGAAGTCTCCGTCATGACCATCCGTCGCGATCTCAGCCCGGATAACCATGACACCGTGCTTCCCCTGACCCTGCTGGGCGGCTATATCGTGATGGTCAATAAACCGGCCACCGCGCCTGCAACACCGGTGGTGCGCAGTCAGACTCACCATCCCGACGACCTGCCCATCGCCATTCTGGCGGCCGGCATGGTGGCGGAAAACGATCTGGTCTTTTTCGATAACGGCCCGGAAATGCCGCTGGTGATTAGCATGATCCCCGACGACATTACCTTCACCGGCATCTGCTATTCACATCGCGTGTTTATGGCGCTCAATGAGAAGCCCAACGCCACCGCCATTCTGTGTGGGGGCACCTATCGGGCTAAAAGCGATGCATTTTACGACACCAGCAATCCGTCGGTGCTGGACTCTCTGAACCCACGCAAGGTGTTTATCTCCGCCAGCGGCGTGCATGAGCACTACGGCGTGACCTGGTTTAACCTCGACGACCTGGCCACCAAGCGCAAAGCGATGCAGCACGGCATCCGCAAAATTCTGCTGGCCCGCTACGCCCTGTTTGATGAAGTGGCCCCCGCCAGCATCGGGCCGTTGTCGGCCTTTGATGTGCTGATCAGCGACCGCCCGCTTCCGGCAGACTATCCGGCCCACTGCCGGAACGGCTTTGTGAAGATCATTACCCCGGACGCCGCCGGGGAGTGATTTACTCGAAGAACACCGCAATTTTGTTAAACATGGTCGGATCGGACTGGTTACGCACCACTTTCACCACGTCCTCCAGCTTATCGATCTGGGCCATCATCTGCTCCAGGCGCTGATCGTCATTCACCAGCAGCCAGATGCGGCTGTGCTCGCTCCCCTGAATCGGCAGACAGAGAATGCCCTCCACGTTGAACGCCCGGCGGGCAAACAGCCCGCAGACGTGGGTCATGACCCCGGGATGGTTGCGGACGGTAAGCTCAAGGATGACGTTATCGTTTTGTTTTTGCATGGCTTATTCCCCCACCATTTCAGTATTGGCCGCACCCGGCGGGACCATCGGATAGACTTTTTGCTGTGGATCGATACGGACGTGGATCAGCGCCGGGCCAGGGCGTGAGATCGCCGCCTGCAGCGAGGCCTGCGCATCCTCTTCGGCATTCAGATCGCAGGTGTGCAGGCCAAACCCGGCAGCAATCTGCATAAAGTTAATCATCCCCGGATAGGTGGCGGCAAAGACGCCCTGCTTGTAGAACAGGCTCTGCTGCTGATGCACCAGGCCCAGCGCTTCGTTGTTCATCAGGATGATTTTCACATCCAGCTGGTTTTCCGCCGCGGTGGCCATCTCCTGAATGTTCATCATCAGGCTGCCGTCGCCGGAGAAGCAGATCACCTTGCGGTCCGGGTTGGCCAGTGCCGCGCCCACGGCCGCAGGCAGACCAAAGCCCATGGTTCCCAGCCCGCCGGAGGTCAGCCACTGGCGTGGACGGTTCAGCGGATAGGCCTGGGCGGTCCACATCTGATGCTGACCGACGTCGGTAGTGATAATGGCGCTGTCGTCCACGCAGGCGGCCACGGCGTTAATCAGCCCGTAGTGGCTGAGCGGATCGCCTTCGGTCGGGATGGCGCCCGGGAACTCCTGCTGCAGGCCGGTCACCTGCTGATGCCACGCGCTGCGCGGGGTAGCGTCAATATGCGGCAGCAGTTGGGCCAGCACCTCGTTGACGTCGCCCTGGATCGCCACATGCGGCTGCTTGATTTTGCCCAGCTCGGCGCGGTCGATATCCACATGAATAATTTTGGCATTCGGGCAGAACTGCTCGGTTTTGCCAATCGCCCGGTCATCAAAACGTGCCCCGAGAACAATCAATAAATCAGCTTCTTGCAGAATAAAGTTGGTGCTGCGCGCCCCGTGCATACCCAGCATCCCCAGCGACAGCGGGTGCGCTTTTGGCAGCATGCCCAGCGCCATCAGGGTCATGGTGGTTGGCAGGCTGGCTTTTTCCGCCAGGGTGCGCACCGCGTCAGGGGCATCGATCACCCCGCCGCCCAGATAGAGCACCGGACGTTGTGCGGCATTAATCATCGCCGCGGCCTCGCGCACGCTCTCAACGCTGAATTCCGGGGATGGCGCGCGGGTGCCCGGCTCCGGCAGCACCTCGATCTCAATTTCAGCAGTCTGCACATCCTTAGGAATGTCTATCCACACCGGGCCCGGACGGCCGGACTGGGCGATACGGAACGCATCGCTGATAACCTGCGGTAATTCGCTGATATCGCGCACTAAATAGTTGTGCTTGGTGATGGGGATAGAGATGCCGTAGGTGTCCACTTCCTGGAACGCATCGGTGCCGATCATCGAGGCCAGCACCTGGCCAGTAATGCAGACTAACGGGATAGAGTCGAGACGCGCATCGGCGATGGCGGTCACCAGGTTGGTGGCCCCCGGCCCGCTACAGGCCATACAGACCGCCGGTTTGCCCTGGGTACGGGCCATGCCCTGCGCGATAAAGCCTGCGCCCTGCTCGTGACGCGCCAGCACGTGGCGGATCTGCGTGCTCTGGCTTAAGGCGTCATACAGCGGGAGTACCGTCCCGCCAGGAATACCCGCTACCGTGGTAATGCCCTGACGTTCCAGCAAATGAACGATTAACTGCGCGCCTGTAAAACGCGTCTTGTGTGATGTTGTGCCCGAACTTGCCATGCTCCAGTCCTTCTTATGGGCCGACTTTCCGGGGGGCTTTTAACGAAAAACCCCGCCGGTTTGCGCCGGCGGGGTTTGGAATCGTGTGTTGATTCAGTCCCTACGGCGCATTGCCGACGACGACCACCACACGCACGACGACCACTGCGGCTGGGTGCGCAGTTTTTAGTAGGGTCGAAGTCAGCAGGGAAGCGTTCATTAGGAACCTGTATCTGGAATCATTGAGTGGATTTATACAAGCACAGGTTTTCAGGCGTGACAACGGAATTATTTTCATCTGCCTGAAAATGCGTCAGAGATCACGTTTCGCTTGTCGGGTGATGAAAACAAAAAACCCCGCCGGAGCGAGGTTTTTTTTGCAGTGTTTGCGGCTGGTGACCGCAGAGCACACTGTGTTACGTCAACGCCCGAAGTATACGCGATCGCGCGGGAACGCGCAATTTACGGCACGGATTTTGACGCCTTTGAGTATGGATCGCCCTTCACGTTTTGTCCATAAATTACTGTTCATATATACAGTATTTATCTATACTGGGTGTGTTCACAGGGTGTGAGGGGAGCCGCTCGTAGTACACCGGCGCAACGAAGTCCTGGCTGAAACGGGTGGTGCCGTCAGCGCCTCCACTCCCCACCTGAGCACACTGTGTTACGTCAACAAAGGTGCTGGCCACAGGCGGCGGAAAGGTACGCCAGCATCGTGCTCCTTAACCAGAGGAGACGCGTATGAGCGTAGTGGATATGGTTGTACTTATCCTCAAACTCATTGTTGCAGCACTGCAACTGCTTGATGCTGTCCTGAAATACGTTAAGTAACTCAGGTTCAAGCCGCACCAAAGAGGGGCGGGAAACCGCCCCTCTTTAATAACGAGGGAATGCTATGTTGCGTTTATTAATTGAGCCTGTCACGCCGGACGAACCGGGGTATATCGCGCTAAAAACTGAGAGCACCGCGCTCAATTTCAATATGTTGCGCAGGCTGGAAGAGAACTGGGAGCGGGGTGAAAATCGCTTCAACGCCCCGGGTGAAAAGCTGCTGGGTGCGTTTTTGAACGGCAAACTGGTGGGGATTTGCGGGCTAAATCGCGATCCGTTCAGCCAGCAGCCGCGGGCCGGTCGTATTCGCCACCTGTATATCAGCGAAAGCTGTCGTGGGCTGGGTATCGGCAGGCAGCTGCTCGCCGTGGTGATGGCCGATGCCAGCGTCTGGTTCGATTTTCTTAATACTCATGCGCCGCACACTGCCTGGGCCTTCTACCAGCGCGCTGGCTTTACGCTGGTCGCGGATGAACCGCGCGTCACGCACCGGCTTTTTTGCGCGATCTGAGCGGCTGGCAGCATCGGATTGTGAATGTTACAGTTGAGTGACAATTCACCACCCGATACGCCATGACGCTCTCCGTTTTCTGCATCTTACTCTTTGCCGCACTGCTGCATGCCAGCTGGAATGCCATTGTCAAAGCCGGAACGGATAAGCTCTATTCGGCGATCGGCGTCAGCGGCTCCGCCACGCTGATTGCCCTGGTGTTGCTTCCCTTCTCTCCCCAACCATCTGCGGCCAGCTGGCCGTTTTTGATTGTCTCCTGCGCCCTACAGGTGGTGTATACCGTTCTGGTCGCGAAGACCTATCAGGTCTCCGATATGAGTCAGACCTATTCGCTAATGCGCGGTACCGCGCCGCTGCTGGTAGCGCTTATCAGCGTGCTGGCGCTGGGTGATAACCTCTCATGGTTTGCCTGGTCCGGCATCGGAGTGATCTGCCTCTCAATACTGGCCATGGCAATGAACGGACGCATGCAGTCACGAAAAGGGATCTGGCTGGCGCTGCTGAATGCCTGTTTTATCGCGGGTTATACGCTGGTGGACGGCACCGGCGTACGGCTATCGGACACCGCGCTAGGTTATACGCTGTGGACCTTCTTTATGAACGGCTTCTGTCTGCTGAGCTGGGCGATGGTGGCACGTCGGCGCGACGCGTCCAGCTACCTGCGTCTGCACTGGAAAAAGGGGTTACTCGGCGGCATTGGCACTATGGGCTCTTATGGCCTGGCGCTATGGGCAATGACGCAGGCGCCATTGGCGGTGGTCGCAGCGCTGCGTGAAACCTCCATTCTCTTTGGTGCGCTGATCGCATTTGTTCTTTTAAAAGAGAAGGTTTCGGGTCTGCGTATTGCTGCGGCGCTGGGTATTGCAGGTGGCGCCATTCTCCTGCGCCTGGCCTGAATCACTGGCAATATTAGTTGCCGATCTTGTTTACAAATCCTGCCTTTTTCCGCGTCTCCATTCATCACAGCAATGCTTAATTTGTCATTTTCCTGTGGTAGATTCCTCGCGCATTTATGGGAATGCGCAGTCACTTACTCTTTATTTATCACTTTTGGCAAAATTATTCAGCGACATGAAAAGACAGCGGAACGTTAATTTACTCCTGATGTTGGTATTGCTGGTCGCCGTCGGTCAGATGGCGCAAACCATCTATATCCCGGCTATTGCCGACATGGCGAAGGAACTCCAGGTACGCGAGGGTGCCGTCCAGAGCGTGATGGCAGCCTACCTGTTAACCTACGGCGTCTCGCAACTGTTCTACGGCCCGCTCTCGGATCGCGTTGGCCGTCGTCCAGTGATCCTTGTGGGGATGACGATATTTATGATCGCCACGGTGATTGCCATGACCACCCACAGCCTGAGCGTGCTGATTGCCGCCAGCGCGTTGCAGGGCGTCGGCACCGGCGTTGGCGGGGTGATGGCGCGTACCCTGCCGCGCGATATGTATCAGGGCACCCAGCTGCGACATGCCAACAGCCTGCTCAATATGGGCATTCTGGTCAGTCCGCTGCTGGCCCCGCTGATTGGCGGCCTGCTGGATACCATGTGGTCCTGGCGCGCCTGCTACGGCTTCCTGCTGGTGCTGTGCATCATCGTCACCTTCAGCATGGCGCGCTGGATGCCGGAAACCCGACCCGCGGAAGCACCGCGCACCAAACTGCTCACCAGCTACAAAATCCTCTTCGGCAACGGAGCCTTTAACTGCTACGTGCTGATGCTGGTGGGCGGCCTGGCGGGTATCGCGGTGTTCGAAGCCAGCTCTGGCGTACTGTTAGGTGCCGGGCTGGGTCTCAGCAGTATGGTGGTGAGTATTCTGTTTATCCTGCCGATCCCGGCGGCGTTTTTCGGCGCCTGGTTTGCCGGGCGGGCCAATAAACGCTTTACCACCCTGATGTGGCAGTCGGTGGTGAGCTGCCTGCTGGCGGGGCTGATGATGTGGATCCCGGGGCTGTTCGGGGTGATGAACGTCTGGACCCTGCTGATCCCGGCCGCGCTGTTCTTCTTTGGCGCGGGGATGCAGTTCCCGCTGGCCACCAGCGGCGCGATGGAGCCCTTCCCGTTCCTCGCGGGCACCGCCGGGGCGCTGGTAGGGGGTCTGCAGAATATCGGCTCCGGCGCGCTGGCCTGGCTCTCGGCGATGATGCCGCAAAATGGGCAGGCGAGCCTCGGGCTGCTGATGACGCTTATGGGCCTGCTGATTGTGCTCTGCTGGCTACCGCTGGCCTCCCGCGCCTCGCATCACGAGCAGGCGGTGTAAGCATCTAATGGCCCGGCTTTTCGTCGGGCTTTCTCGAATGAACTTCTTTAGCTTATAGTTAAATTGAGTAGTAGAATGCTATGCCTCGTCGGGAAAAGACGATTATGGAGTCTATCGTGAAATTCAAAATTCAGCATTTGCAGGCAGCAGTAGCACTGGTTATTGCCAGTCTCCAGCCGCAACCCAAAGCGGTTGCGTGTCAGCCTACGATTGTCGAACGGGTTTACGAGATGGGCGCAAAAATCAACAAGACTGATATTAGTGATCTTACGGCGGCGCTTAATGACATTGCTGAAGATCTACGGTTAAGCCGCGTTGAACTTGCGCGATATGCTGATAGCGACTTCGACGCCGCAGCTAAGCTTGCGATGAAGATTTCGAGCCAAACTATCCATGTCGCAGGCATCGCTGAATCCTTTGTCCTGATGCTGCCCGAAAAGGACATTATCCTGGCGTATGATAAAACTTCTGTAGAATTTGCGTTTGTGAAAGCCATCAAGATGCTCAGTTTGGCTACAAAAAATTACCTGAGCCTTATCGATCAGCTTACGCGTAAGACAACGCCCCGGGACTCAGGAGCAGACTTCGTTGCGATGCAGCACTTGCTTGAAACCGGCAACAAGGCCACGTCCAGATGGCTGTAACAGCTGAATATAGCCCTGTTACATGGGATGAGTTTTTCCTTCCCACTTTTAGTATTCACCCTGGCCTTGAACCTCAGCTAAAGTCCGAATTTATCACTTACAAATCGACAGGCGTGCCTTCCGATTTGTTAGGTCGGGACGCACCCTTTGACTTCCCGCCCTTCGCCGTTGACGCTAACGTTCATCATATTCACGTTAATCTGCATTACGAAAAGATCTGGCGAGAACGTCAAGAGAACTATCACCGTACCAGCGATCATTACCTGATTTACACCGAACATATGTGGGAGTCAGGCAGATTCATGTTGATGGGCCTGATAACACCGGCTCATCAACGTATGCCTTCAGGCGACAACCGTCTACTTAGTTACTTTGCTGATGTTGCAGAAGGTTTTCACGCTTCCTGACTCTCTATCTCACACCATCATTTCAGCGCGTTTCCTCGTATTGCTTTAGCAAATTATTTCTTGCACTCAGTGACACCTTCCTGCTTTCTTTCATCATCTGGCACGACGAGATCTCCTATGGAAAACGCAAACATCACCACCTTAATCGCACAGTATCCTCTGGTGGAGGATCTGATCGCCCTGAAAGAAACAACCTGGCTTAACCCGAAAGCCACCACCCTGGCCGCTGGCCTGCCGTATGTCGGGCTGACCGACGCCGACGTGGAGGATGCCCGGGCGCGCCTGAACCGCTTTGCGCCTTACCTCGCTAAAGCGTTCCCGGAAACGGCGGCCACTAATGGGATTATCGAATCTGAGCTGGTAGCCATCCCATTGATGCAAAAACGGCTGGAGAAAGAGTCTGGCGCGACCATTCCCGGCACCCTGCTGCTAAAAAAAGACAGCCACCTGCCGATCTCCGGCTCGATTAAAGCCCGCGGCGGGATCTATGAAGTGCTGACCCACGCCGAAAAACTGGCTCTCGCCGCCGGGCTGCTGAGCGTCAATGACGATTACAGCATCCTGCTGGAATCGCGCTTCAAAGACTTCTTCAGCCAGTACAGCATCGCCGTGGGGTCAACCGGTAACCTCGGGATGTCCATTGGCATCATGAGCGCCCGCATCGGCTTTAAGGTGACGGTACACATGTCCGCCGACGCCCGCGAGTGGAAGAAGGCTAAACTGCGCAGCCACGGCGTGATGGTGGTGGAGTATGAGCAGGATTACGGCGTGGCGGTAGAGCAAGGGCGCAAAGCGGCGGAAAACGATCCGAACTGCTTCTTTATCGACGATGAAAACTCCCGCACCCTGTTTCTGGGCTATGCCGTGGCCGGCGAGCGCCTGAAAGCGCAGTTTGCCCAACAGGGCCGGGTGGTGGATGCGGAGCATCCGCTGTTTGTCTACCTGCCGTGCGGCGTGGGCGGCGGCCCTGGCGGGGTGGCGTTTGGGCTGAAGTTGGCCTTTGGCGACCATGTTCACTGTATCTTTGCCGAACCAACCCACTCGCCGTGCATGCTGCTGGGGGTCTATACCGGGCTGCACGATGAGATTGCGGTGCAGGATCTGGGGATTGATAACCTCACCGCGGCGGATGGCCTGGCCGTGGGTCGCGCCTCAGGCTTTGTTGGTCGCGCCATGGAGCGCCTGCTCGACGGGTTTTATACCCTCTCCGATCAGAGCATGTACGACATGCTGGGCTGGCTGGCGCAGGAGGAGAACATTCGCCTTGAGCCGTCGGCGCTGGCGGGCATGGCCGGGCCGGTGCGCCTCGCCGCTTCCGGCCGCTATTCGCTGGAAAATGCGACCCACCTGGTGTGGGCCACTGGCGGCGGGATGGTGCCGGACGAGGAGATGGCGAAGTACCTGGCGAAAGGGCGTTAACGTGCCCGGTGGCTCTGCTGGAGCAGGGCCATCAGCTCGACAGGCGAGCGGTGATGGCGGATTAAATCGCGCATCACCCGCATATGCGGAGCGGAGTGGCGGAAGAACGCCTGATACCCTGCACAGAGCACGCTTTTGCCATCCACCCGATGTTTAGGGCAGTCGCCGTTGCACAGGTGACGCATCGGGCAGGCCTGGCATTCGGCAGATAAATCTGTTTGCTTACGCAGACCAAAAGCGATGGCCGCCTCACTCTGATTCAGCTCTGCCAGCGGCGTCTGATGGATATTGCCCAGCCGGTACTGGGGCCAGACGTAGTGATCGCACTGGAAGAGATCGCCATTGGCCTCCAGCGCAAAGGCGTGGCCGCAGGTGACGGCAAGGGAGCACATCTGCGACGGATAGCCGCACCACACTCCCAGCGTTGAGTCGAAGAGCTGGACATAGACGCGGCCAATATCCTCCCGCACCCAGACGTCAAACACCGTCGACAGGAACGCTCCCCACTGCGCATCGCTCACCGATTCCGGATTATCGTGCTCCTGCAGGGGAAGAAACTGCAGATAAGGTGTGCCCAGCGCGCGTAGATAGCGGTACAGGCGCTCCGGCTGGCGGCTGTTCTGCCGATTGACGACCGTCAGCAGGTTAAACGACACCTGATGGGCGCGCAGCTTCTCAATCGCCGCCAGCACCTTGTGATGGGTAGGATTGCCGCTGCGGCTGACGCGGTACGCATCATGCAGCGTCGCCGGGCCATCCAGGGAGATCCCCACCAGCCAGCCCTCCTCACGAAAGAACCGACACCAGGCGTCGTTAAGCAGGATCCCGTTGGTCTGAAAGGCATTGGTGATGCGCTTTCTCCCACCATAGCGGTGCTGTAGCGCCGCGACGCGGCGGAAAAAATCCAGCCCGCAGAGCGTCGGCTCCCCACCCTGCCAGGCAAACTGCACCTCCGGCCCCGGCTGGGCGGCGATATGCTGCTGGATGAAAGTCTCCAGCGTGGCGTCATCCATGATCGGCTGCTGGGGTTTATCGATGTAAAAACAGTAGTGGCAGTTGAGATTGCAACGTGAACTGGCCGGCTTGGCCATGACCTGACATCCTGTCATGCAAAATCCCTGATAAAAATAATGAGATGGTGAACGTGACTAGCAGCAAACAGTAATGCGAGGGAGAACACTGCGAGGGAGATCAAAAATTTAATACGCACCGGTCGGGATGCTGAAAAGTCGTACAGCGAAACGTCCATCCGGGCGCGGTTGCGGGTGTACTGCCAGAGGATCAGCGCCACCATCGCCAGCACCCCCAGGGCGACCCAGAACAACGGGCCCGCCTGCTGCCAGTTGTGCCTGACCGCCAGCACCATCAGCGCCCCGTAACCAAACAGGGTGCGCAACCAGGCAAGCGACGTGCGCTCCGGCTGTAGCCCCGGATCGGCCAGGCGACGCGCTTTACGGCTATCCGCCATACAGCACCAGCCCCATCACAATCACCGCCACTATCATCAGGATCAGGCTGATAAGCAGCAGGCTGTGGGTGTAAGGCAGATCTTCTTTCAGGCGCATCGCCTTTTCATTACGCAACCAGCGCAGGTAGCCGTAGATCGCCAGCCCACCAGAAAAAAGGCACAGCAGCAGCGCCAGCAGTTGGCGGATCACCGGCGTGGCAAAATCGGGCGCCAGCTGGTCGAGACCAACACCGGCCGCCAGAAAACCCAGCGCGGTGCGGATCCATGCCAGAAAGGTACGCTCGTTGGCCAGCGAGAAGCGATAGTCCGGCGCTTCGCCGAGGCGGGAAATTTTCATGACGTCTCCTGTCTGACTGTCCGGTGTACAAAACTGCGGCAATAGTAACGTATCCGGAGAGTACCTCTCTACCCTGTGCAATAAACATATATATAAACTCTCAATTTATTTCCCGGTTAAATAATCCCAAATTATACGCTGTCTATTTTTGCAAATAGAATCACAAAAAATCACAATCAATCTTCTAATGACCAGATTTGATTATTAAAGTGATTCCGCTTTCAAAATACCTTACCAAATAAAGTATTAGTCGTTCCGTTATTAAATAAGAAGCAACACTCAGCTGGATTTTATTCATCCGGAAGCGAATATCACGGAGGTTGACTGCATTATGTTTTCTGACTTTATTTCAGTAATACAATCTTTTCTAACCGAACCCGCTATTTTAATTGGATTACTGGTGGGACTGGGTTATGCCCTCGATAAGAAATCGCCGATTAAAATTATTACCGGTATGGTTAGCGCCATGGTGGGATTAATGATGGTGCTCTTTGGCGGGTTTCAGTTTTCAGCCACCTTTAAGCCCGTCGCCGATGCGGTGAGCAAATCTTACGGTATCCATGGTTATTTAATGGATTCGTATGCCATGAAAGCGGCAACCCAGATTGCGCTCGGGGATAATTTCGGTTTTGTCGGTTATGTGTTTGTACTGGCCTTTTTTACCAACCTGCTGCTGGTCCTGTTTGGCCGCTACACAAAGGTGAAAGGCATTTTCCTGACCGGTAATACGGGGGTGTCTCACTCCCAGGCGGTGCTATGGCTGATCGTCTTCTGGCTGGGCTTTGGCTGGGTACAGTCGATTATTATCGCCGGGGTATTAACCGGTTTGTTCTGGGCCTTTGCCACCACCCTGATTGCCAAACCGGTCGCTAAAATCACCAATAATGCGGGCTTTACCATCGCCCATAACCAGATGCTGGGGATCTGGTTTTTCTCGAAATTCGCCCACCTGTTTGGCGACGCCGAGAAGCAGGATGCCGAGAACATGAAGCTGCCCGGCTGGCTGGCGATTTTTAACCATAACGTCACCTCCATCGCCATTGTGATGACGCTGTTCGTCGGCGGGTTCTTGCTGACCACTGGTATTGATAACGTTCAGGCGATGGCAAAAGGGAAGCCCTGGTATATCTATATTATTAACCTCGGCCTGCAGTTCTCCATGTATATGGTGATCCTGTTGCAGGGGGTGCGCATGATGGTCGGAGAAATTAACGCCTCGTTTAAAGGCTGGCAGGATCGTTTAATTCCGGATGCGATTCCCGCTGTCGATGTCGCGGCATTACTGCCCTTCTCCCCGAATGCCGCCACCCTCGGATTTATCTTCTGTACCTTTGGCACCATATTCTCGATGGGTATTCTGCTTATTACTAACAGCCCTATTATGGTACTCCCGGGTTTTGTGCCGTTATTTTTCTCGGGCGGCCCGATTGGGGTATTAGCCAACCGGCTGGGCGGTTATCGCGCCGTAATTATTTGCACCTTCCTGCTGGGGATTATTCAGACCTTCGGCACCGTATGGGCTATTCCCTTAACCGGGCTGGCAGCCGAAGGGGTGGGCTGGACCGGTATTTTCGACTGGGCGACCTTATGGCCTGCCATTTGTGAAGTGCTTAAGTTTATTGCTTCAACGTTCCATCTCGGGCCTTACGCGGGCTAAATCATCTCATTGTGAAAAGGATATCGTCATGAAAGACAAAATTAATATTCTGTTTGTTTGCGGCTACGGTGTCGGCAGTAGCGTGATGTTGCAGACGGTGGTGAAAAAAGCGTTAGCGAAATATGACATTAATTTCGACATGGAGCATACCGCCGCAGGCGAGGTTGGTGGGTTTACCGACTGGGCCGATATTTACGCCATTTCGAAAAAGCTCATCGACGTGGTGAGCCTCGATCCGCGCCACGGGCAGTATCTGATCCCCATCGAAAATATTATGGACGGCGAGACCATCGGGAAGCAGATCTACGCGGTGATTGAAGAGCATTTCCCGCACCTGATTCAGGCCCGTTAAGGAGCGACGATGAAAGCGATCATTCTGCTCTTCGACAGCCTGAATAAACACTATCTGCCGCCTTACGGGGATATGATCACTCAGGCACCCAACTTCCAGCGCCTGGCGGCCCGCTGCGCCACCTTCAACAACAGCTATGTCGGCAGTATGCCCTGCATGCCCGCCCGCCGGGAGCTGCACACCGGCCGGTATAATTTCTTGCACCGGGAGTGGGGGCCGCTGGAGCCATTTGACGACTCCATGCCGGAGCTACTGAAAAAAGCGGGCGTCTATACCCACCTGATCAGCGACCATCTGCATTACTGGGAGGACGGCGGCGGCAACTACCATAACCGCTACAGTTCATGGGAAATCATCCGTGGCCAGGAGGGGGATCACTGGAAAGGCAGCGTCGCCGACCCGGCGATCCCGGAGGTGCTGCGGGTGCCGCAGAAGCAAACCGGCGGTGGAGTCTCGGGGCTATGGCGACATGACTGGGTTAACCGCGAATACATTCAGCAGGAAGCGGATTTCCCGCAAACCCGGGTCTTTAACGCCGGATGCGAGTTCATCGACAACAACCATCAGCAGGACAGCTGGCTGTTGCAGGTGGAGACCTTCGACCCGCACGAGCCGTTTTACACCACCGAGGAGTATCTCGCGTTATATCAGGATCCCTGGGACGGGCCGCATTACGACTGGCCGCGCGGCAAGGTGGAGGAGAGCCCGGAGGCGGTAGAGCATATTCGCTGCCGCTATCGTGCCCTGGTCTCCATGTGCGATCGCAACCTGGGCCGTATTCTCGACCTGATGGACCGCCACGATTTGTGGCGCGATACGATGTTGATTGTCGGGACCGATCACGGCTTTCTGCTCGGGGAGCATGGCTGGTGGGCGAAAAACCAGATGCCCTATTACAACGAGGTGGCGAATAACCCGCTGTTTATCTGGGATCCGCGCAGCGGACATCAGGGGGTGCAGCGCGATGCGCTGGTGCAGATGATTGACTGGGCGCCCACGCTGCTGGAGTTCTTCAACCAGCCGATCCCGCCCGATGTTCAGGGTCGTCCATTAGCCCGCATCCTGGAGGATGACACCCCGGTGCGTGATGCGGCCCTGTTCGGGGTTTTCAGCGGCCATGTCAACGTCACGGACGGGCGCTATGTCTACATGCGCGCCGCGCTGCCCGGGCGGGAAAATGACATCGCCAACTACACCCTGATGCCGATCAAGATGAACACCCGCTTTACCCCGGAGGAGCTGGAGTCGATTGCCCTGGCGCCGCCCTTCCGCTTTACCAAAGGGGTTAAAACGCTGCGTATTCCGGCGCAGGAAAAATACCCGGGGGTGAATCGCGTCGGCAATCTGCTGTTCGATTTACATACCGATCCACACCAGCAGTGCCCGATTGACGATCAAGCCATCGAAGCGCGGATGATCGCCCTGCTGGTGCGTCTCCTGCAGGAGAGCGACGCCCCGGCAGAGCAGTTCGCCCGATTAGGGTTAGAGAGTTAACCCATCCCCCAGAACAGCACCGCCAACAGCTGCGGTGTGATAATGCGCATAAACATCACCAGCGGGTAGACCGTGGCGTAGGAGAGCGCCGCCGCCCCGCTGGTGGCATGCAGGTTGTTGGCAAAGGCCAGCGCCGGGGGATCGGTCATCGAGCCGGCCAGCATGCCACACAGGGTCAGGTAGTTCATCTTCGCCAACAGCCGCGCCAGAATGCCCATCGTAATCAGCGGGACGGCGGTAATAAGAATGCCATAGCCAATCCAGCTAACCCCGTCGCCTCGGGTCAGCGTCCCGACGAAATCCCCACCCGATTTTAGCCCCACCACCGCCAGAAACAGGACAATCCCCAGCTCGCGCAGGGCAAGGTTGGCGCTCGGAGGCATAAACCAGTAGAGCTTACCCACGCAGCCGATACGCCCGAGGATCAGGGCCATAATCAGCGGCCCGCCTGCCAGCCCCAGCTTGAGCGCCACCGGGAATCCCGGCACGTACAGCGGGATGGAACCGAGCAGCACCCCGAGACCGATGCCGATAAACACCGGCAGCATCTGCACCTGCTGCAGTTTTTGCTGCGCGTTGCCCACGATATTGGCCACGGCATCAATGGAGGCCGGACGCCCGACGAGGTTGAGGATATCACCAAACTGCAGGCTGCCCTCCGGGCTGGCCACCAGCTCAACCCCGGCGCGGTTCAGGCGCGAGATCACCACGTCGTAACGCTCTTTTGCCTGCAAATCGCGGATTTTCTTGCCCAATACCCGTTCGTTAGTGACCACCACCCGCTCGACGCGCATATCGGTGCCGCGGGTGGAGAGCGAGGTGTCGACCTCCTGACCAATCACCAGTTGGGCGTTGTGCAGATCCACCGGTTGGCCGACCAGATGCAGCAGGTCGCCGGTCTGGAGCACCGTTCCGGGCAGCGGCACCATCAGGGTCTGCTCGCGCTTCAGACGGGAACAGATAATGTTGGCGCTGTTGAGGATCGGCACATCCTGGATCGCCAGGTTGTTGAGATTGGGGTTATCGACGCGGATGTTGATGGTTTTAATCAGCGCCTGCCCCTGGGTAAGGGTGGATTCGTGCTCCCGGGCTTCCTGCTCGACGATGATGCGAAACAGAACGCGCATCAGCCACATGGTGAGCAGAATGCCGCAGATGCCGAACGGGTAGGCCATGGCGTAGCTCATGCCCATCTGATCCACGATGCCGGGTTCAATCCCCAGATCGCGCAGAATTTGCTGTCCGGCCCCCAGTGCCGGGGTGTTGGTGACCGCCCCGGAGAATATGCCCAGCACCACCGGCAGCGGGATGGCGAAGAGTTTATGCAGCAGGGCGGTGACCAGCCCGCCCATCACCACAATCCCCATCGCAAAAAGGTTGAGGCGCAGGCCCGAGACGCGCAGCGAGGCGAAAAAGCCGGGCCCGACCTGAATGCCGATGGTGTAGACGAAGAGGATCAGGCCAAATTCCTGAATGAAATGCAGCATTTGCGCGCTAAGCGTGATGCCCAGCTGATCGGCAAAGTGGCCGACAAATATCCCGCCAAACAGCACGCCGCCAATGCCGAACCCAACGCCGCGGATTTTGACATTGCCTATCCACAGCCCGACCACCGCAACCAATGCCAGAATACTGACCGTTAACGCTATATCACTCATAACGGCATCCCTGTGAATAACATTATTATTACAAGGGATTTTCGCAGAGCACAGGCGGGTTGTATGGGCGATGGCGCACAAAAAAACGGAGGTAAAAGCAAAACGGTCACCCGAAGGTGACCGTTTTTAGTGTTTGCGAGGGCATCAAACCCGTAGGCCCGTGCAAGCGCAGCGCCGCCGGGCACGCAACACCATTAACTGTTCAAGGCCGGGCGTTCGCTGATGGCGATCCGCTGCGGGGCAATGGCCTCCGGCACGTTGCGGGTGATATCGATATGCAGCAGCCCGTTAGTGAAGGTAGCACCCGTCACTTCCATATGTTCAGCGAGGGTAAAGCTCAGGCTGAACGGCTGAGTCACCAGCCCCTGATGCAGCCATTTGGTTTCGGTCTCCGGTTTTTCCGGCGTGCCTTTCACCGTCAAGCGCGTGCCTTCCAGCTGGATATCGAGGTTATCCTGGCTGAATCCCGCCACCGCGAGCGTAATGCGATAGTGGTTATCGTCGCTCTTTTCGATGTTATACGGCGGGAAGGTCTGGCTTTCGGTGGTGCTTTGCAGCGCGGTAGCCAGTTTGTCAAAACCGATCCACTGACGCAGCAGCGGGGATAAATCGTAGTTACGCATACTAAATCTCCTTCTGAGAAGCGAGTTCGGCACAGTTTAATTTTGTGCGCAGTTGTTCCTGCAAATCTTTATCGATTCGCATATGCTCCCGATATCGGCAAGCATTCCGGTATGGGCCGCCGCAGCGACCCGAATAATTAATTAATTTCGATACGGCGCGGTTTATTCGCTTCCGGAATTACACGTTCCAGATCGATATACAGCAGGCCATTAACCAGGTTCGCGCCGTGAACGTGGATGTTCTCAGCTAACTGGAACTTACGTTCAAAGTTACGTTCCGCGATGCCCTGATAGAGGTAGGTACGTTCTTTCTGCTCGCCCGCATGCGCGCCTTTCACCACCAGCAGGTTGTCCTGCGCGGTGATCTCCAGTTCGCTTTCAGCAAAACCGGCCACGGCAATCGCGATGCGATAGTGGTTTTCGTCAACCAGTTCAACATTGTATGGAGGGTAGCCATTGCTCTGGCTTTGGTTGTTTTCTAAATGATTGAACAGACGATCGAAGCCAATGGCTGAACGATAAAGCGGAGAAAGATCAAAGTTACGCATACAGTTAATACTCCTGAAATCAGCAAGAATTGTCGCCTTCCACGGTGGACAGGCTGGGGTATCCCAAACGCCCCTCAGGCACGTTTGTTCATTGATACTCTCTTAAAATGGGTCTGCTTCCGTTCTTTTCAAGAGCAACCCGGTGAGAATTTTTTGCACTTTGCGGGTACTGGAATAGACTGGGACTACAGCACGGAAGGTTAAAATGCGATAGGTACCACAGAGCGGTACTTTTCAACTATTCATTTTAAGAGTGGACCGTTATAAACCCGGTTGCGGGTCTGTACTGGGCCATTGATGATGACTGACTGATAATGAAAAATGTTCTGATAAAGCTGACAATGTTCAGCGCGATAGTTTTGCTTTGCGGGTGTTCGAGCGTGATGTCTCACACCGGCGGTAAAGAAGGAACGTATCCCGGGACGCGCGCCAGCGCGAACATGCTGGCGGATGACGACACCAACTGGGGCACTAAATCGCTGGTGGTGCTGGATATGCCGTTTACTGCTGTTATCGATACCCTACTGCTGCCGTGGGATCTCTTCCGCACGGATAAATCCGTTCGCTCCCGCGTGGAGCAAAGCGAGGAGAAGACGCTGGCGACCAACGCCGTCATCCCGCCCGCCGAGATGCCCTCGCGCTGATTAGCACCCGGTTTCTGTTACCCATAGCTGACGGAAGCCGTTGACCTCCTCCATCCAGGCCAGATAGCGCCCGTCAGGCGAGTAAACTACCGCATCCCCGGACGGCGGATTGCCGTGATCGGACGTCAAAAACGTCACCGCACCCGAAGCGGCATCACAGCAGGCAATACGATTTTCCAGCACAAACCCCAGTGAATGGCCCGCCGGATGCCAGTTAAATGCCGACTGGATATCGCTGTCGTTATGGGTGAGCTGGCGGGGCTCTCCCCCTTCCGGGGCGATCAGCCACAGCTGCACCACGCCTTTATCGTCACGCATCAGGAACGCGATTTGCGTCGCCTGCGGGTTGCTGCGTACCCAGTGGCGCGGCACGTTCACCAGCCCGGGATAGCGATGGTTATGGGTAAAGGTTAAGCGGCGCTGCACCACCCCGGCAGGCGGCGCGGGCATACGATCCGCCGTGCCCTGAAGCGGTAAATCGCCAGCCTGTTTCCAGCCCTGCTCATCTTTCGGCAAATCAACGATAAACAGCTCCGGTACTTTTTCACCGCCAGCGGCAAGGGTGTCGCCGATAAAGGCCAGCCGGTTGTTGCCGACCCAACCCTCTTCATAGGCGCGGTTGATCTCGTCGCTGCCAGGTTTTGGCGTTGGGGTAGTACGGCTGACCAGCACGCTCCAGAACGAGCCAGCATAGTTGCGCGGGTGCTCGCCCTGCGGGATGACCGGGCCGAAGGGCGCAGCCACGCCCACGTTACGTAAATCGAGCTTAGGATCGTACTCGTGCAGCACGTGGTCGTTATAGGTAAAGCTGACGTACTGCCCGTCCGGGCTATACACATGGACATGGCTGCCGCCGCGCAGCGCGCCGGGCGTGAAAGGCGCGGTGATATCCATCGCATCGAGATTATTTACCTGCCCCTGTTCGGCAATCACCCCCTGGCGGTGGTGAAAATCGTACTGCCAGTGGGCATCAGGATGTTGCGGGCCGTGGATAAAGAGGTACTTATTTTCCGCAGGATGGACGGTCACCACCCCCACATGCGCGCCGTTTGTGGCGCGATAAATCACCTCCACCTCACCCGTGTCGACATTAACCCGCTCGATGGTTTCGCCGGTAAAGGACGCCCCGGAAGGACGAACGTCAAAGACCAGCCACTGGCTGTCTGCGGTCCAGGTGCGGGTGTTGGTGAGCTGATGGTTGCGGGGAGCGAAAGTGATTTGTTTCATGAGGATACCCTGATGCGCGGATGTCGCATCAGGGTATAGCATTGCCGGGGATTAGCCTACCCGTTTCACGTCGCCTACCAGCAGGATGTAGGAGAGCGCGCCGATCAGCGCCACCGCTGAGATATAGACCAGCGCCGGGCCGAAACCGTAGTCTTGCGCCAGGTAGCCGATCACCAGCGGTACGGTGATCCCGCCCAGACCGCCAACGAAGTTAAACACCCCGCCGGTCAGGCCGATCAGACGCATCGGCGCCAGGGACGACACCAGCGACCAGGTGATAGAGGCGAAGCCGTTACCAAAGAAGGCAACCGCCATCAGGGTCATAATCCACACCGGATCATTGGTGTAGTTCGCGCCCATGATGCAGGTGGAGATCAGCAGACCGCAGATGATCGGCGTTTTACGCGCAATACCCAGGGAGTAGCCTTTTTTCACCAGCTTATCCGCCAGCCAGCCGGAGAGCAGCACGCCAAAGAAGGCTGCGAGGAACGGCACCGTGGTCATAAAGCCCGCCTTCAGCGCGGTAATGCCTTTCTCCTGGGTCAGGTAGTTCGGGAACCAGGTGAGGAAGAACCACAGCGTCGAGGTCACCGCAAACTGCCCCAGGTAAACGCCCACCAGCTTACGGTGGAACACCAGCTTCCAGTCAGCTTTGGTCAGCGGCTGACGGGCCTCTTTTTTCACCGGTGCATCGCCATCCACCAGCCCACCGCCGTCACGGATGTAATCCAGCTCGGCTTTGGTGATGCTTTTGGTCAGGCGCGGTGGCTGGTAGACCTTAATCCAGATAAACGACCAGATAATGCCGATCCCGCCGGTGACAATAAACACCCAGTGCCAGCTCAGCAGCTCCTGGATCCAGATCAGCAGCGGAGTCAGGAATGCCAGACCGACAAACTGCCCGGAGGTATAGAACCCAACCGCAGAGGCACGCTCCTGCTCCGGGAACCAACTGGTCACCATACGGTTGTTGGTCGGGAATGCCGGGGCTTCGAAAATCCCGGTGATAGCGCGCAGGCCAATCAGCGACATTAAGCCGGTGGCAAAACCCTGGAACAGCGTCGCCACGGACCAGCCGAAAATGGCGATAAAGTAGGTCAGGCGCGAGCCGACGCGGTCGAGGAACCAGCCGCCCGGGATCTGGCACAGCGTATAGAGCCAGGCAAAGGCCGAGAAGACGTAACCCATCTCCGCTTTGGTGATGCCAAACTCTTCCTGGATATGGGCCGAAGCCACGGCCAGGTTGGCACGGTCGACATAACAGATGACCACGGTAATAAAGATCATCATCAGCGTCAGGTAACGGCGACGCCCGGTTTTTGTAGCAGTAACTGGAATATCCATCGCAATCTGTCTCCAGATTTTGGGCATAGCGAAGCCGCTCACCATGCCCTGTAATTTACAGAGGGTTATATTTTTATCTGTGAGAATTTTGCCCGGTGGCGCTACGCTTACCGGGCCTACGGGGTGGTGATCACCACTCCGCTACACTGCCGTCTTCATGACGCCATAACGGGTTACGCCAGTCCGGCGCATTTTTACTCAGCTCAATGACTTTGGCTTCGTCGATCTCCACGCCAAGGCCCGGCTTCGTTAACGGTTTGAAGAAACCGCCTTCCATGTTGAAGTCCTCTTTGTTCTTCACAAAGTCGAGCAGCTCCGCGCCCTTGTTGTAGTGAATACCCATGCTCTGTTCCTGGAACACGGCATTGCGTGAGACGAAGTCCACATGCAGACAGGCGGCCAGCGCAATCGGCCCCAGTGGGCAGTGCGGCGCCAGCGCCACGTCGTAGGCTTCTGCCATCCCGGCGATTTTGTAGCATTCGGTGATGCCGCCCGCGTGGGAGAGATCCGGCTGCAGGATCGCAATACCGCCTGCCTCCAGCACACGCTTAAACTCGAAGCGCGAGAACATACGTTCGCCCGCTGCGATCGGAATATGGGTCTGCTCCGCCAGTTTCGGGTAGTACTCCGCCTGCTCGGCCAGCACCGGCTCCTCGATAAACAGCGGACGATACTGCTCCAGCTCTTTGATCAGCACTTTCGCCATCGGCGCGCTGACGCGGCCGTGGAAGTCCAGACCAAACTCAATCTCGTTGCCGAAGGCCTCGCGGATCTGCGCCACGGTATTCACGGCGCGATCGACCGCACGCGAGTTGTCGATAATCCCCATCTCTTCGCAGCCGTTGAGCTTAAAGGTGTCGAACCCGATGCCGCGCAGCTTGTTGATACCGTCGATCACTTCTGCCGGACGGTCGCCGCCGACCCAGCTGTAGGCCTTAATTTTGTCGCGTACCAGGCCACCCATCAGCTGCCAGACCGGGGCATTCAGCACTTTGCCTTTGATATCCCACAGCGCCTGGTCGATACCGGCGATGGCGCTCATCATGATCGGGCCGCCGCGGTAGAAGCCCGCGCGGTACATCACCTGCCACAGGTCGTTAATGCGGGCCGGATCCTGGCCAATCAGGTATTCGCCCAGCTCATGCACCGCCGCTTCGACGGTGCGCGCGCGGCCTTCAATGACCGGTTCGCCCCAGCCAACCACCCCTTCGTCGGTTTCGATTTTCAGGAACATCCAACGCGGCGGTAAACGGTACGTGGTGAGTTTGGTAATTTTCATTTCACTGCCTCTCGATACGCTTTCACAAATGCTGCCGCCTGCTGGGCGGTACGTTCTACGGACTGCCCGGCGCGATAGAGATCGCTGCCAAGACCCGCCCCGACACAACCGGCTTTCATCCACTGGGCAAGGTTTTCTGGTGTGACGCCGCCCACCGCAAAGACCGGCACGCTGGCGGGTAAGACCGCCTTCAGCGCTTTGATGTAATCCGGGCCGAAGGCCGAAGACGGGAAAATTTTGAGCGACTGTGCGCCCGCATCGAGGGCAGTAAAGGCTTCTGTTGCCGTGGCGCATCCCGGGCAGACGGTCATACCGTAGCCCACCGCACGGCGGATCACCTCGGGGTTGATATTGGGCGTGACGATAAGCTTGCAGCCCATCTTCGCCAGCTGATCCACCTGCTCCGGTTTCAGCACTGTTCCCGCGCCGATCAGCGCTCTGTCGCCAAAGGCATCCACCACCGCCGGAATGCTTTTTTCCCACTCCGGGGAGTTGAGCGGGATTTCCACCGCGTCGAATCCGGCGTCAATTACCGCGCCAACGTGGGCTAAGGCCTCGTCAGGGGTGATGCCGCGCAGGATTGCGATAAGGGGAAGATTAGTTTGCCACTGCATGAGCGATGCTCCTTATTCCAGCCTGAAATGCCGTGTCGCCTTCTACCGCCGCCACGTCGCGCCCGATGGCGTGGAACGCCTGGCGGTAACGTGAAGTCAGCGATGAACCCGCGACGAGGGTGATGGACTGCTGCCCGGCGAACTGTTCGCTCAGGGTGGCGACTTCTGCGCCAATCAGCAGGCCCGATAAAAATTCGCTGACCTGCTCGCGGGGAAGCGTTCCCAGCACGTGCGAGGCGCGAACCTCAAAAAGCTGCGGCAAAACGGCGGGGGAAGCGATCCCGCGCTCAAGCCCGGCGGCAAACACCTCTGGGGAGGTGGCCTGCTCAGGTAAACCGGCACCCACCAGCGAATGCTTAAGCAGCAGATGGTGCAGTTCGCCGGTCATCACGGTGCGAAAATCGTGGATCTGCTGAGCATCGGCCTGCACCCATTTGCAGTGCGTACCAGGCATCACGTAGACAGAAGAGGGAGAGATCGTGCGGGCGCCGAGCAGTTGGGTCTCTTCACCGCGCATCACGTTGTGGTTATCGTCGCGAGAAACGCACAAGCCGGGAATAATCCAGACATTGTCGCCAACGGACGTTAACTGCTCGCCAATGGCAGAGAAATGAGCAGGAACCGGCAGATAAGGGGCTACCTTCCAGCCCACGTTGCTGCCGACCATTCCCGCCATCACCACCGGCGTGGCGCCGTCTCGCCAGTTTTGTGTCACCTCTGCTAACACCGCCTCGGGGGATTTACCGTTCAGACGCGTGACGCCTGCTTCTGATTGCCTGCTCTCCAGGCACTGCTCGCCCTGATACAGCCAGGCGCGCAGATTGGTTGATCCCCAGTCAATTGCGATGTAGCGAGATGTCATGTGATTTCCTTCAACCTTCGTGTTGAGCTGGCGATCATGGTCAGCGCCGCCTGCTCTGCCGCATCGCTGTCCTGATGCCGTATCGCATCGAACAGCGCTTTATGTTCCTGGAGCGTCTTCGGCATGTTGGCCTCATCACCCATCCAGGTTCGTTCAAATACTGCTCGCTGTAGCGAGCTGATCGCCACGCTCAACTGCTGTAGCACCGGGTTATGCACCGACTGCAGCACCGCCTCGTGGTAACGGATATCCGCCTCGTTAAAGGCATCCCGGTCCTGGTTGTTGGCGATCATGTCGTTCAGGGCCGACTCAATCTGCGCCAGGTCGCCTGAGGTTGCGCGTTCCGCCGCCCAGCGGGCGATGGCTGGCTCTACCAGATTTCGCACCTCGCTCATCGCGCCGATCAGCCGTGGGTCGTAGTCGTTTTCCAGTACCCACTGCAGAACGTCGGTATCGAGGTAGTTCCACTGGTTTCGCGGGGCGATAAAGGCGCCGCGATAACGCTTCATTTCAATCAGCCGCTTCGCCATCAGCGAGCGGAACACTTCCCGGATGATGTTGCGCGAGGTTTCAAACTCCTCACACAGTTCCGCCTCTGCAGGGAGCGGCGAACCGGGAACGTACTTGCCACCCACAATCTGAGTGCCCAACGTAATGACGATGCGATCGGTTTTATTAAGAGTCATGGAGAGTCCTTGTGCTCTGTATGTCCATCACTACTTTACCGCGACCGCTGAATTTCGCCTCAATTTTGCAGTACAAACGTGATGCCATTCGTCATTGCCGTGGTCGTAATGTAGTACAATCACATTGTGTTGTACTACAATCTGGATCACAAAAAGAACAATCAGTGAAAGGAATGTTAAAGAAAGGTTCCTGCGGGGATAAAAAAACCCGCACAGGGTGCGGGTCAGGAAGTGTGGGTTTTACCGGGCTCTAATTCAGGACAAACTTCTCAATAGCGTACGCCACGCCGTCTTCGAGGTTGGATTTGGTCACGAAATTCGCCACCTCTTTCACCGACGGGATCGCATTCTCCATCGCCACGCCTAAGCCAGCATATTCCAGCATCGCAATGTCGTTTTCCTGATCGCCCAGAGTCATGATCTCTTCCGGTTTGATCCCCAGCGTGTCGGCCAGCGACTTCACGCCGGTACCTTTATTGACGCGTTTATCGAGGATTTCGAGGAAGTACGGCGCACTTTTCAGCACGGTGTATTTCTCTTTCACCTCTGCCGGGATGCGGGCAATGGCCTGATCCAGAATGGCAGGCTCATCAATCATCATCACTTTCAGGAACTGGGTAGCCGGGTCCATCTTCTCCGCTTCGCAGAATACCAGCGGAATGGTGGCAACAAAGGATTCATGCACCGTGTAGTAGCTGATATCGCGGTTGGCGGTGTAAAGCGTGTTGCGGTCGAGGGCGTGGAAGTGCGAGCCCACGTCGCGGGAGAGTTGTTCCAGATAGCGGTAATCGTCATAGCTCAGCGCCGTTTGCGCCACCGTGCTGCCATCGGCCGCTTTCTGCACCAGCGCGCCATTGTAGGTAATGCAGTAATCACCCGGTTCATTCATGTGCAGCTCTTTCAGGTAGCTGTGAACGCCTGCGTACGGGCGACCGGTGCACAGCACCACGCTCACGCCTTTCGCACGGGCTGCGGCAATCGCGTCTTTAACGGCAGGAGAGATGGTGTGATCTGGCAGCAGCAGCGTGCCGTCCATATCGATTGCAATGAGTTTGATAGCCATGGGATCCCCGGTTGGAATGAGTCTGGGTTCATGCTAACGCGATTCCGCTCAAAAAACACGGCAAGAAAGGGGATAGGGACGGGAGAGGGAAATCCTCTTTTGCGGATAAAGAAAAGCCCGGTGGCGCTAGCGCTTACCGGGCCTGGAACGTGGGGCGTTACATTAGATATCGATGTTCGCCGCTTTCAGGGCGTTCTCTTCGATAAAGGCACGACGTGGTTCAACCGCATCGCCCATCAGGGTGGTGAACAGCTGGTCCGCTGCAATCGCGTCTTTAACGGTGACGCGCAGCATGCGGCGGCTTTCCGGATCCATGGTGGTTTCCCACAGCTGATCCGGGTTCATCTCGCCCAGACCTTTATAACGCTGAATGGAGAGGCCACGACGGGACTCTTTCACCAGCCACTCCAGCGCCTGCTCGAAGCTGGCCACCGGCTGACGGCGTTCGCCACGCTCGATAAAGGCATCCTCTTCGATCAGACCGCGCAGCTTCTCGCCGAGGGTACAGATACGACGGTATTCCGCACCGGTCACAAACTCCTGATCCAGCGGGTAGTCGGTATCCACACCGTGGGTACGCACGCGGATCACCGGCTCGAACTGCTGCAGCTCGGTGTTCTCGTTGACGTCGAACTTCCACTGGCTGCCGTGCTGCTCGTTCTCGTTCAGATCGGTAACCAGGGTGTTCACCCAGCGGGTCACGGCCTGCTCGCTGCTGAGGTCAGCTTCGGACAGCGTCGGCTGATAGACCAGCGCTTTCAGCAGCGTGCGCGGGAAGCGACGCTCCATGCGGCCAATCATCTTCTGCGTAGCGTTGAACTCAGACACCAGACGTTCCAGCGGTTCACCCGCCAGCGCCGGGGCGCTTGAGTTGGCGTGCAGGGTCGCACCGTCAAGGGCGATAGCGATCTGGTACTGATCCATCGCTTCGTCGTCTTTGATGTACTGTTCCTGTTTGCCTTTCTTCACTTTGTACAGCGGTGGCTGGGCAATGTAGACGTGGCCACGCTCAACGATTTCTGGCATCTGACGATAGAAGAAGGTCAACAGCAGCGTACGGATGTGCGAGCCGTCGACGTCCGCATCGGTCATGATGATGATGCTGTGATAGCGCAGCTTGTCCGGGTTGTACTCGTCACGGCCAATGCCGCAGCCCAGGGCGGTGATCAGCGTTGCCACTTCCTGAGAAGAGAGCATCTTGTCGAAGCGCGCCTTCTCAACGTT
This sequence comes from Leclercia sp. Marseille-Q4284, assembly GCF_916618945.1. Lineage (NCBI taxonomy): Bacteria > Pseudomonadati > Pseudomonadota > Gammaproteobacteria > Enterobacterales > Enterobacteriaceae > Leclercia > Leclercia sp. Marseille-Q4284. The sequence continues at coordinate 858,532 of NZ_CAKAKG010000002.1, forward strand.
AAGGATTTTACCCTTCAGCGGCAGGATCGCCTGGTTCTTACGGTTACGGCCCTGCTTCGCAGAACCGCCCGCGGAGTCCCCTTCCACGAGGTAGAGTTCGGACAGCGCCGGGTCGCGTTCCTGGCAGTCAGCCAGTTTGCCCGGCAGGCCTGCTAAATCCAGCGCGCCTTTACGACGGGTCATTTCACGGGCTTTACGCGCCGCTTCACGGGCACGCGCCGCATCGATAATTTTGCCAACCACGATTTTGGCATCGGACGGGTTTTCCAGCAGGTATTCGCTCAGCAGTTCGTTCATCTGCTGTTCAACCGCCGATTTCACCTCAGAGGAGACCAGTTTGTCTTTGGTCTGAGAGGAGAACTTCGGATCCGGCACTTTCACGGAGACAACAGCAATCAGGCCTTCACGGGCATCGTCACCGGTGGCGCTGACTTTCGCTTTTTTGCTGTAGCCTTCTTTGTCCATGTAGGCGTTCAGGGTACGGGTCATCGCCGTACGGAAGCCGACCAGGTGGGTACCGCCATCGCGCTGCGGGATGTTGTTGGTAAAGCAGTAGATGTTTTCCTGGAAACCGTCGTTCCACTGCAGCGCCACTTCCACGCCGATACCGTCTTTCTCGGTGGAGAAATAGAAGATGTTCGGGTGAATAGGCGTTTTGTTCTTGTTCAGGTACTCAACGAACGCCTTGATACCACCTTCGTAATGGAAGTGGTCTTCTTTGCCGTCGCGCTTGTCGCGCAGGCGGATAGAGACGCCGGAGTTCAGGAATGACAGCTCGCGCAGACGCTTGGCGAGGATCTCATATTCAAACTCTGTGACGTTGGTGAAGGTTTCATGGCTTGGCCAGAAACGGACCTGCGTCCCGGTCACGTCGGTTTCACCGGTCACCGCCAGCGGTGCCTGCGGTACGCCGTGGACGTAGGTTTGCTGATGCACTTTGCCTTCGCGGCGGATCAGCAGTTCCAGCTTCTGCGACAGGGCGTTAACCACCGAGACGCCCACGCCATGCAGGCCGCCGGAAACTTTATAGGAGTTATCATCGAACTTACCGCCTGCGTGCAGGACGGTCATGATCACTTCCGCCGCAGAGACGCCCTCTTCCGGGTGGATACCGGTCGGGATGCCACGGCCATCATCGGTTACGGAGACGGAGTTGTCGGCGTGGATGGTCACCACGATGTCTTTACAGTGACCCGCGAGCGCTTCGTCGATAGCGTTATCCACAACCTCAAATACCATGTGGTGCAGACCGGTGCCGTCATCCGTGTCGCCGATATACATACCCGGGCGCTTACGCACCGCATCCAGCCCTTTCAGGACTTTGATACTGGAGGAGTCATAAGAATTCGACATCAACGTTTCTCGCTCATTTATTCTTGGGTTAATCCGTTATTTTACCCTTTTCCACGGTGAACATCTTCGAATTTTTGTCCGACATGTCCATTACGTGTTCAGCGCTAATCGCACTGACGAAAACCTGTGACTGCGTGGCTTTTAAGCGGCTGGCAAGCAGTCCGCGCCGCGCGTCGTCAAGTTCCGAGGCAAAATCATCAATCAGGTACAGGCAGCGTCGCCCGCTTTCACGGGTTAAAAACTCACCCTGCGCCAGGCGCAGCGCGCACATCAGGAGTTTGAGCTGCCCGCGTGATAAGGTGTCTTCTACCGGCGCACCGTCGGCACGAATGCGGAAATCCGCCTTGTGCGGGCCGTGCGCGGTGTAGGTCAACATGCGATCGCGCTCGAAGCTTCGCTCCAGCACCTCGGCATAGTCGGTCTCTTTCTCCCAGCCACGCTGGAAGGAGAAGCTTAACGCGAACTCGGGTAAAAACTGTTGGCAGGTATCTGCCATGTCCTGGGCGATCCCCGCGCTGTACTCCGCGCGCCAGTGGCTGATCTGCTCCGCCAGCGGGATCAGCTCTTTATCCCACGCCCGCAGTTGGGCGTAGCGGGTCACCTGGCGCAGCGCGGCGTTGCGCTGCTTGAGCAGCCGCTTAAGGTTGCTCCAGGCGGTAAAGAAGCCCGCTTCGTTATGGAAGCATCCCCAGTCGAGGAAGGCTCTTCTGTATTTGGGGCCGCCGTTGAGTAAAGTAAACCCCTCGGGGGTGATCAGCTGCATCGGCATCAGCAGCGCCAGCTCGGCCACTTTGTGCCCGTCTGTACCGTCGATGCGCACCTTGCTGTCGCCATGCTTGTCTTTGGTCAGGCCGATAGCGGTTTCATGCTCTGCGCCCTGCAGACGTCCATGCAGGATGAACGACTCCTGCTCGTGGCGAATAACGCGGCCAATCTGCAAACTGCGAAACGCCCGGCCATGACCGAGCGTATAGATGGCTTCCAGCACGCTGGTTTTGCCGCTGCCGTTGGCGCCAACCAGAAAATTAAAGCCGGGGGATAACGCAAGATCCGCGCTTTCGATATTGCGAAAGTCGCGGATAAACAGGCGGGTGAGCGACATTACAGTCTCATTGGCATGACAACATAGGCTGCCGACTGTGATGCGGCATCTTCAATCTGTACGCTTGATACGGAGTCCGTCAGCAGAATGCGCACGTTCTCGCACTTCAGCGTATTCAGCACATCCAGCACGTAGCTGACGTTAAAGCCGATTTCCATTTCGGTGCCCGCCGCATAGGTGACATCCAGAATTTCTTCGGCTTCTTCCTGCTCCGGGTTGTTAGCGGTGATTTTCAGCTGGTTTTCGCTGACATACAGACGCACGCCGCGGAACTTCTCGTTGGAGAGGATCGCCGCACGGGCAAACGCCTGTTTGAGGATATCGCAGCCCGCTTCCAGCGTTTTGTCCGGGTTCTTCGGCAACACGCGGCGATAGTCCGGGAAACGACCATCCACTAACTTAGAAGTAAAGATGAAATCACCGACGTGGGCGCGAATGTTGTTGCTGCCAATCTGCACGCGCAGCGGGGTTTCGCCACCGTCGAGCATACGCATCAGCTCAATCACGCCTTTACGCGGTACGATCACCGAATGGTTCGGCAGGCTCACGCCAATCGGCATGGAGCAGACCGCCAGGCGGTGGCCGTCGGTGGCCACGGTACGCAGCTCTTCACCTTCGGTTTCGAACAGCATGCCGTTTAAGTAGTAGCGAACGTCCTGATGCGCCATCGAGAACTGAGTGGCTTCAATCAGGCGCTTCATGGTCGCCTGCGGCAGGGTGAATTCAACTTCGCTCTGCCAGTCATCGAGGTTCGGGAAGTCGATAGCCGGGAGCGTGGAGAGCGAGAAGCGGCTGCGGCCGGAGCGCACCAGCATGCGATCGCCTTCCAGCTGCACGGCAATCTCTGCCCCTTCCGGCAGACCACGGCAGATATCAAAGAACTTACGCGCCGGAACGGTGGTGGCGCCCGCTTCGTGAGGCTGAGAAAGCGTCACGCGTGCGACCATTTCCATCTCGAGATCGGTCCCGGTCAGCGACAGCGTGCCGTCTGCGACCTGCAGCAGCAGGTTACCGAGGATAGGCAGCGTCGGGCGGCCGCCTAAGGGGCCACTCACCTGTTGCAGCGGTTTTAATAAGTGTTCACGTTCAACGGTAAATTTCATAGCGTCACGAAGATAATGTTCTGATTAAATTGGAGAAGTCTTCTTTAATGTCGTGGCTTTCTTCACGCAGCTGCTCAATCTTACGGCAGGCGTGCAGCACGGTGGTATGGTCACGGCCACCAAACGCATCGCCGATTTCCGGCAGGCTGTGGTTGGTGAGTTCCTTTGCCAGCGCCATCGCCATCTGACGCGGTCTCGCCACCGAGCGGGAACGACGTTTGGACAGCAAATCCGCCACTTTAATTTTGTAGTACTCCGCCACCGTCTTCTGAATATTGTCGATGGTGACCAGTTTTTCCTGCAGCGCCAGCAGATCGCGCAGCGCTTCACGCACGAAATCGATGGTGATCGCCCGGCCGGTAAAGTTGGCGTTGGCGATAACGCGGTTCAGTGCGCCTTCCAGCTCACGAACGTTGGAGCGCAGACGCTTGGCAATAAAGAACGCCACCTCACCCGGCAGACGAATGTCGTTCTCGTCGGCCTTTTTCATCAGGATCGCCACGCGGGTTTCCAGCTCTGGCGGTTCGATCGCCACGGTCAGGCCCCAGCCGAAGCGGGATTTCAGACGATCCTCAACCCCGTTGATCTCTTTTGGATAACGATCCGAGGTCAAAATGATCTGCTGATTGCCTTCCAGCAGGGCGTTGAAGGTGTGGAAAAACTCTTCCTGAGATCGTTCTTTATTGGCAAAGAATTGAATGTCATCGATCAGCAGCGCATCAACGGAACGGTAGTAGCGTTTAAACTCTTCGATCGCGTTGTTTTGCAGGGCTTTAACCATGTCCTGAACGAAGCGTTCGGAGTGCATATACACCACTTTGGCATTCGGCTTACGCGCCACGATGCCATTGCCGACCGCATGCAGCAGGTGCGTTTTACCGAGACCGGTGCCGCCATAAAGGAACAGCGGGTTATAGGCACCGCCCGGGTTATCCGCCACCTGACGGGCCGCCGCGCGCGCCAGCTGGTTCGATTTACCTTCGACGAAGTTATCGAAGGTGTGTTTGACGTTAACGTTGGAGCGGTACGTCGGCTCCGCCGGGGCCGGAACGTTATCCCAGCCAGAACGCGGCGCAGGGGCCACGCGCGGCATGTGAACCTGCGCGGTTTGCGCGGGTGCAGCGGCGACGTTAACGGTCTCTCTGAGGGTTTGGGTGACCGGCTTTGTGCCCACTTCGAAACGCAGCTGTGGGGCATCGGCACCGCAAAATTCGTTTAGCAGTCCATTGATGTTATTGAGGTATTTGTCCCTGACCCAATCGAGCACAAAACGGTTTGGCGCATACAAAGCCAGCGTGTTATCGCTCAGCTCCGCCTGCAACGGGCGGATCCACATACTGAATTCTGTGGCTGGTAACTCATCCTGCAATCGGGCAAGACACTGCTGCCAAAGCGAAAGTGACACGGCGGACTCCACTCGAACATAAAAAGAAAGCTATTGAATAGTCATGATTGTAGACACACGTCGAAAAGACCCGGCGTTTAAGGGGGACGTGCGAACCGCTCTTTGCGGTTTGTGCCCAACCAGGATCCTGGGATCCGATCAGGACCGCGGATCATAGCCTAAACTGAGCCAGAGATCTTCTGTTTCTCACAGTTTCTTCCCGTTTTATCCACAGGAGGATCGAAACGGGGTAAGTGTAAACGATCCTGACGACGCGCCCCCACGATTTAGGCCGCATATTGGAAAAATTAATGAGTAAAGACGATTTTTTGCTGAAATGATCTAACGAAGATCCTGGACGATCCTTGCGATTTGGCCTGGAGCCCGTATAATTCCCCACCCGGCGCGTGGGACTCGAAGACCTGCGTCTGATGCTGCTCAATTTGCACGCTAAAAACGTGCGGAAAGACGCGGGAAATAAGGAAAGAGAATTGACTCCGGAGTGTACAATTATTACAATCCGGCCTCTTTAATCACCCATGGCTTCGGCGTCCAGTGTTCGTTATTCGTTCGGACTCCATAAAAAGTCATTGAATTTATTCAAGTTTAGGTAGAAATCGCCATGAAACGCACTTTTCAACCGTCTGTACTGAAGCGCAACCGTTCTCACGGCTTCCGTGCTCGTATGGCTACTAAAAATGGTCGTCAGGTTCTGGCACGTCGTCGTGCTAAAAGCCGTTCACGTCTGACCGTTTCCAAGTAATTAAGCTAACCCCTGCGTGGTTAAGCTAGCATTTCCCAGGGAGTTACGTTTGTTAACTCCCACTCATTTCACTTTCGTCTTCCAGCAGCCACAACGGGCTGGCACGCCGCAAATCACCATCCTCGGCCGCCAAAATTCGCTGGGGCATCCCCGTATCGGTCTCACTGTCGCCAAGAAAAACGTTAAGCGCGCGCATGAACGCAATCGGATTAAACGTCTGACGCGTGAAAGCTTCCGTTTACGTCAACATGAACTGCCTTCGATGGATTTCGTGGTGGTGGCAAAAAAAGGGGTTGCCGACCTCGATAACCGTGCTCTCTCGGAAGCGTTGGAAAAATTATGGCGCCGCCACTGTCGCCTGGCTCACGGGTCCTGATCGGCCTTATCCGGGTCTATCAACGCCTGATTAGTCCGCTACTCGGGCCACACTGCCGTTTCACGCCAACATGCTCAAGCTACGGAATTGAGGCATTGCGCAGGTTTGGAGTGATAAAAGGCAGTTGGTTGACGGTGAAACGCGTATTAAAATGCCACCCTTTACACCCAGGTGGAGACGATCCCGTCCCTCCAGGACCTTTTGATACCAGAGAACACTAACGATGGATTCGCAACGCAATCTTCTTATCATCGCTTTGTTGTTCGTGTCTTTCATGATCTTCCAGGCTTGGGAGCAGGATAAAAATCCTCAACCTCAGCAGCAGATCACGCAGACAACGACCACCGCAGCGGGTAGCGCCGCCGACCAGGGCGTACCGGCCAGTGGCCAGGGTAAACTGATTACGGTTAAGACCGATGTGCTTGAGCTGACTATCAACACCCGTGGTGGTGATGTTGAGCAGGCGCTGCTGGTAACTTACCCGAAAGAGCTCGGTTCTAACGAGCCGTTCCAGTTACTGGAAACCACACCGCAGTTTATCTACCAGGCACAGAGCGGCCTGACCGGTCGTGATGGCCCGGATAATCCGGCTAACGGCGCACGTCCACTGTATAACGTCGATAAAGATGCGTTTGTGCTGGCTGATGGCCAGAACGAACTCGCGATCCCGATGACTTACACTGATGCGGCGGGCAACACCTTCACCAAAACCTTCACCCTGAAACGCGGTGAGTTTGCGGTGAACGTGGGCTATAACGTGCAGAACACCGGCGCGAAACCGCTGGAGCTCTCCACCTTTGGTCAGCTGAAGCAAACCATCAATCTGCCGTCTCACCGTGACACCGGAAGCAACAACTTCGCGTTGCATACCTTCCGTGGCGCAGCGTACTCCACGCCAGATACCAAGTACGAGAAATACAAATTCGACACCATCGCCGATAACGAAAACCTGAACGTCAGCTCGAAAGGCGGTTGGGTGGCGATGCTGCAACAGTATTTCGCGACTGCCTGGGTGCCGAATAACGCGGGTTCCAACAATTTCTACACCGCGAACCTGAACGGCGTTGCCGCTATCGGCTATAAGTCTGAGCCGGTTCTGATTCAGCCGGGTCAAACCGGTACGCTGGGCAGCACCCTGTGGGTCGGCCCGGAAATTCAGGACAAGATGGCAGCTGTAGCACCGCACCTGGATCTGACCGTAGACTACGGTTGGTTGTGGTTCATCTCTCAGCCGCTGTTCAAGCTGCTGAAGTGGATCCACAGCTTCCTGGGTAACTGGGGCTTCTCCATCATCGTTATTACCTTTATCGTTCGTGGCATCATGTACCCGCTGACCAAAGCGCAGTACACCTCCATGGCGAAGATGCGTATGCTGCAGCCGAAGATTGCGGCGATGCGTGAGCGTCTGGGCGATGATAAGCAACGTCAGAGCCAGGAGATGATGGCCCTGTATAAAGCCGAGAAAGTGAACCCACTGGGTGGCTGCTTCCCGCTGCTGATTCAGATGCCAATCTTCCTTGCGCTCTACTACATGCTGATGGGCTCCGTTGAGCTGCGCCATGCGCCGTTCGCTCTGTGGATCCATGACCTGTCTGCACAGGACCCGTACTACATCCTGCCGATCCTGATGGGCGTGACGATGTTCTTCATCCAGAAGATGTCGCCTACCACCGTGACCGACCCGATGCAGCAGAAGATCATGACCTTTATGCCGGTCATCTTCACCGTGTTCTTCCTGTGGTTCCCGTCAGGTCTGGTGCTGTACTATATCGTCAGCAACCTGGTAACCATCCTTCAGCAGCAGCTGATCTACCGTGGTCTGGAAAAACGTGGCCTGCATAGCCGCGAGAAGAAAAATTCCTGACACTAAGTTGGCCGGGTAAGCGAAGCGCCACCCGGCAAATGGAACATAAATTAAAGGGCGGTCTATAGACCGCCTTTTTTATTGTATTAAGAAGAGACAAACCATGAGCCATAACGACACTATCGTCGCCCAGGCAACCCCACCGGGACGCGGTGGTGTGGGCATTCTGCGTATCTCCGGCCTGAAGGCGCGCGAGGTGGCGGAAGCGGTGCTGGGTAAACTGCCAAAGCCGCGCTACGCCGACTATCTGCCGTTTAAAGATACCGACGGTACGGCGCTGGACCAGGGCATCGCGCTGTGGTTCCCGGGCCCGAACTCCTTTACCGGTGAAGACGTGCTCGAACTGCAGGGCCACGGCGGGCCGGTGATCCTCGACCTGCTGCTGAAACGCATTCTGACTCTGCCGGGCCTGCGCATTGCCAAGCCGGGTGAGTTCTCCGAGCGCGCCTTCCTGAACGATAAGCTGGATTTGGCCCAGGCCGAGGCGATTGCCGACCTGATCGACGCCAGCTCCGAGCAGGCCGCCCGCTCGGCCCTGAACTCGCTGCAGGGTGCTTTTTCCAACCGCGTGAATCATCTTGTGGAAGCACTCACTCACCTGCGGATCTACGTGGAAGCGGCCATTGATTTCCCGGATGAGGAGATCGACTTCCTCTCCGATGGCAAAATCGAAGCCCAGCTCAACGACGTAATGAACGATCTCGACGCGGTGCGTGCCGAAGCGCGTCAGGGCAGCCTGCTGCGCGAAGGGATGAAGGTGGTGATTGCCGGGCGTCCGAACGCCGGGAAATCGAGCCTGCTGAACGCCCTGGCGGGCCGTGAAGCGGCGATTGTGACCGACATCGCCGGTACCACCCGCGACGTGCTGCGGGAGCATATCCATATCGACGGGATGCCGCTGCATATCATCGACACCGCCGGGCTGCGCGATGCCAGCGACGAAGTAGAGCGCATCGGTATCGAGCGCGCCTGGCAGGAGATCGAACAGGCTGACCGGGTGCTGTTTATGGTGGATGGTACCACCACCGCGGCGATCGACCCGGCGGAGATCTGGCCGGACTTTATCGCCCGTCTGCCAGCGAAACTGCCGATCACCGTGGTGCGTAACAAAGCCGACGTCACCGGTGAGACGCTGGGCCTGAGTGATGTGAATGGTCACTCACTAATCCGCCTGTCGGCGCGTACCGGTGAGGGCGTGGATGCGCTGCGCAACCATCTGAAGCAGAGCATGGGCTTTGATACCAGCATGGAGGGGGGCTTCCTCGCCCGTCGTCGTCATCTGCAGGCGCTGGAACAGGCGGCGATGCATCTGGATCAGGGTAAAGCCCAGCTGCTGGGCGCCTGGGCAGGAGAACTGCTGGCGGAAGAGCTGCGTCTGGCGCAGCAGGCGTTAAGCGAGATCACCGGGGAGTTTACCTCTGATGACCTGCTGGGACGTATCTTCTCCAGTTTCTGTATCGGAAAATAAACCGTTTCAGCCCTCTGCAAAAAAGCCGCAATAACATTCTTGTTATTGCGGCTTTTTTGCTTTCAATATTAGCTAAATAAATAACATATATGCTTATTATATTCTCTGTGATTACAATCACAATTAATATACCCGAGCATAGACAAATATTCTCATTCGAATAGTGTAGTAGCGTGTCTAATGAGGATAAATCAATGACGATTATCTTAAATACATACCTCACCTCTAAGTGGTTCAATATTGACAATCAAATTGTCAATCACCATCCATAGTCTCCCTTCGCCTCTCATTCTCTATGCAACCAGAATAGATTAACACTCTATTTATTTGGTATGCCTGCATCAATGGTTATTGAAAAATAGCCACCAGCACCGCTGCGATAAAAACAGGAATTATATAATGGAAAACTTCAAACATTTACCAGAGCCATTTCGCATCAGAGTTATTGAGCCGGTTAAACGCACCACAAGGGAGCATCGCGACAACGCCATCATTAAATCCGGCATGAACCCGTTTCTGCTGGATAGCGAAGACGTCTTTATAGATTTACTGACCGACAGCGGCACCGGCGCAGTCACACAGAATATGCAGGCCGCGATGCTGCGCGGTGATGAAGCCTATAGCGGAAGCCGCAGTTACTATGCGCTGTCCGACGCCGTGAAAAGCATTTTCGGTTATCAGTATACTATCCCGACCCATCAGGGACGCGGCGCTGAGCAGATCTATATTCCAGTGCTGATTAAAAAGCGCGAGCAGGAGAAGGGATTAGACCGGACGAAAATGGTCGCCTTCTCTAACTACTTTTTTGATACCACCCAGGGACATAGCCAGATAAATGGCTGTACCGTGCGCAACGTGTATATCAAGGAAGCCTTTGATACCGGCATTCGTTACGATTTTAAAGGCAACTTTGACCTGCAGGGTCTGGAAAACGGCATCGAAGAAGTGGGTCCAGCCAACGTCCCTTATATCGTCGCCACCATTACCAGCAACTCCGCCGGTGGACAGCCAGTGTCGCTGGCGAACCTGAAGGCAATGTACGCGATTGCCAGAAAATACGACATCCCGGTGGTGATGGACTCCGCGCGCTTCGCCGAGAATGCGTACTTCATTCAAAAACGTGAAGCGGAATATAAAGACTGGACCATCGAGGAAATTACCCGGGAGACGTACAAGTACGCGGATATGCTGGCCATGTCGGCTAAAAAAGATGCCATGGTGCCAATGGGCGGCCTGCTGTGCATTAAGAATGACGACTATTTCGACGTCTATACCGAGTGCAGAACCTTGTGCGTCGTGCAGGAGGGCTTCCCGACCTATGGTGGTCTTGAAGGCGGCGCCATGGAACGTCTGGCTGTCGGCCTGCACGACGGCATGGGCCAGGACTGGCTGGCATACCGCATTAATCAGGTGCAATACCTGGTCGACGGCCTGGAAGCCATCGGCGTGGTTTGCCAGCAGGCGGGCGGACATGCTGCTTTTGTGGATGCCGGTAAACTCTTGCCGCATATTCCGGCAGAACAGTTCCCGGCGCAGGCGCTGGCGTGTGAGCTCTACAAAGTGGCGGGCATTCGCGCAGTGGAAATCGGTTCGTTCTTGTTAGGTCGCGATCCGAAAACCGGCAAGCAGTTACCCTGCCCGGCAGAGTTACTGCGTTTAACCATTCCACGCGCCACCTATACGCAGTCGCACATGGATTTCATCGTCGAAGCCTTTAAGCACGTTAAAGAGAATGCGATGAACATTAAAGGGTTAACCTTCACCTACGAACCAAAAGTATTACGTCACTTCACTGCCAGACTCAAAGAAGTTTAACCCTCTGTCACCGGGTGGCTAAATAATTTTAGCCACCCGCAAAATAAAGAATTCAACGACATCAAGCTTACCATAATTGATGGGGGCACCATGGATAACGCTTTAGAATTAGAGACTAAACACTCCTCGGTATGGGGTGTGATGGTTATAGCAGGTACCGTTATTGGCGGGGGGATGTTTGCTTTACCCGTGGATCTGGCTGGGGCATGGTTTTTTTGGGGCGCGTTTATTTTAATTATCGCCTGGTTTTCAATGCTTCATTCCGGATTATTATTGTTAGAGGCGAATTTAAATTACCCGGTCGGTTCAAGCTTTAATACCATTACAAAAGATCTGATTGGCAATAAGTGGAATATCGTCAGCGGTTTCACGGTCGCCTTTGTGCTTTATATCCTGACGTATGCCTATATCTCCGCAAACGGCGCCATCATCAGTGAAACCATCGCCATGAATCAGGGAACGCATGTTAATCCCCGGATAGTGGGTGTCTGTACGGCGATCTTCGTGGCGGCCGTATTATGGTTTAGCTCGCTGGCGGCCAGCCGAATTACCTCGTTGTTTTTAGGGATTAAGATCATCGCCTTTATCGTTGTATTTGGGTCTTTTTTCTTTCAGGTCGATTATTCAATCCTGAGAGACATCAACGTTACATCGGCCAGCAATACCACCTACTTCCCCTACATCTTTATGGCCCTGCCCGTCTGTCTGGCGTCGTTTGGGTTTCATGGCAACATTCCCAGCCTGATCATTTGCTACGGTAAGCGAAAAGATAAACTGATAAAAAGCATTGTCTATGGCTCGCTGCTGGCCCTTTTTATCTACCTGTTCTGGCTCTATTGCACGATGGGGAATATTACCCGCGATAGCTTCAGTGAGATCATCTCGTCGGGAGGCAATGTCGATTCGCTGGTGAAATCTTTCCTCGGCACCCGGCAGCATGGAGTGATTGAATTCTGCCTGTTGGTTTTCTCCAATTTAGCCGTGGCCAGCTCGTTCTTTGGAGTCACATTGGGCCTGTTCGATTATCTTGCCGACCTCTTTAAACTCGACAATTCACCGTCTGGTCGTCTGAAAACGATTATGCTCACCTTCCTGCCACCTACCCTGCTCTACCTCATCTTCCCGAACGGGTTTATCTACGGTATTGGCGGGGCGGGATTGTGCGCAACCATCTGGGCGGTGATTGTCCCGGCGATCCTCGCCCTGAAAGCGAGACAAAAATTCCCGAATAAGACATTCACCGTCTGGGGCGGCAGGGTTATTCCCTCGCTGGTGATCCTGTTCGGGATCGTGGTCATTGTTTGCTGGTTCGGGAATACCTTCCATTTCTTACCGCGCTTTGGCTGAATCTGCTCATCAAAAGGTGATTTCCTCGCAGGAAATCACCTTTGTCCAAATGGCAACTCGCCACTTCCCCCTTCTCCCCCTATGCTTCATGCCTGTCTTTATGGGGGTGTTATGGCTCGTTTTCTGTTTTGTAGTTTTGCGCTGGTGCTGCTTTATCCGTCGGGCATTGATATGTATCTGGTGGGGCTACCGCACATCGCCCGCGATCTCGGCGCCAGCGAGGCGCAGCTGCACATCGCGTTCTCGGCCTATCTCGCGGGGATGGCATCGTCGATGGTGTTTGCCGGGAAGATTGCTGATAAAGCCGGGCGGCAGCCGGTCGCCATTACCGGGGCGGTGATTTTTGCCCTGGCCTCCGTGCTGTGCTCAATAGCCGAAGAGAGTACGTTGTTCCTGACCGGGCGCTTTATCCAGGGCGTCGGTGCAGGCGGATGCTACGTGGTGGCCTTTGCGATCCTGCGCGATACCTTAAGCGCCCAGCGCCGCGCCAAAGTGCTCTCCATGATGAACGGCATCACCTGCATTATTCCGGTGCTGGCACCGGTGGTGGGTTACCTGATTATGCTGCGTTTCCCGTGGCAAAGCCTGTTCTGGACAATGGCAGCAATGGGGATGCTGGTCTTTATTCTGTCGATTACGGTCCTGAGAGAGACCCATCCTGGGGCGAACAACCGGGGACATTCCGCGTCGGTCCCGCCGGAAGAGAAGCTGCTCAACCGCTTCTTTATCAGCCGACTGCTGGTCACTACTTTGAGCGTGGCGGTGATCCTTACCTATGTAAACGTTTCCCCGGTGCTGCTGATGGAAGTTATGGGCTTTGATCGCGGGGAGTATTCCACGGTGATGGCCTTAACCGCACTGGTCAGTATGGCCGTCTCCTTCTCAACGCCGTTCGCCCTGAACCTCTTTAAGCAGCGCACCTTGATGCTCACCTCACAGGTGCTGTTCCTGGCGGCAGGCGGACTGCTGGCGACCGCAGGTTCCAGTGCCCTGATGCTGGCGGGTATTACCCTGATCTGTGCCGGGTTCTCAGTGGGCTTTGGCGTGGCGATGAGCCAGGCACTGGGCCCGTTTGCCCTGCGCGCCGGGGTAGCAAGCTCGGTGCTGGGTATCGCCCAGGTCTGCGGCTCGTCGCTGTGGATTTGGCTGGCGGCCATAATGGGGTTGAATGCACTGAATATGCTGATCGGGGTGCTGATTGGCTGTAGCATGCTTTGCATCCTCCTCCTTTTGCTTATCCGGCCCACAGCGCACCATGAAGAAGCCCCTCAGCAGTCTCGATCTTAACCTGTTGTTGTGCCTGCAGCTTTTGCTGCAGGAACGCAGCGTTACCAAAGCCGCGAAACGGATGAACGTCACCCCGTCCGCGGTAAGTAAATCGCTGGCGAAGCTGCGCGACTGGTTTGACGATCCGCTGTTTGTGAAGACCCCGCTGGGGCTGCTGCCGACGCCGCTGACGACGAGTCTGGAGCAGGATCTGGCCGACTGGATGCAGATTGGCAACCAGATCCTCGATAAATTCCACCATGACTCCCCTGGCGGCCTGACGTTTGAGCTGGCGGCGGAAACGCCGCTGATGCTGATCCGCTTTAACACTCTGCTGGAGCAGGTAAACCAGCGTTACCCGCAGGCCACGGTGAAGATGCGCCACTGGGATTACGATTCGCTGGACGCCATTACCCGGGGAGAGGTCGATCTCGGTTTTACCGGGCGCGAAACGCACCCCCGCTCCCGGGAGCTGTTAAAGCTGATGCCGTGGTTTATCGACTACGAAATTTTGTTCAGCGATCGTCCCTGCGTCTATCTGCGCGAAGACCATCCCGCGCTGCAGGAGGAGTGGAACCTCGAGACCTTCCTGCGCTACCCGCATATCAGCATCTTCTGGGAGCGCAGCGATACCTGGGCGCTGGATGAAGTGCTGAGAGAGATGGGGCGTCCGCGCAATATCGCCATGAGCCTGCCGGGGTTCGAGCAGTCGATGTTTATGGCGGCGCAGCCGGGTCATAACTACATTGCCACCGCCCCGCATTACTGCCAACACTACAATCAACTCCACCAGCGAAAGCTGATCGCCCTGCCGATCCCCATTGATGAAGCCCAGGCCCAGAAGCTCACCGTGCCCTTCACCCTGATCTGGCATAAGCGTAACAGCCACAATCCCAAAATCCTCTGGCTGAGAGAGACGATCAAGGCGCTGTACGGCCCGCCGCTGCGCTAAGACCCCTGATTTTGCCTAAGAAAATGTAAAGTTCCGCCGCAAAACTTCCCTTACCTCCATTTAGCCATTAAAACAGTAAGCGAGTTAAGCGATAATCATGTAACCGTTTAACCCGACTACTGACCATTATCATGGAGCGAAAAATGGCTACGCATTTTGCAAGAGGGAAGCTGACCGAGGGACGGCTGGTCTCAACCAGACTCTCTTCATCCTGTTATAACGACGCGCGGAAGCTTCCTGAACATCGCCGCACACGGTTTTTGGCTTCCCGGATGCTGCTGGCTGAACTGTTGTTTATGCTTTATGGCACCAGCGAGCTGCCGGACGTTATCACCGAGCCCGAGGGACGCCCGGTGTTTGCCGATCCGGAGCTTCCCCGTTTTTCCATTGCCTACGCCGGCAATATCGTGGGCCTGGCGCTGACGACTGAAGGCGATTGCGGTCTGGATATGGAGCTGCAGCGGGCATTCCGCAGCCCGGATGGATCCCACGCCCATGACATCTACCCGCTCTCCAGCAATGAGAACTTATGGGTGCGTAACCAGAACGATCCTCACGAAGCCAGAGCGCAGCTGATTACCCTGCGCCAGAGCATCCGTAAGCTTTCAGGCGATGCCAGTGATTGCGCCAGCCTGCTGCAACTGTTACCGGGATCCGGTCGCCTGCGGGCCACCAGAGCCGCCCAGGTTGAAGCCTTAAGCGACGCCGAAGATGTCCTGATCTGGTCTATTGCCGTTACCCCGGCCATTGAACGGCTAAAAATCTGGGAGTTCGACAGCCGCCTCGGATGGCACAGTCTGCCGGACGTCCCCGCCCGCGCGAACGAACCGGCCGCACGCCTGATGCGTCTGACCAGTCTCCCGGCGGAAAAAGCGATTATCCTCACCTGACCTTTCAAGAAGGAGTAGTGATGTCTGATACGTTAAAGGTTGTTACGTTACTGGGAAGCCTGCGCAAGGGTTCATTCAACGGGATGGTTGCCCGCACGCTGCCGAAGCTGGCGCCCGAGGGCATGGAGATTAGCGCTCTGCCGTCGATTGGCGATATTCCGCTGTATGACGCGGATGTGCAGCAGGAAGAGGGGTTCCCGGCTGCCGTAGAAGCGCTGGCGGCGCAGATCCGCGAAGCGGACGGCGTGGTGATTGTCACTCCGGAATATAACTACTCCGTGCCGGGTGGCCTGAAGAACGCCATTGACTGGCTCTCCCGCCTGCCGGACCAGCCGCTGGCAGGTAAACCGGTGCTGATCCAGACCAGCTCCATGGGGGCGATTGGCGGCGCACGCTGTCAGTATCACCTGCGCCAGATCCTGGTGTTCCTGGATGCGATGGTGATGAACAAGCCGGAATTTATGGGCGGCGTGATTCAGAATAAGGTCGACCCGCAGACGGGTGAAGTGATTGACCAGAGCACGCTGGATCATCTGAGCGGGCAATTGAGCGCGTTTGGGAAGTATATTCAGCGGGTTAAAGCGTAAGAAACATTAAAAACGGCAACCCTGAGGTTGCCGTTTTGCTTTTATCAGGCATCAATAAACGCAATCTTCAGCACGAACAGCAGCGCAACGACCATCACGCACGGGCTGATTTCACGCCAGCGTCCGGTGCCCGCCTTCATCACGCAGTAAGAGATAAAGCCCAGCGCAATCCCTTCGGTGATGGAGAAGCTGAACGGCATCATCACCGCGGTAATAAATGCCGGAACCGCTTCGGTCAAATCGTCCCACTTCACGCGCGACAGGCTGGAGGTCATCAGCACGCCCACGTAGATCAGCGCGCCCGCAGCGGCGTACGGCGGCACCATGCCCGCCAGCGGTGACAGGAAGATCACCAGCAGGAACAGCAGACCAACCACTACTGCGGTCAGACCGGTACGGCCACCGACAGAGACACCGGAAGAGGATTCGATGTAGGCCGTTACGGACGAGGTCCCGATAAAGGAGCCAGCCACGGAAGAGATGCTGTCCACATACAGCGCCTGCTTCATGCGTGGGAATTTGCCCTTCTCGTCCGCCAGACCGGCTTTGTCGGTCACGCCAATCAGCGTCCCGGAGGAGTCAAACAGGTTCACCAGCATGAAGGAGAAGATCACCCCGGCCAGACCCAGGTTCAGCGAGCCCGCCAGATCGACATGGCCGATCACGGTAGTGACGCTCGGTGGCGCGGAGACAATGCCGCTGTAGTGCACATCGCCCAGCATCCAGCCCAGCAGGGTGGTCACAATAATGGAGACCAGCACCGCCGCGTGAATGTTACGTGAGGCCAGAATCGCGATGATGAAGAAGCCCAGCACGCCCAGCAGCACGCTGTGGGAGGTCAGTTTACCGATGCTGACCAGCGTTTCCGGGTTCGCCACGATCACACCGGCGTTTTTCAGCCCCATCATGCCGATGAACAGGCCAATACCGCTGGTGATGCCCACGCGCAGGCTGACGGGAATATTGGCAATCATCCAGTAACGCACGCGGAAAATGGTCAGGATCAGCAGACCGACGGCGCCCCAGAAGATAGCGCCCATCCCCACCTGCCACGGCAGGCCCATCGCCTGAACCACCACAAAGGCGAAGAAGGCGTTGAGACCCATCGCCGGTGCCAGAGCAACCGGCAGGTTAGCGAACAGTCCCATCAGGATGCTGCCGAAGGCGGCGATCAGACAGGTCGTAACGAAGACGGCGCTGGTATCCATGCCAGCAACGCCCAGAATTTGCGGGTTCACGAAAACGATATAGACCATCGTCAGGAAGGTGGTGAAACCGGCGATCACTTCGGTGCGTGCCGTCGTGCCGTGTTCGCGCAGTTTAAACACGCGCTCAAGCAAACCCGCGCCAGAAGACTGGGTAGTGTGTTGTTGACTCATCATCTATTTCCGAACAAGGAGGGAAAATCCGTCGCTATCCTATACCAAAATGCGACAATAGGGGCGGTTGAGGGGCACTTTTTTTCATTGAATTTGCTTATACGGCAACGATTGCGTCTCAACGTAATGCAGCACGTAAACGTTAAACTTGTTAAGAAAGGGAAATGCATGTCTCAGATTGAAGCGGTATTTTTCGACTGCGACGGTACGCTGGTCGACAGTGAGGTCATCTGTTCCCGGGCGTATGTCACCATGTTCCAGGAATTTGGTATCACGCTCGATCTCGAAGAGACGTTCAAACGCTTTAAAGGCGTGAAGCTCTACGAAATCATCGACATTATTAACGCCGAACACGGCGTCAGCCTCGCGAAAGCGGATCTGGAGCCTGTTTACCGCGCCGAGGTCGCACGCCTCTTCGACTCCGAACTGGAAACGATCGCCGGGGCCAGCGCCTTGCTGGATTCAATGGCGGTGCCGATGTGCGTGGTCTCTAACGGTCCGGTAAGCAAAATGCAGCACTCCCTTGGCAAGCTGCAGATGCTGCACCATTTCCCGGAAAAACTGTTCAGCGGCTACGATATTCAGCGCTGGAAACCCGATCCGGCCATGATGTTCCATGCCGCGAAAGCGATGAACGTCAACGTGGAGAACTGCGTCCTGGTGGATGACTCCAGCGCAGGCGCGCAGGCAGGGATCGCCGCGGGCATGGAGGTGTTTTACTTCTGCGCCGATCCGCACAACCCGCCGCTCGACCATCCGAAGGTGACCACCTTTACCGATCTGGCCCAGCTGCCGGAACTGTGGAAAGCGCGCGGCTGGCATCTTACCCGCTAAAACTGATAAGCCGTAAAGCGACTCGCTTTACGGCTTTTTGCTATTTAAACAGTTTCTGGACGAATTCCGCATAGGCCGGTCGCCAGACATCCATCTCATGATTCAGGCCCGGATACTCGTGATAATCGAATTTGATCTGGCGCTTCTCAAGCTCCTGCTTCAACCCGGCGATATCTTTGCCCGTCACTACATCTTTCTCGCCCACCACCACGGTGAAATTGCGTAGCTGCTTATTGATGGCCTGCGGATCGTTGAGCCGCGCGCTGACGCCCGCATCCGGCACTGTAGTGGTGGTCACGCCGCTAAAGGTGGCCAGCCAGCCAAAGCGTTCAAGATGGTTCATCCCGGAGGCCAGCGCCTGATAGCCGCCCTGCGACAACCCTGCCAGCGCCCGCCCCTCGGCATCGTCACGCACGTTAAACCGCTGGCTTATCAGCGGAATGATATCGTTCATTAGCTCCCGGTCGGCAGCCTGGGCATTCAACGGATAGAAGGCTTTACGTCGCTCGTTCGGCACGAAGGTTTCAGGAACAATCCCTGCGGCATCGGTTTCGGTATCCGGCACCACCACCAGCATCGGGGCAATTTTTCCGGCCGCGAGCAGGTTATCCATGATCTGCGCGATACGCCCCTGATCGATAGCCGAACGCCCTGTATCACCAAAGCCATGATAGAAATAGAGCACCGGCAGCGGTTTTCCCTGTCCGTTGTAGCCCGGTGGCGTCCAGACGAACAGCTGACGCTCCGATTTCAGCGCAGCCGAATGATAGGTCAGGGTAATCAGATCCCCGTGCGGGACCCGATTAATATCCAGAAGACTGCCCGGCACCAGCACCATGCTGGTGTTCACCTGCCGCTGCGGCTTGGTCATCGCCGTGCCGGTATCAATGCTGCGCACACCGTCGACGTTGAAGAAGTATTCATACAGATTGGGCTGCATCACCGGACCTCGCCAGCTCCAGAGACCTGAGGCGTCTTTGGTCATTGGATGGATATTTTCCGGGGTCGGGACCCCCACCACCACCGAGACGCTTTTCGCCGCCGGGGCGAAGTAGCGGTACGTCACCGTATTGTCGGCATTCACCTGGGTGACATACTGGCTCAACGGGTGAGCAGGATCCGGAGCGGCGGGAAGATCTGCCGCGAACGCCGGATGTCCGAGAGATAAACAGAGCGTAATAACGGATAACGCGGTATTCATTCGTTTCATTAATAGTGTCCTTATATGCGATCCGGTTACCACCAGATTTCAGCCTGCGCGCCAATGGCAAACTGATCCTTTTTTTGGTCTTCGAAAGTGAAATTATCTAATTCCGTCTCGTCCGCTTTAATGTACGTTCCATAAAAACGCAGTTCCGGGCGCGAGGTCAACATACTGGTATTCACTTTGAAAGTATGGAACAGCGTAGTTTTATAGCCTGACTCATAATATTTATTGCCGGTCAGATCGGTATTTTGCTGTCTGAAATAACCCAGCTCAACGCCGGTCTGATTATATTGATCCCAGATATACGCCGGGCGCACAACCGCGCGGATGGATTCGAAATCGGAATGGGCCCCGGTTTCATAGCTGTAAACGTCATTCCCGAAAGAGTAGACCAGCGCGCTGGCCATGATCACGTCATCCCGCAGATACATCTCTCCCTGCGAGGTCACGCGCACCGCCGTCCCGTTGGTATGATCGCCATAATAGCGGCCGTTGGAGGTGGTAAACGGGCTGGAGCCGGCATAGCGCGAGAAGCTGCTGGCAATGGAGTTATTTGCCAGCAGGACGGAAAACTCGTTGAATCCACCGCCATCCAGTTTTTGCGTTAAGGTGGTGCCGACCATCCAGGTGTCTTTCCACGGATAATAGCCGTTGTTGTCCTGGTTATACTTTTCGCTTGAGCTTTGATTGGCCGCAACATAGCGCCCGCTGAGCATCAGCGAGGCCTTATCCCACACCGGCAGCGCTTTATAACGCAGGTCGATGGTATTGGTATTCAGCTGCTGCTTGTTTTTGAGCTGACGGTCATAGTCGTCCACGTCTTCACGCACCAGCGCAATATCCACCTTGCCGGGCCCCACTTTCCAGTTTTCCAGCCCGACGCCCGCAGCGGCATCCGTGCGTTGGGTTTTCCAGTCCAGCATCTGGATTTCGATTTTCGGCGCGCCGTGCTTCCCGACCCAGAAATCCGCCTCCGGGGCAAACGGCAGGAAGCCCTGGGTGGTGACGTACATATCGGAGAACTGCAAATAGTTCTCGCCGCCCGCGTTATCGCCAAACCAGCCGGTGGAGTACTGCTGGCCCACGTTGCCATCCAGCATCACAATGGCATCGACGCGTTTATTGCCTTCGTTGTAGACCCGCTGCTTAAGCTGCAAATCGAACCAGCCAGAATATTCGTTGCCGAATCGGCCGAGGGAGCCAATGGCCCAGGATTTCGGCGCACCATGGGATGCCGTGCCCCAGCCGGAGCGGAAATAGCCGTTATAGCTAAAGCCAATTTCGTCCTTCACGAATTTACTAAAGTCTTTCATGGTGACGGAGGAATAAACCTCCCCGGTAGTGGCCTCCCCCGTTTTGACCAGCACGGCAGCTGGTTTTTTCGCCGGGATGGCGGCCTGGGTTTTGACGATCTCCTTATCCTTATACTGCTGGAGCTCTGCCTGGGTCTCTTTTAACGCCTTTTCCAGCAATTCGAGGCGCTGCTCCACCGTTAATGACGCAGACCCGGCATGACCGAGAGGTGCCATCATTAAAATAGCCGAGGTAATAAGGGTTCTCCTGAACATAATATTAGTCCCTGTTAATTTATCTTTTAAAATAAAAAAACCTGAAAGCGATTAACCTCCGTAAGGAGATAATCACTTTCAGGTTTTGCCCGCGTAATAGCGGTAACAATCCAGTTTTGCTTAATAACGTTATTAGCGTATTAAGGTGTTTCAGTTGCTCGCGTTAATAACGGGATGTTTTAGGGTAGAAGAGAAAAGAAAACAACCGGGAAAAGAGTGAAGTGTGACTGACGGCAATATTATTACGCAGCGATACGGTGAGTTATTCGCAGAGAAAATAGTTTGATATTTAAATATAACGCCAGCAAAGCTGGCGTCAGAGAAAAATTACTCTTTTGGATCGCTACCCGCGAGCATTTTGTCCAGTTCATCCCCGCCAACGTGACGGAAATCCTGGCCCTTCACGAAGTAGAAGATGTATTCGCAGATGTTCTGGCAACGGTCGCCGATACGCTCGATAGAACGGGCGCAGAACAGGGCGGTCAGAACGCTTGGGATGGTGCGCGTATCTTCCATCATGTAGGTCATCAGCTGACGCACAATGCCTTCGTACTCCTGGTCGACCTTCTTGTCTTCACGGTAGATACGCACCGCCTCATCCAGATCCATACGCGCAAAGGCATCCAGCACGTCGTGCAGCATCTGCACGGTGTGGCGCCCCAGCGACTCCAGGCTCACCAGCAGCGGCTGGTGCTGATGGGAGAACTTCTCCAGCGCGGTGCGGCAGATCTTGTCCGCCACGTCGCCAATACGTTCCAGCTCGGCGATGGTTTTGATGATCGCCATCACCAGACGCAGGTCGCTCGCCGTCGGCTGACGCTTGGCGATGATGCGCACGCAGGCTTCGTCGATCGCCACTTCCATCATGTTGACGTGTTTGTCGCCTTCCACCACGCGCTTCGCCAGCTCGCTGTCCTGGTTATGCATCGCGGTGATCGCGTCAGAAAGCTGCTGCTCGACCATTCCGCCCATGGTCATCACCTGGGTGCGGATGCTTTCCAGCTCTGCGTTGAACTGGCCGGAAATGTGTTTATTAAGATTGAGATTATCCATTGCGCCCTCCTGAATCAGCCGTAGCGTCCGGTGATGTAGTCTTCTGTTTGTTTCTTCGCGGGCTTGGTGAACAGATCGTCCGTGTTGCTGAACTCAATCAACTCGCCCAGGTACATAAACGCCGTGTGGTCTGAACAACGCGCGGCCTGCTGCATGTTGTGGGTGACGATCACTACGGTGTAATCCTGTTTTAACTCAGTGATCAGCTCTTCGATACGGCCAGTAGAGATCGGATCCAGCGCTGAGCACGGTTCATCCAGCAATAACACTTCCGGGCGAATGGCGATACCACGCGCAATGCACAGACGCTGCTGCTGACCACCGGAGAGAGAGTATCCGCTCTGGTGAAGTTTATCTTTGGTTTCGTTCCATAATGCGGCCTTGGTCAAGGCCCACTGCACACGCTCGTCCATATCGGCACGGGAGAGCTTCTCAAACAGGCGCACGCCAAAGGCGATATTGTCATAAATGGACATCGGGAACGGCGTCGGTTTCTGGAACACCATGCCCACTTTGGCACGCAGCAGGGCGATATCCTGGGTATTGGTCAGAATATTGTCGCCATCAAGCAGGATTTCGCCTTCGGCGCGCTGCTCCGGATAGAGTGAATACATTTTGTTAAAGGTACGCAGCAGCGTGGATTTCCCACAGCCCGACGGACCGATAAATGCCGTAACCTGATTTTTAGCAATATCCAGGTTGATGTTTTTCAGGGCATGGAACTTGCCGTAGTAGAAGTTCAGATCACGAACCGAAAGGATCCCCGGGGCAGTATCGACCATACTCATTGACTCATTTCCTCATCCGGCGCCGCAGCGTGCCACGCCGTCAATAATTAACCGTGTTTCTTCTTCGCGAAAATAACGCGCGCCAGAATGTTCAGTAACAGTACGCACAGGGTAATAATCAGTACCCCGGCCCAGGCCAGTGACTGCCATTCGGCAAACGGGCTCATCGCAAATTTAAAGATGGTGACCGGCAGGTTAGCGATCGGCTGCATCATGTCCGTGCTCCAGAACTGGTTGGAGAGGGCGGTAAAGAGCAGCGGTGCGGTTTCACCGGCAATACGGGCCACGGCCAGCAGGACACCGGTCAGGATCCCGGAGATGGACGCCTTCAGGGTGATGGCAGAAATCATCTTCCACTTCGGCGTGCCCAGCGCGTAGGCCGCTTCACGCAGGCTGTCCGGCACCAGTTTCAGCATGTTCTCGGTGGTACGGATGACGATCGGCACCTGCAGCAGCGCCAGCGCAATCACCCCAGCCCAGCCGGAGAAGTGCTCCATCTGCGCCACCACGATGGTGTAGACGAACAGACCGACCACAATCGACGGGGCAGAGAGCAGAATGTCGTTGATGAAGCGGATCACTTCCGCAATCCAGGATTTACGGCCGTACTCCGCCAGATAGATCCCCGCCATGATGCCGAGCGGCGTACCAAACACGGTCGCCCAGAGGATCAGCAGGCCGCTGCCCGCCAGGGCGTTCGCCAGACCACCGCCCGCCGTATTTGGCGGCGGGGTCATCTCGGTAAACAGCGCCAGCGACATGCCGTCGATACCGCGCGTTACCGTGGAAAACAGGATCCAGATCAGCCAGAACAGACCAAAGGCCATCGTCGCCATCGAGAGCGTCAACGCGAGGCGGTTCTTCATGCGGCGCTTCGCCTGCATTTTGCGGCGTGATTCCGCCAGCTCCACGGTGTTTTGCATTTCAAGCGTTGCCATTAGCGTGCCCCCTCATTTTTCGCCAGGCGCATGATCATCACTTTGGAGATCGCCAGAACGATGAAGGTAATAACAAACAGAATTAAGCCCAGTTCCATCAGCGCGGCAACGTGCAGGCCCGATTCCGCTTCAGCGAATTCGTTAGCCAGCGCCGAGGTGATGCTGTTGCCCGGCATGTAGAGCGAGGCGCTGTCGAGCTGGTAGGTGTTACCGATGATAAAGGTCACGGCCATGGTTTCACCCAGCGCACGACCCAGACCCAGCATTACACCACCAATCACCCCATTTTTGGTAAATGGCAGGACGATGCGCCAGATCACTTCCCAGGTGGTGCAGCCGATGCCGTAGGCCGACTCTTTCATCATCACCGGGGTCTGTTCGAAGACATCGCGCATCACCGCCGCGATGTACGGAATAATCATGATAGCGAGGATGACGCCTGCGGCCAGGATCCCGATACCGAACGCCGGACCGGAGAAGAGCGCGCCGACAAACGGAATATTCGACAGGACGTTGCCCACCGGCTCCTGGAAGTATGTCGCGAACAGCGGGGCAAAGATAAACAGGCCCCACATGCCGTAAACGATACTCGGGATTGCCGCCAGCAGCTCAATGGCAATACCCAGCGGACGCTTCAGCCAGTTCGGCGCCAGTTCCGTCAGGAACAGGGCGATACCGAAGCTCACCGGCACGGCAATCAGCAGGGCGATAAAGGAGGTCACCAGCGTGCCGTAGATCGGCACCAGCGCACCGTAGATATCGTTCGGGGCATCCCACTCTTTGGTCCACAGGAAGGAGAAACCAAATTTCTGGATGCTCGGCCACGAGGAGAAAATCAGAGACACGATAATGCCGCCCAGCAGCAATAGCACAATCAGCGCAGCCAGTCTTACCAGCGCGCTGAAAATCATGTCACCTTTTTTACCCGGAGGGTTAAATGCAGGCTTGGTTGCAGCCATAAATTACTCTTCTGTTTGAGACGTTTCACGAAAGTTGGCGGGTAAGCTCACGCCACCCGCCATCTTCGTCAAAAATATCCTGTTAGTACAGCGCTTTACCGCTGCTGTCTTTCACGTTGGTTTTCCATGCAGCACGAATCTGCTCAACCACGCTGTCCGGCAGGCTGGCGTAATCCAGGTCATTAGCCTGTTTGCCGCCATTTTTGTATGCCCAGTCGAAGAACTTCAGCACTTCAGCGCCCTGCTCTGGCTTCTTCTGATCTTTGTGGACCAGGATGAAGGTGGTAGAGGTAATTGGCCAGGCTTCGTCACCTTTCTGGTTGGTCAGATCCTGTGCGAAGGATTTGCTCCAGTCAGCGCCTTTGGCGGCATTAGCAAAGTTCTCTTCGGTCGGGCTAACCGGTTTGCCATCAGCAGAAATCAGCTTGGTGTACGCCAGGTTGTTCTGCTTGGCGTAAGCGTATTCTACGTAGCCGATTGAGCCAGGCAGACGCTGTACGAAGGCCGCGATACCGTCGTTACCTTTACCGCCCAGACCGGTCGGCCAGTTCACGGTAGAGCCGGAACCCACTTTGGATTTCCACTCTTCGTTTACTTTCGCCAGGTAGCTGGTGAAGACGAAGGAGGTACCGGAGCCGTCAGCACGACGAACCACAGCGATGTTCTGCGAAGGCAGTTTCACGCCCGGGTTCAGTTTGGTGATGGCTTCGTCATCCCATTTTTTGATTTTGCCGAGGTAGATATCACCCAGGGTTTTGCCATCCAGCACCAGCTCGCCGGACTTCAGACCAGGGATATTCACGGCCAGCACAACACCACCGATAACGGTCGGGAACTGGAACAGGCCTTCCTGCGTCAGTTTTTCATCCGACAGCGGCGCGTCAGATGCACCGAAATCAACGGTATTTGCGGTAATTTGTTTAACGCCACCGGAGGAGCCGATACCCTGGTAGTTCACCTTGTTACCAGTCTCTTTCTGGTAGGTATCAGCCCATTTGGCATACACCGGCGCAGGGAAGGTTGCACCAGCGCCAGTCAGGCTTGCCTCTGCGAATACAGAGAACGCGCTCATCGATAAGGTCGCGGCGACAACAGTTGCGACAGTGGTACGCATAACTTTCATAATGTCTCCTGCAAGATTTTCGTAAATCGTTGTTTAGTGGCTACGATGAGCAAAATAGGACAAACAGGTGACAGAGAAATGTACGAATTATGACAGTTTTATGACAGCCACAATTTCGCTTAAAGAAAATCAGAATAATTGTTTTTTATCAGTTACTTGATAGATTTTATGACACTATGATTTCAGAAAAGTTTTCTTTCTGTGACACTGAAAAAATAGCTGAAGATGACAGTTTGTCATTTAAAAACGCGGATAAAAAAGCTCCACCCGAAGGTGGAGCTGGAGGGGTTATTCTACGGTAACGGACTTCGCCAGGTTACGCGGCTGGTCAACGTCGGTACCTTTAATCAGCGCGACGTGATACGCCAGCAGCTGCAGCGGTACGGTATAGAAGATTGGCGCAATCACCTCTTCCACATGCGGCATCTCGATGATGTGCATGTTGTCGCTGCTGACAAAACCGGCATCTTTATCAGCGAAGACAAACAGCACGCCGCCACGGGCGCGGACTTCTTCGATGTTGGATTTCAGTTTTTCCAGCAGTTCGTTGTTAGGTGCCACCACGATCACCGGCATATCCGCATCGATCAGCGCCAGCGGGCCGTGTTTCAGCTCGCCTGCGGCGTAAGCTTCCGCGTGGATGTAGGAGATCTCTTTCAGCTTCAGCGCGCCTTCCAGCGCGATCGGGTACTGATCGCCACGGCCAAGGAACAGGGCGTGGTGTTTGTCAGAGAAAGCTTCCGCCAGGGCTTCAATACGTTTGTCCTGAGAGAGCATCTGCTCAATGCGGCTCGGTAGCGCCTGCAGGCCGTGCACGATGTCATGCTCAACAGAAGCATCCGCCCCTTTCAGACGGGCCAGTTTCGCCACCAGCATCAGCAGGACCGTCAGCTGAGTGGTGAACGCTTTGGTAGAGGCCACACCGATTTCGGTGCCGGCTTTGGTCATCAGCGCCAGATCGGATTCACGCACCAGCGAGGAGCCCGGCACGTTACAGATCGCCAGCGAACCGAGGTAACCCAGCTCTTTGGACAGACGCAGCGCCGCCAGAGTGTCGGCGGTTTCACCGGACTGTGACAGAGTGATCATCAGGCTGTTACGGCGCACAGCCGATTTGCGATAGCGGAATTCAGAGGCGATTTCGACGTCGCATGGCACACCGGCCAGCGCTTCGAACCAGTAGCGGGAGACCATACCGGAGTTGTAGGAGGTGCCGCAGGCCACGATCTGAATATGCTCGACGTTAGCCAGCATCTCGTTGGCGTTAGCCCCCAGCTCGCTCAGATCCACCTCACCGTGGCTGATGCGCCCGGTCAGGGTGTTTTTGATGGCGTTTGGCTGCTCGTAGATCTCTTTCTGCATGTAGTGACGGTAAGCACCTTTGTCACCCGCGTCGTACTGCAGGCTGGATTCGATATCCTGACGCTTCACCGGCGCACCCGATTTATCAAACAGTTTCACGTCGCGGCGGGTCACTTCGGCAATATCGCCCTCTTCCATGAAGATAAAGCGACGGGTCACCGGCAGCAGCGCCAGCTGGTCGGAAGCGATAAAGTTTTCGCCCATCCCCAGACCAATCACCATCGGGCTGCCCGAACGGGCGGCCAGCAGGGTGGATGGATCGCGACTGTCCATGATCACGGTGCCGTAGGCGCCGCGCAGCTGTGGGATGGCACGCAGTACGGCTTCACGCAGCGTACCGCCCTGCTCCAGCTCCCAGTGAACCAGGTGAGCAATCACTTCGGTGTCGGTTTCAGACACGAAGGTATACCCACGTTCAGTCAGCGCTTCGCGCAGCGGCTCGTGGTTTTCGATGATGCCGTTATGCACCACCACGATGTGTTCAGAGACATGCGGGTGCGCGTTGCCTTCAGAAGGTTCACCGTGGGTCGCCCAACGGGTATGGGCTATGCCTGTACCGCCGTGCAACGGGGTTTCTTCCGCGGCCTGCGACAGCATGTTTACTTTACCGAGGCGACGCAGACGGGTCATGTGCCCTTCTGCATCGACCACTGCCAGACCGGCAGAGTCATAACCACGGTATTCCAGACGACGTAACCCTTCGAGAAGGATTTCAGCAATATCACGCTGCGCGACTGCGCCAACAATTCCACACATAGTTTTAGATTCCGAATAGAGGCTTTCGCCTGCGTTGTCGCTGACCTGTATGTGCCCTTTTTGGGCGCCCCGAGCCTTGTAGAGAGTGGGGTTATATTTTTAGATACTGCCTTTGGGCGGGGGATTATGTTATCCCCTCAACCCGGACCTCTCCCCAAAGGGGCGAGGGATAAATCTGTTACTTCTTCTTCACCGGACGTTTCCAGCCCTGCTTCTGCACCTGCGGCACGCGGCTGATCACCAGCTCGTTTTCGGCCACATCGCGTGTCACGGTCGTGCCTGCGGCAATGGTGACGCCTTTGCCGATGGTGACAGGTGCCACCAACTGCGAATCTGAACCGACAAACACGTCGTCGCCAATGATGGTTTTAAACTTGTTCGCGCCGTCGTAGTTGCAGGTGATGGTCCCGGCGCCGATATTCACGTTGTCGCCGATCTCTGCATCGCCCAGGTAGGTCAGATGCCCTGCTTTAGAGCCCTTGCCCAGACGCGCTTTTTTCATTTCGACGAAGTTGCCGACATGGGCGCCTTCCAGCAGCTCTGCGCCCGGGCGCAGACGGGCGAACGGCCCGATAGTGCAGGCGGCTTCCAGGTGGGCATCTTCCACCACGCTGTAAGGGCTGATTTCGCAGTCGTCGCCAATCACGCTGTTTTTGATCACACAACCGGTGCCAATTTTGACGCGGTTACCCAGCGTTACGTTGCCTTCCAGAATAACGTTAGTATCGATCTCAACGTCGCGCCCGTGTTTAAGCACCCCACGCAGATCGAAACGTGCCGGATCGCGCAGCATCACGCCCGCCAGCAGCAGCTTTTCTGCCTGCTCGGACTGATAAATACGCTCCAGGCGGGAGAGCTGCAGACGGTTATTCACGCCGTCCGTTTCGCTGATACGCGCCGGATGAACGGCAGCAATCTCACGCCCTTCCTGATACGCCATCGCAATGATATCGGTGATGTAGAATTCGCCCTGCGCATTGTTGTTGTTCAGCTGCGACAGCCAGCGCTTCATGTCTGCGCCATTGGCGATCAGAATCCCGGTGTTAATTTCCTGGATTTCACGCTGCGCATCGGTGGCGTCTTTGTGCTCCACAATGCCCGTCACTTTGCCGTTTTCACGGGTGATACGGCCATAGCCGGACGGATCGTCCAACTTAACGGTTAGTAGACCAATCCCGCCCTGCGGCTTCGCGGCACGCAGGCGAGCCAGCGTCTCCACGGAGATCAGCGGTACGTCGCCGTAGAGCATCAGGATATCTTCGTCATCAGAGAAGAACGGCGCCGCCTGCTGCATGGCATGCCCGGTACCCAGCTGTTCTGCCTGCAGTACCCAGTTGAGCTTGTCATCACGCAGCGTCTGCTTCAGCAGATCGCCACCGTGGCCGTAGACCAGGTGAACCTGGTTCGCGCCCATTTCACTAGCGGCGTCAATGACATGCTGCACCATCGCTTTCCCTGCCAGGGTATGCAGCACTTTTGGAAGATCGGAAAACATGCGGGTGCCTTTGCCTGCGGCAAGAATGACCACGCTCATTGCGTTGTTCAACATACACGTCCTGACTGTAATTTGAGTGAAAAGTAAAACCCTTTGGCGTTGAAAATTCTACATATTTTGCGCCATAAAATGGAGAGGTGGTAAAACGCACAACCTCGCCGGTCTCGGGCTGTTTAAAGGTTCTTTTTACCGCAGAATAGAGGGCTTTGCCTATGGAATATAGCGCCCTTTAGAGAAGTCTCCAGTTCGCACAACATGTTAGCTGTTCTTTCGCTCCATGAATAAAGGCCTCAATAACCAAAACACTGTTTTAATTATTGAAATATGTGACGTGCAAAAAAGAAACACTGTTTTATTCTGATGATAATGGCGCTCAATTATTATTCAGGAGAATAAGATGAAGTCAAAAATACCTCTGGCCCTGATGATGTGTAGCGCTTTTTCCGCAACGGCCGCCGAACAGCCCCATGTCTGGAAAGCCATTGCGTTTGGGCAATCCACGGATGTGAATTTTTCATCCAACGTGCTGCCCGAAAAAATTGGCGTCAATGATGTCACTATCGACGGGAAAAAGCTCACGCCGCAGGAGAGCGCCGACCTGACAAAAGCGATCACGGTGGAGAGCCGTGGCGGCAAAATTGCCAACTCCCACGACGGGCTAACTTTCTTCTATACCGAACTGCCGGCGAGCGAAAACTTCGTCCTGCAGGCCAACATCCGGGTGGATCAGTTTGGACCGGAGAATGGCGCGAAACCTGCCGCGCAGGAAGGAGCCGGGCTACTGGTGCGCGATGTCCTCGGTAACCCACGTCAGGAGCCGCTGAAAACCGGTTATGAAGAGTTCCCTGCGGCATCGAACCTGGTGATGAACGCTATCATGACCCAGGATAAAAAAGATCATCAGCGGGTGAAAATGCAGGCCATCACCCGGGAGGGGATCAGCCATCCATGGGGGGATGCCGGGGCGGCCATTAAAAAACAGAGTTATAAAGAAGAGGTGAACCTGAGCCAGACCCCGGCCTTTCGCCTCAAACTTCAGCGCACGGACGATGGCTTTATTACCGCCTGGGCCCCGCTGGACAGCGACAGCTGGGTGAGCAAGAGCGTGCCGCGCGCGGATCTGATTTCGGTGCAAAACCCGGATCGCTACTACGTCGGCTTCTTCGCCTCCCGGAATGCCAAAATCACGGTGACCAACGCCTCGCTGACCACCAGCCCCGCCCATACCGTATCTTCGCCGCCGTGGCAGGCAGAGCCGCTGCCGGTCGTGGTGCAACTGGCTTCCGGGAACGTCAGCGCTTCCGGGGATTATCTGCTGCAGGCGCGCGCCAATGAAGACGGAGTATTCAGCGTCCGGCAAAACGAAGTGGTGATCGGTAATGAGAAAACGGTAAAAGCGGGGGAGATGTACACCCTGCCCGCCCGTCTTGAGCAGACCAGCACCATTACGGTGGCCTTTACCACGTCTCAGGGCACACCGGTGAACCAGCAGCTCACCGTGGAACGCGTCGCAGACAGGGACACGGCGCTTCTGTATGCCGCCCCGGACGGCAAAGCGGAGGCGAAAGGTACAGCCGATGCGCCGCTGGATCTCGCCACCGCCATCGCGCTGCTGGCCCCCGGCGGTAAGCTGGTGCTGAAAAGCGGCGATTATCCGCGAAGCGAGATCCCGCTCTCGGCCAGTGGCAGCCGCGACAAGCTCAAAACGCTTCAGGCTGAAGGTGAAGTGGTTATCCGCGGTCTGCTGCTCGACGCCAGCTACTGGCATATCCAGGGTATCGACGTTACGGAGAAAAGCTTGCGCGTTCAGGGTAGCCATAACCTGATCGAGCGCGTCAGGGCGTACCGTAATGACGACACCGGGATCCAGATCTCCTCTCCTGAGAAGATTGGTCGTCCGTTATGGGCAAGCTATAACCGGGTGGTGGATTCTGAATCCTGGGCCAACGAAGATCCCGGCAAGATTAACGCCGATGGCTTCGCAGTGAAGATGCGGGTAGGCGACGGCAACCGGCTGGAGAAATGCTATGCCCACGACAATATCGATGACGGTTTCGACCTGTTCAACAAGATTGAAGATGGCGCCAACGGTGTGGTGGTGATCGAGAACTCGGTTGCCAGCAACAATACCAGTAACGGCTTCAAGCTCGGCGGGGAAGGGCAGCCTGTTGCGCATCAGATCCGCAACAGTAAAGCCACCGGCAATCATCTGGATGGGTTCACCGATAACTTCAACCCGGGCAAGCTGGTAGTGGAGAACAACCTGGCGGTGGATAACCAGCGATTTAACTACATCTTCCGCCCGAGTCCGTACGGAGACGTCACAACCCAGGGGACGTTTACCGGCAACCTGTCGATCCGGAATCAGCCCGGTGAATATGATGATGCGGTCGTGGGAACCATCGATAACACGAACTACTTTATCGTGAAGGGTAAAAGCGTGAACAGTGACGGGAAGGAGTTAGATAAAACACAGGTGCAGACCCAATAACCAGGGAGGCGCTTCGCTTATCACACAACGGTAAGCGTGGCGCCGCCCGGCAGGTCAGCAATTACAGATTGAACGTACCGAAAGAGACGTTCATGTTGCTGAAAAGGGCGATGATTTTGTTGATGGTTTTCATGATGGCATCCTGATGTTTTTGAAGTTCAGTTATGTGACATACATCACAAAACGGAGTCTACTCCTCAACATTTTGCCGATCAATCATTTTGTGAGCTAAATCACAAAATAATAAAACATCGTTTTGATTTCAGATTTAGTGAAACGAAACCATAAAAAAAAAGCCAGTCTGGAGACCAGACTGGCTTTCGTACTTTCAAGCCGGTGTTACATCGCTTTTTTGGTCAACTCGATAACGCGCAGTTTCGCGATCGCTTTGGCCAGCTCTGCAGACGCCTGAGCGTAATCCACGTCGCCATGAGAGCTCTTGATGTGCTCTTCTGCTTTACGCTTCGCTTCCAGAGCTCGCGCTTCGTCGAGATCCTGGCCACGAATTGCGGTATCAGCCAGTACGGTCACGCTGCCAGGTTGCACTTCAATCATGCCCCCGGACAGATAGATAAACTCTTCATGACCGAACTGTTTAACGATGCGGATCATACCAGGCTTAATGGCGGTGAGCAGTGGGGCGTGACCCGGGAAGATACCCAGTTCACCTTCACTACCCGTTACCTGGATTTTCTCGACCAGACCAGAGAACATTTGTTGCTCTGCGCTGACGACGTCCAGGTGGTAAGTCATTGCCATATCACCCTCCGATTAAGGCGTTAAAGTTTTTTGGCTTTTTCCACGGCTTCGTCGATGGAACCCACCATATAGAACGCCTGCTCCGGCAGGTGATCGTATTCGCCTTCCATGATGCCTTTAAAGCCACGGATGGTGTCTTTCAGCGCAACGTATTTGCCCGGAGAACCGGTAAATACTTCTGCTACGAAGAACGGCTGGGACAGGAAGCGCTGGATCTTACGTGCGCGTGCTACCACCAGTTTGTCTTCTTCAGACAGTTCATCCATACCCAGGATGGCGATGATGTCTTTCAGTTCCTGATAACGCTGCAGCAGGGACTGTACGCCACGCGCGGTGTCGTAGTGTTCCTGACCAACAACCAGTGGATCCAGCTGACGGCTGGTGGAGTCCAGCGGGTCAACGGCCGGGTAGATACCCAGAGACGCGATCTGACGGCTCAGTACCACGGTTGCATCTAAGTGAGCAAAGGTGGTGGCTGGTGATGGGTCAGTCAAGTCATCCGCAGGTACGTATACCGCCTGAACGGAGGTGATAGAACCGGTTTTGGTAGAGGTGATACGTTCCTGCAGAACACCCATCTCTTCCGCCAGGGTCGGCTGGTAGCCTACCGCTGATGGCATACGACCCAGCAGTGCGGATACTTCCGTACCGGCCAGGGTGTAACGGTAGATGTTGTCAACGAACAGCAGTACGTCACGACCTTCGTCACGGAACTTCTCAGCCATGGTCAGGCCGGTCAGCGCAACGCGCAGACGGTTTCCTGGTGGCTCGTTCATCTGGCCGTAAACCAGGGATACTTTGTCCAGAACGTTGGAGTCGGTCATTTCGTGGTAGAAGTCGTTACCCTCACGAGTACGCTCACCCACGCCTGCAAACACGGAGTAACCGGAGTGCTCGATCGCGATGTTACGGATCAGCTCCATCATGTTTACGGTTTTACCCACACCCGCACCGCCGAACAGACCAACTTTACCGCCCTTCGCGAACGGACACATCAGGTCGATAACTTTGATGCCGGTTTCAAGCAGTTCCTGAGAGCTGGACAGCTCTTCATAGGAAGGTGCTGAACGGTGAATAGCCCAACGCTCTTCTTCGCCGATATCGCCTTTCATGTCGATCGGCTGACCCAGGACGTTCATGATACGACCCAGGGTTGCTTTACCTACTGGTACTTCGATTGGGTGCTCGAGATCTTTTACATCCAGACCACGACGCAGACCGTCGGAAGAACCCATGGCGATGGTACGCACGATACCACCACCGAGCTGTTGCTGAACTTCCAGCACCAGCTGCTCATTACCATTCTGAACCTCAAGAGCATCGTACACGCGCGGTACGGCATCCTGAGGGAATTCGACGTCAACCACGGCGCCGATTACCTGGACAATTTTTCCAGTAGCCATCTTGAATCCTCTACGAATTAACCTGGTTATACCGCGGATGCACCACCGACGATCTCGGTGAGTTCCTGAGTAATGCTGGCCTGACGAGCTTTGTTGTATACCAACTGCAGCTCTTTAATCAGGCTGCCGCCATTGTCGGTCGCGGCTTTCATCGCCACCATACGTGCGGCCTGCTCGCTGGCCAGGTTTTCTACCACACCCTGATAAACCTGGGATTCAACGTAACGACGCAGCAGGGTATCCAGCAGCGGTTTCGGATCGGGTTCATACAGGTAATCCCAGGATTTATGCTTCAACTCAGCATCATCTGATGCCGGTAACGGCAGCAGCTGCGTGAGGGTCGGAACCTGAGACATGGTGTTAATAAATTTGTTGTTTACAACGTACAACCTGTCCAGACGGCCTTCATCAAAGGCCTGCAACATCACTTTTACCGGGCCGATCAGTTCGGACAGGGACGGGTTATCACCCATACCGGTCACCTGGGCGACAATATTGCCACCTACGGAATTAAAGAAAGAGACGCCTTTAGAGCCGATCATCGCGATTTCGCTCTGAACGCCTTTATCAGACCAGACTTTCATATCCGCCAGCAGCTTTTTGAACAGGTTAATGTTCAAGCCACCGCACAAACCACGGTCGGTCGACACCACCAGGTAGCCCACGCGCTTAACGTCGCGTTCTTCCAGGTAAGGATGCTTATATTCCAGATTACCGCTCGCAAGGTGACCAATCACTTTGCGCATGGTATCTGCATAAGGACGGCTGGCCGCCATGCGTTCCTGCGATTTACGCATTTTGGACGCGGCGACCATTTCCATCGCTTTAGTGATCTTTTGCGTGTTCTGGACGCTTGCGATCTTACTACGTATCTCTTTTGCGCCGGCCATGAGCTTCTCCTCAATGCCTTGCGGTCTGCCCTAAGACAGACCGCCAGACGTTACCAGGACTGGGTTGCTTTGAAGGAATCGAGCAGGCTCTTCAGCTTGCCTTCGATTTCGTCGTTATAGCCACCGGACTGGTTAATCTCTTGCATCAGCGGAGCGTGGTCACGGTCAGCGAAAGCCAGCAGTGCGGCTTCGAAGCTACCGATTTTCGCCAGTTCTACATCCCCCAGATAACCACGTTCTGCTGCGAACAGTACCAGGCCCTGCTGTGCGACTGACATAGGGGCATACTGTTTCTGTTTCAGCAGTTCGGTCACTTTCTGACCGTGGTCAAGCTGTTTACGGGTTGCATCGTCAAGATCGGATGCAAACTGGGAGAACGCTGCCAGTTCACGATACTGTGCCAGCGCGGTACGGATACCACCGGACAGTTTCTTGATGATCTTGGTCTGCGCTGCACCACCCACACGGGATACGGAGATACCCGGGTTAACTGCCGGACGAATACCGGAGTTAAACAGGTTGGTTTCCAGGAAGATCTGACCATCGGTAATGGAGATTACGTTGGTCGGAACGAACGCAGAAACGTCACCCGCCTGGGTTTCGATGATCGGCAGTGCGGTCAGAGAACCGGTCTGGCCTTTCACTTCACCTTTAGTGAAGTTCTCAACGTATTCCGCGTTAACGCGGGATGCACGCTCCAGCAGACGGGAGTGCAGATAGAATACGTCGCCCGGGAATGCTTCACGTCCTGGTGGACGACGGAGCAGCAGGGAAACCTGACGGTATGCAACGGCCTGTTTGGACAGGTCATCATAAACGATCAGAGCATCTTCACCGCGGTCACGGAAGTATTCGCCCATTGCGCAACCGGCATACGGTGCCAGGTATTGCAGTGCAGCAGATTCAGAAGCGGTAGCCACAACAACGATGGTGTTAGCCAGCGCGCCGTGCTCTTCCAGTTTACGAACCACGTTGGAAATGGTGGACGCTTTCTGGCCGATAGCCACGTACACACATTTGATGCCGGAATCGCGCTGGTTGATGATCGCATCGATTGCCATCGCGGTTTTACCGGTCTGACGGTCACCGATGATCAGCTCACGCTGGCCACGGCCGATTGGGATCATCGCATCAACGGATTTATAACCGGTCTGCACCGGCTGGTCGACGGACTGACGGTCGATTACGCCCGGGGCGATAACTTCGATTGGCGAGAAGCCATCGTTATCAACCGGACCTTTACCGTCGATTGGCGCACCCAGGGTGTTCACCACGCGACCCAGCAGGCCACGGCCAACTGGAACTTCAAGAATACGGCCAGTACACTTAACCTTCATGCCTTCGGCGAGGTCAGCGTAAGGACCCATCACAACTGCACCTACGGAGTCGCGCTCCAGGTTCAGTGCGATAGCGTAACGGTTACCCGGCAGGGAGATCATTTCACCCTGCATACAATCGGCCAGGCCGTGGATGCGGATAACACCGTCGCTTACAGAAACAATAGTACCTTCGTTGTGAGCTTCACTCACAACACTGAACTGAGCAATGCGCTGCTTGATCAGTTCGCTGATTTCGGTGGAATTCAGTTGCATGCTCCAGTCCCCTTAAGACTGCAAGACGTCTGCAAGGCGCTCAAGACGGCCGCGTACGCTGCCATCAATGACCATATCACCCGCTCGGATGATTACGCCCGCCATTACAGACTTATCGATATTGCAATTCAGCTTCACTTTGCGTGACAGACGTTTTTCCATCGCGGCGGTGATTTTCGCAAGCTGTTCGTTACTCAGCTCAGACGCAGAAGTTACCTGAACTTCAACGGTGGCTTCACTGAGGGCACGTAAGTGCTCGAACTGCTCAAGAACATCCGGGAGCGCTTTCAGACGACCATTTTCTGCCATTACCCGAATCAGGTTCTGACCGTTGGTGTCCAACTGCTCACCGCAAATGGCGATGAACGAACTGGCGAGGGTTTCTGGTGCCAGTGCACCTGAAAGCATCTCGGCCATATGTTCGTTTTTCGTTACCTCAGCGGCAAACGCCAGCATGTTCTGCCAGCGATCGACATTTTGGTGTTCGATAGCAAAGTCAAAAGCTGCTTTGGCGTAGGGGCGAGCTACCGTAACAAATTCAGACATCAGCCCCTCCCTCCTTACAGTTCAGCGACAAGTTTGTCCACGATGTCGCTGTTAGCAGCTTCATCCACGGAACGTTCGATGATCTTCTCGGCGCCAGCAACAGCCAGAATCGCGACCTGCTTACGCAGCTCTTCGCGAGCACGTTTACGCTCGGCATCAATTTCTGCCTGCGCTTGCGTCACGATTTTAGTACGTTCCTGTTCTGCTTCAGCTTTCGCTTCGTCCAGGATCTGAGAACGACGTTTGTTCGCCTGCTCGATGATTACCTGGGCTTCCGCTTTCGCTTTTTTCAGCTGGTCGGTCGCGTTGGCCTGTGCAAGGTCCAAATCTTTCTTAGCGCGTTCTGCAGAAGCCAGTCCGTCAGAAATTTCTTTCTGACGTTTTTCGATGGCTGCCATTAAAGGCGGCCATACGTACTTCATGCAGAACCAGACAAAGATAACAAACGCGATGGCCTGGCCGAGGATTGTTGCGTTCATGTTCACAGCACAATACCTCTTTAAATTTACAACTGTGGCTTAGGGTTTAAATCTACTTACTACGCGACAGCAAACATCACGTACAGACCCAGACCTACAGCGATCATCGGGATAGCATCCACCAGACCCATAACAATAAAGAACTGAGTACGCAGCAGAGGAATCAGATCCGGTTGACGCGCTGCGCCTTCCAGGAATTTGCCCCCGAGGATGCCGATACCGATCGCAGCACCGATAGCCGCCAGACCCATCATCACAGCGGCAGCCATGTACAGCAGATCCATATTCAGGTTTTCCATGACAGTCTCCAGTTTGTTTCAGTTAAAACGTAGTAGTGTTGGTAAAGAATCAGTGCTCTTCAGATGCCATCGACAGATAGACGATCGTCAGAACCATGAAGATAAAGGCTTGCAGCGTAATGATCAGGATGTGGAAAATGGCCCAAGGCACATTCAGAATCCACTGTGACCACCACGGCAGAAGACCCGCGATCAGAATGAAAATCAGCTCACCCGCATACATGTTGCCGAACAGTCGCAGACCGAGAGAAATCGGTTTGGACAGCAGGCTAACGCCTTCCAGGATCAGGTTGATCGGAATAAACGCCCAGTGGTTGAACGGCTGCAAGGTAAGCTCTTTCACGAAGCCGCCTACACCTTTCATTTTGATGCTGTAGAAAAGAATCAGGATGAATACGCCCAGTGCCATGGACAGGGTGATGTTCACGTCAGCAGACGGCACCACACGCAGGGCAGGCAGACCGAAGATATGCTCGCCGATAAACGGCAGCAGGTCGATCGGCAGCAGGTCCATCAGGTTCATCAGGAAGACCCACACAAAGACGGTCAGCGCCAGCGGTGCAATCACCTTGCTCTTGCCGTGGTACATGTCTTTGACGCTGCCATGGACGAAGCCAATGATCATTTCGATGAAGGTCTGGAATTTCCCTGGAACGCCGCTGGTTGCACGTTTCGCAACGCCGCGGAAAATGGCCAGGAACAACAGACCCAGTGCCACCGAGAAGAACATGGAGTCGATATTGATCGTCCAGAAGGTGGCTGGGGGGTTATGCGGATCCACCAGCGAGAATGTACGCAGGTCCAGCTGAAGGTTATTCAGATGGTGTCCTATGTAATCCTGCGGCGTCATATTTTCTGAAGCCATGATGCCTTTTACCCTTTGTTATTGATTACAGCTGGCGCCAGAACTTGTACCACCAGCACCAAAACCCACGTCACTATCAGCGGCAGAAAAACCACTTTAAAAACCGCCAGCGCCATCACCAGTAGAGCAAAGGTCAGCAACACCTTACACACTTCGCCCAGAGCGAAGGACCAGGCCATGCGGCCTTTGGCAGGTGTATGCGCCTGATGACGCCAGGCAAAAATCATAAACAACATATTCGGCAAAACGACTGCCAAACCTCCGCTTACCGCAGAGATGCCCCAGAAGGGGTCTTTGAGGCAGAACAGCAATCCACTTGCTATCACCGCCAGAAACTGAATGAACAGAAGCTTACGAGCAACGTTTCGACTCAAGAGCGACACAGACATCACGTTTTTACTCCTGCTCACTTCGAGGTATGTCGCGTGTCGTATAAAACGTCCTTTAGGGCTCAGAGTCAAGCAGCAAAAAGCGGTCAAATTATACGGTGCGTCCCCGTGATTTCAAACAATAAGTAGCGAAAAGGTGAATAAATGTTTAAATATTTTTCCCCGGCGCTATTTCTTAACTTTTCGTCAAACTGTGAATGACTCATCAAAACTGCAAACTACGCGGAAACATTGGCGATAAAGCGTGCACAGGATCACAAAATACACATTTACGATAAGGTCGAATAATTGAAATCAGTAAATCGCTATATTTCATCTTTATGATATTAAAGAGTAATTTAAGTAACTATTTACAAAACAGCCCTGTATACAACAAAAACCTTTTATTGACATTTATAATAAATATTTAACATTACGATCTGGTTACTAACCCCTACTTTTAGCAAGCTGATATTTTCAGGGTTTATTATATTTTGGGTTAACTACACACTCAGGTTAACCCAAAGAAAATCCACAGTAAAAAAGCGGTTAAATTAACGCTGGCTATTTCTTAACCTTCAGACTGTTTTTTAACATACTTAGAACAGCACAATTTCCACATTTTTTATTATTTTTTTAAAAACTGTTTGGCTTAACGATCACCAGATGGCGCTCACCTTCCAGCTGTGGAACGCGTAATTTGATGGCGGACTCCACCTCAAACCCGTCCGGCAGCTGTGCGATTTCATCTTCCGGCAGGATGCCTTTCAGGGCATAAAACCGTCCGTTCTGTGCAGGCAGATGCTTACACCAGCCGATCATGTCGTTGAGCGAGGCAAAGGCCCGGCTGATCACGCCATCAAACGGCGGCTCGGCGGGAAACTCCTCTACCCTACTCTGCACCGGGTAAATATTTTCCAGCTTCAGTTCATGTTGAACCTGGCGCAGGAAGCGCACGCGCTTGCCCAGGCTGTCCAGCAGCGTGAACTGGCATTCAGGACGCACGATAGAGAGTGGAATACCCGGCAGGCCTGGACCGGTGCCGACATCGATAAAACGCTCACCCTGGAGGTGAGGCGCTACGACGATGCTGTCGAGGATGTGACGCACCAGCATCTCGTTCGGGTCGCGTACCGAGGTGAGGTTATAGGCCTTGTTCCATTTGTGCAGCATATCGACATACCCCACCAGCTGATTTTTCTGGTGATCGGTGAGCGAAATACCGGCTTGATCCAGCAGACGAGTGAGTTTGTTAAGCACGGAGAATACCTGTTGAGATGCGTTTTGGCGGGTGGCGCTACGCTTACCCGCCCTACGGAGTTCTGTAGGCCCGGATCGCTACGCATCACCGGGCAGTTCTTACGATTATGCGCTGCGGCGCAGCATACCCTGTTTTTTCAGCCACACCAGCAGAATGGAGATGGCCGCAGGCGTGACGCCGGAAATGCGCGATGCCTGGCCGATGGACGACGGTTTATGGTCGTTCAGCTTGGCGATCACCTCGTTGGAGAGGCCGTTAACCTGACGGTAATCCAGCGTGGCCGGGAGGATCGTGCTCTCGTTACGCTGCTGTTTCTCGATCTCATCCTGCTGACGGGCGATATAGCCTTCGTATTTCACCTGAATTTCGACCTGCTCGGCGGCCTGCACGTCATCCAGACCCGGCGCGAACGGCGTCATCTGGATCAGCTGGTCGTAGGTCATCTCCGGACGACGGAGCAGATCTTCCCCGCTCGCTTCACGGGAAAGCGGCGCAGACAGGTGAGCATTCACTTCGTCTACAGATTCGGTGGTTGGGTTGACCCAGGTGGACTTCAGGCGCTGACGTTCGCGCTCGATGGTCTCCAGCTTCTCGTTGAAACGCGCCCAGCGCGCATCATCCACCAGACCCAGCTCACGCCCTTTTTCGGTCAGACGCAGGTCGGCGTTGTCTTCACGCAGCATCAGACGGTATTCCGCCCGAGAGGTAAACATGCGGTACGGCTCTTTGGTCCCGAGGGTGCAAAGGTCGTCCACCAGCACGCCAAGGTAAGCCTGAGAACGACCCGGCGCCCAGCCCTCTTTCTCGGCAGAGAAACGCGCGGCGTTGAGACCGGCCAGCAGCCCCTGCGCGGCGGCTTCTTCGTAACCGGTCGTGCCGTTGATTTGGCCCGCGAAGAACAGCCCCTGAATAAATTTGCTCTCCAGGGTCGGCTTCAGGTCGCGCGGATCGAAGAAGTCATACTCGATGGCATAGCCCGGACGGACAATCTTCGCATTCTCCATCCCCTGCATCGAACGGACGATCTGCATCTGTACGTCGAACGGCAGGCTGGTGGAGATACCGTTCGGGTAGATCTCGTTGGAGGTCAACCCTTCCGGCTCGAGGAAGATCTGGTGCTGGTTACGATCGGCAAAGCGCATCACCTTGTCTTCGATCGACGGGCAGTAACGTGGGCCGATCCCTTCGATCACGCCGGCATACATCGGGCTGCGATCGAGGTTACTGCGGATCACATCATGGGTTTTCTCGTTGGTGTGCGTGACATAGCACGGCACCTGGCGCGGATGCTGATCCACGTTGCCCATGAACGAGAAGACCGGCATTGGATTGTCGCCGTGCTGTTGTGCCAGCACGCTGAAATCGATAGTGCGGGCGTCAATACGCGGCGGCGTGCCGGTTTTCAGGCGGCTGACGCGCAGCGGCAGCTCGCGCAGACGGCGCGACAGCGGAATGGACGGCGGATCGCCAGCACGGCCACCGCTGTAGTTATCCAGTCCGATATGAATTTTACCATCGAGGAAAGTCCCGACGGTCAGTACGACAGCTTTGGCACGGAACTTCAGACCCATCTGGGTCACGGCACCAACAACACGATCGTTTTCGACGATCAGATCCTCAACCGCCTGCTGGAAGATCATCAGGTTCGGCTGATTCTCCAGCGCGGTGCGTACCGCCTGGCGATAGAGCACGCGGTCTGCCTGTGCACGGGTGGCACGAACGGCAGGGCCTTTGCTCGCGTTTAGTATCCTAAACTGAATGCCGGCATGATCGATCGCGGTGGCCATCAGGCCGCCAAGGGCATCCACTTCTTTTACCAGGTGTCCTTTCCCAATGCCGCCAATCGCCGGATTACAGGACATCTGTCCTAGCGTGTCGATATTGTGTGTCAAAAGCAGGGTCTGCTGACCCATTCGCGCCGCGGCCATTGCGGCCTCGGTGCCTGCATGACCCCCGCCAATGATGATGACGTCAAAAGGATCCTGATAAAACATGGTGGTCTGCCTCGCGTAAAGCGGTAAGAAAATGGATTGAAGCCCGGGCCGTGGATTCTACTCAACTTTAGTCGATCGAGAAAGCACTGGGATCCTGACTATTAAAAAGAAGATCTTCTTATTTAGAGATCTGTTTTATTGTGATCTCTTATTAGGATCGCGGATTTCTGTGGATAAGCCGGATCTCCCGAAGAAGATCATGCGTTTAGAGAGGATCGTTTGCTGTGAATGATCGGTGATCCTGCAACGTATAAGCTGGGATCAGATCGACGACTTATGCACAGCACAAAAAGTAATCATGAGTTGTTCTTGGGATAACTACCGGTTGATCCAAGCTTTTAACCAGAGTTATCCACATCTGATCGCATGATCTTTAATCGTTTTTGAGTAAATTTTTCCATTCAGCCAGCCAAAGTTCCGCTGGATCTTCCGGAATATCGTGATCGAGGATGTTGATCTTCAGCGTTTCACCGATCTGTTGTGCCCCACAGGACTTCAGTTCGGTCTCCACTTTCTCAACGGCACCGCAGAAAGTGTCATATTCCCGGCTACCGATGCCGATCGCCCCAAACCGGACGTTCGCCAGGTCAGGCTGATGCTCTTTTAGCTCTTCATATAAAGGAAGAAGGTTATCCGGAAGATCGCCGGCACCGTGGGTAGAGGTGATCAACAGCCAGATCCCGTCGATCGGCAGATCTTCTAATAACGGTCCGTGCAGCGTTTCGGTGGAAAAACCCGCATCTTCCAGCTTTTCAGCCAGGTGTTCCGCTACATATTCAGCCCCGCCGAGGGTGCTACCGCTAATAAGAGTAATATCTGCCATGGATCGCTCGCTCATATAAAGAGGGATCATTGTACGCTGTGAGCGAGCTGGGATCTACCTGTGGAAAATGTGGGAATGAATTTGCCCGATCAGGGGCGGATGGTACGCATGATCGGGTTCTGCAGGGAGATCAGCGTCTCGGTGGACTGAATTTCATCAATTGTTTGGATCTTGTTGATAAGTACCTGCTGCAGGGCGTCGATCGATCGGCACATCACCTTAATAAAGATGCTGTAGTGCCCGGTGGTGTAGTAAGCCTCGGTCACCTCCTCCAGCGCGTTGAGCTTTGCCAGCGCCGAGGGGTAGTCTTTGGCGCTCTTCAGAATGATGCCGATAAAGCAGCAGACGTCGTACCCCAGCTGTTTCGGGCTAACGTCAATCCGCGCCCCGGTAATGATCCCCGCCTGCTTCATCTTCTCTACGCGAACATGAATGGTGCCCGGGCTAACGCCAAACTGTTTGGCCAGTTCGGCATAGGCCGTGCGGGCATTGGCCATCAGCGCCTCAAGGATGCCGCGGTCCAGATTGTCGATCTGATAATTTTCCATAGCTTTTTCTTATGAAGATTAATGAATAACTCTATTCTAGCGTTTAATTTTAACGAATCAAAAGTCATGACGGAGTTTTATTGTTGGATTATTGAAAGACGTTCTTTTTTGTTGCTTAATCAATGCCAACAGGACGCAGGAGTATAAATAATGAAAACCGCTTACATCGCACAACAACGCCAGATCAGTTTCGTTAAATCCCATTTTTCCCGCCAGCTGGAAGAGAAGCTTGGTCTTATTGAAGTCCAGGCACCGATCTTAAGCCGCGTGGGGGACGGGACGCAGGACAACCTGTCTGGTTGCGAAAAAGCGGTACAGGTAAAAGTGAAAACACTGCCAGACGCCCAGTTCGAAGTGGTTCATTCCCTTGCGAAGTGGAAGCGTCA
Organism: Leclercia sp. Marseille-Q4284; assembly: GCF_916618945.1. NCBI lineage: Bacteria > Pseudomonadati > Pseudomonadota > Gammaproteobacteria > Enterobacterales > Enterobacteriaceae > Leclercia > Leclercia sp. Marseille-Q4284. The sequence continues at coordinate 902,968 of NZ_CAKAKG010000002.1, forward strand.
AACTCTGGGACAACACGACTTCAGCGCGGGCGAAGGGCTTTACACGCACATGAAAGCCCTTCGCCCTGATGAAGACCGTCTTACCGCTATTCACTCTGTGTACGTTGACCAGTGGGACTGGGAACGCGTCATGGGTGATGGCGAGCGTCATACCCGCACGCTGAAAGCGACGGTAGAAGCCATTTATGCCGGGATCAAAGAGACCGAAGCGGCAGTCAGCAAAGAGTTTGGTCTGACCCCGTTCCTGCCGGAAACGATCCAGTTTGTTCATAGCCAGGAGCTGTTGACCCGCTTCCCGGATCTGGATGCCAAAGGCCGTGAACGTGCGATCGCTAAAGAGCTGGGAGCCGTATTCCTGATTGGCATCGGCGGCAAGCTGTCTCATGGTCAGCGTCACGATGTCCGTGCGCCGGATTATGATGACTGGAGCAGCGAAGGTGAAAGCGGCCTCGCCGGTCTGAACGGCGATATCCTGGTGTGGAACCCGATTCTGGAAGATGCGTTTGAGCTCTCCTCCATGGGGATCCGCGTTGATGCCGACGCGTTGCAGCGTCAGCTGGCCATCACCGGGGATAAAGATCGTCTCAAGCTGGAGTGGCACCAGGCCCTGTTGCGCGGTGAGATGCCGCAGACCATCGGCGGCGGCATTGGCCAGTCTCGTCTGACCATGTTACTGCTGCAGCTGTCCCATATCGGCCAGGTTCAGTGTGGCGTATGGCCGCAGCAGGTTCGTGACAGCGTAGATGCGCTGCTGTAATTAGCGTTTCCAGCGCCGCAGCAGGCGGCTACGCAACCCGGTATCAAAGCGCCAGATATGATCGAAGATGCGCATGATGCCGGGTTTTCCATGGGTGGACATCGCCACCGCGTGAAAACGATGCTGATGTTCCCGCTGCAACACCTTCACTTTACTCACCACCTCATCCGGCAAGCGCTGGGCAATAAAATCCGAGATCACCACCGCGTCGGCGTCATACCACTCTCCGCCCTGCATCCGTTCGATAACCGCGCGAAAACAGCTGGCGAGATCGGTCCCGCCGCGAAAGCGCTGGCTTAAGAAGCGGATCGCTTGCTCGAGGCCGTGCTGGCCCGAAAGCTCGTAGCCCACCACCTCGCTGGAAAACAGCATGATAAAGCAGCGCCGCCTGTCAGCGAGTGCCACCCGCATCAGGGCAAGGCAAAAGGCTTTGGCGCACTGCTCGTTAAAGCCGCCCATTGAACCCGAGGTATCCACGCAGACGATAAATGGCCCGCGGGGCTGCTCGTCGAAATCCTGGTGCACGGCCGGGCGCTGGCTGACCTTCTCTCGCCAGGCATCACCCTGCAGGCGATAGGTCAGGAGCTGCTTCTCCACCAGCCGACGGTAAAATTCATACTCCAGTTCCGTAATACCCAGGGTGGCCAGCTCGGGCGGCAGCAGGCGCAGAATGTCGTCGCTCTGCTGCAGCCCGTCCACCTGCTCCGGCACCGTCGCCGGTTCGCGCACCAGGGTGCGGAAGGTTTCCAGCGGGGCATCCTTTTTTGGCACCGACTTCGCCTCCCGGGAGCGGCCCAGCTGTTCCGCCAGCTGCATCAGCTCCGGCTGCTGGGCCAGAAAGTCACCGTAGCGGACGATAAGTTGATAATCACCCCGCTTCAGCTGGCCGGCGCTCATATCCCACAGGCGACCGGCGGCGTTTTCATTTTCCACCAGCACCGGCTCCAGCGCACCGGCTAAGGTCATGCGCTCCTGCACTTCGCTGAGCAGCTGCTCGCGCTCCTCTTCCATTAACTGCTGATTGAGGGAGGTAGCCTGTACCACCAGGCTTAATCGCCAGCGCTGTAAAAACAGGGTATGCAGAGCGGGCGTAAAGGTGGCGTTATCCACCACCAGCTGTCGGGCCTGGCTGGCATAGGGGGAGTGCACCTTGTCCAGCAGGGTTAAAATTTGCGGTAACTGGACGATCAGCTGGGGCGTGGAGAGCAGCTGGCTCTGCTGATAGCACATCACCTCTTCGGTGAGCTCTGGCGGGACGCGGGTATCTTTCAGCCTTTTGCGTAAATTTTCCCGCCAGCGCGGAAGATCGTCGGTGATGGCTGTTTTAAGTCGGGGGAATTTTTCGAAAAAAACCGCCAGCTGTGGCGAGGCCAGCAGAGTCAGGATGATCTCTTCGATCATGCCCTCCTCACCGACGGCGAGCATAACGTTGAGCGTGTCCAGCGTCAGCATTGACGCGCCTGTTTAATTTGGGCGCTTACGTCCTGGAGGCTCGATTCAATCCGGCCCAGCCAGTCGCTGTGGATAAACAGGCATTTTTGCTGCTCGCTGAAGCGGGTGTGCTGCAGGTGCCACTGATTATCCAGCGCTTCCAGTTGCTGTTTGATCTCTTCCGGAACGCTGTCAGAGGCGGTGCCGGGCAGCGCAAGGCGCGATCCCTGCAGGCTGACGTCACGGATCACCAGATGCAGACTGCCGTCCACTTCCATATTCAGCTGCTGGGCAAAGCCGATGCCGTTGAGTTTGCCGCGGATCTCGCCGCCTTTGCTCAGCCACAGCGACAGGGCTTCACGCTCAATGGTGATGTGAATGACCTGCATATCATGGAGCTTAAGCGGCTGCTGGAGGAGCAATGTCAGGGTGGATTCGCTCAGTTCGGTCGGCAATTCGTAGTGCGGGCGGCGGGCAAACATGCCGCTCTGACGGCTGACGCGCAGGGCGGTTTTATCGCTTTGCTGCTGCTGAAGCTGAAGGCGGCGCTGGGTGATGGCCCCGAGCTGGTTCAGCATCTCCTGCTGCCCCCACGCGTGTCCGGTCATCAATATTTCCAGCTGCTGCTGCATCAGATTCATACCGTTAGCGTCATGCCACAGGCAATCTTTCAGCAGGATCAGATCGATAGGAGCAACCGCATCGCGGCCGCTGAACAGGGCGCTGGCCTGCAGGAGACGAATGGCTTTCTTCCAGCGACGATCGGAGACGTAAGGCGCGCCCGGCAGGGCATCCAGCTGCTGGCGCAGCATAAAGACCAGGTCAAATACCGTATCCGGCAGTTTGATTTTGCCAATGTCCTGCTGCCACTGTTGGTACTCTTCATCCGTCACCTGCAGGGCGGCAGGGACAGGGTTATCGTTTTCATCCTGTTGGCTAATCAGCAGCGAGCGGAAGTTCGCTTTGTCCTGCACTTTGTCGAGCCACAGGCGGATCAGCATGCGGTCATATAAGGCTTCGAGGCTGCTGTCGGCTTCCGGCAGTTCGTTGGAGGCCGCCACCAGCAGACGCATCGGGATTTTTTCTTCAAACGCGCCATTGCGGAACCGACGTTCGTTGATGGCGGTGAGCAGGGTATTCAGGATTGCGGGGCCAGCTTTCCAGATTTCATCGAGAAAAACGATCTCCGCTTCCGGCAGATAGCCCGCCGTCAAACGCTCATAGCGTCCTTCATCTTTTAACGCCTGAATGGAGAGGGGGCCAAACACCTCTTCCGGTGTGGAAAAGCGGGTCATCAGATACTCAAAGGCTCTGGCATGCTGAAAGGCAAATTTCAGCCGGCGGGCAATCAGGCTTTTTGCGATGCCGGGCGGCCCCAGCAGAAAGACGCTTTCACCGCTCAGTGCCGCCAGTAAACAGAGGCGGATGGCATGGCTACGTTCAAATAGCCCTTTTTCCAGCGCGCCGCTGAGACGGGAAATTCTTTCTGCTAATAAATGAGTGTGAGCCATAATTGTTTTGCATCCTTTCGCCGTACACCCGGCTAATTGAAGCGAGTATAGACGTTTCGTTCTGGGCTGGTAATAGACTGAACTACGGTGCTATTTTCTTTGCGCTATGTTAATGCGGGCGCATTTAGGGGTACGATTCTACGATTAATCGTGCATACTGTGCGCTTTTTGTGGGCCAAGGGACTAAGCACACATTTGTTATATAAACGAAAAGACTAGTCTATGAGCACTGATAATAAGCAATCATTACCCGCAATAACGCTCGCGGCGATCGGGGTTGTGTACGGTGATATCGGCACCAGCCCGCTTTATACGCTTCGTGAATGTTTGTCCGGTCAGTTTGGTTTTGGCGTGGAACGCGACGCTGTTTTTGGTTTTTTGTCTCTCATCTTTTGGCTCCTGATCTTAGTAGTCTCCGTTAAATATCTCTCCTTTGTCATGCGCGCAGATAATGCCGGCGAAGGCGGTATCCTGACCTTAATGTCGCTGGCCGGGCGCTACACCTCACCCAAAATGACCTCCTTCCTGGTGATTATCGGGCTGATTGGTGGCAGCTTCTTCTATGGCGAAGTGGTGATCACACCAGCTATCTCCGTGTTGTCGGCAATCGAAGGGCTTGAGATTGTCGCGCCGCAGCTTGAGGAATGGGTCGTTCCGCTGGCCATTCTTGTGCTGACCCTGCTGTTTGTGATTCAGAAGCACGGCACCGGGCTGGTGGGAAAACTCTTCGCGCCGATTATGCTGGCCTGGTTCCTGATCCTCGCGGTGCTGGGGTTACGCAGCATTATTGCGAATCCGGACGTACTGCATGCGCTGAACCCGATGTGGGCGGTGCACTTCTTCCTCGAATACAAAACCGTGTCGTTTATTGCGCTGGGCGCCGTGGTGCTCTCCATCACCGGGGTCGAGGCGCTGTATGCCGATATGGGGCACTTCGGCAAACTGCCTATTCGTGTGGCCTGGTTTATGGTGGTGCTGCCGTCGCTGGTGTTGAACTACTTTGGCCAGGGCGCGCTGCTGCTCAAACATCCGGAAGCGATTAAAAACCCGTTCTTCCTGCTGGCTCCGGACTGGGCGCTGGTGCCGATGCTGATCCTCGCCACGCTGGCAACGGTGATTGCCTCTCAGGCGGTGATCTCTGGCGTCTTCTCCCTGACCCGTCAGGCCGTGCGTCTGGGTTATCTCTCCCCGATGCGCATCATTCATACGTCAGAGATGGAGTCGGGCCAGATCTACATCCCGTTCATTAACTGGCTGCTCTATTTCGCGGTAGTGATTGTTATCGTCAGCTTCGAGCACTCCAGTAACCTGGCGGCAGCCTACGGTATCGCCGTCACCGGGACGATGGTGCTGACCTCTATCCTCTCCACCACGGTGGCGTACCGCAACTGGCACTGGAATAAATTCCTCGTGGGAATGATTCTGGTCGGCTTCCTCTGCATCGATATTCCGCTGTTCTCGGCCAACCTCGACAAGATTGTCTCCGGCGGCTGGCTGCCGCTGACGCTGGGTATGGTGATGTTCATTGTGATGACCACCTGGAAGAGCGAGCGTTTCCGCCTGCTGCGTCGGATGCACGAGCACGGTAATTCTCTGGATGCGATGATCGTCTCGCTGGAGAAATCCCCGCCGGTGCGTGTGCCGGGTACAGCAGTCTATATGTCGCGTGCGCTGAACGTGATTCCGTTTGCCCTGATGCACAACCTCAAGCACAACAAGGTGTTGCATGAGCGGGTGATCCTCCTGACGCTGCGTACCGAAGATGCGCCGTATGTGCATAATGTTCGCCGCGTGCAGATAGAGCAGCTTTCGCCCACTTTCTGGCGCGTAGTGGCCAGCTATGGCTGGCGCGAAACCCCGAACGTGGAAGAGGTGTTCCACCGCTGCGGTCTGGAAGGCTTAAGCTGCCGGATGATGGAGACCTCGTTCTTTATGTCGCACGAGTCGCTGATCATCGGCAAACGCCCGTGGTATCTGCGCCTGCGCGGCAAGCTCTACCTTATCCTCCAGCGTAACGCCCTGCGTGCGCCCGACCAGTTCGAGATCCCGCCTAACCGCGTCATTGAGTTAGGGACACAGGTCGAGATTTAGTTAGTGCCCGGCGGCGCTTCGCTTGCGCGGGCCTACGGTTTTGTAGGCCGGGTAAGCGCAGCGCCACCCGGCAAATATTCCCCCTCTTCTCCCCCGCATTTCACTTAGCGAAACGTTTCGACAACGATCACAAATCTGCAACGCCATGGTGGTTTTCTGCGCATCGGTAAGATTAAACTGACGCCAGCGAAACGTTTCGCTAGCGGAGCAAGAAAATGAAGAAAGGCACTGTACTCAACTCTGAAGTCTCATCGGTCATCTCCCGTCTTGGGCATACCGATACGCTGGTGGTCTGTGATGCGGGTTTACCCATTCCTCACAGTACAACGCGTATTGATCTGGCATTAACCCAGGGCGTGCCCTCGTTTATGCAGGTACTGGATGTGGTGACAACCGAGATGCAGGTTGAGGAAGCCATTCTCGCAACGGAAATCAAACAACATAATCCGCAGCTCCACGAAACGTTGCTTGGCCATATCAAGCAGCTGCAACAACACCAGGGAAACACCATAAAAATAAGTTACATAACGCACGAGCAGTTCAAGAAAAATACCGCTGACAGCCAGGCGGTTATTCGCAGCGGGGAGTGTTCCCCGTATGCGAATATCATTCTCTGTGCTGGCGTCACCTTCTGAGGCCACCATGGACGCACTCCTGCAACTGAAAGGGATCGATAAGTCGTTCCCGGGCGTTAAAGCCCTCTCCGGTGCCGCACTGAACGTCTATGCCGGCCGCGTGATGGCGCTGGTGGGTGAAAACGGTGCCGGCAAATCCACGATGATGAAAGTGCTGACCGGCATCTATCAACGTGATGCCGGTTCGCTGCTGTGGCTCGGCAAAGAGACCACCTTCACCGGCCCGAAATCCTCCCAGGAAGCCGGGATCGGCATCATCCACCAGGAGTTGAACCTGATCCCACAGCTGTCCATCGCGGAGAACATCTTCCTCGGTCGCGAGTTTGTGAATCGCTTTGGCAAAATTGACTGGAAACAGATGTATGCCGAAGCCGACAAACTGCTGGCGAAGCTGAACCTGCGCTTCAAAAGCGATCGGCTGGTGGGTGACCTTTCCATTGGCGATCAGCAGATGGTGGAGATCGCCAAAGTGCTGAGCTTCGAATCCCGGGTCATCGTCATGGATGAGCCGACCGACGCCCTCACCGATACCGAAACCGACTCTCTGTTCCGCGTGATCCGCGAGCTGAAAGCGCAGGGGCGCGGCATCGTCTACATCTCCCACCGTATGAAAGAGATCTTCGAGATCTGCGATGACGTGACCGTCTTCCGCGACGGGCAGTTTATTGCCGAGCGTGAAGTGGTGACCCTCACCGAAGATACGCTGATTGAGATGATGGTGGGCCGTAAGCTCGAAGACCAGTACCCGCGTATTGATAAGCAGCCGGGCGATATCCGCCTGAAGGTCGATAACCTGTGCGGCCCGGGCGTCAACGACGTCTCCTTTACGCTGCGCCAGGGCGAGATCCTCGGCGTGGCCGGGCTGATGGGGGCTGGCCGTACCGAACTGATGAAAGTGCTGTACGGTGCCCTGCCGCGCACCAGCGGGTATGTCACGCTCGATGGGCATGAAGTGGTTACCCGCTCTCCGCAGGATGGCCTGGCGAACGGTATCGTCTATATCTCCGAAGACCGTAAGCGCGATGGTCTGGTGCTGGGGATGTCGGTGAAAGAGAACATGTCCTTGACCGCGCTGCGCTACTTCAGCCGCAACGGTGGGAGCCTGAAGCATAAAGACGAGCAGCAGGCCGTCAGTGATTTTATCCGCCTCTTTAACGTCAAAACCCCGTCGATGGAACAGGCTATCGGTCTGCTGTCCGGCGGTAACCAGCAGAAAGTGGCGATTGCCCGCGGCCTGATGACCCGTCCGAAGGTGCTGATCCTCGATGAGCCAACCCGCGGTGTGGACGTCGGCGCCAAGAAAGAGATTTATCAGCTCATCAACCAGTTCAAGGCTGACGGGCTGAGCATCATTCTGGTCTCTTCCGAGATGCCAGAAGTATTAGGCATGAGCGATCGCATTATCGTTATGCATGAAGGGCATCTCGGCGGTGAATTCAGTCGCGAGCAGGCCACCCAGGAAATTCTGATGGCTGCCGCTGTGGGCAAGCTTAATCGCGTGGATCAGGAGTAAGAAGATGACTACCCAGGCTGTTTCTGGACGCCGCTATTTCACTAAGGCATGGCTGCTGGAACAAAAATCGCTGATTGCTCTGCTGGTGCTGATCGCGATTGTCTCCACCATGAGCCCGAACTTTTTTACCGTAAATAACCTGTTCAACATCCTTCAGCAAACGTCCGTCAACGCCATTATGGCGGTGGGGATGACGCTGGTGATTTTGACGTCGGGTATCGACCTGTCCGTCGGTTCCCTGCTGGCGCTCACCGGCGCGGTTGCCGCTTCAATTGTAGGGATTGAAGTCAACGCGCTGGTGGCGGTGGCAGCGGCCCTGGCGCTGGGCGCTGCGATTGGAGCCGTCACCGGAATGATTGTAGCGAAAGGCCGCGTGCAGGCGTTTATCGCCACCCTGGTGATGATGCTGCTGCTGCGCGGCGTGACCATGGTCTACACCAACGGTAGCCCGGTGAACACCGGCTTTACCGACAACGCCGATCTGTTTGGCTGGTTCGGCATCGGCCGCCCGCTGGGTATCCCGACGCCGGTGTGGATCATGGGGCTGGTGTTCCTCGCGGCGTGGTACATGTTGCATCACACCCGTCTGGGTCGTTATATCTATGCCCTGGGCGGTAACGAAGCGGCGACGCGTCTGTCCGGCATCAGCGTCAATAAAGTCAAAATTATCGTCTACTCCCTGTGCGGCCTGCTGGCCTCGCTGGCGGGCATTATCGAGGTGGCACGTCTCTCCTCTGCTCAGCCAACGGCGGGTACCGGTTATGAGCTGGATGCCATCGCTGCGGTCGTGCTGGGCGGTACCAGCCTGGCAGGGGGTAAAGGTCGTATCGTGGGGACGCTGATCGGTGCGCTGATCCTCGGCTTCCTGAACAATGGTTTGAATTTGTTAGGTGTTTCTTCCTATTACCAGATGATCGTCAAAGCGGTAGTGATTTTGCTGGCGGTACTGGTAGACAACAAAAAACAGTAACTGACGACACTACAGGACATCTTTGATATGAATATGAAAAAACTGGCTACCCTGGTTTCTGCTGTCGCGCTGAGCGCAACTGTGAGTGCAAACGCCATGGCGAAAGATACCATCGCGCTGGTGGTTTCCACCCTGAACAACCCGTTCTTCGTCTCCCTGAAGGATGGCGCGCAGAAAGAAGCCGACAAGCTGGGCTACAACCTGGTGATCCTGGATTCCCAGAACAACCCGGCGAAAGAGCTGGCTAACGTGCAGGACTTAACCGTTCGCGGCACCAAAATTCTGCTGATCAACCCGACCGATTCCGATGCGGTAGGTAACGCCGTGAAGATGGCTAACCAGGCCAATATCCCGGTGATCACCCTGGACCGTCAGGCGTCTAAAGGCGAAGTGGTCAGCCACATTGCCTCTGATAACGTGCTGGGCGGCAAAATTGCCGGTGATTACATCGCCAAAAAAGCAGGCGAAGGTGCCAAGGTTATCGAACTGCAGGGTATCGCCGGGACTTCCGCAGCGCGTGAGCGTGGCGAAGGCTTCCAGCAGGCCGTTGCTGCCCACAAATTCAATGTACTGGCCAGCCAGCCGGCAGACTTCGACCGTACTAAAGGTCTGAACGTAATGCAGAACCTGCTGACCGCTCACCCGGACGTTAAAGCGGTATTCGCACAGAACGACGAAATGGCGCTGGGCGCACTGCGTGCTCTGCAAACCGCAGGCAAATCGGATGTGATGGTTGTCGGATTTGACGGCACGCCTGATGGTGAAAAAGCGGTGAACGATGGCAAACTGGCTGCGACCATTGCTCAGCTTCCTGAGCAGATCGGCGCGACTGGCGTGCAGACTGCTGACAAAGTGCTGAAGGGCGAGAAAGTTCAGGCTAAATACCCTGTTGACCTGAAACTGGTCATCAAGCAGTAACAGGCGATTCAGGCAGCTACCGGCTGCCTGAGGGACAACATATAAAGAAATAGCGTGGCATATGCCACCGGGTTCTCCCGGTGGCACTCTCAGATGGACACCTCAATGATGAAAACCGCAGGTAAGCTCGTTGTCCTTGGCAGCATTAATGCCGATCACATTCTTAACCTTGACGCTTTCCCGACACCGGGCGAAACCGTAACCGGCAATCGCTATCAGGTCGCCTTTGGCGGCAAAGGGGCAAACCAGGCGGTCGCCGCCGGACGCAGCGGCGCAAACATCGCCTTTATCGCCTGTACCGGCGATGACGATACCGGTGAGCGCGTGCGCAAACAGCTGGCAAGCGACAACATCGATATTGCGCCGGTCAGCGTAGTGGAAGGCGAATCAACCGGCGTGGCGCTGATTTTTGTCAACGCGGAAGGTGAGAATGTTATCGGTATTCATGCAGGTGCTAATGCGGCGCTGACCGCTGAACGCGTGGCGGCGCAACATGAGAGTATCGCCAGTGCCGACGCGCTGCTGATGCAGCTGGAGACGCCGGTAGAAAGCGTGCTGGCGGCGGCAAAAATTGCCCATAAAAATCACACCACTGTCGTACTTAATCCCGCGCCTGCCCGTGTATTATCAGACGAGTTGCTGGCGCTGGTGGATATCATCACTCCTAACGAAACCGAAGCCGAAAAGCTGACGGGTATTCGCGTTGAAAACGATGACGATGCGGCGCGCGCGGCGAAAGCCCTGCACCAGAAAGGCATCAGTACGGTCATCATTACCCTTGGCAGCCGTGGCGTATGGGCCAGCGTCGAGGGGGAAGGTCGTCGCGTTCCCGGCTTTAAGGTGAAAGCTGTTGATACCATCGCTGCAGGCGATACCTTTAATGGTGCGCTGGTCACGGCGCTGCTGGAAGGTGAGCCGCTGGATACCGCGATTCGTTTTGCCCATGCGGCGGCGGCCATTGCGGTAACCCGTCCAGGCGCACAGCCTTCTGTACCCTGGCGCAATGAGATCGATGAATTTTTAAGTCAGCAGAGGTAGCGTTTGGCCACAATGAAAGATGTCGCTCGCATGGCGGGCGTCTCTACTTCCACTGTCTCCCATGTCATTAATAACGATCGCTTCGTCAGCGAGGCGATCCGGGAGAAGGTCGAAGCCGCAGTTAAAACCCTCAATTATGCGCCTTCCGCCCTGGCACGCAGTCTGAAGCTCAACCAGACCCGCACCATTGGCATGCTGATCACCGCCAGTACCAACCCCTTTTACTCTGAGCTGGTGCGCGGCGTAGAGCGCAGCTGTTTTGAGCGCGGATACAGCCTGGTGCTCTGTAATACCGAAGGCGACGAGCAACGCATGAACCGTAATCTGGAGACGCTGATGCAAAAGCGCGTCGACGGGTTATTACTCCTGTGCACTGAAACGCATCAACCCTCGCCCGAGATAATGCAGCGCTACCCTTCCGTTCCCACGGTGATGATGGACTGGGCGCCGTTCGACGGTACCAGCGATCTGATTCAGGATAACTCGCTGCTGGGTGGGGACATGGCGACGCAGCATCTGATTGATAAAGGGCATACCCGCATCGCCTGCATTACCGGTCCGCTGGATAAAACCCCTGCCCGCCTGCGGCTGGAAGGGTTTCTGGTCGCCATGGCGCGCGCCGGTCTTCCGGTGCCTGACGGGTATCAAATCACCGGTGACTTTGAATTTAGCGGCGGGTTTGAGGCGATGCAGTCCTTACTGGCGCAGAAAGATCGCCCTCAGGCGGTGTTTATTGGTAATGATGCGATGGCCGTGGGGGCCTATCAGGCGCTCTATCAGGCGGGGCTTCGTGTCCCGGATGATATCGCCGTGGTGGGATATGACGATATCGAACTGGCGCAGTATATGACGCCGCCGCTCACCACTATTCATCAGCCCAAGGATGAACTGGGCGAGCTGGCGATTGATGTGCTGATCCACCGTATCACCCAGCCCGCACTGCAACCACAGCGGCTGCAGCTTACTCCTGTTCTGATGGAACGGGGTTCTGTTTAGGTTTGTGCCGTTCTTTAATGAGGTTACGACCATCTTTCGGTTTTAACAGCATAAATACCAGGGCCGAGATCACCGTCAGTACGCCCATGGTGATAAAGGTTGAGTGGAATTGTTCGACAGTATTCGTACCGCCGAACCCTTCATAAAAGCGCAACACCGCCGCACTCAGCGCCACTCCCAGACTGATCGACAGCTGCTGCGTCACCGCCAGCATGCTGTTGCCGCCGCTGGCGTTCTCATCGCTGAGATCGGCCAGGGTAATGGTGTTCATCGAGGTGAACTGGATGGACATCGCCATCCCCAGTACAAACAGCGGCAGGATCAGCATCCATATCGGCAGCGCGGCCGACTGCAGTGAGAATTGCGCAATCATCACGCCAATAAATACCGTCACGCCGACCAGTGTCCTGCGGTATCCCACCCGGCGTAACAGCTGGGTCACGCCGGATTTCGCCAGAATCGAACCCAACGCGGTAGGCGCCATCATGCAGCCGGCGATCAGCGCCGGATAACCGAACCCGACCTGCAGCATCAGCGGCATCAGGAAGGGAACACATCCGGTACCCAGACGTGAAGCGATGTTTCCGGCAATACCCACCGAGAAGGTGCGCGTGTTAAACAGCGAGAGGGAAATCAGCGGCGTAGGATGACGACGCGCATGACGTATATAAAGAAGAAAAAGAAGAATACCGCTGAAGATGATGGAGACGGCCAGCCAGGTGGCCACCACTTTCTCACCGAACAACTCCATGCCGCTGGAAAACAGCACCAGGCTCAGTCCAAACAGGAAGAACCCGCCCATATCGAATTTGCGCCGCGGGGTGGTGAAGTTCGGCATAAATTTGCGGGCATAGAAAAGACCGGCGACGCCAATCGGAATATTAATAAGGAAGATCCAGTGCCAGCTGGCCCAGGTGACCAGCACGCCCCCCAGTACCGGCCCGAGGATCGGCCCGACCAGGCCCGGCATAGTGACAAAGTTAAGTACTGGCAACAGTTCGCTGCGCGGATAGGCTCTTAGCAGCGCCAGACGCGCGACCGGCATCATCATCGCGCCGCCAATTCCCTGAATCACCCGGAACACAACCAGCTCGCCCAGTGAACTGGAGAGTGCGCAGGCCAGCGACCCCAGCGTAAATAAGGTAACCGCCAGCATAAAGATACGCCGCGTGCCGAAGCGATCGGCCAGCCAGCCGCTCACCGGGATCAGCATCGCAACAGTCAGGGTATAACTGATGATGGCTGACTGCATGGCCAGCGGAGAACGGTTAAGACTTTCGGCAATCGCCGGGAGAGCGGTATTGAGGATGGTGGCGTCCAGCGCCTGCATAAAGAAAGCCATTGCCGCGATCCATGGCAAACCCGCCATGCTGCGCGCTTTTTTTACTGTCATTCGAATTCCTGTTGTTTATGACTATCGTGCTGGTGTGGCAAGCAGTGTCTGGCTGGCCGTCATGGCGCGCAGCCCGTCGCTATCCTGAATGGCATCAACGATAGCCTGGTGTAAATCCAGCTTCACCACCTCGTCCTGAGTAATAGACGTAAAGTAGGTGTGATAGACAGAATGAAAGAGCGAGGCAAAAGAGGTCAGGAACGGATTACCGCTCATCTCATAGATATGCTCATGCCAGGCCATATCCACTTCTATCCAGCGTTCCCGGTTGAAGTGCTTTTTCAGATGCACCATCTCATCCATCAGAGTATTTAACCGCGCTTTTTGCTCTGCCGTTCCGATCGTGGCGGCCAGCAGGCAGGCCTGCGGCTCCAGACTGCTGCGCATGACCAGGAAATGATCGATGACCTGATGGAAGTTATCTTCCGTCATCCACCAGGAGAGTAGCTCCTGATCGAGGAAGTTCCAGTTGCCCTGGGGCATCACGCGCGTACCGATGCGCGGACGGGGAAGCACCATCCCTTTCGCGGTTAAGGTTTTTACGGCTTCACGCACGGCAGTTCGGCTTACGCCAAACTGCTCACCCAGTTCCAGTTCGCCCGGCAGGATGCTACCCGGCAGGTATTCACCCGCCAGGATTCGCTGTGCCAGCTTTTCTGCCAGCACATAGGAGAGATTTTTTTGTGCCGCCAGCTGTTGCGCGCTCAAAGGCATAACGCATATTCCTTGATTCTTAATGCTAGTAAGTATGCCATCTGCAGGATAGTTGTGGTTGGTAAAACGACAATTAGCGCAATTTCTGGCTAAAAGATGGGTCTTTTGGTGAAAAAAAGCACGGTTGATTAGTTTTTTTAAATTTACTCTTGTCACTGCCGAAGAACTCCCTATAATGCGCCTCCACTGACACGGAACAACGGATTACAAACCGCCGTGACAGCAGGCTTCAGAGATGAATGCCGGCGGAGAAAAGCGAAAATAATTGCTTGACTCTGAATGAGGAAAACGTATTATACGGGACCTCGCAACGGTGAGCGAAAGCCGCGTTGCACTGCTCTTTAACAATTTATCAGACAATCTGTGTGGGCACTCAAAGTGACATGGATTCTTAACGTCGCAAGACGATAAATGAATACCAAAGTCTCTGAGTGAACATACGTAATTCATTACGAAGTTTAATTCACGAGCATCAAACTTAAATTGAAGAGTTTGATCATGGCTCAGATTGAACGCTGGCGGCAGGCCTAACACATGCAAGTCGAACGGTAGCACAGAGAGCTTGCTCTCGGGTGACGAGTGGCGGACGGGTGAGTAATGTCTGGGAAACTGCCTGATGGAGGGGGATAACTACTGGAAACGGTAGCTAATACCGCATAACGTCGCAAGACCAAAGAGGGGGACCTTCGGGCCTCTTGCCATCAGATGTGCCCAGATGGGATTAGCTAGTAGGTGGGGTAATGGCTCACCTAGGCGACGATCCCTAGCTGGTCTGAGAGGATGACCAGCCACACTGGAACTGAGACACGGTCCAGACTCCTACGGGAGGCAGCAGTGGGGAATATTGCACAATGGGCGCAAGCCTGATGCAGCCATGCCGCGTGTATGAAGAAGGCCTTCGGGTTGTAAAGTACTTTCAGCGAGGAGGAAGGCGGTGAGGTTAATAACCTCATCGATTGACGTTACTCGCAGAAGAAGCACCGGCTAACTCCGTGCCAGCAGCCGCGGTAATACGGAGGGTGCAAGCGTTAATCGGAATTACTGGGCGTAAAGCGCACGCAGGCGGTCTGTCAAGTCGGATGTGAAATCCCCGGGCTCAACCTGGGAACTGCATTCGAAACTGGCAGGCTAGAGTCTTGTAGAGGGGGGTAGAATTCCAGGTGTAGCGGTGAAATGCGTAGAGATCTGGAGGAATACCGGTGGCGAAGGCGGCCCCCTGGACAAAGACTGACGCTCAGGTGCGAAAGCGTGGGGAGCAAACAGGATTAGATACCCTGGTAGTCCACGCCGTAAACGATGTCGACTTGGAGGTTGTTCCCTTGAGGAGTGGCTTCCGGAGCTAACGCGTTAAGTCGACCGCCTGGGGAGTACGGCCGCAAGGTTAAAACTCAAATGAATTGACGGGGGCCCGCACAAGCGGTGGAGCATGTGGTTTAATTCGATGCAACGCGAAGAACCTTACCTACTCTTGACATCCAGAGAACTTAGCAGAGATGCTTTGGTGCCTTCGGGAACTCTGAGACAGGTGCTGCATGGCTGTCGTCAGCTCGTGTTGTGAAATGTTGGGTTAAGTCCCGCAACGAGCGCAACCCTTATCCTTTGTTGCCAGCGGTCCGGCCGGGAACTCAAAGGAGACTGCCAGTGATAAACTGGAGGAAGGTGGGGATGACGTCAAGTCATCATGGCCCTTACGAGTAGGGCTACACACGTGCTACAATGGCGCATACAAAGAGAAGCGACCTCGCGAGAGCAAGCGGACCTCATAAAGTGCGTCGTAGTCCGGATTGGAGTCTGCAACTCGACTCCATGAAGTCGGAATCGCTAGTAATCGTAGATCAGAATGCTACGGTGAATACGTTCCCGGGCCTTGTACACACCGCCCGTCACACCATGGGAGGGGGTTGCAAAAGAAGTAGGTAGCTTAACCTTCGGGAGGGCGCTTACCACTTTGTGATTCATGACTGGGGTGAAGTCGTAACAAGGTAACCGTAGGGGAACCTGCGGTTGGATCACCTCCTTACCTTAAAGAACCTGCCTTTGTAGTGCTCACACAGATTGTCTGATGAAAAGTAACGAGCAAGACGGCTGCGAAGTCGCGACACATCGTGTCCCCTTCGTCTAGCGGTTAGGACTCCGCCCTTTCACGGCGGCAACAGGGGTTCGAATCCCCTAGGGGACGCCACTTGCTGGGTGTGAGTGAAAGGCACAACCAATCAGTATCTCAAAACTGACTGTTAAGTCATGTTTGAGATATTTGCTCTTTAAAAATCTGGATCAAGCTGAAAATTGAAACGACACACTGTGTCTGCTCTCCGTAATAAGAGCAGATGGTAAGTGTGTTCGAGTCTCTCAAATTTTCGCAAAACGATGATGAATCGAAAGAGACATCTTCGGGTTGTGAGGTTAAGCGACTAAGCGTACACGGTGGATGCCTAGGCAGTCAGAGGCGATGAAGGACGTGCTAATCTGCGATAAGCGTCGGTAAGGTGATATGAACCGTTATAGCCGACGATTTCCGAATGGGGAAACCCAGTGCAATTCGTTGCACTATCGTTAAGTGAATACATAGCTTAACGAAGCGAACCAGGGGAACTGAAACATCTAAGTACCCTGAGGAAAAGAAATCAACCGAGATTCCCCCAGTAGCGGCGAGCGAACGGGGAGCAGCCCAGAGTCTGAATCAGCATGTGTGTCAGTGGAAGCGTCTGGAAAGTCGCAGGGTACAGGGTGATACTCCCGTACACGAAGATACACCTGCTGTGAACTCGAAGAGTAGGGCGGGACACGTGGTATCCTGTCTGAATATGGGGGGACCATCCTCCAAGGCTAAATACTCCTGACTGACCGATAGTGAACCAGTACCGTGAGGGAAAGGCGAAAAGAACCCCGGCGAGGGGAGTGAAAAAGAACCTGAAACCGTGTACGTACAAGCAGTGGGAGCACCTTCGTGGTGTGACTGCGTACCTTTTGTATAATGGGTCAGCGACTTATATTCTGTAGCAAGGTTAACCGTATAGGGGAGCCGAAGGGAAACCGAGTCTTAACTGGGCGTTAAGTTGCAGGGTATAGACCCGAAACCCGGTGATCTAGCCATGGGCAGGTTGAAGGTTGGGTAACACTAACTGGAGGACCGAACCGACTAATGTTGAAAAATTAGCGGATGACTTGTGGCTGGGGGTGAAAGGCCAATCAAACCGGGAGATAGCTGGTTCTCCCCGAAAGCTATTTAGGTAGCGCCTCGTGAACTCATCTCCGGGGGTAGAGCACTGTTTCGGCTAGGGGGCCATCCCGGCTTACCAACCCGATGCAAACTGCGAATACCGGAGAATGTTATCACGGGAGACACACGGCGGGTGCTAACGTCCGTCGTGAAGAGGGAAACAACCCAGACCGCCAGCTAAGGTCCCAAAGTCATGGTTAAGTGGGAAACGATGTGGGAA
This sequence comes from Leclercia sp. Marseille-Q4284, assembly GCF_916618945.1. Lineage (NCBI taxonomy): Bacteria > Pseudomonadati > Pseudomonadota > Gammaproteobacteria > Enterobacterales > Enterobacteriaceae > Leclercia > Leclercia sp. Marseille-Q4284. Next base: position 920,375 of record NZ_CAKAKG010000002.1, read on the forward strand.
GGCACAGACAGCCAGGATGTTGGCTTAGAAGCAGCCATCATTTAAAGAAAGCGTAATAGCTCACTGGTCGAGTCGGCCTGCGCGGAAGATGTAACGGGGCTAAACCATGCACCGAAGCTGCGGCAGCGACGCTTATGCGTTGTTGGGTAGGGGAGCGTTCTGTAAGCCGTCGAAGGTGGACTGTGAGGTCTGCTGGAGGTATCAGAAGTGCGAATGCTGACATAAGTAACGATAAAGCGGGTGAAAAACCCGCTCGCCGGAAGACCAAGGGTTCCTGTCCAACGTTAATCGGGGCAGGGTGAGTCGACCCCTAAGGCGAGGCCGAAAGGCGTAGTCGATGGGAAACAGGTTAATATTCCTGTACTCGGTGTTACTGCGAAGGGGGGACGGAGAAGGCTATGTTGGCCGGGCGACGGTTGTCCCGGTTTAAGCATGTAGGCGGAGGTTCCAGGTAAATCCGGAACCTTACTAACGCTGAGGTGTGATGACGAGGCACTACGGTGCTGAAGCAACAAATGCCCTGCTTCCAGGAAAAGCCTCTAAGCATCAGGTAACATCAAATCGTACCCCAAACCGACACAGGTGGTCAGGTAGAGAATACCAAGGCGCTTGAGAGAACTCGGGTGAAGGAACTAGGCAAAATGGTGCCGTAACTTCGGGAGAAGGCACGCTGATGGTAAGTGAAGCGACTTGCTCGTGGAGCTGAAATCAGTCGAAGATACCAGCTGGCTGCAACTGTTTATTAAAAACACAGCACTGTGCAAACACGAAAGTGGACGTATACGGTGTGACGCCTGCCCGGTGCCGGAAGGTTAATTGATGGGGTTAGCGGCAACGCGAAGCTCTTGATCGAAGCCCCGGTAAACGGCGGCCGTAACTATAACGGTCCTAAGGTAGCGAAATTCCTTGTCGGGTAAGTTCCGACCTGCACGAATGGCGTAATGATGGCCAGGCTGTCTCCACCCGAGACTCAGTGAAATTGAAATCGCTGTGAAGATGCAGTGTACCCGCGGCAAGACGGAAAGACCCCGTGAACCTTTACTATAGCTTGACACTGAACACTGGTCCTTGATGTGTAGGATAGGTGGGAGGCTTTGAAGCGTGGACGCCAGTCTGCGTGGAGCCAACCTTGAAATACCACCCTTTAATGGCTGGTGTTCTAACGTGGACCCGTAATCCGGGTTGCGGACAGTGTCTGGTGGGTAGTTTGACTGGGGCGGTCTCCTCCTAAAGAGTAACGGAGGAGCACGAAGGTTAGCTAATCCTGGTCGGACATCAGGAGGTTAGTGCAATGGCATAAGCTAGCTTGACTGCGAGAGTGACGGCTCGAGCAGGTGCGAAAGCAGGTCATAGTGATCCGGTGGTTCTGTATGGAAGGGCCATCGCTCAACGGATAAAAGGTACTCCGGGGATAACAGGCTGATACCGCCCAAGAGTTCATATCGACGGCGGTGTTTGGCACCTCGATGTCGGCTCATCACATCCTGGGGCTGAAGTAGGTCCCAAGGGTACGGCTGTTCGCCGTTTAAAGTGGTACGCGAGCTGGGTTTAGAACGTCGTGAGACAGTTCGGTCCCTATCTGCCGTGGGCGCTGGAGAATTGAGGGGGGCTGCTCCTAGTACGAGAGGACCGGAGTGGACGCATCACTGGTGTTCGGGTTGTCATGCCAATGGCACTGCCCGGTAGCTAAATGCGGAAAAGATAAGTGCTGAAAGCATCTAAGCACGAAACTTGCCCCGAGATGAGTTCTCCCTGACCCTTTAAGGGTCCTGAAGGAACGTTGAAGACGACGACGTTGATAGGTCGGGTGTGTAAGCGCAGCGATGCGTTGAGCTAACCGATACTAATGAACCGTGAGGCTTAACCTTACAACGCCGAAGCTGTTTCGGCGGATTTGAAGACGATTTTCAGCTGATACAGATTACTCAGGCCGCACACGCTGCGTCCTGACAACAGAATTTGCCTGGCGGCTGTAGCGCGGTGGTCCCACCTGACCCCATGCCGAACTCAGAAGTGAAACGCCGTAGCGCCGATGGTAGTGTGGGGTCTCCCCATGCGAGAGTAGGGAACTGCCAGGCATCAAACAAGCGAAAGCCCATCCGGAAGGATGGGCTTTTTGCGTTGCGGCGGGAAAACCCGCCGGGTGGCGGTTGCGCCTTACCCGGCCTACAACGTTTGCTTCCATTGTAGGATGAAATCAACCACGCCCTCCGCATCATTAATATCTAATACCGGTACCTGAAGCGAGAGTGGAATATCACTGGCCACAGCGATGACATGCTCATCAAGTGTTAACTCATTGATATCATGCCCGATATCGCTTCTGAACAGCAGGATCTTTGCCACCGGTTCATGCTTAAAACCTTCTACCAGCACCAGATCCAGCGTCGAATGATCCATCCGGCTGATGAGATAAGTCAGATCGATCTGCTCTTCGTCAGGCGTTTCGGTCATTAAAGCCCACCGCTGACTGCTGGCGACGATCGTTTGCGCCGCACCTGCCTTGCGCAGCTCGTAGCTGTCCTTCCCCGGAGTATCGATATCCATATTGTGGTGGGTATGTTTGATCAGCCCGGGGCGCACATTTCTTGCACAGAGTGCCGGGATAATTGCTTTTAACAGCGTCGTTTTCCCCGTACCGCTCCAGGCGGCAATCGCTAAAACCGGTATCATTTGTGCCTCTGAACAGCTTGCATCTCTTCGAGGGTATTCATATTAATAAATGCCTGTTTCATATCGCTAAAATCAACGGAATGCCCACCCGCCTGGCGCATAAAAATCATCACACGGCGCTCGCCAGCGGCTAAATAGTTCTCTAATACCGGCATCAGCTGGCGATGCATTAACGCAATAGTGGGATGATCGCGATCGCCGTCATGTGCCCAGACTACAGGTGCCGATCCCCTGTTTTTTATCAGCCGCTCGGCCAGGCAATCCGGGATAAAGGGTGTATCGCAAGGACAGTACAGGAACCATTCCGCATCGCACTGCTGCATGACCGAAAGCATACCTGCCAGCGGCCCGGGGTAATTAGCCAGCAGATCCGCGTAAACGGGATACCCGCTTTCCTGATAAGTAGCAATATTGCGATTAGCACTCACTACGATTGTGCTGACCTGCTTATGCAGGGTTCGCGCAACGTGCTGCCATAACGGCAGGCCGTTCAGCTCCTGCAAGCCCTTATCTTTTCCACCCATACGGGACGCCTTGCCTCCGGCGAGTATCACTCCGGTGATCCTGCTTATCTGGCTCAACAATATCGCCTCTTTTCTTGTGGGTTTGACCCTGCTAACGTGTCACTCTAAATGAAAGGAGTATTACCATGAAATGTAAACGTCCGAACGAAGTTATTGAACTCCTCCAGCCAGCCTGGCAGAAAGAGCCAGAACTTAACCTGATGCAATTCTTACAGAAACTGGCGCAGGAGTCAGGTTATGACGGTGAGCTGGCCGACCTTTCTGACGACATTCTGATCTATCACCTGAAAATGCGTGATTCCGGTAAAGATGCGGTGATCCCGGGTATCCAGAAAGATTATGAAGAAGATTTCAAAACCGCTCTGCTGCGCGCGCGTGGCGTAATTAAAGAGTAAAAGCTTGTAAGAGGCGCCACCGTAAATGCCGTTAAATGATATCCTCAATCATTCGTATAATTTCCGGATGATCGGATGACCGACCAGGCTTTTACTTTCCAGACCTTACACCCGGATACCATTATGGATGCGCTGTTTGAACAGGGCATCCGGGTGGACTCAGGCCTGACTCCATTAAACAGCTATGAGAACCGCGTCTACCAGTTTCAGGACGAGGATCGCCGGCGCTTTGTGGTGAAATTTTATCGCCCGCAGCGCTGGTCAGCTGAACAAATTCAGGAAGAGCATCAGTTCGCACTCGACCTGGTGGCCGATGATGTTCCCGTCGCCGCTCCCCTTAAATTCAACGATCGGACGCTGCTGTCGCATCAGGGGTTCTATTTTGCTGTCTTTCCCAGTCTCGGTGGCCGGCAATTTGAAGCTGATAATATCGATCAGATGGAGTGGGTTGCCCGTTATTTAGGGCGTATTCATCAGACGGGTCAGAAAAGTGCCTTTACCGCGCGCCCTGCGATCGGTATTCAGGAATACTTGCTTGAACCGCGTCAGGTATTTGAAACATCCACGCTCATTCCTTCCGGGCTGAAGGCTCAATTCCTGGCGGCAACAGATGGCTTAATTAACGCCATCATACCGCGCTGGGATAACAACGTAACCACGCTGCGCCTGCATGGTGATTGCCATGCCGGAAATATTCTCTGGCGTGATGGGCCGTTATTTGTCGATCTCGATGATGCACGAATGGGACCTGCCATTCAGGATCTCTGGATGCTGCTGAATGGCGATAAAGCCGAGCAGCGGATGCAGCTGGAGACCATTATCGAAGCCTATGAAGAGTTCAGTTCCTTTGATTCAGACGAAATTGCATTAATCGAACCTTTACGTGCCATGCGTTTTGTTTATTATCTTGCATGGTTAATCAGGCGTTGGGACGACCCCGCTTTCCCCAGAAACTTCCCGTGGCTTACCGGGGAAGATTACTGGCGTAACCAGATATCCACATTTATTGAACAGGTAAAGGTTCTGCAGGAACCCCCTTTGCAATTAACGCCCATGTATTAATCGAACACACCCAGGAGAGAGTTGATCATGAAAAAAATATGGCTGGCGCTGGCAGGTATGATTCTGGCTTTTAGCGCATCGGCTGCACAGTTCACCGATGGCAAGCAGTATATTACCCTCGACAAACCGGTTGCCGGAGAACCTCAGGTTCTTGAGTTCTTCTCATTCTATTGCCCGCACTGCTATGAGTTCGAGCAGGTTCTGCATGTTGCCGATAGCGTGAAGAAGAAACTGCCAGAAGGCACCAAAATGACCAAGTATCACGTTGAGTTTCTTGGCCCATTGGGCAAAGATCTGACTCAGGCATGGGCTGTTGCGATGGCGCTTGGTGTGGAAGATAAGATTACTGCACCGATGTTTGAAGCGGTTCAGAAAACACAGGCTGTACAAACCACGGCTGATATCCGTAAGGTCTTTGTTGATGCCGGTATTAAAGGTGAAGAATACGACGCAGCCTGGAATAGCTTCGTCGTGAAATCCCTGGTGGCCCAGCAGGAAAAAGCCGCTGCCGATCTGCAGCTGCGCGGCGTGCCTGCGATGTTTGTTAACGGCAAATATCAGCTGAATATGCAGGGTATGGATACCAGCAGCATGGACATCTTCGTCCAGCAATATGCTGATACCGTGAAATATCTGGTTGAGAAGAAGTAATAAAGAAAACGCCGGTCAATGACCGGCGTTTTTGTATTCCGCTTTAATATCGCTTATCTGCGCGTCTTTATCACTCCACAGCGTATTCAGCCAGAGCTGGAAACGTCGCTTGAAGTTCTTATCGCTGACATAGTCCCCGTGTAATTCCTCTGCCACAGGCACCAGATTAATACGTACTACGATCCAGGTTAACTTGCCGCTGAGCATATCGTAAAACGGTCTCTTATCGTTTTCGGGATAGCAGAGCGTGACGTCCAGTAATTTGTCGAACTGGTGTCCCAGTACGCTAAGCGCCATGGCGATCCCGGCTGCTTTTGGCGGCAGCAGGTTGGCATACGGTGAGCGGGTTTGCTGCTGCTTCTCTTCGGTAAAACGAGAACCTTCGACGAAATTAACGATGGTGGTGGGGTGTGCGCGAAACTTCTCACAAGAGCGGCGGGTCGTTTCGACATCCTTGCCGCGGCGCTCAGGATGGCGAATCAGATAGCTACGTGAATAGCGTTTCATGAAGGGCATATCCAGCGCCCAGCAGGCCAGACCAATAAAAGGCACCCAGGCGAGCTGCTGCTTAAGAAAGTATTTGTTCATCGGGATATGTTTGCGGAACAGCACGCATAACACCACAATATCGGCCCAGCTATGGTGGTTGCAGATAAGCAAATACCAGCTTTTCTTGTTGAGCCCTTCCAGACCCTGTACATCCCATTTCAGATGCGGATTGAGATGCAGGAGCACCGCCAGGCCTTCACACCAGCAGTACATCATGAAGTTACAAAATGCAGAGACTGCGCGCCAGACGGCCGGGATCGGTAAGAGCAGTTTAATTATTCCTGCGATAATGATCGGCACAGAACAGGCGATGGTGACCAGAATCGTTAATGCGATACTCAACAGGAGTATTATCGCAGCCAGCAGTTTAGACATGATGAATGTTTTCAGGTGGTTAGCTATTGTTAGCGCCTGATAAACAGACACCGGGCGCTGATTTTACCAGAAAACATCCGAAGGAAGACGCTTTAACCCGGCAGGAATTCTGATTTGCCTGTCTGATGGCGAAAAATTCTGTGGCGTGAATCCGGCGTGGCTTATATCCACATGGAGTAAATTGTCATCAATCAGAAATATGAGATCGCGATCAAATAATAATATATTGATAATTAAAGATAATTATTCTTGTTAAGATCGTCAGATAGCACATTTAGTCCAGGCCGCAGAAACTACTCACAAACTTATCCACAGATTTAATTTGCGAGCGATCCTCAGGATCGCAAAATCTTTGGCTGTAATGGCCGCGAAAAACTGATGTTTTCATCCTTCTGTGGCATCCTTTATCCATAAATTACTTAAAGGCACGGACATTATGGTTCAAATCCCCGAAAATCCGCTTATTCTCGTCGACGGTTCGTCTTACCTCTATCGGGCGTATCATGCGTTTCCTCCGCTGACTAACAGCGCGGGAGAGCCTACTGGCGCCATGTACGGCGTGCTGAACATGCTGCGTAGCTTGATCCTGCAGTATCAGCCGAGCCATGCCGCTGTAGTCTTCGATGCGAAAGGCAAAACTTTCCGGGATGAGCTGTTTGAACACTACAAATCCCATCGCCCGCCGATGCCGGACGATCTGCGTGCGCAGATTGAGCCTCTGCATAAAATGGTAAAAGCGATGGGGCTGCCCTTAATGGCCGTTTCTGGCGTGGAAGCGGACGATGTGATCGGTACCCTGGCGCGGGAAGCGGAGAAAATGGGCCGCCCGGTATTGATCAGTACCGGTGATAAAGACATGGCGCAGCTGGTTACGCCGGGGATCACCCTGATTAACACCATGACCAATACTATCCTCGGCCCGGAAGAGGTGGTGACCAAGTATGGCGTGCCGCCGGAACTGATCATCGACTTCCTCGCCCTGATGGGCGACTCCTCCGATAACATTCCGGGCGTGCCGGGCGTGGGCGAAAAGACGGCCCAGGCGCTGCTGCAGGGTCTGGGAGGGCTGGATACGCTGTATAGCGAGCAGGATAAAATTGCCGGGTTAACCTTCCGCGGTGCCAAAACCATGGCCGCGAAGCTTGAGCAAAACAAAGAGGTGGCCTACCTCTCCTATCAGCTGGCGACCATTAAAACCGACGTGGAGCTGGATCTGACCTGCGAACAGCTGCAAGTGCAGCAACCTGCTGCCGAAGAGCTGTTGAGCCTGTTTAAACAGTATGAATTCAAACGCTGGATAACCGATCTCGAAGCGGGGAAATGGCTGCAGGCGAAAGGGGCAAGATCGGCGACTAAGCCAAAAGAGACGCTGGTTGTTGATGCAGAAGAAGAGCCGGAAGAAGAAGCCAGCATCCTCTCTTCTGAACACTATGAAACCATCCTCGACGAAGCGCAGCTGCAGGTCTGGATTGAAAAATTAAAGCAGGCCCCGGTATTCGCTTTTGATACCGAAACCGACAGTCTCGATAATGTCTCCGCCAATATGGTCGGCCTCTCCTTTGCTACGGAACCTGGCGTTGCCGCCTATGTGCCGGTCGCTCACGACTATCTGGATGCCCCTGAGCAGATTTCCCGCGAGCGCGTGCTTGAGCTCCTCAAGCCGATCCTGGAAGACGAAAAAGCCCTCAAGGTGGGGCAAAACCTGAAGTTCGACCGTGGCATCCTGCAGAACTACGGCATTGAACTGCGGGGCATCGCGTTCGATACCATGCTGGAGTCCTATATCCTCGATAGCGTTGCCGGTCGTCACGATATGGATTCACTCTCCGATCGCTGGCTGAAGCACAAAACCGTCACCTTTGAACAGATCGCGGGTAAGGGCAAGAATCAGCTGACGTTTAACCAGATCGCCCTGGAAGAGGCGGGACACTATGCGGCAGAAGATGCTGACGTCACGCTGCAACTGCATTTAAAGATGTGGCCAAAGCTGCAAAAAGACGCCGGGCCGCTGAACGTGTTCCAGAATATCGAGATGCCGCTGGTGCCGGTTCTGTCCCGGATTGAGCGCAACGGCGTCAAGATCGACCCGGCAGTGCTGCATAAGCACTCGGAAGAGATTGCGTTGCGCCTGAACGAACTCGAGCAAAAAGCGCATGAGATCGCCGGCGAGCCGTTTAATCTCTCGTCCACCAAACAGCTGCAGACGATCCTGTTTGAAAAGCAGGGCATTAAGCCGCTAAAGAAAACCCCGGGCGGCGCGCCTTCTACCTCTGAAGAGGTGCTGGAGGAGCTGGCGCTGGACTATCCGCTGCCAAAAGTGATCCTGCAATACCGTGGGCTGGCCAAGCTGAAATCGACCTACACTGATAAGCTGCCGCTGATGATCAACCCGAAAACAGGTCGCGTGCATACTTCCTATCATCAGGCGGTAGCGGCTACCGGACGACTGTCCTCAACCGATCCTAACCTGCAAAATATTCCGGTGCGTAATGAAGAGGGGCGTCGTATTCGTCAGGCGTTTATTGCGCCGCAGGACTACGTTATTGTCTCTGCTGACTATTCCCAGATTGAGCTGCGAATTATGGCGCACCTGTCCCGGGATAAAGGCCTGCTGACCGCCTTTGCGGAAGGGCAGGATATCCACCGGGCGACGGCGGCCGAAGTGTTTGGTATGTCCCTGGAGAGCGTAACCGGGGAACAGCGCCGCAGTGCAAAAGCGATCAACTTTGGTCTGATCTACGGCATGAGCGCCTTCGGTCTCTCCCGTCAGCTTAATATTCCGCGTAAAGAGTCGCAGAAGTACATGGATCTCTATTTCGAACGCTATCCGGGCGTGCTGCAGTATATGGAGAGCACTCGCGCGCAGGCGAAAGAAAAAGGCTATGTTGAAACGCTGGATGGACGCCGTCTCTATCTGCCGGACATCAAATCCAGCAATGCAGCCCGCCGTGCCGGCGCTGAGCGTGCCGCAATCAACGCCCCGATGCAGGGAACGGCGGCGGATATCATTAAACGAGCAATGATCGCCGTCGATGCCTGGCTGGAGAAAGAGCAGCCGCGGGTTCGCATGATCATGCAGGTACACGATGAACTGGTGTTTGAAGTGCACAAAGACGATCTGGAAGCGGTCTCGAAAAAGATCCATGAACTGATGGAAAACAGCATGAAACTGGATGTGCCGTTGCTGGTGGAAGTGGGTAGCGGAGAAAACTGGGATCAGGCTCACTAACTCTTTATGGGATATGAACAGTTTCTGTAAGTAAGCAACATATCCATGAACGTTTTGTGATGATCATTAGAATTCCCTATGTAAAGAATGAAAAAAAACTACAAAAAGTGCTTTGTCTATAGTCTAAAAAAGGGTAGAGTTATTCGCGTAGGGTACAGAGGTAAGATGTTCTATCTTTCAGACCTTTTACTTCACGTAATCGGATTTGGCTGAATATTTTAGCCGCCCCAGTCAGTAATGACTGGGGCGTTTTTTATTGCGGCAAAGAAAAAAATTCAGCGTAAAAAAAAGCGCGGACATCGCCGCGCTTATCATCACTCTTCCGCTTCTGTCGCGGGTTCCAGCTCACTGTACCAGCGATCCAGTTTCTCACGCAGTTTATCCACGCCGAGTTTCTTCAGTGAAGAGAAGGGTTCAACCTGGATGTCACCGTTGAACGCCAGCACCGCTTCACGCACCATATTCACCTGCGCTTTACGCGCACCGCTGGCGAGCTTATCGGATTTGGTCAGCAGCACCAGCACCTGGATCCCGCTTTCAACGGCCCAGTGGATCATCTGCTGATCAAGATCTTTAAGCGGATGACGAATATCCATCAGTACCACCAGACCTTTCAGGCACAGACGTTTTTCCAGGTATTCACCCAGCGCGCGCTGCCATTTGATTTTCATCTCTTCCGGCACTTCGGCGTAGCCATAGCCCGGCAGGTCAACCAGGCGCTTGCCCGGCGCAACTTCAAACAGGTTAATCAGCTGGGTACGGCCAGGCGTTTTAGAGATACGGGCCAGGCTTTTCTGATTGGTCAGGGTATTCAGAGCGCTGGATTTCCCCGCGTTGGACCGGCCAGCAAATGCCACTTCAAGACCCGTATCAGCGGGTAAATGGCGAATATCAGGCGCACTAAGCACAAAATGCGTCTGGTGATAATTCAGGTTGGTCACGTGGTTGTCTCCAGAAATTCGTAACGTTGGGGGGATTATACCTGAACAGAGAGAAAAGGCTTTTCCCATCGGCAACCTGGCTGTAAGTAAAAACCCTGTCCTTTGTAAGAGATCTGCCCTTTGTACTATGGGAGATTTAAGAAAAGTCGTAGGGCGTTAAAAAATAAAAACCATTAAAATCAGCCTATTAACGCTTAGTCTTAATCTGAAAGTCGCGCGTAAGTCGCGTGGGTGGGTTGTAGGTTTAGCCTGGCAGCGTAAAGTAGCGTTCAACGGCGAGGATGCCGACAGGAAGCGGACTTAAGGATAAGGGTCAGGAGCGCCAGGAGGCGAAGACAAAGGACAGTCAGGAAGACGAACGCCTGGAGGCGTTGAAAAAGGAAAAGGACATATCACGGACGGTACCTGCTAACGGAAAAACAGGGTTAGTTGTCAGCAAACAGGGATTGTCAGACCCTTAACGGGTTGTGAGTCAGGAAAAAAGGCGACAGATTGCTCTGTCGCCTTTTTTCTTTGCTTGCTTTCTGCTAGATTTCGCCGCAATTCTATACTGAAGAAAACGAGTTAAAGACAAAACAACATGAAAAAACCGACCTCCGCTGCAGGCGCTAAACGTCCAGCAAAAGCACGCCGCAAAACGCGCGAAGAACTGAATCAGGAAGCGCGCGATCGCAAACGCGATAAAAAGCATCGTGGTCATGCCGCGGGCAGTCGCGCGAGCGGCAGCGGTGAATCGGGCGCGTCTGCGAAAAACAAGCAGCAGAAAGACCCGCGTATCGGCAGTAAAACACCTGTTCCATTAGGCGTGACCGATGCCCCGGTCACCAGGCAGCACAAACCCAAGAGCGAGAAACCTATGCTTTCACCGCAGGCTGAGCTGGATTTGCTGGAAAATGATGAGCGCCTGGACGCGCTGCTGGAACGTCTTGAAGAGGGTGAAACCCTGAATGCTGAAGAGCAGTCCTGGGTTGATGCCAAACTGGATCGCATTGATGAACTGATGCAGAAGCTCGGCCTCTCTTACGACGAAGAGGAAGAGGAAGAAGAAGAGAAGCAGGATGACATGATGCGCCTGCTGAAAGGTGGAAACTAACATTTGCACCCGGCAGGCTTTATCGTCCTGCTTATAACCCTTCCGGTTATATGTTATCTGGTGTGGTTATTCGTTAAACTACGGCGGTTGTCGCGGCGACAGAAGTGGCTGCGCACCCGATTCATGGCCCGCACAGGGGCCAGAACGGGCCGCCGTATACGAACGCGACACCAACGGAAGGAGTGAACATGTCTGTACCAACTATCGACTGGGATCTGGCCCTGATCCAAAAATATAACTATTCCGGGCCGCGTTATACCTCTTATCCAACCGCGCTGGAGTTTTCCGACGCCTTCGGTGATAGCCAATTTCAGCAGGCGGTCACGCGTTACCCTGACCGCCCGCTCTCTCTGTATGTTCATATCCCGTTCTGCCACAAGCTCTGCTACTTCTGCGGCTGCAATAAAATTGTCACCCGCCAGCAGCACAAAGCGGATCAGTATCTGGATGCGCTTGAGCAGGAGATCCTGCATCGCGCGCCGCAGTTTGCCGGTCGCCACGTCAGCCAGCTCCACTGGGGCGGTGGTACGCCGACCTACCTGAATAAAGCGCAAATTAGCCGCCTGATGAACCTGCTGCGGGATAACTTCCGTTTCGATGCGGATGCGGAAATCTCCATCGAAGTGGATCCGCGCGAAATCGAGCTGGATGTGCTCGATCACTTGCGTGGCGAAGGTTTTAACCGTCTGAGTATGGGCGTGCAGGACTTCAACAAAGAGGTCCAGCGTCTGGTCAACCGCGAGCAGGATGAAGAGTTTATCTTCGCCCTGTTGAATCACGCGCGGGAGATAGGTTTTACCTCTACCAATATCGACCTGATTTATGGCCTGCCGAAGCAGACGCCGGAAAGCTTTGCCTTCACGCTGAAGCGCGTGGCGGAGCTTAACCCGGATCGCCTGAGCGTCTTCAACTATGCACACCTGCCGACGCTGTTTGCGGCCCAACGTAAAATCAAGGATGCCGACCTGCCTTCCGCCCAGCAAAAGCTGGATATCCTGCAGGAAACCATCACCTCACTGACCGAGACCGGCTACCAGTTTATCGGCATGGATCACTTTGCCCGCCCGGATGACGAGCTGGCCATTGCCCAGCGTGAGGGGGTTCTGCATCGTAATTTCCAGGGTTACACCACCCAGGGCGATACGGATCTGCTGGGGATGGGCGTTTCGGCCATCAGCATGATTGGCGACTGTTATGCGCAGAACCAGAAAGAGCTGAAGCACTATTATCAGCAGGTGGATGACACCGGCAGCGCCCTGTGGCGCGGCATCGCCTTAACCCGCGACGACTGTATCCGCCGGGATGTGATTAAAGCGCTAATCTGTAACTTCCGCCTCGATTTCAGCGACATCGAAGCGCAGTGGGATCTGCAGTTTAGCGATTACTTTGTGGAAGACCTGAAGCTGCTGGCGCCACTGGCGAAGGATGGGCTGGTGGATGTTACGGAGAGGGCGATTGAGGTCACGCCAAAAGGGCGCCTGTTGATTCGTAATATCTGCATGTGCTTTGACGCCTACCTGCGTCAGAAAGCGCGCTTACAGCAGTTCTCACGCGTGATTTAAGGCGTACCGAATCGAGTAGGCCGGGTAAGGCGAAGCTGCCACCCGGCAAACCCTCTAGCTAAACAACCCCACTTTGTGCACTTTACACTGCGGGTAAAATCACTCCATTCCCAACTCTTTTAACTTCCGCGTCAGGGTATTACGACCCCAGCCGAGCAGGCGTGCCGCCTCTTGCTTGTGGCCCTGAGTATGGCGCAGCGCGGTGGTGAGCAGCGTACGTTCCATCTCGGGCTGTGCTTCGGAGAGCAGATTTTGATGACCGGAACGCAGGGCGCGATCGGCCCATTGTGCCAGCAGTGTGGCCCAGCTGTCGGGCAGGCTCTGCCCGGTGCTGCTTTCCGGAACATGGGTTTCGAAAAGCTCGGGTGGCAGATCCTGAATTAATACTTCCTGACCGGCGGCCATTACCGTCAACCAGCGGCAGGTGTTTTCCAGCTGACGCACGTTGCCCGGCCAGGCGAGACGCGTAAGCGCAGCTTCGGTTTCCGGATGCAGCAGTTTGGCTTCAACCCCCAGTTCACGGGCAGCATCCTGCAGGAAATGCCGTGCCAGGCGCGGGATATCTTCCCGGCGCTCGCGCAGCGGCGGCAGGTGAACGCGAATGACGTTCAGGCGGTGGAACAGGTCCTCACGGAATTTCCCCTCCTGGACGCGCAGCTCGAGGTTCTGGTGGGTGGCGGCAATAATGCGCACATCGACTTTGACCGGCGCATAGCCGCCCACGCGGTAGAACTGACCGTCCGCCAGCACGCGCAGCAGTCGCGTCTGGACGTCGAGGGGCATATCGCCGATCTCATCCAGAAACAGCGTCCCGCCGTCGGCCTGCTCAAAGCGGCCCTGACGAATGGTGTTGGCGCCGGTAAAGGCCCCTTTTTCGTGACCAAACAGCTCGGATTCGATCAAATCTTTAGGGATCGCCGCCATATTCAGGGCGATGAACGGGGCTTTGGCGCGCGGGCTGTGGCGATGCAGGGCATGCGCGACCAGCTCTTTCCCGGTACCTGACTCGCCGTTAATCAGCACGCTGATGGACGAGCGTGACAGGCGACCGATGATGCGAAACACATCCTGCATCGCTGGCGCTTCGCCAATGATGTCGGTGGTAGGGCCGAAAACCGGGGCGTTACGCGGCTGCTGCTGTTCCTGATAGTGGCTGATGGCGCGTTCAACCAGCGCCACCGCCTCGTCAATATCGAACGGTTTTGGCAGGTAATCGAATGCCCCCTGCTGGTAGGCGCTAACGGCCGCATCCAGATCGGAGTGTGCGGTCATTATGATGACCGGCAGCATAGGGTGGCGTTGTTTGATCTGTTTTAACAGCGCCAGACCGTCCATCCCCGGCATACGGATATCGGACAGCAGCACGTCCGGGGTTTTGGTGGTGAGGGCGTCAAGCACCTCAGCTCCACTTTCAAAAGCGGTGCAGCTTAATCCTGCTCCGGTAAGCGCCCGTTCAAGCACCCAGCGAATGGAGCTATCGTCATCAACTACCCAGACTATCCCTCGTTGCATAACCTAACCCTCTATTTCCTGATTGGCAGGTAAACCGAAAACTCGGTATGACCCGGCCAACTGGTAAATTCAATTTTGCCGGAGTGCTGATCTATCAAATTACGGGCAATCGATAAGCCAAGCCCGGTCCCGCCTTCACGGCCGCTGACCATCGGGTAAAACAGCGTGTCCTGTAAATGGGAAGGGATGCCCGGGCCGTTATCTTCCACGTCGATACGGGCCGCCAGACGGTAGCGCGTGCCGTGCAGGGTGAGCTGAAACGCAGTGCGGGTACGCAGGATAATTTCTCCGCCATCCGCCCCTAACGCCTGCAGGGCATTACGCACGATATTCAGTAATACCTGCTCAATCTGGTCGGGATCGTGCGGCAGTTCCGGCAGGCTGGGATCGTAATCCCGAATCAGCCTGACGTTATCCGGCAGCTCCATCGACACCAGTTTGACGACGCGCTCGGCCACTTTATGAATGCTCTCGGTGACGTGCATCCCGGGCTGTTGCGGACCTAACAGGCGATCCACCAGATTACGCAGACGATCGGCCTGCTCAATGATGACGTTGGTGTATTCCGCCAGCGCCGGATCGGGCAGGGCTTTGGTTAATAGCTGTGCCGCACCGCGCAGGCCACCGAGCGGATTTTTTATCTCATGGGCGAGGCCGCGCACCAGATCGCGGGCTGCAATCTGCTGGGCATGCTGGAGCTGCTCCTGACTCAGGCGACGCTGGTTATCCATCGGTGCCATCTCCAGCAGGATCAGGCCTTCCGGCAGCCGTTGCGCAGTCAGGGAGAGAATATGCGAGCGCCCGTCGATCACCAACGTGACCTCGTTATCGGTAAAGCCTTGTCCCGCCTGCAGGCTCTCCTGCATCAGGCCAATATTCAGGGAAAAATAACTCAACAGCTCGGGCAGCGGCGCGCCAAAAAGCTTGCGTGAACTCTGGGCAAGCAGCTGCTGGGCCGCGGGATTGGCGTAATGCACCGCCAGATCGTCGTCGACCAGTAAGATGCTGTTGATAAGAGAATTGAGGATCTGCCCAGCATCGGGCAGCGTGCCAGTTGCCATTCAGCAGTCTCCTGGAGTTGGTTGCACTATTTTAGTGCAGTATAGTGTTTTTGCGGTAAAAAGCGCGTGAGATCAGCTTGTTGGTGGAGAAAAAAGCCCATCCGAAGATGGGCTGAAAAGTTTCCACGGCAACAAAAAACGGCTATCAATCTCGCGCGGAAAAGGCCGCGCGACAGGGATTGAAGATTAAACGCTGTAGTACAGTTCGAACTCAACCGGGTGTGGCGTCATGCGAACACGATCGTTCTCTTCCATACGCAGCGCGATGTAAGCATCGATCGCTTCGTCGGTGAACACGCCGCCAGCCGTCAGGAACTCACGGTCTGCGTCCAGTTCCTGCAGGGCTTCTTCCAGAGAGCCTGCAACCTGTGGGATCTCTTTCGCTTCTTCTGGCGGCAGATCGTACAGGTTTTTGTCCATCGCTTCGCCCGGGTGGATCTTGTTCTTGATACCGTCCAGGCCCGCCATCAGCAGTGCTGCGAAGCACAGGTATGGGTTAGCCGCTGGATCCGGGAAGCGCACTTCGATACGACGCGCTTTTGGCGATGAAACCACCGGAATACGGATAGAAGCAGAACGGTTACGGGCAGAGTAGGCCAGCATTACCGGCGCTTCGTAGCCTGGGACCAGACGCTTGTAGGAGTTAGTGGTTGGGTTCGCCAGGGCGTTAATCGCTTTAGCGTGTTTGATAACACCACCGATGTAGTGCAGCGCCTGCTCGGACAGACCAGCATATTTGTCGCCAGCGAACAGGTTAGTACCGTTCTTGGACAGGGACATGTGGCAGTGCATACCGGAACCGTTGTCACCAAACATTGGTTTTGGCATGAAGGTCGCGGTTTTACCGAAACGGTGCGCAACGTTGTGCACAACGTATTTGTAGATCTGAATTTCGTCCGCTTTCTTGGTCATGGTGTTGAAACGGGTGGCGATTTCGTTCTGGCCAGCAGTTGCAACTTCATGGTGGTGCGCTTCAACAACCAGGCCCATCTCTTCCATGATCAGACACATGGTAGAACGGATGTCCTGTGAAGAGTCGACCGGTGGAACCGGGAAGTAACCGCCTTTAACCGCAGGACGGTGACCTTTGTTGCCGCCTTCGTATTTGGTGGAGGAGTTCCATGCGCCTTCGATATCATCGATAGCAACGTGAGAACCGGACGTGGTCGCACCAAAACGGATGTCGTCGAACAGGAAGAACTCTGGCTCTGGCCCGAACAGAACGGTGTCTGCGATGCCGGTGGAGCGCAGGTACTCTTCAGCGCGTTTAGCGATAGAGCGTGGGTCGCGGTCGTAACCCTGCAGGGTGCCTGGCTCGAGGATATCGCAACGGATGATCAGGGTAGATTCTTCGAAGAACGGGTCAATGAGCGCAGTGGATGCGTCAGGCATCAGAACCATGTCAGATTCGTTAATACCTTTCCAGCCGCCAATCGAGGAGCCGTCAAACATTTTGCCTTCTTCGAAGAATTCGGCATTTACCTGATGAGCAGGAATTGTGACGTGCTGTTCTTTACCTTTGGTATCGGTGAAGCGCAGATCAACAAACTTCACTTCATGTTCGTTCAGCATCGTCAAAACGTGTTCAGCGGACATACTTAACTCTCCAGATTGGTCATTGTCGTCGTGGTAACGAAGTCTTCAAATTCTGTGTAAGGCAGGCGATGTTGCCCTTAGTTGCCGTATTTTTTATAAAGCGAAATCTGTGCCAACTTTTAAAACACCCCAAAAAGGCGCTATCATGCGCACCATAGTGCAAAAGGGCTGCACCATGATGGTTTTGTTGCACCAGTATAGTGCTTCAATGTGAACATTGAGCACCATATTGGTGCAATTTACGTTAAAGTGCCCTTTTACCGCTCCGTGAAAGCGATCACAAAGCATCTCTGCGATACTTGTTTGCGGGGGATGTTTGTGATCCTGTTTTGTAGTGCGATTAATCCGTGTACAATAACGCGCTATTTCTAAATGCCTGAGGCAAAGTTGTGATCGAAAATCTGCGTAATATCGCCATCATCGCGCACGTTGACCATGGTAAAACTACCCTGGTTGATAAGCTGCTGCAGCAATCCGGTACCTTCAGTAATGAGCGTGCTGAAGCCACCGAACGCGTGATGGACTCCAACGATTTGGAGAAAGAGCGTGGGATTACCATCCTCGCTAAAAACACCGCTATCAAATGGAATGACTACCGTATCAACATCGTTGATACCCCTGGGCACGCCGACTTCGGTGGTGAAGTTGAACGTGTAATGTCCATGGTAGACTCCGTTCTGCTGGTCGTTGACGCAATGGATGGCCCAATGCCGCAGACGCGCTTCGTAACCAAAAAGGCGTTTGCCCATGGTTTGAAGCCAATCGTGGTTATCAACAAAGTTGACCGTCCTGGCGCGCGTCCTGACTGGGTTGTGGATCAGGTCTTCGACCTGTTCGTTAACCTGGACGCAAGCGACGAGCAGCTCGATTTCCCAATCATCTATGCATCTGCATTGATGGGTATCGCGGGTAACGATCACACTGATATGGCGGAAGACATGACCCCGCTGTATCAGGCGATTGTTGACCACGTTAAAGCACCAACCGTTGACCTTGATGGTCCGTTCCAGATGCAGATCTCCCAGCTGGATTACAACAACTACGTTGGCGTAATCGGTATTGGTCGCATCAAACGCGGTAAAGTGAAGCCTAACCAGCAGATCACTGTTATCGACAGCGAAGGTAAAACACGTAACGGTAAAGTCGGTAAAGTACTGACTCACCTCGGTCTGGAGCGTATTGAATCCACCGAAGCCGAAGCGGGCGATATCATTGCTATCACCGGTCTGGGCGAACTGAACATCTCCGACACCCTTTGCGATCCGCAAAACGTCGAAGCGCTGCCAGCGCTGTCCGTTGATGAACCAACCGTAACCATGTTCTTCAACGTCAACACCTCTCCGTTCTGTGGCAAAGAAGGTAAATACGTTACCTCTCGTCAGATCCTTGACCGCCTGAACAAAGAGCTGGTGCACAACGTGGCACTGCGTGTTGAAGAAACCGAAGATGCGGACGCGTTCCGTGTATCCGGTCGTGGTGAGCTGCACTTGTCTGTACTGATCGAAAACATGCGTCGTGAAGGCTTCGAACTGGCTGTGTCCCGTCCGAAAGTTATCAACCGTATGATCGATGGCCGTATGCAAGAGCCGTTCGAGAACGTGACGCTGGATATCGAAGAACAGCACCAGGGTTCTGTGATGCAGGCAATGGGCGAGCGTAAGGGCGATGTCAAAGACATGATCCCTGACGGCAAAGGCCGTATTCGTCTGGATTACCTGATCCCGGCACGTGGCCTGATCGGCTTCCGTACCGAGTTCATGACCATGACTTCCGGTACAGGTCTGCTGTACTCCACCTTCAGCCACTACGATGACGTTAAGCCAGGTGAAATCGGCCAGCGCCAGAACGGCGTGCTGATCTCTAACGGCCAGGGTAAAGCGGTGGCATTCGCCCTGTTCAGCCTGCAGGATCGCGGTAAGCTGTTCCTGGGTCACGGTGCAGAAGTTTACGAAGGCCAGATCATCGGTATTCACAGTCGTTCTAACGACCTGACCGTAAACTGCCTGACCGGTAAAAAACTGACCAACATGCGTGCTTCCGGTACTGACGAAGCAACCACGCTGGTTCCGGCACAGAAAATGTCCCTCGAACAGGCTCTGGAATTTATCGATGACGACGAACTGGTAGAAGTTACTCCTACCTCCGTCCGTATCCGTAAACGTCACCTGACCGAGAACGACCGTAAACGTGCGGGCCGTGGTCCTCGCGACTAATACGGTGCGTATGCCGGGTGAGCGTTATCGCCACCCGGAAAGCAAAAAGCCGCTGAGCGATCAGCGGCTTTTTTATTGGCAAAATTACGGTAAGACAACGGACGATTTCATCTCTTTATATTCTTCACGGGGCAATGATGGAATCTGATGTCAACGAAGCCAGCGTGGCGCAGGCCGTGCCTTCCTTTCTCTAAGCTGGCGCTGGCGCATAGCCAAACATCTTCTTTCCCGCTACAGTTACTTTTCACGGCGAAAAGGAGAAATACATGCTCTATATCTTTGATTTAGGAAACGTAATCGTCGATATCGACTTCAATCGTGTGCTGGGAACATGGAGTGATTTCAGCCGCGTTCCGCTGGCGACGCTTAAGCAAAGTTTTACGATGGGCGACGCCTTCCATCAGCATGAGCGCGGTGAGATTTCGGATGAACAATTTGCCGAAAAGCTCTGCCATGAGATGGAACTCCCCCTCAGTTACGAACAGTTCTCCCACGGCTGGCAGGCGATTTTTGTCGGCATTCGTCCCGAGGTGATTGCCATCATGCACAAGCTGCGCGAGCAGGGGCATCGGGTGGTGGTGCTGTCCAATACCAACCGTCTGCACACGACCTTCTGGCCGGAAGAATATCCTGACGTGAAAGCGGCGGCGGACAAGATCTATCTGTCTCAGGAGATGGGGATGCGCAAACCGGAAGCGCGGATCTACCAGGCCGTTCTGCAAGCCGAAGGATTCTCTGCCGCCGACGCCATCTTTTTTGACGATAACGTCGATAATATAGAGGGAGCTAACCAGTTGGGTATCACGTCAATTCTGGTGACCGGAAAACAGACGATCCCCGACTACTTTGCGAAGCAGTTATGCTAAAAACCGTTCATCAAAAAGCCAGCCACCACACCCGACCGCTGCGTGCGTGGCTAAAACTCCTCTGGCACCGCATCGATGAGGACAACATGACCACGCTGGCAGGCAACCTCGCCTACGTGTCGTTGTTGTCGCTGGTGCCGCTGGTGGCCGTTATTTTTGCCCTTTTTGCCGCCTTTCCGATGTTTTCGGATGTCAGCCTGCAGCTCCGCCATTTTGTCTTTGCCAACTTTATGCCGGCCACCGGGGATGTGATTCAGAATTACATCGAGCAGTTTGTCGCTAACTCCAGCAAGATGACGGCGGTTGGGGCGTGCGGGCTAATTGTCACCGCGCTGCTGCTGATGTACGCCATTGATAGTGCGCTCAATACCATCTGGCGCAGCACCCGGGCGCGCCCCAAAGTTTACTCATTTGCGGTCTACTGGATGATCCTGACCCTGGGGCCGCTACTGGCCGGGGCCAGCCTGGCGATCAGCTCTTATCTGCTCTCGTTACGCTGGGCCAGCGAACTCAACAGTGTGATTGACGATGTGCTGCGTATCTTCCCGCTGCTCTTGTCCTGGCTCGCGTTCTGGTTGTTGTACAGCATTGTTCCTACCACGCGCGTACCTAACCGGGATGCGATGGTGGGGGCGATGGTGGCCGCTCTGCTTTTCGAACTGGGCAAGAAAGGCTTCGCGCTTTACATCACCATGTTCCCCTCCTATCAGCTGATTTATGGCGTGCTGGCAGTGATCCCCATTTTGTTCCTCTGGGTTTACTGGACGTGGTGTATCGTCTTGCTTGGCGCCGAGATTACTGTCACTCTCGGGGTATATCGCGAACTAAAAAAAGCGGCCGAAGCCGAAAAACGACGAGAAGCAGACCAACCATGATTGCATTAATCCAGCGCGTAACCCGTGCCAGCGTCACCGTGGAGGGAGAGGTGACGGGTGAAATTGGCCCAGGACTTTTAGTCTTGTTAGGTGTCGAAAGGGATGACGACGAGCAAAAGGCCAACCGCTTATGCGAGCGCGTGTTGGGGTACCGTGTCTTCAGCGATGCGGAAGGCAAAATGAACCTCAACGTGCAGCAGGCGGGGGGCAGCGTGCTGGTGGTGTCGCAGTTTACGCTGGCAGCCGATACCGAGCGCGGCATGCGCCCGGGCTTCTCAAAAGGAGCGGCGCCGGATCGGGCAGAAGCGTTATATGAATACTTTGTTGACCGTTGCCGTCAGCAAGAGATGCATACACAGACCGGACGATTCGCTGCAGATATGCAGGTCTCGCTGGTAAATGATGGCCCCGTCACGTTCTGGCTCCAGGTATGAGTGAGCTGATGGTACGGCCGCGGGTAACAAGAGAGAGTACAGCTATGTATCACCTTCGAGTACCGCAAACGGAAGAAGAGTTAGCGCTTTACTACCAGTTCCGCTGGGAGATGTTGCGTAAGCCCTTACATCAGCCGAAAGGGTCGGAACGCGACGCCTGGGACGCCATGGCACATCACCAGATGGTGATGGATGAAGAGGGCAACCTGGTCGCCGTCGGGCGGCTGTATATCAATGCCGATAACGAAGCCTCCATCCGCTTTATGGCGGTGCACCCTTCTGTGCAGGACAAAGGTCTCGGCACGCTGATGGCGATGACGCTGGAGTCTGTCGCCCGTCAGGAGGGCGTGAAGCGCGTCACCTGTAGCGCGCGGGAAGATGCGGTGGAGTTCTTTGCCAAGCTGGGTTTTATCAACCAGGGCGAAATCACTACCCCGCAAACCACCCCGATTCGCCACTTTTTGATGATCAAACCCATCGCCTCGCTGGATGATATTCTGCATCGTGCCGACTGGTGCGGTCAGCTGCAGCAGGCCTGGTATCAGCACATCCCCCTGAGCGAAAAGATGGGGGTGCGCATTCAGCAGTACACCGGGCAAAAATTCATCACCACCATGCCGGAGAGCGGCAATCAGAATCCGCACCACACCCTGTTTGCCGGCAGCCTGTTCTCGCTGGCGACGCTCACCGGCTGGGGACTCATCTGGCTGATGCTGCGCGAGCGTCATCTTGGCGGCACTATCATCCTCGCCGATGCCCATATTCGTTACAGTCGTCCTATCAGCGGCAAGCCGAGCGCAGTGGCGGATTTAGGCTCGCTCAGCGGCGATCTCGACCGATTGGCCCGCGGCCGCAAAGCCCGCGTGCAGATGCTGGTGGAGCTGTTCGGTGACGAGACGTCTGGCGCGGTATTTGAAGGCACCTATATCGTGCTGCCCGCGAAGCCGTTTGGTGCGTATGAAGAGGGCGGGAACGAGGAAGAGTAGTGGTGCTAGCGGAAATGCCGTAAAGGGTCCATTTGCTGATGCAGGATGCGGATGACAAAAATAGCGTCATCCGCGTGCCGATAGAATATGGCATGCTGGCCGTAATCATGCCGACGTGCACCGTCAATCAGGTTTTGACAATCCCTTCCCATTAACGGATTTCTTGCCAGCAACTTCAGCAGTCCGTCCAGTTCATTTGTATATTTGTCGGTCTGTAACGGGCCGAAACGACGCCATGTGTATTCATAGATTGCTTCAAAATCTTTAGCTGCCAGATTAGAGAGTCTATACATTTAAGTTACGTTTTTTCCTTGCTGCTATCTCTTGTAACGTTAGCGAACTCTCTCCACTAAGCAGGCCCTCTTCAAGAGCTTCGCGGAGTTTACCGGTTCGCAATTCATGTTCTTCCAGCAAACGCAGTGCGGAGCGAACAACTTCGCTTGTCGAGCCATAACGTCCGCTTTCAATCATTCTGTTGATGAACTGGTCCAGGTTTTCGCCGAGGGTGATACTGGTTGTTCTGGGCATTGTGGTTTCCTGTTGTGTTATCTATTAACACAAAATAACACCAGCAGCGTAAAATGCGAATCCTTTTCCATAGGCTTATTTATGTCCTTTTTTCTGTATGAATATACAGCGTTATAGACTGGTTTTCGGCTGATGAAAACAGTGGGTTTTGTTGAGGATTCGAATCTGGAAAGCGGCTCGCAAAAGCGTTCACTCCTGTAACAATTCTCTTTAACCCTAAATTAATAAGGTGTATTTTGCCTGAAAATTAACCATAGATGATATACTGAGGTGATATATGAGTTTATCGGTGAATATTGATATGGGCAGAATACTGATTGATTTGTCAGACGATGTTATTCAACGACTTGATGCCCTGAAGCAGCTGCGGAACCAGCCTCGCGCTGAATTATTACGGGAAGCGATAGAACTCTATCTTGACCAGCAAAGCTCTTCGGTTATCCGTGATGCTCTTGGTCTGTGGGGCAATCAGCAAGAAGATGGGCTCGAGTACGAACGTAAGCTGCGTGAAGAGTGGTGATCATGGAGCACATGGCGGTATTTGATACCAATATTCTCATCGACCTCTTCAATAATCGCGTTGAGGCTGCTGACGTCATTGAAGGCACTGCATCGCACCGGGCAGTGAGTCTGATCACGTGGATGGAAGTCATGGTGGGGGCCCGCAGGCACGGCCATGAAGCCAAAACTGCGGCGGTGATGGGCGCTTTTGAGATTATCGATGTATCGAGAGACATTGCCGAAAGAAGTGTTTTACTTCGCGTGAAGCATGGGATGAAACTTCCTGATGCCATTATTCTGGCCACTGCGCAGAGTCGTAATTGCCCATTAATATCCAGAAATACCAAAGATTTTGCAGGAATACCTGGGGTAGTTGCACCTTATCAACTGTAGGCCGGGCAAGCTTGCGCCGCCCGGCATTATCACAGGAGATTACTCCCCTTCACCCGGGAACAGGAACGGGTTGATCGAGCTGCGGGCAAAGCCCTCCTGCTCCATTTTGGCGTCCAGAATCAGCGTGGCGAGATCGTCAGCGACGGCCTCCACTTTCGGGTCTTTTTCCTGATACAAAATCTTCAGGTAAGTGCCGCAGTCGCCACAGCTTTCGGCTTTCACCGCTGACTGCTCGTTCTCCAGCGACCAGTAGTTCAGATCGCGGGTCTGCTCGCAGTTGCTGCATTTGATGCGCACCACGTGCCACTCGGTTTCGCACAGGTTGCAGTGCAGATAGCGCAGCCCCTGAGTGGTACCGATTTGCACCATGCTGGAGACCGGCATCGAACCGCACACCGGGCAGAACTGGCGTGCTTCACCGTACTCAGCGCGGGCTTTGCCTGGGATCAGACTGGCCATTTGCGCCCAGTAGAGCGACAGGGCGGCCCAGATAAACGGCGCTTTATCGCTGCTGACCGAGGCAAAATCAGAGGCAAACAGCGCGCTCGCCATCTGCTCCAGCTCCTGCTCAGAGGCTTTCTCGAGATTCTCGATCACCGCCAGCGCAGGGCCGCTCATCTCAGGCTTCAGCTCGGCTATCAGCGAGTGCAGCAGTTTTTGCCAGTGCTTATCGCGCGGCAGGACGTGGATATCCAGCGGCGGCTTGCCCTGAACGTTCGCCTCTTTAATGCGCGCGGTCAGATCCATCTGCAGCGGATGGTCGTACAGCACCACTTCCTGGGCATGAGCGATCAGCCCGGCAAAGCGCAGATAGTCGCCAAGCGGGTTGTTCTCTGCCAGCTCACGCAGGCGTTCCGCGCGGCGGTTGTAGAGGTTTTTCAGTCTGGGGAACAGTAGCGGCGGAATCACTTCCGCCGTGCGTTTCTCGCTCGAACCCAGCTCATCTTGCGGGATTATGCGAATACTCATTCAGATGACTTTTCCTGTTTCTGGCGGACTTCACGGTACCAGCGCGGGTGATGTTTCTTCGCCCACGTCTTAGTGACCCAGCCTTCCACCATCGCGGTAATGGTGCCTTTCACCCAGAGGGCGGCGTAGATATGCACCATGATAACCACAATTAACGCCACTGCGGCAAATGAATGCAGCATTAACGCAAATCGGATCACCGGGATTGAGAAAGCAGGCGCAAAGTACGGACGCCAGATGATCACGCCACTTGCCAGCAACAGGACCAGGAAGATAATCGCCGCCCAGAATACGCATTTCTGGCCGAAGTTATAGCGTCCGGTATCACCCACTTCCGCGTTGACGACGATCTTACGAATATTCTTCGCCCAAAAGATATCATCCCGATTGATTAGGTTGTGGTGCCAGTAGCGGAAAAACATGATGATGAACGAGGCGAACATCACCACCCCGACAAACGGGTGCAGGATGCGCGCCAGCTGCGGCGTACCGAGGATCTGCATCAGCCAGTTGAAGGAGGGGAAGAAGAACCCCAGCCCGCTTATCGCCGCCAGCATGAAGCAGAAGGCGGTGACCCAGTGGTTGATACGTTCCGGCGCCGTGTAGCGCACGATGGTGTCACGTCTTCTCATTTGCGCACCTCGTCTTTCTCTTCATGCAGGTTGTCATCTTCCTCTTCCGCGCGGTTCGGCCCGACACCGACGTAGTGGAAGATGCTCGCAGCGAACGTCGCGGCAAACCCGACGGCGGCCAGTGGTTTCCAGATGCCTTTCCAGAATTTCACCGTGGCGCTGATCTCCGGGTTCTCCGGCAGGCCGTGATACAGATTCGGCTTGTCGGCGTGGTGCAGCACGTACATCACGTGGGTCCCGCCAACACCGGCCGGATCGTACAGGCCTGCGTTGTCGTAACCGCGGGTTTTCAGCTCGGATACGCGCTCGCCCGCCAGCGTTTTCATGTCCTCTTTGGAGCCAAAATGAATGGCGCCGGTTGGACAGGTCTTTACGCAGGCCGGCTCCTGGCCGACATTCACACGGTCGACGCACAGCGTACATTTATAGACGCGGTTGTCTTCCGGGTTCAGGCGCGGCACGTCGAACGGACAGCCCGCGATGCAGTAGCCGCAGCCGATGCACTGTTCGGACTGGAAGTCGACGATGCCGTTGGCATACTGAATGATCGCCCCTTCAGACGGGCAAGCCTTCAGGCAGCCCGGATCCGCGCAGTGCATACAACCATCTTTGCGGATCAGCCATTCCAGTTTGTCGTTCTGCTCCACTTCCGAGAAGCGCATCACCGTCCAGGATTTGGCGGTCAGATCGGCGGGGTTGTCATACACCCCGACGTTGTGACCCACTTCATCACGGAGGTCGTTCCACTCCGAACAGGCCACCTGACAGGCTTTACAGCCGATACAGGTGGTCACGTCGATAAGCTTCGCCACTTCCTGCTGGTGGTCCCGCGCCTGAGGCGCGGGGGTGAAACTGTTAGTCGCGGAACGACGAATAATGTCTTGCGATTGATAAGCCATAAGTCGTCTCCGTTACACCTTTTCCACGTTCACGAGGAAGGCCTTGAACTCCGGCGTCTGCGTGTTCGCATCACCGACGAATGGCGTCAGGGTGTTGGCAATAAACCCTTTCTTCGCCACGCCCTCATAACCCCAGTGAATCGGAATACCGATGGTATCCACCTGCTGACCGTGTACGTTCAGCGTGCGAATACGCTTGGTCACCACCGCCTTGGCCTTGATGTAGCCGCGGTTGGAGGAGACCTTGACGGTATCGCCCTGATTGATGCCGAGTTTATTCGCCAGCTTCTCGCCGATCTCCACGAACTGTTCCGGCTGCGCGATGGCGTTAAGCCGCGCGTGCTTGGTCCAGTAGTGGAAGTGCTCGGTCAGACGGTAGGTGGTGCCGACATACGGGAACTTGTCTTTTTTACCCAGCGCCTCGAAATCGCCTTTAAAGATACGGGCGGCCGGGTTAGAGACCACGTTCGGGTGCAGCGGGTTGGTGCCCAGCGGCGTCTCAAACGGCTCGTAGTGTTCCGGGAACGGGCCTTCCGCCATCTTATCGATAGCAAACAGACGTCCCATCCCTTCAGGCTGCATGATAAACGGCCCGACATCGCTGCCTGGTGCGGCAGTGCTGTAGTCCGGAATATCCACGCCGCCCCATTTGGCGCCGTCCCACTTCAGCAGCTGACGCTTCGGATCCCACGGGTTGCCCTGCGGGTCAGCGGAGGCACGGTTATAGAGAATGCGGCGGTTCAGCGGCCACGCCCATGCCCAGCCCAGCGTATTGCCGAGACCTGACGGGTCGGCGTTGTCGCGGTTGGCCATCTGGTTGCCTTTCGGCGTCCAGCTCCCGGCAAAGATCCAGCAGCCACTGGAGGTGGTGCCGTCATCACGCAGGTGCGCAAAGGTGCTGAGCTGATCGCCTTTCTTCGCCAGAACCGCGCCGGTGGCCGGGTCGATAACATCCGCCAGCGCCTTACCGTTGCTCTCCATCGCCACTTCTTCCGGGGATGGATTTTCCGGCGTCGAGTAGTTCCAGCTCATGTTCAGCACCGGTTCCGGGTTCGCCCCACCTTCAGAGGCGTACATCTTACGCAGGCGTAAGAAGATGCCGGCCAGGATCTCGCCGTCGTTCATGGCGATGCCCGGGGCGTCTGCGCCTTTCCAGTGCCACTGTAGCCAGCGACCGGAGTTGACGATAGAACCGTTCTCTTCCGCGAAGCAGGTGGACGGCAGACGGAACACTTCGGTCTGAATCTTCGATGGATCGACATCGTTCGACTCACCGTGGTTCTGCCAGAAGGTCGCCGTCTCGGTGTTAAGCGGGTCAATGGTCACCAGGAACTTCAGTTTCGACAGAGAGGCGACAACTTTGTTCTTGTTCGGGAACGACGCCACCGGGTTAAAGCCCTGGCAGATATAGCCGTTGACCTGACCCTGGTTCATCATCTCGAAGTACTGCAGAACGTCGTAACCCTTGTCCCACTTCGGCAGCCAGTCAAAGCCCCAGCTGTTTTCCGCCGTCGCTTTGTCACCATAGAAGGCCTTCATCATTGAGACGAAGAACTTCGGATAGTTGCCCCAGTAGTTCACCTGGCCTTCGAGCAGCGGTTTTGGTGTGCTGGCCGTCAGGTAGGTTTGCAGGTCGGTCTGTTTCTCGCTTGGCAGGTTCATATAACCCGTCAGGCTTTGCGACAGCAGACCGAGGTCAGTCAGACCCTGAATGTTGGAGTGACCGCGCAGGGCGTTGACGCCGCCGCCAGCCATCCCCATGTTGCCGAGCAGCAGCTGAACCATCGCCATGGTACGGATGTTCTGCGCGCCGACAGAGTGCTGCGTCCAGCCAAGGGCATACAGGAACGAGGCGGTTTTATCGTGAGCGCTGGTTTCAGCGATCATCTCGCACACCTTCAGGAAGTCGGCCTTCGGCGTCCCACAGATGTTCTCCACCACGTCCGGCGTATAGCGGGAGACGTGCTCTTTCAGCAGATTCCAGACGCAGCGCGGGTGTTGCAGGGTGGTATCGCGCTTCGCAAAGCCTTTCTCATCCAGCTCGTAGTTCCAGCTGGTTTTGTCGTACTTGCGTTTATCGGCGTCGTAACCGCTGAACAGGCCATCTTCGAAGTGATAATCCTCACGCACGATCAGGCTGGCGTTGGTATAGGCTTCGGTGTATTCGCGGTTATATTTTTCGTTGGTTAGCAGGTACAGCAGTACGCCTGACAGGAAAGTGATGTCAGTACCTGAACGAATCGGGGTGTAGAAATCCGCCACTGACGCAGTACGCGTAAAGCGGGGATCGATCACAATCAGTTTCGCACCGTTGTGGATTTTGGCTTCCATCGCCCAGCGGAACCCGACGGGGTGCGCTTCAGCGGCGTTACCGCCCATCACCACGATGAGGTTGGCGTTCTTGATGTCGACCCAGTGGTTGGTCATCGCACCGCGACCAAATGTTGGAGCAAGACTTGCTACCGTTGGTCCGTGTCAGACACGCGCCTGGTTGTCGACCGCGAGCATACCGAGTGCGCGCGTAAATTTCTGGGTTAAATAGCCGGTTTCGTTACTGGAGGCAGAGGCACACAGCATGCCGGTGGAGAGCCAGCGGTTGACGGTGGTGCCTTCGGCGTTCTGCGCCATGAAGTTGGCATCGCGATCTTCTTTCATCAGCTTAGCGATGCGATCGAACGCTTCGTCCCAGCCAATTTGCTGCCATTTATCGGAGCCTGGCGCGCGATATTCCGGGAATTTCAGGCGGCTTTCTGAGTGGATGAAGTCCACCAGACCTGCCCCTTTCGGGCAGAGCGCACCGCGGTTGACCGGATGATCCGGGTCACCTTCGATATGGAAAATAGATGCTTTGGCGTTTTTTGCACCGTCACCGAGGCTATACATCAACAGCCCACAGCCGACAGAGCAGTACGTACAGGTGTTACGGGTTTCGCGGGTGCGCAGCAGTTTGTACTGCCGTGTTTCCGCCAGCGCTACGCCGGGCGCAAAGCCCAGTGCCGCCGCCGTGGTGCCTGCCATACCGCCAGCGCAGATCTTAAAGAACTGCCTTCTGCTGACCTGCATGGTCACTCCTTGTTTCGACATTGCTACCCTTCATTTCCTCGCGCCTGCGCGCGAATTATTGGGGGTGATTATTGTTTTACTTCACGGCTATTTTTTGACCGCAAAGTTGAAAATTTGCGTTAAACCCTCATTTCCACGAGGGGTATGTCAGAATACCACAATGTCGGTACGCTTGTTCCAACGGCGTTAAAACAAAGTGAACGTATTATCACGGTGATGATTATAAAATGTGATATTGATCACATGGTGCCCCGAAACTGTTACAAATCTGTTTCTCCCTCGGGTTTGAATCTTCGGTAAAGTTGCGCGGACAGGGCGGTAAAAATTGATCCATACTATGCGCCAGGCTGGAAAAGTATGGTGCAATAGCAGGCCTCTCCCGTGGTTGCTCAGGATATTCGTTGTGTTGAAACAAAATGGTGATACCCGCATTACGTCGCTGCCTGTCGGCGTGGCAGAGCGCCGGGTACACAGACCCCCTCAGATTAGCCTCCCGACTCCCGATTTCCTGGCGGAAGAGGTGCCCGTCGCGCTGGTTTATAACGGTATCTCCCACGTGGTGATGATGGCCTCGCCGAAAGATCTGGAGCTCTTTGCCATCGGCTTTTCGCTGTCTGAAGGCATCATTGAGCACCCGCGTGAGATCTACGGCATGGAGGTGATATCCGTTTGCAATGGTCTCGAAGTGCAGATTGAACTCTCCAGCCGCCGCTTTATGGGATTAAAAGAACGTCGGCGGGCGCTGGCGGGGCGCACCGGCTGCGGCGTCTGCGGCGTGGAGCAGCTTAACGATATCGGCAAGCCCGTGGTGCCGCTGTCCTTCACCCAGCGTTTTAACCTTGCCCATCTCGATCGGGCGCTGGCGCATCTCAACGACGTGCAGCCCATCGGACAGCTGAGCGGCTGTACCCATGCCGCCGCCTGGGTAATGCCCTCGGGCGAGATCGCGGGCGGGCATGAAGATGTCGGACGCCATGTGGCGCTGGATAAACTGCTGGGTCGTCGGGCGGGAGAGAGTGACGCCTGGCAGCAGGGGGCCGCGCTGGTCTCCAGCCGGGCCAGCTATGAGATGGTGCAAAAGGCGGCGATGTGCGGGGTTGAGATCCTGTTTGCTGTCTCCGCAGCCACCACACTGGCGGTTGAAGTGGCCGAGCGCTGTAACCTGACGCTGGTAGGGTTCTGCAAGCCAGGAAGAGCCACGATTTATACCCATCCGGAACGTCTGATTATTGATCAATAATTTTGAATGTTGAGAGCAAATCCTTCCGCTATCAGTTATCGGTGATAAGGCCTATTATTTATCACATCAAGGCACAACGCCTTACAACAACAACTCATCGCAAGGATTTATCTCATGAAAACCATCAAAACTTTTGTTGCAGTAATCGCTCTGGCTACCTCTTTCGGTTCTTTCGCTGCCCAGTCTGTTACCGCCTCCGCCAGCACCATTGATGGCGCAGAAGCGAAAATCGCGGCTCAGGCCGAGCAGGCAGGCGCATCGTCTTACACCATTACTCAGGCCTTCGCCGGTAACCGTGTACACATGACCGCTGAACTGAATAAATAACAGCACAGTATCTGTCGAAAGAGCGCCCCCGGGGCGCTTTTTTAGTTTATGCCTGCCAGGCGTAATAATGCCGTCACCACTGCCGCTGCGACGATCACGAAAATCAACGGCACCTTGCGCCAGGCGAGGAAAACCGCAAAGCCTACGCCCAGCACTCGCGCCATCCCGGCAAAATGTCCCCCTTCATAGAAGGTGGTCGCCAGCGCCACCGAAAACAACAGTACCGTTGCCGCATCCGACAGCAGCGCCTGGGAGCGTTCAGACAGCGCTAACCGGCTGCCCAGCTTCGCTCCGCCAAGACGCATCAGGTAGGTGCCCGCCGACAGCAGGGCGATGCCGAGAATAAAGACGGTCATGTTTTCCATTATTTCTTCCTCGTCGCGAGGCCAAGCAGGGAGAGCAGCACCGGCAGGCCGACCGGGGCAAAGGGTACGGCGGCCAGGGACAGGGCCGCACCGCTGCAGGCGCGGATCAGCGTGGTGCGGTTCTTAAAGGCGGGCACAACCAACGCCAGTAGAATGGCCGGGAACACCGCATCCAGCCCGATGGTTTCCGGCTCCGGCAGCAGCTTGCCGACCATCGCCCCCAGCAGGGTGCCCAGCGGCCAGATAATTGCCACCCCCAGACCGCAGAGCCAGTAGGCGGCCTTGCGCTGCTCAGGTGTTTTTTGCGACAGGCCAAACACCACGCTTTCGTCATTCATAATGTGGCAGCCAAGGAAGCTGGCGCCGCGTTTTCCCACCAGCTCACGCACCGTCACGCCGAAGGGGACATGGCGGGCGTTGACCAGCAGCCCGGCCGCCGCTGCGGCAAGGGGGTTGCCCCCGCTGGCGACGATGCCGATAAACATAAATTCCGAGGCGCCCGCCAGCACCGAAATCGAGAGCACAAAGGGTACCCACAGCGGGAAGCCATACGCCATCGCCAGCGAGCCGTAGGACATCCCCACCACGCCCACCGCCAGACACACGAGAATAATCGCCTTGATGGTGTCGTCTTTGAGACAAGAGAAAGCCTGTTTCATACAATTTTAGCCATATCGAACGAGTATCCATTATAATGAACGCATCACATTCGTTTATCAAGATGAACGATTCGTTCGATTTATAGAACAAGAGACCGTTTTATGACGCAGCCAATCAGCGTAATCGCCAAAAGCCTGGTGCGGGAGCGCATGCGTACCGGGCTTTCACTGGCGGAGATCGCTCGCCGGGCCGGGATCGCCAAATCCACCCTCTCCCAGCTGGAGTCCGGCAACGGCAATCCCAGCCTTGAAACCCTGTGGTCGCTCTGCGTGGCGCTGGATATTCCCTTTGCCCGTTTGCTGGAACCGCAACAGCCCACGACCCAGGTGATCCGCCGTGGCGAAGGGACAAAAGTCAGTGCCGAACAGGCTAACTATGAGGCCATTTTGCTGGCGACCTGCCCGCCGGGGGCCCGACGTGATATCTACATGCTGATGGCGCAGCCGGGTGCGGATCGTATATCTCATCCCCATCCGCCGGGTTCGGTTGAACACATTATTATTACTCAGGGCCGGGCGCTGGTTGGCCTCATCGACGCACCGGAAGCGCTCGGGGAAGGGGACTATATTTGCTATCCTGCAGACCAGCCGCACATCTTCAAAGCCCTTGAGCCCGATACCTGGGCGCTCATGGTGGCAGAACAAAACTAACACCCAAAGACACGGATAATCATGTCGCTTAAAGCCATTGCCAAAGAACTGGGACTGTCGGTAACGACGGTGAGCCGCGCCCTCAACGGCTATTTTGACGTTTCCAGCGAGACGCGTGCCCGCGTGGAAGCCGAAGCGCAGCGCCGCGGCTATCGGCCGAATACCTTTGCCCGTCGTCTGAAGATGGGCAAAATCGACGCGGTAGGGCTGGTCTTCCCGGTGCATCCCGTTCCGCTCAATAACAGCGTCTTTATGGAGATGGTCGGCGAAATTAGCCACGAACTGGCGCAACATGAGATCGATCTATTACTGATTGCCGACGACGATCTGGCCGACAAGCACAGCTACATGCGCATGGTGCAGAGCCGTCGCGTGGATGCGCTGATCGTGGCCCATACCCTGGATAACGATCCGCGTCTCGAGCAGCTGCAGGCCGCCGGGTTCCCGTTCCTCGCGCTGGGCCGTAGCCAGTTGCCGAAGCCCTACGCCTGGTTTGACTTCGATAACTATGCGGGCACGTACAACGCGACCCGGCGGTTAATCGGGCAGGGTCATCAGCGCATCGCGCTGCTGGGTGAGAGCAACAATCAGGCGTTTATTACCCAGCGCCGCCAGGGCTACCTTGATGCCCTGAACGAGGCGGGGCTCTCCAGCGAATGGCTGCGCACCATGCCGCCTTCACGCCGGGCGGGTTACACCACCACTCAGGCGCTGCTGGCGCTGGATGTCGCTCCCACGGCGATCGTCACCGACTGCAATACCCATGGCGACGGGGCCGCGATGGCGCTGGCGCAGATGGGACGTTTAACCGGCGAGAACGCCGTGGCGCTGGTGGTGTACGACGGTCTGCCGCAGGACAGCATTGTCGATATCGACGTGGCGGCGGTGATCCAGTCCACCCGTCAGGGGGTGGGCAAGCAGATCGCCGATATGGTGCTGCAGCTGATTAACGGCGACGACATCAGCCAGCTTCAGGTGCTGTGGCAGCCAGAATTCTCCCCGGGCCAGACGGCATAATTTTCCCCAATTTCTAAACCCGATCACAAATCCGAAACGTTTTGGTTTGTATCCGAAACGTTTCGGATCAACACTCAGGATATCCCGATGACAGGAGATGTCCGATGCAAGAGGCAGTTTTACGACTCGCGAGCGAAACGGTGGATTTGATAATCAAAACCCACCCGTTCGCCGAAATTCTTTACTGGGGGCCGCACCTTCGCCACTTTTCGCCGCAGGATGCGGCTACTTTATCCCGCCCAATCGCCAACGGCAGACTGGACGTTGACTCCCCGATCACGCTGATGGCGGAACTTGCCCACGGGCTGTTCGGCGCCCCGGGCATTGAAGGCCACCGACAGGGGCTGGATGGCTCGCCGCGGTTTCGTACCGTCGCGGTAGCGCAGCAGGGACAATCCCTGACCCTCACCGCCGAAGATGATACCGCCGGCCTGCGTTTGACCAGCGAGATCGCCCTTGATGACAGCGGCGTGCTGGCGATTCGCCACGGCCTGACCAACCTTAAAAGCCAGCCGTGGCAGGTTGATCGCCTGGCCGTCACCCTGCCGCTGGCGGAACGTGCCCGCGAGGTGATGGCGTTTCATGGCCGCTGGATCCGCGAATTCCAGCCGCATCGCCTGCTGCTGGAGCACGACAGTTTCGTGATCGAAAACCGCCGCGGCCGCAGCTCCCACGAGCATTTCCCGGCCCTGATCGGCGGCACGCCGGGCTTCAGCGAAATGCACGGCGACGTCTGGGGCGTACACCTGGGCTGGAGTGGCAACCATCGCCTGCGCGCGGAGGCCAAAACCGATGGCCGTCGTTACCTGCAGGCCGAAGCGCTCTATTTGCCGGGTGAGATGGCGGTGGCGGAGGGGGAAACCCTGTGGACGCCACGCCTCTACGCCAGCTACTCCACCCAGGGGCTGAACGGCATGAGCCAGCAGTTCCACCGCTATCTGCGCAGCAACATCATCCGCTTCCCGGAGAATAAGCCGCGCCCGGTGCATCTCAATACCTGGGAGGGGATCTACTTTGACCATGACCCTGAGTACATTATGCGGATGGCAGACGAAGCGGCTTCGCTGGGGGTGGAGCGCTTTATCATCGACGATGGCTGGTTTAAAGGGCGTAACGACGACCATGCGGCGCTGGGGGACTGGTATCTCGACGAGCAGAAATACCCCAATGGCCTGACGCCGGTGATCAACCACGTCAAAAGCCTCGGGATGGAATTTGGTATCTGGGTCGAGCCGGAGATGATCAACCCCGACTCCGATCTGTATCGCACCCACCCGGACTGGGTGCTGGCACTGCCAGGTTATGAGCAGGCCACCGGTCGCCACCAGTGGGTGCTGAACCTCAACATTCCTGCCGTCTTCAACTACCTGCTGGAGCGCATAAGCTGGCTGCTGGGCGAGCACGCGGTGGACTACGTGAAGTGGGACATGAACCGCGAGCTGGTGCAGCCGGGCCATAACGGTAAAGCCGCTGCCGACGCCCAGACCCGCCAGTTCTACCGTCTGCTGGACACCCTGGGCGAGCGCTTCCCGCACGTGGAGTTTGAATCCTGCTCCTCCGGCGGCGGGCGTATCGACTATGAAGTCCTGACCCGCTGCCACCGCTTCTGGGCGTCGGATAACAACGACGCGCTGGAACGTAATACTATCCAGCGTGGCATGAGTTACTTTTTCCCGCCGGAGGTGATGGGCGCGCATATCGGTCATCATAAATGCCATGCCACTTTCCGCCAGCACAGCATTGCCTTCCGGGGCCTGACGGCGCTGTTCGGCCATATGGGGCTGGAGCTGGATCCCCTCGCCGTGGATGAGCAGGAGCGCGAAGGCTACCGGCACTATGCGGCCCTGCATAAGCAGTGGCGGGAGGTGATCCACCACGGCACCCAGTGGCGGGTGGATATGCCCGACAGCACCACGCTGGCGCAGGGGATAGTGAGTCAGGATCAGCGCCAGGGGCTGTTTATTGTCAGCCAGTTGGCGATGCCGGATTACACCCTGATGATGCCGCTGCGCATGCCGGGCCTCGAAGCCAGCGCGCAGTACCGCATCACCCTGCTCGATCACCCCAATATCCGCCTGACTGGCGAAGGGGGACACACCATGCGCAAGCTGCCGGCGTGGATGGAGTCCCCGCAAACGGTGAGTGGCGAATGGCTGATGCAGGCGGGGCTTGCTCTGCCGGTGCTGGACCCGGAAACCGCCATCCTGATTGGCGTTGAACGCGTATAAGGGCAATGGGCCGGGCGACCGGCCCTGAGTTGAGGATAAAAATAATGAACACGACTGCCTGTACCCACAAAGACAACCCTAACTTCTGGATTTTCGGGTCGTTCTTCTTTCTCTACTTCTTCATCATGGCCACCTGCTTTCCGTTCCTGCCGATCTGGCTGTCGGATATCATCGGCCTGAATAAAACCCATACCGGGATCGTCTTCTCCTGCATCTCGCTGTTTGCCATCTCGTTCCAGCCGGTGCTGGGGATAGTGTCGGACAAACTGGGGCTGAAAAAACACCTACTGTGGATCATCGCGGTGCTGCTGTTTTTGTTCGCGCCGTTTTTTCTCTACGTCTTCGCTCCGCTGCTGAAAACCAATATCTGGCTTGGGGCGCTGAGCGGTGGGATCTATATCGGCTTCGTCTTCTCGGCAGGGTCGGGCGCGATTGAGGCCTACATCGAACGTGTGAGCCGCAACAGCTTCTTTGAGTACGGCAAGGCGCGCATGTTTGGCTGTCTCGGCTGGGGGCTGTGCGCCTCGACGGGTGGGGTGCTGTTCAGTATCGATCCCTCATATGTATTCTGGATGGGGTCCGGGGCGGCGCTGATACTGATGCTGCTGCTGGTGGTTGCCAAACCGAAGCCCAACCAGACCGCGCAGGTGATGAATGCCCTCGGCGCTAACCAGCCGCAGATCACTGCCCGAACCGTCTTTAACCTGTTCCGCCAGCGCAAAATGTGGATGTTCATTTTGTACGTGATTGGCGTGGCCTGTGTGTATGACGTCTTCGATCAGCAGTTCGCCACCTTCTTTAAAACCTTCTTCGCCACGCCGGAGGAGGGGACGCGGGCGTTTGGCTTTGCGACCACCGCCGGGGAGATCTGCAACGCCATCATCATGTTCTGCTCCCCGTGGATCATTAACCGCATCGGCGCAAAAAATACGCTGCTGATTGCCGGGGTGATCATGGCGACGCGCATTATTGGTTCGTCATTTGCGACCACCGCCGTGGAAGTGGTGGCCCTGAAGATGCTGCACGCCCTGGAAGTGCCGTTCCTGCTGGTGGGCGCCTTCAAGTACATTACCGGCGTGTTCGATACCCGACTGTCTGCCACCATCTACCTGATTGGCTTCAACTTTGCCAAACAGCTGGCGGCGATTTTCCTCTCCGCCTTTGCCGGGAATATGTATGACCGGATCGGCTTCCAGGAGACCTACCTGATGCTGGGCTGTTTTGTGCTGGCGGTGACGGTGTTGTCGGCGTTTACGTTGAGCAGTAAGCGGGATATCGCTGCCGCGAGCGCGGCAGCGTTGACCCATCAGGCCAGGTAAAACACCTCTCGCAGCCCGGTACTCACCGGGCTGTTGTCCGGGTTAGAGGGCATCACCTCCCCCATATAGTTCCACCAGCGCTGGCAGACATCGGTGTTTGCCACCGCGTTCCAGCGCTCTTCCGACTCGATCTCTACCGTGGCAAACAGCAGGTTACGGCTCTTATCCAGATAGATGGCGTAGTGGTGCGCGCCGTGGTCTTTCAGAACCGCTTCCAGCTCGGGCCAGATCGGGTTGTGGCGACGTTCGTACTCTTCGTGTGCGTCAGGGTTCACCTGCATTACAAAGGCTTTGCGGATCATAATGCCTCCAGATAGAGCTCGCGCACCTCGTCGCGGCTGGCAGCACGCGGGTTGCAGGGTGCACAGGGGTCGGCGAGGGCTTTGTCGAGCCAGCCTTCGATGTCGGCTTTGGTCACGCCCAGCGTGCTGAAGCCGGACGGAATGCCGACGCGGGTGCTCAGGTCACGAATCGCCTGAATGGCCGACATGCTGGCCGCTTCGTCGCTCATCTTGCGGGTATCGACGCCCATCGCCTGCGCCACGCGGGCAAAGCGCGCCACGGCGTTCGGACGGTTAAAGTTTTCGATGATCGGCAGCAGGATGGCGTTACACACGCCGTGCGGCAGGTTGTGCGTGGCTCCCGGCTGGTGGGCCAGGGCGTGCACCAGCCCGAGTCCGGCGCTGTTGAAGGCCATCCCGGCCAGATACTGGCCGAAGGCCATCTGCTCGCGTGCCTTCAGGTTATGCCCGTTGTCCACCGCTTCCGGCAGCCAGCGGGCGATCAGGCGAATGGCCTCCAGCGCGTTGGCGTCAGTCAATGGGTGAGCACCCACGGAAACATACGCTTCGATGGCGTGGGTCAGGGCGTCCATCCCGGTGGCGGCCGTGACGGAAGCCGGAATATCAAGCATCACGCTGGCGTCATCCACGGCGATATCCGGAATAATGTTCGGGTCGATAATCACCTCTTTGACCTGACGTTCAGAGTCGATGATCACTGCGTTGCTGGTCATCTCCGCCGCCGTGCCTGCGGTCGTGTTGATCGCCACCAGCGGCACGCCGGCGTTGATGACTTTGCCGACCCCGGAGTACGCGGTAGACGGACCGGGGTTGGCGGTGAGGATTTTAACCGCTTTGGCGGTGTCGATCGGGCTGCCGCCGCCGAAGGCAATAATGTAATCGCACTTTGCGGCCAGGTAAGCGGCAAAACCTTCCTGCACCAGCGCTTCGGTCGGGTTCGGGAAGACCGCGTCGAACAGCTGATATGACATCTGCTGTTCGTCGAGGGCGGTAAACAGACTGTCGAGCAGGCCCATTTTTACCAGCTGACCATCGGTGACGATCAACGCCTTGCCCCACTGTTTGGTTGCCACCAGCTTAACCATATCGCCGATTGCGCCTGCGCCGTGCAGGCTGATTTTCGGCAGCGCCAACATAAAGCTCATGATAATTCTCCTTAATGGTGATTTTGCAAATCTGCGCCCCTCACCCTAACCCTCTCCCCGGAGGGGCGAGGGGACTGCTCCGTGCGGCCTTTCTCCCTCTCCCCTTTGGGGAGAGGGCAGGGGTGAGGGGATTAAATCCGTCTTCGCTGCATAATCCGGCGGGTGACGATCGGCAGGGAGATCACCACAATCAGCATCGCGCCGATGATCACCGACATCACGATGCCCGGCACGTTGAGCAGGCTCAGGCCGAAGGTGACCAGCCCCATCAGGAAGGCGGCGATAATCACGCCCACCATGCTGCCGGAACCGCCGAGAATATTGACCCCACCGAGTACCGCCATGGTCACCACCGCCAGCTCCCATCCCATCGCAATGGTCGGACGGGTACTGCCCAGACGCGAGGTGAGCAGCACCGAGGCCAGTCCGGCCATCAGCCCCACCAGGGCAAAGAGGAGCAGGTTGTGACGCTTGACGTTGATGCCGGAATACCAGGCCCCGGTCGGGTTATTGCCGATGGCATAGGTGCGACGCCCGAAGTTGGTCTTGTGCAGCACGAAGGCAAACACGACCGCCAGCACGATAAACAGCGCGAACTCAAACGACAGCGCGCCCCAGACATACCCCTGGCCAAACCACGCGAAGCTCTCCGGGTACGCATTCAGCGCCTGGTCGCCCAGCAGAATGTAGGTAATCCCGCGATAGAGACTCATGGTGCCGATGGTGATCACAATCGACGACAGGTTAAAGCGGGTTACCAGCAGACCGTTGAACAGCCCGCACAGCAGGCCCACCCCTAAGCCCACACAGACCAGCAGCGGCGTATCCAGCCCGGCCGCCGCACAAAAGCCCATCACCGTGGAACTCAGGGCGATGGTGGAGGCCACCGACAGGTCAATTTCCCGGGCGATAATCAGCATCGCCATCGGCAGGACGATGATCGCCTTTTCGGTGAAGTTGAACGTGGCGTCGGACAGGTTCCAGATATCAAGGAAGTACGGCGAGGCCAGGGCGTTACCCACAAACACCGCCAGGGTGACCGCCAGCAGAAAACCTTCCCAGCACAGCAGGCGCTGGAAAATGCCTGCCGGGGCGGGGGTGTTTTTAATCTCTTCAGACGTCATTACTTTACTCATGATCTCACCGCCTGTTTCTGACGAGCCAGCGCCGCATCGCGCAGGATCAGCCGTCCTTTGCGTTTGTTGCCGCGCTCATTGAGTAGCACCGCAATCACGATCACCGTTCCGGAGATCGCCATCTGCCAGAAAGGTGATACGCCAATCACCGGCAGGGCATTGTTGATCACCCCGAGGAACAGCGCCCCGCACAGGCAACCGAGCACCCGGCCGGTACCGCCCATGGTGCTGATGCCGCCGATGACGCAGGCGGCTACCACCTGCAGCTCAAAGCCGTTCGCCACGTCGACATAAGCCACCGCAAAGCGCGAGATCCACAGATAGCCGCAGAACCCGGCCAGCGCCCCGGAGAGGCAGAAGCTGACGAACTGCATCTTCCCGGCGTTGATCCCGGTGTAGTACGCCGCCGTCGCGTTGCCGCCCGCAGTGTAGAGCGCGCGTCCGGTGCGGCTGTAGCGCAGGAAATAGCCCACCAGCAGCAGGGCGGCAATGGCGCACCAGCTCAGCACTGGCAGGCCCAGCACCGACGCACGCGGCAGGCCGAGGAAGTCAGCCCCCATCTGGTTGGAGTTGACCCAGCCGCCGCCGGAGAGCAGGAAGATAATCCCGCGGTAGATGCTCATGGTGCCGAGCGTCACCACAATCGCCGGAATGCCCATCTTCCACACCAGCAGGCCGTTGATGACGCCCATTACCAGGCCCAGCACGGTGGCGAGGATCAGCAGCGCCCAGACCGGTACCCCGGGGTAGTTAAAGTTAATCAGGGCGACAATCATCCCGGTCAGCGCCAGGTTGGCCGCCATCGACAGGTCTATGCCCCTGGTGAGCAGTACCATCATCTGCCCGAGGGCGAGAATGATCAGAATCGAGGTGTCGTTAAACATCTCCACCAGGTTGCCCGGGGCGATAAACGACGGGACGCGAGCG
The DNA here is from genome assembly GCF_916618945.1 of Leclercia sp. Marseille-Q4284. Classification (NCBI taxonomy): domain Bacteria; kingdom Pseudomonadati; phylum Pseudomonadota; class Gammaproteobacteria; order Enterobacterales; family Enterobacteriaceae; genus Leclercia; species Leclercia sp. Marseille-Q4284. Next base: position 961,273 of record NZ_CAKAKG010000002.1, read on the forward strand.
CCGATGGCGATAATCATCAGGACGATCACCGCCGCCAGCAGCGCCTCGCGGTGTTTAAGCAGCTGTTGCACCATTATGCGGCCTCCTGTCTGGCACCGCTGGCGGCGCTGACGATGGTTTCTGCCGTCGCGCCCCCCGCCTGATATTCCGCCACCATCAGCCCTTCATGCATCACGATAATGCGGTCGGCCATGCCCATCACTTCCGGCAGTTCGGAGGAGACCATGATCACCGCCAGGCCCTGACCGACCAGCTCGGACATAAACTGATGCACCGCCGCTTTGGAGCCGATATCGATCCCTTTGGTCGGTTCATCGAGGATGATGACGTCCGGGTGGGTCGCCAGCCATTTGCCGATCACCACCTTCTGCTGGTTGCCGCCGGAGAGGGTTTCCACCGCCTGTTTCCAGCTAAAGGCTTTCACCTGCAGGCGTCTGGCGTATTCATCCGCCAGCTGCCACTCGCGATCGTCATGCAGCACCCCGTTAGGGTTGAGCTTGCTGAGCTGGGGCAGGCTGATGTTCTGCGCAATCGACAGCTCGATAATCGCCCCCTGCTTCTGGCGCTCTTCCGGCACGCAGACAATCCCGGCCCGGATGGCGTCCGCCGGCTGGCGGAAATGCTGCTCTTTCCCGTTCAGCACGATGCTGCCGGAGGAGGGACGCGAGACGCCGGAGAGCGCCTGCATCAGCTCGGTGCGCCCGGCCCCCACCAGCCCGTAAAAGCCGAGGATCTCGCCTTTGCGCAGGGTGAAGGAGATGTTAGCGAACTCGGTGGGGTGGCAGAGATTTTTCACCTCCAGCACGGTGTCGCCTTTTTCGCACTCTACTTTCGGGAAGGTCTGGGTAATGGCGCGGCCCACCATCATCGCCACCATCCGCTCTTCGGTGATGTCGTTGATGGCCCCGGCACCGACAAACACGCCATCGCGCAGGATGGTGTAGTGATCCGCCAGCTCAAAAATCTCGTCGAACTTGTGTGAGATAAACAGGATCGCTTTCCCCTCCAGCTTCAGGCGTTCAACGATTTGATAGAACTCAAGAATTTCATGCTGCGACAGGGCGGCGGTGGGTTCATCGAGGATCACCACCTGCGCGTCAAACGACAGCGCCCGGGCAATCGCCACCATATGGCGCTGGGCGATGCTCAGGGTTTTCAGCGTCGCGCGCGGGTCAATCTGCACCTCGAGACGGGTAAGGATCGCCTGCGCCCGGCGGTGCATCTCCGGCCAGTCGAGCTTCTTGAAAAGGCCTTTATAGAGGTACTGACCGACAAAAATATTTTCGGTGACTGACAGCTCGTCGAACAGGACGGTCTCCTGGTGGATGGCGGTAATGCCCACCTTGTGCGCCGAATCCGGGGTCGGCAGGTTGATGGGAATGGCTTTGTAGAGGATCTCGCCCTCGTCGGGCTGGTAGATGCCGGTCATCACTTTGACCAGCGTTGATTTGCCCGCGCCGTTTTCACCGATCAGGGCGGTGACTTTGCCGGGCCAGAGTTCGAGCTGCACGTTCTCAAGGGCGCGCACACCGGGGAAAACCTTGGTGATGCCTTTAAGCTGAAGCAATGGGGTCATGATAGTTCTCCAGAAATTCCCCCTCACCCCAAGCCCTCTCCCCATAGGGGCGAGGGGCTCGATCGGTTCCCTCTCCCCTTTGGGGAGAGGGTTAGGGTGAGGGGTGAAGTTGTTAGAAAATCTTCGAGAACTTATCAATATTGCTGGCATCGTAAACAAACGGCTCAGCCATCGCGCCGCTGCCGTCGGCATCCAGCTTCACTTTGCCCAGTTTGCCCATGCTGGCTTCGTCTTTGGTCGCCGTGCCTTTCACCAGGTCATCCGCTAAGTAGGTCGCGGCATACCCGAGGTCGATCGGGTTCCAGATGGCGAAGCTTTTGCTGGCACCGGATTTCACCGCGCCGGCCATCTCAGAAGGCAGGCCCAGGCCGGTAACATAGACTTTGCCGATCTTGCCCTGATCTTTCACCGCCTGCGCTGCGGCCACGATGCCGACCGACGACGGAGAGACGATCACCTTCAGATCCGGGTAGGTTTTCAGCAGGCCGACCGCTTCGCGGTAGCTCTTATCCGACAGATCGTCGCCATAGGCCACGGTCACCAGGTTGACGGACGGGTACTGCGGCAGCACCTTTTTCATCTCGGCAATCCAGGTGTTCTGGTTGGTGGAGGTTGGGGTGGCGCTCAGCACCGCCACATCGCCTTTCTCCACGTTCAGCGCTTTCAGCGCTTCGGCCGCCAGCTTGACGTTGGTCTCGCCAATCAGCGCGTTATTGGAAGGGTTGAGGTGGATCTGGCGTCCGGCTTTCGCCACACCGGAGTCCCATGACACCACTTTGATCCCGCGCTGCATCGCTTTTTTCAGCACTGGCACCACGGCATCAGGATCGTTGGCGGAGATGGCGATCGCATCCACCCCCTGGGCGATCAACCCGTTCAGCACTTCGATCTGCGCTTCGGCCGTGGTGGTGGTCGGCCCGGTATAGATCACTTTGACATCACCTAACTCTTTGGCTGCCTCCTGGGCACCCACGTTTGCCGCTTCGAAGAAGCCATTACCTAAGGATTTCGCCACCAGGGCGATTTTTACTTCCGCTAAAGCAGAACCGGACAACGCCAGGGCGGCAACGGTGAGGATCAAGCTTGTCTTTATTTTCATTGCTTTTACTCCACTTAATGAGGTGATTTTTGTAGGGTTTGCAGGTGTAGTTCGCCCCGTCCCGGTGAGCGGGGCGCGATGTTCTTATTTGTACAGATCTAACGCCGACTGCATAGGGGTGACGCCAAAGCGTTTGCCCAGCGCAATCAGCTCTTCCCGGGTGATGGTCTGCTTCATGCCACCCATCGAATAAACCTTTACCAGCACTTCGGCAGACTTCTCGGCGGTGTCGATCAGACCAAAGGTCTCATCCAGCGTCGGGCCGCTGCCGAACACACCGTGGAATGGCCACAGCACCAGCGAATGTTTTTGCATCTCAACTGCGGTGGCTTCGCCAATCTCATCGGTACCTGGCACCATCCACGGCAGAATGCCCACGCCATCCGGGAACACCACCAGACACTCGGTGCTGCCTTCCCACAGCTGACGGGTGATAACGTCCGTGTTGTTCTCCAGCACGAAGGTCAGGGCGATCAGGTTGGTGGCGTGGCAGTGCATGATCACGCGATCTTTCCCACTGGTGGCCTTGATTCGCTCGCAGTGGGAGAGGAAGTGGGCCGGCAGCTCAGAGGTTGGCACCGCGTCGTCAGTCAGCCCCCAAAGAATGTGGTAGCCCGCGCCGTCGCTGTCCACTTTTACCACCCCTAAACTGGCGGTGGGATCGAGCTGCACGTTGCGGAAGAACTTGCCGGAACCGGTGACGATAAACGGCGTGTTGGCGAGCAGCGGCATCGGCTGGCTCAGGGCGATATAGCGCGGCTTCTGATGGAAGTCGGCGGCAAAGGGTTCAATATCCGCGTCGTCCAGGCGCAGCGTCAGGTTGCCGCCGTTGCGCTCGTCCCAGCCTTTCAGCCAGGCGTCGGAGGTGGCTTTGATCATGCCCTGGACGAACCAGGATTGGGTGATGGTCTGCATTCTGTGTTTCCTTTGAAAATGCCGGGTGGCGCTGCGCTGACCCGGCCTACTTTTACCCGTAGGCCCGGCAAGCGAAGCGCCGCCGGGCAATGTCTTTACTTGCGATTAACTAATACGTCCTGCTCATAAGCCCGCACGGTATCCAGCCACTGGCTGCCCGCCGGGGCGTCGTTGCGCTGGCAGTACATCTCCCATACCGCCTGCCACGGCAGGGATTTTTGCTCTTCGAGCAGCGCCAGACGCGCGGTGTAATCCCCTGCGGCTTCCAGCGCGCGCAGCTCGGCGGTGGGCTCCAGCAGGGCGCGCAGCAGGGCTTTTTTCATGTTGCGGGTGCCGATAACCCAGGCCGCGATGCGGTTGATGGAGGCGTCGAAGAAGTCGAGGCCGATGTGCACCCGGTCAAACAGGTCATGGCGAATGATTTCGCTGGCGATGGCCTGGGTTTCATCATCCAGCAGCACCACGTGGTCGCTGTCCCAGCGCACCGGACGGCTGACGTGCAGCAGCAGATGCGGTACATACAGCATCGCGGCGGAGATTTTGTCGGAGATCACTTCGGTCGGATGGAAGTGGCCCGCGTCCAGGCACAGGGCGGTCTGACGGCTGGTGGCGTAACCCATGTAGAACTCACTGGAGCCTACGGTGTAGCTTTCGGCGCCAATGCCGAACAGCTTGCTCTCCACGGCGTCGATGTGGTGCGCCGGGTTCAGCTTCTCGCTGATCGCCTCATCCAGCGCCGCCAGCAGACGCTGACGCGGGGCGAGGCGGTCAACGGTAATGTCTTTCATCCCGTCCGGGATCCAGATGTTCATTACCGATGGGGTGCCCAGCTGTTCGCCAAAGTACGCCGACACGTGACGGCTGGCCTTCACGTGGTCGATCCAGAACTGACGAATTTCGTCGTCGGCGTGGGCGAGGGTAAAGCCGTCGGCGCTCAGCGGATGCGAGAAGCAGGAGGGGTTAAAATCCAGCCCCAGCTTGTTGGTTTTTGCCCACTCGACCCAGTTCTTAAAATGTTCCGGCTTGATGGCATTGCGCTCCACCGGCTCGTCGGATTCCAGATAGATAGCATGCAGGTTCAGGCGCTTTGGCCCCGGGATCAGGCTCAGGGCCAGCTCCAGATCCGCCCGCAGTTCGGCGGCATTACGCGCCTTACCCGGATAGTTACCGGTGGCCTGGATCCCGCCGGTCAGCGCGCCACCCGGGTTCTCAAAACCGGCGACGTCATCGCCCTGCCAGCAGTGCATAGAGACGGGCAGACGGTCGAGCTGACGCAGAGCCTCCTCGACATCCACGCCCACGGCGGCGAAACGCTGTTTAGCCAGTTCCCAGGCTTGTTCAAGTTGAGTGGTCATGCGCAAAGCTCCTTTGTCGGTCGTTGTTGCTGAAACTGCGTGCGGTAGCGGGCAATCTCATGATCGGGATGAGGGGTAAAGGTGGTCAGGCCGTAGTTGCCGGTCACCACCTGACGGAATTGATCAACATTCGTGAGTTCATCGAGGGTCATCAGCTGAATGCCGATATTGCCGAGTGTCGATGCCTCAACCGGCCCGGCTAACACCGTGATACCGCAGGCGTTGGCGCAGAGCTGGTTCAGCAGCTGGTTCTGGCACCCGCCGCCGACAATGTGCAGCTGGCTGAAGGGCTTACCCCGCAGGGTCGCCAGCTCGTGCAGCACTTCGGCATACAGCAGGGCGAGGCTGTCAAAGATGCAGCGCGCCAGCTCGGCGGCATTCTCCGGCACCGGCTGGGCGCTGTCGCGGCAGGCGGCCTGGATCTCAGCGCTCATATTGGCCGGATTGATAAAGCGGTCGTCATTCGGGTTGATCAGGAAAGTGCAGGCCGTCAGCTTTTCGGTTTCTGCGATAAGCTCCGGCAGGTTAGAGATGTTCTGCTCTTTCAGCACCCGCTGCAGCAGCCACAGGCCCATGATGTTTTTCAGCACCCGGTAGCGGCCCTCGGCCCCGCCTTCGTTGGTGATATTCGCTGCCAGTGCGTTATCGCTGGTGTAAGGCGTTTTGCTCTCAAAGCCCATCAGCGACCATGTGCCGGAGGAGAGATACGCCGAATCCTTCGAGGCCAGCGGGGCGGCAATCACCGCACTGGCGGTGTCGTGGCTGGCGACGGCCACCACCGGGATCGCGTTATCCTGCGGGCAGATCCAGTGACCAATCACGTTGCCCGGATGGGTTGGGGTGCCAAACCAGTCGCGCGGCGCGCCGGTCCAGTTGAGCAGGTTCTCGTCCCAGGAGTCAGAATTGATGTTCACCAGCTGGGTGGTGGTGGCGTTGGTATATTCCCAGTTCATCTGGCCGGTGAGACGGTAGCTGAAGTAGTCCGGGATCAGCAGGGCATGCGCAACGTTCGCCACCAGTTCCGGCTGCTGTTCCACCAGGGCGCGCAGCTGATACAGAGTATTAAACGGCAGGAACTGGATGCCGCTCCGGCCATAGATCTCCGCTTTCCCGAGCTGTGCTAACGCATGCGCCATCACCCCGTCGGTGCGGCTATCGCGATAGGAGACCGGGAGGCCCACGCGCTCGCCGTTGCTGTCCAGCAGCACGTAATCCACGCCCCAGGTGTCAATCCCGATGCTGTCGATGTGAATGCCTTCTTCGCACACCTTATTCAGTCCGGTGCGGATCTCCGCTTCCAGGGTGTCGATATCCCAGCAGTCAAACCCGCCCTGCTTTTGCAGGCAGTTCACGAAACGGTGGATTTCGCGCAGGGAGAGGGTGCGCTGCTCGCGGTGGTAGCTCGCCAGCATTACGCGGCCGCTGGATGCGCCTAAATCGACAGCCACACAATGGCGAAAAGTCATGGTCCGGTCCTTCCTGAAGTCATTGCCGGACAGTGTAAAAAAGGGAAGCGTCAGTGACCTTCTTGCCACTGACAGCGCATTTCAGGCGCTGGCAAGAAAGCAAAGATGAACGTGAGGGAGTTCACATTTCCCGCCAATAGCCGGGATTTCGGGGGATGTGACGGTGGGCGCATTTCCGGATCTTTCCCGCCGTTTCTTGAAAAAGCGACAGGCTTTGCGCCATTTGCTGTCGAAAATTTAAGGTGAGCCGGGAAACCCTAAATTACTATTTTGAGAACATTTATCATCTGGTGAACCGTTATGACCGTACTGCACAGCGTGGATTTTTTCCCTTCAGGCCACTCGCCTGTGGCGATTGAGCCGCGGCTGCCCCAGGCTGCCTTTCCGGAACATCATCATGATTTCCATGAGATTGTGATCGTGGAGCACGGCACGGGCATCCATGTCTTCAACGGACAGCCCTACACCATCAGCGGTGGCACGGTGTGCTTTGTCCGCGATCATGATCGGCATATGTATGAACATACCGACAACCTGTGCCTGACCAACGTGCTCTATCGCTCCCCGGAAGCGTTCCAGTTTTTGTCGGGACTGAACCAGCTGTTGCCTCAGGAGCAGGACGGTCACTACCCGTCGCACTGGCGGGTGAATCAGTCCACGCTGCAGCAGGTGCGCCAGCTGGTCAGCCAGATGGAGCAGTCCGAAGAGGGACAGACCACCCACGCCCTCGCCAGCCGCGAGATCCTGTTTATGCAGCTGCTGGTGCTGCTGCGCCGGGGTAGCCTGGTGGAAGGGGCGGCGGATAACGATGCCCGGCTCAATCAGCTGATGGCCTGGCTGGAAGATCACTTTGCAGAGGATGTCTGCTGGGAGACGCTGGCGGATAACTTTTCTCTCTCGCTACGCACCCTGCATCGCCAGCTGAAGCAGCACACCGGGCAGACGCCGCAGCGTTACCTGAACCGTCTGCGGCTGATCAAAGCGCGCCATCTGCTGCGCCATACCGACGATAGCGTCACGGATATCGCCTATCGCTGCGGTTTCGGCGACAGTAACCACTTTTCGACCCTGTTTCGCCGGGAGTTTTCCTGGTCCCCGCGCGACATTCGCCAGGGCCGGGATGCCTCGCTTCAGTAACGCGAGGAAAATCACCGTTTTATTGCATCAAACCGGGTAATAATGGCAGGTTGTTCCCGGGTGAGGTTGTGATGTGGCAGGACAGTTGATTCTTCGCAGAGCCGATTTTTTTGCATCCGCCGCCCAGGCCGTCGCGGTGGCGGACCGCTATCCGCAAAATGTCTTTGCTGAGCACACCCACGACTTCTGCGAGCTGGTGCTGGTGTGGCGCGGCAATGGCCTGCATATCCTCAACGATCGCCCGTACCGCATCACCCGCGGTGACCTGTTTTATATCCGCGCGGAAGACAAACACTCCTACGCCTCGGTTAACGATCTGGTGCTGCAGAACATCATCTACTGCCCCGACCGGCTGAAGCTCAACGTGGACTGGGCGGCGAACATTCCCGGTTTTCTCAGGGCCGGCGGCACCCCGCACTGGCGGCTGGGCAGCAATGGCATGACGCAGGTGCGTCCGGTGATCGCCCAACTGGAGCAGGAGAGCCTGAAGAACGATCCCCACGCGTTCGACATGGCCGAGCTGCTGTTTGCCCAGCTGGCGATCATGCTCAAACGCTACCGTTATGCCCCGGATAACCCGGCGGCCAGCGAACCGGAAGCGCTGCTGGATAAGCTGATCACCGCTCTGGCCGGTAGCCTGAACCGCAGCTTTGTGCTGGAGAAGTTTTGCGAGCAGGAGCAGTGCAGCGAGCGAGCCCTGCGCCAGCAGTTCCGTACCCAGACCGGGATGACGGTGAACCACTACCTGCGCCAGCTGCGCATCTGCCACGCGCAGTATCTGCTGCAGCACACCGAGCTGATGGTCAGCGAAGTCGCCATGCAGTGCGGCTTTGAGGACAGTAACTATTTCTCGGTGGTGTTTAACCGCGAAGTGGGGATGACCCCGGTTCAGTGGCGCCACCGCAGCCATAACGCGGCGTAATAGAATATCTGCTCACCCCTGAGTGACACCACACGCCCCGCCAGATCAGTCACATAACGAAAAGTTATAACCTTATTAAAACTACGGCATTGATAAACATTTTCAATATCATTTAATTAACTATAATGAACCAACTGCTTACGCGGCATTAACACGTTTGCCGCCCGACAATAATGGAGATGATTATGAGCTATACCCTGCCATCCCTGCCGTACGCTTACGACGCCCTTGAGCCGCATTTCGACAAGCAGACGATGGAGATCCATCACACCAAACACCACCAGACTTACGTTAACAACGCCAACGCGGCGCTGGAAAGCCTGCCAGAATTTGCCAGCCTGCCTGCTGAAGAGCTGATCACCAAACTGGATCAACTGCCGGCTGACAAGAAAACCGTACTGCGTAACAACGCGGGCGGTCACGCTAACCACAGCTTCTTCTGGAAAGGCCTGAAAACCGGTACCACCCTGCAGGGTGACCTGAAATCCGCTATCGAGCGCGACTTCGGCTCCGTTGACAACTTCAAAGCTGAGTTTGAAAAAGCCGCTGCGACCCGTTTCGGCTCTGGCTGGGCGTGGCTGGTACTGAAAGGCGACAAACTGGCTGTGGTTTCAACTGCAAACCAGGACTCCCCGCTGATGGGCGAAGCAATCTCTGGCGTATCCGGTTTCCCAATCGTGGGCCTGGACGTGTGGGAACACGCTTACTACCTGAAATTCCAGAACCGTCGCCCGGACTACATCAAAGCCTTCTGGGACGTGGTGAACTGGGACGAAGCAGCAGCACGTTTCGCCGCTAAAAAATAAGGTTGCAAAGCCGTCTGTGAGAAGCGAGTCTGATGACTCGCTTTTTTTATACCCACAATCTGCGTAAGGAGCCGCGATGGACTATCCAGCCAACGTATTTATTGGAAAAATAAAGGATTATGACGGCAGTCGCCCGAGCGCGATTGCTAAAGTGCAGGTTGACGGCGAACTCACCCTCACCGAAAAGGGGCTGGTGGGCGATCAGCAGGCGGAGAAGAAAATCCACGGCGGGCCGGATCGCGCGCTGTGCCACTATCCACGCGAGCATTATGCGTACTGGGCAAGCGAATACCCTGATCAGGCCGGGCTTTTTGTCGCCCCGGCGTTTGGCGAAAACCTCTCTACTGAGGGGCTAACCGAGAAGAACGTCTTTATCGGCGATATCTTTCGCTGGGGTGACGCCCTGATCCAGGTGACCCAGCCGCGCTCCCCGTGCTTCAAACTCAATTTCCACTTCGGGATCACCGATATCGCCACGCAAATGCAAAATGCCGGGAAAACCGGCTGGCTGTATCGGGTGATTGTCGCAGGTAAAGTTTCGGCGGATGCGCCGCTAACGCTGGTATCCCGCCTGAGCGATGTCTCGGTGCATGACGCCTGCGCTATCGCCTGGCATATGCCTTTTGATGACGATCAGTATCACCGACTGCTGTCGGCGGCGGGGTTATCGATCAGCTGGACCCGAACCATGCAGAAGCGGCGACTTAGCCACAAGATCGAAGACAATGCGCGGAGATTGTGGGGAAGATAATCTATCCTCTCCCTGTTGGGGAGAGGATAATTATGAACGCTTATACAACGGCAGCCAGAGCGTTAAACGCAATCCCCCCAGCGGGCTGTCGTCCGCTTTCACCCAGCCGCGATGCTGCTGAATGGCGGTTTCGACAATCGCCAGACCCAGCCCGGTACCGCCTGATTCACGGTCACGCGCCTCGTCGGTGCGATAGAAGGGACGGAAAATCTGCTCGCGATCTTCCGGGCTGACGCCAGGACCATCATCATCGACGTTGATGGTGATACCGTCTTTGTCCACCGAGAACGCCACCTCGATTTTGGTATGCGAATAGCGCAGGGCGTTACGCACGATATTCTCCAGCGCGCTCTCCAGCGTGTTGGGGTTACCGTACAGCGGCCATGGCCCCGGCGGGAAGTTGACGGTGAAGGATTTCCCCATCTGCTCCGCTTCGAATGCCGCGTTATCCAGCACCTCATGCCACAGATGATTGGCTTTCACCGTTTCGCTGACCAGCGCGTTTTTCTGCTGATTGCGGGACATCACCAGCAGGTCGTTGATCATGCTGTCCAGACGATGCGCTTCGGTTTCGATACGCTCCAGCTCTTTGCTTTCACCGCTCCGGCGGCGCAGCAGGGCGGTGCCCAGTTGCAGACGCGTCAGCGGGGTGCGCAGTTCGTGGGAGATATCAGACAATAGCCGTTGCTGGGTGGTCATCATCCGCTCCAGCGCGGTCACCATCTGGTTGAAGCTGGCACCCGCCGCCAGGAACTCCTGCGGCCCGGCTTCCAGTTCCGGATGTTGCCGCAGGTTGCCCTGCGCCACTTCATCCGCAGCGTTTTTCAACTTACGCGCCGGTTTCGCCAGACTCCATGCCAGCCACAGCAGCAGCGGTGAACTCACCAGCATCGTGACAATCAGTAGCAGCAGCGGGCGGTCGAACAGCAGGTTGATAAAATCGGACTGGGAGTTGCTCGCCGGACGAATCAGGTAGAGCTGATAGTTATCTTCCCCGTCATTGACGGAGAACGGCCCCACCATCTCTACCCGACCATATTTTTTCTTTTGCGGATGATCGGCGTTATCCGCCTGGCCAATGAAGTTGCGGATAATCTGCATTTCATTGCGATCGGCCCCAATTACGCGGCCTTCGCTGGTGACCAGCAGCAGGCGTTGTCCGGGCGGCGCCCATTTTTCGATAGCGCGAAACAGCCTGCGCCACCACATCAAATCATTGGGCGGATCGATGGCCAGCTCTGCTTCCACGTGCTGCTCGATCATCACACCCTGACGTTGCTCGCTGTCGAGGAGCTCCGTCATCTGGCGTGAGTCGAGTTTAGGTAACATCAAAACCAGCATTAAAACGAGTGCCAGCGTCAGCCAGAAGATGGCAAAGATGCGGGCGGTTAAACTGCCTATCATGAAGCGGACACCATCAGATAGCCGCGTCCACGCAGGGTTTTAAACCATGGGTGACCATCCTTGCGCTCCGGTAATTTGCGGCGCAGGTTGGAGATGTGCATATCAATCGCACGGTCAAACGGGGTCAGGCGTTTACCCAGCACTTCCTGGCTCAGATGTTCACGCGATACCACCTGGCCCAGATGCTGCGCCAGCAGATAAAGCAGGGTGAATTCGGTGCCGGTGAGTTCCAGCGCCTGGCCATCGAAGCTGGCTTCCTGGCGGCCCGGATTGAGGCTCAGGGAGTCGACTTCCAGCGTCGGCGAGCCGTTGTCGGTGTTCTGCTGCTGCTCGCTCCAGTGAGAGCGGCGCAGGATCGCCCGAATACGCGCCACAAGTTCACGGTCGTTAAAAGGTTTAGGCAGATAGTCATCGGCACCCAGCTCAAGGCCCAGTACACGATCGAGTTCGCTGCCGCGCGCGGTCAGCATAATGACTGGGGTCTGGTGCGTCTGGCGCAGCTCTTTAAGGGTGTCGATACCGTTCTTCTTCGGCATCATGACGTCGAGCAAAAGCAAGTCGATGCTATCGTCGAGCTGACTCAGCGCCTGCTCCCCGTCGTGGGCCACCGACACGTCAAAGCCTTCCATGTCGAGCAACTCCTTTAAAAGGGATGTCAGCTCTCGGTCATCATCAACTAACAGGATTTTATTCATTGTTTAAATACCTCCGAGGCAGAAATTACGTCATCAAGGCTATCTAATCCATGACTTTACGTTGTTTTACACCCCCTGACGCATGTTTGCAGCCTGAATCGTAGACTGTCTCTCGTTGAATCGCGACACGAAAGATTTTGGGAGTAAGTGATGCGCAAAGTTACCGCTGCCGTCATGGCCTCAACGCTGGCGTTTAGTGCATTTAGCCAGGCTGCTGGAGTCATCACCGGCGATAACCGCCCCTCAACGGAGGGCATCGCGCAGCAGAGTGGCCAGGGCCATATGTTCGACGGTATAAGTTTAACCGAACATCAGCGTCAACAGATGCGAGATCTGATGCAGCGGGCTCGTCATGACCAGCCCCCTGTTAATGTTAGCGAAATGGAGACAATGCACCGCCTTGTCACCGCAGAAAATTTTGACGAAAGCGCTGTGCGCGCTCAGGCAGATAAAATGGCGCAGGAGCAGGTTGCCCGACAGGTCGAAATGGCCAAGGTCCGCAACCAGATGTTTCACCTGCTAACGCCCGAGCAGCAAGCGGTTTTGAACCAGAAACACCTGCAACGGATGGATCAGTTGCGGGAGGTTGCACGGATGCAAAAGAACGCTGAATCGACGCTTTTTAGTAGCAATACCCGTAGTAACCAGTAGACCCTGTTTTCCTTGCCATAGACACCATCCCTGTCTTCCCCCTCATGATGAGGGGGTTTTTTTTGCCCATCATTCAAACGTCGTAACCGTTTATTCATCTTAATGCCTCCTCTGCATCCGTTATACTAGCGGCATAGCATGACAGGAGTGTTTATGAATCAATCCTATGGGCGGCTGGTAAGCCGGGCCGCAATCGCTGCGACGATCATGGCATCGTGCCTGTTAGTGATTAAAATTTTCGCATGGTGGTATACCGGTTCAGTCAGTATTCTGGCGGCGCTGGTCGATTCTCTGGTGGATATTGCCGCCTCGGTCACTAATCTGTGGGTAGTGCGCTACTCCCTGCAGCCAGCGGATGAAGAGCATACGTTTGGTCACGGCAAAGCGGAATCGCTGGCGGCGCTGGCGCAAAGCATGTTTATTTCCGGTTCGGCGCTGTTCCTCTTTTTAACCGGCATTCAGCACCTGTATACCCCATCGCCGATGAAAGATCCCGGGGTCGGCGTGGTGGTGACGGTTATTGCACTTATTAGCACATTGGTTCTGGTAACGTTCCAGCGCTGGGTTGTGCGTAAAACACAAAGTCAGGCGGTACGGGCCGATATGCTTCATTATCAGTCTGATGTTATGATGAACGGCGCGATCCTGGTTGCGCTCGGTCTGGCCTGGTATGGCTGGCACCGGGCCGATGCACTATTTGCATTAGGGATTGGCTTTTATATTTTATACAGTGCGTTGCGCATGGGGTACGAGGCGGTGCAATCGCTTCTCGATCGCGCCTTGCCAGACGCAGAACGGCATGAAATCTTTGAAATTGTGACCTCCTGGCCAGGCGTCAGCGGTGCTCACGATCTTCGCACGCGGCAGTCAGGGCCGACCCGCTTTATTCAGATTCATTTAGAAATGGAAGATAACCTGCCGCTGGTTCAGGCGCATCTGGTGGCTGAGCAGGTGGAGCAGGCGATTTTGCAGCGTTTCCCGGGGTCAGACGTCATTATTCACCAGGATCCCTGCTCAGTCGTACCTAAGCCAGGCAATGGACATTTGAGCTTTCGTAATTCGTTGTAAAAAAGTGAACCAGGCCAGCATTTTGTGGAAAAATAACCGCCATATGGCCTGACCTGAATCAATTCAGCTGGAAGTGATTGATATACTATTTGCAGTATTCGTTGGTCGTCAGAAGTCTTCCGGCAACAGATTTCATTTTTGCATTCCTAAGTTCAGAGGTAGTCATGATTAAGAAAATCGGTGTGTTGACAAGCGGCGGTGATGCGCCCGGCATGAACGCAGCAATTCGTGGCGTAGTTCGTGCTGCGTTGACGGAAGGTCTGGAAGTTTTTGGTATCTATGACGGTTATCTGGGCCTGTATGAAGATCGCATGGTGCAGCTCGACCGCTACAGTGTCTCCGACATGATTAACCGCGGCGGTACCTTCCTCGGTTCCGCGCGTTTCCCGGAATTCCGCGAAGAGCGCATCCGTGAAGTGGCTATCGAGAACATGAAAAAACGCGGCCTCGACGCGCTGGTGGTTATCGGTGGTGACGGCTCCTATATGGGCGCAAAACGCCTGACCGAAATGGGCTTCCCGTGCATCGGTCTGCCAGGCACCATCGACAACGACATCAAGGGCACCGACTACACCATCGGTTTCTTTACTGCTCTGGGCACTGTGGTTGAAGCGATTGACCGTCTGCGCGACACCTCTTCTTCACACCAGCGTATCTCCATCGTTGAAGTGATGGGCCGCTACTGTGGCGACCTGACCCTGGCAGCAGCTATTGCTGGCGGCTGTGAGTTCGTGGTGGTGCCGGAAGTCGAATTCAGCCGTGAAGACCTGGTCGCGGAAATCAAAGCCGGGATCGCCAAAGGTAAAAAACACGCCATCGTGGCGATCACCGAGCACATCTGCGACATCGAAGAGCTGGCACGCTACATCGAAACCGAAACCAAACGCGAAACCCGCGCCACGGTTCTCGGCCACATCCAGCGCGGCGGCTCCCCGGGTCCTTACGACCGTATCCTGGCCTCCCGTATGGGCGCGTACTCTATTGAGTTGCTGCAGCAGGGCTTCGGCGGCCGTTGCGTCGGGATTCAGAACGAAAAACTGGTTCACCATGACATCATCGACGCCATCGAAAGCATGAAGCGTCCGTTCAAAGGTGACTGGCTGGACTGCGCGAAAAAACTTTACTAATCAGTGATTTGTTGCCGGGCGGCGGCCTACTGGATTTGTGCAGTCTGATGCCCTCACCCCAGCCCTCTCCCACGGGAGAGGGTGAAAACACTAAAAACGGTAACCCTGGGTTACCGTTTTGCTTTTACCTTGAAGCCGCTACCCGGCTTTTTTACACCCATCGCCTGATTTTTATTCCTCTACGTTATAGGCAATCTTTTTTTATTCTTTAATCATTGGTTCGCTTTCTGGCACGCTGCACTCATCAAACACAATATTAAGAGAGTGGGACGATGAACAAATGGGGCGTGGGGTTAACTTTACTGCTGGCATCGACCAGCGTTCTGGCAAAGGATATCCAGTTACTGAACGTGTCTTACGATCCGACACGTGAGCTGTACGACCAGTACAACAAGGCGTTCGCCGCTCACTGGAAACAGGAAACCGGCGATAACGTGGTGATCCGCCAGTCGCATGGTGGCTCCGGTAAGCAGGCGACCTCAGTCATCAACGGTATCGAAGCCGATGTGGTGACCCTGGCGCTGGCATACGACGTGGACGCTATCGCGGAACGCGGTCGTATTGATAAAAACTGGATCAAACGTCTGCCAGACAACTCTGCGCCATATACCTCCACCATCGTTTTCCTGGTGCGTAAAGGCAACCCGAAACAGATCCACGACTGGAACGACCTGGTTAAACCGGGCGTGTCGGTCATCACCCCGAACCCGAAAAGCTCCGGCGGCGCACGCTGGAACTATCTGGCCGCCTGGGGTTACGCTCTGCACCAGAACAATGGCGACCAGGCTAAAGCCCAGGATTTCGTGAAGTCGCTGTTTAAAAACGTTGAAGTGCTGGACTCCGGCGCGCGCGGTTCTACCAACACCTTCGTGGAACGCGGTATTGGCGATGTGCTGATTGCGTGGGAAAACGAAGCCCTGCTGGCGACCAACGAGCTGGGTAAAGACAAGTTTGAAATCGTGACCCCAAGCGAATCCATTCTGGCTGAGCCGACCGTCTCTGTGGTCGACAAAGTAGCGGACAAGAAAGGCACCAGGGCCGTGGCGGAAGCCTACCTGAAGTATCTCTACACCCCGGAAGGCCAGGAGATCGCCGCGAAGAATTTCTACCGTCCACGTGATGAAGCGGTGGCGAAGAAGTATGAAAACGAATTCCCGAAACTGAAGCTGTTCACCATCGATCAGGTGTTCGGCGGCTGGACCAAAGCGCAGAAAGATCACTTCTCGAATGGCGGTACGTTCGATGAGATCAGCAAGCGTTAAACATCCATAGCGTTTAAAAGCCCGGCAGAATCATACTGTCGGGCTTTTTTGTTTGTCATTAAAGTGCGTTACTCTTTTGGTTCAACCGAAAACAGGGAACGCGTCATGAAAAAAGCCGTTTTACTCCTCCTGGCGCTGGTGGTGGTGACGAGTGTCATCGTCGGTGTCTGGCTCAAGACCGCCGGTCATCCTGATGCGTTACGCCATATTGTTCTCGATCAGTGTCTGCCCGGACAGCTGCAACACCGCAATCCCGCCCCCTGTGCCCAGGTAAAGCCCGATGCAGGCTACGTGGTCTTCAAGGATCGCAACGGCCCGCTGCAGTATCTGCTGATGCCAACGTACCGGATCAATGGCAGCGAAAGCCCCCTGCTGACGAAGGCGCAGACCCCCAACTTCTTCTGGCTGGCATGGCAGGCGCGCAGTTTCATGCGTCTGAAGCACGGCGCGGAGATCCCCAACAGCGCGGTATCGCTGGCCATTAATTCGCGGATCGGGCGCACGCAAAATCATTTTCATATCCATATCTCCTGCCTGCGCCCGGACGTGCGTGAGAAGCTCAATGCTAATCAGGGAAAAATCAGCACCCAATGGCTGCCGTTCCCCGGCGGGCTGGAAGGGCACGAGTATCTGGCGCGTCGGGTGACGGAAGCGGAGCTGGTGAAACGCAGCCCATTCATGATGCTGGCCGAAGAGGTTCCTGATGCGCGCAAGCATATGGGGCGCTACGGTATGGCGATGGCCCAGCAGGCGGATGGGTCGTTTATCCTGCTGGCAACCGAGCGCAATCTGCTGACGTTTAACCTCGCCTCGGCTGAGGAATTGCAGGATCATCAATGCGATATCCTGAAGTGATCCCACCATAAAGAGCGTTTACTCCCGCAGCCTGCCGCCGTAGACTTGCTGAAAAATTCTACAGGAGACAGGCATGTCGCTCTGGTTCACTCACCCGCTGTTTCTGCCCTCGCTGATTATCGTCGTCACCATCATCCTGTGGGCAACCTCCCTGCTGCCGGAATTTCTCACCGCGCTGCTGTTCTTTACCGCGGCGATGATCGCTAAAATTGCGCCGCCGGAGGTGATCTTCGGCGGCTTTGCCTCGTCGGCATTCTGGCTGGTGTTCAGCGGATTTGTACTGGGGGTGGCGATCCGCAAAACCGGGCTGGCGGACAGGGCGGCGCGGGCGCTGTCGTCCAGGCTCACCGACTCCTGGCCGCTGATGGTAGCCAGCGTGGTGTTGCTCACCTATGCGCTGGCATTTGTAATGCCCTCTAACATGGGGCGCATCGCGCTGCTGATGCCGATTGTGGCGGCGATGGCGAAGCGGGCCGGCATTGCCGACGGCTCCCGGGCGTGGTTTGGTCTGGCGCTGGCGGTGGGCTTTGGCACCTTCCAGCTGTCGGCCACTATCCTCCCGGCCAACGTGCCCAACCTGGTGATGAGCGGGGCGGCCGAAGGCTCGTACGGTATTCATCTCAACTATGTCCCATACCTGCTGCTGCACACGCCGGTGCTGGGCATTCTCAAGGGTCTGATTCTGATCGGCCTGATCTGCTGGCTGTTCCCTGGCACCCCAAAACCGGTGAAGGATCTGACGCCGCCGGCGCCCATGGGTCGCGATGAAAAGCGTCTCGCCTGGCTGCTGGCGGTGGTGCTGGTGATGTGGGTAACGGAGAGCTGGCACGGGATTGGTCCGGCGTGGACCGGGCTTGCGGCGTCGTTGGTGGTGATGTTGCCGCGGATCGGTTTTATCACCGGGGAAGAGTTCTCGGCCGGGGTGAACATGCGGACCTGTATTTACGTGGCGGGCATCCTTGGACTGGCGATCACCGTAACACAGACCGGGATCGGCAGTGCGGTGGGCGAGGCGCTGATGCGGGTGATGCCGCTGGATGCTGATACGCCGTTCACCAGTTTCCTCGCGCTGACCGGCATTACCACCGCGCTGAATTTCATCATGACCGCCAACGGGGTTCCGGCGCTGTACACCACCCTGGCGCAAAGCTTCTCGGACGCCACTGGCTTCCCGTTATTGTCGGTAATTATGATTCAGGTACTGGGGTACTCCACACCGCTGCTGCCGTATCAGGCGTCACCGATTGTGGTGGCGATGGGGCTGGGGAGGGTGCCTGCCCGGGCGGGGATGCTGCTCTGTCTGGCGCTGGCGGTGGCAACCTGGCTGGTGCTGCTGCCGCTGGACTATCTGTGGTTTAGTGTTCTGGGGAAATTGTAGTTCAGTGCGGTCTGTTCCCCTCACCCTTGCCCTCTCCCCATAGGGGAGAGGGATGAAGGCGATTACGCCTGTTTAGCCGCTTCTGCTGCTTTAACGATCACCGCGAAAGCGTCTGCTTTCAGGGATGCGCCGCCAACCAGCGCGCCGTCGATGTCCGGCTGGGTGAACAGCTCAGCGGCGTTTGCTGCGTTTACGGAACCGCCGTACTGGATGATCACTTGCTCAGCCACTTTCGCGTCTGCTTTAGCAATGTGGTCACGGATGAATTTGTGAACTGCCTGAGCCTGCGCTGGGGTGGCAGATTTGCCGGTACCGATCGCCCATACTGGCTCGTAAGCAATAACCGCGCCTTCGAACGCGCTCGCGCCCTGAGTGGTCAGCACGGCGTCGATCTGACGTGCACAGACTTCTTCAGTTTTGCCCGCTTCGTTTTCGGCTTCGGTTTCACCGATGCACAGAACCGGGATCAGACCCTGCTCTTTCAGCACAGCGAATTTTTTAGCGATGAATTCGTCGGACTCTTTGTGGTAAGTACGACGCTCAGAGTGGCCGATGATGATGTATTTCGCGCCGATATCTTTCAGCATTTCAGCGGAGGTTTCACCGGTGAACGCGCCAGAAAGGTTAACGTCAACGTTCTGTGCACCCAGAACGATGTGGCTGCCGTCAGCGGCATGTTTAGCCATATCCAGGTACATGTCCGGCGGAGCGATCGCAACAGCACAGCCCGTCACGCCAGCCAGCTCTTTACGCAGGTTCGCTACCAGCTCGTTTACCATGTGGCGGCTGCCGTTCAGTTTCCAGTTACCCATCACTAAAGGATGTCGCATTTCAATTCTCCACGCTCAAGAGCGAATTAAGGAATATGGCCACCCGGCTGGGCAGCATGGTCTGTGAATCAGTATAGAGATTTTCCCTCGAAAGGCTTTGCTTTTTGTCATTAATTCGCCCCGCCGAGGGTCTCAGATAACGCCAGCTTAATCGGTTCAACAGCGAAGGTCAGCCCCTTTTCACCGTTATCTGCCACTACATAGCGAACCGCGCCTTCCGTTTCGGCGTAGTACCGTTTGTTTTTCCCGGCAGCCAGCAGTTTTTGCAGCTTTTGCTGGCTTTGTGATTTGGTCAACGCCGGAGTAAACGCCCGTAAAATGGCGCTCATGTACTCCAGCGCTTTGGCTTTGGCGGCTTTCTGCTCCGGCCCCTGGATCGGCAACCAGGTTATCTGCATGCTCTTGATTTTGAGCGTTCCGCGTTCCAGCGCCGTTGAAGCGTACAAATTCTCATTAATTTTGCTGGCGGCGCGGGTCAGATTGGGGGTATCGCGGGCGCCATCTATGGCGCGAAACTCATTCAGCGACAAAGTGGGGTTATCGCTGTTGAAGCCCTCGCGGAACAGGCTAATGGATTGATCAAACGACGGCGCGCCCGGCATCACGTAGGGAGCGGTTGCCGGTGCGGATGTCTCGGCAGCGCGCAGAGAAACGCTCGCACATGACAGCGTTAAACCCAGCCAAATAAGGTGAAACCACATCTTCATCAATAAAGTCTCTGAATGTTACTGTGACGATTAAAACGATATCTGGCTGGCTTGTCAAAAGGATGCGACTCCAGGGTAAACTACGCTCCGCAATGATAATAAGGAACCTGGCATGACCATACAGCAGTGGTTGTTTTCATTCAAAGGGCGTATTGGACGCCGTGATTTCTGGATCTGGATTGGCGTATGGATTGTCGCCATGCTGGGTCTGTTTATTCTTGCCAATAACGCGTGGCTAAATACCCAGACGGCGGCATTCGCGCTGGTTTCGCTGCTGTGGCCGACCGCGGCGGTATTAGTGAAACGTCTGCACGATCGGGGTCGCTCGGGGTTGTGGGCGCTGCTGGTGGTGCTGGCGTGGATGCTTCTGGCGGGCAACTGGTCGATGCTGCCTTCCCTGCTGCCGTGGATGGTTGGCAGGCTGATCCCCACCATTATTTTTGTGATGATCATTGTCGACCTGGGCGCGTTTGTGGGCACCCAGGGCGAGAACAAATACGGCAAAGATACGATCGACGTAAAGTACCGTTAATTACCAGTAGTGCTCTGCGGTCATATGGCCCGGCCGACGGCGTAAATGCTTGGTCATCTGCCGGGTCTCTTTCAGCAGCTGTTGGGTGTCGCGCACCATCTGGGGGTTGCCGCACAGCATCACATGACTGGTCTCAGCGGTCATCGGCAGGCCAACGGCGGCTTCCAGTTCACCGTTTTCAATCAGCGCCGGTACGCGTCCGGCCAGGGAACCTGGCACCGTTTCGCGGCTCACCACCGTCTGAATTTTCACTTTCCCTTCATAGCGTTTCTGCAATTCCAGCATCTGCGGCAGGTAGCTCAGATCAGCGGCATAGCGCGCGGCATGTACCAGCACGATGTTTTTAAAGCGTTCCAGGTCTTTCCCGTATTGCAGGATCGACAGATACGGGCCAATGGCGGTACCGGTCGCCAGCATCCACAGGGTGTCGCAGTCTGGAACTTCCTCAAGCACGAAGAAACCAGCGGCTTCGCTGACGATCTGGATCTCATCGTCTGGTTTGAGGGCCGCCAGGCGCGGGCTGAGTTTGCCATCGGGGACGGTGACAAGATAGAACTCGAGATCCGGATTATCCGGCGCGTTGACATAGGAGTAGGCGCGCTGCACGCGTTCGCCGTCGATTTCCAGCCCCAGCTTGGCAAATTGCCCGGCCGTAAAGGGATGAATGGGCGCATGGACGGTGAGACTAAATAGCGCATCGGTCCAGAACTCTACCTTTTTGACTTTACCTGTTACCCAGTCTGCCATGATGTTCTCCTGTGCTGATCTCGGGTTCTATCTTCCTTACCTGAGAGGGAGATTTCCAGCCCGTGGGGGCCGGAAAGCTCAATTGATCAAATGGTTTTACAGAATGTGGGTCTGCACGTCGGGATCTTTGCGGTCGAGATAGTGAATCGACTGAATGCGGCGAATGGTGCGTGATTTACCGCGGATCAGCAGCGTTTCGGTAGTGGCCATATTGCCTTTGCGGGTGATGCCGTCCAGCAGGTCGCCTTTGGTGATGCCGGTGGCCGAGAAGATGACGTTATCGTTGCGCGCCATATCATCGAGACGCAGCACGGTATTGGCCTCGATGCCCATTGCGGCACAGCGGGCCAGCTCCTGCTCACCGATATGGCGGTTCTCTTCGCTGTCGCCTTTCACGTCGTGACGGGCCAGCAGACGCCCCTGCATATCGCCGTCGAGAGCACGGATCACCGCGGCGGAAACCACCCCCTCCGGCGCGCCGCCGATGCCATACAGCACGTCGACTTCGCTGTCCGGCATGCAGGTGAGGATAGAGGCCGCCACGTCACCATCGGGAATAGCAAAGACGCGCACACCCAGCTGCTGCATGTGGGCAATCGTTACATCATGACGCGGTTTTGCCAGGATGGTGACCGTCAGTTCGCTCAGCGGTTTATTGAGCGCGGCGGCGATATTGCGCAGGTTATCCGCCAGCGGCAGATTGAGATCGATAACCCCTTTGGCGCCCGGCCCGACAATCAGCTTCTCCATATACATATCGGGCGCATTGAGGAAGGTGCCTTTATCGCCCACGGCCAGCACGGCCAGGGCGTTAGCCTGCCCCATGGCGGTCATGCGGGTGCCTTCAATCGGGTCGACGGCGATATCCACCGCGTCGCCTTTGCCGGTCCCGACTTTTTCACCGATAAACAGCATTGGCGCTTCGTCGATCTCGCCTTCGCCAATCACGATGGTACCGTCGATGTTGACCTGGTTAAGCACAATGCGCATGGCATGGACGGCGGCACCGTCGGCGGTATTTTTGTCGCCACGGCCAAGCCATTTGTAGCCTGCCAGGGCGGCGGCTTCGGTCACGCGGGAGAATTCGATAGCAAGTTCACGTTTCATGGGGTACTCGTGCGGTCAAAAGGAATTGCACGAAGTTTATCACAGAGTGGGGTGGGGTGCGGGCTGGGGACCCGCGAGGGTGTTCCAATTCCCTCTCCCCTTTGGGGAGAGGGTTAGGGTGAGGGGAACTATTAGGACTCGTCGTGCTCTTCCCACGCCAGGGCGCGTTTCACGGCTTTCTTCCAGCCGCTGTAACGGTAGTTGCGCTCGGTAGTTTCGATGCCCGGGCGGAATTCACGCTCGATGACCGCTTTCTCCTGCAGCTCATCCAGGTTCTGCCAGAAGCCGACCGCCAGACCGGCAAGGTAAGCCGCCCCCAGCGCCGTTACTTCACGCACTTCCGGGCGCTCCACGCGGGTGCCCAGAATGTCAGACTGGAACTGCATCAGGAAGTTGTTAGCCACCGCGCCGCCGTCGACACGCAGGGCGTGCAGACGAATGCCGGAGTCGGCCTGCATCGCTTCCAGTACGTCACGGGTCTGATAGGCAATCGACTCCAGCGTGGCGCGGATGATGTGGTTAGAGTTCACCCCACGCGTCAGGCCGAAAATCGCCCCGCGGGCATACGGGTCCCAGTATGGTGCGCCCAGACCGGTAAAGGCCGGTACCACATATACCCCGTTAGTGTCTTTCACCTTGGTGGCGAAATACTCCGAGTCGAAGGCATCGCTGATAAGCTTCATCTCGTCGCGCAGCCACTGAATCGAGGCCCCGGCCATAAACACTGCGCCTTCGAGGGCGTAGTTCACCTCCCCGCGCGGGCCGCAGGCGATGGTGGTCAGCAGGCCATGCTCTGATTTCACCGCCTTCTCGCCGGTATTCATCAGCATGAAGCAGCCGGTGCCGTAGGTATTTTTCGCCATCCCTTCTTTGACGCACAGCTGGCCAAACAGCGCCGCCTGCTGGTCGCCGGCGATCCCGGCAATCGGAATACGGGTGCCGCCTTTACCGCCGATGTTGGTCTGGCCGTACACTTCAGACGATTTACGCACCTGCGGCAGCATGGCGCGCGGGATGTCCAGCGCGTCCAGCATTTTGTCATCCCAGTCCAGATCGTGGATGTTGAACAGCATGGTGCGCGAAGCGTTGGTGTAATCGGTGACGTGAACGCGCCCCTGGGTCATCTTCCAGATAAGCCAGGTGTCCACGGTGCCGAACAGCAGTTCGCCGCGTTTAGCGCGCTCACGGGAGCCTTCAACGTGGTCAAGGATCCATTTCACCTTGGTGCCGGAGAAGTACGGGTCCACCACCAGGCCGGTGGCGCTGCGCACGTACTCTTCCATGCCGTCACGCTTGAGTTTCTCGCAGATCTCCGCGGTACGGCGGCACTGCCAGACGATGGCGTTATAAATCGGCTTACCGGTTTCGCGTTCCCAGACAATGGCGGTTTCACGCTGGTTGGTGATGCCAATGGCCGCAATCTCATCGGAACTGATGTCGGCTTTTGCCAGCACTTCAACCAGCGTTGAGCTTTGCGATGCCCAGATCTCCATCGGGTCGTGTTCAACCCAGCCTGGCTTAGGATAGATTTGCTCGAATTCGCGCTGTGACACGCTGACGATATTCGCGTCATGATCCATAACGACAGCGCGGGAGCTGGTCGTGCCCTGGTCGAGCGCAACGATATATTTTTTGTCAGTCATTTTATGAGTCCCGTAGTCAGATTACAGCGAAGCTTTTGATTCAGTCGGGGAGAGGCTTTTCTTCTCCTCAACCACACAGGTGTCGCACGGCAGATGGCGTCCAATTAGCTTACGATAGCCGAATGCGCCCAGCGATGCCCCAACGATCGGGCCGAACAGCGGCACCAGGAAGTAGGGAATATCTTTCGCGCCGGTAAAGGCCACGTCGCCCCAGCCCGCGAAGAAGGCAAAGGTCTTTGGCCCCAGGTCACGCGCCGGGTTCATGGCGAAGCCCGTCAGCGGCCCCATGGACGCACCGATCACCGCAATCAGTAAACCGATCAGCAGCGGTGCCAGCGGCCCGCGCGGAATGCCGTTGCCATCATCACCCAGCGCCATGATGACGCCCATCAGAATAGCGGTGATCACCATCTCTACTGCGAAGGCCTGCACAAAGTTAATGTGCGGATTCGGATAGGTTGAGAAGATACCCGCCAGGTCAAGGCTCTCGACGCTGCCGCGTACCATATGGTGTGTCTGTTCAAAGTCAGCAAACAGATTGTAATAGAGCCCGTAAACTAACGCTGCGGCGCAAAAGGCACCGGCAAACTGCGCCACAATAAAGGGAACAACCTTGCGTTTGTCGAAGCAGGCAAACAGCCACAGCGCGATGGTTACCGCAGGGTTGAGATGGGCACCTGAAACACCTGCCGTCAGGTAGATGGCCATCGCCACCCCCAGACCCCAGATGATGCTGATCTCCCACTGACCGAAGCTGGCGCCCGCCACTTTGAGCGCCGCCACGCATCCTACGCCAAAGAAAATCAACAACCCAGTGCCCAGGAACTCTGCGATGCACTGGCCTTTTAAGGTTGATGTTTCACTCATAATCGGATCCTGAAAGAATAATAATGGTTATTGTCATCGCGCCAATCGTCACAATCGCCACGATGTCCTGTAGTCACAGTGTTAATTTATCGTTAACGAGCAAAAACGAGAAATATCGAACTTAAAATGTGTGTGCCGCGTCAACAAAATGAGCGATAACGCGCCATTAAGTGTGCGTTAGCGTTTACAGGCCAGGACGGGACGAAGCATTCCATTAACTAAAGTGTTAACAATTTAGGGGTATATGACGCGAACGCACCAGGAGGAGGCTGAAAAGTGTTGCAAACCGCAATCTGCGCGGTCTGCCGCTGGACAGGGAGGGCGGGGCTCCATACAATCGACACCAGGTGTTGTGCGCGTTTACGTCAAGCGTCGCCTTGCAAATTCAGGAGAGGTAGCATTATGTCGTTAGAAGTGTTTGAGAAACTGGAATCGAAAGTACAGCAGGCGATTGATACCATCACCCTGCTGCAGATGGAAATCGAAGAGCTGAAAGAAAAAAACAACGCGCTGTCGCAGGAAATTCAGACTGCCCAGCACGGTCGCGAAGAGCTGGAGCGTGAAAACCACCACCTGCGCGAACAGCAGACTGGCTGGCAGGATCGTCTGCATGCCCTGCTGGGACGTATGGAAGAGGTCTAATTCCCGTTATCTTTCACGTCGTAGCGGCGTTGGCTGCGCGCATTCACCCCAGTCACATAGTTAACTATGTTTCTGGGGATTCATTTGCTTGCCGCCTTGCTACACCGCGAAAGCTATAGGGAATAAGCAGAATTTGTAGGCCGGGTAAGGCGAAGCCGCCACCCGGCTTTTTATTACTCAATATCCAGCGGATCTTCAGACAGGATAATGCCGGTGTTATCGGCATACAGATGGTCGCCGGAGAAGAACGTCACCCCGCCGAAATTGACGCGCACGTCGCTTTCGCCAATGCCATCACCAGCGGCACCCACCGGAATAGCGGCAATGGCCTGAATGCCGATGTCCAGCTCTTCGAGGTCATCTACCTGGCGCACCGCGCCATAGACCACCATACCTTCCCACTCATTTTGCGTGGCGAGACGGGCAAGTTCTGCATCAATTAACGCGCGACGCACGGAGCCGCCGCCATCAATCAGTAGAATGCGACCACGGCCGTTCTGTTCGAATAGATCGTACAGCAACCCGTTATCCTCAAAACATTTTACCGTGATGATTTGTCCGCCAAATGACGACCGCCCACCAAAGTTGGAAAACAGCGGTTCTACGACGTTAACATCTTCCTGGTAGATGTCACAAAGCTCGGAGGTATCGTATTTCATAGGGTTAGCGCTCAGTTGCTGCGAATGTGTTCAGTATATCGCGCGAAACGCATTGTTGGCAAAATCATCAATTGTTAATTGATATTTGTCAGCTAACGTAGCGTCTGGCTAAGCACAATCCCAATCACGAACAACAGGTTAGTCAGTAACGCCCCTTTTACCGTGCGTTCCAGCATTGGCGGCATCGCCGAGGCGCTCTGCTCGCGCATCACGAAACGGGCCTGTTTGACCAGCAGCGGCGTGGCAAGCACAAACAGCCATCCCCAGACGCTGTGCAGCGATATCAGGTTAAACAGCGCCAGACAGAGCAGGGCACCCATCAGCAGGCAGGCGTGATAGCGGCGCGCATTCACCGGCCCCAGACGCACTGCCAGGGTGTTTTTCCCGTTCAGCCGATCGCTGTCGATATCGCGCAGGTTGTTAATATTCAGCACCGCCGTCGCTAGCATGCCGCAGGCGGTGGCCGGCAGGACCAGAGCAGGGATCAGCGTATGCGCCTGCAGATACCAGCTGCCCATCACGCTCAGCCAGCCGAAGAATACCAGCACCGAAATATCGCCCAGCCCAATGTAACCGTAAGGGCGAGTACCGACGGTATAGGTGATCGCCGCGATGATCGCCAGCAGACCCAACACCAGGAAGCCAACCGCATCCGCCGGGGTTTTACAGGCCACCAGCACCAGCGCAATCCCGGAAAGACAAATCAGCACCACGGTGATAATCAGCGCTTTCTTCATCTGCGCCTGGGTGATCACCCCTTTCTGCATCCCGCGCAAGGGCCCGATACGGTCGGGCTTATCGCTACCTTTGACGGCATCGCCATAGTCGTTGGCGAGATTGGAGAGGATTTGCAGTAGCCCGGCGGTGATCAGTGCCAGCGCCGCCACCAGGGGATCGAAATGTCCCTGCCACCACGCGAGAGCCGTACCCACCACGATGGCGGCGAAGGCGAGAGGAAGGGTTTTAGGGCGCAGGCTTTCCAGCCAGGCACGCGTACGGCTGATTTCTGTCATAGGATTATTAGCCAATAAAAATGGGGCTTTTCAGCCCCATCATCAGTGATGAAAATGCAATGACCGCGATTATAAGATAAAACGGCTCAGATCTTCATCTGCTACTAAAGCATCAAGGTGCTTACTCACATAGTCAGCATCGATGGTAATGCTTTGACCATTCAGGTCGCTCGCATCATAAGAGATGTCTTCCATCAGGCGTTCCAGCACGGTGTGCAGACGACGCGCACCGATGTTTTCGGTGGTTTCGTTAACCTGCCATGCCGCCTGGGCGATACGCTTGATACCGTCTTCGGTGAACTCAATGTTCACACCTTCAGTGGCCATCAGCGCTTTGTACTGCACGGTGATAGAGGCGTTTGGCTCGGTCAGGATGCGCTCGAAGTCTTCGGTAGTCAGCGCCTGCAGCTCAACGCGAATTGGCAGACGACCCTGCAGCTCCGGGATCAGATCAGACGGCTTCGCCACCTGGAATGCACCAGAAGCGATAAACAGAATGTGGTCGGTTTTCACCATGCCGTGCTTGGTGGAGACGGTGCAGCCTTCAACCAGCGGCAGCAGATCGCGCTGTACGCCTTCACGGGAGACATCCGGACCGTTGGATTCACCGCGCTTACAGATTTTATCGATCTCATCGATAAACACGATACCGTGCTGTTCAACGGCGTCGATGGCGTCCTGCTTCAGCTCTTCCGGGTTCACCAGTTTCGCCGCTTCTTCTTCAATCAGCAGCTTCATCGCGTCTTTGATTTTCAGCTTACGCGGCTTCTGCTTCTGCCCGCCCAGGTTCTGGAACATGGACTGCAGCTGGCTGGTCATCTCTTCCATGCCCGGAGGTGACATGATTTCCACGCCCATTGGCGCAGCGGCAAGATCGATCTCAATCTCTTTGTCATCCAACTGGCCTTCACGCAGTTTTTTGCGGAATGCCTGGCGTGCTGCGGACGGCTCAGCAGGTTGTTCGTTCTGGCCCCAGTTATTTTTCGCCGGTGGGATCAGCACATCCAGGATGCGCTCTTCCGCCATCTCTTCGGCGCGATAGCGATTTTTCTCGATAGACTGGACGCGCACCATTTTAATCGCAGAATCGGTCAGATCGCGGATGATAGAGTCCACTTCTTTACCGACATAACCTACTTCGGTGAACTTGGTCGCTTCGACTTTGATGAACGGCGCATTAGCCAGTTTCGCCAGACGACGGGCGATCTCGGTTTTACCGACACCGGTCGGGCCGATCATCAGAATGTTTTTCGGTGTGACTTCGTGGCGCAGCAATTCATCCAGCTGCATACGACGCCAGCGGTTACGCAGGGCAATTGCCACCGAACGCTTGGCGTTATCCTGGCCGATAATGTGTTTGTTCAGTTCGCTGACAATTTCGCGTGGGGTCATTTCAGACATGGGAGATCCTTACGCTTTTGAGTTCAATTCTTCGATGGTATGGAAGTGGTTGGTGTAGATGCAGATATCGCCTGCAATACCCAACGCCTTCTCGGCAATTTCACGAGCGCTCAGCTCGGTGTTTTCCAGTAACGCGCGCGCAGCGGCCTGGGCGTACGGGCCGCCGGAGCCGATCGCAATCAGATCGTTTTCTGGCTGCACCACGTCACCGTTACCGGTGATGATCAGCGAGGCATTTTCATCGGCCACCGCCAGCAGCGCTTCAAGCTTGCGCAGCATACGGTCGGTACGCCAGTCTTTCGCCAGCTCAACGGCGGCTTTTACCAGATGGCCCTGATGCATTTCCAGTTTGCGTTCAAACAGTTCAAACAGCGTGAAGGCGTCAGCAGTACCGCCTGCAAAACCGGCGATCACTTTGTCGTTATACAGACGACGCACTTTTTTCACGTTGCCTTTCATGACGGTATTACCCAGTGTGGCCTGGCCATCACCGGCAATCACCACCTGGCCGTTACGGCGTACACTTACTATTGTTGTCACGAGCAGACCCCCTGGTTACAAAATCGGGAAACAGAAGCCCTGAGCCAGTGCTCAGGGCTGAATAGAATGATAGATGGGGGGGATTTTGGGGGTTTCAACCCCCGGAGGCGAGTCGAATGCAGTTTGTGTGACCTGCCATCTTCAGACGAGAGATGGTGCCATCGGCATTGTCTTTGCCTTTGACCGGGCCAATCACCACGCGATTCCAGCCGTTGTTGGTGGTAATGCGTGAATCAAAACCTTCGAAAGCCAGCTGCGCACGCACGGTTTCTGCCTGCTCTGCGCCTTTGAAGGAGCCGCACTGTACCATCCAGCGGCGTTCGTCTTTCTTCTCAGCCGTCGGCTTTGGCGCCTCGGTCTCTCTGGTGATCGGCGCGGCCTGCTGCGTTTTCGGCGCCTGGGCGGTGGTATGCGCCGGGGTCTGCAACAGATCCTGATACGGCTGATTTTGCTTAGACGGCTGCGCTTTTGACTGCTGCACCGGCTGAGTCTGGGCGGTACGCGGTTGTTCCGTCACGCGCGGTTGCGTTTTCGGCTGCTGTACCGTCTGGCTCTGCGCCCACTGCTGTTGTTGTTGCTGTTGCTGCTGAGCTTGTTGCTGTGCCTGGCGCTGACGCTGTAGTTGCAGCGTTTGCTGGCGCTGTGCTGGCGTCTGCTCATTCCACGGCACTTCGTTGAGCTGGGTAGGCTGCTGGCGCATATCGGCCTGCATCTGTGCCAGCAGCTGACGCTGTTCGTTGGTTAACTGGGTAGGATCTTTCACCTCGCCACCGGCAGACGGTTCTGTCGGCGCACGCACGCCCGGCTGGCGGCTCTCAAGCTCTTTAATATAGCGCCAGCGCTCTTCCGGTTTCGGCGGTAAGCCATTGCCGACAACTTTATTGCCCTGCAGCGCTTCTGCTTCTTCTTTTTTATGGTGCGTAATGAACCAGAGGCCGCCGATGAATGCCACCAGTACTGCCGCCGCAATCGCGACCATGGCAGGCGAGACCGCAGGCATGCTGCGTTGCGGTTTCCGTGAGCTACTCTTTTTGCGTCGCGAAGGTGCCGGCTGGCCGCGACGTACATAATCTCGTTGTGCCACTATCGTTTCGCTGTATTTATTCGTTTGTCAGCCCGTCATGTTACTTAAGCGACGGGCCTTTGACCAGATGAGGACGTCTGAAAGGCGGTGGCTTTACGTTAGCGCCTGGGTTGAACCGCGAACAATCAATTCACAGTCCAGTAAACGGGAGCCGCTGCTGACCGTTTGACCGTTCAGTTGATCCAGTAACAACAGCATCGCTTCCCGGCCTATCTCATAGCGCGGCTGCGCCACGGTGGTGAGCGGTGGATCGCAAAACTCAGACAGGGAAATGTTATCGAAGCCAATGATGGAGAGATCTTTCGGCACATTCAGGCCGTGGCGCTTGGCATACGAGAGCGCGCCCAACGCCATCACGTCGCTGTGACAGAACACTGCGGTTGGCGGCTGTGGCAGCGAGAGCAGTTTTTCCAGCGCCAGCCCGCCTGCGGCATAGGTAAAATCGCCCCGGGCTATGTAGTGCGGATCGACCGTCGCCCCGGTACGGCGCAGCGCCTGAACGTAACCCTGCAGGCGATAATGGCACAGCGGCATCTCTTCCGGCCCGGCGATACAGCCGATGCGCTTATGTCCCAGCTCCTGCAGATAGTTCACGGCATTAAACGCGGCGGTGAGGTTGTCGATGTGAACGGTAGGCAGTTCCAGCTCAGGGGCGAATTCGTTGGCCATCACCATCGGTGGCAGATTGCGCTGCTCTTCAATGCTGGCATCGAAGGGCAGACGTGAGCCGAGCAGCAGCATGCCGTCGATCTGCTTGGTAATAATCAGGTCAATGAAGGTTTTTTCCTGCTGATTCTGGTGCGCGCAGTCGCCAATCAGCACCAGGTAGCCCTGTGCCGCGGCGGTCACTTCGATGCCGCGGATAATTTCGCTGAAAAAGGGATCGCAGATGTCGGGCACAATGACCAGGATGGTGCGGGATTCGTTACGTTTGACGTTACGTCCCATCGCCTGGGGCAGATAACCGACCTCCAGTGCAGCCTGCTCAACACGATTACGTGTGGTCTGAGAGACTTTATCGGGATTCATTAAGGCTCGGGATACCGTTGCCGTTGAGACTTTTGCTTTCAGGGCAACATCTTTCATGGTCGCTGAGGCGACCTCTTTCCTGGACTTCAACCTCTTCTCCTCGCCGGCGTATCAACGCTCTTCTGACTGAGTCAGTTTTATCAGATTGCGAATGGAAGCGGTTACAGAATTTTCATAAAAAGTGTGAGGCATGTTTAATTTTTCGATCCGCCTCCCACCATTTTTTAGCTTTCGATAGGATCGACGTCCAGCACCCACTTCACTTTGCGCGCTTCCGGCAGCGTGTTAATTAACGCTAACGTTCCGCTGACGATATGCTGCAAGCGGATTCGGGAAGGGTGTTGCAGCAGAATTTGCCAGCGATAACGGCCGCCACGTTTCGGAGCCAGCGCCGGAACCGGACCTAAAATCCACAGCTGATTATCCACCAGCGGGCTGGCCTGCAGCAGGTTGCGCAGCTGCTGGAGGAACAGCGGCGCCTGCTGGTTGTTGTGATCCTCGGCGCGGATAATCACATGGCTGGTCCACGGCGGGAGCTGCAAAGTCTGGCGTTCGGCCAGCGCCTGCTCGGCAAAGGCGTCGTAGCCTTTATGCAGCAGGGTTTGCAGCAGCGGGTGTTCGGGATGGTGGGTTTGCAGCACCACCTCGCCCTGTTTACCGGCACGCCCGGCGCGGCCCGCCACCTGCGTATAGAGCTGGGCAAAGCGCTCTGCGGAACGGAAATCCGCCGAGAACAGCGCGCCGTCAACGTCCAGCAGCGCCACCAGGGTGACGTCCGGGAAGTGATGCCCTTTCGCCAGCATCTGCGTGCCAATCAGAATGCGCGCGCCGCCGCGATGGACTTCTGCCAGCTGCTGCTCAAGCGCCCCCTTGCGGCTGGTGGTATCGCGGTCGATACGCGAGATCGCCACGCCCGGGAAGAAGGGCGTTAACGCCTGTTCCAGCTGCTCGGTGCCCAGCCCGACCGGCACCATATGCGTCGAGCCGCAGGACGGACACTGACGTGGGATTGGGCGCTGGCTGTCGCAGTGGTGGCAGCGCAGGTGGTGCTGGGCCTGATGCAGGGTGTAGTAGTGATCGCAGCGTGGGCATTCGGCTATCCAGCCGCAGTCATGGCACAGCAGCGCCGGGGCAAAGCCGCGACGGTTGAGAAACAGGATCACCTGGTTGTTGGCCTGCAGGTGCTGACGCATGCGGGTAATCAACGCCGGGGCTAATCCCGCCTGCACCTGCTGACCTTTCAGATCCAACACATGCTGCACGGCGGGACGCGCATTCCCCGCCCGGCGCGTCAGGCGCAGCATATGGTATTTGCGCTGGCGCACGTTGTGCAGCGTCTCCAGCGCCGGCGTGGCCGAGCCGAGAATAATCGGGATCTGCTCGCTGTGGGCGCGGTACACCGCCAGGTCGCGGGCGTGATAGCGCCAGCCTTCCTGCTGTTTATAGGAGCTGTCGTGCTCTTCGTCGATAACGATCACGCCCAGATTCTTAAACGGCGTGAACAGGGAGGACCGGGTGCCAATCACAATCGCCGCTTCGCCGTTGCGGGCTTTCAGCCAGGCGCTGAGGCGCTCGCTGTCGTTTAAACCGGAGTGCAGCACCTCGACCGGGGCGTTGAAGCGCTCGCGAAAACGGGCGATGGTCTGTGGGGTGAGGCCGATTTCCGGGACCATCACCAGGGCCTGCTTCCCCTGCGCCAGCACGTTTTCCAGCACGCTCAGATAGACTTCGGTCTTACCGGAGCCGGTAACGCCCGCCAGCAGCCAGGCCGAGAAGCGATCGGACGCGCTGTGGATCGCCCCGACGGCGGTGGCCTGTTCGGTATTGAGACGCAGGCGGTCGCCGGACACGCTAAAGCCGTCGCGCCAGTCGACCAGCGCAGGCGCTTCGCAGGCCAGCTCGCTCAGCCCCTTTTTGCGTAAGCCCTGCAGCGCCGCGTCGTTAAAATCGAGGCTTTCGACCTGATGACGCCAGATCCGGCCCTTGCGTAACGCCGCCAGCGCCTGCTGTTGTTTCGGGGAGCGTTTCAGGCTGTTGATATCCACCGCCTGGCCCTGCTCGGTGGCAAACCAGTACCACATCGGCGCGTGGCTGGCGTTTTTGCCCTGCCGCAGCAGAATGGGTAAGGCGTGGAACAGCACATCGCCAATGGGATGGTGATAGTAGTCGGCGGCCCACAGCAGCAGGCGCCAGACGCTTTGCGAGAGGACCGGCTCGTCGTCCAGCACCTCCACCACGCTTTTCAGCTCCGCGAGGGGCAGCTCACTTTGCTGGCTCACGGAGACCACAATGCCTATCCGCTGCTGTTTGCCAAACGGCACCGTCACGCGACAGCCCGCTTTGGCCTGCATGTTATCTGGCAGCAGGTAATCAAAGGTACGGGGAAGCGGAACGGGCAGGGCAACGTGAGCAACGGGCATCGAATCTTCCTGACTTGAAAAGTGGCGCGTTAGTATACACATTAGTGAAAGGCGGCGGGCGGATCAGTTTGCATACCCTGGTTAAATTCTGTATGATTCGCCGCCTTTGGTGCACTTTGCATCAAAGAACTTACATTCAACATCGCGTGGTGTCTGGCGTTAGGGCTGGAAGAGCGACGCGGCCTTAACTGAGGTTCTCCCCATGAAAAAAGATATCCATCCTAAATACGAAATGATTACTGCTAACTGTTCTTGCGGTAACTCTATCCAGATCCGCTCCACCGTGGGTCACGATCTGAACCTGGACGTGTGCGGCAAATGCCACCCGTTCTACACTGGTAAGCAGCGTGATGTTGCAACCGGTGGCCGTGTTGACCGCTTCAACAAGCGTTTCAGCATCCCGGGCGCGAAATAAGCATCCCGAAAAAAAAGCGCCGCAAGGCGCTTTTTTTATATCTGCAAATCAGTATTCCCACGTATCCGGGTCGATACCCAGCTCACGCATGATCACCTTCGCCTCTTCCGGAATTTCATCACTACGCTCTTTGCGCAGGTCTTCATCGTTCGGCAACGGTTGACCGGTAAACGCGTGCAGGAACGCTTCGCACAGCAGTTCGCTGTTGGTAGCGTGACGCAGGTTATTCACCTGACGACGCGTGCGTTCATCGGTGAGGATCTTTAACACCTTCAGAGGAATGGAAACCGTAATTTTCTTTACTTGTTCACTCTTCTTACCGTGCTCAGCGTATGGGCTGATATATTCGCCGCTCCATTCAGCCATGAGATACCTTTAATCCTCTCTGTCATTAATATGAGGCCGACACCGCAGCGGTTCGCCGGGTTTCGCGCCATAATCTTGCGTAGTTTACCGTAGAGACGTCACCGTGACACGGATATTGCCTCTGGGTTATGCGCTAAAGCATGTAATTTTAACGGCTATTTGCGTATTGCTCAATCTATACGCAAAGAAGTTTAGATGTCCAGATGTGTTGACGTCCATATAATCAATGTTTACTCTGGGGCCTGACTTTTCATCCATTAAGCCAGGAAGCCTTCACCATGACGCGTAAACAGGCCACCATCGCAGTGCGTAGCGGATTGAATGATGACGAACAGTACGGCTGCGTTGTCCCGCCCATTCATCTCTCCAGTACCTATAACTTCACCGGATTTAATGAACCACGCGCCCATGACTACTCGCGCCGTGGCAACCCGACGCGTGATGTCACCCAGCGTGCGCTGGCGGAACTGGAAGGTGGCGCAGGCGCGGTGATGACCAATACCGGCATGTCGGCCATTCATCTGGTGACCACCGTGTTCCTGAAGCCTGGCGATCTGCTGGTGGCCCCGCACGACTGCTATGGCGGCAGCTACCGTCTGTTCGACAGCCTGGCGAAGCGCGGTTGCTATCGCGTGCTGTTTGTCGATCAGGGTGATGAGCAGGCGCTGAAACAGGCGCTGGCAGAAAAACCGAAGCTGGTTTTAGTCGAAAGTCCAAGCAACCCACTGCTGCGCGTGGTGGACATTGCAAAAATTTGTCAGCTTTCGAGGGATGCGGGAGCGATAAGTGTAGTGGATAATACCTTCCTCAGTCCGGCGCTGCAGAACCCGCTGGCACTGGGAGCAGATCTGGTATTGCATTCATGCACCAAATACCTGAACGGCCACTCCGACGTGGTGGCCGGGGTGGTGATTGCTAAAGATCCAGCGCTTGTCACCGAACTGGCATGGTGGGCGAATAATATCGGCGTCACTGGCAGCGCGTTTGACAGCTACCTGCTGCTGCGCGGGCTGCGTACCCTGTCGCCGCGTATGGATGTGGCGCAGCGTAACGCCCAGGCGATTGTCGATTTCCTGAAGACCCAGCCGCTGGTGAAAAAGCTCTATCACCCGTCGCTGCCGGAGAATCAGGGGCACGAGATTGCGGCGCGTCAACAAAAGGGTTTTGGCGCGATGTTAAGTTTTGAACTGGATGGCGATGAGCAGACGCTGCGTCGCTTCCTGAGCGGGTTGTCACTGTTTACGCTGGCGGAATCATTAGGGGGAGTCGAAAGCTTAATCTCCCACGCCGCAACAATGACCCACGCGGGCATGGCGCCAGAAGCGCGTGCCGCCGCCGGGATCTCTGAGACGCTGTTACGCATCTCAACCGGTATTGAAGATTGTGAAGATTTAATTGCCGATCTGGAAAATGGCTTCCGGGTCGCAACCAAGGGGTAATCATGAGTGTGATAGCGCAGGCAGGGGCGAAGGGTCGCCAGCTGCACAAGTTTGGTGGTAGTAGTCTGGCTGATGTGAAATGTTACCTGCGGGTCGCGGGGATCATGTCAGAGTATTCGATGCCGGGGGACATGATGGTTGTCTCCGCCGCGGGCAGCACCACCAACCAGTTGATTAGCTGGCTGAAGTTAAGCCAGACCGATCGTCTCTCTGCGCATCAGGTTCAACAAGCGTTACGCCGTTACCAGAGTGAACTGATCGCCGGCTTATTGCCTGCCGACGTGGCCGATGGCCTGATCAGTACCTTTATCCAGGATCTGGAGCGCCTGGCCGGGTTACTCGACAGCGGCGTGACCGACGCGGTCTATGCCGAAGTGGTGGGCCACGGTGAAGTGTGGTCGGCCCGGCTGATGGCGGCGGTCCTGCAACAGCAGGGCCTGGACGCAGCCTGGCTCGACGCGCGTGACTTCCTGCGTGCCGAGCGTGGCGCCCAGCCGCAGGTGGATGAAGGTCTCTCTTATCCGCTGCTCCAGCAGCTGCTGGTGCAGCATCCAAATAAACGTATTGTGGTGACCGGCTTTATCAGCCGCAGCAACGCGGGTGAAACCGTGCTGCTGGGACGTAACGGTTCCGACTACTCTGCAACGCAGATTGGTGCCCTGGCGGGCGTATCCCGCGTCACCATCTGGAGCGACGTGGCCGGTGTCTACAGCGCCGACCCGCGCAAGGTGAAAGACGCATGCCTGCTGCCGCTGCTGCGCCTCGACGAAGCCAGCGAGCTGGCCCGTCTGGCGGCCCCGGTGCTGCACGCCCGCACCCTGCAGCCGGTCTCCGGCAGCGATATCGATCTGCAGCTGCGCTGCAGCTACACGCCGGATCAGGGCTCGACCCGCATTGAGCGCGTGCTGGCGTCCGGCACGGGGGCGCGTATCGTCACCAGCCATGACGATATCTGCCTGATCGAATTCCTCGTGCCTGCCGGACATGATTTCAAACAGACGCATAAAGAGATCGACCTGATCCTGAAGCGCGCCCAGGTGCGCCCGCTCGCCGTGGGGGTGCACACTGACCGTCATCTGCTGCAGTTCTGCTACACCGCAGAAGTGGCCGACAGCGCGCTGAAAATTCTCGATGAAGCGGGCCTGCCGGGCGAGCTTCGTCTGCGTCAGGGGCTGGCGCTGATCGCGATGGTCGGGGCGGGCGTCACCCGTAACCCGCTGCACTGCCACCGCTTCTGGCAGCAGCTGAAAGGTCAGCCGGTAGAGTTTACCTGGCAGTCGGAAGAGGGCATCAGCCTGGTGGCGGTCATGCGCACCGGGCCAACCGAGAGCCTGATCCAGGGCCTGCACCAGTCGCTGTTCCGCGCTGAAAAACGTATCGGTCTGGTACTGTTCGGGAAAGGCAACATCGGTTCCCGCTGGCTGGAGCTGTTCGCCCGCGAGCAGACCACGCTCTCGGCGCGTACCGGCTTTGAGTTTGTGCTGGCAGGCGTTGTCGACAGTCGCCGCAGCCTGCTCAGCTATGAAGGGCTGGACGCCAGCCGCGCGCTGGCCTTCTTTAACGATGAAGCCATTGAGCAGGATGAAGAGTCGCTGTTCCTGTGGATGCGTGCCCATCCGTACGATGACCTGGTGGTGCTGGATGTGACCGCCAGCGAACAGCTGGCCAATCAGTATCTCGATTTTGCCAGCCACGGTTTCCACGTTATCAGCGCCAACAAACTGGCGGGCGCCAGCAATACCCGCAACTATCGCCAGATCCACGACGCCTTTGAAAAAACGGGCCGTCACTGGCTGTATAACGCCACCGTCGGGGCTGGTTTGCCGGTTAACCACACCGTGCGCGATCTGATCGAAAGCGGCGACAGCATTCTGGCCATCAGCGGTATCTTCTCCGGCACCCTGTCGTGGCTGTTCCTGCAGTTTGATGGCACCGTGCCGTTTACCGACCTGGTGGACCAGGCGTGGCAGCAGGGGCTAACCGAGCCCGACCCGCGCGTTGACCTCTCCGGTAAAGACGTGATGCGTAAGCTGGTGATTGTGGCGCGTGAAGCGGGCTACGATATCGAGCCGGGTCAGGTGCGCGTGGAGTCGCTGGTGCCGACGGACTGTGAAGAGGGGTCTGTTGATTACTTCTTCGAGAACGGCGATGCCCTGAACGAGCAGATGCTACAGCGCCTGGAAGCGGCCCGCGAAATGGGCCTGGTTCTGCGCTACGTGGCGCGTTTCGATGCCAATGGCAAAGCCCGCGTCGGGGTTGAAGCCGTCCGCCCGGAACATCCGCTGGCGGCGCTGCTGCCGTGCGATAACGTCTTCGCCATCGAAAGCCGCTGGTATCGCGATAACCCGCTGGTGATCCGTGGTCCAGGTGCGGGCCGTGACGTCACCGCCGGGGCAATCCAGTCAGATATCAACCGTCTGGCACAGCTGCTGTAATCCATATGTTTTCCCCCTCTCCCCACAGGGGAGAGGGAATAGTCGCCTCATCCTGAACCTTTTTCATCTTCCCTGAGCATTCCTCACCGTCAATGATGATATTTTCAGTTGACGCCAGTCGGCTTTTCCGTCATTTTTACATCTGGACGTCTAAACGTATAGAAGTTCGAACACAACAAAACAACGACACGCGATTGATGAGGTAAGGTATGAGCTTTTTTCACGCCAACCAGCGGGAAGCCCTGAATCAGAGCCTGGCTGAAGTAAACGGCCAGATTAACGTCTCTTTTGAATTTTTCCCGCCGCGCACCAGTGAAATGGAGCAGACCCTGTGGGCCTCTATCGATCGCCTGAGCAGCCTGAAGCCGAAATTTGTTTCGGTGACCTACGGTGCCAACTCCGGCGAGCGCGACCGTACGCACAGCATCATTAAAGGCATTAAGGATCGTACCGGTCTGGAAGCCGCGCCGCATCTGACCTGTATCGATGCCACCCGCGACGAACTGCGCACCATTGCCCAGGATTACTGGAACAACGGCATCCGCCATATCGTGGCCCTGCGTGGCGACCTGCCGCCGGGCAGCGGTAAGCCGGATATGTACGCGACCGATCTGGTGGCGCTGCTGAAAGAGGTGGGCGACTTCGACATCTCCGTGGCGGCTTACCCGGAAGTGCATCCGGAAGCGAAAAGCGCCCAGGCGGATCTGCTCAACCTGAAACGTAAAGTGGATGCCGGTGCCAACCGTGCCATCACCCAGTTCTTCTTTGATGTCGAAAGCTACCTGCGCTTCCGCGACCGCTGCGTCTCCGCCGGTATCGACGTTGAAATTATTCCGGGTATTCTGCCCGTCTCCAACTTCAAGCAGGCGAAGAAATTTGCCGACATGACCAACGTGCGCATCCCGCTGTGGATGGCGAAGATGTACGAAGGTCTGGACGATGACGCCGAAACCCGCAAGCTGGTGGGAGCCAACATCGCCATGGACATGGTGAAGATTTTAAGCCGCGAAGGGGTGAAAGATTTCCATTTCTATACCCTTAACCGCGCCGAAATGAGCTACGCGATCTGCCATACGCTGGGGGTTCGCCCGGGTCTGTAACGATGAAGCCCTCACAATGATGAGGGCTTTTATATTTCAGGCAGATATCGACGGTATTAACTATCAAATCTGTGGATGGTTTCAATTATCTCTTGTTGCCGGTGGTGTATATCCTAACGATAAAACCATAGAGGGAGCAGAGCGATGAGTACGTCCGACGAGAACCAGACTTCAGGTAAGTGTCCTTTCCATCAGGGCAGTTATGACAAGAGCGCAGGTGCCGGCACCAACAGCCGGGACTGGTGGCCCAAACAGCTTCGTATCGACCTTCTCAACCAGCATTCCGAACGTTCCAACCCGCTAGGCAAAGATTTTAACTACCGCAAAGAATTCAGCAAGTTAGATTACGCTGCCCTGAAAGGCGATCTGAAAGCCCTGCTGACCGATTCCCAGCCCTGGTGGCCTGCAGACTGGGGCAGCTACGCCGGTCTGTTCATCCGTATGGCGTGGCACGGTGCCGGGACCTATCGCTCCGTAGACGGGCGTGGCGGTGCGGGCCGGGGCCAACAGCGTTTCTCTCCCCTCAACTCCTGGCCGGATAACGTCAGCCTCGATAAGGCGCGTCGTCTGCTGTGGCCGATCAAACAAAAATATGGCCAGAAAATCTCCTGGGCCGACCTGTTTATTCTTGCCGGTAACGTGGCGCTGGAGAACTCTGGCTTCCGTACCTTTGGCTTTGGTGCCGGGCGTGAAGACGTCTGGGAACCGGATCTGGACGTCAACTGGGGTGATGAAAAAGCCTGGCTTGAGCACCGCCATCCGGAAAGTCTGGCGAAAAGTGCCGTTGGCGCCACCGAGATGGGGCTGATCTACGTCAACCCGGAAGGGCCAAACGCCAGCGGTGAACCGCTGTCTGCGGCGGCGGCGATCCGCGCCACCTTCGGCAACATGGGGATGAACGATGAAGAGACCGTCGCGCTGATCGCCGGGGGCCATACGCTGGGTAAAACCCACGGTGCCGGGGAAGCGACCCATGTGGGTATCGATCCGGAAGGCGGCCCGCTTGAAGCGCAGGGCCTGGGCTGGGCCAGCACCCACGGCAGCGGTTTTGGTGCTGATGCCATCACCTCCGGTCTGGAAGTGATCTGGTCCCAGACGCCGACCCAGTGGAGCAACTACTTCTTTGAGAACCTGTACAAATACGACTGGGTGCAGACCCGCAGTCCGGCAGGTGCCATCCAGTTCGAAGCGTCGAATGCGCCGGAAATCATGCCCGACCCGTTTGACCCGTCGAAGAAACGTAAACCGACCATGCTGGTTACCGACCTGACGCTGCGTTTCGATCCGGAGTTCGACAAGATTTCCCGTCGTTTCCTCAACGATCCGCAGGCCTTTAACGAAGCCTTTGCCCGGGCGTGGTTCAAACTGACCCACCGCGATATGGGGCCAATTGCGCGTTATATCGGGCCAGAAGTACCGAAAGAAGAGCTGATTTGGCAGGATCCGCTGCCACAGCCGTTCTTCCATCCGACCGCGGAAGATATTCAAAGTCTGAAAGCGGATATTGCGGCTTCCGGGCTGTCGGTCAGCGAGCTGGTGTCGGTGGCATGGGCCTCGGCGTCCACCTTCCGCGGTGGCGATAAGCGTGGCGGGGCCAACGGCGCCCGTCTGGCGCTGGCACCGCAGCGCAGCTGGGATGTCAACGCCGTGGCCGCACGCGTGCTGCCGGTGCTGGAAGGCATTTATAAATCGGCACATAAAGCGTCGCTGGCGGACATCATCGTGCTGGCGGGTGTGGTGGGCGTTGAGCAGGCGGCCAAAGCCGCTGGTGTGAACATCACCGTGCCGTTTACGCCGGGCCGGGTCGACGCGCGCCAGGATCAGACCGATATCGGCATGTTTACGTTGCTGCAGCCGGCTGCTGATGGTTTCCGTAACTACCGGGCGGCGATCGACGTGTCGACCACCGAGTCGCTGCTGATTGATAAAGCGCAGCAGCTGACCCTGACCGCGCCAGAGATGACGGTGCTGCTGGGCGGGCTGCGCGTGCTGGGCGCTAACTTCGATGGTGGTAAGAGCGGGGTCTTTACCGATCGCGTGGGCGTACTCAGTACGGACTTCTTCGTCAATCTGCTGGATATGGGCACGCAGTGGAAGGCTACCGATGAATCCAGCGAGCTGTTTGAAGGCCGCGACCGCGTGAGTGGGGATGTGAAGTATCTGGCGAGCCGTGCCGACCTGGTGTTTGGTTCCAACTCCGTGCTGCGCGCCCTGGCCGAGGTTTACGCCAGCAGCGATGCCCACGAGAAGTTCGTGACGGACTTTGTCGCGGCATGGGTGAAAGTGATGAACCTCGACCGGTTTGATCTGCTGTAAACAGGAAAATCCCCGCGCTGGCGGGGATTTTTTTGCCGGGTGGCGGCTTCGCCTTACCCGGCCTACGGATTGTAGGCCCGTGCAAGCGCAGCGCCGCCGGGCATGAAGGTTACTCCCATTCCTGTAAAAAACGCTGGCCGTACTGGTCGGCAACCACCAGGGCCGCATACACCTGCTCCGGTGTCGCACCGCCCGGCATATTGTGGATGGTTTCATCTTTCGCACACGATGCGGCCGCCACTAAGCGCATTTTGGCGGGGATATCGGCAGTGATAGCCAGCTGCGCCAGGGTAATTGGCAGCCCCACGCTGTGGCACAGCGCCGCCACGGTTTCGATCTCTTCCACCGGCGCATTCTCCAGCACCAGTTGGGTCAGGGTGCCAAACGCCACTTTCTCGCCGTGATAATAATGATGGGCATCCGGGATGGCGGTCAGACCGTTGTGAATGGCGTGCGCCGCCGCCAGGCCGCCGCTTTCAAAACCGACTCCGCTGAGATAGGTGTTGGCTTCAATCACCCGCTCAAGGGCAGGGGTCACCACATGCTGCTCCGCTGCCAGCATCGCTTTTTCACCCTCTTCCACCAGCGTGTTGTAGCACAGCTCAGCCAGCGCCAGCGCGGCCTGGGTGCACTTGCCGCCCGCCATGGTAGTCGCGCCGCTGCGGGAGCAGGCCCGGGCTTCAAACCAGGTCGCCAGCGCGTCGCCAATCCCGGCAGCCAACAGGCGGGCAGGGGCCCGCGCCACCACCTGGGTATCCACAATGACGATGTTTGGGTTGTGGGGCAGCATCAGATAGCGATCGAATTCGCCGCTGTCGGTATAGATAACGGAAAGCGCGCTGCAGGGCGCATCGGTTGAGGCGATGGTCGGGGCGATGGCGACCGGGACGTCCATAAAGTGCGCCAGCGCTTTGGCGGTATCCAGCGTCTTACCGCCGCCGATGCCGAGGATCGCCTGACAATCGGCACCTTTGGCCAGCTCACGCAGGTGATCGATCTCGTTCTGTGAACACTCGCCGCCGAAGGGCGCAATTTCGACATAGAGTTCGGCCTGTTCAAAGCTCTGACGCAGCGTCTCTTCGGCAAAGCCCAGCACAAACTTATCGCCTACCACCAGCCAGCGTGCTGCCAGCGGCTTGAGATAATCGCCGAGGCGGGTGAGCACATCGGCACCCTGAATGTATTTACCGGGTGATTGAATAATACGGTCCATAACATGTCTCCCTTAAAGATTGAGGCTACCAAACGCGTTTTTCCAGTCCTGCTCGAACTTGTCGATGGCTGACCCTACCGCGGGGGTATTGAGCATTTGCTGTGCGACATCGATGGGCAGGGTGATGGCTTCACAACCGGCGAGCAGGCAGTCCAGCGCCTGACGAGGTGTTTTGAAGCTGGCGGCCAGCACCATGCTCTCTGGCGCGTGCAGCTCCAGCAGGCTTTGCAGCTCCTGCACCGTACGGATCCCGTCTCCGCCCTGGGCATCCACGCGATTAACGTACGGCGCGATGTACTTTGCTCCCGCCAGGGCGGCCAGCAAGCCCTGAGCGGCGCTGTACACCGCGGTACCGAGGGTGGTGATGCCCTCTTTTTTAAGGGCTTTGATGGCGACCAGACCTTCTGCGGTGACCGGGATCTTGACCACGATGTTCGGGAAAGAAGCGCTCAGTCGTCTGGCTTCGGCAACCATCCCGTCGGCATCACGGCTCATGGTCTGGGCAAACAGAGTGCCTTCCGGACCAACGATCTTCTGCAGGCGCGGGAGAACATCCCACACGGATTCACCGCTGGCGGCAATAATGCTCGGGTTAGTGGTCACGCCGGCAATGGGAAAGATGCGGGCAAGGCGTTCGACGTCCGCCACGCTGGCGGTATCCAGATAGAGTTCCATTATTTTTCCTTAAGTCTTCAGGTCTGAATTAAGGATACGGCGGGCCAGGCGGGGGGAGCCAGAGGTCATTTTTGCCAAATACTGGACAAATGTAAGGTCCTTAGCGAAGTGAGAGGGGGATCACAATGCTAGTTTTTGGCGGTAAGCTGGCTGTGATACTGGCGGCGGTATTCCGACGGCGAGCGCTCGGTGTGCTTGCGAAACAGGCGGCAAAAGTAGTTGCTGTCCGTAAAGCCGCAGTGCGTGGCGATATCTTTAATTTTCAGATCGTAGCCTTTGAGCAGCTGTCGGGCATGCTCGAGACGGGTTCGGGTCAGGTATTCATTGAACCCCACGCTGCCGATCTTTTGAAACAGATGCGAAAGGTAGTTCGGTGAAATGTAAAACGCCTGCGCTACCGACTCGCGGGTTAGCGCTGATGCATGATGTTCTTCGATATACGTCCGAATGGCTTCAAACAGCGCCCGGCTGCGGGAGGCGGTGT
The DNA here is from genome assembly GCF_916618945.1 of Leclercia sp. Marseille-Q4284. Lineage (NCBI taxonomy): Bacteria > Pseudomonadati > Pseudomonadota > Gammaproteobacteria > Enterobacterales > Enterobacteriaceae > Leclercia > Leclercia sp. Marseille-Q4284. The sequence continues at coordinate 1,005,404 of NZ_CAKAKG010000002.1, forward strand.
GGATATCGCTGCCCAGCAGATCGCGACAGTGGCTGAGCAAACTTAATACCACCAGCCTGGCCGTCTCCTGCTCATCCGGCTGCATCTGCAACTCAGCGAGCGTTTGCAGCAGAAAAGCACCCGTTCTCGGCCCGCGCCTGGCAACCTGCTGCTGATGCAAAACGGTGGCGTCACGCTGGAGTTGGATCGTCAGCTGCTGTTTGCCGAAGCTGATGCTAAGACAGGTTGTGGGTGGCAAAGGATGATGCCCGGATGAAGAGAACACCACGTCATGGGTCTGGCCCTCAAGCATAATCACCAGACGAGGAGAAGCGTGGGGAACCTGTTCGGCCGGAGGAGCAAAATGCACCTGATGCAGGGGCGATGTGCCGTTGATCAGATCGGTCAGGATGGGAGTGATATCGTGGTGCATGATGGGAGTACCGAAATGTGCCGGGTGGCGCTAACGCTTACCCGGCCTACTTATCGTAGGCCCGTGCAAGCGTAGCGCCGCCGGGCATAAAGCCTTAGCCGGTGTTACGCATCCCCGCCGCAACGCCCGCGATGGTGACCATCAGCGCTTGTTCCACGCGTGGATCCGGCTCCAGACCCTCTTCTTCCGCTTTACGCGAGCGGTACAGCAGCTCTGCCTGCAGCACGTTCAGCGGGTCAGTGTAGATGTTACGCAGCTGAATGGACTCAGCAATCCACGGCAGATCGGCCATCAGATGGGAGTCGTTGGCGATATCCAGCACCACTTTGATGTCATCTTCCAGCAGCGCACGCAGCTCGCTACCCAGCGCCCACAGCTCCGGTTTTACCAGACGCTGATCGTAGTATTCCGCCAGCCACAGGTCGGCTTTCGAGAACACCATCTCCAGCATGCCGAGGCGGGTGGAGAAGAACGGCCAGTCGCGACACATGGATTCCAGCTCGTTCTGCTTGCCGTCTTCCACCACTTTTTGCAGCGCGGCACCGGCACCCAGCCAGGCCGGGAGCATCAGACGGTTCTGCGTCCAGGCGAAGATCCACGGGATAGCACGCAGGGACTCCACGCCGCCGGTTGGGCGACGTTTTGCCGGACGTGAACCCAGCGGCAGTTTGCCCAGCTCCTGCTCCGGCGTTGCCGAGCGGAAGTAAGGTACGAAGTCTTTGTTTTCGCGCACATAGCCGCGATACATATCGCAGGAGATATCCGACAGCTCGTCCATGATATGGCGCCAGGCGTCTTTTGGCTCCGGCGGTGGCAGCAGGTTCGCTTCGAGGATCGCGCTGGTATAGAGCGACAGGCTGCTGATGGTCACTTCCGGCAGACCGTACTTGAAGCGGATCATCTCGCCCTGTTCGGTCACACGCAGGCCGCCTTTCAGGCTGCCCGGCGGTTGGGAGAGCAGGGCCGCATGAGCAGGGGCACCGCCACGGCCAATCGAACCGCCGCGACCGTGGAACAGGGTCAGTTCAATCCCGGCTTTTTCACAGGTTTTGATCAGCGCGTCCTGAGCCTGATACTGCGCCCAGGAGGCGGCCATCACGCCCGCATCTTTTGCAGAGTCGGAATAGCCAATCATCACCATCTGCTTGCCCTGGATAAAGCCGCGATACCAGTCGATGTTCAGCAGCTGGGTCATCACGTCGTTGGCGTTATTCAGGTCGTCGAGGGTTTCAAACAGCGGCGCAACCGGCAGGGCGAAGGTAATCCCCGCTTCTTTCAGCAGCAGGTGAACCGCCAGCACGTCGGACGGGGTTTTGGCCATCGAGATCACATAGGCCGCCACCGATCCTTTCGGCGCATCGACGATCGCTTTGCAGGTGTCGAGCACTTCGCGGGTCTCTTCGCTTGGCGCCCAGCTCCGCGGCAGCAGAGGGCGTTTGGAATTCAGCTCGCGGATCAGGAAGGCCTGTTTGTCGGCTTCTGACCAGCTTTCGTAGTCGCCAATGCCGAGATAGCGGGTCAGTTCGCCCAGCGCCTCGGTGTGGCGGGTGCTCTCCTGACGCACGTCAATACGCACCAGCGGCACGCCGAAACACTTCACGCGGCGCAGGGTATCGAGCAGCTCACCGTTGGCGATGATGCCCATTCCGCAGGCCTGCAGTGATTGATAACAGGCGTACAGCGGCTCCCACAGCTGCTCGTTCTGGCTCAGCAGACCGGCAGGTTTCGGCAGGCGTTGGCCCTTAAGGCGCGCTTCCAGCCAGGCCTGAGTGGCCAGCAGCTGGCCACGCAGATTTTTGAGCAGAAAGCGGTAAGGTTCGGTTGCACCGGCTTCACCCACCAGCTCAAGCAGTTCTGGCGTGGCTTCGACCATTGAGAGCTCAGAAATCAGAATCTGAATATCTTTCAGGAACAGGTCGGTGGCTTTCCAGCGGCTCAGCAGCAGGACGTGACGGGTAATTTCTGCGGTGACGTTCGGGTTGCCGTCGCGGTCGCCGCCCATCCAGGAGGTGAAGCGCACCGGCACAAAATCCACCGGCAGGCGATAGCCGAGGTTCTCTTCCAGCTGTTCATTCAGCTCGCGCAGGTAGTTAGGTACCCCTTCCCACAGGCTGTTTTCCACCACCGCAAAGCCCCATTTGGCTTCATCAACCGGGCTTGGGCGGTGCTTACGAATTTCATCGGTGTGCCAGGACTGAGCAATCAGCTGGCGCAGACGGCGCATCAGCTGGTTACGTTCGTAGTCGGCAATCTCTTTGTTATCCAGCTGCTTGAGGCAGTTGTTCACTTCACCCATCTTGTGGATCAGGGTGCGGCGGGTGATCTCGGTCGGGTGGGCGGTTAACACCAGCTCCAGGGACAGAGACTCGACGGCCTTTTTGATTGTCGCTTCGTTGAGTTCGGGCTGGTCCTTGAGTTTTCTGAGCGTGCGGGCAATCACTTCCGGGTTGCTGGCCCCTTCGCCATTCGGCGAAATGCTGTGGTACTGCTCGGCAGTGTTCGCCAGGTTAAGGAACTGGCTGAAGGCACGGGCAACGGGCAGCAGCTCGTCGTTGGAGAGGTTCTGCAGCGTAGTGAGCAGCTCCTGACGATTGGCTTCGTTACCGGCACGGGAAGATTTAGACAGTTTACGGATTGTTTCAACGCGATCGAGAATGTTCTCGCCCAACGCATCCTTGATGGTATCTCCCAGCACCTTGCCGAGCATACTGACATTACTACGCAACGCGGAATATTGTTCGTTCATAAAAACCCAGTCACCCCATCATTTTTGTTTATGCCCGGCCAGACATCTAACGGACATTATTTTGTCATCTCCCTTTATAAAGCCACGTAAAACCCCCGTCGTCAATTGCTGCGAAAACGGTTCAGCAAACGAATAAATGCGGGCAATTTACGAAATTTAATTGGCTTTGCGTCAGATAAGAGATGCTTATGAGAGTGTGACGAAGATCATGAGATTTTTCCCCTCTCGTGAGAGAGGGGAGCAGTCATTAATGCCAGCAGAAGTGATGCACAACCTGAGTAATTAACTCACGGGTTGGTTTGATAAAGCGCGTTTCCAGGTACTCATCTGGTTGGTGGGCCTGGTTGATGGAGCCCGGGCCGAGGACCAGCGTCGGACAGAGAGTCTGAATAAACGGCGCTTCGGTGCAGTAGTTCACCACGTCGGTTTTTTCGCCGAGCAGTTTTTCCACCACTTCCACCAGCTGATGGTCCGGCGGGCACGCGTAGCCCGGGATCGGCGGATGCAGTTCAGAGACCGTCAGACGGCCCGGCCAGCGTTCGCTCACCGGGGCCAGGGCTTCGTTCAGCAAGCCGTCGAGATCGCTCAACGTCATGCCCGGCAGCGGACGGATGTCCATATGCAGCTCGCAGCAGGCGCAGATGCGGTTGGAGGCATCGCCGCCGTGCAGGCTGCCGAGGTTCAGCGTTGGATACGGCACGGTGAAGGCTTCGTAGTGATAACGCTCTTTTAGCTCGTCGCGCAGCAGCATGATGCGACCAATGGCGTCGTGCATCAGTTCGATGGCGTTGACGCCGCGCGCCGGATCGCTGGAGTGGCCGGACTGGCCCAGCACGCGCACCGCCGTAGAGATATGGCCTTTGTGCGCGCGGATTGGCTGCAGGGAAGTCGGCTCGCCGATAATGGCACAATCCGGGCGAATCGAGGTGTTTTCAGAGAAGTAGCGCGCGCCCGCCATGCTGGTCTCTTCGTCGGCGGTCGCCAGAATATAGAGCGGCTTTTTCAGCGTTTTCACGTCCACGTCACGCAACGCGTCGAGGATAAAGGCGAAGAAGCCTTTCATGTCGGCGGTGCCCAGCCCGTAGAGCTTGTTGTCGTGCTCGGTCAGGGTGAAGGGATCGCGCGTCCAGCGACCATCGTCAAAGGGCACGGTATCGGTATGTCCCGCCAGCAGCAGACCGCCGGCACCCTGGCCGGTACTGGCGAGCAGGTTAAATTTATTCCGGGTTCCCGGGACCGGCTGAACCTCCACCTTAAACCCGAGATCGCTGAACCATCCCGCCAGCAGATTGATTAAAGTCTCATTACTCTGATCCAGCGCTTCTTCCGTTGCGCTGATGGACGGCGTGGCAATCAGGGCGCGGTAGATCTCGATAAATGGCGGTAAATTCATTTTCATTGTTGACACACCTTAGGTCGTGATAGTATCAATATTCATGCAATAAATGTGAATAAAAATACATTAACGTTGAGCATAAAGGAACCCGATGTTGAATACGCTGATTGTAGGCGCCAGCGGTTATGCGGGCGCAGAGCTTGTAAGCTACGTGAATCGCCATCCTCATATGACCATAACCGCTTTGACTGTCTCAGCGCAAAGCAATGATGCAGGAAAGTTAATTTCCGATTTACATCCGCAACTTAAAGGGATTGTCGATCTGCCATTGCAGCCAATGTCGGATATCAGCGAGTTTACCGACGGCGTGGACGTGGTGTTTTTAGCCACCGCCCACGAAGTCAGCCACGACCTGGCGCCGCAGTTCCTGGCCGCCGGTTGCGTGGTGTTCGATCTCTCCGGTGCGTTCCGGGTGAACGACGCCGCGTTCTATGAAAAATACTATGGCTTTACCCATCAGCACCCGGAACTGCTTGAAAAAGCGGTGTACGGTCTGGCGGAGTGGAGCGCCGATGCGCTGAAAGAAGCGAACCTGATTGCGGTGCCGGGTTGCTACCCGACGGCGGCGCAGCTCTCCCTGAAGCCGTTGATCGATGCAAACCTGTTGGATCTGAATCAGTGGCCGGTGATCAACGCCACCAGCGGCGTGAGCGGAGCCGGGCGCAAAGCGGCGATTTCCAACAGCTTCTGCGAAGTGAGCCTGCAGCCGTACGGTGTGTTCAATCACCGTCATCACCCGGAAATCACTACCCACCTGGGGGCGGACGTTATCTTTACGCCGCATCTGGGCAGCTTCCCGCGCGGGATCCTCGAAACCATCACCTGCCGCCTGAAGCCGGGCGTGACTAACGATCAGGTGAGCGAGGTCTTCACGACGGCGTATGCGGATAAACCGCTGGTGCGTCTGTATGACAAAGGCGTCCCGGCGCTGAAAAACGTGGTTGGTCTGCCGTTCTGCGATATCGGCTTTGCTGTGCAGGGTGAGCACCTGATTGTGGTGGCCGCAGAAGATAACCTGCTGAAAGGCGCTGCCGCTCAGGCTATCCAGTGCGCAAATATTCGTTTTGGCTATGCTGAAACGCAGTCTCTTATTTAAGGTGTGATGATGAACCCATTAATTATCAAGCTTGGTGGTGTCCTGCTGGACAGCGAAGAGGCGCTGGAGCGTCTGTTTACCGCGCTGGTTAACTATCGCGAATCCCATCAACGCCCGCTGGTGATTGTTCACGGCGGCGGCTGCGTGGTCGATGAATTAATGAAAGGCCTGAACCTGCCGGTGAAAAAGAAGAACGGCCTGCGCGTTACGCCTGCTGACCAGATCGACATTATTACCGGTGCCCTGGCGGGGACTGCCAACAAAACCCTGTTGTCCTGGGCGAAGAAACACCATATCGCCTCCGTGGGTCTCTATCTTGGCGATGGCGACAGCGTCCAAGTGACCCAGCTCGATGAAGAGCTTGGCCACGTAGGACTGGCGCAGCCGGGTTCACCAAAACTGATTAATACCCTGCTGGAAGGCGGTTTCCTGCCAGTGGTCAGCTCTATCGGCGTCACCGAAGAGGGCGATCTGATGAACGTCAACGCTGACCAGGCGGCAACCGCGCTGGCGGCGACGCTGGGTGCTGACCTGATCCTGCTCTCTGACGTGAGCGGCATTCTGGACGGCAAAGGCCAGCGCATCGCGGAAATGACCGCTGAGAAAGCCGAGCAGCTGATCGAGCAGGGCATTATTACCGATGGCATGATTGTGAAGGTGAACGCGGCGCTGGATGCCGCCCGCACGCTCGGTCGTCCGGTGGATATCGCCTCCTGGCGCCACGCCGAGCAACTGCCGGCGCTGTTTAACGGCACGCCGATTGGTACGCGTATTTTGGCTTAAGATTTACTGCCCGGCGGCGCTCTGCTTGCCGGGCCTACAAGACCGTAGGCCGGGTAAGCGTAGCGCCACCCGGCGGAACTAACGAATAAAGGAAGCATGTTATGGCACTTTGGGGTGGGCGTTTTACACAGGCAGCGGATCAACGGTTCAAACAGTTCAACGACTCTTTGCGCTTCGACTACCGCCTGGCCGAACAGGATATCGTCGGCTCTGTGGCCTGGTCCAAAGCGCTGGTGACCGTAGGCGTGCTGACCGCAGACGAACAGGTGCAGCTGGAAGAGGCGCTGAACAACCTGCTGGAAGAGGTGCGTCTGAACCCGCAGCAGATCCTTGAGAGCGACGCCGAAGATATTCACAGCTGGGTGGAAGGCAAGCTGATCGACAAAGTCGGCCAGTTAGGTAAAAAGCTGCACACCGGCCGGAGCCGTAACGACCAGGTGGCGACCGACCTCAAGCTGTGGTGTAAAGACACTGTGGTGGAACTGCTGGCCGCGAATCGTCAGCTGCAGAGCGCGCTGGTGGAAACCGCGCACAACAATCAGGATGCGGTGATGCCGGGTTATACCCACCTGCAGCGTGCCCAGCCTGTCACCTTTGCGCACTGGTCGCTGGCCTACGTTGAGATGCTGGCCCGTGATGAGAGCCGCCTGCAGGATACTTTGAAGCGCCTCGACGTAAGCCCGCTGGGCAGCGGCGCGCTGGCGGGTACCGCCTACGAAATCGACCGTGAACAGCTGGCCGGCTGGCTGGGCTTTGCTTCCGCCACCCGCAACAGCCTGGACAGCGTCTCCGACCGTGACCACGTGCTGGAGCTGCTCTCCAATGCCTCTATCGGTATGGTGCACCTGTCGCGCTTTGCCGAAGACCTGATCTTCTTCAACTCTGGCGAAGCCGGTTTTGTTGAACTGTCGGACCGTGTGACCTCCGGCTCCTCCCTGATGCCGCAGAAGAAAAACCCGGATGCGCTGGAGCTGATCCGCGGCAAGTGTGGCCGCGTGCAGGGTGCGCTGACCGGCATGATGATGACCCTCAAAGGGCTACCGCTGGCCTACAACAAAGATATGCAGGAAGACAAGGAAGGGTTGTTCGATGCGCTCGACACCTGGCTGGACTGTCTGCATATGGCGGCGCTGGTGCTTGATGGCATTCAGGTGAAACGTCCGCGTTGCCAGGAAGCGGCCCAGCAGGGCTACGCTAACTCCACCGAGCTGGCGGATTACCTGGTCGCCAAAGGTGTGCCGTTCCGTGAAGCGCACCATATCGTCGGCGAAGCGGTGGTAGAAGCCATTCGTCAGGGCAAACCGCTGGAAGATCTGCCGCTGGCCGACCTGCAGAAATTCAGCAGCGTGATTGGCGAGGATGTCTATCCGATCCTGGCCCTGCAATCCTGTCTGGATAAGCGTGCGGCCAAAGGTGGCGTGTCGCCGAAGCAGGTCGCGCAGGCGATTGCGGATGCGAAAAACCGCCTGGTATAATTCGTGCGGGCTGGTGCCCTCACCCCGGCCCTCTCCCACCGGGAGAGGGAGCAAACACTAAAAATGGCAACTTCGGTTGCCATTTTGCGTTTATCCGGTTTTTTTACGCAAAAAAAAAGCGGACCACGAGGTCCGCAAAAGTTCACGTTGGCTTTAGTTGTTCGAGTTTTGAGAGAAACTCGTCAGACGGGACAGGACTTCAAGGGTAATCAGTGCCGCCTCGTCTCTGTGATGCATTATTCAACAGAACGCTTGATAGGGATAATCGTTCGTTGCTATGCTATCTATCGCCATGAACTATCGTGGCGACGGAGGATGAATAATGAATATTCGTGATCTTGAATACCTGGTGGCGTTAGCCGAGCACCGCCATTTTCGCCGCGCGGCAGACTCCTGCCACGTCAGTCAGCCTACGCTTAGCGGACAGATCCGCAAGCTGGAGGATGAGCTTGGCGTGATGCTGCTGGAGCGCACCAGTCGTAAAGTGCTGTTCACCCAGGCGGGCCTGCTGCTGGTGGATCAGGCGCGCACCGTGCTGCGCGAGGTCAAAGTGCTCAAGGAAATGGCGAGCCAGCAGGGGGAGACGATGTCCGGCCCGCTGCATATTGGCCTGATCCCAACCGTTGGCCCGTACCTGCTGCCGCAAATTATTCCGATGCTGCACCAGACCTTCCCGAAACTCGAAATGTATCTGCACGAAGCGCAAACCCATCAGCTGCTGGCGCAGCTGGACAGCGGTAAGCTCGATTGCGCGATCCTCGCGCTGGTCAAAGAGAGTGAAGCTTTTATCGAAGTGCCGCTGTTTGACGAGCCGATGATGCTGGCGATCTATGAGGATCACCCGTGGGCGAACCGCGATCGCGTGCCGATGGCCGATCTGGCCGGGGAAAAGCTGCTGATGCTGGAAGATGGCCACTGTCTGCGCGATCAGGCGATGGGCTTCTGCTTTGAAGCGGGTGCCGATGAAGATACCCACTTCCGTGCGACCAGCCTGGAAACGCTGCGTAACATGGTGGCGGCAGGAAGTGGAATTACGCTGCTGCCCGCGCTGTCAGTCCCGCCGGAACGTCGTCGCGACGGGGTGGTCTATCTGCCATGCATTAAGCCGGAGCCGCGCCGTACCATTGGCCTGGTTTATCGTCCGGGATCGCCGCTGCGCAGCCGCTATGAGCAGCTGGCAGAGGCCATCCGCAGTTCGATGGAAGGCCGTTTCGACAGTGCGTTAAAACAGGCGGTTTAAGCCGTTCAGCGCCGCTACCCGATAAGCTTCTGCCATGGTCGGGTAGTTAAAGGTGGTATTAACAAAGTATTCGATGGTGTTACCGCCACCTTTTTGCTCCATGATCGCCTGGCCGATGTGAATGATTTCCGCCGCACGCTCGCCGAAGCAGTGTATGCCGAGGATCTCTTTCGTCTCGCGATGGAACAGGATCTTCAGCGTTCCCACGCTCATCCCGACGATTTGCGCCCGCGCCAGATGTTTAAACTGGGCACGACCCACCTCGTAAGGCACCTTCATGGCCGTCAGCTGCTGCTCGGTTTTGCCGACAGAGCTAATTTCCGGAATGGTGTAAATGCCGGTCGGAATATCTTCGATCAGATGCGCCGTCGCTTCACCTTTCACCAGCGCCTGAGCGGCAATACGCCCCTGGTCATACGCCGCTGATGCCAGGCTTGGATAACCAATCACGTCACCGACAGCATAGATATGCGGCAGGGCGGTCTGGTACATGCTGTTGACCTTGAGCAGCCCACGGCTGTCGGTGGTCAAACCGATGTTTTCCAGCGCCAGCGAGTCGGTGTTACCGGTACGACCGTTAGCGTAAAGCAGGCAGTCGGCTTTCAGCTTTTTACCCGACTTCAGATGCATGATCACGCCATCGTCACAGCCTTCGATCTTCTCGTACTCTTCGTTGTGACGAATCACCACGCCGCTGTTCCAGAAGTGGTACGACAGCGAATCGGACATCTCCTGATCGAGGAACGCCAGCAGGCGGTCGCGAGTGTTAATCAGGTCAACTTTGACGTTCATGCCGCGGAAGATGGAGGCATATTCACAGCCGATCACCCCGGCACCGTAGATCAGCACGTGGCGTGGCTCATGATGCAGACTCAGAATGGAGTCGCTGTCGTAAACCCGCGGATGGGAGAAATCCACATCAGCCGGATGGTACGGACGTGAGCCACAGGCGATCACAAACTTCTCGGCGGTAATGGTCTCGACCGAACCATCATGGCACTCCAGCGCCAGCGTATGTTCATCAACGAAATGGGCGTTACCCTGCAGAATTTCGCAGTGATTGCGCTCATAAAAGCCCTGACGCATACGCGTCTGCTGATTAATAACGTTATCAGCATGGTTCAGTATGTCGGCAAAAGAAGAGCGGAGAAGACGGGAGTGATCGCTGTAAAGAGGGTTCTGGTTGAATTCAATGATGCGGCTGACAGCGTGGCGGAGAGCTTTGGAAGGGATGGTGCCCCAGTGGGTGCAACCGCCGCCAACATTATGGTAGCGCTCAATAACCGCTACTCTGGCTCCTTGCTTAACCAGTCCCATAGCAGCGCCTTCGCCGCCGGGGCCGGAACCAATAACTATTGCGTCGTAATCGTAGGAATGTGACATGGTAAGGCTTACCTGTTCTTATACATAAAAGCAACAGAATAGTAACATCATTGGCGGGATAACCCAATTATCGTTGTGCTCTTTTCGCGTGGTGGAGCACAAACAACAGGGAAACCCTCATTCTGTAAGCCAGGTAAACCGATTAATTTTATTCTCTGGTATAGTGCCAGCGGGCCTTTGGAAGGATTCAACTATCGTGATGGGCGTAAGAGCACAACAAAAAGAGAAAACCCGGCGTTCGCTGGTAGAAGCGGCATTCAGTCAACTGAGTGCCGAGCGAAGTTTTGCCAGTCTGAGCCTGCGCGAAGTCGCACGCGAAGCCGGGATTGCGCCTACCTCTTTCTATCGTCATTTCCGTGACGTAGATGAACTGGGTCTGACCATGGTGGATGAAAGCGGGCTGATGCTCCGCCAGCTGATGCGCCAGGCGCGTCAGCGTATCGCCAAAGGGGGCAGCGTGATCCGCACCTCCGTTTCCACCTTTATGGAGTTTATCGGCAACAACCCTAACGCGTTTCGTTTACTGTTGCGCGAACGCTCTGGTACCTCGGCCGCGTTTCGTGCCGCCGTGGCGCGTGAGATTCAGCATTTTATTGCGGAACTTGCCGACTATCTTGAACTCGAAAACCATATGCCGCGCGCCTTTACTGAAGCGCAGGCCGAGGCGATGGTGACCATAGTCTTCAGTGCGGGCGCCGAAGCACTGGATGTGAGCGTTGAACAACGCAAGCAACTCGAAGAGCGACTGGTATTGCAACTGCGGATGATCTCTAAAGGGGCTTATTACTGGTATCGCCGTGAACAAGAAAAACTGGCGCATCAATCCGATGAGTGAAAGGTGAGTAATGAAACAGACAGGACAGGATAAAGGAACATTATTGCTGGCATTGATCGCTGGCTTATCCATTAACGGTACCTTTGCAGCGATGTTTAGCTCCATTGTACCGTTTTCGGTTTTCCCGATGATCTCTTTGGTGCTGACGGTGTACTGTCTGCATCAGCGTTATCAGAATCGCACCATGCCGGTGGGGTTACCGGCATTGTCGGCGGCGTTCTTTGTGCTGGGTGTCCTGCTGTATAGCACCGTGGTGCGCGCAGAGTATCCGGATATTGGCTCTAACTTCCTGCCTGCCGTACTGTCGGTGGCGCTGGTGTTCTGGATCGGCATTAAAATGCGTAACCGTAAACAGCAGCTGCCAGAGTAATCTGTCCCACGCCGGGTAAGCGCAGCGCCACCCGGCGATAACGGTTTACCGGGCCGTCAGTAACACGCCGCACTCCATATGGTGCGTATACGGGAACTGATCGAACAACGCCAGACGTTCAACCTTGTGCGTCTGGCTTAATGTTTCCAGGTTCTTGCATAAGGTTTCCGGGTTGCAGGAGATATACAGAATACGCGGGTACGCCTGCACCATCTTCTCAGTTTCGCTGTCCAGCCCGCTGCGCGGCGGATCGACGAAAATCGTCTCACACTGGTAGCTCTTCAGATCAATCCCCTGCAGACGGTTAAATTCCCGCACGCCGTTCATCGCCTGAGTAAACTCTTCCGCTGACATGCGAATGATCTGCACATTATCAATGTGGTTCGCCGCGATGTTGTACTGAGCGGAAGCCACCGACGGTTTGGCGATTTCGGTAGCCAGTACGCGATTGAAGTTACGCGCCAGCGCCAGCGAGAAGTTGCCGTTACCGCAGTAGAGCTCCAGCAGATCGCCGGTTGAACCTTCGGTGGCATTCAGCGCCCACTCCAGCATCTGCACGTTCATCGCCGCGTTCGGCTGAGTAAAGCTGTTCTCCACCTGGCGATAAATCATCTCTTTGCCCGCCACCGGCAGGCGCTCGTCGATGAAATCCTGATCCAGTGCGATTTTGGTTTTTGTCGCACGGCCAATCAGATGGACGTTGATGTTCTGCGCGCGCAGCGCATCACGCAGGGCTTCTGCAGCCTGGCGCCACTCGTCATTCAGCGCTTTATGGTACAGGAGGGAGACGATGGCCTGATTGCTTTGGGTGGTCAGGTAGTCAATCTGGAACAGCTTATGGCGCAGCAGCGGATTATTGCGCACGCCGTCCATCATCAGGGTCATCAACTGGTTAATCAGCTCGCTGGCCGCCGGGAAGCTGTCCACGCGGATACGGCTTTTGGTCTGCTGATCGAAAATGATGTGATACAGGTCGTCACCGTCGTGCCAGATACGGAATTCAGCACGCATACGGTAGTGACTGACCGGGGAGCGGAACACCTCAGGCGCAGGCGCAGCAAAAGGCGTCATCATACTTTGCAGACGGACGACTTTCTCTGCCAGTTGCGCGTCGTACTGTTCTGTCGGGAGGTGTTCGGGGGTCATGATGCTTCCTGATTGATGATGAATTACGCGGGGATTGTAGGGATTGTGCAGGGGATGTCCAGCCTTAATGGTTAACGGCAGTCTGGACATCTATACGTGTCTAAATGTAGCATTATGTTTCCGGTCTCTTGTGAGTGAAAAGGGAATCCAGTGCAAATCTGGAGCTGACGCGCAGCGGTAAAGACTGGCGGGATGAGCGCTGTAGACACTGTGAAAATGGGAAGTCTTCATCCTTATAAAGCCACCTAGCCCGAAGACCTGCCGGGATCACGTCGCATTTGGTTTCATCATCGCGTGCTATGGGTGAGGCCTGCGGCATCCTTCTTATATTGTGGATGCTTTAACAATGATTAAAAAAGTATCGCTGTTGACGGCGCTTTCCGTCACGGCATTTTCGGGCTGGGCGCAGGATGGCGCAGACGCGTTGGTCGTAACGGCAAACCGTGTTGCACAACCTGCCAATACCGTTCTGGCCCCCAGCTCCGTTGTTACCCGGGAAGACATTGAACGCTGGCAGGCAAAAAGCGTCGTTGAGGTCATGTCACGCTTACCGGGTGTGGATATCGCCCAGAGCGGTGGGATAGGCGCTAACTCCTCTACCTTTATTCGCGGGACCGAATCCCGTCATGTGCTGGTGCTGATTGACGGCATTCCACTGAATAACGCCGGGATCAGTAACTCACCGGATCTCAGCCAGATTCCCGTGTCGCTCATTCAGCGTGTCGAATACATTCGTGGCCCGCGCTCGGCCCTGTATGGTTCGGATGCGATTGGCGGCGTGATTAACATTATTACGGGTCGGGACAAGCCAGGGGCGGAAATTACCGCCAGCGTCGGCTCGAAAGGCTATCAATCTTATGATGGTGCCTTCCAGCAGGTGCTGGATAAAACCAAAATCACCCTCGGCGGTAACTATACCTACACCCGTGGTTTTGATATCGATGCGGCAGATGCGCCACGCCAGCCCGATCGCGACGGCTTTATGAGCAAGTCGCTGTTTGGCTCGGTTGAGCAGCAGATCACCGACAACCTGAGCGGCTTCGTGCGTGGGCTCGGCTATGACAACCGCACGGCGTATGACGGCTATGAGCATTATGACGACAGCTTTATGGTCGATGGCCTGCCGGATACGCGTCAGCTGTATAGCCAGAACTGGGACACCGGCCTGCGCTATAACCAGGGGATCTACCAGACCCAACTGGTGGGTGGTTACGGTCGCAGCAAAGATCAGAACTATGACCCGAGCAAAGGCCGCTATGCTTCGTCTGCCACTACGGATGACGTCAAGCAATACACCGCCCAGTGGATGAACACCGTCACGGTGGGCCACGGCAATATCGGCGCGGGTCTGGACTGGCAGAAGCAAAAAACCCAGGCGGGAACCGGCTATCTGGATAAAGGCTACGAGCAACGCAACACCGGGGTTTTCCTGTCCGCCATGCAGCAGTTCGATAGCGTCACCCTGGAAGCCGCCGCGCGTAATGACGATAACTCTAACTTTGGCAACCATAACACCTGGCAGACCAGCGCCGGATGGGAGTTTATCGAAGGTTACCGGATTATCGGTTCCTACGGCACGGCCTACAAAGCGCCGACCATGAGCCAGATCCACAGTGCGAGCTACGGCAACCCGGACCTGAAGCCGGAAGAGAGCAAGCAGTGGGAAGGTGGCTTTGAGGGACTGACCGGACCGGTGACCTGGCGTGTATCGGGTTATCGCAACGATATCGATAACCTGATCAGCAGCGACCCGCGTACGTTCCGCTACTACAACGTGGATAAAGCACGCATCAAAGGTATTGAAGCCACGGCGCAGTTCGATACGGGTCCGGTGGGGCATCAGATTTCTTATGACTATGTTGATCCGCGTAATGCCAAAACCAACGAAGTGCTGGCTCGCCGTTCGAAGCAGCAGGTGAAGTACCAGCTGGATACGCAGGTATGGGATCTCGACTGGAATCTGGCCTACCGCTATCTGGGCACCCGTTATGACGTGGCGTATGATCCAAATACGTTCACCTCAGAGCGAGTGAAAATGGGTGGGGTAAGTTTGTGGGATCTCGCCGTTTCATATCCTGTCACCTCTCACCTTACAGTTCGTGGTAAAATCGCCAACCTGTTCGATAAAGACTACGAGACAGTTTATGGCTATGAAACTGCAGGACGGGAATACACCTTGTCTGGCAGCTACACCTTCTGACCCACGTCCCACCGTCCTGGTGTTTGACTCCGGTGTCGGTGGGCTTTCAGTCTATGATGAGATTCGGCATCTGCTGCCGGATCTTCATTACATCTATGCATTCGATAACGTGGCTTTTCCTTATGGGGAGAAGAGCGAAGCGTTTATTGTCGAACGCGTCGTTGAAATCGTTACCGCCGTACAACAACATTATCCTCTCGCCCTGGCGGTGATTGCCTGTAATACGGCGAGTACGGTTTCCCTTCCCGCTTTACGCGAAAAATTCCCGTTTCCGGTTGTCGGCGTGGTGCCAGCGATTAAACCTGCGGCGCGTCTGACGGCGAATGGCGTGGTGGGACTGCTGGCAACGCGCGGTACGGTTAAGCGTCCTTATACCCGCGAGCTGATCGAACGCTTTGCCAATGAATGCAAGATTGCCATGTTAGGTTCTGCCGAGCTGGTGGAGATGGCGGAAGCGAAGCTGCATGGTCAGGCAGTATCCCTGGAGGAGCTGAGTCGTATCTTGCGTCCATGGCTGAAAATGTCGGAACCGCCCGATACGGTTGTGCTGGGCTGCACGCACTTCCCTCTATTACAGGAGGAGTTGCTTGCCGTTCTGCCAGAAGGGACCCGGTTGGTGGATTCCGGTGCGGCTATTGCCCGTCGCACCGCCTGGCTGCTTGAACATGAAGCGCCAGATGCAAAATCTGCCGACAACAATATTGCGTATTGCATGGCATTGACCGCTGAGACTGAGCAACTTTTACCCGTTTTACGCCGTTACGGCTTTGAAACGCTCGAAAAACTAGCGCTGTAGCACGTTTTTGAGCAAAAAAAAGACGGTTGAAAGATTTTTTTAAATTAGCTCTTGTCACTGCCGAAGAACTCCCTATAATGCGCCTCCACTGACACGGAACAACGGATTACAAACCGCCGTGACAGCAGGCTTCAGAGATGAATGCCGGCGGAGAAAAGCGAAAATAATTGCTTGACTCTGAATGAGGAAAACGTATTATACGGGACCTCGCAACGGTGAGCGAAAGCCGCGTTGCACTGCTCTTTAACAATTTATCAGACAATCTGTGTGGGCACTCAAAGTGACATGGATTCTTAACGTCGCAAGACGATAAATGAATACCAAAGTCTCTGAGTGAACATACGTAATTCATTACGAAGTTTAATTCACGAGCATCAAACTTAAATTGAAGAGTTTGATCATGGCTCAGATTGAACGCTGGCGGCAGGCCTAACACATGCAAGTCGAACGGTAGCACAGAGAGCTTGCTCTCGGGTGACGAGTGGCGGACGGGTGAGTAATGTCTGGGAAACTGCCTGATGGAGGGGGATAACTACTGGAAACGGTAGCTAATACCGCATAACGTCGCAAGACCAAAGAGGGGGACCTTCGGGCCTCTTGCCATCAGATGTGCCCAGATGGGATTAGCTAGTAGGTGGGGTAATGGCTCACCTAGGCGACGATCCCTAGCTGGTCTGAGAGGATGACCAGCCACACTGGAACTGAGACACGGTCCAGACTCCTACGGGAGGCAGCAGTGGGGAATATTGCACAATGGGCGCAAGCCTGATGCAGCCATGCCGCGTGTATGAAGAAGGCCTTCGGGTTGTAAAGTACTTTCAGCGAGGAGGAAGGCGGTGAGGTTAATAACCTCATCGATTGACGTTACTCGCAGAAGAAGCACCGGCTAACTCCGTGCCAGCAGCCGCGGTAATACGGAGGGTGCAAGCGTTAATCGGAATTACTGGGCGTAAAGCGCACGCAGGCGGTCTGTCAAGTCGGATGTGAAATCCCCGGGCTCAACCTGGGAACTGCATTCGAAACTGGCAGGCTAGAGTCTTGTAGAGGGGGGTAGAATTCCAGGTGTAGCGGTGAAATGCGTAGAGATCTGGAGGAATACCGGTGGCGAAGGCGGCCCCCTGGACAAAGACTGACGCTCAGGTGCGAAAGCGTGGGGAGCAAACAGGATTAGATACCCTGGTAGTCCACGCCGTAAACGATGTCGACTTGGAGGTTGTTCCCTTGAGGAGTGGCTTCCGGAGCTAACGCGTTAAGTCGACCGCCTGGGGAGTACGGCCGCAAGGTTAAAACTCAAATGAATTGACGGGGGCCCGCACAAGCGGTGGAGCATGTGGTTTAATTCGATGCAACGCGAAGAACCTTACCTACTCTTGACATCCAGAGAACTTAGCAGAGATGCTTTGGTGCCTTCGGGAACTCTGAGACAGGTGCTGCATGGCTGTCGTCAGCTCGTGTTGTGAAATGTTGGGTTAAGTCCCGCAACGAGCGCAACCCTTATCCTTTGTTGCCAGCGGTTAGGCCGGGAACTCAAAGGAGACTGCCAGTGATAAACTGGAGGAAGGTGGGGATGACGTCAAGTCATCATGGCCCTTACGAGTAGGGCTACACACGTGCTACAATGGCGCATACAAAGAGAAGCGACCGCGCGAGAGCAAGCGGACCTCATAAAGTGCGTCGTAGTCCGGATTGGAGTCTGCAACTCGACTCCATGAAGTCGGAATCGCTAGTAATCGTAGATCAGAATGCTACGGTGAATACGTTCCCGGGCCTTGTACACACCGCCCGTCACACCATGGGAGTGGGTTGCAAAAGAAGTAGGTAGCTTAACCTTCGGGAGGGCGCTTACCACTTTGTGATTCATGACTGGGGTGAAGTCGTAACAAGGTAACCGTAGGGGAACCTGCGGTTGGATCACCTCCTTACCTTAAAGAACCTGCCTTTGTAGTGTCCACACAGATTGTCTGATGAAAAGTAAGCAGTAAAAATCTCTGCAGGCTTGTAGCTCAGGTGGTTAGAGCGCACCCCTGATAAGGGTGAGGTCGGTGGTTCAAGTCCACTCAGGCCTACCAAATTTGCCACGCAAATTTGAAGAGATTTAACTACGATGGGGCTATAGCTCAGCTGGGAGAGCGCCTGCCTTGCACGCAGGAGGTCTGCGGTTCGATCCCGCATAGCTCCACCATCCTTTACTGCGACAACACAAAAACTTCAGAGTGTACCTGCGAAGGTGCGCTGCGAAGTTTTGCTCTTTAAAAATCTGGATCAAGCTGAAAATTGAAACGACACACTGTGTCTGCTCTCCGTAATAAGAGCAGATGAGCGGTGTGTTCGAGTCTCTCAAATTTTCGCAATCAGAAGTGAAACAGCTTCGGGTTGTGAGGTTAAGCGACTAAGCGTACACGGTGGATGCCTAGGCAGTCAGAGGCGATGAAGGACGTGCTAATCTGCGATAAGCGTCGGTAAGGTGATATGAACCGTTATAACCGACGATTTCCGAATGGGGAAACCCAGTGCAATCCGTTGCACTATCGTTAAGTGAATACATAGCTTAACGAAGCGAACCAGGGGAACTGAAACATCTAAGTACCCTGAGGAAAAGAAATCAACCGAGATTCCCCCAGTAGCGGCGAGCGAACGGGGAGCAGCCCAGAGTCTGAATCAGCATGTGTGTCAGTGGAAGCGTCTGGAAAGTCGCAGGGTACAGGGTGATACTCCCGTACACGAAGATACACCTGCTGTGAACTCGAAGAGTAGGGCGGGACACGTGGTATCCTGTCTGAATATGGGGGGACCATCCTCCAAGGCTAAATACTCCTGACTGACCGATAGTGAACCAGTACCGTGAGGGAAAGGCGAAAAGAACCCCGGCGAGGGGAGTGAAAAAGAACCTGAAACCGTGTACGTACAAGCAGTGGGAGCACCTTCGTGGTGTGACTGCGTACCTTTTGTATAATGGGTCAGCGACTTATATTCTGTAGCAAGGTTAACCGTATAGGGGAGCCGAAGGGAAACCGAGTCTTAACTGGGCGTTAAGTTGCAGGGTATAGACCCGAAACCCGGTGATCTAGCCATGGGCAGGTTGAAGGTTGGGTAACACTAACTGGAGGACCGAACCGACTAATGTTGAAAAATTAGCGGATGACTTGTGGCTGGGGGTGAAAGGCCAATCAAACCGGGAGATAGCTGGTTCTCCCCGAAAGCTATTTAGGTAGCGCCTCGTGAACTCATCTCCGGGGGTAGAGCACTGTTTCGGCTAGGGGGCCATCCCGGCTTACCAACCCGATGCAAACTGCGAATACCGGAGAATGTTATCACGGGAGACACACGGCGGGTGCTAACGTCCGTCGTGAAGAGGGAAACAACCCAGACCGCCAGCTAAGGTCCCAAAGTCATGGTTAAGTGGGAAACGATGTGGGAAGGCACAGACAGCCAGGATGTTGGCTTAGAAGCAGCCATCATTTAAAGAAAGCGTAATAGCTCACTGGTCGAGTCGGCCTGCGCGGAAGATGTAACGGGGCTAAACCATGCACCGAAGCTGCGGCAGCGACGCTTATGCGTTGTTGGGTAGGGGAGCGTTCTGTAAGCCGTCGAAGGTGGACTGTGAGGTCTGCTGGAGGTATCAGAAGTGCGAATGCTGACATAAGTAACGATAAAGCGGGTGAAAAACCCGCTCGCCGGAAGACCAAGGGTTCCTGTCCAACGTTAATCGGGGCAGGGTGAGTCGACCCCTAAGGCGAGGCCGAAAGGCGTAGTCGATGGGAAACAGGTTAATATTCCTGTACTCGGTGTTACTGCGAAGGGGGGACGGAGAAGGCTATGTTGGCCGGGCGACGGTTGTCCCGGTTTAAGCATGTAGGCGGAGGTTCCAGGTAAATCCGGAACCTTACTAACGCTGAGGTGTGATGACGAGGCACTACGGTGCTGAAGCAACAAATGCCCTGCTTCCAGGAAAAGCCTCTAAGCATCAGGTAACATCAAATCGTACCCCAAACCGACACAGGTGGTCAGGTAGAGAATACCAAGGCGCTTGAGAGAACTCGGGTGAAGGAACTAGGCAAAATGGTGCCGTAACTTCGGGAGAAGGCACGCTGATGGTAAGTGAAGCGACTTGCTCGTGGAGCTGAAATCAGTCGAAGATACCAGCTGGCTGCAACTGTTTATTAAAAACACAGCACTGTGCAAACACGAAAGTGGACGTATACGGTGTGACGCCTGCCCGGTGCCGGAAGGTTAATTGATGGGGTTAGCGGCAACGCGAAGCTCTTGATCGAAGCCCCGGTAAACGGCGGCCGTAACTATAACGGTCCTAAGGTAGCGAAATTCCTTGTCGGGTAAGTTCCGACCTGCACGAATGGCGTAATGATGGCCAGGCTGTCTCCACCCGAGACTCAGTGAAATTGAAATCGCTGTGAAGATGCAGTGTACCCGCGGCAAGACGGAAAGACCCCGTGAACCTTTACTATAGCTTGACACTGAACACTGGTCCTTGATGTGTAGGATAGGTGGGAGGCTTTGAAGCGTGGACGCCAGTCTGCGTGGAGCCAACCTTGAAATACCACCCTTTAATGGCTGGTGTTCTAACGTGGACCCGTAATCCGGGTTGCGGACAGTGTCTGGTGGGTAGTTTGACTGGGGCGGTCTCCTCCTAAAGAGTAACGGAGGAGCACGAAGGTTAGCTAATCCTGGTCGGACATCAGGAGGTTAGTGCAATGGCATAAGCTAGCTTGACTGCGAGAGTGACGGCTCGAGCAGGTGCGAAAGCAGGTCATAGTGATCCGGTGGTTCTGTATGGAAGGGCCATCGCTCAACGGATAAAAGGTACTCCGGGGATAACAGGCTGATACCGCCCAAGAGTTCATATCGACGGCGGTGTTTGGCACCTCGATGTCGGCTCATCACATCCTGGGGCTGAAGTAGGTCCCAAGGGTACGGCTGTTCGCCGTTTAAAGTGGTACGCGAGCTGGGTTTAGAACGTCGTGAGACAGTTCGGTCCCTATCTGCCGTGGGCGCTGGAGAATTGAGGGGGGCTGCTCCTAGTACGAGAGGACCGGAGTGGACGCATCACTGGTGTTCGGGTTGTCATGCCAATGGCACTGCCCGGTAGCTAAATGCGGAAAAGATAAGTGCTGAAAGCATCTAAGCACGAAACTTGCCCCGAGATGAGTTCTCCCTGACTCCTTGAGAGTCCTGAAGGAACGTTGAAGACGACGACGTTGATAGGTCGGGTGTGTAAGCGCAGCGATGCGTTGAGCTAACCGATACTAATGAACCGTGAGGCTTAACCTTACAACGCCGAAGCTGTTTCGGCGGATTTGAGAAGACGATTTTCAGCTGATTACAGATTACTCATCACGCCTGAGGGCGGGGTGAACAACAGAATTTGCCTGGCGGCTGTAGCGCGGTGGTCCCACCTGACCCCATGCCGAACTCAGAAGTGAAACGCCGTAGCGCCGATGGTAGTGTGGGGTCTCCCCATGCGAGAGTAGGGAACTGCCAGGCATCAAATTACGTAGTGAACCGGGACGTTAATCCGGTGGTTACAGAAGTATTCGGTGGAGCGGTAGTTCAGTCGGTTAGAATACCTGCCTGTCACGCAGGGGGTCGCGGGTTCGAGTCCCGTCCGTTCCGCCACCTATTAAAACTAAGCCTGCTAATGTAGCAGGCTTAGTAGTAAGAAATTTAGGGGCGTAGCTCAGTTGGTAGAGCACCGGTCTCCAAAACCGGGTGTCGCGAGTTCGAGTCTCTCCGCCCCTGCCATATAAAGAATCCTTTGCTTCGGCAAAGGATTTTTTTTGTCTGTAAGAAAGCAAAACCTGCCTCTTTCACGTCTTTCCGTTGCGTCCTTGCAACGTATCCTTTAATCCATCACATTGATTTTAAGCAGATCTTTGATTTGGCCTTGCTTATCGCTGTTTTGCAACCAGATGGCATACAGTGGCCTCTGAAGGGTGGCAGAATCTGTCACCGTATGTAATCCCGGTTTATTACTGGCCCAGCGTTGCGGCAACCAGGTGCAACCTTTTAACGATGCGAGCTGCTGGCAGGCTATCTCAGCGGAACTGGTGGTCAGGATCGGAACATCGTCAATGGCAATCAAACCGGCCTCATGCGGCTGGAAATCGGGGCCCCACTCGAGTCGCAGATAGTTCAGGTCGCTTTTCATGGCCGAAGGTTCAGCAGCATAAAGCGCCAGGGTGAACTGTCCGAGGATCTGGCTGCTAAATTCATCCATTTTCGGCGCTTCGGTGGTGATCAGCAGATCCAGCTGTCGTTCATGCAACTGCTTCACCAGCGACTGTCGCTGCGCAATGCGGGCCTCAAACTGCAACTGTCCGTGAGAGCGATATAATCGGCTAAGCCAGGGGCTTAGCATGCACTCCCATAAAGAGGCGCTGGCACCGATAGAAAACTCATTATGCTTTGAGGTATGGGCAACCTCTTTACGGGCGGCCTGCCAGGTATTCATCAGGGTTTCTGCATAAGGCAGAAGTTTTTCACCCGCAGGCGTTAAGCGAATGTTATTGCGATGACGGGTAAAAAGATTCACCCCAAGCTGATTTTCAAGCTGACGAATACGAAAGCTTACCGCCGACTGAGTCAGATAAAGCGCTTCTGCGGCGCGCCCAAAGTGGCGAGTTCTGCTCACTTCGAGGAAAGTTTTTAGCAATTCCGTATCCACGGTTTTCTCCGCAAAATAATTTGTCGTTATGATTTAAATGTTTTGTTGGACGCTCTGTCAAGCGTAACTAATACTCCGCGCCATAAATAGCTCGGCCAAAGATATAGGAGCGTGTAGGATGGCGGAAAGCTTTACGACGACTAATCGTTTTTTCGACAATAAAAATTATCCACGCGGATTTTCTCGCCATGGTGATTTCACCATCAAAGAGGCACAACTGCTTGAGCGCCACGGTTATGCTTTCAATGAACTGGATTTGGGAAAACGTGAACCCACCACTGATGACGAAAAATCGTTTGTTGCCGTCTGCCGTGGCGAGCGTGAGCCGGTAACGGAAGCGGAGCGCGTATGGATCAAGTATATGGGGCGTATCAAGCGTCCAAAGCGGTTCCATACTCTGTCTGGTGGTAAACCACAGATGGAAGGTGCAGAAGACTACACCGAATCAGACGATTAAGAAGAAGGGGCTCCGGCCCCTTTTTTTATGCCAGCATTTTTTGCAGATGCAGCAGTAGACGATCGATAGCGCGATAGCTCAAGGCCTCCTGCAGGTGTCTACGTTCAATCTTTTCACTCTCCTCCAGATCGGCAATCGTACGGGCCACCTTCAGCAGCCGCTGCCAGGCACGTACCGACAGGCCGAACCGGGTAAGGGTCTCTTCCAGCCACTTGGCATCTTCTGTCGTGAGTGGGCAAAACCTGCGGATCTCCGCATTATCCAGATGGGCATTGAGTTTATTTTGCCGCACCAGCTGCCGCTCCTGCGCGGCGATCACTCTGTTTCGCACGGTGATGCTGGATTCTCCCATAGTGTGCGTCTGGCTTAGTAACCCTGGCGGCGGTAGCGGGATCTCAAGGGATAAGTCGAAGCGGTCGAGAAACGGTCCCGACAGACGCCCCAGATAGCGAAGCGTCTGTTCGGGTGAACAGCGATTATGATTGCCCTGATAGTGCCCCGTTGGGCTGGGATTCATGGCGGCGATAAGCTGGAAGCGAGCCGGATAACTGATCTTTGCGCGGGTACGGGAGATATTGATCTGCCCGGATTCAATAGGCTCGCGTAAAGCATCCAGCACGCGTCGTTCAAACTCGGGTAACTCGTCCAGAAAGAGAATGCCATTGTGCGCCAGCGAAATCTCTCCCGGCGCAGGGATAGCACCCCCGCCCACCATGGCCACGAGCGAGGCGCTGTGATGAGGTGCGCGAAAGGGACGCTGACGCCACTGCTTATACATCGATGTGGCGTTGACCAGACTTACGATTGCCGCACTCTCCAGCGCCTCATGGTTACTGAGTGGCGGCAGCAGGCCATTTAGTCGGCTCGCGAGCATGGTTTTGCCGGTGCCTGGTGGGCCAATCAGCAGTAGATTGTGCGCGCCGGCCGCGGTGATTTCCAGCGCCCGTTTACCCTGCTCCTGACCGATGATATCGCTGATATCACGATCGTCATTGCCTGGCACAAAAGGCTCTCCAGCGGGTGCAGTCAGCTCGTGATGGCCCTCCAGAAAGGCGCATACTTCCTGCAAGTGCTCTGCCACCAGACAGCCTTTTTGTTCGATAAGGCTGACTTCGGCAGCGTTATCGTTGGCGACAATAATCTCTCTGCCAGCCTGTATGGCCGCCAGGGCGCCAGATATCGCGCCGGGAACCCCTCTTAATGCGCCTGTGAGCGCCAGCTCACCCACGAACTCGTATGCGCTTAGCCTGGAAGAGGAGAGCTGCTCAGAGGCAGCGAGAAGCGCAATGGCGATAGGTAAATCATATCTTCCGCCTTCCTTAGGTAAATCGGCCGGTGCCAGATTGATGGTGATCTTTTTGGCCGGAAAGGTATAACCGCTATTAATGATTGCGCTGCGTACCCGATCTCTGGCCTCTTTGACGGTGGTTTCCGGCAGGCCGACCAGCGTTAAGCCCGGGAGGCCATTACTGAGGTGAACTTCTACGGAAATGAGCGGCGCTTTAACGCCTAACGCAGCGCGGGTATAAACAACCGACAGTGACATAACGAGCCTCCTTGTAGCGCCACTATGTCACTTTGTGGTCCCCGTATTTATCGCTAAATCGCGTTTTTACGCAGCCTGTTCCGCAATATTTCCCCGAAATTGTAACCTTTTCATTGTCATGGAAGCCTGCTCGCAAAGCGCAATACGTTTTCCTTATCGGCCTTTGTTGAGTAACAAAAAATGAAAATAATTCATTTTCTATTTTTCTCATAAAAAACAATGATTTTTATCTAAACTATTAGCGTCATAAGAAAGTGAATTATAAAAAAAAGTTGTGCTCGGTTCGATATCTGTGATAACTCTTTAGGTATTCCTTCGAACAAGATGCAAAAAGAACAGAAAATGACAGCCCTTCTACGAGTGATTAGCCTGGTCGTGATTAGCGTGGTGGTGATTATTATCCCACCGTGCGGGGCTGCACTTGGACGAGGAAAGGCTTAGTAATCAAGCCTTAACGAACTAAGACCCCCGCACCGAAAGGTCCGGGGGTTTTTTTATGACCTTAAAACATAAACGAGGAGCAGACGATGAGTAGTAGCACAAAATTCTGTTTCTCACGATTTACGACGGGGAAGTAACTATGAATGGCGCACAGTGGGTAGTACATGCGTTGCGAGCGCAGGGAGTCGATACCATCTTCGGTTACCCGGGTGGCGCAATTATGCCGATTTACGATGCGTTGTATGACGGCGGCGTGGAACACCTGTTGTGCCGACACGAGCAGGGTGCGGCGATGGCGGCCATTGGTTATGCCCGTGCAACCGGGAAAACAGGCGTCTGCATGGCGACCTCTGGCCCAGGCGCTACCAACCTGATCACCGGCCTGGCTGACGCGCTGCTTGATTCCGTTCCGGTTGTGGCGATCACCGGCCAGGTTGCTTCTCCTTTGATCGGTACCGACGCTTTCCAGGAAGTGGACGTTCTCGGTTTGTCACTGGCTTGTACGAAACACAGCTTCCTCGTGCAATCCCTGGAAGAGCTGCCGCGCGTGATGGCGGAAGCCTTTGAGGTGGCAAACTCAGGCCGTCCTGGTCCGGTTCTGGTTGATATCCCGAAAGATATCCAGGTTGCCCTTGGCGAGCTGGAGCCGCACTTCTCCACCGTTGAGAATGAGGATGCGTTCCCGTTTGCCGAAGTCAGCGAGGCCAGCCAGATGTTAGCCCACGCGCAAAAGCCGATCCTGTATGTGGGCGGCGGCGTGGGGATGGCGCAGGCGGTGCCGGCCCTGCGCGAATTTATCGCCACCACCCGGATGCCAGCGGCCTGCACCTTAAAAGGGCTGGGTGCGGTGGAGGCTGACTACCCGTACTATCTCGGCATGCTGGGGATGCACGGCACCAAAGCCGCCAACCTCGCCGTGCAGGAGTGTGACCTGCTGATCGCCGTGGGCGCGCGTTTTGATGACCGCGTAACCGGCAAGCTGAATACCTTCGCACCGAATGCCAAAGTCATTCATATGGATATCGACCCGGCAGAGATGAATAAGCTTCGTCAGGCGCACGTGGCCCTGCAAGGTGACCTCAACGCGCTGTTGCCTGCGTTACAGCAGCCTTTGGCGATCGACGCGTGGCGTCAGCATGCGGCAGAGATGCGCCGCGAGCACGCCTGGCGCTACGACCATCCTGGTGAAGCGATCTATGCCCCGTTGCTGCTCAAGCAACTGTCGGATCGCAAACCGGCCGACAGTGTGGTGACCACCGACGTGGGCCAGCATCAGATGTGGTCCGCCCAGCACATGACCTACACGCGGCCGGAAAACTTCATCACCTCCAGCGGTTTAGGCACTATGGGCTTCGGCTTGCCAGCTGCCGTAGGTGCCCAGGTGGCGCGCCCGGAGGATACGGTGATCTGTGTCTCCGGTGATGGCTCCTTCATGATGAATGTTCAGGAACTGGGCACCATCAAGCGTAAGCAGCTGCCGGTGAAAATCGTGCTGCTGGATAACCAACGTTTAGGCATGGTGCGCCAGTGGCAGCAGCTCTTTTTCCAGGAGCGTTACAGCGAAACCACCCTGACCGATAACCCTGATTTCCTCGTTCTGGCCAGTGCCTTTGGCATCCCTGGCCAGCACATCACCCGTAAAGACCAGGTTGAAGCGGCACTTGATGAAATGCTGTCAAGCAAGGGGCCTTACCTGCTTCATGTCTCAATCGACGAGCTTGAGAATGTCTGGCCGTTGGTGCCGCCCGGCGCCAGTAACTCACAAATGCTGGAGAAATTATCATGATGCAACATCAGGTCGCCGTGCAGGCTCGCTTCAACCCGGAAACATTAGAACGTGTGTTGCGCGTGGTGCGCCATCGTGGGTTCCAGATATGTTCCATGAACATGGAAACCGCCACCGACGCGCAGAACATAAATATCGAATTGACCGTTGCCAGCCAGCGCCCCGTCGAATTACTGTTTAGCCAGTTGAGCAAACTGGTCGACGTCGCACGGGTCGATATCCAGCAGCGTGCCGCTACATCGCAAACACAACAAATTCGCGCCTGAGCGCAAAGGAAGAAAAATGACGACGAAGAAAGCTGATTTCATTTGGTCCAATGGTGAGATGATTCGCTGGGAGGACGCTACAGTCCACGTGATGTCCCACGCGCTTCACTACGGTACGTCTGTTTTTGAAGGCATCCGTTGCTACGACTCACACAAAGGTCCGGTGGTGTTCCGCCATCGCGAACACATGCAGCGTCTGCGTGATTCAGCCAAAATTTATCGTTTCCCGGTTTCCCAGAGCGTCGACGAGCTGATGGAAGCTTGCCGCGCCGTCCTGCGCAAAAACAACCTGACCAGCGCCTATATCCGTCCTCTGGTATTCGTGGGCGATGTGGGGATGGGCGTTAACCCGCCAGCAGGTTACACCACCGATGTGATCATCGCCGCGTTCCCGTGGGGAGCCTACCTCGGCGCAGAAGCGCTGGAGCAGGGGATCGACGCGATGGTTTCCTCCTGGAACCGTGTGGCACCAAACACTATCCCGACCGCAGCCAAAGCGGGCGGTAACTACCTCTCCTCCCTGCTGGTTGGTAGCGAAGCACGTCGCCATGGCTATCAGGAAGGTATCGCCCTGGATGTGAACGGCTATATCTCTGAAGGTGCAGGTGAGAACCTGTTTGAAGTGAAAGATGGCATTCTGTTCACCCCGCCATTCACCTCTTCAGCCCTGCCGGGCATCACCCGTGACGCCATCATCAAGCTGGCGCAGGATCTGGGTATCGAAGTGCGCGAGCAGGTTCTGTCCCGCGAATCGCTGTACCTGGCTGATGAAATCTTCATGTCCGGTACCGCTGCAGAGATCACCCCGGTACGCAGCGTTGACGGCATCCAGGTAGGCGAAGGTCGCCGTGGTCCGGTCACCAAACGTATCCAGGACGCCTTCTTTGGCCTCTTTACCGGTGAAACCGAAGATAAATGGGGTTGGTTGGATCAGGTTAATCAATAAGCATAAATATGGGACGGCACGCACCGTCCCATTTACCAGATAGACGGGAGTAAATAACGCATGCCTAAGTACCGTTCCGCCACCACCACTCACGGCCGCAACATGGCCGGCGCCCGCGCACTGTGGCGCGCCACCGGGATGACCGACGCCGATTTCGGCAAACCGATTATCGCCGTGGTCAACTCGTTCACCCAGTTCGTTCCGGGTCACGTTCATCTTCGCGATCTCGGTAAGCTGGTTGCCGAGCAGATTGAAGCCTCCGGCGGCGTGGCGAAAGAGTTCAACACCATCGCCGTGGATGACGGGATCGCGATGGGGCACGGGGGCATGCTTTATTCACTGCCGTCGCGCGAACTGATCGCCGATTCGGTGGAGTACATGGTTAATGCCCACTGTGCCGATGCGATGGTCTGCATCTCCAACTGCGACAAAATCACCCCGGGGATGCTGATGGCCTCCCTGCGCCTGAACATTCCGGTGATCTTCGTCTCCGGTGGCCCAATGGAAGCGGGTAAAACCAAGCTGTCCGATAAAATCATCAAGCTCGACCTGGTCGACGCGATGATTCAGGGTGCCGACCCGAAAGTCTCCGACGAGCAGAGCGATCAGGTTGAGCGTTCGGCCTGTCCGACCTGCGGCTCCTGTTCCGGTATGTTCACTGCCAACTCGATGAACTGTCTGACCGAAGCGCTGGGCCTGTCTCAGCCGGGTAACGGCTCGCTGCTGGCGACCCACGCCGATCGTAAAGAGCTGTTCCTCAACGCCGGTAAACGCATCGTTGAACTGACCAAACGTTACTACGAGCAGGACGATGCCAGCGCACTGCCGCGCAATATCGCCAGCAAAGCGGCGTTTGAAAACGCTATGACCCTGGATATCGCCATGGGCGGTTCGACCAACACCGTTCTGCACCTACTCGCCGCGGCTCAGGAAGCGGAAATTGATTTCACCATGACCGACATCGACCAGCTGTCCCGCAAGGTACCGCAGCTGTGTAAGGTTGCGCCAAGCACCCCTAAATATCACATGGAAGATGTTCACCGTGCCGGTGGCGTGCTGGGGATTCTGGGCGAGCTGGATCGCGCCGGGCTGTTGAACCGTGAGGTGAAAAACATTCTCGGCCTGACGTTGCCACAAACACTGGATCAGTACGACGTGATGCTGACCAAAGACGACGCGGTAAAAAGCATGTTCCGCGCCGGCCCGGCCGGTATTCGTACCACCCAGGCGTTCTCGCAGAACTGTCGCTGGGACACCCTGGATGACGATCGCGCCGAAGGCT
This sequence comes from Leclercia sp. Marseille-Q4284, assembly GCF_916618945.1. Taxonomy (NCBI): domain Bacteria; kingdom Pseudomonadati; phylum Pseudomonadota; class Gammaproteobacteria; order Enterobacterales; family Enterobacteriaceae; genus Leclercia; species Leclercia sp. Marseille-Q4284. Next base: position 1,034,685 of record NZ_CAKAKG010000002.1, read on the forward strand.
GCATTCGCTCGCTGGAAAATGCCTACAGCAAAGATGGCGGCCTGGCGGTTCTGTACGGCAACTTCGCGGAAAACGGCTGTATCGTTAAAACCGCAGGCGTGGATGACAGCATCCTCAAATTCACCGGCCCGGCAAAAGTCTATGAAAGCCAGGATGATGCGGTAGAAGCGATCCTCGGCGGCAAAGTCGTGGCTGGCGATGTTGTCGTCATCCGCTATGAAGGACCAAAAGGCGGGCCGGGAATGCAGGAGATGCTCTACCCGACCACCTTCCTCAAATCCATGGGCCTCGGTAAAGCCTGTGCGCTGATCACCGACGGTCGTTTCTCCGGCGGTACTTCCGGTCTCTCCATCGGACACGTTTCGCCGGAAGCAGCCAGCGGCGGCAACATTGCGATTATCGAAGATGGCGACCTGATCGAAATCGACATTCCGAATCGCGGTATTCAACTGCAGCTGAGCCCGCAGGAAATCGCTGCCCGCCGTGAAGCACAGGATGCGCGTGGCGATAAAGCCTGGACGCCGAAAGATCGTCAGCGTGAAGTCTCCTTCGCCCTGCGTGCCTACGCCACCCTTGCTACCAGTGCGGATAAAGGCGCGGTACGCGATAAATCCAAGCTTGGGGGCTAATGATGGCCGAATCCCAACCCTTATCGTCTGCCCCTGAGGGGGCGGAATATCTCCGGGCAGTGCTGCGTGCGCCGGTCTATGAAGCGGTGCAGGTCACGCCGCTGCAGAAAATGGACAAGCTGTCGTCGCGACTGGATAACGTCATTCTGGTGAAGCGCGAAGACCGCCAGCCAGTGCACAGCTTCAAGCTGCGCGGTGCCTACGCGATGATGGCCGGGCTGACCGACGAGCAAAAAGCGCGTGGCGTGATCACCGCTTCGGCGGGCAACCATGCCCAGGGCGTGGCGTTCTCTGCCGCGCGACTGGGGCTGAAAGCCCTGATCGTCATGCCTGTGGCAACCGCAGATATTAAAGTCGATGCGGTGCGGGGATTTGGCGGCGAAGTGCTACTCCACGGTGCCAATTTTGACGAGGCGAAGGCCAAAGCCATCGATCTGGCGCAGCAGCAGGGCTTCACCTGGGTGCCGCCGTTTGATCACCCGATGGTGATTGCCGGCCAGGGCACCCTTGCGCTGGAGCTGTTGCAGCAGGATGCCCATCTCGACCGCGTATTCGTACCGGTTGGCGGCGGCGGGTTAGCTGCGGGCGTTGCGGTGCTGATCAAACAGCTGATGCCGCAGATCAAAGTCATCGCCGTTGAAGCCGAGGATTCTGCCTGCCTGAAGGCGGCGCTGGATGCGGGTCATCCGGTGGACTTACCACGCGTCGGGCTGTTTGCCGAAGGCGTGGCGGTGAAACGCATCGGGGATGAAACCTTCCGCGTCTGCCAGGAGTATCTCGACGACATCATCACCGTCGACAGCGATGCGATCTGCGCGGCGATGAAGGATCTGTTCGAGGATGTGCGTGCAGTGGCAGAACCGTCCGGCGCGCTGGCGCTGGCGGGGATGAAAAAATACATCGCTCAGCACAACATCCGCGGCGAGCGTCTGGCCCACGTGCTCTCCGGGGCTAACGTCAACTTCCACGGTCTGCGCTACGTTTCCGAACGTTGCGAGCTGGGAGAACAGCGTGAAGCGCTGCTGGCAGTGACCATTCCGGAAGAGAAGGGTAGTTTCCTTAAGTTCTGCCAGCTGTTGGGCGGTCGCTCGGTGACGGAGTTCAACTACCGGTTTGCCGATGCCAAAGACGCCTGCATTTTTGTCGGGGTGCGTCTGAGCCGTGGCCTGGAAGAGCGTAAAGAGATCCTCAACCTGCTGCACCAGGGTGGCTACAGCGTGGTGGATCTCTCCGATGATGAAATGGCGAAGCTGCACGTTCGCTATATGGTCGGGGGGCGTCCGTCGAAGCCGTTACAGGAGCGTCTGTTCAGCTTCGAGTTCCCGGAATCGCCAGGTGCATTGCTGAAGTTTCTGCATACGCTGGGCACACACTGGAACATCTCCCTGTTCCACTACCGCAGCCATGGCACCGACTACGGCCGTGTGCTGGCGGCATTCGAACTGGGCGAGCACGAACCGGATTTTGAAACGCGGCTGAACGAGCTGGGTTACGACTGTCATGACGAAACCCACAACCCGGCGTTCAGGTTCTTCCTGGCGGGTTAATGGTTCGGCAATATCTTCCAGAACGCATCAATAAGCGGCTCATGCAGCCGCTTTTTTTGTGCACATACGCCAAGCTCAAACGGCGTCTTCTCGTCGCTGCGCTCCAGAATCATCACGCGATTGCGCACTGGTTCCGGGCTGTTCTCCAGCACCACTTCCGGCAGCAGCGCCACGCCGCAGCCGAGCGCCACCATCGAGACCATCGCCTCGTGGCCGCCGACCGTGGCATAAATTGACGGATTACTGATCTTCTGGCGACGGAACCACAGCTCGATGCGGCGACGTACCGGCCCCTGATCGGCCATGATAAAGGGCACCGTGGACCAGTCGGGTTTTTCCACCGACACCTGGTTACGCACCGGGCAGGGCAGCGCCGGGGCGATCAGCACCACCGCCAGATTTTCCAGCATTGAAAATGCCACCGCCCCCGGCAGAGTTTCCGGTTTACCGGCAATCGCCAGATCCGCTTCTCCCGTCACCACCTTCTCCATCGCGTCGGCGGCATCGCCGGTGGTGAGTTTGATCTCCACCGACGGATGTTCGGCCCGGAAGCGATCGAGGATGGGCGGCAGATGGCTATAGGCGGCGGTCACCGAGCAGAAGATATGCAGTTCCCCGGAAAGCGATGGCCCCTGCTGGTCGATGGTGTGGCGCAGCTGCTGATACTGCAACAAGGTTTGCTGGGCAAACGTCCGCAACTCTTCCCCGGCTTCGGTGAGGGTGACCGTGCGGTTGTCGCGTATAAACAGCGGTTGGCCGAGGTCCTCTTCCAGGCGCTGGATCTGGCGGGAAAGCGTAGAGGGGCTGACGTGCATCGCCCGCGCGCTGCGGCCAAAATGGCGGCTTTCCGCCAGATGCAGGAACAATTTCAAATCGCGTAAATCCACCGATTCCACTCCCGGGTTTTATATTGCAGAAATTGCAACGTGACGTTGTGAATATATCAATTTCCGCAATAAATTTCCTGTTGTAATGTGGGTACATTCTCGCTGAAAAGCGAACCGAACAATAAGACGCACAACATCACGAGGTATCACCCATGGCTAACTACTTTAATACACTGAACTTGCGCCAGCAGCTGGCGCAGCTGGGCAAATGCCGCTTTATGGCGCGCGACGAATTTGCTGATGGCGCGAGCTACCTTCAGGGTAAAAAAGTGGTCATCGTCGGCTGTGGCGCACAGGGTCTGAACCAGGGCCTGAACATGCGTGACTCCGGTCTGGATATCTCTTATGCCCTGCGTAAAGAAGCGATTGCTGAGAAGCGTGCTTCCTGGCGCAAAGCGACCGAAAACGGCTTCAAAGTCGGTACCTACGAAGAGCTGGTTCCGCAGGCGGATCTGGTGGTTAACCTGACCCCGGATAAACAGCACTCTGACGTTGTGCGTTCCGTACAGCCACTGATGAAAGACGGCGCGGCGCTGGGTTACTCCCACGGCTTCAACATCGTTGAAGTGGGCGAGCAGATCCGTAAAGACATCACCGTGGTAATGGTGGCGCCGAAGTGCCCGGGTACCGAAGTGCGTGAAGAGTACAAACGTGGTTTCGGCGTGCCGACGCTGATCGCGGTTCACCCGGAAAACGATCCGAAAGGCGAAGGCATGGCGATTGCCAAAGCATGGGCAGCGGCCACTGGCGGCCACCGTGCGGGCGTGCTGGAATCTTCCTTCGTTGCGGAAGTGAAATCTGACCTGATGGGTGAGCAGACTATCCTGTGCGGTATGCTGCAGGCCGGTTCCCTGCTGTGCTTCGACAAGCTGGTGGAAGAAGGCACCGACCCGGCATACGCTGAGAAACTGATTCAGTTCGGCTGGGAAACCATCACCGAAGCGCTGAAGCAGGGCGGTATCACCCTGATGATGGACCGTCTGTCTAACCCGGCGAAACTGCGTGCCTTTGCGCTGTCCGAGCAGCTGAAAACCATCATGGCTCCGCTGTTCCAGAAACACATGGACGACATCATCTCCGGTGAGTTCTCTTCCGGCATGATGGCTGACTGGGCGAATGACGACAAAAACCTGCTGACCTGGCGTGAAGAGACCGGTAAAACCGCGTTCGAAACCGCAGCGCAGTTCGATGGCAAAATCAGCGAGCAGGAGTACTTCGATAAAGGCGTTCTGATGATTGCGATGGTGAAAGCGGGCGTTGAGCTGGCCTTCGAAACCATGGTGGATTCCGGCATCATCGAAGAGTCTGCGTACTATGAATCACTGCACGAGCTGCCGCTGATCGCGAACACCATCGCCCGTAAGCGTCTGTACGAAATGAACGTGGTGATCTCTGATACCGCTGAGTACGGTAACTACCTGTTCTCTTACGCTTGCGTACCGCTGCTGAAAGAGTTCATGACCACTCTGCAGACCGGCGATCTGGGTAAAGCGATCAACGAAGGCGCGGTAGATAATGCCCAGCTGCGTGACGTGAACGAAGCGATTCGCAGCCACGAGATCGAGAAAGTAGGCCAGAAGCTGCGTGGCTATATGACCGATATGAAACGTATTGCCGTAGCGGGTTAAGTAAATTGTCGGGTGGCGGCTACGCCTTACCCGACCTACAAAGTGCAAAAGTAGGCCCGGTAAGCGTTAGCGCCACCGGGCTTTTTTATTAGTTGCGGTACAGCACCTTAATGATGTGGTAACCGAACTGGGTGTGCAGTGGGCCAGTTGGCTCCAGCACCGGGCAGGAGAACACCACTTTATCGAACGCCGGAACCATCTGGCCTTGGCGGAATTCACCCAGGTGACCGCCTTTTTTACCTGATGGGCAGGTGGAGTGCTTTTTCGCCAGCTTCTCGAAGTCGCCGCCGTTCTTGATCTGCTCCAGAAGCTCCAGAGCCAGTTTCTCTTCTTTTACCAGGATGTGCATTGCTGCCGCTGTTTTCGCCATGATCGTGCCTTGAAGGGTTGAGTAAAATCGGGGCGCAATATACCACGCGTTAGCTGCGGTACAGCACCTTAATGATATGGTAGCCAAATTTGGTTTTCACCGGGCCGTAAGGCTTCAGTAGCGGACAGCTGAAGACCGCCTGATCGAAAGGGCCCACCATGGCACCCTGCTTAAATTCACCTAAATCGCCGCCGTTACGCCCGGACGGGCATTTCGAGTAGCGCTTCGCCAGATGATCAAAGCTGATGCCGCGTTCCAGTTTGGCGAGGATCTCCTGCGCCAGTTTCTCTTCTTTTACCAGAATGTGCAGGGCCGCTGCGGTCTTTTTCATGGTTCTGCTCTCGGGGTTCAACGCGTTTTCTTCACTTTATCATTAGCCGGTAAATCTGCGCCCGGCTTTCTGCTACAATCCCCACCCCGTTCGAAGATTGAGCAATATTCCCATGCGTTTAAACCCTGGACAACAACAAGCGGTCGAATTCGTTACTGGACCATGCCTGGTGCTGGCAGGGGCGGGTTCCGGTAAAACCCGCGTGATCACCAACAAGATCGCCCACCTGATCCGTGGCTGCGGCTATCAGGCACGCCATATCGCGGCGGTAACCTTTACCAACAAAGCGGCGCGCGAAATGAAAGAGCGTGTCGGCCAGACGTTAGGGCGTAAAGAGGCGCGCGGCCTGATGATCTCCACCTTCCATACCCTGGGGCTGGATATCATTAAGCGCGAATACGCGGCGTTGGGCATGAAGTCGAACTTCTCCCTGTTTGACGATACCGATCAGGTGGCATTGCTGAAAGAGCTGACCGAAGGGCTGATCGAAGACGACAAAACGGTGTTGCAGCAGTTGATCTCTACGATCTCCAACTGGAAAAACGATCTGATGGACCCAGCCCAGGCCGCTGCAAGCGCCAAAGGAGAGCGGGATCGGATCTTCGCCCACTGCTACAGTCTGTACAACGATCATCTCAAAGCCTGCAACGTGCTGGACTTTGACGATCTGATCCTGCTGCCGACGCTGCTGCTTCAGCGCAATGAAGAGGTGCGCGAGCGCTGGCAGAACAAGATCCGCTACCTGCTGGTGGATGAATATCAGGACACTAACACCAGCCAGTACGAGCTGGTGAAACTGCTGGTAGGACAGCGGGCGCGTTTTACCGTAGTGGGCGATGACGATCAGTCGATCTACTCCTGGCGTGGCGCCCGTCCGCAAAACCTGGTCCTGCTGAGCAAAGATTTCCCGGCGCTGCAGGTGATTAAGCTGGAGCAGAACTACCGCTCATCCGGCCGTATTCTGAAGGCGGCAAACATCCTGATCGCCAATAACCCGCACGTATTTGAAAAGCGTCTCTTCTCCGAGCTGGGCTATGGCACTGAACTTAAGGTGCTGAGCGCTAATAACGAAGATCACGAAGCCGAACGCGTGGCGGGGGAGCTGATTGCTCATCACTTTGTGAATAAGACCAACTACAAAGATTACGCCATCCTCTATCGCGGAAATCACCAGTCGCGCGTCTTTGAAAAGATGCTGATGCAGAACCGCATTCCGTACAAAATTTCGGGTGGGACGTCGTTCTTCTCGCGCCCGGAAATTAAGGATCTGCTCGCCTACCTGCGCGTACTCACCAACCCGGATGATGACAGCGCTTTCCTGCGGATCGTGAATACGCCGAAGCGTGAGATTGGCCCGGCGACGCTGCAAAAACTGGGCGAGTGGGCGATGACCCGTAATAAGAGCCTGCTGACCGCCAGCTTCGATATGGGCCTGAGCCAGAGCTTAACCGGGCGTGGTTATGAATCGCTGACCCGCTTCACTCATTGGCTGCGCGAGATCCAGCAGCTGAGCGAACGGGAGCCGATCGCAGCGGTGCGCGATCTGATCCGCGGGATCGATTATGAATCCTGGCTGTACGAAACCTCTGCCAGCCCGAAAGCGGCGGAGATGCGGATGAAGAACGTCAATACGCTTTTCAGCTGGATGACCGAGATGCTGGAAGGTTCTGACATCGACGAGCCGATGACTCTGACCCAGGTCGTCACCCGCTTTACCCTGCGTGACATGATGGAGCGCGGCGAAAGCGAAGAAGAGGCAGATCAGGTGCAGCTCATGACCCTGCACGCCTCGAAAGGGCTGGAGTTCCCCTATGTCTACCTGGTGGGCATGGAAGAGGGCATCCTGCCGCACCAGAGCAGCATCGATGAAGATAACGTTGATGAAGAGCGCCGCCTGGCCTACGTGGGCATTACGCGAGCACAAAAAGAGCTGACCTTTACGCTGTGTAAAGAGCGCCGTCAGTACGGGGAACTGGTGCGTCCTGAGCCGAGCCGCTTCCTGCTGGAATTACCGCAGGATGATGTGCTCTGGGAGCAGGAGCGCAAAGTGATTACCGCCGAAGAGCGGATGCATAAAGGCCAGGCCAGTATCGCCAATATTCGCGCGATGATGGAGAAGGCAAAAAACCGCTAGTTTGAGAGCCCGGTAAGCGTAGTGCCGCCGGGCGTTTAATCGGGATTATTGAGCTTCAAGCATCCAGTGGACATAGCTCTGCCACTGACACTCCTGCACCAGCATTTCTGCGCCCAGCGGATGGGTATCCAGCCAGTTTTCCGGCAGGTTCAGCGTCAACTTCTCGCTTTCCGCCATCAGGGTGATGGCTGGCAGCAAATCGTCGCGCCGACGGCTGGCAAAAAGGATCGCCAGACGCAACAGGCGGCAGAGATGCTCCGCCACGCGCGGCGGCACCGCATTTTGCTGGTGGAGCGAAGAGAGATCAACGGGGTTGGTCTGGTTTAACAGCAGCGTGGCCAACAGCTTCTTCTGCGCCGGGGTGTAGCCGGGCAGATCGAGATTGCGTACCAGGTAGGCACCATGTAGCGGTGCCTGTTTGAAATCGACGCTCAGGCCGATCTCATGCAGTTGGCACGCACTCACCAGCAGTTCGCGGCTGACAGGATCCAGATGCCACTCGTTTTCGACCTGATCGAGGAAACTGACCGCCAGGTTCGCCACCCGATGCGCCTGTTCGATATCCACCATAAACCGGCGCTGGATATTGCGCAGCGTATGGTTGCGAATGTCCTGATCGACGGCCAGATGCAGCATGCCGTAAACCAGACCTTCCCGTAGCGCACCGCCCGCAAGGGTCATGCACTGAATATTCAGTTCGGTGAAAATGGCAATCAGGATCGCCAGGCCGCTGGGGAAGACCAGGGCTCGTTCAAGGGTAAGCCCTTCGATTTCGAGCTCTTCCAGACGACCACAGTGGATGGCGCGCTGCTTTAACTGCTGCAGTTTCGCCAGCGTGATGCGCTCATCCATCCCCTGCGCCATCATAATTTCCTGCAGCGCCTGGACGGTGCCGGATGCGCCAACGCAGACCTTCCAGCCGTGATAACGCAGCTCATCCGCCACCGGACGTAGCACCTCGCGGGCGGCTTTTTCCGCGTCATCGAAGTTCTCTTGCGCCAGATTGCGATCGGTAAAGTAGCGTTCAAGCCAGGTAACACAGCCCATCGACAGGCTGTTCAGGGAGGTTGCCTGCGCACCGATACCGGTGACCAGCTCGGTGCTTGCGCCGCCGATATCCACCACCAGACGACGCTCATCCCCGCCGGTGGTGTGCGCTACGCCCTGGTAAATCAGGCGGGCTTCTTCTTCACCGCTGATCACCTGGACCGGACAACCGAGGATTTCCTGTGCCTTAGCAATAAACTCCCCGGCATTCACCGCCAGACGCAGGGTTGCGGTGGCGACGACACGGATTTGCTGGGGAGGAATATCCTGCAGACGTTCAGCAAAGAGGCGCAGGCATTGCCAGCCGCGCTCCATAGCTTCAGGAGAGAGATGATTATCCGCACTCAGGCCCGCCGCGAGACGGACCTTGCGTTTAATACGCGTCAGCGTCTGTATACTTCCCGCCACCTCGCGTACAACCAGCATATGAAAACTATTCGAACCTAAATCAATAGCTGCATAGAGCGAGGTGGACCGGAGCATATTTTTTAACCTGAACGACGACGGTTACGCGGGGCGCTGTTACGGCGCGGGCCATTGCCGGAACGGGCGCGGGTCAGGCGCTTCGCTGGTGGCAGTTCGCTTAACAGCGCATCCGGGTTGTATTTACTCTGCGGAATCGAGTGACCGATGTAGGTCTCAATTGCCGGCAGGTTCAGGGCGTACTCTTCACAGGCAAGGCTGATAGAGTGACCGCTGGCGCCCGCACGACCGGTACGGCCGATACGGTGAACGTAATCTTCGCAATCATCCGGCAGGTCGTAGTTGAAGACGTGGGTGACCGCCGGGATGTGCAGACCGCGTGCGGCGACGTCCGTTGCTACCAGAATATCCAGGTCGCCACGGGTGAAATCTTCAAGAATGCGCAGGCGTTTTTTCTGCGCGACGTCGCCGGTCAACAGACCTACACGGTGTCCATCCGCAGCCAGATGACCCCAGATATCTTCACAACGGTGTTTGGTGTTGGCGAATACAATGGCGCGATCTGGCCACTCTTCTTCGATCAGCGTTTGCAGTAAACGCATTTTCTCTTCGTTCGACGGGTAGAAGAGCTCTTCTTTAATACGGTGGCCGGTTTTCTGTTCCGGTTCCACTTCAACGTATTCTGCGTTGTTCATCTGTTCGAACGCCAGTTCACGCACGCGATACGACAGCGTTGCCGAGAACAGCATGTTCAGGCGCTGGTTAGCGACAGGCATGCGGCGGAACAGCCAGCGGATATCTTTAATGAAGCCCAGATCGTACATGCGATCGGCTTCATCCAGTACCACAACCTGGATAGCACCGAGGTTAATGTGGTTCTGTTTGGCGTAGTCGATCAGACGGCCGGTGGTGCCGATCAGAATATCGACGCCGCTTTCCAGCACTTTCAGCTGTTTGTCGTAACCGTCACCGCCGTAGGCCAGGCCGAGTTTCAGGCCGGTGGTCTGTGCCAGCGGTTCTGCGTCAGCGTGGATCTGTACCGCCAGTTCTCGCGTCGGGGCCATGATCAGCGCGCGCGGCTGGTTAACTTTGCGGTCAGCAATTGCCGGGTGAGAAAGTAAATAATGAAACGTTGACGTTAAAAACGCCATCGTTTTGCCGGTACCGGTTTGCGCCTGCCCTGCAACATCGCGACCTGCCAGCGTTAGCGGGAGGGCGAGAGCCTGAATAGGCGTGCAGTTATGAAACCCTTTATTTTCAAGGGCTTCGATGACTTTTGGGTGCAGGGCGAAGTCGGTAAACTTCTGTTCTGTTAAATGTGTTTTGCTCATAGTGTGGTAGAATATCAGCTATCTATTGCTTTACGAAAGCGTATCCGGTGAAATAAAGTCAACCTTTAGTTGGTTAATGCTACATCAACAGGTCGTTGATGGAAGCGAGATCAACGCACCAGGCTTATTCCTGTGGAGTTATATATGAGCGATAAAATTATTCACCTGACTGACGACAGTTTTGACACGGACGTACTTAAAGCTGACGGGCTGATCCTCGTCGATTTCTGGGCTGAATGGTGTGGTCCTTGCAAAATGATCGCCCCGATTCTGGATGAGATCGCTGACGAATATCAGGGCAAACTGACCGTAGCGAAACTGAACATCGACCAGAACCCTGGCACCGCGCCTAAGTACGGCATCCGTGGTATCCCAACCCTGCTGCTGTTCAAAAACGGTGAAGTGGCAGCGACCAAAGTGGGCGCACTGTCCAAAGGTCAGCTGAAAGAGTTCCTTGACGCCAACCTGGCGTAAGGTTCTCGTCTGTGCGTCCAGGGTTTCTAAATTGTTTGGATCTCTGGACGCCCGGCTTGAGTCGTGCTAAGTTACCTATGACTTCGTTTTAAACATACCTTGTTGTTTGAATCTTGTTTTACCCGATACTTCCCGTTGTTCCTTTGTAAACAGTGCGTGAAGTGGATAGATTCCGGGCTTGTCACTCAATCCGTCTCGTCGTTTCAGTTCTGTGCTTTCCCTGTAAGCAGACAGCGAACAGACATGAGTTGATGGCCGCTAAACAGGCATGGATGACCCTGCCATACCATTCACAAATTAAGTTCGAGTATTACCCCGAGTTTAAGAACCCACACCATTATGAATCTTACCGAATTAAAGAATACGCCGGTTTCTGAGCTGATCACTCTCGGCGAAAATATGGGACTGGAAAACCAGGCCCGTATGCGCAAGCAGGACATCATTTTTGCCATCCTGAAGCAGCACGCAAAGAGTGGCGAAGATATCTTTGGCGACGGTGTGCTGGAGATATTGCAGGACGGATTTGGATTCCTCCGCTCTGGAGACAGCTCCTACCTCGCCGGTCCTGATGATATCTACGTTTCCCCCAGCCAAATCCGCCGTTTCAACCTCCGCACTGGTGACACCATTTCAGGTAAGATTCGTCCTCCTAAAGAGGGTGAACGCTACTTTGCGCTGTTGAAAGTTAACGAAGTTAACTACGACAAACCAGAAAACTCGCGCAATAAGATCCTGTTTGAAAACTTAACGCCGCTGCACGCGAACTCGCGCCTGCGCATGGAGCGTGGTAACGGTTCTACCGAAGACCTCACCGCTCGCGTTCTGGATCTGGCGTCGCCGATTGGTCGTGGCCAGCGTGGTCTGATTGTGGCACCGCCGAAAGCGGGTAAAACCATGCTGCTGCAGAACATCGCGCAGAGCATCGCTTACAATCATCCTGACTGCGTGCTGATGGTGCTGCTGATTGACGAACGTCCGGAAGAAGTGACCGAGATGCAGCGTCTGGTGAAAGGCGAAGTTATTGCATCGACCTTTGACGAACCGGCATCCCGTCACGTTCAGGTTGCGGAGATGGTGATCGAGAAGGCGAAGCGTCTGGTTGAGCATAAGAAAGACGTTATCATCCTCCTTGACTCCATTACCCGTCTGGCGCGTGCCTATAACACCGTGGTGCCGGCCTCCGGTAAAGTGTTGACCGGTGGTGTGGACGCTAACGCCCTGCATCGCCCAAAACGCTTCTTCGGTGCGGCGCGTAACGTGGAAGAGGGCGGCAGCCTGACCATTATCGCTACGGCGCTTGTCGATACCGGCTCCAAAATGGATGAGGTTATCTACGAAGAGTTTAAAGGTACAGGCAACATGGAACTGCACCTCTCTCGTAAAATCGCTGAAAAACGCGTCTTCCCGGCTATCGACTACAACCGTTCCGGTACCCGTAAAGAAGAGCTGCTCACCACTCAGGAAGAGCTGCAGAAAATGTGGATCCTGCGCAAAATCATCCATCCAATGGGTGAAATCGACGCAATGGAGTTCCTCATTAACAAACTGGCGATGACCAAAACTAACGACGATTTCTTCGATATGATGAAACGCTCGTAAAGTAAATAAAGCGCCTGAACGCCACGTTTTTACGTGGCGTTTTTCTTTTCTGACTTATACGCTGTTACAGTGCGCTGTAGAATTATTCTGCGGATGGCGAAAATCGGAATGTTCGTCAAAGCAGAAAATTAATTGTTTGAAAAATAAACAAAGGGACTTGGGTGAGGCCTGCTTTTTCCTTCTGGAGCCGAGCCATCAAGGTTATACTTCCGGGATTAACATTTGTTGAGAGTATCCATAGTGAATCTACTCACCGCGGTGACTGAGCTAATCAGTATTTTTCTTTTCACCACCTGCTTTCTATTTCTTGCCCGTAAGGCGGCGAAGAGAGTCGGTCTGGTGGATAAGCCCAATTATCGTAAACGCCATCAAGGCTTGATTCCGCTGGTTGGCGGAATCTCTGTTTATGCGGGCATCTGCTTCACCTTCAGTATTGCGGATTACTATATCCCGCATGCGGCGCTCTATCTGTCCTGTGCCGGTGTGCTGGTACTGGTGGGGGCGCTGGACGACAGATTCGATATTAGCGTGAAGTTCCGCGCCGCGGTTCAGGCGGCTATCGGCGTCATCATGATGGTAGTCGGGAAGCTCTACCTCAGCAGCCTCGGCTATATCTTCGGTACCTGGGAGATGGTGCTGGGGCCGTTCGGCTACTTCCTGACACTGTTTGCCGTGTGGGCGGCGATTAACGCCTTTAACATGGTGGACGGCATTGACGGCCTGCTGGGTGGTCTCTCCAGCGTTTCGTTCGCCGCAATCGGCATCATTCTGTGGTTCGACGGTCAGTACAGCCTGTCGATGTGGTGCTTTGCAATGATTGCCGCCATTCTGCCTTATATCCTCCTTAACCTGGGTGTGCTGGGCCGTCGCTACAAAGTCTTTATGGGCGATGCCGGGAGTACACTGATTGGTTTTACCGTTATCTGGATCCTGCTGGAAACCACTCAGGGGAATACCCACCCGATCAGTCCGGTGACGGCGCTGTGGATTATTGCTATTCCGCTGATGGATATGGTGGCGATTATGTATCGCCGTCTGCGTAAAGGGATGAGTCCGTTCTCGCCAGATCGTCAACACATTCACCATCTCATTATGCGCGCCGGCTTCACCTCGCGTCAGGCATTTGTCTTAATTACCCTGGCCGCGGCTCTGCTGGCCGGGATCGGTGTTGCCGCAGAATACGCACATTTCATCCCTGAATGGGTAATGTTGGTATTATTCTTGCTAGCATTTTTCCTGTACGGCTACTGTATTAAACGCGCATGGAAAGTGGCGCGGTTTATTAAACGCGTGAAGCGCCGTATGCGTCGAAATAATGGCAATAACCCAACTTTAACCAAGTAAATCGGGACTGTAATGACTCAACCGTTGGCGGGAGCAAAATCAGTGGTAACTGAGAATGAGCTGGATGTTCGTGGCTTGTTCCGCGTGTTATGGGCGGGCAAGTTTTGGATTGCAGGTATGGCGCTGGGCTTTGCACTTATCGCCCTGGCTTATACCTTTTTCGCCCGACAGGAGTGGAGCGCGACGGCGATTACCGATCGCCCGACGGTGAACATGCTCGGGGGTTTCTACTCCCAGCAACAGTTTTTGCGTAACCTGGATGTAAAAGCGAATCCAACCTCCGCCGACCAACCTTCGGTGATGGATGAGTCTTACAAAGAGTTCATCATGCAGCTCGCCTCCTGGGATACTCGTCGTGATTTCTGGAACCAGACCGACTATTTCAAACAGCGGATGGTAGGCAACAGCAAGGCCGATGCCGCCCTGCTGGATGAGCTGATCAACAATATTCAGTTTATGGCGGGCGACCCGCTGCGCAACATCAATGACAACGTCAAACTGATTGCGGAAACCGCGCCAGATGCGAACAACCTGCTGCGTCAGTACGTCGCGTTCGCCAGCCAGCGAGCGGCCAGCCATCTGAATGATGAGCTGAAAGGGGCCTGGGCGGCGCGTACCGTACAGATGAAAGCGCAGGTCAAACGTCAGGAAGAGGTCGCGAAAGCGATTTTCAATCGCCGGGTACATAATATTGAACAGGCGCTGAAGATTGCTGAGAAGAGCAATATCTCCCGCAGCGAAACCGACGTGCCGGCGGCCGAACTGCCGGACTCTGAAATGTTCCTGCTGGGCCGCCCGATGCTGCAGGCGCGTCTGGAAAACCTGCAGGCCGTGGGGCCGGATGTTGACCTCGACTATGACCAAAATCGCGCCATGCTGACCACCCTCAACGTAGGTCCGACACTGGACCCACGTTTTCAGACCTATCGTTATTTGCGAACTCCTGAAGAACCTGTAAAACGCGATAGTCCACGTCGCGCATTCCTGATGATTATGTGGGGGATTGTGGGTGCTTTAATTGGCGCTGGCGTGGCATTAACCCGTCGTCGCAAAAATTAAGAACGCCATCTACGATGAAGGCTTATGGCCTTCATCGCCTAATCGAAGAGAATCGATGTGAAAGTACTAACCGTCTTTGGTACGAGGCCGGAAGCCATCAAGATGGCGCCCCTGGTTCATGCGCTGGCAAGCGACCCTTATTTTGAGGCGAAAGTTTGCGTTACTGCACAGCATCGGGAGATGCTGGATCAGGTCCTTAACCTCTTTTCTATTGTTCCCGATTACGACCTCAATATTATGAAGCCGGGACAAGGATTAACTGAAATTACCTGCCGTATTCTGGAAGGGTTAAAACCTATTCTGGAGTCGTTTAAGCCTGATGTCGTGCTGGTGCATGGAGATACCACCACCACCATCGCCACCAGTCTGGCGGCGTTCTATCAGCGTATTCCGGTGGGGCATGTCGAAGCCGGATTGCGTACCGGCGATCTCTCCTCCCCCTGGCCTGAAGAGGCAAACCGTACTCTGACCGGGCATCTGGCGATGTACCACTTCGCGCCGACGGAGAACTCCCGGCAGAACCTGCTGCGCGAGAACGTTAACGACCAGCATATCTTTGTCACCGGCAACACGGTGATCGACGCCCTGATCTGGGTACGCGATCGGGTGCTGGCGAGTGACACCCTGCGTGGCGAACTGGCGGAGCGGTATCCTTTCCTGGCTACTGGCAAAAAGATGATCCTGGTCACCGGACACCGTCGGGAAAGCTTTGGTCAGGGCTTCGAGCAAATCTGCCATGCGCTGGCAGAAATCGCAGCACAAAATGAAGATGTGCAGATTGTCTATCCGGTACACCTGAATCCTAACGTCAGTGAGCCGGTCAACCGCATCCTGGGGCACGTTGAAAACGTCATTCTTATTGAGCCGCAGGACTATCTGCCTTTCGTCTGGCTGATGAACCATGCCTGGCTGATCCTGACAGATTCTGGCGGTATTCAGGAAGAAGCTCCGTCACTCGGAAAACCGGTGCTGGTGATGCGTGAAACCACCGAGCGACCGGAAGCGGTCAAAGCCGGAACGGTGCGGCTGGTGGGTACTGATTCACGAGCCATCGTGGAAGAGGTGACGCGCCTGCTGCACGACGATAAAGAGTATCAGGCCATGAGCCGGGCCCATAATCCGTATGGTGATGGCCAGGCCTGTGACCGTATTTTGTACGCACTCAAACACAATCGGGTATCGCTATGAGTTTTACGACCATTTCTGTCATTGGGCTTGGCTACATTGGGCTGCCAACGGCGGCGGCATTTGCCTCCCGTCAAAAACAGGTTGTGGGTGTGGATATCAACCAGCATGCGGTTGCGACGATCAACAGGGGTGAAATTCACATTGTTGAGCCGGATCTCGACAAGGTGGTAAAGACGGCCGTTGAGGGAGGATTCCTGAAGGCCAGCACCACGCCAGTGACCGCCGATGCCTATCTGATTGCCGTACCAACGCCATTCAAAGGCGATCATGAGCCGGATATGGTGTATGTCGAGGCAGCTGCCAAATCCATCGCCCCGGTGCTGAAAAAAGGCGCCCTGGTGATCCTGGAATCCACCTCCCCGGTGGGTGCCACCGAACAGATGGCACAGTGGCTGGCCGAGGCGCGTCCGGACCTGACCTTCCCGCAGCAGGCGGGCGAGCAGGCGGATATTAACGTCGCCTACTGCCCGGAGCGCGTGCTGCCGGGGCAGGTGATGGTCGAACTGATTAAAAACGATCGCGTGATAGGCGGTATGACGCCGGTCTGTTCCGCCCGCGCCAGCGAGCTGTATAACATCTTCCTCGAAGGCGAGTGCGTGGTGACCAACTCCCGCACCGCCGAGATGTGCAAGCTGACGGAAAACAGCTTCCGCGACGTCAACATCGCGTTTGCCAATGAACTGTCGCTGATTTGCGCCGATCAGGGAATTAACGTCTGGGAATTGATTCGTCTGGCGAACCGCCATCCGCGCGTCAATATCCTGCAACCTGGCCCGGGCGTAGGCGGTCACTGTATCGCGGTCGACCCGTGGTTTATCGTGGCGCAGAACCCGCAGCAGGCGCGCCTGATCCGTACGGCCCGCGAAGTGAACGACAGCAAACCGCACTGGGTGCTGAACCAGGTGAAAGCCACGGTGGCGGATTACCTGACGCAGAGCGGCAAGCGGGCGAACGAGGTGACCATCGCCTGTTTTGGTCTCGCCTTTAAGCCGAACATTGACGATCTGCGTGAAAGCCCGGCGATGGAAATTGCTGAGATGATTGCCGACTGGCACAGCGGTGAAACCCAAGTGGTTGAACCCAATATCCATGAGCTGCCGAACAAGCTGGCTGGACACTGCACCCTGACGCGCGTGGATGATGCGCTGGCCACCGCCGATGTGCTGGTACTGCTGGTGGATCATAACGAGTTTAAAGCGATTTCGGGCGATGCCGTGCGTCAGGAATTTATCGTTGATACCAAAGGTGTCTGGCGCTGATGCAGCTGCGTGGCGAATTACAGCCGCTGGACTGGGAAAGTCAGTTTTTCTCCCTGCCCACGGCCATTGTGCGCCTGGCTGATGACGCCCCTTTGCTGGCGGCTGATGATTTAGCCGCCTGGCAACGTGTGCAGGTCAAAATTCCGGCCACCCGGGCCGACTGGCTGGATGCCCTCCAGCAGCAGGGCTTCAGGCTGGTGGAAGGTGAAGTCGATCTCGCGATCGCGGTGACGCAGCATGCGTGTCCTGGAGCGGAGATCGCCACGGAGCAGGATATCCCGGCGCTGCGCCAGCTAGCCGCTCAGGCGTTTGCGCAGAGCCGCTTTCGCACGCCGTGGTACGCCCCGGACGACAGCGGTCGCTTCTATGCCCAGTGGATCGAAAATGCGGTAAAAGGCAGTTTCGACCATCTCTGCCTGGTGTTCCGTGCGCCGGATGGCGCCATCCAGGGGTTTGTCTCCCTGCGTAAACTGAATGACACCGAGGCGCGTATTGGCCTGCTGGCCGGGCGCGGCATGGGGGAGCGGTTAATGCAGGCGGCGCTGTGCTGGGCTCAGCAACAGCAGCTTTCTACTTTGCGGGTGGCGACCCAGATGGGCAACACCGCCGCGCTTAAACGTTATATCGCCAGCGGCGGCAACATCGAAACCACCGCTTACTGGCTATACAGGTGACAAGATGATCCCATTTAATGCGCCTCCTGTGGTGGGCACTGAACTTGATTACATGCAGTCTGCGATGGGCAGCGGCAAACTCTGTGGTGATGGCGGCTACACGCGTCGTTGCCAGCAGTGGATGGAGCAGCGCTTTCAGAGCGCGAAAGTCCTGCTGACCCCGTCCTGCACCGCCTCGCTGGAGATGGCAGCCCTGCTGCTGGACATCGGTGCTGGCGATGAAGTGATTATGCCGAGCTACACCTTCGTCTCCACCGCCAACGCCTTCGTGCTGCGCGGGGCGAAAATCGTCTTCGTGGATGTCCGCCCGGATACCATGAACATTGACGAGAAGCTGATTGAAGCGGCAATCACCGACAAGACCCGCGCCATCGTGCCGGTGCACTATGCCGGTGTGGCCTGCGAGATGGACACCATCATGGCGATCGCCAAAAAGCACAACCTGTATGTGGTGGAAGATGCTGCGCAGGGCGTGATGTCCACCTACAAAGGCCGCGCCCTGGGTACCATCGGGCATATCGGCTGCTTTAGCTTCCACGAAACCAAAAACTACACCGCAGGCGGTGAAGGCGGCGCTACTCTGATTAACGATCGCGCCCTGGTGGAGCGCGCGGAGATCATCCGCGAGAAAGGCACTAACCGCAGCCAGTTCTTCCGTGGACAGGTGGATAAGTACACCTGGCGCGATATCGGCTCCAGTTACCTGATGGCGGATCTGCAGGCCGCGTATCTGTGGGCCCAGCTGGAGGCGGCAGACCGCATCAACCAGCAGCGCCTGGCGCTGTGGCAGACCTATTACGATGCGCTGGCCCCGCTGGCGCGCAAAGGCCGTATCGAGCTGCCGACTATCCCTGCGGACTGCGTGCATAACGCGCATATGTTCTACATCAAGCTGCGGGATAACGACGATCGCAGCGAGCTGATCGCGTACCTGAAAGAGGCTGAGATCCTCGCGGTGTTCCACTACATTCCGCTGCACTCCAGCCCGGCCGGTGAAGCCTTTGGCCAGTTCGTGGGTGAAGATCGCTTCACTACCAAAGAAAGTGAGCGGTTACTCCGCTTGCCGCTGTTCTATAACCTCGCTGCGGTCAACCAGCGCACGGTCATTAATACCCTTCTGAGTTATTTCGGCTGATATGTCTCTGGCGAAAGCATCGGTGTGGACCGCCGCGTCCACACTCGTCAAGATCGGCACAGGACTGCTGGTCGTCAAACTGCTGGCGGTCTCATTTGGCCCTTCTGGTGTCGGGCAGGCGGGTAACTTCCGTCAGCTGGTTACCGTGCTGGGCGTACTGGCTGGGGCGGGGATCTTCAACGGCGTCACCAAGTACGTCGCGCAATATCATGACGATAAGGCGCAATTACGCATGGTGGTCGGGACATCATCAGCGATGGTGCTGGGCTTTTCCACCCTGCTGGCGGTGATCTTTTTACTGGCGGCCGCGCCCATCAGCCAGGGGCTGTTTGGTCATACGGGTTATCAGGGCCTGGTGCGGCTGGTGGCGTTAGTGCAGATGGGCATCGCCTGGGCGAACCTGCTGCTGGCGCTGATGAAGGGCTTCCGCGATGCCGCCGGCAATGCCCTGGCGCTGATTGTTGGTAGCCTGATTGGGGTCGTCGCCTACTACGCCTGCTATCGTCTCGGCGGCTACGAAGGCGCGCTGCTGGGGCTGGCGCTGGTGCCGGCGCTGGTGGTGATCCCGGCGGCGGTGATGCTGATGCGCAGAGGCACGATTCCGCTGCACTATCTCAAGCCGAAATGGGACAAGCTCCTCGCAGGACAACTGGGTAAATTTACCCTGATGGCGCTTATCACCTCCGTCACCCTGCCGGTGGCCTATGTGATGATGCGAAACCTGCTGGCAGCGCACTACAGCTGGGATGAGGTAGGGATCTGGCAAGGGGTCAGCAGCATCTCGGATGCCTATCTGCAGTTTATTACTGCCTCCTTTAGCGTCTACCTGCTACCAACCCTGTCGCGACTTACCGCCCGACAGGAGATCACCCGCGAGATACTCCGCTCCCTGCGCTTCGTCTTACCGGCAGTGGCGGTGGCCAGCTTTACCGTCTGGCTGCTGCGTGATGTCGCCATCTGGCTGCTGTTCTCCGACAAGTTTACCGCGATGCGCGATTTGTTTGCCTGGCAGCTGGTGGGCGATGTGCTGAAAGTAGGCGCTTACGTTTTTGGCTATCTGGTTATCGCTAAAGCCTCGTTAAAGCTCTATATCCTGGCGGAAATCAGCCAGTTCACGTTGCTGACGGCGTTCTCTCACTGGCTGATCCCCGCGCACGGCGCGCTGGGTGCGGCTCAGGCCTATATGGCCACCTACATTGTCTATTTTGCTGCCTGTTGCGGCGTCTTTTTACTTTGGCATAAACGCGCATGACTGCACTGATTCACGTCCTGGGATCGGATATCCCACACCATAACCAGACCGTACTGCGGTTCTTTAATGATGAGCTGGCCCCCGGCAGCGTGCATGCGCGCGAATTTATGGTGGCGGGGAAGGATACCGGCCTCAGCGCCGCCTGCCCGGCACTGAATCTCACTTTCTGGCCGGACAAAGCGTCGCTTGCCAACGCGGTGATCGCCAAAGCCAAAGCGGATCGCCAGCAGCGTTTCTTTTTCCACGGGCAGTTCAATACCGGCCTGTGGCTGGCGCTGCTGAGCGGGGGCATCAAGCCCGCGCAGTTTAACTGGCATATCTGGGGCGCAGACCTGTATGAAGTCTCCCAGGGCTGGAAGTTCCGTCTCTTCTACCCGCTGCGGCGCATGGCGCAGGGGCGCGTGGGCTGTATCTTTGCCACCCGCGGCGATCTGAACTATTTCGCCCAACGTCATCCGAACGTCCGCGGTGAGCTGCTCTATTTCCCGACCCGCATGGATCCCGCCCTGAACGGCTTAGCCAGTGACGTGAAACGCGAGGGCAAGCTGACGATTCTGGTGGGCAACTCCGGAGACCGCAGCAACGAGCATATTGCGGCCCTGAAGGCGGTGCATCAGCAGTTTGGCGATACAGTCAACGTGATCGTGCCCATGGGCTATCCTGCTAATAACGCGGCGTACATCGATGAAGTCCGTCAGAGCGGGCTGGCGCTGTTTAGCCCGGAGAATCTGCAGATCCTCAGCGATAAGCTGGCCTTTGACGACTACCTCGCCTTGCTGCGCCAGTGCGATCTGGGCTACTTCATCTTCGCGCGTCAGCAGGGGATTGGCACGCTGTGTCTGCTGATCCAGGCGGGCGTGCCGTGCGTGCTTAACCGCGACAACCCGTTCTGGCAGGATATGGCGGAGCAGCATATTCCGGTGCTGTTCACCACCGACGACCTGAATGAAGGAGTGGTGCGTGAAGCGCAGCGACAGCTGGCGCAAGTGGACAAGAACGCCATCGACTTCTTCAGCCCGAACTACCTCACGCCGTGGCATCAGGCGCTGCGGATCGCCTCAGGGGAGAAAGCATGAGCCAGTTGCAATTTAGCGGCCTGTTGGTCATCTGGCTTCTGAGCGCGCTGTTTATCGCGACCCTGACCTGGTTCGAGTTCCGGCGGGTGCGCTTTAACTTCAACGTCTTTTTCTCGCTGCTGTTTCTGCTGACCTTTTATTTTGGCTTCCCGCTGACCAGCATGCTGGTGTTCCGCTTCGATGTGGCCGTCGTGCCACCGGAGATCCTGATGCAGGCGCTGCTGTCAGCCACCTGCTTCTATGGGGTGTACTACGTTGCCTATAAAACGCGGCTGAAGCCCGTCCGCTCTGGCGCTGAGCGACGGCCTCTGTTTACCATGAACCGGGTCGAGACCCATCTGACATGGATGATGCTGATGGGGATTGCGCTGGTCACCGTCGGTATCTTCTTTATGCATAACGGCTTTTTGCTGTTTAAGCTGCACTCCTACAGTCAGATTTTCTCCAGCGAAGTCTCCGGGGTGGCGCTCAAGCGCTTCTTCTACTTCTTCATTCCGGCGATGCTGGTGATCTATTTTCTGCGGCAGAATGCCCGGGCGTGGCTGTTTTTCCTCGTCAGTACCGTGGCGTTTGGTCTGCTGACCTACATGATTGTCGGCGGCACGCGAGCCAACATCATTATCGCCTTCGCCATCTTCCTGTTTATTGGCATCATTCGCGGCTGGATCTCGCTGTGGATGCTGGCCGCTGCAGGTGTGATGGGGATTGTCGGCATGTTCTGGCTGGCGCTGAAACGCTATGGCATGGACGTCAGCGGCGATGAGGCGTTTTACACCTTCCTGTACCTCACCCGCGATACCTTCTCGCCGTGGGAGAACCTGGCCCTGCTGCTGCAAAACTACGACAAAATCGACTTCCAGGGACTGGCGCCCATCGTGCGCGATTTTTATGTCTTTATCCCCACCTGGCTATGGCCGGACAGGCCGGGCGTGGTCCTGAACACCGCCAACTACTTTACCTGGGAAGTGCTGAACAACCACTCCGGGCTGGCAATTTCCCCGACGCTGATCGGCTCGCTGGTGGTGATGGGCGGCGGCTGGTTCATTCTCCCCGGGGCAATCGCCGTGGGGCTGATTATCAAATGGTTCGACTGGCTTTATACGCTGGGCAATCAGGAGACCAATCGCTATAAGGCAGCGATTTTGCATAGTTTCTGTTTCGGTGCCATTTTCAATATGATCGTGCTGGCGCGAGAAGGACTGGATTCGTTCGTCTCCCGCGTGGTCTTTTTCATGGTGGTTTTTGGCGCCTGTCTGCTGATGGCGAAGCTGCTGTACTGGCTGTTCGACAGCGCCGGGTTAGTGCACAGGCGCGAACCGGCAAACGGCAGGGCGCTTTCGCGAGTCTGAGTAAGGATAATAATGACTGACAATACCTCTGCGCCGCAGTATGACCTGCGGGGCCTGAAGCTGATCGGCTGGCGTGATATGCAACATGCGCTGGACTATCTCTGCGCTGGTGACAGGATTAAAACCGGCACGCTGGTGGCCATCAATGCAGAAAAAATGCTTACCATTGAGGACAACGCTCAGGTGCGGGAGCTCATTGAGGCGGCGGAGTTTAAATACGCTGACGGGATAAGCGTAGTGCGCTCGGTGCGTAAGAAATACCCGGATGCCAACATCTCCCGTGTGGCAGGGGCTGACCTCTGGGAAGCGCTGATGGCAAGAGCGGGCGCAGACGGCACGCCGGTGTTCCTCATCGGCGGCAAGCCGGAGATTCTGGCGCAAACCGAGCAGAAGCTGCGGACTCAGTGGCAGGTAAACATCGTCGGCAGCCAGGACGGTTACTTCAACGGCGAGCAGCAGCAGGCGCTGTTTGCCCGGATTCGTGACAGTGGGGCGAAGATTGTCACCGTGGCGATGGGCTCCCCGCGTCAGGAGATTCTGATGCGCGACTGCCGTCAGGTCTACCCGGACGCGCTGTACATGGGGGTGGGCGGCACCTACGACGTCTTTACCGGCCATGTGAAGCGGGCACCAAAGGTCTGGCAGAACCTGGGGCTGGAGTGGCTGTATCGCCTGTTATCACAGCCCAGCCGCATCAGCCGCCAGCTGCGTCTGCTGCGTTATCTCGGCTGGCACTACTCCGGTCGGCTTTAATCTCTTATTTGCAGCGCGATCTGCTGGTCGCGCTGCAACCTGCCTGCAAATCTGCTGCTTTTCTGTGCAATACATTCATTTTTTTAACGCATCGTTTGCCATTTCGCCCAATTTAAGAAACCATTCCTCCCCGCACTACCGTATCAGGCTGTTTTTGCATCAACCGTTAATATAAACGGTCCATATCGCACAGCCCGTGATAGCACATCTGTACCTATAACAATAACCGGCTCAGGCCGGGAGAGTCGCAAGCACAACCGAGGATTTATGGCAGAGAAAAAACCGGAGCTTCAGCGTGGGCTGGAAGCTCGTCATATCGAACTTATCGCCCTGGGCGGGACGATTGGCGTGGGCCTGTTTATGGGCTCCGCCAGTACCCTGAAATGGGCGGGGCCGTCGGTCCTGCTGGCGTATATCATCGCCGGGCTGTTCGTCTTCTTTATCATGCGCTCGATGGGCGAAATGCTGTTCCTTGAGCCGGTTGCCGGTTCGTTCGCCGTCTACGCTCATCGCTACATGAGCCCATTCTTTGGCTATCTCACGGCCTGGTCCTACTGGTTTATGTGGATGGCGGTCGGGATATCGGAGATCACCGCCATCGGGGTCTATGTGCAGTTCTGGTTCCCGGAGATGGCGCAATGGATACCCGCGCTGATTGCCGTGGGGCTGGTTGCACTGGCCAACCTCGCGGCCGTACGTCTGTATGGTGAGATTGAATTCTGGTTCGCGATGATCAAAGTCACCACCATCATCGTGATGATCGTCATCGGGATAGGGGTTATCTTCTTTGGCTTTGGCAACGGTGGGCAGGCAATTGGCTTTGGCAATCTGACCGAGCACGGCGGCTTCTTTGCTGGCGGCTGGAAGGGCTTCCTGACGGCGCTGTGCATCGTGGTGGCGTCCTATCAGGGCGTTGAGCTGATCGGCATCACCGCTGGCGAAGCCAAAAACCCGCAGGTGACTCTGCGCAGCGCGGTAGGCAAAGTGCTGTGGCGTATCCTGATCTTCTATGTGGGCGCGATTTTCGTCATCGTCACTATCTTCCCGTGGAACCAGATTGGCACCACCGGCAGTCCGTTTGTGCTGACCTTCGTCAAA
Source organism: Leclercia sp. Marseille-Q4284 (assembly GCF_916618945.1). NCBI lineage: Bacteria > Pseudomonadati > Pseudomonadota > Gammaproteobacteria > Enterobacterales > Enterobacteriaceae > Leclercia > Leclercia sp. Marseille-Q4284. The sequence continues at coordinate 1,059,272 of NZ_CAKAKG010000002.1, forward strand.
ATCGGCATTACCGCGGCGGCAGGCATTATCAACTTTGTGGTGCTGACGGCGGCACTGTCCGGCTGTAACAGCGGCATGTACAGCTGCGGGCGTATGCTTTATGCCCTGGCGAAAAACCGCCAGCTTCCGGCGGCGGTAGGCAAAGTCTCCCGTGCGGGAGTACCGGTGGCGGGAGTGGCCATTTCAATTGCCATCCTGCTGGTGGGATCATGCCTGAACTACATCATCCCGAACCCGCAGCGCGTCTTTGTCTACGTGTACAGCGCCAGCGTTCTGCCGGGAATGGTGCCGTGGTTTGTGATCCTGATTAGCCAGCTGCGTTTCCGCCAGGCACATAAAAAAGCGATCGCCAGCCACCCGTTCCGCTCCATTCTGTTCCCATGGGCAAACTATCTGACTATGGCTTTCCTGATCTGCGTGCTGATCGGCATGTATTTCAATGAAGACACTCGCATGTCGCTGTATGTCGGGATGATATTTATCGCTGCCGTGAGCCTGGGATATAAGCTTTTTGGCCTGGGACGACATGTCGAAAGTGGCAAAACGCAGTAATATGCGGCAAAGTGCGCAAACTGTAATCAAACGCGCATTTATTTTGAAAAAGCACTAGACAGCAGAGCGAGACCTCCGTAATATCCAGCCCCGCAACGGCGCTAAGCGCCCGTAGCTCAGCTGGATAGAGCGCTGCCCTCCGGAGGCAGAGGTCTCAGGTTCGAATCCTGTCGGGCGCACCATTTTACCCGGTGCTAGAGCTGCGGTGGTCTGTGAAGTAGGCAGAACCGCGTGAAAGAATAAAGTTGTGGTGGCTATAGCTCAGTTGGTAGAGCCCTGGATTGTGATTCCAGTTGTCGTGGGTTCGAGTCCCATTAGCCACCCCATTATTTGAAAAGTTGTGAATTGCGAAGGTGGCGGAATTGGTAGACGCGCTAGCTTCAGGTGTTAGTGTCCTTAGGATGTGGGGGTTCGAGTCCCCCCCCTCGCACCACGACTTTTAATGAATTGAACTAAAAATTCAAAAAAAGCAGTACAACGGCGAGTAGCGCAGCTTGGTAGCGCAACTGGTTTGGGACCAGTGGGTCGGAGGTTCGAATCCTCTCTCGCCGACCAATTTTGAACCCCGCTTCGGCGGGGTTTTTTGTTTTGTGCTATTCCTCCCCTCTGTTGCTAATTGCCGACAACGATATCCCGGTCTGTCGTGAATAAGTGACACTTAACTCCATGAAAAATAGCGATATATCCCTTTCTGTGCCGGGGTGTCGCTTTCAGGAGACACTTTGCCCGCGATTCTCGCCTTATCCAGCCGCCCGTAATCTGCCTGAATGGCATAATTTCCTTTTATCTTAAAAAGTTGGAGATCGGACAACTTCCCTGTGCAACGTTGGCACGTTGCGTGCAATAATATACGTGTAGATGCTCATTCCATCTCTTATGTTCGCCTTAGTGCCTCATAAACCCCGGAATGATGCAGAGCCATTTACGGTGCTTATCGTCCACCGACAGATGTCGCTTCGGCCTCATCAAACACCATGGACATAACGTTGAGTGAAGCACCACAAGTTGTCGAACAGACCTGTTTAACGCCTGCTTTTTAGCAGGCGTTTTTTTATGCCTTATCTGCAGTAGCGCGTCAGGATCCCCACCACCATCAGCAAGGCACAGCCCGACACGCCGTACAGCGCCTGCAGCGGCCCCAGCACGTCAGCCACCAGCGCCGTGGTGCAGGTAAAGAGTGACGCGCTGGCAGTCTGCCATCGCCACGCCTTGCCGCTGGCAGAGGAGACCTGGCCGGTCTGAAAGCTGCTTAACAGGCTAAAGGTACCCACCGCAAAAACGATGTTCGAGGCCAGATGGGCAATAAACACCACCCCCAGCGCTTGCGTCCCCGATAACAGAGGGATCGTCCCGTAAGCGAATAAAAAAATTCCGAGGCAGGTCAACAGGAGACGGTTTTGTCTGGCGTAGCGGGACAGGTTCTCTCTTTTCAGCAGCAGCGGGCCGCACAGCTGCCCCATACTGCGGGCAAAGAGAAGGGGCAGGGCCAGCCCGGCAGCATCATCCGGCTCAATCTGTTGCGCCAGGGCAGGCAGCAGCGCCATGGCGGGCGACCCCACGGCGGCGAGCGCGGGGAGCAATAACAGACTACGTTTTTGCTGCGGGGCCAGCGTCTGCCAGCGCACCGCCACCGGTCTTTCGGTTTCCGCTGCCTGCTCAGGCGCCAGAGAAGGCAAGGCGCTGCCAGCCAGGATCAGCATCAGCAAGGAGCCCACAAAAGTGAGCGCGTCGAGCCCCAGCAGTGCCAGAGCGGGTAGATGATGAAACAGCACCATACCCAGCCCGGTCCCCAGCAGCACCTGCGAAGCAAAGATCATCGTCTCCAGACATGTCGCCGCAGGCAGCTCGTCTTCGGATAATCCCCGTCGGAATAGCAAAGTCAGGGCAGGCCAGCTCATGCCTGCCAGAAAAGCCTCGGTGGATTGCACCGCCAGCAGCGCCACCATACTGTGAAACTGAATGCCCAGCAGGGGAAATAGCAGGGCCAGCAGACCCAGCCACTCGGTCAGGACCAGCAGACGGATGGGCGAAAAGCGCATACAGAGCTTCTCCCCGACGAGGCTGCCAAGAAATCCCGGCAGCGTGGCAAACAGATAAGCCAGGGTCAGTAAAGAGGCGGGAGCCTGCCAGTCCAGCAGCAGGCCAAAGACCATCACCTGGGTTAAGCCATTCCCCACAGAGGTAAACAGAAAAGCGCAGGCCAGCAGGCGCAGCCAGCGATGGCTGCGGAGCGCGCGAATAAGCGCAGATAAAAGCGTGTTCATGAAACGATCCTTTCAAAAACAAGTGAGTCCACGCCGCAAAGGCGTGTGCAGGAAAAATGTTTAATGAAAGGAGGTCGTTAAATTGGCGGAGGCGGTCTCATGAAGATGATGCAAAGAATGTAGCAAATAAAAAAGGAGGCCGTCAGGCCTCCTGTGCAATTACTGCTGCGGGGGATTGTTCTGCAATGTCAGCAGCAGGCCATCGCGACGCATCGCGGCGGCTTCCTCTGGCAGATGCAGCTTGTCCAGGGTATCCGCCAGCCAGGCGTAGTCGAACGCATCCGGGCGCTGTTTTAACGCGGCGCGGAAGGCGAGGCTGGCCTCTTTCCATTCGCCATGTTTTGCCAGCGACTGACCCAGGGTGCTCCACAGTAGCGGACGATCGCCCACGGTTTTGATCTGCTGGCGGAGCATCTTCTCGATCTGTTCCGGGTTATTAGTTTTCAGTCGCGGGATCACCATCACCAGCCGGTCGTCATACTGGCGCTTCAGACCATCAAGAATGATGCTCTGCGCGGTATCGTGATCGTCACACTCAATCAGGTGCTCAGCCATCGCTACCTGCAGTGGCACCTGCTGACGCGTTTTGCGGCTCTGATTTTTCCACCAGGCCTTCAGGCCATCGCTGCCCTGATCGGCGCGAGCCTGGTCCATCAGACCAATCCAGGCCTGACGTTGCAGGTCGTCGCGCTGCTCATCGTCACCCACGTCTGCTTTTGCCATCGACGGAATGATGTCCAGCAGCGAGCCCCAGGCGCCGGTGCGGATATAGGCCTGCTCAGCCAGACGCAGAACCTCCGGATGACGCGGGGCGATCTCCAGCAGACGATCGACGCCGTGTCGGGCGGCATGGTTTTCGTTACGCGCCAGCTGCAGACGCACCCGGGTGATCTCCACCGGGATCGGATCGTTTTCGGCCAGTTCGGAGGCGCGCTCCAGATGCTGATTGGCGCGCACTTCGTCGCCGCGCTGCTGGGCCGCTTCGGCCGCCAGCAGGTAGTTGACCACCGGTTGCTCTGCATGGTCGGCGTTCTTCGACATCAGCTTCTCAACCTGCTGATAGTCGCCTTCGGCCAGCTTGAGCAGCGCCTGTTCGGTCTGCTTGCGGGCGCGACGGCGTTTGCGGCCGACAAACCAGCTGCGGGTATGGGCTCCGGTACGGAAGATGCGGCGCAGGATCCACTCGATCGCCAGAAATGCCACCATTACCAGGATCAGAACGATCACCAGCCCGGTGACGCTGGTTTCGATATTGTAGTTATCGGTCTGGATCAGCACGTAACCCTGATGACCCGCCAGCATAGGACCAAGCACGATCCCGGCGAGCAACAGTGCGAAGAGTAATAAGACTTTCAACATAATTACTCTCCTTGTGGCGCGCTGTCAGGGGCCGGAGCGGAAGCGGGAGCTTGCTCTGCGGCCACGCCCGGCTGTGCCAGCAGGTTGCGCACGCGCGTCTGCATCAGCTTCTCCAGAATCGGCTGGCTTTCCAGCTTATCCGGTACGTTCATGGTGATGTTCTGTTGGCTCAGCTTGTCCACATCTTCGAGGAAGGCCGTGGTGGTGGCATCGTCAGTATCGTAGTACGCGCGCACCCAGGTCGAAACGTTATCCAGCGCCTGCTTATAGGTCTCTTCCTGATGGCGAGGTACCGCCTGGGCGGCCACCAGCAGACGCGAGCGCAGGTTTTCGCGCAGATAGACATCCTGATTCGGGGCTAACAGCGGCACGGTGGTCTCGTCGCGACGGCGGACAGTGATGAAGCTGTCCATAAAGTTCTGCCAGCTTTTCTGCAGGTTGATGCGCCACTCGCTCAGCGAGCTGGAAAGTTCGCTGCTGTCGGAGTCCATAGGGGAATCGTCGTCGTTATTGTCTGCCAGACGCAGGTTATCGATCTGGTTCGACAGCTGATTCACTTTCAGAATAATGCCGTCGTAGTCCACCTGCGAAACGGTCCCCAGGCTGGCGATATCCTGAGTGAGCGCGCGGCGGGCGGTGATGAGGCTTGGGTCGTTCATGTCGCCCAGGCTGGCGTCGGCGCTTTTCAGCAGCGCGGCGGCGGTGGTGACATCCTGATCGCTCCACAGCTTGCGTCCGGCCAGTTTGACCAGGAAATCAGCCTGCGCCAGCAGCCAGGTTTTAGCGTCGGTACCGGAAATGGTTGCCACTTTCTGCTGCATCTCATCCAGCTGCTTCGTCAGCTCCGCCTGCTGGCGGTTGGCGTCAGCCAGCTGGGCTGCCTGCTGCTTGATCACCGAATCCAGCTCGGCTTTCTGCGTCTGCTGGGCCTGTTGCAGGGCGGTAACCTGGGTAACCAGCGCATCGCGGGCGGCGGTCTGGTCGGTGGCTTGTTTTTTCACCAGACCGTACAGGCCGATGCCTGCGGCCAGCGCAATGGCGATAGCAATCGCGCTTAACGCCAGACTGGTTTTATTGCTGCCATGTTTTTTCTCTGTCGTTTCTGGCTGTGGCGTGGTGTCCACAGTCTCCCTGGTCTCTTCAACCACGGCGGAGGATTTTTCTTGTTCCGTCATTATGGCTTCCCATTATGAGAGTTATTGTAATGCGCGCAGCAGCGCATCGTTGTCGGCGTTATCAGCGATCCGAATATCTTGCCAGCCCAGTTCCCGGGCGAGGTTCGCCAGACGCTCACTGACGACCAGAAGCCGACAGCGGAGTAACCAGTTTTCACGATACCATTGTGGGATCAGCGACCAGAGGTGTTGCAACATTTCGCCGCTGGTCACCACCAGGGTGGTAACGCCGCGAGAGTGCCAGCGCATCGCCTCTTCCGCACCGTCATAATGTTTATTACAACGTTGATAACATTCACAAAATGTCACTTCTGCTCCGCGCTCACGCAGCGTGTCGCCCAGCAGTTCTCGCCCTCCGTTGCCGCGCAAAATCAGGGCGCGCTTCCCCACAACGGTTTGTAATTCAGGTAATTGTAGCAACACTTCGCTGATTTCCCGATCCAGCGGATAGCGAATGCCTTTGCCACTTTCGGTATGCAGCGCCAGGGCGGTGGTTCTGCCGATGGCAAAATAGCGTGGCGCATCCGGCCAGCGCTGGCCGTCCTGTTGCAGCCGGGCGTGGGCAAACTCCACTGCATGCTGTGACAGGGCAAACAGCATGTCACCCTCCTGCAGCGCGGCAAGATGCCCGGCGAGCAGGGGAAGCTCCCGGCCCGGAGAGAACTCAATCAGCGGAAAACTCCACGCCACCTGCCCCAGTGTGCGCAGACGGCTCACTAACTGATCTCCTGCGGGAGAAGGGCGGGTGACGAGAATACTCATGCCGGGGGTTCTCCATTATAGACTTCCGCAAGAATTTCACGGGCGCCGTTGTTCAATAGCTCTTCTGCCAGGGAAATACCCAGCTGTTCTGCATCCTGGGGATGACCACGACGTTCGCCGCGCACCATCTGCGAACCGTCCGGCGCGCCAACCAGCGCACGCAGCCACAGTTCGCCATCAATTAATTCAGCATAGCTGCCAATCGGCACCTGACATCCCCCTTCAAGGCGGGTGTTCATGGCGCGCTCGGCCTGGACGCGGATCGCGGTCTCGTGGTGATTGAGCGGCGCCAGCAGCGCATGGGTGCGGGTATCGTCGAGGCGGCACTCAATGCCCACCGCGCCCTGGCCCACGGCCGGCAGCGACTGCTCCGGAGGCAACGCCACCTTAATGCGCGACTCAAGATCCAGGCGTTTCAGACCGGCAACCGCCAGAATGATGGCGTCGTATTCACCGTTATCCAGCTTGCCAAGACGGGTACCGACGTTACCGCGCAGCGAGCGGATCACCAGATCCGGGCGCGACTCGGCCAGCTGACACTGGCGGCGTAAACTTGACGTGCCAACGATGCTGCCCTGGGGCAGGGCTTCCAGCGAGTCGTAGTGGTTTGACACAAAAGCGTCGCGCGGATCGTCGCGCTCACAAATGGTGACCAGGCCCAGCCCCTCAGGGAAATCAACCGGCACGTCCTTCATGGAGTGGACGGCGATATCGGCGCGATCCTCAAGCAGGGCCAGCTCCAGCTCTTTGACGAACAGGCCTTTACCGCCCACTTTTGCCAGCGGTGTATCAAGAATGACATCGCCGCGCGTCACCATCGGCACCAGCTCAACACGCAGGCCCGCATGGCAGGCTTCGAGGCGCTGCTTCACATAATGTGCCTGCCATAGCGCGAGAGGGCTTTGGCGTGTGGCAATTCTTAAAACATTGTCTAACATGCTTGTTACCGTCTTAATCATCTACTGACCATCCTAACATTGTTGTCCTGGGAGTGTCAGGTTTACGGACGTTGAGGGGTTCAGGACAGGGCAGCGAGAGAGGTTGCCTGCTGCCGTATTCTGGAATTTACACGTACAGAACGGTGCTACACTTGTATGTAGCGCATCTTTCTTTACGGTCAAACGGCAAGGTGTTAAATTGATCACGTTTTAGACCATTTTTTCGTCTCCGAGACCATAAAGATAAGGGCGAAAAAGGGCGACGGTTACTTTCGAAATACTGTGAACGCGTAATCCTCGGTCCTGGTGAGGATTAGTGCTTTCTGAACATCAGGCGATACGTCTTGTACCTCTATATTGAGACTCTGAAACAGAGACTGGATGCCATCAACCAACTGCGTGTCGATCGCGCGCTTGCTGCGATGGGTCCTGCTTTCCAGCAGGTTTACAGTCTTCTGCCGACATTGTTGCACTATCACCACCCACTGATGCCGGGTTACCTCGACGGTAACGTTCCCCAGGGCATCTGCCTTTTCACGCCTGATGAAACCCAAGAACACTACCTGAAAGAGCTGGAGCTCTACCGTGGCATGCCGCCGCAGGAGTCCCCGAAAGGGGAACTGCCGATCACCGGCGTCTATACCATGGGCAGTACCTCTTCGGTAGGGCAAAGCTGTTCCTCGGATCTGGATATCTGGGTCTGCCATCAATCCTGGCTCGATAACGACGAGCGTCAGCTGCTGCAGCGTAAATGCAGCCTGCTTGAGAGCTGGGCGGCCTCGCTCGGTGTGGAAGTGAGCTTCTTCCTGATTGATGAAAACCGTTTCCGCCATAATGAAAGCGGCAGTCTGGGTGGTGAGGACTGCGGCTCGACGCAGCACATCTTGTTGCTGGATGAGTTTTACCGTACCGCGGTGCGCCTGGCCGGGAAGCGTATTCTCTGGAGTATGGTGCCGTGTGACGAAGAAGAGCATTACGACGATTACGTCATGAAGCTCTACGCCCAGGGGGTCCTGACGCCAAACGAGTGGCTGGATCTGGGCGGCCTGAGTTCGCTGTCTGCCGAAGAGTATTTCGGTGCGAGCCTGTGGCAGCTGTATAAAAGTATCGATTCCCCGTACAAAGCGGTGCTGAAAACGCTGCTGCTTGAAGCCTACTCGTGGGAATATCCGACGCCGCGCCTGCTGGCGAAAGACATTAAACAGCGTCTGCATGATGGCGAGATCGTCTCTTTCGGTCTGGATGCCTACTGCATGATGCTCGAGCGCGTCACTGAATACCTGAAAGCCATCGATGATCCGACCCGTCTGGATCTGGTCCGTCGATGTTTCTATCTCAAAGTCTGTGAGAAGCTCAGCCGCGAACGTGCATGCGTCGGCTGGCGTCGTGAAGTGGTCAGTCAGTTAGTCAAAGAGTGGGGATGGGACGAAGAGCGTCTGTCGATGCTCGATAATCGCGCCAACTGGAAGATCGATCAGGTGCGTGAAGCACACAACGAACTGCTCGATGCCATGATGCAGAGCTACCGTAACCTGATCCGCTTTGCCCGTCGCAACAACCTCAGCGTTTCCGCCAGCCCGCAGGATATCGGTGTTCTGACCCGTAAACTGTATGCCGCGTTTGAAGCGCTGCCCGGTAAAGTGACGCTGGTGAACCCGCAGATTTCGCCGGACCTGTCTGAACCAAACCTGACCTTTATCTATGTGCCGCCGGGCCGCGCGAACCGCACCGGGTGGTATCTGTACAACCGTGCGCCAAGCATGGACTCGATCATCAGCCATCAGCCGCTGGAATATAACCGCTATCTGAACAAGCTGGTGGCCTGGGCCTGGTTTAACGGCCTGCTGACGTCACGTACTCGCCTGTTTATTAAGGGCAACGAGATCGTCGATCTCGCCAAACTGCAGGAGATGGTCGCGGACGTGTCGCACCACTTCCCGCTGCGCCTGCCTGCGCCGACGCCAAAAGCGCTCTACAGCCCGTGCGAAATTCGCCATCTGGCGATTATCGTCAACCTGGAATACGACCCGACGGCGGCGTTCCGCAATCAGGTGGTGCATTTCGATTTCCGTAAGCTGGATGTGTTCAGCTTTGGCGAGCAGCAAAACTGCCTGGTGGGCAGCGTCGATCTGCTCTACCGCAACTCGTGGAACGAAGTGCGTACGCTGCACTTCAACGGCGAGCAGGCGATGATCGAAGCGCTGAAAACCATTCTCGGCAAGATGCACCAGGATGCCGCTCCGCCGGACAGCGTTGAGGTCTTCTGTTACAGCCAGCATCTGCGCGGCCTGATCCGTACCCGCGTACAACAGCTGGTCTCCGAGTGTATCGATCTGCGTCTCTCCAGCACCCGCCAGGAAACCGGGCGCTTTAAAGCGCTGCGCGTCTCCGGCCAGACCTGGGGTCTGTTCTTTGAGCGTCTGAACGTTTCAGTGCAGAAGCTGGAAAACGCCATCGAGTTCTATGGCGCCATTTCCCACAACAAACTGCATGGTCTGTCGGTACAGGTTGAGACCAACCACGTCAAACTGCCGCAGGTAGTGGATGGCTTTGCCAGCGAAGGGATTATTCAGTTCTTCTTTGAAGAGTCGGGCGATGATGCTGGTTTCAATATCTACATTCTTGATGAAACCAACCGCGCCGAAGTGTATCACCACTGTGAAGGCAGCAAAGAGGAGCTGGTGCGCGACGTCAGCCGCTTCTACTCGTCTTCGCATGACCGCTTCACCTACGGCTCAAGCTTTATCAACTTCAACCTGCCGCAGTTCTACCAGATTGTGAAGGTTGATGGTCGTGCGCAGGTGATCCCGTTCCGCACCCAGGTGATTGCCGCCGCACCGGCCAATCAGGATGCGACACCGCTGTTGCAGCAGTATTTCTCCTGAGCCGCTGAGCCAGATGCGCTTTGCTTATCCGGCCTACGGTTCGATCCGTTGTAGGCCCGGTAAGGCGTAGCCGCCACCGGGCAACAAAACTACCTGAAACTCACTTCCTCACCTGACTGCGCCGTCGTGGCCTGCTCCAGCAGATCCCAGAACGCTTCACCGCTGCGATCGCAAATCCACTCGTCGCCCTTCAGATCGAAATGGTAGCCGCCCTGTTTAGTGGCCAGCCACACCTGGTGAAGCGGTTCCTGACGGTTAATAATGATCTTGCTGCCGTTTTCGAAGCTTAAGGTCAGTACGCCGCCGTTGATTTCACAATCGATGTCGCTGTCGCCATCCCAGTCGTCAAGACGCTCTTCGATGGTTTGCCACAGGTTATCGGCAAGGCGATGGAATTCACTGTCATTCATGGTTCTGTTCCTGTTTTTCGTGATGGCGGCAGTATAACGCTAAATAATTCCGGTTGCAGGTTAGCGGCAAACTCTTGCTTTTGTGTCTTCTCCTGCGATGATAGAAAACAGAAAGCATGAACTTACAGGCAACCTGATAATGAAAAACGTTTTTGGAACGCTTGCCGTTCTCCTCGCACTGTTTAGCCTGAGTGGCTGTGGTCTGAAAGGGCCGCTCTATTTCCCACCGGCAGATAAAACCGCGCCGCCACCGACCAAAAAAGCGCAAAGCCCCGTACAAACCACCATGCCAGATCGTAACGATCGCGGCGATAATGGCGGCCCAAGCCAGGTAAATTACTGACGCGCGTTGCGAACCGCGCAATGGAGTAAATGATGCAGTTCTCTAAAATGCATGGCCTTGGCAATGATTTTATGGTCGTCGACGCGGTAACGCAGAATGTCTTCTTTTCTCCGGAGCTGATCCGCCGTCTGGCCGATCGGCATCTCGGCGTAGGCTTTGATCAGCTGCTGGTGGTTGAGCCGCCTTACGATCCGGATCTCGATTTTCACTACCGCATCTTTAATGCTGACGGCAGCGAAGTCTCCCAGTGTGGCAACGGTGCGCGCTGTTTTGCCCGCTTTGTCCGGCTGAAAGGGCTAACCAACAAGCGCGATATCCGCGTCAGTACCGCCAATGGACGCATGGTGCTGAGCGTCACCGATGACGAGCTGGTGCGCGTGAATATGGGCGAGCCGAACTTCGAGCCGTCGCAGGTGCCGTTCCGCGCCAACAAAGCGGAAAAGACCTATATCATGCGCGTCGCGGAGCAGACAGTCTTGTGCGGCGTGGTCTCCATGGGGAACCCGCACTGCGTGATTCAGGTTGATGACGTCGCGACCGCGCCCGTTGAGACGCTCGGTCCGGTGCTGGAAAGCCATGAACGTTTCCCTGAGCGCGCCAATATTGGATTTATGCAGGTCATCACTCGCGAGCACATCCGTCTGCGCGTCTTTGAACGCGGGGCAGGCGAGACGCAGGCGTGCGGCAGCGGTGCCTGTGCGGCCGTCGCGGTGGGGATTGCACAAGGTTTACTGGCGGAAGAGGTACGCGTGGATTTACCAGGCGGCCGTCTTGATATCGCCTGGAAAGGCCCGGGCCAGCCGCTGTATATGACGGGCCCGGCAACACAAGTCTACGACGGGTTTATCCATCTATGAAACAACCAGGAGAAGAACTGCAGGAAACGCTGACGGAGATGGACGACCGGGCGGTTGTTGATTATCTGCTGCGCCATCCTGAGTTTTTCATTCGCAATGCACGCGTCGTTGAAGAGATGCGCGTGCCGCATCCAATTCGTGGGACGGTCTCGCTGGTCGAATGGCATATGGCGCGTTCGCGCAATCATATCAACCATCTTGAAGAGAACATCTCGCTGCTGATGGAGCAGGCTACCAGTAATGAGGGCCTGTTCCAGCGTCTGCTGCACCTGCAGTCGCGACTGGCATCGGCCAGTAGCCTGGACGAATTTCTGCTTCGTTTGCATCGCTGGGCACGCGAGCTGGGGCTGGCCGGGGCAACCCTGCGCCTGTTCCCGGATCGCTGGCGCATCGGTGCACCTTCCGGGTTTACCCATCTGGCGTTAAACCGTCAGGCGTTTGAGCCGGTGCGCATTCAGCGTATGGGATGTGAGAACCACTATCTTGGGCCGCTGAATGGCCCGGAACTGCTGGTGGTCCTGCCGGAGGCCAAAGCTATTGGTTCAGTGGCGATGTCGCTGATGGGACGCGATGGCGATCTCGGGGTGATGTTGTTCACCAGCCGCGACCCGCAGCACTATCAGCAAGGGCAAGGAACACAGCTTATACAGGAGATCGCGCAGATGCTGCCCGAGCTGCTGGAGCGCTGGATTGAACGCGTATGACCGATGCTCTGCTGGCCCCTGCCGTCACGCGTTTTCTGCGCTATCTGGGCGTTGAGCGCCAGCTCAGCCCGATCACCCTGGTCAACTATCAGCGTCAGCTTGATGCCATCATGCAGCTGGCTGACGAGATCGGCCTGAAGAGCTGGCAGCAGTGTGATGCCGCCACGGTACGCGCCTTTGCCGTACGCAGCCGCCGGAAAGGGCTTGGTCCTGCCAGCCTCGCGCTGCGTCTGTCGGCCCTGCGCAGCTTCTTCGACTGGCTGGTAAGTCAGGGCGAGCTCAACGCCAACCCGGCCAAAGGCATCGCCGCGCCAAAAGCGCCGCGCCATCTGCCAAAAAATATCGACGTCGATGACGTGAACCGTCTGCTGGATATCGATCTTAACGATCCGCTGGCGGTGCGCGATCGGGCGATGCTGGAGGTGATGTACGGCGCGGGGTTACGTCTTTCCGAGCTGGTGAACCTCGATATCAAACACCTCGATCTGGACACCGGTGAAGTATGGGTGATGGGCAAAGGCAGTAAAGAGCGCCGCCTGCCCATTGGCCGCAACGCCGTGGCGTGGATTGAGCACTGGCTCGATCTGCGCGGGCTGTTTGGCACCGAAGACAATGCGCTGTTTCTCTCAAAGCTCGGGAAGCGCATCTCGGCGCGTAACGTGCAAAAACGCTTTGCCGAGTGGGGGATCAAGCAGGGGCTGAACAGCCATGTTCATCCGCATAAACTGCGCCACTCATTCGCCACCCACATGCTGGAGTCCAGCGGTGATTTGCGTGGGGTGCAGGAGCTGCTGGGCCACGCCAATTTGTCTACCACCCAAATCTATACCCATCTTGATTTTCAACACCTTGCCTCGGTGTACGACGCGGCGCATCCACGCGCCAAACGGGGGAAATAATGCGTTTTTATCGTCCATTAGGCCACATCTCAGCACTGACGTTCGACCTCGATGACACCCTTTACGACAACCGCGAGGTGATCCTGCGAACGGAACAGGAAGCGCTGACGTTTGTGCAAAATTATCACCCGGCGTTAAAAACGCTGGAAAATAAAGAGTTCCACCGTCTGCGCCAGGCGTTACGGCAAACCGAGCCAGAAATCTATCACGATGTCACCGAATGGCGTCGCCGTGCCGTGGAGCAGGCGATGCTCAACGCCGGCCTGAGCGCCGCCGAAGCCGCCCTGGGCGCGGAAGCCTCGATGGCGCACTTTGCCCAGTGGCGCAGTCGCATCGACGTCCCGCAGGAGACCCACGATACCCTGGCGAAACTGGCAGAGAAGTGGCCGCTGGTGGCTATCACCAATGGCAACGCCCAGCCAGAGCTGTTCGGCCTGGGTGACTACTTCGAGTTTGTGCTGCGCGCAGGCCCGCACGGGCGCTCCAAGCCGTTCAACGATATGTATCATCTGGCGGCGGAGAAGCTCGGCCTGCCGCTGGGCGAAATTCTTCACGTGGGCGATGACCTGACCACCGACGTCGCAGGGGCGATCCGCTGCGGGATGCAGGCCTGCTGGATCAAGCCGGAAAAGGCCGATCTGATGCAGACCGCCGACAGCCGCCTGCTGCCGCACATCGAAATTTCACGGTTGGCATCCCTCACCACGCTGATATAATCATCAGTACTATTGTATAAATTACCAGGGTTTTGCAGTCGTAGGCCCCGGTAAGCGAAGCGCCACCGGGCGTTTTGCTGTGTTCCTGATTACTACGTGACGGTGCCAATGGACGTTTCTTACCTGCTCGACAGCCTTAATGACAAACAGCGTGACGCGGTTGCCGCGACGCGCACCAATATGCTGGTGCTGGCAGGGGCGGGCAGTGGTAAGACACGCGTGCTGGTACACCGCATCGCCTGGCTGCAGAGCGTCGAGAACTGCTCGCCGTACTCGATTATGGCGGTCACCTTCACCAACAAAGCGGCGGCGGAGATGCGCCACCGTATCGCCCAGTTGATGGGCACCAGCCAGGGCGGCATGTGGGTCGGGACCTTCCACGGGCTGGCGCACCGTCTGCTGCGTGCGCACCATCTGGATGCTAACCTGCCGCAGGATTTTCAGATCCTTGACAGCGAAGATCAGCTGCGCCTGCTGAAGCGCCTGATCAAAGCCATGAACCTCGATGAGAAGCAGTGGCCGCCGCGTCAGGCGATGTGGTACATCAACAGCCAGAAAGACGAAGGGCTGCGCCCGCACCATATCCAGAGCTTTGGTAACCCGATTGAGCAGACCTGGCAGAAGGTCTATCAGGCCTATCAGGAGGCCTGCGGTCGCGCCGGGCTGGTGGATTTCGCCGAGCTGCTGCTGCGCGCCCATGAGCTGTGGCTCAACAAGCCGCATATCCTGCAGCACTACCGCGAGCGCTTTACTAACATCCTGGTGGACGAATTCCAGGATACCAACAACATTCAGTACGCGTGGATCCGCATGCTGGCGGGCGACTCCAGCAAAGTGATGATCGTTGGCGACGACGACCAGTCGATCTACGGCTGGCGTGGCGCGCAGGTGGAGAACATCCAGCGCTTCCTCAAGGACTTCCCTGGCGCAGAAACCATTCGCCTGGAGCAGAACTACCGCTCCACCAACAATATCCTGAGCGCGGCTAACGCCCTGATTGAAAACAACAACGGTCGTCTGGGTAAAAAGCTGTGGACCGAGGGCATCGACGGCGAGCCGATCTCGCTTTACTGCGCCTTTAACGAGCTGGATGAAGCCCGCTTCGTGGTGAACCGGATCAAAACCTGGCAGGACAACGGCGGCGCGCTGGAGAAGTGCGCCATTCTCTATCGCAGCAACGCCCAGTCGCGCGTGCTGGAAGAGGCGCTGCTGCAGGCCAGCATGCCGTACCGCATTTATGGCGGGATGCGCTTCTTCGAACGCCAGGAAATCAAAGACGCGCTGTCGTATCTGCGCCTGATTGCCAACCGTAACGATGACGCGGCCTTTGAGCGCGTGGTCAACACCCCGACCCGCGGCATCGGCGATCGCACTCTCGACGTGGTGCGTCAGACCTCCCGCGATCGCCAGCTGACCCTGTGGCAGGCGTGTCGCGAGCTGCTGCAGGAGAAGGCCCTCGCCGGACGTGCGGCCAGCGCGCTGCAACGCTTCCTTGAGCTGATTGAAGCCCTGGCCCAGGAAACCGCTGACATGCCGCTGCACGTTCAGACCGACCGGGTGATCAAAGACTCCGGCCTGCGCATGATGTACGAGCAGGAGAAGGGCGAGAAGGGCCAGACGCGTATCGAGAACTTAGAGGAACTGGTGACGGCTACGCGCCAGTTCAGCTACAACGACGAAGAAGAAGATCTGATGCCGCTGCAGGCGTTCCTGTCCCATGCCGCGCTGGAAGCGGGCGAAGGGCAGGCCGACACCTGGCAGGACGCGGTTCAGCTGATGACCCTGCACTCGGCCAAAGGGCTGGAGTTCCCGCAGGTGTTTATCGTCGGCATGGAGGAGGGGATGTTCCCGAGCCAGATGTCGCTGGATGAGGGCGGTCGTCTGGAAGAGGAGCGTCGCCTGGCCTACGTCGGCGTGACCCGTGCGATGCAAAAGCTGACCCTCACCTATGCCGAAACCCGTCGTCTGTACGGCAAAGAGGTGTATCACCGCCCGTCGCGTTTTGTCGGTGAACTGCCGGAAGAGTGCGTGGAGGAGGTCCGTCTGCGGGCCAGCATCAGCCGTCCGGTGAGCCATCAGCGCCTGGGGGCACCCATCTCAGAAAACGACAGCGGATTCAAACTCGGCCAGCGCGTGCGCCACGCCAAATTCGGAGAAGGCACGATTGTAAATCTGGAAGGCAGCGGGGAACACAGCCGTCTGCAGGTGGCATTCCAGGGGCAGGGGATCAAATGGCTGGTGGCCGCTTATGCCCGGCTGGAAGCAGTGTAACTTTCCGAAAAATATCACTATTTTTTAATTAGCTGCCAGACTTAAACGCTGAAGGGCATTTAAAGTTCTTCAGCGTTTCGTTGCGTGTTGACGCCGCTGTGACTGCTGGCGTAACATGCGCGCACGATTACGCTAAGAGGACATTCGCCTTGGACACACCCAGTAGATGCTGGCTCAATTCCCTGTCATTCAGGAACAACTCCTAAGGCTATCTCCTCACGCTGATGCCCTTAGTGGTTGTCAGCGACAGTTATTCCCGTCGCGCTGAGTCAGGCTGTTTAATGGTCTGAAACCCAATTTGTTTCTGTGTGCCCACCGAACTGTCCGATATTTTTTGCATTGGGAGTCCCGGTCATGCTGAGCGCATTTCAACTGGAAAAGAACCGACTGATTCGGCTTGAAGCTGAAGAGTCACAACCCCTCATTGACGCCGTTTGGGTGGATCTGGTCGAGCCGGACGACGACGAACGCCTGCGCGTACAATCTGAACTCGGACAAAGCCTGGCCACCCGCCCGGAACTGGAAGACATCGAGGCATCGGCCCGTTTCTTCGAAGACGAAGACGGTCTGCACATCCACTCCTTTTTCTTCTTCGAAGATGCGGAAGATCACGCCGGTAACTCCACCGTCGCATTTACCATCCGCGATGGTCGCCTGTTTACCCTGCGTGAGCGTGAACTGCCCGCGTTCCGTCTCTACCGTATGCGCGCCCGTAGCCAGGCGATGGTGGACGGCAATGCCTATGAGCTGCTGCTCGACCTGTTTGAAACCAAAATTGAACAGCTGGCGGATGAGATTGAGAACATCTACAGCGATCTGGAAAAGCTGAGCCGGGTCATCATGGAAGGCCATCAGGGCGATGAGTACGACGAAGCGCTCTCGACGTTGGCAGAACTGGAAGATATCGGCTGGAAGGTGCGTCTGTGTCTGATGGATACCCAGCGCGCGCTGAACTTCCTGGTGCGCAAGGCGCGTCTGCCGGGCGGTCAGCTGGAGCAGGCGCGTGAGATCCTGCGCGATATCGAATCCCTGCTGCCGCACAATGAATCCCTGTTCCAGAAGGTCAACTTCCTGATGCAGGCGGCGATGGGCTTTATCAACATCGAGCAGAACCGCATCATCAAGATCTTCTCGGTAGTATCGGTGGTGTTCCTGCCGCCAACACTGGTGGCCTCCAGCTACGGGATGAACTTTGAGTTTATGCCGGAGCTGAAGTGGAGCTTTGGTTACCCGGGGGCGATTATCTTTATGGTGCTCGCCGGTCTCGCGCCGTATCTCTACTTCAAGCGCCGTAACTGGCTGTGATGTTATGCCCGGTGGCGCTACGCTTACCGGGCCTTCATCGTTCTACAACCCTTTGCGCATCCTGCGCTGGGTATAAATCGCATCCGCCACAAATACCGCCAGTGCCACCCAGATAAAGGTAAAGGTCACCATCTTATCCGCGCCCGGCACTTCGCCGTAGAACAGCACCGCCAGCAGGAACATCAGCGTCGGGCCGATGTACTGGAAGAAGCCCAGCGTCGACAGGCGCAGACGCGTTGCCGCACCGGTAAAGCACAGCAGTGGGATGGTGGTGACGACACCGGCCGCCATCAGCATCACGTTCAGCGTCCACGGATTACTGCCCATATGGCTGGTACTGCTGTCGGCAATGCCGAACAGGTAAATCGCGGCCACTGGCAGCAGCCACAGGGTTTCAAACAGCATCCCGGTTTGTGCTTCCACGGCGATTTTCTTGCGCACCAGGCCATAGAAAGCAAAGCTGAACGCCAGCCCCAGGGCGATCACCGGCAACGAGCCAAAGGTCCACAGCTGCACCAGAACGCCACAGAGGGCGAGGATCACCGCCAGCCACTGCATCCGGCGGAAGCGCTCGCCAAGGAACAGCATCCCCAGCACGATATTCACCAGCGGGTTAATGAAGTAGCCGAGGCTCGCCTCCAGCATGTGATGGTTGTTGACCGACCAGATAAACAGCAGCCAGTTGCCGCCAATCAATACCGCAGACAGGGCCAGCAGGAAAATTTTCTTCGGCGTTTTCAGGAGGGTTTTCACCCCTGACCACTGACGGCTTACGCTCATCAGCGCCACCATAAAGAAAAACGACCAGATCACGCGGTGGGTAAGAATTTCGTCAGCGGGAACGTAGTGAATCAGTTTGAAGTAGGCGGGCGCAATGCCCCAAATAAAATAGGCGGCAAGCGCGAGTAAAACGCCCTGCCGCGTCTGTTTAGCATCCATCAGGAAAATCCGTTACAAAAAAGTAACGCAATTTTACCCGATTTTACCCTCTCAACCCACCATATAAGTGGCGGTTGCGCTGGCGATATAAACCTGCTCTTCGTTATGCAGCTCCACGCGTGCGACCGCAACTTTATTGCCCGCCCGCAGCAGGCTGCTGCTGGCGGTAAAGCGATTCCCGCGACCGGGGCGCAGATAATCGACGCGCAGGTCGATGGTGCCCATCCGCGACAGACGCTGGCGAAGCTCGTCTTCGTTGATGGTGTCGTGGCGGGTCAGGGTGCTGCCGACGCAAACCAGCCCGGCGGCAACGTCGAGGGCAGAGGCGATGACCCCGCCGTGGAGAATGCTTTGCGCCCAGTTACCGACCATCATCGGCTGGTTGTTAAAGCTCAGCTGGGCAAAATCTTTCTCGTAGCGCTCCAGCTCAAGCCCCAGCGCACGGTTGAACGGCATATGGTAGACGAAGATCTCGCCGACAAGCTTCAGGGCCTGGTCGGCAGTTAGCGTGGCAGACATAGCACGTCACATCCTTAGTGTTAAAAGGCTGTTGATTTTATGCCTCATTAATGTGAATTTCCAGATTCAGAGCGCAGGTGAAGCGGCTATTACTGAAATATGTTAAAAGGGATCAAAATAATTCTTCATTAAAACTCTTTAGCAGGAGAGCATCACCGATGCGCATTTATCAGGCCGGATTCCTGGCGGCGGTTACGCTGCCCTCTGTGGCATTCGCACAGGAAGCGGTAACTCAGGAGGTGCCTGCCGTACGTGGCAGCATCATCGCTAACCTTTTGGAAGAGCACGATAATCCCTTTACGCTCTATCCCTATGACAGCAACTACCTAATCTACACTGCCACCAGCGATCTCAATAAAGAGGCGATCCGCACCTATGACTGGGCCGACGATTCGCAAAAAGATGAGGTGAAGTTTCAGCTGAGCCTCGCCTTCCCGCTGTGGCGCGGCATTCTCGGGCCGAATTCGATTCTGGGTGGCTCCTATACGCAAAAATCCTGGTGGCAGCTGTCGAACAGCGACGAATCATCGCCGTTCCGTGAGACCAACTATGAGCCACAGCTGTTCCTCGGTTTCGCCACCGATTACTCGCTGGCGGGCTGGACGCTGAGGGACGTGGAGTTTGGCTATAACCATATGTCGAATGGCCGCTCCGACCCAACGTCGCGCAGCTGGAACCGCCTCTACACCCGCCTGATGGCGCAAAACAACAACTGGCTGGTGGAGGTCAAACCCTGGTATGTGGTGGGTAACACCGACGATAACCCGGATATCACCAAATACATGGGTTACTACCAGCTGCGGGTGGGCTATCAGCTGGGTGAAGCGGTCCTTAGCGTGAAGGGCCAGTACAACTGGAATACCGGCTACGGCGGCGCGGAGATGGGCGTCAGCTATCCGCTGACCAAACATGTTCGTCTGTATACTCAGGTGTATAGCGGCTATGGCGAATCGCTGATCGACTACAACTTCAACCAGACCCGCGTCGGCGTAGGCGTGATGCTGAACGATCTTTTCTAGCCTCCTCGAATGTTTTTGTCTTAAACGTTGAAGTTTCTCTCGCAGGCGCTGAAAATAGCGCCTGTTTTTATTTCAGGCAAATGGGGTTGATGTGGTGCAGGCGGAAGTTGTAAATCAGGAGTTGCTGGCTAAACAGGTTTTGCATGAAACCTTTGGCTACCAGCAGTTCCGCCCGGGCCAGGAAACCATCATTAACACCGCCCTTGCGGGCCGTGACTGTCTGGTGGTGATGCCGACCGGCGGCGGGAAATCGCTGTGCTATCAGGTTCCCGCGCTGGTGATGAACGGCCTGACGGTGGTGGTATCACCGCTGATCTCGCTGATGAAAGATCAGGTCGACCAGCTGCTGGCGAACGGCGTGGCGGCGGCCTGCATCAACTCCACCCAAACCCGCGAGCAGCAGCAGGACGTGATGGCCGGGTGCCGTACCGGGCAGGTGCGTCTGCTGTATATCGCCCCGGAACGCCTGATGCTGGATAACTTCCTTGAGCATCTGGCGCACTGGAACCCGGTGCTGCTGGCGGTGGACGAAGCACACTGTATTTCCCAGTGGGGCCATGATTTCCGTCCGGAGTACGCGGCCCTCGGTCATCTGCGCCAGCGTTTCCCAGAGCTGCCGTTTATGGCGCTCACCGCTACCGCCGACGACACCACCCGACAGGACATTGTGCGCCTGCTAGGGCTTAACGATCCGCTGATTCAGGTCAGCAGCTTCGACCGCCCGAATATCCGCTACATGCTGATGGAAAAATTCAAGCCGCTGGATCAGCTGCTGCGCTATGTCCAGGAGCAGCGCGGTAAGTCGGGCATCATCTACTGCAACAGCCGGGCGAAGGTGGAAGACACCGCCGCGCGTCTGCAGAGCCGGGGCTTCAGCGCCGCGGCCTATCATGCCGGGCTTGAGAACCACATTCGCGCCGACGTGCAGGAGAAATTCCAGCGCGACGACCTGCAAATCGTGGTGGCAACCGTCGCCTTTGGGATGGGCATCAACAAGCCGAACGTGCGCTTTGTGGTGCATTTCGACATCCCGCGCAATATCGAATCCTACTATCAGGAGACGGGCCGCGCCGGACGTGACGGCCTGCCTGCGGAAGCGATGCTGTTCTACGATCCGGCCGATATGGCCTGGCTGCGTCGCTGTCTGGAAGAGAAACCGCAGGGGGCGCTGCAGGATATTGAACGCCATAAGCTCAATGCCATGGGCGCCTTTGCCGAAGCGCAAACCTGCCGCCGTCTGGTGCTGCTTAACTATTTTGGCGAAGGACGCCAGGAGCCGTGCGGCAACTGCGATATCTGCCTCGATCCACCGAAGCAGTATGACGGGCTGATGGACGCGCGTAAGGCGCTCTCCACCATTGGCCGCGTCAATCAACGCTTCGGTATGGGCTATGTGGTGGAAGTGCTGCGCGGCGCCAATAACCAGCGTATCCGCGAGATGGGCCATGACAAGCTGCCGGTCTACGGGATTGGTCGCGATCAGAGCCATGAGCACTGGGTGAGTGTTATCCGTCAGCTGATCCACCTCGGCTTTGCTACCCAGAACATCGCCCAGCACTCCGCGCTGCAGCTCACCGAGGCGGCCCGCCCGGTGCTGCGCGGCGTCGTGGAGCTGCAGCTGGCCGTGCCGCGCGTGGTAGCGCTCAAGCCACGGGTGATGCAGAAATCCTACGGCGGCAACTACGATCGCAAACTGTTCGCCAAGCTGCGTAAGCTGCGCAAAGCTATCGCGGACGAAGAGAATATCCCGCCGTATGTGGTATTTAACGATGCGACGCTGATTGAGATGGCCGAGCAGATGCCGCTCAGCGCCAGCGAAATGCTCAGCGTCAACGGCGTTGGCACGCGTAAACTCGAGCGTTTTGGTAAAGAGTTTATGGCGCTGATTCGTTCCCATACGGATGGCGATGATGAGGAGTAGTCAGTCCGGCAAAAAAGTGTCAGGATGATGACTCCCTGAACTATTTCCCCGCGAGTTAATTATGTTAACCCTGTTTCTGACCGTGGCGCTGGTGCACATCGTGGCGCTGATGAGCCCTGGCCCTGACTTTTTCTTTGTCTCCCAAACGGCGGTGAGTCGCTCCCGTAAAGAGGCGATGATGGGCGTGCTGGGCATTACCCTTGGCGTCATGGTCTGGGCAGCGCTGGCGCTGCTGGGCCTGAACCTGATCCTCGATAAAATGGCCTGGCTGCACAACATCATCATGGTCGGCGGCGGTCTGTATCTGTGCTGGATGGGCTATCAGATGCTGCGCGGGGCGTTTAAGAAAGATGACTCCGGGGCGTCTGAGCCAAAAATGGAGCTGGCGGCTGGAGGCCGTAGCTTTGTGAAAGGGCTGCTGACCAATCTTGCCAATCCAAAAGCGATTATCTATTTCGGCTCGGTATTCTCACTGTTCGTCGGTGAAGAGGTCGGGGCCGGAGCACGCTGGGGCATTTTCCTGCTGATCGTACTGGAAACCTTCGCCTGGTTTACGGTGGTGGCGAGCCTGTTTGCGCTTCCGTCGATGCGTCGCGGTTATCAACGTCTGGCGAAGTGGATTGACGGCGTTGCCGGCGCGTTATTCGCCGGCTTCGGTATTCACCTGATCCTGTCCCGTTAAGCGTGCCTGGCTGATGCCAGCAGCGCACCGACCAGCATAAACAGCGAACCGAACACTTTATTCAGGGCCTTCATCTGACGAGGCCCTTTAATCCATGTCGCAATCCGCGTGGCCAGCGTCGCATAGCCAATCATCACAATAATATCGACCACAATGGTGGTCACGCCGAGCACCACGTACTGCATAATCTGCGGCTGATGCGGCACGATAAACTGTGGAAACAGGGCCGCCAGAAAGACGATGCTTTTCGGGTTGGTCAGGTTCACAAACACCGCGCGCTTAAACAGGCGGCCCCGGCTCTGGGTTTGAGCAAGCGTATTCAGATCCAGTGCACCCGCGGCGCGCCACTGCTGGATGCCCAGCCAGATAAGGTAGGCCGCACCGGCCCATTTCAGCACCTCAAAGGCCAGCACCGAGCGGGAGAAGAGCGTGCCGAGCCCTATACCCACCAGCACGATGTGAATACCCAGCCCGGTCTGCAATCCGGCAATGGATGCGGCCGCGCCGCGATAGCCGTGGTTCATGGCGGTGGTCATGGTATTGATGGCCCCGGAGCCCGGCGAAAGGCTGAGGATAATGGATGTCAGCAGGTAAGCGAACCACCACTCGAAGGTCATTTGAAGCTCCCGAATCGTCTATTTTTATGCCACAATACGCTAATGTTGCGTCATTTTACGACCTGTCACGAAAAAACGATATTCCTTGGCTTACAGGGGCGTAAACCCGATGTTTGAGCAGAATAAGGACTGGGAAACGCGAGAAAAGGCTTTTGCTGCTTTCTCTATGGGGCCGCTAACTGATTTCTGGCGCCAGCGCGAGGAAGGCGGGTTCACAGGCGTCGATGATGTTCCTGTACGCTTTGTTCGTTTTCGGGCCGAGACCCACGATTCGGTGATTGTGATCTGCCCTGGCCGGATTGAAAGTTACGTTAAGTATGCCGAGCTGGCATACGATCTTTTCCGGCTGGGTTATGACGTGCTGATTATCGACCACCGCGGTCAGGGGCGTTCCGGGCGGATGTTGTCCGACACGCACCGCGGCCATGTGGGTCAGTTCAGCGATTACGTCGACGATTTTGCCGCCTTCTGGCAGCAGGAAGTGCAGCCCGGTCCGTGGCGAAAACGGTTTATCCTGGCGCACTCGATGGGCGGCGCAATCGCCACGCTGTTTTTACAGCGCCACCCGCAGCACCAGTGTGATGCTATTGCCCTGAGCGCGCCGATGTTTGGTATCGTCATGCGTTTCCCGGACTGGATGGTACGCCATATTCTCGACTGGGCTGAGGGCCATCAGCGCATTCGTGAAGGCTATGCCATCGGCACCGGCCGCTGGCGCGCGCTGCCCTTTGCCATTAACGTGTTAACCCACAGTCGGCAGCGTTATCGCCGCAACCTGCGCTTTTATGCCGATGAACCGCGTTTACGCGTCGGGGGACCAACCTACCACTGGGTGCGTGAAGGCATTCTGGCAGGGGAAGAGGCCCTGGCGGGCGCCAGTCAGGACGACACGCCCACGCTTATCCTTCAGGCAGAAGAGGAGCGGGTCGTGGATAACCGTATGCACACCCGCTTTTGTGAACTGCGAGCCGCAGCCGGTCACCCTTGCGAAGGGGGTCAACCGCTGGTCATAAACGGCGCGTACCATGAGATCCTTTTCGAAAAGGACGCCATGCGCTCAGTCGCATTCCACGCCATCGTCGACTTTTTCGGCAGGCATAACTGATATTCACCAGAGGTTAAATTTTCCTATGTACCAGGTTGTCGCGTCTGATTTAGATGGCACGCTGCTCTCTCCCGACCACACTTTATCGCCTTACGCGAAAGAGACCTTAAAACTCCTGACTGCCCGTGGTGTGAATTTTGTCTTCGCCACCGGCCGCCACCACGTTGATGTGGGGCAGATCCGCGATAATCTGGAGATCAAATCCTACATGATCACCTCCAACGGTGCCCGCGTGCACGATCTGGACGGGAATCTGATCTTCACCCACAACCTCGATCGCGACATCGCCACCGATCTGTTCGCGATCATGCATAACAACCCGGATATCATCACTAACGTCTATCGCGATGATGAATGGTTTATGAACCGCCACCGTCCTGACGAGATGCGTTTCTTCAAAGAGGCGGTCTTCAACTACTCGCTGTATGAACCGGGCCTGCTGGAGCCGGAAGGCATCAGCAAAGTGTTCTTCACCACCGACAGCCATGAAGCGCTGCTGCCGCTGGAGCAGGCGATCAATGCGCGCTGGGGCGACCGGGTTAACGTCAGCTTCTCCACGCTCACCTGCCTGGAAGTGATGGCTGGCGGCGTCTCCAAGGGCCATGCTCTCGAAGCAGTGGCTAAACGTCTGGGCTTTAACCTGCAGGACTGCATCGCCTTTGGTGACGGCATGAACGACGCCGAAATGCTCTCCATGGCGGGTAAAGGCTGCATTATGGAAAACGCCCACCAGCGCCTGAAAGACCTGCACCCGGAGCTGGAAGTGATCGGCACCAACGGTGACAACGCGGTGCCAAAATACCTGCGGAAGCTGTTCCTTGAATAATCTTCATTTGGTTATTTAACGTTCAGTTGTCAACTGAAGAGTTCGCTACAATGCCTGTCCATCTTTCAGAGAGACAAGCATTGTGGCGCTACTCACCATCACCACTATCCTGTGGGCCTTCTCCTTTAGCCTGATCGGCGAATACCTTGCCGGGCAGGTCGACAGCTACTTCTCGGTGCTGATGCGCGTCGGGCTGGCAGCGCTGGTGTTTCTGCCGTTCCTGCGTACGCGCGGGCAAACGCTGAAAACCATTCTGCTCTATATGCTGGTGGGGGCAATGCAGCTTGGCATCATGTACCTGTTCAGCTTCCGGGCGTACGTCTACCTGTCGGTATCGGAATTCCTGCTCTTTACCGTCCTGACGCCGCTCTATATCACCCTGATTTACGATCTGCTGAGCAAGCGCCGCTTGCGCTGGGGCTACCTGCTGAGCGCGGCGCTGGCGGTGGTGGGCGCGGCAATTATTCGCTACGACAAAGTGAGCGATCACTTCTGGACCGGGCTGATGTTCGTCCAGCTCGCCAATATCAGCTTTGCGATCGGCATGGTGGGCTATAAACGCCTGATGGAAACCCGCCCGATGCCGCAGCACAACGCCTTTGCCTGGTTCTATATGGGGGCGGCGATCGTGGCGGTAGCGGCGTGGTTCATGCTGGGAAATCCGCAGAAGCTGCCGACCACCACGCTGCAGTGGAGCGTGCTGATCTGGCTGGGGGTCGTGGCATCCGGGCTGGGTTACTTCATGTGGAACTACGGCGCCACGCAGGTGGACGCCGGGACGCTGGGGATCATGAACAACGTCCACGTCCCTGCAGGCCTGCTGGTGAACCTCGCCATCTGGCAGCAACAACCGCACTGGCCGAGCTTTATTATTGGGGGGACGGTGATCCTGGCTTCACTGTGGGTACATCGCCGTTGGGTCGCTCCGCGCTCCGCACAAACGGTAGATGGTCGCAGGCGTGGTTCCGCGCTGAGCGAATAAAGGCCTCGGTAACCGGTTGACGCTGCTCGCCATCACGCACAGCAGAGTACAGCCGGCTCCACAATCCCTCGCCCAGGGTCTTGGTTACCACCAGACCCTGGCGTTCAAAACTCTCAACCACCCAGTGCGGCAGCGCCGCGATGCCCATTCTGGCCGCCACCATCTGAATTAACAGCAGGGTGTTATCCACGCTTTTCAGCTGCGGGCTGATGCCTGCCGGTTGCAGGAAGTGACGCCAGATATCCAGACGACTGCGCTGAACCGGGTAGATCAGCAGCGTTTCCGTCGCCAGATCTTCCGGCGTGATGCGCGTTTTCGCGGCCAGAGGATGATCCGGGGCCAGCACCAGACGCACTTCAAAATCAAACATCGGGGAATAGTGCAGACCGCTGCGAGGTAGAATGTCCGAGGTCATCACCAGATCCAGCTCGCCCTGTATGAGGGACGGCTGCGGGTCAAAAGTCACGCCGGAGTTAAAGTCCATCTCCACCTGCGGCCACTTCTGACGGAAGTTCTCAAGCGCGGGGGTCAGCCACTGAATACAGCTGTGACACTCAATGGCGATGCGCAGCTTACTCTGCTGCGGCTCATGGCAGGCCTGCAGCGCGCTGGCGATCTGCGGCAGCACCTGATTGGCCAGCTGCAGCAGGATCTCCCCCTGCGGCGTAAAGCGCAGCGGCTGACTCTTACGCACAAACAGACGGAAGCCAAGGCGTTGTTCCAGATCGCTGAACTGGTGAGAAAGGGCGGATTGCGTCTGGTGCAGCGTGGCCGCCGCCGCCGCGAGAGAACCGCAGTTCCGCAACGCTTGTAGCGTTTTCAGGTGTTTTATCTCGATCATGAAAGTCCTTCACTTCGCCATGAGCAATTTGCGCTTGAGGAATATACAGTACCTTTACAATATGGAAGTGTAAACATCTGGACGGCTAAATCCTGAAAATTCCATAAGGGGCACATCATGACAATTCGCAACCACACCCTCGGTTTTCCACGCGTCGGCCTTCGTCGCGAACTGAAAAAAGCACAAGAGAGCTACTGGGCGGGCAACGCCACGCGTGACGAACTGCTGGCGGTGGGGCGCGAACTGCGCGCTCGTCACTGGGACCAGCAGAAGCAGGCAGGTGTGGATCTGCTCCCGGTGGGCGATTTCGCCTGGTACGACCATGTTCTGACCACCAGCCTGCTGCTTGGCAACGTGCCGGCTCGTCATCAGAACAGCGATGGATCGGTGGATATCGACACCCTGTTCCGCATTGGCCGTGGCCGTGCGCCAACCGGTGAGCCCGCGGCGGCAGCGGAAATGACCAAATGGTTTAACACTAACTATCACTACATGGTGCCGGAGTTCATCAAAGGCCAGCAGTTCAAACTGACCTGGACCCAGCTGCTGGATGAGGTGGACGAAGCGCAGGCGCTGGGCCACCCGATCAAACCTGTCCTGCTGGGCCCGGTGACGTATCTGTGGCTGGGCAAAGTGAAGGGCGAGCAGTTTGACCGCCTGAGCCTGCTGAATGAGATCCTGCCGGTGTACCAGCAGGTGCTGGGCGAGCTGGCAAAACGCGGCGTTGAGTGGGTGCAGATCGACGAACCAGCGCTGGTGCTGGAGCTGCCGCAGGCGTGGCTGGAGGCTTTCAAACCGGCGTATGACGCCCTCGCGGGCCAGGTGAAGCTGCTGCTGACCACCTATTTTGAAGGCGTCACGCCGAACCTCGACACCATCACCACGCTACCGGTGCAGGGCCTGCACGTGGACCTGGTCCACGGCAACGATGAGGTGGCGGAACTGCACAAACGCCTGCCGTCCGACTGGCTGCTCTCTGCCGGGCTGGTGAACGGGCGTAACGTCTGGCGCGCCGATCTCACTGAGAAATATGGACAGATCAAAGACATTGTCGGAAAACGCGAGCTGTGGGTGGCCTCATCCTGCTCTCTGCTGCACAGCCCCATCGACCTGAGCGTTGAAACCCGGCTGGATGCGGAAGTGAAGAGCTGGTTTGCCTTTGCCCTGCAAAAATGTGAAGAGCTGGCCCTACTGCGCGATGCGCTGAATAGTGGCGACACGGCGGCGATTACCGAATGGAGTGCCCCGATCCAGGCCCGTCGTCACTCGGCCCGCGTCCACAACCCGGCGGTGGAAAAACGTCTGGCGGCCATTACCGCCCGGGACAGCCAGCGTCAAAGCGTCTATGAGGTTCGGGCCGAAGCCCAGCGTGCGCGTTTTAACCTGCCTGCCTGGCCGACCACCACTATCGGCTCTTTCCCGCAGACTACCGAGATCCGCGGCCTGCGTCTGGACTTCAAAAAGGGCAATCTGGACGCAAATAACTACCGCACCGGCATCGCTGAACATATCAAACAGGCGATTGTGGAGCAGGAGCGTTTAGGTCTCGACGTGCTGGTCCACGGTGAAGCCGAGCGTAACGACATGGTGGAGTACTTCGGCGAGCACCTGGACGGGTTCGTCTTTACCCAGAACGGCTGGGTGCAGAGCTACGGCTCCCGCTGCGTGAAGCCGCCGGTGGTGATCGGTGACGTCAGCCGTCCGGAAGCGATCACCGTGGAGTGGGCGAAGTACGCCCAGTCGCTGACTGACAAGCCGGTTAAAGGCATGCTGACCGGTCCGGTGACCATTCTCTGCTGGTCCTTCCCGCGTGAAGATGTGACCCGTGAAACCCTTGCGAAGCAGATTGCCCTGGCGCTGCGGGATGAAGTGGCGGATCTGGAAGCGGCGGGCATTGGCATCATCCAGATCGATGAACCAGCCCTGCGTGAGGGCCTGCCCCTGCGTCGCAGCGACTGGGATGCGTATCTTGCCTGGGGCGTGGAAGCTTTCCGCATCAACGCCGCTGTGGCGAAGGACGATACCCAGATCCACACCCATATGTGTTACTGCGAGTTTAACGACATTATGGATTCCATCGCGGCGTTGGATGCCGATGTGATCACCATCGAGACATCACGTTCCGACATGGAACTGCTGGAGTCGTTTGAAGAGTTCGACTACCCGAACGAAATCGGGCCGGGGGTGTACGACATTCACTCCCCGAACGTCCCGAGCGTGGAGTGGATTGAAGCTCTGCTGCAAAAAGCGGCCCAGCGTATCCCGGCAGAACGCCTGTGGGTGAACCCGGACTGCGGTCTCAAAACCCGCGGCTGGCCGGAGACCCGCGCCGCGCTGGCGAATATGGTGAAGGCGGCGCAGAATTTGCGACAGGGTTGATTGTTACTCGGAACGTAGGCCCAGTAAGCGTTAGCGCCACCGGGCAATTTACGTCTGCCCGTCCATCAATCGACTAATATGAATGCTCAACCACGTCAGCTCATCCTTCGGTAGGGTGAGCTGATATTTATCCTGCACGTAGTCGCGGATCACCCAGGAGACGGTCATTGCGTCCGGGCGGTGGCGCATCAGCTCCTGATAAAAATCTTCGGTCTCACTGAGTGCGATTTTCCCGGCCAGTACCCGCTCGGCAAAATAACGCAGATGGGTGATAAAGCGCATGTAGTTCACCGACTGCGTATCGATGGTCTTGCCCAGTTTATAGCGCACGATATCGGCGATGCGGTTGACCAGTTCAACCTGCTGGTGGGCGGTGCTGTCGTCCTCCTGGCTGCTGGCATTGATCAGATGAAAGGCGATGTTTACCGCCTCGTCTTCAGGTAGCTCGACGTCAAACTTCTCATTGACCCGGGCGCGCGCCTGCAACCCCACGCTGTACTCCTGGGGGTAGTAGCGCTTCACTTCCCAGCTCAGCTTATTAAGGATCGTCTGCCCGCTCCGGCTGCGCTCCACTGCAAAGTGCAGATGCTCTGCAAGGGTAAAGAGCAATACGGAATTGAGCTTATCCCCGCACAGACTGCGCGCGAGGATAAGAATTTCATGGCTAATATCGAAGAACGCCGCAGGAATGGTATCCGTCAGGGATAAAAAATGGCGGGATTTGAGATCGCTCAGGGGCAGGAAGACCTTCTCCACCTGCGCCAGGTCGATGCTAGTGCCGGGCTTCGCGCCAAAGCCGATCCCCTTGCCGAACAGAATCATCTCCCGCTGGTCGTTGTCGACCAGCAGCATGCTGTTATTAAGCGACTTTTTTATCGTTATCACGGTTATTCCTGCGGCATGGCCGGTTAGCTCATGTCTGCGCCATTGCTGGCAATCACCTTTTTGTACCACCAGAAGGAGTCTTTTTTCAGGCGTTTCAGCGTGCCGTTGCCTTCATCATCCTGATCGACATAGATAAAGCCGTAGCGCTTGGACATTTGCGAGGTGCCCGCACTGATAATGTCGATGCATCCCCAGGTGGTGAATCCCATCACATCCACCCCTTCATTTATAGCTGCCAAAGTTTGCTCGAAGTGGGCGCGGAAATAGTCGATGCGGTAGCTGTCGTGGATCTCGCCGTTTTCCACCACATCCTTCGCGCCGAGGCCGTTCTCCACGATAAACAGTGGCTTCTGGTAGCGGTCGTACAGCTCCAGCAGAGAGATTTTCAGCCCGATGGGGTCAATCTGCCAGCCCCATTCGGAGGCCGGCAGGTACGGGTTTTTCACGCCGAGAACCGTATTTCCCGGGATGCGCTCGACGTCTGGCTGGGTCGATTCGGTCATCGACATGTAGTAGCTAAAGGAGACGAAGTCGACAGTATGATCCTTTAAAATGCGCTGATCGTCGGCCTGCATCGCGATCTGGATGTCCCGACGGGCCAGATCGCGCAGGATCAGCGGTGGATATTCGCCAAATACCTGCACATCGGCGTAGAAGTAGTTCTCCAGATTCTTCTTCAGCGTTGCTTCCACATCTTCCGGACGGCAGCTGTGGGGGTAGGTAGTGAGTTTGGTCAGCATGCACCCGACCTGGCTGCCCGGGATTTTGGTGTGGCAGTCGCGCGTCACCAGCGCCGAGGCGACAAACTGGTGATGCAGCCCCTGGTAGATATCCTGCTGGGCTTTGCCCGGCGCGCTTTTCTCTTCCCGGATGCCCGCCGTGGTAAACGGATGACGATGGATACTGTCGATCTCATTAAACGTCAGCCAGTAGCGGACCAGATCCTTGTAGCGGTCGAAACAGACGTTGCTGAAGCGCACGAAAGCATCCACCACGTTGCGGTGCACCCAGCCGTTATATTTTTCGCTCAGGGCCAGCGGCATTTCGTAGTGGGAGAGGGTCACCAGCGGCTCGATGTTATGGCGACGCAGCTCGCGGAACATCTCTTCATAAAACTGCAGACCCGCCTCGTTTGGCGCGGCGTCTTCACCGGTCGGGAAGATACGTGACCAGGCGATCGATACCCGCAGCACGGTATAGCCCATCTCAGCAAACAGGGCGATATCGTCCTTATAGTGATGATAAAAATCGATGCCGCGACGTTTCGGGTAGAGCGCGTCATTTTTACCTTCAAACGCGTCGCGAATGTTCTCGTCGGTCAGCGCCATATGGCCGCTGTAATCCTTCAGGGACAGGTTGGGCTTCCAGGTGATGGCGTCAGCAACGGACGGCCCTTTGCCATCCACATTCCATGCCCCTTCGGCCTGATTGGCGGCTATAGCGCCACCCCATAAAAAACCTTGCGGAAACGGGAGGGATTTCTCCATTACACGGACTCCTTAAGCGTCATGATGATATGCGGGTCTGGATTCTTATCGTCGGTATTACCTGGTGTCAGCGAAAAGCGTTCGCCGTTAGTGACCACCATCATCACCACCGGATCGAGCCCGGCGGCAGCAATGGTATCGAGTGAAAATTCAATCAGCGTGTCGCCGCTCTTCACGTGCTGGCCCTCTACTACCCGTGGGGAGAAGCCTTCGCCCTGCAGCCTGATGGTGTCGATGCCGATATGGAAAATCAGCTCGACGCCCGCGTCGGTGAGCAGGCTCAGCGCATGGCCGCTGTCAAACACGTTCACAATGGTTCCATCCGCCGGGGCTCGCAGCACGCCCTGGGAAGGAATAATCGCAATCCCGTCGCCCATGATTTTGCGGGAGAAGACGTCATCGTTAACGTTTTCAAGCGGGATGATCTGTCCCTCAACCGGGCGGGTGAAGCTCAGCGCGTCGGTGCTTTCAACCGCTTTATCGCGCCACAGCACGAAGGCACTGATAAAGGCCACGGCAAAGGATAACCCCGCCCCGGCGAAGGCCCAGACGATATTCATGGAGTTATCCGGAGAGACAAACATTGAGATGCTGGCCAGGCCAGGGCCGACGAGGGCAAAGGCCTGAATCGCCATCCAGCCGATAAAGGCCCCGCCGACAATACTGCCGAGGATCACGCTGTAGAGTGCTTTTTTGTTCAGCAGGGTGACGCCATACAGCGCCGGTTCGGTAATGCCGAACAGAGCCGAGATCCCGGCGGAGAAGGCGGTGGATTTCAGTACCTTATCTTTGCTTTTAAGCGCAATCGCCAGACAGGCGCCGGACTCGGCAATATTGTGTGCCAGCGACGCGG
Organism: Leclercia sp. Marseille-Q4284; assembly: GCF_916618945.1. Classification (NCBI taxonomy): domain Bacteria; kingdom Pseudomonadati; phylum Pseudomonadota; class Gammaproteobacteria; order Enterobacterales; family Enterobacteriaceae; genus Leclercia; species Leclercia sp. Marseille-Q4284. Next base: position 1,091,767 of record NZ_CAKAKG010000002.1, read on the forward strand.
GCAGATAGAGCATTTCTCGCCCAAACTGGCTCATGGAGGCCACGGCGTAAGGCAGCATCGGCTTGTGCATCCCGGCGGCGACCATAAAGGGCAGGGCGGCGGCCAGCAGCGCGGTGGCGACAAAACCCAGCTTGCCGTAGAGCCACAAAATCACCGTTGCCAGGCCGGCACCCAGCTCGTAACCCAGCGGCCCCAGGATCAGCAGCGTGACGGGGACCGTCACCAGCAGAGAGAGCATCGGCGAGAGGAAAATGCGTAGCGCGCCAGGGGAATAGCGGTTGAACAGCTTCTCCGTCTGGGCGTAAAAGAGCACACACAGAATGGCGGGGAAGACCTGCGAGGCGTAGGCAACGTTGCGCAGATCGAACGACATAAACACCGTCCCGTCGGCCAGCTGTTTGGTCATCGCTGGCAGCACCATCACGGAAACTGCCGAGACGGCAACCAGCACGTTCACCTTGAGCTTCATCGCCGTGGTGATCGCCACCAGGATGGGCAGAAAGTAGAGCGGCGCAGAACCGATATTATCCAGGACTTTGTATGTCGAGCTGTCGCGGCTGAGCCAGCCCATGACGTCCAGCAACAGCAGCAACGATTTCAGAACGCCGCCACCGGCAATAGCAGGTACCAGCGGCTGAAAAACGCTGATCACGAAATCAACAATCTGCGCGCCACGGCTGATTCTGGCAGGCGCATGTTGTCCGTCCGCCTGAGGTGAACCCACCAGCGAGCGCACCGCCTCAAAGACCTGCACCACGTCGTGACCAATAATCACCTGGCACTGCACGTTCACGCGCACGCCCAGTACGCCGTCGACCTTTGCCAGCGCCGCTTCGTTGACCTTACCGTTGTCATACAGGCTCAGCCGCAAGCGGGTGGAGCAGTGTTCGATATGTTCGATATTCTCAGCACCGCCGACCAGGGCGATGATCTCCAGCGCTGTTTGCAAGTGGTTCATGTTCTGGCCCCTGTCTCCAGAGCAAAAAAAAAGACCTGAACCCCCTCTCCGCTCGAAAACGGAGAGGGGGTTCAGGTCTTGCCTACGGATCGTAGTTACACGCCTGTGAGTTTTATATCGTCCAGATTGTGTTTAGAAGTCAAACAGTCACGCCACTTTGCGTAGCGAAATGTGAGCCGCTTAACCTTTTTTAGCGCCGTACTGCTGGAACCACGTCAGCATCCGCTGCCAGCCATCTTTGGCTGATTCCGCATGATAGCTCGGGCGATAATCGGCATTGAAGGCGTGCCCGGCTCCCGGGTAAACCACAATCTCTGCCGTTGCGTTTGCCGCGCGTAGGGCATGGCGCATGGTCTCTACCGTATCCAGCGGGATCCCGGTATCCTCGGCGCCATACAGCCCCAGGACCGGCGCACTCAAATCGGTCGCAATATCGACCGGATGCTTCGGTGAATTCAGCGTCTTTTCACCCACCAGCTTGCCATACCATGCCACGGCGGCTTTCAGCTGCGGGTTGTGCGCGGCATACAGCCAGCTGATGCGCCCGCCCCAGCAGAAGCCGGTCGCCAGCAGACGGTGGGGATCGCCGCCATTACGCGCCGCCCAGTTGGCGACGTGGTCGAGATCTGCCAGCACCTGCGCGTCCGGCACTTTACTCACCAGATTGCTGAACAGAGTAGGAATGTCGTTGTAATCGTTCGGATCGCCCTGACGGAAGTAGAGCTCAGGTGCCACGGCCAGATAGCCTTCCAGCGCCAGACGGCGGCAGATATCGCGAATGTGCTCATGCACGCCGAATATTTCCTGAATCACAATGACGATCGGCAATGCCCCTTGCGCATTTTTGGGCCGGGCATGCCAGGCGGGCATGTTATCGCCCTGGGTCGGAATGGAGGTCTCCCCGGCAGTAATGGCTTCGTCGGGGGTAGTGACAACGGTTGAGGCTTGCAGGTCAGCAGCAGGGGCAAATCCAGATTTTCCAGTCATGGCATTCTCCGTACCAATTAGCGCAAAAGTAAATATAGTCCGCAGGTTAACAATCCACAGTGCCCGAAACAGGCTATCTTTTGTGCAACAGATAACGATATAACTCGTTAATGTGATGTTAATCACTATTTCATGGTAATTAACTGCAATCAATTTTATTCATGGTGATGCCCGTCACGAAAACAAGCCGGTTCCTTCGGTAAAGTACCGCTTTGCTTCTGCTGACAAACTGACCCACAGAGGAGTTTTCTATGTCTAAGTCTGATGTTTTTCATCTCGGCCTCACTAAAAACGATTTACAAGGGGCTACGCTCGCTATCGTCCCTGGCGACCCTGAGCGTGTGGAAAAGATCGCCGCGCTGATGGATAAGCCGGTTAAGCTGGCAGCCCATCGCGAATTCACGACCTGGCGGGCAGAGCTGGATGGCAAAGCGGTGATCGTCTGCTCTACCGGTATCGGTGGCCCGTCTACCTCGATTGCCGTTGAAGAGCTGGCGCAGCTGGGCATCCGTACTTTCCTGCGTATCGGCACTACCGGTGCAATCCAGCCGCACATCAACGTTGGCGACGTGCTGGTCACCACCGCGTCCGTTCGTCTGGACGGCGCGAGCCTGCACTTTGCCCCAATGGAGTTCCCGGCAGTAGCCGATTTCGAATGCACCACCGCGCTGGTGGAAGCCGCGAAATCCGTTGGCGCGACGACTCACGTTGGTGTGACCGCCTCCTCTGATACCTTCTACCCGGGCCAGGAGCGCTACGACACCTTCTCTGGTCGCGTAGTGAACCGCTTTAAAGGCTCGATGGAAGAGTGGCAATCTATGGGCGTGATGAACTATGAAATGGAATCCGCCACGCTGCTGACCATGTGCGCAAGCCAGGGCCTGCGTGCCGGTATGGTTGCGGGTGTGATCGTTAACCGTACCCAGCAAGAGATCCCGAACGCCGAGACCATGAAGCAGACCGAAAGCCACGCGGTGAAAATCGTGGTAGAAGCGGCTCGCCGCCTGCTGTAATTTCCCCTTTTCTATGCCAAAGGCCGACCTGTTCGGCCTTTTTCTTTGCGTAGCGCCTTGCAGAAAACCCTTTTCAAACTGGACGTTTATACAGCACAATTCTATTTTGTGCGGGTCATACCTTGATGCAGGGGGCGTCGTGGATATTTCCATCCTTTTTTATGTCGTTATTGCGCTGGTCAGCGTAGGTGTGGGCTGGTTGTTCGCCAGCTATCAGCATGCGCAGCAGAAGGCCGATCAGCTTGCCGAACGTGAAGAGATGGTGGCCGATCTCAGTGCATTAAGACAGAACATCGCCCAGAGCGGGCACTGGCGTGACGAATGCGAGCTGCTCAACAACGAGCTGCGCAATCTGCGGGATATCAACACCTCGCTGGAAGCCGACCTGCGCGAAGTGACCACCCGGCTGGAATCCACCCAACTGCATGCGGAAGACAAAATCCGCCAGATGATCAACAGCGAGCAGCGCCTGAGCGAGCAGTTTGAAAACCTCGCCAACCGCATCTTTGAGCAGAGTAACCGCCGCGTCGATGAGCAAAACCGGCAGAGCCTGAGCGGCCTGCTGTCGCCTCTGCGTGAACAGCTGGACGGCTTTCGCCGCCAGGTGCAGGACAGCTTTGGTCAGGAGGCGCGGGAGCGCCATACGCTGGCCCATGAAATCCGTAACCTCCAGCAGCTGAATGCCCAGATGGCACAGGAAGCGATCAACCTCACCCGGGCGCTGAAAGGCGACAATAAAACCCAGGGCAACTGGGGAGAGGTGGTCCTGACCCGCGTGCTGGAAGCCTCCGGCCTGCGTGAAGGCCATGAATATCAAACCCAGGTGAGCATTGAAACGGAGACCCGCGCGCGAATGCAGCCCGACGTCATTGTCCGTCTGCCGCAGGAGAAGGACGTGGTCATCGACGCCAAAATGACCCTCGTGGCCTATGAGCGCTACTTCAATGCCGAAGACGACTACACCCGCGAGGCGGCGTTGCAGGAGCATATCGCCTCGGTGCGTAACCATATTCGTCTGCTGGGGCGTAAGGATTACCAGCAGCTGCCGGGCCTGCGTTCGCTTGACTATGTGCTAATGTTTATCCCGGTTGAGCCAGCCTTCTTACTGGCGCTGGATCGCCAGCCGGAGCTGATCTCCGAGGCGCTGAAAAACAACATTATGCTGGTCAGCCCTACCACGCTGCTGGTGGCGCTACGCACCATTGCCAATCTGTGGCGCTACGAGCATCAGAGCCGTAATGCCCAGCAGATCGCCGATCGCGCCAGCCGCCTGTACGACAAAATGCGCCTGTTCGTCGATGATATGACATCGGTCGGGCAGAGCCTGGAACGCGCCCAGGATAACTACCGCCAGGCGATGAAAAAGCTGGCCTCCGGGCGCGGCAACCTGCTGGCTCAGGCCGAATCGTTCCGCGACCTTGGCGTGGAAGTAAAACGCGAGATTAATCCGGAATTGGTCGAGCAGGCCACCTCGCAAGATGAAGAATATCGGCTGCGCAGTGAGGCTCCCGTTCAAAATACAAACAATACCTTAGCAGGCGCTCAGGCGTCGGCAGACCCCCTGGAGCGTTATTCCCGGGGTGGTTGAATCGTAGGGCAAATGCGCCCAATCTGTTACACTTCTCAAACATTTGACTGATAAGCAGGCTCTGAGATGGTTGAAGATTCACAAGACACAACGCACTTTGGCTTTCAGACTGTCGCTAAAGCGCAGAAAGCTGACATGGTGGCCCACGTATTCCATTCCGTGGCGGCGAAGTACGATGTAATGAATGACCTGATGTCATTCGGCATTCATCGCTTGTGGAAGCGCTTCACTATTGATTGTAGCGGCGTACGTCGTGGACAAACCGTGCTGGATCTGGCTGGCGGCACCGGCGACCTGACAGCGAAATTCTCGCGTCTGGTGGGCGAAACGGGCCGCGTTGTGCTGGCTGATATCAACGACTCCATGCTGAAAATGGGGCGTGAAAAACTGCGCAATATTGGCGTGGTCGGCAACGTTGAATATGTCCAGGCGAACGCTGAAGCGCTGCCTTTCCCGGATAACACTTTTGACTGCATCACCATCTCTTTCGGTCTGCGTAACGTCACCGACAAAGAGAAAGCGCTGCGTTCCATGTACCGTGTGCTGAAACCGGGTGGACGTCTGCTGGTGCTGGAGTTCTCCAAACCGATTATTGAGCCGCTGAGCAAAGCTTACGACGCCTATTCATTCCACATCCTGCCACGCATTGGCGAGATGGTTGCCAACGACGCTGACAGCTACCGCTACTTGGCCGAATCGATCCGTATGCACCCGAATCAGGACACCTTAAAAGCCATGATGCAGGATGCAGGCTTTGACAATGTTGATTACTTCAACATGACGGCAGGCGTTGTCGCGCTGCATCGCGGTTATAAGTTCTGAGTGGAGGTGGCGAATGCCGTTTAAACCCTTGATCACAGCCGGTGTGGAAAACGTACTCAATACCTTTCTGTACCGGTCTCCTGCGCTGAAAACGGCGCGTCAGCGTCTGAACGGCAAAGTGCTGCGGGTGGTATTAAAAGAGTTTTCGACCCCGCTGGTGCTGGTATTCAGCGAGCGTCAGCTCGACGTGCTCGGTGAGTGGGAAGGCGAGGCCGACTGCTCCGTCATCACCCATATGAGCACGCTGCCCAAACTGCGCGATCGCCAGCAACTCACTGCCCTGATCCGCAGCGGCGAGCTGGAGGTCGAAGGCGATATCCAGGTGGTACAAAACTTTGTCTCACTGGCCGATCTGGCCGAGTTCGACCCGGCAGAATTGCTGGCTCCCTGGACTGGCGATATTGCCGCTGAAGGGATCAGTAAAGTACTGCGCGGCGGCGCCTCGTTCCTGAAGAAGGGTTTTCAGCGCCAGCAGCGTTACGCCGGGGAAGTGCTTACCGAGGAGTGGCGTATGGCACCAGGTCCACTGGAAGCAGCATGGTTCGCAGAAGAGACCGCCGCGGTTGAGCGTGCGGTTGATGCACTGACAAAACGGCTTGAAAAACTGGAGGGCAAATGACGCCTGGTGAAATTCGGCGCCTCTACTTTATCATCCGCACCTTTTTGAGCTACGGGCTCGATGAGCTAATCCCCCGAATGCGCCTCACTATGCCGCTGCGCCTCTGGCGGCGAACGCTATTCTGGATGCCTAATCGCCATCAGGACAAGCTGCTCGGTGAGCGACTGCGGTTGGCGCTTCAGGAGCTGGGCCCGGTCTGGATCAAGTTCGGCCAGATGCTCTCCACCCGTCGTGACCTGTTCCCGCCCGCGATCGCCGATCAGCTGGCACTGCTGCAGGATAAAGTCGCTCCGTTCGACGGTAAGCTGGCAAAGCAGCAGATTGAAAAAGCGATGGGCGATCTCCCGGTTGAGACCTGGTTCGATGATTTTGACATCCAGCCGCTGGCCTCGGCCTCCATTGCTCAGGTTCACACCGCACGGCTGAAAGAGAACGGCAAAGAGGTCGTCATTAAGGTGATCCGCCCGGATATTCTGCCGATCATCCGCGCCGACATGAAACTCATCTACCGCCTGGCCCGCTGGGTGCCACGTCTGCTGCCTGATGGACGCCGTCTGCGTCCGATGGAAGTGGTGCGCGAGTATGAAAAAACGCTGATTGATGAACTGAATCTGCTGCGTGAATCGGCGAACGCCATCCAGCTGCGCCGCAACTTTGAAAACAGCCCGATGCTGTATGTGCCGGAAGTCTATTCCGACTACTGCAGCCAGGACATGATGGTGATGGAGCGCATCTACGGGATCCCGGTCTCGGATGTCGCCACCCTGGAAAAGCAGGGCACTAACATGAAGCTGCTGGCCGAGCGTGGCGTGCAGGTCTTCTTCACCCAGGTGTTCCGCGACAGCTTCTTCCACGCCGACATGCACCCGGGCAATATCTTTGTCAGCTACGAGCATCCCGAAGATCCACAGTATATCGGCATCGACTGCGGTATCGTCGGCTCGCTGAACAAAGAAGATAAGCGCTATCTGGCCGAGAACTTTATCGCCTTCTTTAACCGCGATTACCGCAAAGTGGCCGAGCTGCACGTTGATTCCGGCTGGGTTCCGCTGGATACCAACGTTGAAGAGTTTGAGTTCGCCATTCGTACGGTCTGTGAGCCCATCTTCGAGAAGCCGCTGGCGGAGATCTCGTTCGGCCATGTGCTGCTGAACCTGTTCAATACCGCCCGTCGCTTCAATATGGAAGTGCAGCCTCAGTTAGTTTTACTTCAGAAAACATTACTTTACGTTGAAGGGGTGGGGAGACAGCTCTATCCTCAGTTAGACTTATGGAAAACGGCAAAACCTTTCCTTGAGTCGTGGATCAAAGACCAGGTGGGTCTTCCCGCGCTGGTGCGCTCCCTGAAAGAGAAAGCCCCGTTCTGGATTGAAAAAATGCCCGAAATTCCGGAACTGGTGTACGACAGTTTGCGTCAGAGCAAAAACTTGCAACACAGCGTGGATAAAATTGCCCGCGAGTTGCAAACCAACCATGTGCGTCAGGGACAGTCCCGGTATCTGTTTGGCATTGGAGCAACACTGTTGTTAAGCGGCACGCTGCTGCTGATCAATCGTCCTGAGTGGGAACTTATGCCTGCCTGGTTGATGGCGGGTGGCGTGGTTGTCTGGATAGCCGGATGGCGCAGAACGCGCTGAATTGCGTCGCACTAGCAGGGCCGCATAACGTATAATGCGGCCTGTTTAATTAATCATCGCTAACTGGGGAAGATGTATGGGTGGTATCAGTATCTGGCAATTGTTGATCATTGCCGTCATCGTCGTGCTGCTGTTCGGTACCAAAAAACTCGGTTCTATCGGTTCCGATCTCGGTGCGTCCATCAAAGGCTTCAAGAAAGCGATCAAAGATGATGACGAGAAGCAGGACAAATCCAGCCAGGATGCGGATTTCACTGCTAAATCCATCGCTGATAAACAAGACGACGCCAAAAAGGAAAATGCTAAACGCCACGATAACGAGCAGGTGTAATTCGTGTTCGATATCGGTTTTAGTGAACTGCTGCTGGTCTTCGTGATTGGCCTCATTGTCCTGGGGCCACAACGTCTGCCTGTGGCGGTAAAAACGGTTGCAGGCTGGGTGCGTGCGCTACGATCGCTGGCGACAACGGTGCAAAATGAGCTGGCGCAAGAGCTTAAGCTGCAGGAGTTTCAGGACAGCCTGAAAAAAGTTGAAAAGGCGAGCCTGGATAACCTGACGCCGGAACTGAAAGCCTCGATGGACGAACTGCGTGAAGCGGCGGAATCCATGAAGCGCTCCTACAGCGTCAACGATCCGGAAAAAGCGAGCGACGAAGCCAATACCATTCGCAACCCGCTGGTCAAAGATAACGAAGCGCAGCATGAAGGCGTGACGCCTGCCACTGCTGAGCATCAGGCTACCGCGCCCGAACAGGCGCCAGCCGAGCCGGTGATCCCCAAACAAGAAACGACGCCAGCGCCCGCAGACAAAAAGCCTGCACCCGCGGCTGCCGCGTCCCCCTCGTCGAGTGATAAAGCGTAAACATGGCAGTAGATGAAACTCAACCGCTGATTACGCACCTGATCGAGCTGCGTAAACGCCTGCTGAACTGCATTATTGCGGTTTTGCTCATTTTTTTATGCCTGGTCTATTTTGCCAACGACATCTATCAGGTGGTCTCTGCCCCCCTGATTAAACAGATGCCGCTCGGGGCAACCATGATCGCCACCGACGTGGCATCGCCCTTCTTCACGCCGATCAAGCTGACTTTCTGGGTCTCGCTGATTGCCTCAGCGCCGGTGATCCTTTACCAGGTCTGGGCCTTTATTGCCCCCGCGCTGTATAAGCATGAACGTCGCCTGGTGATCCCGCTGCTGGTTTCCAGCTCGCTGCTGTTTTATATCGGCATGGCCTTTGCCTACTTTGTGGTCTTTCCGCTGGCCTTTGGCTTCCTGGCAAATACCGCGCCGGTAGGAGTCCAGGTTTCCACCGATATTGCCAGTTATCTGAGCTTCGTGATGGCGCTGTTTATGGCCTTCGGCGTGGCATTTGAGGTACCGGTTGCCATCGTGCTGCTCTGCTGGATGGGGATCACAACTCCGGATGACTTACGCAAAAAACGGCCATACATTCTGGTGGGCGCCTTTGTTGTGGGCATGCTGTTAACGCCGCCAGATGTCTTCTCGCAAACCCTGCTGGCGATCCCGATGTATTGCCTGTTTGAAGTCGGTGTCTTCTTTGCGCGCTTCTATACCGGCAAGCGTCGTGAAGATCACGACGAAGAGTCCGAAGGGACAGAAGAGTAACCCCAACCGCCCGCCAGGGCGGTTGTCATATGGGAGCCAGTATGTTTGATATCGGTCTGAACCTGACCAGCCCGCAGTTTGCCCAGGATCGTGACGAGGTGGTGGCCAGAGCCGTCGCCGCCGGGGTCAACGGCTTACTGCTGACGGGCACCAACCTGCACGAAAGCGAGCAGGCGCGACAGCTGGCGCAGCGCTATGACCGCTGCTGGTCAACGGCGGGCGTCCATCCGCACGACAGTAGCCAGTGGACGGCGCAGAGTGCCGACACGCTCCGGGCCTTAGCCGCCTCCCCTGAGGTGGTGGCGATTGGCGAGTGTGGTCTCGACTTTAATCGCAACTTTTCCACCCCCGCCGAACAGGAACATGCCTTTAGCGCCCAACTGGCGTTAGCGGCGGAGCTGGGCATGCCGGTATTTATGCACTGCCGTGATGCTCACGAACGCTTTCTGGCATTGCTGGAACCCTGGCTGGATAAACTCCCTGGCGCAGTGCTGCACTGTTTTACCGGCACGCGGCAGGAGGCAATAGCCTGTCTGGATCGTGGTTTGTATCTGGGGATCACCGGCTGGGTCTGCGATGAACGACGTGGGCTGGAACTGCGCGAGCTGCTGCCGGTTATTCCTGCCGATCGACTGCTAGTGGAGACCGATGCACCTTATCTGCTGCCGCGCGATCTCCGTCCAAAACCGGCATCGCGACGCAATGAACCGGCGTATCTGGGACATATTATTGAGCGGGTCGCCCACTGGCGCGGCGAAGAGGCGCAGTGGCTGGCAGCGCAGACGGATGACAACGTGCGTCGTCTGTTTGGCGTCGAATTTTAAACTTTGCGGAAGCTGGTATTTTTGACGCTCTGCTTCACTTCTTTATTCAGTAAGTTCAGCAGCAGCATGGAGCGGGCTTCCCCGTCCGGCTCAGCGAAAATGGCCACCAGCCCTTCAAACGCCCCTTCAGTGATCACTACATCGTCGCCGGAGAAGGGGGTGTCGGGATCGGTAATGCCTTCGGGCTGTTTGTAGACCGAGAGCTGGTGGATCACGGAAGAGGGCACCGTAGCCGGGTGCGCGCCAAAGCGCACAAAGTGGCTGACACCGCGCGTCGCATTGATGGTGGTGGTGTGGATCACTTCGGGGTCGAATTCAACAAACAGGTAGTTAGGGAACAGTGGTTCACTGACGGTGGTGCGTTTACCACGGACCATTTTTTCCAGCGTGATCGCAGGCGTCAGACAGTTCACCGCCTGGCGTTCCAGATGTTCCTGAGCACGCTGAAGTTGCCCACGCTTGCAATACAGTAAATACCAGGCCTGCATAATGACTCTTTTCCGCTTGTTATGCCGGCAAGCATATCAAAACCCTGGCGGGATCGCTAAGCTGATTATAATGGCCGTACGCAGAAGAAGCCGTGAATCTTCACGCTTATTTAACAAAAATACAGCATCAGGCAGTCTTACGCCGTATAATGAAACGCTTACAGAGAGAGCTTGACTAACTGCATGAAATACAACGATCTACGCGACTTCCTGGAACTGCTGGAAAAGCAGGGCGAACTCAAACGCATCACCCTTCCTGTCGATCCTTATCTGGAAATGACAGAAATTGCTGACCGCACACTCCGTGCGGGTGGGCCAGCACTCCTGTTTGAAAATCCGAAAGGCTACACCATGCCGGTGCTCTGCAACCTGTTTGGCACACCAAAGCGTGTGGCGATGGGAATGGGGCAGGAGGATGTCAGCGCGTTGCGTGAAGTGGGTAAGCTGCTGGCCTTTTTAAAAGAGCCTGAGCCACCTAAAGGATTTCGCGATCTCTTCGATAAGCTGCCGCAGTTTAAGCAAGTCCTGAACATGCCGACCAAACGTCTGCGCGGCGCACCCTGCCAGCAGAAAATCGTGGAAGGCGACGCGGTCGATCTGACGCGTATCCCGATCATGCAGTGCTGGCCTGAAGACGCGGCCCCGTTGATCACCTGGGGTCTGACCGTCACGCGCGGTCCGCATAAAGAGCGGCAGAATCTCGGCATCTATCGTCAGCAGCTGATTGGTAAGAATAAATTGATTATGCGCTGGCTGTCGCATCGCGGCGGCGCGCTTGATTTCCAGGAGTGGTGCGCGGCCCATCCGGGCGAACGTTTCCCGGTCGCGGTGGCGCTGGGCGCCGATCCGGCTACCATTCTCGGTGCGGTCACCCCGGTGCCAGACACCCTGTCGGAATACGCTTTTGCCGGGCTGCTGCGCGGCACCAAAACCGAAGTGGTGAAGTGCGTATCGAACGATCTGGAAGTGCCCGCCAGCGCTGAAATCGTACTCGAAGGCTATATCGAGGCGGGTGAGATGGCTCCGGAAGGGCCCTATGGCGACCACACCGGCTATTACAACGAAATCGACAGCTTCCCGGTGTTTACTGTGACACACATTACCCAGCGTGAAGATGCCATTTACCACTCCACCTACACGGGCCGTCCGCCGGATGAACCTGCGGTGCTCGGCGTGGCGCTGAACGAAGTGTTTGTGCCGATCCTGCAAAAGCAGTTCCCGGAAATCGTTGATTTCTATCTGCCGCCGGAAGGTTGCTCCTATCGCCTGGCGGTAGTAACCATTAAGAAGCAGTATGCGGGTCACGCTAAACGGGTGATGATGGGCGTATGGTCTTTCCTGCGCCAGTTTATGTATACCAAGTTTGTGATCGTTTGCGATGATGACGTCAACGCCCGTGACTGGAACGACGTGATCTGGGCCATTACCACCCGTATGGATCCGGCACGCGATACCGTGTTAGTTGAAAACACGCCCATTGATTATCTGGATTTTGCCTCGCCGGTTTCCGGTCTTGGTTCAAAAATGGGACTGGATGCCACCAATAAATGGCCCGGCGAAACCCAACGTGAATGGGGTCGTCCGATCAAAAAGGATCCTGAGGTGACTGCGCGAATTGACGCGATCTGGGATGAACTGGCCATAATGAATAACGGTAAAGACGCCTGAATGCGCCGTTATGCCCTTTAGACTTCCCGACAGAGAGAGCGAATGACAACCTTAAGCTGTAAAGTGACTTCGGTAGACGCTATCACCGACACCGTATATCGCGTCCGTTTAGTACCTGAATCGGCGTTCTCCTTCCGCGCTGGCCAGTATTTAATGGTGGTGATGGATGAGCGGGATAAGCGCCCTTTCTCAATGGCCTCGACGCCGGACGAGCAAGAGTTTATCGAGCTACACATTGGGGCGTCAGAGCTTAACCTGTATGCGATGGCGGTGATGGATCGCATCCTGAAAGAGAATGAGATCGAGATTGATATTCCTCACGGCGAAGCCTGGCTGCGCGATGACGAAGAGCGTCCGCTGATCCTGATTGCGGGCGGCACCGGTTTCTCCTACGTGCGTTCCATTCTGTTGACGGCGCTGGCGCGAAACCCGGACCGCGACATCACCATCTACTGGGGCGGCCGCGAGGCGAAGCATCTCTACGATCTCTCTGAGCTGGAAGCGCTGAGCGTGACCCACCCGAACCTGCGCGTTGAGCCGGTGGTTGAGCAGCCGGAAGAGGGCTGGCGCGGTCGCAGTGGCACCGTGTTAACGGCGGTACTGCAGGATCATGGCACGCTGGTCAATCACGACATCTACATTGCCGGTCGTTTCGAAATGGCAAAAATTGCCCGGGACCTGTTCTGCAATGAGCGCGGTGCGCGGGAAGATCGTCTGTTTGGCGACGCGTTTGCGTTTATCTGACGCGCCGCCGCATCACTTAGCGCTGTTCGGTGTTAAAGAAGGTTTTGTAGAGAATTTTATCCTCGTCGAGCAGGCACAGGATCTGCCCGACGACCCGATCGCGGCGCTCGACGGTGGCTTTCAGTTCTGAGGCAATGTGCTGGCTGCCAACCTTCGCATCGTAGCGATCGAGCGCAACGCTATTGTCTTTCACGCGCGTCCCTTCAAGTAATGCCATGACTTCCGGGTTCGTTTTGTACAGGGCCTGGATTTCGCTCAGACAGTGATTTGCCATCAGACGATCGTCTGCGACGGGCTGTTGGGCAAACGTGTGGGATACGCTGAAAAGCAGTGAAAGGCCGAGCGCAGATACGCTTTTTTTCATCTTTATCATCCTTAATTGAAAGGCATTCGTCATTGAATGCGCGTCCTCAGAATACACCGTTCAGAATAAAAAAACCCGCCCCTGACAGGCGGGAAAACGGCAACTAAATCTTCGCCGGGCCGCTCTGCGACCCGGCTTTTTATTACACTCTCTCAAACACTGTCGCGATCCCCTGGCCCAACCCGATACACATGGTCGCCAGACCAAACTGGACATCCTTGCGTTCCATCAGGTTAATCAGGGTGGTGCTGATACGCGCTCCGGAACAACCCAGCGGGTGACCCAGCGCAATGGCACCGCCGTTGAGGTTAATCTTCTCGTCGATCTGATCCATCAGCCCCAGATCCTTAATGCACGGCAGGATCTGCGCGGCGAAGGCTTCGTTCATCTCGAAGAGGTCGATATCGCTGGTGGAGAGCCCGGCTTTTTTCAGTGCCAGCTTTGAGGCCGGCACCGGGCCGTAACCCATGATTGACGGGTCGCAACCCACTACCGCCATCGAGCGGATACGGGCGCGCGGCGTCAGGCCCAGCTCGCGGGCGCGGCTTTCGCTCATCACCAGCATCGCCGCCGCACCATCAGACAGGGCGGAAGAGCTGCCCGCCGTCACGGTACCGGTTACCGGATCAAAAGCCGGCCGCAGCGTCGAGAGTGCTTCAACGGTGGTTTCCGGGCGGATCACTTCGTCGAAATAGAACTGCTTCAGCACGCCATCGGCGTCGTGACCGCCGGTGGGGAGAATCTCATTTTTAAACGCGCCGGACTGCGTCGCGGCCCAGGCACGGGCGTGAGAGCGGGCGGCAAAGCTATCCTGCATTTCACGGCTGATACCGTGCAGGCGGGAGAGCATCTCTGCCGTCAGGCCCATCATGCCCGCGGCTTTCGCTACCGTGCGGCTCATGCCGGGGTGGAAATCGACGCCGTGGTTCATCGGCACGTGGCCCATGTGCTCCACGCCGCCAATCATGCACACCTGCGCATCGCCGGTCATGATCATGCGTGCTGCATCATGCAGGGCCTGCATTGACGAACCGCACAGACGGTTAACGGTAACAGCCGGTACCGAGTGCGGGATTTCCGCCAGCAGGGCCGCGTTACGGGCGATGTTAAAGCCCTGCTCCAGGGTCTGCTGCACGCAGCCCCAGTAGATATCGTCCAGCGCGGTGGCGTCCAGCGCCGGGTTGCGCGCCAGCAGGCTACGCATTAAATGTGCGGAGAGATCTTCCGCGCGCACGTTACGAAATGCGCCGCCCTTCGAACGGCCCATCGGGGTGCGAATTGCATCGACAATGACAACCTGTTCCATTGTGACTCCTTAAGCCGTTTTCAGTGCGCCAACCGGACGGGCAGGCTCAACCGGGGGATAGTACGCTTCGTTATTACGCGCTTTGGTGCGCAGACCTTCCGGAGCCTGATACAGCGCGCCGAGATGCTCATACTGCTGCGTCATATCCAGATAGCGGGCGCTGCCCTGCGTATCCAGCCAGCGGAACGCGCCGCCGTGGAACGGAGGGAAGCCCAGGCCGTAGACCAGCGCCATATCCGCTTCCGCAGGACTGGCGATGATGCCCTCTTCAAGACAGCGCACCACTTCGTTGACCATCGGGATCATCATGCGGGCAATAATCTCTTCGTCGCTGAAATCGCGCTTCGCGTGGCTGACCTCTGCCAGCAGGCTATCCACGGCAGCGTCTTCCTCTTTCTTTGGTTTGCCTTTGCTGTCTTCTTTATAACGCCAGAAGCCGAGGCCATTTTTCTGACCGTAGCGGTTCGATTCAAACAGGGCGTCGATGGCATCGCGGTAATCTTTCTGCATCCGCTGTGGGAAGCCTGCCGCCATCACCGCCTGGGCGTGATGCGCGGTATCAATCCCGACCACGTCCAGCAGATAGGCCGGGCCCATCGGCCAGCCAAACTGTTTTTCCATCACTTTGTCGATCTTGCGGAAATCCGCCCCGTCGCGCAGCAGCTGGCTGAAGCCGGCAAAGTACGGGAACAACACGCGGTTGACGAAGAAGCCCGGGCAGTCATTTACCACAATCGGGGTTTTGCCCATCTTGCTGGCCCAGGCCACCACTTTGGCGAGGGTTTCGTCAGAGGTTTTCTCCCCGCGGATCACTTCAACCAGCGGCATACGGTGCACTGGATTAAAGAAGTGCATGCCGCAGAAGTTTTCCGGGCGCTTGAGGACGCTGGCCAGTTCGCTGATTGGAATGGTGGAGGTGTTGGACGCCAGCACGGTATCCGGGCGCACCTTGTCTTCCGTCTCTGCCAGTACCGCTTTTTTCACTTTCGGGTTTTCGACCACCGCTTCGACGACCACATCCACGCGATCGAAACCGCTGTATTCCAGGGTCGGATGAATCGTGGAGATCACGCCGGAGAGCTTCAGGCCATCGATCTTGCCGCGTTCGAGCTGTTTGTTCAGCAGTTTGGCGGCTTCGGTCATGCCGAGTGTCAGTGACTTCTCGTTAATGTCTTTCATCACCACCGGCACGCCTTTCCAGGCCGACTGGTAGGCGATGCCGCCGCCCATAATGCCTGCGCCCAGTACCGCCGCCTGTTTTGGCGTCTCGACATTTTTGGTGAGCTGCTTCGCTTTGCCTTTAACGAACTGATCGTTGAGGAAAATACCGACCAGCGCGCGGGCTTCATTGGTATGAGCCAGCGGGACGAAGCTTTGGTTTTCTAATTTCAGTGCTTCGTCACGGCCCAGTCGTGCGGCCGCTTCGATGGTTTTCACCGCGGTGATCGGCGCAGGATAGTGTTTACCTGCCGTCTGCATCACCATGCCTTTGGCGATGGTGAAACTCATAGTGGCTTCAATTTTACTTAAGTGCAGCGGCTCCAGCTTCGGCTGACGCTTCGCTTTCCAGTCGAGATCGCCGTTGATCGCCTGGCGCAGAATGGTCAGCGCACCTTCATGCAGTTTTTCAGGCTTAACCACGCCATCAACCAGACCGAGTTTTAACGCCTGATCGGCACCCACATCTTTACCGGCAGCAATGATCTCCAGGGCACTGTCGGCACCCAGCAGGCGCGGCAGACGGACTGAACCGCCAAAGCCCGGCATAATGCCCAGTTTGGTTTCCGGCAGGCCGATGCGCAGATCCGGGGTGGCCAGACGGTAATCGGTGGCCAGCACGCATTCGCAGCCGCCGCCCAGCGCATAGCCATTGACGGCAGAGATCGTCGGGACCGGCAGATCTTCCAGGCGGTTAAAGACGCTGTTGGCAAAATGCAGCCACTGGCTCAGCTGCTCCTGAGGGACCAGGAACAGGGAGAGGAATTCGGTAATGTCTGCGCCGACGATAAATGCCGCTTTCTCAGAACGCAGCAGCAGACCTTTTAAGTCGGACTCTTTTTCAAGCACGTCCAGCGCATGGCCAAGGCTGGCCACGGTTGCGGTGTCCAGTTTATTCACTGAGCCGGGGGCGTCGAACACCAGTTCGGCAATGCCACCTTCCAGCCAGTCTACGTACAGGGTGTCGCCTTTGTAGAGCATGTCGGTCTCCTGAATCCAGCAATTGGATCTGGTCATACCAGATGATTCGGAGTGTGGGTTTTGTGTTAATGAAATGCAAATTAGTCATTAAATAATTGTAGGTCTGATCACGCTCGGCGGAGATCACGCAGCCTTTCTGAGGTGTGCTAAGATGCGGTGACTTGAGGTCAAGACAAAAGGAAGAATGATGGACTCACTGGCCGCGCTGTATAAAAATCACATTGTTACGTTACAGGAACGTACCCGCGACGTACTGGCTCGCTTCAAGCTGGATGCCTTACTCATCCACTCCGGCGAACTGTTCAATGTCTTTCTCGACGATCACGCTTATCCCTTCAAGGTGAACCCGCAATTTAAAGCCTGGGTGCCGGTAACCCAGGTTCCCAATTGCTGGTTGCTGGTGGATGGCGTGAACAAGCCAAAACTGTGGTTCTATCTGCCGGTGGATTACTGGCACAACGTGGAACCGCTGCCGACCTCCTTCTGGACAGAAGAGATCGAGGTGATTGCCCTGCCGAAAGCCGACGGCATTGGCAGCCAGTTACCTGCTGCCCGCGGCAACATCGGCTATATTGGCCCGGTGCCAGAACGTGCGCGCGGTCTGGAGATCTCAGCGGATAACATCAACCCGAAAGGCGTTATCGACTATCTGCACTACTATCGCTCCTATAAGACCGACTATGAACTGGCGTGCATGCGTGAAGCGCAAAAAACGGCGGTCAACGGCCATCGTGCGGCGCATGAAGCTTTCCTGTCCGGCATGAGCGAGTTCGATATTAACCTGGCTTACCTGACGGCTACCGGCCATCGTGATATTGACGTGCCGTACAGCAACATTGTGGCGCTGAATGAGCACGCGGCGGTGCTGCACTACACTAAACTCGATCACCGTGCGCCGTCCGAAATGCGCAGCTTCCTGCTGGATGCCGGTGCGGAGTACAACGGCTATGCCGCGGACCTGACCCGTACATGGGCCGGGAACAGCGATACCGAATTCGCCCAGCTGATCAAAGACGTCAATGACGAGCAGCTGGCCCTGATCGCCACCATGAAGGCTGGCGTGAGCTACGTGGATTACCACGTTCAGTTCCATCAGCGTATTGCGAAGCTGCTGCGTAAGCATCAGATCGTCAGCGATATGAGCGAAGAAGCGATGGTGGAAAACGACCTGACCGGGCCGTTTATGCCGCACGGTATCGGCCACCCGCTGGGTCTGCAGGTGCACGACACCGCAGGCTTTATGCA
The DNA here is from genome assembly GCF_916618945.1 of Leclercia sp. Marseille-Q4284. Taxonomy (NCBI): domain Bacteria; kingdom Pseudomonadati; phylum Pseudomonadota; class Gammaproteobacteria; order Enterobacterales; family Enterobacteriaceae; genus Leclercia; species Leclercia sp. Marseille-Q4284. The sequence continues at coordinate 1,109,855 of NZ_CAKAKG010000002.1, forward strand.
GGATGACACCGGTACGCATCTGGCCGCGCCGTCCAAATATCCTTACCTGCGTTGCACCCGTATTCTGCAGCCGCGCATGGTGTTGACCATCGAGCCGGGGATCTACTTTATTGAGTCCCTGCTGGCGCCGTGGCGTGAAGGGCAGTTCAGCAAGCACTTCAACTGGCAGAAAATTGAGGCGCTGAAGCCGTTTGGTGGCATCCGTATCGAAGATAACGTGGTGATCCATGAAAACGGTACTGAAAACATGACGCGAGATCTGAAGCTGGCGTAATGGAAAGCTGGCTCATACCGGCAGCGCCGGTCACCTTTACGGAAGAGATCAAAAAAAGCCGTTTCATCACGTTGCTGGCGCATACCGACGGCGTGGAGGCGGCAAAAGCTTTTGTTGAGTCAGTACGGGCAGAACATCCTGACGCCCGCCACCACTGCGTGGCGTGGGTGGCCGGGCCGCCTGACGATTCACAGAAGCTGGGGTTCTCGGATGATGGTGAACCGGCGGGCACGGCGGGCAAACCGATGCTCTCTCAGTTAATGGGCAGCGGCGTGGGAGAAATCACCGCCGTCGTGGTGCGTTACTACGGCGGCGTATTACTGGGAACGGGCGGGCTGGTTAAAGCCTATGGCGGCGGCGTCCAGCAGGCGCTGAATCAACTGACAACGATCCGCAAAACGCCACTTACCGAATATACTTTATTGTGCGATTACGCCCAGTTATCCGGCATCGAATCGTTGCTGAAGCTGTATCAGGGCCTGATCGTGCACAGTGATTACCAGGCGGCGGTGCAATTACGTGTGGCGCTACCTCAGGCATCGCTTCCGGCATTCTCAGCAAAACTGGCTGATTTTAGTCGTGGTTCGTTGCAATTACGGCCGATTGAAGAATAATCCCCACCTTACTTTTTGAATACCTAAGGAAGCGGCAGAGATGCATTTTCGTGCCATAACCCGAATCGTTGGATTGCTGGTCATACTCTTTTCCGGGACGATGATCCTTCCCGGACTGGTGGCGCTTATTTATCGGGATGGTGCGGGCCGGGCCTTTACGCAGACCTTTTTCGTCGCGCTGATGATTGGCTCCCTGCTGTGGTGGCCTAACCGCCGTGAGAAGGGGGAGCTGAAATCCCGCGAAGGCTTCCTTATCGTGGTGTTGTTCTGGACCGTGCTGGGCAGCGTGGGGGCATTACCCTTCATCTTTTCTGAACAGCCCAACCTGACCATCACCGATGCGTTCTTTGAATCCTTCTCAGGGCTAACTACCACCGGGGCCACCACGCTGGTGGGGCTGGATTCACTCCCCCATGCCATCCTCTTTTACCGGCAGATGCTGCAGTGGTTCGGCGGGATGGGGATCATCGTATTAGCCGTGGCGATCCTGCCGATACTGGGCGTCGGGGGGATGCAGCTCTATCGGGCAGAGATGCCGGGGCCGCTGAAGGATAACAAGATGCGTCCGCGTATCGCCGAGACGGCCAAAACGCTGTGGCTCATCTATGTGCTGCTGACCGTCGCCTGTGCGCTGGCGCTGTGGTTTGCCGGAATGCCGGCCTTTGATGCCATCGGCCATAGCTTCGCCACCATCGCGATTGGCGGGTTCTCCACCCATGATGCCAGCATCGGCTATTTTGACAGCCCGACCATCAACACCATTATTGCAATCTTCCTGCTGATTTCCGGCTGTAACTATGGTCTGCACTTCTCTTTACTCAGTGGCCGTAACCTGAAGGTCTACTGGCGCGATCCGGAATTCCGCATGTTTATCGGCGTGCAGCTGACGCTGGTGGTGATCTGTACCCTGGTGCTGTGGCTACATGATGTCTATGCTTCGGCAGTTACCACCCTGAACCAGGCCTTCTTCCAGGTGGTATCGATGGCGACGACCGCAGGCTTTACCACCGACAGCATTGCGCGCTGGCCGCTGTTCCTACCGGTCCTGCTGCTCTGTTCGGCCTTTATCGGCGGCTGTGCCGGTTCGACGGGCGGTGGCTTGAAAGTGATCCGCATCCTGCTGCTGTTCAAGCAGGGCAACCGCGAGCTTAAACGTCTGGTGCACCCGAATGCGGTCTACAGCATCAAGCTGGGTAACCGCGCGCTGCCGGAACGTATTCTCGAAGCGGTGTGGGGTTTCTTCTCCGCCTACGCACTGGTCTTTATCGTCAGCATGCTGGCGATTATCGCGACGGGGGTGGATGACTTCTCGGCGTTTGCCTCTGTTGTGGCCACACTGAATAACCTGGGACCCGGCCTTGGCGTGGTCGCAGATAACTTTGCCAGCATGAATCCGACCGCGAAGTGGATCCTGATTGCCAACATGCTGTTCGGGCGTCTTGAGGTCTTTACGTTATTGGTCCTCTTTACGCCAACATTCTGGCGCGAATAAAGGGAGCCATTTATGAAAACATTAATTCTATTTTCGACCCGCGACGGACAAACGCGCGAGATTGCTGCTTTCCTGGCGTCTGAGTTAAAAGAGCAGGGCATCTATGCCGACGTCATCAACCTGAACCGCACCGAAGAGATTGCGTGGCAGGAGTATGACCGCGTGGTGATCGGCGCCTCTATCCGCTACGGCCATTTCCATCCAGCGGTGGATCGCTTTGTGAAAAAGCATACGGCAACGCTGAACAGCCTGCCGGGTGCTTTCTTTTCGGTGAACCTGGTGGCGCGTAAAGCCGAAAAGCGTACCCCGCAGACCAATAGCTACACGCGTAAGTTCTTGCTGAACTCGCCCTGGAAGCCAGCGGCCTGTGCCGTCTTTGCCGGTGCTCTGCGTTACCCACGCTATCGCTGGTACGATCGCTTTATGATCCGTCTTATTATGAAGATGACCGGCGGCGAAACGGATACACGCAAAGAAGTGGTCTACACCGACTGGTCGCAGGTGGCCAGTTTCGCCCGGGAAATCGCGCAATTAACCCGCAGTTCGCGGCTTTAATAAACGTAAAGTGTGAAAAATAAGCGAACGGAAAACTTTTTGAGATTTATGCTTGTCACCGCCGAAGAACTCCCTATAATGCGCCTCCACTGACACGGAACAACGGATTACAAGCCGCCGGGTCAGCAGGGAAAAGCGTGAAATTATCGCTTGACTCTGAAAGGGGAAAACGTATTATACGGGACCTCGCAACGGTGAGCGAAAGCCGCGTTGCACTGCTCTTTAACAATTTATCAGACAATCTGTGTGGGCACTCAAAGTGACATGGATTCTTAATGTCTTCGGACAATAAATGAATACCAAAGTCTCTGAGTGAACATACGTAATTCATTACGAAGTTTAATTCACGAGCATCAAACTTAAATTGAAGAGTTTGATCATGGCTCAGATTGAACGCTGGCGGCAGGCCTAACACATGCAAGTCGAACGGTAGCACAGAGAGCTTGCTCTCGGGTGACGAGTGGCGGACGGGTGAGTAATGTCTGGGAAACTGCCTGATGGAGGGGGATAACTACTGGAAACGGTAGCTAATACCGCATAATGTCGCAAGACCAAAGAGGGGGACCTTCGGGCCTCTTGCCATCAGATGTGCCCAGATGGGATTAGCTAGTAGGTGGGGTAATGGCTCACCTAGGCGACGATCCCTAGCTGGTCTGAGAGGATGACCAGCCACACTGGAACTGAGACACGGTCCAGACTCCTACGGGAGGCAGCAGTGGGGAATATTGCACAGTGGGCGCAAGCCTAATGCAGGCATGCCGCGTGTATGAAGAAGGCCTTCGGGTTGTAAAGTACTTTCAGCGAGGAGGAAGGCGGTGAGGTTAATAACCTCATCGATTGACGTTACTCGCAGAAGAAGCACCGGCTAACTCCGTGCCAGCAGCCGCGGTAATACGGAGGGTGCAAGCGTTAATCGGAATTACTGGGCGTAAAGCGCACGCAGGCGGTCTGTCAAGTCGGATGTGAAATCCCCGGGCTCAACCTGGGAACTGCATTCGAAACTGGCAGGCTAGAGTCTTGTAGAGGGGGGTAGAATTCCAGGTGTAGCGGTGAAATGCGTAGAGATCTGGAGGAATACCGGTGGCGAAGGCGGCCCCCTGGACAAAGACTGACGCTCAGGTGCGAAAGCGTGGGGAGCAAACAGGATTAGATACCCTGGTAGTCCACGCCGTAAACGATGTCGACTTGGAGGTTGTTCCCTTGAGGAGTGGCTTCCGGAGCTAACGCGTTAAGTCGACCGCCTGGGGAGTACGGCCGCAAGGTTAAAACTCAAATGAATTGACGGGGGCCCGCACAAGCGGTGGAGCATGTGGTTTAATTCGATGCAACGCGAAGAACCTTACCTACTCTTGACATCCAGAGAACTTAGCAGAGATGCTTTGGTGCCTTCGGGAACTCTGAGACAGGTGCTGCATGGCTGTCGTCAGCTCGTGTTGTGAAATGTTGGGTTAAGTCCCGCAACGAGCGCAACCCTTATCCTTTGTTGCCAGCGGTTAGGCCGGGAACTCAAAGGAGACTGCCAGTGATAAACTGGAGGAAGGTGGGGATGACGTCAAGTCATCATGGCCCTTACGAGTAGGGCTACACACGTGCTACAATGGCGCATACAAAGAGAAGCGACCTCGCGAGAGCAAGCGGACCTCATAAAGTGCGTCGTAGTCCGGATTGGAGTCTGCAACTCGACTCCATGAAGTCGGAATCGCTAGTAATCGTAGATCAGAATGCTACGGTGAATACGTTCCCGGGCCTTGTACACACCGCCCGTCACACCATGGGAGTGGGTTGCAAAAGAAGTAGGTAGCTTAACCTTCGGGAGGGCGCTTACCACTTTGTGATTCATGACTGGGGTGAAGTCGTAACAAGGTAACCGTAGGGGAACCTGCGGTTGGATCACCTCCTTACCTTAAAGAACCTGCCTTTGCAGTGCTCACACAGATTGTCTGATGAAAAGTAAAAAGCAAGGCGTCTTGCCGAAGCAGACTTTAGTGTCCCCTTCGTCTAGAGGCCCAGGACACCGCCCTTTCACGGCGGTAACAGGGGTTCGAATCCCCTAGGGGACGCCACTTGCTGGTTTGTGAGTGAAAGTCACCTGCCTTTATATCTCAAAACTAACTCTCTGAGTTACGTTTGAGATATTTGCTCTTTAAAAATCTGGATCAAGCTGAAAATTGAAACGACACACTGTGTCTGCTCTCCGTAATAAGAGCAGATGAAGGTGTGTTCGAGTCTCTCAAATTTTCGCAAAACGATGATGAATCGAAAGAGACATCTTCGGGTTGTGAGGTTAAGCGACTAAGCGTACACGGTGGATGCCTAGGCAGTCAGAGGCGATGAAGGACGTGCTAATCTGCGATAAGCGTCGGTAAGGTGATATGAACCGTTATAGCCGACGATTTCCGAATGGGGAAACCCAGTGCAATCCGTTGCACTATCGTTAAGTGAATACATAGCTTAACGAAGCGAACCAGGGGAACTGAAACATCTAAGTACCCTGAGGAAAAGAAATCAACCGAGATTCCCCCAGTAGCGGCGAGCGAACGGGGAGCAGCCCAGAGTCTGAATCAGCATGTGTGTCAGTGGAAGCGTCTGGAAAGTCGCAGGGTACAGGGTGATACTCCCGTACACGAAGATGCATGTGCTGTGAACTCGAAGAGTAGGGCGGGACACGTGGTATCCTGTCTGAATATGGGGGGACCATCCTCCAAGGCTAAATACTCCTGACTGACCGATAGTGAACCAGTACCGTGAGGGAAAGGCGAAAAGAACCCCGGCGAGGGGAGTGAAAAAGAACCTGAAACCGTGTACGTACAAGCAGTGGGAGCACCTTCGTGGTGTGACTGCGTACCTTTTGTATAATGGGTCAGCGACTTATATTCTGTAGCAAGGTTAACCGTATAGGGGAGCCGAAGGGAAACCGAGTCTTAACTGGGCGTTAAGTTGCAGGGTATAGACCCGAAACCCGGTGATCTAGCCATGGGCAGGTTGAAGGTTGGGTAACACTAACTGGAGGACCGAACCGACTAATGTTGAAAAATTAGCGGATGACTTGTGGCTGGGGGTGAAAGGCCAATCAAACCGGGAGATAGCTGGTTCTCCCCGAAAGCTATTTAGGTAGCGCCTCGTGAACTCATCTCCGGGGGTAGAGCACTGTTTCGGCTAGGGGGCCATCCCGGCTTACCAACCCGATGCAAACTGCGAATACCGGAGAATGTTATCACGGGAGACACACGGCGGGTGCTAACGTCCGTCGTGAAGAGGGAAACAACCCAGACCGCCAGCTAAGGTCCCAAAGTCATGGTTAAGTGGGAAACGATGTGGGAAGGCACAGACAGCCAGGATGTTGGCTTAGAAGCAGCCATCATTTAAAGAAAGCGTAATAGCTCACTGGTCGAGTCGGCCTGCGCGGAAGATGTAACGGGGCTAAACCATGCACCGAAGCTGCGGCAGCGACACTATGTGTTGTTGGGTAGGGGAGCGTTCTGTAAGCCGTTGAAGGTGGACTGTGAGGTCTGCTGGAGGTATCAGAAGTGCGAATGCTGACATAAGTAACGATAAAGCGGGTGAAAAACCCGCTCGCCGGAAGACCAAGGGTTCCTGTCCAACGTTAATCGGGGCAGGGTGAGTCGACCCCTAAGGCGAGGCCGAAAGGCGTAGTCGATGGGAAACAGGTTAATATTCCTGTACTCGGTGTTACTGCGAAGGGGGGACGGAGAAGGCTATGTTGGCCGGGCGACGGTTGTCCCGGTTTAAGCATGTAGGCGGAGGTTCCAGGTAAATCCGGAACCTTACTAACGCTGAGGTGTGATGACGAGGCACTACGGTGCTGAAGCAACAAATGCCCTGCTTCCAGGAAAAGCCTCTAAGCATCAGGTAACATCAAATCGTACCCCAAACCGACACAGGTGGTCAGGTAGAGAATACCAAGGCGCTTGAGAGAACTCGGGTGAAGGAACTAGGCAAAATGGTGCCGTAACTTCGGGAGAAGGCACGCTGATGGTAAGTGAAGCGACTTGCTCGTGGAGCTGAAATCAGTCGAAGATACCAGCTGGCTGCAACTGTTTATTAAAAACACAGCACTGTGCAAACACGAAAGTGGACGTATACGGTGTGACGCCTGCCCGGTGCCGGAAGGTTAATTGATGGGGTTAGCGGCAACGCGAAGCTCTTGATCGAAGCCCCGGTAAACGGCGGCCGTAACTATAACGGTCCTAAGGTAGCGAAATTCCTTGTCGGGTAAGTTCCGACCTGCACGAATGGCGTAATGATGGCCAGGCTGTCTCCACCCGAGACTCAGTGAAATTGAAATCGCTGTGAAGATGCAGTGTACCCGCGGCAAGACGGAAAGACCCCGTGAACCTTTACTATAGCTTGACACTGAACACTGGTCCTTGATGTGTAGGATAGGTGGGAGGCTTTGAAGCGTGGACGCCAGTCTGCGTGGAGCCAACCTTGAAATACCACCCTTTAATGGCTGGTGTTCTAACGTGGACCCGTAATCCGGGTTGCGGACAGTGTCTGGTGGGTAGTTTGACTGGGGCGGTCTCCTCCTAAAGAGTAACGGAGGAGCACGAAGGTTAGCTAATCCTGGTCGGACATCAGGAGGTTAGTGCAATGGCATAAGCTAGCTTGACTGCGAGAGTGACGGCTCGAGCAGGTGCGAAAGCAGGTCATAGTGATCCGGTGGTTCTGTATGGAAGGGCCATCGCTCAACGGATAAAAGGTACTCCGGGGATAACAGGCTGATACCGCCCAAGAGTTCATATCGACGGCGGTGTTTGGCACCTCGATGTCGGCTCATCACATCCTGGGGCTGAAGTAGGTCCCAAGGGTACGGCTGTTCGCCGTTTAAAGTGGTACGCGAGCTGGGTTTAGAACGTCGTGAGACAGTTCGGTCCCTATCTGCCGTGGGCGCTGGAGAATTGAGGGGGGCTGCTCCTAGTACGAGAGGACCGGAGTGGACGCATCACTGGTGTTCGGGTTGTCATGCCAATGGCACTGCCCGGTAGCTAAATGCGGAAAAGATAAGTGCTGAAAGCATCTAAGCACGAAACTTGCCCCGAGATGAGTTCTCCCTGACCCTTTAAGGGTCCTGAAGGAACGTTGAAGACGACGACGTTGATAGGTCGGGTGTGTAAGCGCAGCGATGCGTTGAGCTAACCGATACTAATGAACCGTGAGGCTTAACCTTACAACGCCGAAGCTGTTTCGGCGGATTTGAGAAGACGATTTTCAGCTGATTACAGATTACTCATCACGCCTGAGGGCGGGGTGAACAACAGAATTTGCCTGGCGGCTGTAGCGCGGTGGTCCCACCTGACCCCATGCCGAACTCAGAAGTGAAACGCCGTAGCGCCGATGGTAGTGTGGGGTCTCCCCATGCGAGAGTAGGGAACTGCCAGGCATCAATTAAAGAAACCCCGTACCGGAAGGTGCGGGGTTTTTTGCCGTCTGAGCCTTACCCGGCCTACAAGTCCCCAGGCCCGGCAATTCCAGCCGACAAAGATCCCCCGATGGGGTAAACTATCCCGGTTTTTGCATCTGGATAGCGTCTATGAATCACTCCCTTAAGTCCTGGAATACCTTCGGTATCGACCGAAATGCCCGACAGATCGTGCGAGCCGACGATGCGCAGCAGCTGCTGGCTGCATGGAATCATGCCACGCAACACCACCAACCTGTTCTTATTCTGGGCGAGGGGAGTAACGTTCTCTTTCTGGAAGACTTTTCCGGGACGGTGATCGTGAACCGCATCCGCGGGATCACGGTTGAAGAGACGCAGGAATGCTGGCGTCTGCACGTAGGTGCCGGCGAAAACTGGCACGATCTGGTGCAATATACCCTTGAACACAACATGCCGGGGCTGGAAAACCTTGCCCTGATCCCTGGCTGCGCCGGTTCATCCCCCATTCAGAATATCGGTGCCTATGGCATCGAGATTAGGCATGTCTGCGAGTATGTTGATTGTATCGAGCTGGCAACCGGTGAAGCGCGTCGCTTACAAGCCGATGAATGCCGTTTCGGCTACCGCGACAGCATTTTCAAACATGAATATCAGGACAAATACGTCATCGTCGCGGTCGGTCTGCGCCTGACAAAAAACTGGCAGCCGGTTCTCTCCTACGGTGATTTAACCCGTCTGGATCCCGCGACGGTGACCGCGAAAGAGATTTTTGCGGCGGTTTGCCAGATGCGAATGAGCAAATTGCCCGATCCGAAAGTGAACGGTAATGCCGGTAGTTTCTTTAAAAACCCAGTGATCTCCGCTGAAAACGCGCAAACACTGCTTGCTGAATGGCCGAACGCGCCGCACTATCCGCAGGCGGATGGTAGCGTCAAGCTGGCTGCCGGCTGGTTGATCGATCAGTGTCAACTTAAAGGGACTACCTGCGGCGGCGCGGCGGTTCATCGCCAGCAGGCGCTGGTACTCATCAATGAAAATAATGCTACCAGCGATGATGTCGTGCAGTTGGCCCATCAGGTGCGTCAGCGCGTGGGTGAGAAGTTTAACGTCTGGCTGGAGCCGGAAGTGCGCTTTATCGGCCATCACGGTGAAGTGAACGCGGTGGAGACCATTGCATGAAAGACCATACCGTCCCCCTGAAGCTGATCGCCATTCTGGCCGACGGCGATTTTCATTCCGGTGAACAGCTCGGTGAACAGCTGGGAATGAGCCGTGCCGCTATTAACAAGCATATTCAGACCCTGCGTGACTGGGGTGTGGATGTCTTTACCGTGCCGGGCAAAGGCTACAGCCTGCCGGAGCCGGTTCAGCTGCTGAACGAAAGCTTTATCCATAGCCAGATCGCTGACAACAGCGTCGCCGTTTTGCCAGTCATTGACTCCACCAATCAGTATCTGCTCGACAGGCTCAACGAACTGCAGTCTGGCGACAGCTGCGTGGCTGAGTATCAGCAGGCCGGACGCGGTCGCCGGGGGCGTAAATGGTTCTCGCCTTTTGGCGCCAACCTCTACCTGTCTATGTACTGGCGTCTGGAGCAGGGACCTGCAGCCGCCATCGGCCTAAGCCTGGTGATTGGCATTGTGCTGGCAGAGGTTCTGCAATCTCTTGGCGCCGACGACGTACGGGTTAAGTGGCCGAACGATCTCTATCTGAAGGATCGTAAACTGGCCGGGATCTTAGTCGAACTGACGGGTAAAACTGGCGATGCGGCGCAGATCGTGATGGGGGCCGGGATCAACCTGGTGATGCGCAACGTGCAGGCGGATGATATTAACCAGGGGTGGATCAACCTGCAGGAAGCGGGGATCGCCATCGATCGTAACGTACTGGCGGTACAGGTCATCAATGAGCTGCGCCACTCGCTGAGGATCTTCGAGCAGGAGGGGCTGGCGCCGTTCCTTCCTCGCTGGGAGAAGCTCGATAATTTTGTTCACCGTCCGGTGAAGCTGATCATTGGCGATAAAGAGATCTTCGGCACATCGCGCGGTATAAACGAGCAGGGCGCACTGATGCTTGAGCAGGATGGGGTTATCAAACCTTGGGTAGGCGGAGAGATTTCACTGCGTAGCGCCGAATAAGGTATCAGGCCGCAGCCCCCGTTATTCGGGCCTGTAACCGCCCTGAACAACCGCTCCATACCCTGTACGGAGCGGGAACCAGAATAATCCCTAAACGGTTGGTTACACTCTCTTAAACACATCACGATAAGGTATACTCTGAAAGCAGCGGGGTAACAGTTGATTAACCTGCGTTTCGCGTTTCTGGAGATTCATTTTGCGTGTCAGCCGCTCTTTAACTATCAAACAAATGGCGATGGTAACTGCCGTCACCATGGTGTTTGTCTTCGTCTTTTGCGTCATTCTGCTGTTTCATGCCATTCAGCAGAATCGCTACAACACGGCTACGCAGCTCGAAAGCATCGCCCGCTCCATCCGTGAGCCCCTCTCTTCTGCCATTCTGAAAGGCGATATTCCGCAGGCGGAATCTATTATTAAGAGCATCAAGCCGGCAGGCGTCGTCAGCCAGGCGGATGTGGTATTGCCCAATCAGTTCCAGGCGTTGCGCATGAACTTTATCCCGGAGCGTCCGGTGCCGGTGATGGTCAAACGCCTGTTTGAGATGCCGGTACAAATCTCCCTGCCGGTTTATTCCCTGCAGCGCCCGGCGAACCCGCAGCCGCTGGCCTATCTGGTGCTGCAATCCGACTCCTGGCGGATGTACAAATTCGTTATCAGTTGGGTCTCGACGTTGGTAACCACTTACTTATTATTGACGCTGATGCTGACCGTGGCGCTGACCTGGTGCATCAACCGACTGATCGTCCATCCGCTGCGGCGGATTGCCCGCGAGCTGGATACCATTTCGCCGCAGCAACAGGTGGGGCATCAGCTACCCGTCCCGCGCCTGCATCATGACGACGAAATCGGCATGCTGATACGCAGCTATAACCTGAACCAGCAGCGCATGATGCGTCAGCATGAAGAGCTGAACCATAACGCCACCCGCTTCGCGGTTTCGGATCTGCCCAACAAGGCGTTTCTGATGGCACTGCTGGAGCAGGCGGTGAAACGCCAGCAGCCCATCGCCCTGATGGTAGTGGCCTGTGAAACCTTGCAGGACACCGCTGGGGTGCTAAAAGAGAGCCAGCGGGAAATGGTGCTGCTGACGCTGGTTGAGAAGCTCAAATCTGTACTGGCGCCGCGGATGGTGCTGACTCAGGTGAGCGCCTATGACTTTGTGATTATCGCTAACGGCGTCAATGAGCCGTGGCACGCCATCACGTTGGGTCAGCAAGTACTCACTGTTATTAATGAACGGCTGCCGGTACAGGGGATCCAGCTGCGCCCGAGCGCCAGTATCGGCATCGCCATGTTTAACGGCAATCTGACCGCCGAGCAGCTCTTCCGTCGGGCCTTCTCCGCTGCCTTTACTGCCCGGCAGAAGGGTAAGAACCAGATCCAGTTCTTCGAACCCGAGCAGATGGAGAAGGCGCAGCAGCGGCTGTCAGAAGAGAACGATATCCTGACCGCGCTGGACCAAAACCACTTCGCCCTCTGGCTGCAGCCGCAGGTCGATCTGCATACCGGTAAGATAAAGAGTGCCGAAGCGCTGCTGCGGATGCGTCAGGCCGATGGTAGCTGGGAGCTCCCTGAAGGGCTGATCGACCGCATTGAGAACTGCGGCCTGATTGTGACGGTGGGTCAATGGGTGCTGGAAGAGTCCTGCCGCTTGCTGTCGGTCTGGCAGTCGCGGGGGATGATGATGCCGCTGTCGGTTAACCTGTCGGCGCTGCAGCTGATGCACCCGAACATGGTTCCGGAGCTGCTGGCGCTGATTACTCGCTACCGCATCCAGCCTGATACCCTGATTCTGGAAGTAACCGAGAGCCGCCGGATCGACGATCCTAACGAAGCCGTGGCGATACTCCGCCCGCTGCGTAATGCCGGCGTGCGCATTGCGCTGGACGATTTCGGCATGGGGTACGCCGGGCTGCGTCAACTGCAACATATGAAAGCCCTGCCGGTAAACGTGCTGAAAATCGATAAGGCCTTTGTTGAGGGCCTGCCTGATGACAGCAGCATGGTAGAGGCGATTATCCAGATGGCGCATAGCCTGAAACTGGAAATTATCGCCGAGGGTGTTGAAACCGAAGCCCAGCGGAGCTGGCTGGCTAATGCCGGGGTTGAGTGCGGACAAGGTTTCCTGTTTGCTAGAGCCGTGCCGCGCGATGTTTTTGAAAGCCGTTACCTTCAGCCGAATGACCATCACACTGATGACTGAATTGTTGCTGGTTTGTGCGAGCCAGCTCAAATTTCTTAACATTTGTGTTTCAAATTCGGCCTGAGCTTCTATTTGTCCTGATTATTGGGTGCTATTTTAAGGCCGCAGGTGAGCAGTAACCCTACACTGCCTGCGGTTTTTCTTCCCAAGGACATCTTATGAAAACCTCTCTCTTCAGAAGTCTTTATTTTCAGGTCTTAACCGCCATCGCCATCGGTATTCTGCTTGGCCATTTCTACCCTGAATTAGGCACCCAAATGAAACCGCTTGGCGATGCCTTCGTTAAGCTGATTAAGATGGTGATCGCTCCGGTTATTTTCTGTACCGTCGTGACCGGCATCGCAGGCATGGAAAGCATGAAAGCCGTGGGCCGCACGGGTGCGGTTGCGCTTCTCTATTTTGAAGTGGTCAGCACCCTCGCGCTGATCATTGGCCTGGTGATTGTGAACGTGGTTCAGCCGGGCGCAGGTATGAACGTTGACCCTTCCACGCTGGATGCAAAAGCGGTGGCGGTTTACGCCGATCAGGCGAAAGACCAGGGCGTGGTCGCCTTCCTGCTGGACGTGATCCCCGGCAGCGTGATTGGCGCCTTCGCCAGTGGTAACATCCTGCAGGTGCTACTGTTCGCCGTGATGTTTGGCTTTGCCCTGCATCGTCTTGGCAGCAAAGGCCAGCTGATATTCAACGTAATTGAAAGCTTCTCGCAGGTTATCTTCGGCATCATCAATATGATTATGCGCCTGGCACCCATCGGGGCATTCGGGGCGATGGCCTTTACCATCGGCAAATATGGTGTCGGCACCCTGGTGCAGCTCGGCCAGCTGATTATCTGCTTCTACATTACCTGCATCCTGTTTGTGGTGGTGGTACTGGGCAGCATTGCTCGTGCCACGGGCTTCAACATCTTCAAGTTCATCCGCTATATCCGTGAAGAGCTGCTGATTGTACTGGGTACCTCCTCGTCCGAATCGGCGCTGCCGCGTATGCTCGATAAGATGGAGAAGCTGGGCTGCCGTAAATCGGTGGTGGGGCTGGTTATCCCGACCGGTTACTCCTTTAACCTTGATGGCACCTCGATCTACCTGACCATGGCGGCGGTATTTATCGCTCAGGCCACCAACAGCCATATGGATATCTTCCATCAGATCACGCTGCTGGTGGTGTTACTGCTCTCCTCGAAAGGCGCCGCAGGGGTGACGGGCAGCGGCTTTATCGTGCTGGCAGCGACCATCTCTGCCGTCGGACATCTGCCGGTAGCCGGACTGGCCCTGATCCTCGGTATTGACCGCTTTATGTCCGAAGCCCGCGCCCTGACTAACCTGGTGGGCAACGGTGTAGCAACCATCGTGGTGGCGAAGTGGGTGAAAGAGCTGGACCACAAAAAACTCGACGATACGCTGAATAATCGTGCGCCAGACGGCAAAACGCACGGTTTATCCTCATAAAATCTTCTCTCTGGCCCGCATTCCCTTGTCGGGGTGCGGGCTCCTGCGCATAATGGCCCTGAATACTTGTCATAAACGGACAAGATTTATTTCGGGTATATTTCACTTCTTGCCGTGACGTTTCGCTTCACGCGCGGTCTAATCGGAGTGTTTTGAACATTATCTTTAGAGTGCGACAGGGCGTGTGGCACTCTTTGTAACCAGGAATGTTGATCAGGGGTTCACATGCAGGGCACAAAAATTCGACTCTTAACCGGCGGTTTGCTCATGATGGCAGCAGCCAGTTATGTGCAGGCTGACGCGCTCCAGCCTGACCCGGCCTGGCAACAGGGTACGCTGGCGAACGGTTTTCAGTGGCAGGTTTTAGCCACGCCGCAACGCCCCAGCGACCGCATTGAAATTCGCCTTTCCGTCAATACCGGCTCCCTGACCGAGAGTACGCAACAGAGCGGTTTCAGCCATTTTATTCCCCGTCTGGCGCTGACCCAAAGCGGTAGCCTGCAGGCCGTACAGGTCCGTTCATTGTGGCAACAGGGTATCGATCCTAAACGTCCTTTGCCGCCTGCCGTCGTCTCCTATGACTACACCATGTTTAACCTCAGCCTGCCAAACAACCGTAACGATTTGCTTAAAGAGGCATTGACCTGGCTGTCTGATACCGCCGGTAACGTCTCGATTACGCCTGATACCGTGAATTATGCCCTGAGCAACAGCGATATGGTGGCGACCTGGCCTGCTGATACTAAAGAGGGCTGGTGGCGCTATCGCCTGAAAGGCTCTGCGCTGTTGGGTCACGATCCGGCGGAGCCGCTGAAGCAGCCGGTTGATATTGAGCAGGTGAAGTCGTTCTACCAGAACTGGTACACCCCGGACGCCATGACCCTGATTGTGGTCGGCAACATTGATAGCCGCGCGGTGATCGAGCAGATCGGTAAAACCTTCGGTGAACTGAAGGGCAAACGCACCACCCCTGCGCCAGTACCCACCCTGTCGCCGCTGCGCGCAGAGCCGGTCAGCATCATGACCGATGCCGTGCGCCAGGACCGACTCTCTATTATGTGGGATAGCCCATGGCAGCCAATTCGTGAATCTGCCGCGCTGCTGCGCTACTGGCGCGCCGATTTAGCCCGGGAGGCGTTGTTCTGGCATGTTCAGCAAAACCTGAGCAAAAACAACGCCAAGGACATTGGCCTGGGCTTTGATTGCCGGGTGCTGTTCCAGCGCGCCCAGTGCGCCATTAACGTGGAGTCGCCGGGCGACAAGCTGAACGCCAATATGGCGCTGGTCGCCAAAGAGCTGGCGAAGGTGCGTGAGAATGGCCTGAGCGAAGAGGAGTTCAATGCGCTGGTGGCGCAGAAAAACCTCGAGCTGCAAAAACTGTTCGCCACCTATGCCCGTACCGATACCGATATTCTGATCAGCCAGCGTATTCGCTCTCTGCAAAACCAGGTGGTGGATATTGCGCCGGAACAGTATCAGAAACTGCGTCAGGATTTCCTCAATAGCCTGACTGCGGAGATGCTGAGCCAGGATCTGCGTCAGCAGCTTTCACAGGATATGTCGCTGATTCTGATGCAGCCGAAAGGTGAGCCGGAATATGACATGAAGGATCTGCAGGCGACGTGGGACGGAATTATGGCGCCCGCGAAATAAAAGCAAAAAGGCAACGTAAGTTGCCTTTTTTAATGTTTGCTCCCTCTCCCGGTGGGAGAGGGGCGGGGTGAGGGCACCAGACCGCACTTATGCAGGCATCGCTTCCCGCGGGATGATCGCGCCACGATACTGAATCACCGTGCTGGCGGTCAGGTGGCCGCGTTGGGCTGCGGCTTCCGGCGTACCGCCCGTCAGACGCACAGCCAGATACCCGGCGCTGAATGAGTCACCCGCCGCAGTGGTATCAATCACCTTCTCTTTAGCCAGCTTCACCGCAGGCACCTCAACAATCGCTTCGCCGGCAACGGCCACCAGGCAGGAGTCTGCCCCGCGCTTAATCACAACTTCCGTTACACCAGCAGCCTGAGTACGGGCGATCACCTCATCAACGGGCTTTTCGCCCCACAGGGCATCTTCGTCATCGAGGGTCAGGAAGGCGATATCGGTGCACTCCAGCATCCGGGTATAGACCTGCTGCGTCTCTTCGCGACTGGCCCACAGACGTGGACGGTAGTTGTTGTCGAAAATCACTTTCCCGCCGTTGGCGCGGCATTCGCGCAGCAGGGAGAACAATTTTTCACGGCTGTCAGGGCTGAGGATCGCCAGGCTAATGCCGCTCAGATAGAGGTAGTCAAACTGGGCCAGCGTTTCGCAGATGTGGGCCGCGCTGTCGCTCTCCAGCCAGAATTTGGCGGCAGCTTCGTTGCGCCAGTAGTAGAAGGTGCGCTCGCCGGTGCTGTCGGTCTCAATGTAATAGAGGCCCGGCAGGCGGTTTTCCATCCGCTGGGTCAGGGAGATATCGACATTTTCACTCTGCCAGGCGTCCAGCATCTGCTGACTGAAATTGTCTGTGCCCAGGGCCGTCACATAGTTGACCGCCAGCGCGTTAGCATCAACCTGACGGGCAATATACACCGAGGTGTTTAACGTATCGCCACCAAAGCCACGGTTCACTTCCGCGCCTTTCTGGGAGAGTTCGATCATACATTCGCCGATCACGGCAATTTTCTTAGACATAGTCGTGAACCTGAACAGTTAAATTAGCGCTAGTGTGCGCTGCAGCCCGGGAGTGGTCAACTGTATTAAAACGACGTTCCATTATTTTTTTGAACCAGGACAAGTTCCGGGTAAGTTTCAGATCTCAGATTTTCATTTTCGTCCGCAACCGAACATAAAGTTCTCATACCTGGGGCCGATAATCCTTTGACCAGTCCCGACAGGTTCTTCCCCAATCAACAGGATATCTGAAATGAAGTTAAGGCAGGACATCCAGCTGCTGAGCATCCCTGAGGCAAGTATTGAGAACTTGCAGGAACATCGCTACTGGCTGCAATGTGAGCGTGCTTATACTTATCAGCCCATTTATCGCACCGACGGTAAACTGATGGCGATCGAGATCCTGACCGTCGTGACCCATCCTTCAAACCCGGCACAGCGGATCGCCCCGGATCGCTATTTTGCGGAACTGCCCGTGCGCCACCGTCTGGATATCCTCGAAGAGCAGCTCAGCATGCTGACGGCAAAACAGGATTTCTTTGCCGACAACACTATTCTGGCCTCGGTTAACGTCGATGGCCCAACCCTGCTGGCGGTCCGTCAGGATGAGAGCCTGCAGAAGCTGATCCACTGCCTGCCCTGGCTGCGCTTTGAGCTGGTGGAGCACGTGCGTCTGCCGCAGGACTCTTCCTTTGCCACCATGTGCGAATTTGGCCCGCTGTGGCTGGACGATTTTGGCACCGGCATGGCGAACTTCTCCGCCCTGAGCGAGGTGCGTTACGACTACATCAAAGTGGCGCGGGATCTGTTCATTATGCTGCGTCAGACCCCGGAAGGTCGCAATCTGTTCACCCTGTTGCTGCAGCTGATGAACCGCTACTGTCAGGGCGTGATCGTCGAAGGCGTTGAGACGCTGGAAGAGTGGCGCGATGTGCAAAACTCACCTGCCGCCGCCGCACAGGGCTATTTCCTCTCCCGTCCGGTGCCGATGGAGATGCTCGACAACGTTATCGTCACTCTGTAACCCCGGCTGCTTCCCATAATAGCGCGTGGCTAACGCGTTATTACCGGACGCTGCCGCCCCTTTTTTCTTTGTCTGAACTATATTCATGACTGGCAAGGTAAAAAAGGAATTATGGGATGACAAAAACAGCGAAGATTATCACCTGGTCCGGGGGGGTCTTCTTGTTGCTGATTGTGGTGCTCATTGTCGTGATCGCGACATTTGACTGGAACCGCCTCAAACCGACCATCAACCAGAAAGTCTCAACTGAACTCAACCGTCCGTTCGCTATTCGCGGCGATCTGGGCGTCGTGTGGGCGCGTCAGAAGGATGAAACAGGCTGGCGCAGCTGGATCCCGTGGCCGCACGTGCATGCCGATGACGTTGTGCTCGGCAATCCGCCCGATATTCCCGAAATCACTATGGTGCATCTGCCACGCGTCGAAGCCACACTGGCTCCGCTGGCGCTGCTGACCAAAACGGTCTATCTGCCGTGGATCAAACTGCAGAAACCCGATGCCCGGCTGATCCGCCTGTCGGAAAAGACCAACAACTGGACCTTTGATCTCGCCGACAGCCAAGATAAAGAGGCTGATGCTAAACCCTCGACCTGGTCGTTCCGTCTCGACAACATCATTTTCGATCGCGGGCGTATCGCCATTGATGATGCGGTGAGCAAAGCCAATCTTGAGATCTTCGTCGATCCGCTGGGTAAAGCGCTGCCTTTCAGCGAAGTGACCGGCGCGAAGGACAAAGATGAGAAGGGCAAAGTGGGCGATTACGTCTTTGGCCTGAAAGCCGAAGGGCGTTACAACGAACAGCCTCTGAAGGGCAGCGGAAAAATTGGCGGCATGCTGGCGCTGCGCGGGGAAGGCACGCCGTTCCCGGTACAGGCCGATTTCCGCTCTGGTAATACCCGTGTGGCCTTTGTCGGCACGGTGAGCGATCCCATGAAGATGGGCGGGGTCGATCTGCGCCTCAAGTTTTCCGGCGATTCGCTGGGTGAGTTGTACGATCTGACCGGTGTCCTGCTCCCGGATACCCCACCGTTTGAAACCGACGGCCATCTGGTGGCCAAGATCGACCCAGAAAAATCGTCTGTCTATGATTACCGTGACTTTAATGGCCGGATCGGGGACAGCGATATTCATGGCTCGCTGACTTACAGCACCGGTAAACCGCGGCCGAAGCTGGAAGGCGACATGGAATCTAAGCAGCTGCGGCTGGCCGACCTGGGGCCACTGATTGGCGTTGACTCCGGCAAAGGTACCAAGGCGCAGAAAGTCAGAAAAGAGGCGCCGCCGTCCGGGAAAGTGCTGCCTAACGACCGCTTCGAAACCGATAAATGGGATGTGATGGATGCCGACGTGCGCTTCAAAGGACGCCGAATCGAGCATGGCAGCAGCCTGCCGCTCAGCGACCTCTCGACCCACATCATTCTTAAAAATGCTGACCTGCAGCTGAAGCCGCTGAAGTTTGGCATGGCGGGCGGGACGATCTCGGCCAACATCAAGCTGGAAGGGGATAAGAAGCCGATGCGCGGCCAGGCAGACATTCAGGCCCGACGACTGAAGCTTAAACAGCTGATGCCCGATGTGGAGCTGATGCAGAAAACCCTCGGCGAGATGAGCGGTGATGCAACCATTCGCGGTACCGGTAATTCCGTGGCAGCCCTGCTGGGCAACGGTAATGGTAACCTGAAGCTGCTGATGAACGATGGGCTGGTCAGCCGCAACCTGATGGAGATCCTGGGCCTTAACGTCGGTAACTTCCTGGTTGGGCAGATTTTTGGTGACGATGAGGTACGGGTTAACTGTGCGGCGGCCAATATTGACCTGGTAAACGGTGTCGCCCGTCCACAGATCTTTGCCTTTGATACTGAAAATGCCGTCATCAACATCACCGGCACGGCCAGCATGGCCTCGGAACAGCTGGATCTCACCATCAATCCGGAAAGTAAAGGTATTCGCATCGTGACGCTGCGATCGCCGCTGTACGTACGCGGTAGCTTCAAAGATCCGGATGCCGGGGTGAAGGCGGGGCCGTTAATTGCCCGTGGTGCGGTGGCGGCAGCGCTGGCAACCCTGGTGACGCCAGCGGCGGCACTGCTGGCGCTTATCTCCCCGTCCGAGGGGCAGGCCAATCAGTGTCAGGTCATTCTGTCGCAGATGAAGAAATAGTACGGAGGTATTGCCCGGCCTACGGAAGTTGTAGTTGTAGGCCGGGTAAGCGCAGCGCCACCCAGCGTTAAAGATCACAGCGACTGATGGCGGGTTTCGTGAGTCATTAACAGGGCAATCAGCGTCAGCGCCGCCATTGCCGCCAGGTAAAACCCGACATACGCCAGACCGTAATTCGCCTGCAGCCAGGTGGCGATATAGGGTGCCACCGAGGCACCCAGAATCGAGGAGACGTTATAGGAGAATGACGCTCCGGTATAACGCACTTCCGTCGGGAACAGCTCTGGCAGCAGGGCGCCCATCGGGCCGAACGTCAGCCCCATCAGGCTCAAACCAATCAGCAGATAAGCCATCACCAGCGCCGGATTACCGGAACCGAGCAGCGGCGGGAAGACGAACAGCGCAAACAGAATGATCAGCGAGGTGATGACAATCATGCTCGGGCGACGACCAAAGCGGTCAGCCAGCAGCCCGGCAATCGGCACCATCACGCCAAAGCCAATCACCGCCATCATCAGCATCCACAGTACTTCATTACGCGGCAGACCCAGGCCCACCGGCGCTGGCGTGGTGCTGTAGGTCATGGAGTAGACGGTCATGATGTAGAACAGCGTATAGGTCGCCAGCATGATGAAGGTGCCAAGCACCGTTACGCGAATGTGTTTAGTCAGCAGCGTACCGAGCGGGATTTTTACCTGTTTCTTCGCAGCGGCCACTTTGGCAAACACCGGGGTCTCATGCAAGGAGACGCGGACATACAGGCCGATCAGCACCAGCACCGCCGAGAAGATAAACGGTATACGCCAGCCCCAGGTCATGAACTGCTCGTCGGTCAGCAGCCAGGAGAGAAGCAGGAAGGTGCCGTTGGCAAAGAAGAAGCCAATCGGTGCGCCCAGCTGCGGGAAGGAGCCATACAGCGCACGCTTGCGCGGTGGGGCGTTTTCAGTGGCCAGCAGCGCCGCACCGCCCCATTCACCGCCCAGACCCAGACCCTGGCCAAAACGGGCCAGCGCCAGCAGCACCGGAGCCAGAATACCGATGGTCTCGTAGGTCGGCAGCAGGCCGATGGCGACGGTGGAGATCCCCATAGTCAGCAGCGAGGCGACCAGCGTCACCTTACGCCCGACGCGATCGCCGAAGTGGCCGAACACCGCCGAACCAATAGGACGCGCGATAAAGGCGATGGCGAAGGTCGCCAGCGATTGCAGCGTGGCCGCCGTCGGGTCGCCCTGCGGGAAGAAGATATGCGGGAAAACGATGACCGCCGCGGTGGCGTAAATATAGAAGTCGAAGAATTCGATGGCGGTGCCAATCAGCGATGCGACGACGACTTTATTGCGCGAGTTAACCGGGGCGTTTTCCTGCTCTGAATTGAGTGTTGTGGCTGTGGCTTGCATAAACTTTTCTTATTTTTGGCGAACGAAAGGCCATATTACGCACAGCAAAAGCGACATTTCAATCTGTAACAAACGCAGCGGATGGCGAAAAAGCCAGCAAAAAGCGAATAATTTTCAGACCAGGAAAATCACATCTATGAAATGCTTCACAGAAATTAATACTTAGAGGATAAAACTGCTTTTTGGTTAAATAAAAGTTACAGGCTGGATTTATATGCTGAAATGATGAATCGGGCTGAAATATTGCGTTCCTGTTCAGCCCGATGGGGTACTTAACGGTGTGATTTGCCGGGCATTCTTCGGTCATCCGGGTACTCGGCGGTGGCGATCCACGCCGCACAGAACAGCGTCAGTCTGGCGAAGAAGTAGAAGAAGGCCATCAGCCCCAGCACGGAACCAAATGCCGCCCCGGACGGGGAGGAGACCAGCGACGGCAGGGTATAGGTCATCACGATTTTGATTACCTCAAAGCCGATAGCCGCAATGAACGTGCCGCGGATCAGCGCCTTGCGTCGTGGCCGGTGGCGCGGCAGACGCCAGAAGATCCAGAAGAACAGCAGATAGTTCGCCAGCATTGAGATACATAATCCCACCAGATGCCAGACCGGTTTCAGCCACTCGATGGTATCAAGATAGAGGGCGGAGATGATCATCTGCTGCGCCGAACCTGCCGCGGAGGTGATGGAGAGAGTGATAACCAGTGCCACCAGCAGACCAATCAGCGAGATGAAGTCGCGGAAATATTTAATCCAGATCTTCTCCTCATCCTGGGGCTTACGCTCCCAGACGTCACGCGACTGGGCGCGGATCGCCTCCCGCAGGTTGCCCATCCAGTTAATCCCGGAGTAGAGCGCCACGAACAGCCCGACAATCCCCACGGTAGTACGCTGCTCTACGGCGGTACGGATAGTGCTTTTCAGGGTAGTGGCCAGCGTCGGATCGCTGACGTTCTGCAGTATTTTATCGAAGATATCCTGGAGCAGCGTCGGGTTGGAGACCAGAAAAAAACCCGCTGCGGCAAAAGAGAGCATCAGGATCGGGATCATCGATAAAAATGAGAAATAGGTGATCGCCGCGCCAAACTGATTGCCCAGCCGATCGTTAAACCGCTCGGTAGCACGCAGCAGGTGAGCAATGACCGGCTGCTGCTGAATCAGCTGGAAGGCATCCTTCGCTTTGTCCAGCAGGCTCCCCGTTTTACGTATAGAGGTGACTTTAGGTTCAGCCGCCGGAGGCGGACTGTTTTCCAGTTTTTTAATCGGTTCGAAGTCCAGATCATGGGTGGGGCGTTGCTCACTATTTTCCGGCGTCACGCGCACTTTCCTTATTAATTAGCGGGAGGTCCTTAAAATTATAGCCTGCACTCAGTCAACGTACGCTTTCATGATATCTGTGAGCCAGGCCATAAACAGATGCACCCGGCGGGAGAGGTTGCGGCGGTGGGGATAGATGAGCGATACCGGCATCGGTCGGGCGCGGTACTGGGGCAGGATCTCCAGCAGCTTTTTGGCGCGCAGCGCGTCACGTACGCCCACCCGTGGGACCTGAATAATTCCCAGCCCGGCGAGCGCAGAGGCGTGGTAGGTTTCAGTGCTGTTGACCGTCAGTACCCCGCCGGTCTTGATCCAGTGGGTCGACTCGCCGTCGTAATATTCGAACCCCTGTGGCCGGGTGCCGAGATGCGTCGCGTAGTGCACCACGGCATGGGAAGATAAATCATCCAGCCCGTCGGGATAGCCAAAACGCGACAGATAATCCGGGCTGGCGCAGTTGATCACCGACAGTCGGCCGAGCGGACGGGCGATTAAGCCAGAATCCTTCAGGATGCCGACGCGCACCACACAGTCAAACCCTTCCCGCACCACATCCACCAGACGATCGCTGCTGCTCAGCTCCAGTTCAATTCCGGGATACTGCTGTAAAAAAAGCGGCAATCGCGGGATGACTAAATTTCGCGCAACACCCGTGGGCATATCCACCCGAATTCTTCCGCTGACGCTGGTGGGATCGTGCAAAAAAAGACCATCCAGTTCATCCATGTTAGCCAGTAGATCTTTGGCCCGCTCGTAATAGACCATCCCGTCCTGCGTCAGGCTGACGCGCCGCGTGGTGCGGTGCAGCAGCTGGGTGCCCAGCCCGTTCTCAAGGGCCTGGATCTGACGGGATACGCTACCTTTAGGAAGGCCCATAGAGTCCGCTGCGCGGGAAAAACTCTCCAGTTCCGCGACGCGAATGAACAGCTGCATTGCCTGAATTTTATCCATAGGGAGCGCTCATTGTTGTTAGCTATGAAACAGTGAAGCGTTGTTAGCCATATTTATTGATTTTCTATCACCTAATAAGCTCTTTCTCAATCACCACCACAGCCGAAACGAGGTTTCTTATGACTGAACGTATTGCATTAGTGACTGGCGGTAGCCGCGGGCTCGGTAAAAACGCGGCGCTGAAGCTGGCAGACAGAGGTGTCGGGATCCTCCTGACCTGGAACCGCAGCCAGCAGGAGGCGCTGGATGTTGTGCGCGAAATTGAGCAAAAAGGGGTAAAGGCGGCGGCATTACAGTTAAACGTCGGGGATATTGCCAGCTTCGAACTGTTTGCCAGGCAGATGGAAGAAAAGCTGCATGCGGTATGGCAACGCAACAGCTTCGATTATTTGTTGAACAACGCGGGCGTCGGTTTATATGCTCCCTACGTTGATACCACCGAAGCGCAATTTGACGAGGTAATGAACATCCATTTTAAAGGCCCTTTCTTCCTGACCCAGCGCCTGGTACCGCTGATGAAAAACGGCGGGCGGATCCTGAATGTCTCTTCCGGCCTCGCGCGTTTTGCTCAGCCGGGTTCCAGCACTTACGCGGCGATGAAGGGGGCGATGGAAGTGCTCACTCGCTATCAGGCGAAGGAGCTGGGCGCACGCGGCATCACCGCCAATATCATTGCCCCCGGTGCTATTGAAACCGACTTTGGTGGCGGGCGCGTGCGTGATAACAAGGAGATCAATCAGCATATTGCCTCCCAGACGGCGCTGGGGCGCGTCGGCTTGCCGGACGACATTGGCGATGCGATTGCAGCTCTGCTCAGCGATGAGCTTGGCTGGATGAATGCGCAGCGGATTGAAGTCTCCGGAGGGATGTTCCTGTAAGACGGTGCCGGGGAGGGATCCCCGCGGCACGCTCAGGGGTACTCTTTTTTTAACAGTCCAAACAGCCAGTCGTTATGCCACTGACCTGCCAGCCAGTAGCTTTCGCGCAGTTCTCCCTCCAGCACAAACCCCACTTTTTCCAGCAGGCGTTTCGAGGCCACATTGCCTGCCGTTACCGTGGCGGTTAAGCGGCGAATGCCGCCCTGGCCGAAGGCGTAATCACATACCGCCTGTAAAGACTCATAGCCGTAGCCTTTTCCCTGGGCTTGCGGTGCGAATAAAAACCCGACTTCGGCGCAATCATCATCATGATGAATATACCCGGTGACCCCGAGCGGCATCTGGCTGGTGGTATCGCGCACTACCAGGCACAGCCAGTGGTCGCTGCCTGGCGTCCACGCCGGCAGACGCGCGGTAAAAGCCTCGCGGATGGCGGCCTCCGGGCGGGCTTCGGCCACGTAGCGCATCACGTCGGGGTGCTGCTGAAGCGAGAGAAAAAAGGGCCAGTCTTCGTCCTGCAGCGGGGAGCAGGTTAAACGCGGGGTGTGCAACACGGGCATGCCAGATCTCCGGGAACTTTTGTAAATGGTTTTAACATTATCACTGAAATAGTACCCGTTATCGGGTATGTTTAATCTGGTATAACCACTTGAAATAAAAAACACTCTCCGTCAGCTGCCTCTGCCTGGATGCGCAGCATTTGCAGTATTTAAAGGAAAATGATGACCCTCAGTAAATCGCACCTGATCCGCGAGCAGTTTGAACGCTGTCTGGGAATTATTCGTCAGGCCTCCGTGGAGATCCTGCTCCTGTTAAAGGTGCATGTTGCCGAAGGCAAAGATCCCCGTTGGTTCCTTGAGCAGCTTGACTCCGCCAGGCTGGCGCTGGGGGGCTGGGCGAGGGTGGCTAAGCGGCTCAATCTGAATGATGCCGAGCTGTCGCAGTTCACCCTGCAACTGCGGCTGTTACAGCAGCGGGTGCCGCAGTATGAGAGCGGGCAGGAGGTGAGCGACAACCAGCTGATCGCCGCGACGCGCTTTGTGACGGCGCTTGAACATCTCCGTCTGCAGCAGCCGCTACTGACCTACAGCACCGAAATGGGTCCCAGCGATGAGCTTCGCCAGCAGCAGGCGCAAAAGCAGGTGCGCACGCTCGAGCTGATGATTAAAGGGCTGATTATGCAGGCGTGGCCGGATCCGACGCGTCTGAACAATCATCTGAAAACGCTGTTCAATGCCGATCGGGTGCGCGGCTGGCTGCAGCAGGGTGAACGTAACGACGCCCTCGGCGGGATGATGTTCAGCGAGCTGGCCCTGATGCTGGTGGATAAAAAAGAGTACTCCCGCTCCTATTCGGCGCTGTTCAGCGATCCGACCCTGCTGACGCTGATGGTGGAGCCGCGCAAAACGCTCCAGACCTTCCTGGATGATATCCGGCTGATCCGCAATAAAATTATTGCCCAACAGCCCCTTACCTCCACGCAGCTTCTACTCCTGGACAACTATTACGCCCAGATCGCCAGCCCCGTGCAGCGTGCATTTGATGAGGGCCGTACCACCGTGAACCCGGCGGGGTTGATGGCAGAGGATCTTAACGAGCTGAATCTCTTCTGGGAGAGCGCCCGGAAAAAAAACAACGCCACCGGCGACGATATTTTTGAGGTGCGTGACACCATCGATAAACCGAACCGTCGGCCTGTGCGTACCCCGGAGCAACGCGATCACCTGATTTCGGTGGTGCTGTGGGGCGCGGTGGGGGTCATGGTGATGGGGATGTTGATGATGGGCACCTGGCTGCTCATTGAAAGCAGCACCCCGACCCAGGCGGCCAGCACCGTAGCGCCCGTCCAGACGGTGGCGGAAGAGATGCGTGAGACGCCTTCCTCCCGCGAGACGCTGACGCGGATGGGGGTCACCTGGGATGAGAATAACTTCCGCGCGGCGATAGACCGCAACGATACCCGGGTGGCATTGCTGTTCCTGAAAGCGGGAATGGACTGGAAGCTCTCCTGGACGGAGCATGCGCTCGCCGTCAACCATCGTGAGGTGCTGGATTTACTGATGCGCTATCGTCTGCAAATGACGCAGGAGAAGCCATGTCGGCAGTTTATTACCAATCTCGGCCACGCAATGTCAGCAGGCCAATCCCTGACGGGCCTGCGTAAGGAGTATCTTCAGGCATTTTGTACCGTCCCGGCGGTAGTCGAACGCCAGCGACGCGAGATGGACCAGGCGAAGCGGCGGGCACAGGCGCAGCCGAACGACAGCACCAAAAAATGGCAGTCGATCCAGACGGCGATTTATGAAGTGATCCGCTGACAGAGCGGGGAGCTACGGCTCCCCGTACAGACCAATCAGGCGGCGTACCACGCCGTTAGTCCAGCCAAATCCGTCCTGCAGGGGATATTCCCCCCCACCACCTTCACGAGGCTGGCTGCTGGCGATGTGATATTTTTCAATCAGCTTGTAATGCGTCTTGTAAAAATGATTCACGGTGTGCAGCCAGCTCCAGGCGATTTCATCCCCCAGCGAGTCGTTGCCGTATTGCTTGAACCCCTGGATCGCCATCCACTGCAATGGCGCCCAGCCGTTGGGTCTGTCCCACTGCTCGCCGGTTTCGTACTCGGTGGCGAGAATACCCCCCGGCGTCAGCAGACGGGCTTTTACCGCATCCGACAGGCGTTCAGCCTGCTCGTGGGTCGCCATACCGACATACAGCGGCACGATACTGGCCGCAGAAAAGAGCGCCAGCTCCTCCCGACGCCAGTCGTAATCGCGATAGCAGCCGTTTTCGTCATCCCACAAATAGCGGTTTACCGCCGCGCGGCGATCGCTCGCCTTCTGGCGGAAGATCTCTG
Organism: Leclercia sp. Marseille-Q4284; assembly: GCF_916618945.1. Classification (NCBI taxonomy): domain Bacteria; kingdom Pseudomonadati; phylum Pseudomonadota; class Gammaproteobacteria; order Enterobacterales; family Enterobacteriaceae; genus Leclercia; species Leclercia sp. Marseille-Q4284. Next base: position 1,137,205 of record NZ_CAKAKG010000002.1, read on the forward strand.
CCGTCTCTTTGTCACCTTTCGAGGCCGAGATATTGGCGATGGCGCTCTCCAGCTTGAACAGGAAGGCGTTGAGATCGATAGGGATAAACTGAGTGGTGCGAATACTCGCCAGCCGGCTCGGATCCCGCAGCCAGCGGGAGGAGTAGTCCCAGCCTGAAGCGGCTCCGGCGCGCAGATCGCGATAGACCTCGTTCGGCGGACGACCGGAGTGACGAGCGGTTTCGACGTCCTCTATCCAGGATTCATCCCGCGGCGTGTCGCGATCATCCCAGTAACGGTTGAGCAGCGAGCCATCCGGCATACGCACCGCGCTGCGGTAGGCCTGGTTAAGCAGCAGCGACTCCGCGCCGTCCATCCAGAAGGCGTACTCCATTTTCAGGTGATCCAGATAGCGCTTGGCCCCGCGCACACCGTCCTCTTCAAACAGCTCAACCATCAGGGCAAATACCGGTGGTTGAGAGCGGCTCAGATAGTAGGTGCGGTTCCCGTTGGGAATATGGCCATAGCGCTCAATCATCCATGCAAAGTTATCCGCCATGCATTTGAGCATGTCGTGGCGCCCGCTTTCGGCCAGCCCCAGCATGGTGAAGTAGGAGTCCCAGTAGTAGGTTTCGCTGAATCGCCCGCCGGGCACAATATAGGCCTGCGGCAGCGCCAGCAGCGACGACCAGGGGATGTGATCCTGCGGCTCGCGGGTCAGCACCGGCCACAGGTTGTCGATATGTTCCTTGAGCGAGAGGGATGGATCGGAAACATACTCGCTCGACAGGACTTCCGGCAGCCAGAAGTGATTTTCTACAAACTGGCGCAGGTCAAAGTCCCGATGGCGTCTCACCTTACGGTAGCGGATGAGGATATCCAGCGGATCCATCTTTGGTGCGCAGTCGGGGAAGGTTTTGCTGTCAGCAAACAGTCGCGTCGACTGAACATGCTCAAAGAGTTCAAGGTAGCGATCGGCAGGGGTGAGCGCATCGGATGCGGGCAGCCCTTCAATCATTTCAGGTTCCGGCTCCGCCTCGAGCATTTCATCCAGTTTTAACTCGCAGGGATCGATTTCGTAGAGAAGTTCTTGTTCTATATCGAACTCTACGGTCTCTACAGTGCGTATATTCTGGTTGAACATGGTGGTCAGGACCTCCGGTTAGCGTTATCTCTAATAAGGGTGTTTCCCGGTATCTATAAGCGTAGACACTCGCTTCGGTCTCCGCGGAGGGAAATGTGCGGAAGATCACATTTAATGTCTGAGTAAAACCACATGAAGTGCCAACATCGTTATGATTTCGTGGCAAAAAAAGGAGACTGATACGTAACCGAGTGAGAATAAAATTCAGAGCATTCGTTTAGCAGCGTTTTATCACTCTCACGTGGGCTCTGCTGCGTTGTCAGGTGATGTTTTGTCGAATCATCGGTTTGGCTCATCGGTGCAACAGGCTGTCACTTCTGTGCGTAAAGAGAACTCACATGTAAGTCATAGACGTTAACCATGCCCCGCCTCTTCGAAAGTATTTCTTCTCATTTTATTAAAAAAAAATGCTATTACGCAAACCTGTTATCCAGGATTTTCCTAAGAATAATCCTGATATATCGATGCGTAAACTGAGTGAAGAATAAGGTAATATTCATCGCGCTGATGAATATCTTATATTTTTCTAAGAAAAGTCCTGCAATATATCCCTTGTGTTGGGATGTGTAAATTAACCTACCTTTTTTGTATGTATTGCTCTATAAAAAAACCATCGTTACAATGCGCCGGATCCGTTAATAATGGCCTGTGCGTTTTTCGCCTGGGTTATTGTTACGGTATTCAGGGATGTGTTGCTAAAACCTTCTCTATAGTGACATAACACTGGAAATATGCCAGTGGGCATTATGTTCAAAAATTCATTATAAATAAGGATATATAAGATGAAAAAGATGACAATGACAGAAGCACGTTCAATCGTTGGTGGTACTTTTCAAACTTGTGTTGATACCTACACCTCCGCTTTAGTAAACAATCAGACTGCTTGCTTTGCCGTTAAAACCTGTACTGATAAAAATGGCGTAGAAACTAAGACCTATACCCCGGCCGCGCTGGGTGATTGTGGTAATGCAAACTAAGAAGTATTCGTTTTTAATTAATGCAGAGTAAGTCATATTTATTCTGTCAGGGCGTTGCATCATTATGCAACGCCTGTTTACTCATTTCATTGAGTGAATCGTAATATTGTTTTCAGAGCGAACAACCTTCTATGAAAAAAAGAATACTTCCCATTCTGCTTTATACTGTTTTTGTCGCGGTTATTTCAGCGCTGATCACCACTGCCTGGTTCCAAAACTTTGTATTAAATCAAAAAAATGATTCCAGCCAGAATTCACTGGTGTCACTGTCAGCGAAAGAGGTCGACGCGAGCCCGATCGGCGCCGGGGAGGATATTATTGAAATCTTCTCTTATGGTTGCCATTTTTGCGAACGCAATGAAAAGAATGTGGACGCGCTGGAAAAACGTATGCCAGCAGGCACGAAGCTGGTACGCCTTCATTACAGCCTCGATACCCAAAATGGGTTAGCGCGCTTTGCACCGGTCTTTGCCACCTTGCAGGTAATGGGTATTGAAGAGACGTATCGCCAAAGCGCTTATGATGCGGTTATCAAGAAAAAGATTGATTTAGGCGATCCGGAAAAACGCACAGCGTGGCTGGAAGACAATAAAATCAATATCGATGAATATAACAAAGTGAGCCAATCCGAGAAGGTGAAAAACCTTCTTGATTATATGACTCGCGTTACCAAATATTATAATGTGAATGCCACTCCGGCATACATTGTGGATAAAAAATGGGTTGCTCTTCAGGATACGGACTTTCCGTCATTCGCTGATAAATTAATTTCCATGTTAGAAAGCCATCAGGTGCCGGAGGAATAATGAAATTCTTCGCCCTGTGGTGCGCCATGTTTTGGAAAAACATCACTGTCAGATGTCAGTGGTGTTTTTATAAACTCAAGGTAATTGCCTACAGGGGACATTGTTTATTATTCCGGCACCTTCATTATCGCGTCATTTTTGCCTTCTCACATGTCAGCCGTTTTCTGGGGCTAACATCACGCGATCTGAAATTACGGGCTATCGTTGCGCAGTCTAACCGACACTGCCTGCTGAATGATAACAAGAAATTTGACTACATCTGGCTGACTCAGCGACGGCAGCTGCTGGTACAGGCGGTGACGTACGGGCAGAATCAATGGGCATTGCAAGAGCTTGCCGACTGTTCTGCACAGCTCAATGCTATCGTTGAACCCCTGCAACGTGCAGGCCAGCCAGTGATCCTCGCGCCGCTGCACATGGTTTCGGACATTCTGAGCACGATGGTCGGTGCTTCTGCTTTCCCGGGGAAAGCAACGGTGATTACGTCACGCAGTGCCGACGCTCACTCGGCGGCCGAACGGCAGTTGGGTGGTCTGGATATCACCTATTGTTCAATTCATGAAGGCAACAAAAACATTGCCGGAAACCTGATGGCTTCGGTAATGGACGCGGCGGATAACCAGCGGAATATTATTTTATTTCCGGATATTACCCCGGACTTTACGCAGTTTGCCAGCAAAGATAAAGCGGAGAAATTAAGCTGTCAGCTATTTGATCGCGCAGCCAGTTTACACAGCGGTATTATCCGTCTGGCGAGAATAATGTCAGCAAAGGTGGTCTTTTATCATCTTTATTATGATAAAGGTTTGAAGATTTATATTCATGAGCCTGTTTCGGCTAAAAAATTAAAAGATGAAATGCCGCGCATTATCGAACAAAGCATTCGTGATCATTCAACTGACTGGATGTTATGGCATTCACACTCGCTGTTTTTCATTAACGATTGAATATGAATAAAAAGCAGTGCTGAGATATTACTACAGAGAACAGGGCGTTCTGAGATGTCGATTATGGACAATATTATTCCTAAAATGGTTTATCAGGCAGAAACCAACGAATGTGCGCTGGCCTGTATTTCTATGCTGGCGGAAACCCAGGGCATCAATGCCCCTCTTGAAACGCTACGCGAAAGTTTCCCGGCATCTGCCCACGGTACCGCGCTCTCCACCATGTGCGACATCCTGTCTGAGCTGGCGATCCCTGCCTGTCCGGTGGTTTTCGATCTGCATGAACTCGCCGAAATCCCTTTACCCGCCATTCTGCACTACGGTGCGAGCCATTATGTTCTGCTGGCCTATCGCCAGGGGAGCTACGTGTGTGTGATGAATCCAGCTATTGGCGAACAGCTATTACCTGTTGCCGCGCTGAAATCTGAAATCAGCGGTTATGCGCTGGTGCTCGACAGGGAAGCCGGGATCGCTACTCCCTCCGTTGAGAAAGATAAACGTACGCGGCGTTTTCGTGCGCTGGAGTGCATGAGCCTGAAGCAGACGGCAGACATTCCCGGCATTTACCGGTTAATGATGCTGGCATTTCTGGTCTCGCTGACCTTATTCATTATGCCGGTGATGGTCAGTTCTGCGATTAACAACGTTTTTTCTTCCGCCGGTAAAATAGACTTTCCGTATTTTTATTATCTGCTGGCCTTCGTCGTCTCGACGCTGCTGGCCTTCATTGTCCGCAGCGTAACCGAACGCGTTATCAAACGTTTTGTGGTCATGCAAAGTGTAAGTGGTTTTGCTCGTCTTCTGACTAACTCACTGTCTTACTTCGAAAAGCGCAGTCCCGGTGAGATCTACAGTCGTTTCTCGAACTGGCAACTAGCGGCAGCCCAAAAAATTGAGCTGGATAATGGCCTGCGCGTGGATTGGGTGGTTGGCGTGATTGCGCTGGCGGTGATGTGTTACATCAGTCCGTTGCTTGCAGGCATTTCCGCCATTGGTGTGACATTGATGGGGTTAGTCAGCATATGGGCGATTTTCCGTGACCGCTATTACACCCAGCAAATCCAGGTGAAAAGCGCCGAACAAAGCGACTTTTTACTGGAAACCATTCAGGGCTTCGCCACGCTGAAATCCGCCGGATTACACAGCTATCGTCAAACCGTCTTTGCTCAGTATGCGTTATCCCTGTTTGACTGCCGCCAGAGACAGAAAGTGTATGAGCAGGTTAAGAGCAGTCTGTATCAGTTAATCGGCAGTCTTGAGATGGTCTTCTTCATGCTGCTGGCGTTGCCATTGCTGAAAGAAAACCTCATCTCACTGGGCGAGTTCTTTGCCTATAGCTTCGTACGCCAGATTTTCACGGCTTACATCACACAAATTTTCTTTTCGGTACTGCGCAAAAATCAGCTGCACGTGATCGATACGCGCGCGGCCGATCTGTTCCCGCCGGTTAAAGAAGAGGGTCACGACCCCGTACTGCAGCCCGTGCACTTTAGTCAGCAGCTCAACTACCGTGCGCTGCAGTTTGCTTACGATCCCGGTAAACCGGTTCTCGACCAGGTGTCAGTGATGCTGCACCAGGGGGAAACACTGGCCATTGTCGGTGAGTCTGGCGCGGGGAAAAGTACATTGCTGAAAGTCATCACCGGGATGATCGAACCTCAGGCAGGCGAAATCCGTGTGGATGGACATCCCGTCACCAGCCGTCAGGCGCAGAAGCTGTTCTTCCTGCAAAGTCAGGAGGACATCTTATTTAACGCCAGCGTGCTGCAAAACATCTCGTTGTTCGATCGTGAGTACGATGCGAAAAAGCAGCTGCGTATCGATAAATCACTGCACGGGCTGAATTTGACAGAGGTGATTGACCGTCTGCCAGGAAAACAAAATGCGTTGATCCGCGAAAGCCATCCCGCGCTGTCCCTGGGTCAGCGTCAGCGCCTGATGCTGGCGCGCGCGATGTATAGCGATTGCCCGGTGATGGTGCTGGATGAGCCGACCGCGAATCTGGATGAACAGACTGCGCAGCAGGTGATGCGAACCCTGATTGACCATTGCCATGAATACGGAAAAACCCTGATCACTGTTACTCACAGTGAAACTGCGCTCCCCCTCTTTGACCGTGTTTTCACAATGAAAAATGGCCGTGTACACGCGGCGCAGGAGGAGTTTATCTCCGCTATCGTGCCTGACGGAGTACCGGCGTGAACGACTCAATCAAGCGGATACTCCTGATGGTCACCCGCCACCGCAAGGGATTCTATGCACTGGCGACGCTGGTGCTTATCCTGCTGGTTGCTGGCGCAGTAGCTCTGTACGTCAGGGTGTCCAGTACCGCTGCCCCTCAGGCGTCCGTGGTAATTGAGCGTGGCGATATCGAAAAGACCGTACTGGCAACCGGGATCCTCAAACCTTCTGTGCAAGTGAATGTCGGGGCGCAGGTCAACGGTCAATTAAAAAAACTGTATGTTAACGCTGGCGATCGTGTCACCAAAGGTCAGTTACTGGCTGAAATCGACCCGACCCTGCAAGAGAGTGAACTGCGGAAATCTGAAGCCGCGTTGGTCAGCGCTGTCGCGCAAAAAGAGGCCGCTCAATTCACGCTTATCCAGTATCAACTTGAGCTGAAACGCCAGTTGCGGATGGATCGCGACGGTTCGGGGACAAAGAGCAATCTCGAGGATGCGCAAACCAAGGTCGATACCCAGAAAGCGCAGATTAAGGTTAACCAGTCACAGATCATACAGGCGCAGATGGCGCTGGAAACGGCAAAAGCCAATCTCGGCTATACGCGGATCCTGGCGCCCGTGGACGGGCAGGTTCTGGGCATCGTGACCAAAGAGGGGCAAACCGTCGTCTCCTCACAGACTGCCCCGACCATTCTGGTTCTGGCGAATGTCGATACGATGACCGTGCAAACGCGAATTTCAGAAACGGACATTCTGAAAGTACGTCCCGGCCAGCCGCTGTGGTTTTACGTTGTCGCCGATCCTAAACGTCGCTACCAAAGCGTAATGGGTATCCTGCAGGATGCGCCGAACGAGGCTCTGCAGGACGACAACACGCGTGCTCAGTCGCAGCAATCTTCTGCCGTCTATTACAACGGTGTTTTCAGCGTGCCCAACCCGGAGCATCTACTGCGCACGTCAATGACGGCGCAGGTCTTTATTGTCACCGAGCAGGCAAAAAATGTGCTGCGTCTGCCGATGATGGCGCTTGGCCAGCCGCAAGGGCGCGATAGCTATTATGTGCAGGTCATAAAAGGTGATGCGATCGAGAAGCGGTTGATCCAGGTAGGCATCAACGATCGTCAGTTTGTTGAAGTGAAGGAAGGCCTCAGCGAAGGTGAGCATGTGGCGATCGTGCAAAATGAGGCAGGGACGGCAAATGGCTAATTCCCCGGTCATTGAACTTTCACATATCTCACGCCATTTTGGTTCGGGCAACGCGGCGGTCACCGTGCTGAACGATATCTCCCTGCGCGTGGATGCCGGTGAAATGGTGGCCATCATCGGCGCATCGGGTTCCGGTAAATCCACCTTGATGAATATTCTCGGCTGTCTGGATCAACCGTCGGAAGGCGAAATGCGCATCATGGGTATCCCTGCGCAGGTGGCGAGCAGCGAGCAACTGGCGCAGCTGCGCAGTCAATATCTGGGCTTTATCTTTCAGCGATATCATCTGATGCCCTATCTGACGGCGAGTGAAAACGTCACCATTCCTGCGCTGTATACCGACATGCCCGCCGCTGCTCGGCAAGCGCGCGCGGAATACCTGCTGACTCGTTTGGGTCTCGGTGAACGTATGCATTACCGGCCTGCTCAGCTCTCCGGCGGACAGCAGCAGCGCGTCAGTATTGCTCGCGCCCTGATGAACGGCGCGTCGGTGATTCTGGCGGATGAGCCGACTGGCGCGCTCGACAGTACGAGCGGCCAGGAGCTGATGACCATTTTGCATGGCCTGCATCAGGCCGGACACACGCTGATCATCGTGACCCATGACCGCAGTATTGCCGAACAGTGCCAGCGGATTGTCGAAATCCACGACGGCAAGATTGTCGCTGATCACATTAATCCCGTCATGACCCAGGTGAAATCTCAGGGATTACCGGCGATTGCCGCCACCGGGCGAACGCCTGTCGGGGAGAGTATAAAAGAAGCGGTGCGCATGGCGTGGCGCTCTTTACTTGGACACAGGGTCCGCGCCTTTCTTTCTATGCTCGGCATCATTATCGGCATCTCTTCCGTGGTGTCTTCCATGGCCGTGGGCGAGGGGGCGCGGCAAAGCATTCTCAGTCAGATAAGTCAGCTCGGCACCAGCACCATCGAAATTCGGCCTGGCCAGGGTTGGGATAAACCTCGTCCGGATTTTGAGCGTTCGCTGACCCTGGATGATGTGGATCTGCTTAGCAAGCAGGCGTACATCGACAGCCTTTCGCCGGTGGTAAGTAAAAGGGTAGTGGTGGTTGAGGGAGGGAAGCAGGTTCTTGTCTCCCTGTCGGGTGTCAGCAACGGATTCTTTCGCGTGCAGGGGCTGAATTTCATAAGTGGAAATTCGTTTTCCTCCCGCGATCTGGACGAACGTGAGCCGGTGATCATCATCGATCCGAACGTCAGCAGCACGCTGTTTCCTGATGGAAAGGCGTCCGTGGGCGAAATTATTCAACTTTCCGGCGTGCCTTACCGGGTTATCGGTGTGGCGGCTAAAAAAGGACCGAAGCATATCGGTGAGCAGCCCGGCGCCTGGATCCCCTACACCTCAATGCTGGAGCGTATGTCGGGTGATATGCCGTTGCAGTCCATCACCTTACGCATCGCCGAAGACTATCCGATAGAGCTCGCCCAGCGGAACGTCGAGCAACTGCTGGATTCAGTACACGGCAAGCGAGATTTCTTCACTATGACCAACGATCAACTGACGAAGACGATCCGCAAGGCGTCGGAATCCATGACGCTGCTGATCACCGCGATTGCAGGTATTTCGCTGCTGGTGGGCGGCGTGGGCGTGATGAACATTATGCTGGTGTCGGTGACGGAAAGGACGCATGAGATTGGTATTCGCCTCTCGGTCGGTGCCCGGCCTGCAGACATAATGCGTCAGTTTCTGATTGAGGCGATGGTGATTTGTACGCTTGGCGGCGTGATCGGCATTATTGGATCCGGTGTCGCGGGGCTGATTTTTTCTCAGGTTACCCAGGAATTCACCATGATTTTCACCTGGCCACCCATCCTTCTGGCCTGCGGGTTCTCCGCGTTGATCGGCCTCGGATTTGGTTTTTTCCCGGCGCGCAATGCTGCACGTCTGCATCCGACAGAGGCGCTGGCTCGCGAATGAAAAAACGACATGTACTTTCACTGGTGGCGACGGCACTTATTTTGACCGGCTGTGGTCAGGCGCTGAAAAGTGACTATCAACAGCCGTTGCTGTCGATACCGGACGGCTGGCGAGTACCGGATACTGGCGAGGGCGTTGCGCAATTTTCCCCGCACTGGTGGGATAATTTTGGCGACCCGCAGATGTCGCGGCTGATCGTAGCCACCTTGCAAAGCAATAACGATTTGGCGCTGGCAGGCATAAAACTGCGCCAGGCGCGGCTGACTGCGGGGTTATCCAACCTTAATCTGACGCCCGATTTTGCTGTCAGTGGCGCGGCCCGCAACAGCAAAAATCTGGATCACGCCACAACCCCAACGGAAAGCTACGATAGCTCACTTTCGGCCTCTTATGAGCTGGATCTGTGGGGAAAACTGGCCCGCACGCGTGAGCAGTCCGAGTGGCTGGCAAAAGCATCCGAACAGGATTTACACGCTACTGCATTAACGCTTATTGGCACCACTGCACAACTGTACTGGCAGATAGCAAGCCTGAATCAACAGATCGATAATCTGCAGCAAAGTGTAGCTATTGCCAGGGAAACCCTGATCGCGGTGACCTCCCGCTGGAAGGCGGGTGACCTGGGGCAGCTTGATTATTTGCAGGCGCAGCAGACGGTGTTGAGCCGTGAAAATAGCCTTCGTGATTTATCTCAACAGCGTGATGAGACGCGTAATGCGCTGGCAATCTTACTCAGCCGCCCCCCTGGGCAATATCCTGCGGAGCGGCAGGCGCTGGATCTTCAACAAAGCGTGCTGGTGGCGCAGCGTTTGCCGCTGGAGGTTATCGCTAAAAGGCCGGATGTGCAGTCGGCTGAAATGAGACTGCGTGCTGCGCTGGCGGGTTCTGATGTTGCGCGACTGAGTTTTTATCCGTCCCTGACGCTGAATGCGTCCCTGAATGCGGGAGCCGCAATATTCCAGCAATGGTTCAGCAATCCGGCCAGAACGCTCGGTTCTGCACTCGATCTGCCTTTTATTCAGTGGAATCAGGTGCAGATGAACATCGAAAAGTCTGGTCTGGATGTACAAACTGCGGCGATTCAGTTCAAAAGTGCTTCTTACAGTGCACTGCAGGACATCGACAACGCGATGTCACAGCGCCTGACCTGGCAGCAGGAAAAGTTGCGGCAATGGCAGGATCTGGCGTTGAGCAAGCAACGTCTGGCGCTGGTGGAAAGCCAGTATCGTCATGGTTCCGTGGCGTATCAGACGCTGCTTGATGCACAGAATGCATTACTGAACAGCGAGAACACGCTGGTACAAATTCAATATAACTATCTGTATTCCACGATGAAACTCTGGCTGGCGCTGGGTGGCGGGGAAAATAGTACGATGAAGAAACAAGGATAAGTTATGGACATCGACGTTTCACAGACAAGGGGCGCGCCGCGTCGGGTTGTGGTCACCGGTTATGGTGCGGTGACGCCGCTGGGTATGAATTCCACCCAGAGCTGGGCAGCCATCATGGATTACCAGGTTGGTTATCGTTACTGCGATAAATCAGCCGCCGGGATTAAATCCCGTTTTTATGGCCTCATTGATGAGGAGCCTTCGCTCAAAGGCGTACCTGCCGCGATCAGACGTCGGCTGCCTCGCTATGCGCGGTTGACTCTGGCCTCTGCGCGTGAAGCCATGCAGATGGCGTTTGGCGATGAGAAGCCAGAGCAGCATTACGATCTGCGCGACTGCGGCGTCATCATGGGCACCGGCTGGGCTGGCCAGGACGAGACGCAGCAATACTACGATGACTACCTGCGTACCGGTGTCGGTTCACCCTTTGGCTGTTTTTTCTCGATGCCTAACGTATCCACGGCAGCGGTCAGCCTTCTTTGGGGGCTGCGTGGCTATCAAAATACACCGGTGGCGGCTTGCGCGACGGGCACGATCGCGATTGGCGATGCATTCGAAGTGATCCGCAATGGCCGCGCAAGCATGATGCTGGCTGGCGCGGGTGAATCTCTACGCTCCGATTCAGCAGTATGGAATATCGATGTGCTGGGCGCGCTGGCCAGCGAGCAGGAGGACATCACGCGTGCCTGCTGCCCGTTCAGCCCCCATCGCAACGGCTTTGTGCTGAGTGAGGGCGCGGCGGTGTTGTGTCTGGAGGAGCGTGAATCTGCTATCGCGCGCGGGGCTAATATTCTGGGCGAAATTTTGGGTTACGGAAGTTTCTCTGATGCCTGTGATTTTACCGCACCGGCTGAGGATAAAATTGCGCGGGTACAGACTATTCGCAATGCGCTTAAACAGGCCGGCATTACTGCGAGCGATCTGGATTACATCAACGCTCACGGCACCTCAACACCGCTCAACGATCTTAATGAAACTGAGGCGATCAAGATTGCCCGGGGTGAGGCGGCCTATGTGACGCCATGTTCGAGCACCAAATCCTACACTGGCCATCTGATCGCAGCAGCAGGCAGTTTTGAATCGATTTTATGCCTTCAGGCCATGGAACATCAGATAGTGCCTGCGACCTGTCACCTTGATGCGTCCGACCCGCAATGCGATCTGGATTATGTCCCGAATGTGCATCGTCCGGCGAAACTCAATACCACGCTCAATCTGAGTTTTGGGTTTGGTGGGGCAAACGCGGCGTTGGTTATCGGGCGAGGAAAATAATGTTCCTGAACTACAGTCTGCGTGATGCCGAACGCTGGGCGGAATTTTCCGGTGACTATAATCCGATTCATTTTGACGTTGCGAAGGCGAAGCAACTTGGCATGGACGGATTATGCGTACACGGTATGCGCGCGATGCTGGATGTAAAATCTGCGCTCAGTGCTTCGCTGGAAAAACACGCGTCAGCATCCTGCGGCCTGGTGTTTAGCTGTCGTTTGCGTGAGCCGGTGGCGTGCGGAACGCCCTATCAATTATCCGTCGGTGAAACATGCCGCAATGAACAGGTGCAGGTTAGCGGGAAATTGCTGAATGCTCATACGCAGCAGATCGGTATGAGCAGCAAACTGACCAGTAACCATGCACTGGATTTATCGCCCATCACGCAGGTGAAAACGCTCGATGGAGAAACACTGGCAGCGCTTTACGCCCCCTTTCTTGCCGTGCAGAGCCAGGCCGCACCCCTGTGGAACTTTCTTGACGCGCTGTTGTTCCGCCAGATGGTAAATGACCCGGCTACGCTGGAAACCGTGCACAGTATTATCCCTCAGTCTGAGGCTGCCAGTTTGAGTGACGTTTTCAGCCAGGTACAGGTCGTACAGACCCACCATGAAACGCATTTCTCTCCACGTCTGTTGAGCCCGTGGCAGGAAAGTCAGCGACTTGAATCCCTGGATTACTGTATCCAGCCGACGCTGGTGATGGGTGAAAAAAACAGTGGGCTGGTTTTACTGGCCAACATTCAGGCCTGGAGCGCCGGTGAGCCGCTCATGTCTGTCACAGTTACCTTAAAAGCCAGTCCGCTGGTGGGTTAACCGACCCGGATCTTCAACAAAAAACAATCAATCTCAACATACATCTGAGATGTCTGAATTAAAGGAATAAAACATGACGCAATTTGATGAAGTTTACAGCAAGGTTTGTGAGATGTTATGCGACGCGAAGGACCTGGAGATGGACGATCTGAATCCGGATATGCCGCTCTATCAACTGAAACTCGATAGCCTGGATTATGTGGAACTGATGGTGCTGGCCAAAAAAGAGTTTGGTGTCACCGTGGAATCCGAGCTGTTCGTGGATAACATCAACATGACGCTGCGTGAGTTATGCCAGTACCTCAGCGATAAAAGTCACTAAATCATGAGCAATAAATGGGTTTTAGTGACCGGTGGAAGCCGGGGGATCGGGCGTGCCACGGTGCTGCGCCTGGCAAAAGAGTGGAACGTGGTGTTCACGTGGTGTCAGAATGAAAATGCGGCCCTGGAAGTAGAGCAGGCCTGCGCGGGATTACCGGGCAGGGTAGAAAGCTATCAATGTGACGGAAGTGACGAACAGGCCGTATTTCGTCTTTCTGGCGAGTTGTTGGTGCAATATGGTGCGCCTCATGCGATTGTGCATAATGCGGGTATCACGCTCGACGCTCTGCACATCCACCAAAACTCCGATAACTGGCGCAAAGTGCTGGATACCAACCTGAACGCCATCTTCTACTGGAACCATCAGCTGATCGAACCGATGATGATGCAGGGCAGAGGTTCTGTGGTGATGATGTCTTCCGTTACCGGTGTGAAAGGTAACAGTGGGCAAAGCGCCTATGGGGCGAGCAAAGCAGCAATGATTGGTCTGGCACGGACAATGGCGGTGGAGTTAGGGCGTTTTGGCGTGCGGGTCAATTGCCTGCTGCCCGGTTATATCGACACTGAAATTATGGCCGATATGCCCAAAGAAAAGCGGGTAGCGCTGCGTCAGACCATTCCAATGAAACGCTTCGGAAAAGTAGAAGAAGTGTCCGGGGCGGTGGCGTGGCTGGTCGGCGATGACAGTACTTATATGACCGGGCAAACGCTTATTCTGGACGGGGGTCTTTCCGCCTGATCCGGACCTTGACAGAATATTTTCCATAAAAAGGACGCTATGCGTCCTTTTTTTACTGATGTGTAAAGTCCCTGCCTGCGAAAACCGCCTTAATTTGAAGAAAATAAGCTGCTGAATCACAAAAAAAGCAGCAAACCTCTAAGAAATTTCCTTGCGTAACGTGCCATTCATAGGGAGTAAATACCATCTATTTGTTTGCAGTATGGAAGATAAAGAGGTGGTTTGATTGTTATTTGATGTTTTAACCAGGCTGTTAACACCACCAAATCTCTCTTTTTTAAATTTAAGAAGTTTAAAATCATATTTTTATTGTAATTAGCAATCCTGTTTCGTACAGGTTGATTAACAGTTTTCATCGTCATTGGTTGTTTTATTTTTTTTACACGACCTTGATAAGTATTAATATTTAACGTAGATGATTTTTTGTTTCTCTTCAAAGGGAGGTTTAGAAAGCGGCTGAGCAGAGAGGGTAATAGCAATACTAAGATCTTAAAACTCCATTGCGCAAAAGTAATATTAAGCATTTTTCTAAATCATCAGGTAAACGAAAAAAATCTATACCATCCGGCTCCATCTGCGGTAACGGGATTGCGTAATGTTATGGTGCAAAACACCCTTTGAAGTTTTTTTGCTATTGATTTTTATGGGTTTTTATAGTGATCATTGCATCCGTGAGATCAGTAGCAGCGCTGTTAGATAATGCGGTAGAAAGTACTATTTCCATCCAATGGTTAAATAATCACTTTTAAATTCAGTTATATCTTTAAGCAGGGAAGCATTATTAATGCTTTTACTGTGTAACATATAATGATGACATAGGATGTTATTTTTCACTTTTGACACCGGCAGGTGTGTAAGGTCATCGGGTTAAACGGTTCCAGTGTGAAGATGATTTTCACTAAGTTGACAGGTTTTAAAGACTAAGGATAATTCATATATAATACAGCGCTATATATTATCGAAATGTTCAGAGTGTAGTGGATATACGAAAGGAAAGTAAAAATGTAGAGTATGTATAGTGATGATGTGCGGGTAGTTATCTTGAAGGGCGAGTGGTTTGAATTTTAATGAATAAATAAGCTTGGTGAATATAAGAAATAACCGAGAAGGTTAATAATGATACGATACAGTGGAGTGCTGTAACGCATTGAAGTTTATATCTTAAAAATAAATTAGTCCGGGTTGCGGGAGCCAGTATTGACATCAATTATCCAGCTCACTACATTTAGCGCCAATTTAGTTCAAAATGGATTGTGTGTTTGGATAATACCATACAACGAATTTATTAAATGAAGTCGGAAACTTCATGAACTAAATGAAAGGAATGACATACGGCTTTGTCAAAAGTAATTCGATATCCGGTTTCAGGCACATCGATATACATTGTTAATAGGGATACATTTAATGAAAAAGAATCTTCTTGCTGTTGCACTGATGGCTACCTCTGTATTTGCTTCTTCTGCTATTGCTGCTAGTGGTTCTGTAAACTTCATCGGTACCATTACCGATAACGTCTGTGTGGTTGATGCTGCGTCAAAAAACCAGGACGTTCAGATGGGTAATATTGATCGTCTCGAATTCCCTGTTGCGGGTGCTACGGCAGCTGCTAAGAAATTCACACTGGTACTGAAAAACTGCCCAGAATCCGTGACCGGCGCGACCGTGCGTTTCGACGGTAACCAGGTCCCTGGTGATAACAGCGTACTGGCACTGACTGCTGGTGCCGATACTGCAACTGGCGTGGGTATCCAGATTTCTGACAACCAGAACAAAGTGATGCCACTGTACGAAGACTCATCCGTTTATACCCTGGTGAGCACTGGCGAAAACAAACTGGACTTCACCGCACGTTATATCTCCCTGACTGACAGCGTTACAGTAGGTAAAGCGAACGCTGTAACTCAGTTCACTATCGATTATCAGTAATTTCCGCTGAGCTAAATCAGACCGGGGGCATTTCCTGCCTCTGGTCTTTTTTAAACGGTTAAGACAGGCAGGGACAGCATGAAAACATGGCGCGCTACAGTAGCGGCAGCATTATTAATCGCCTTTGGTACAACGGCGCAGGCTGGTATTGTCGTAGGTGGCACACGTCTGGTCTATGACGGCGGAAAGAAAGAGTCATCCATTAATGTCGGTAATCCTGATAATAATACCTATCTCATTCAATCATGGGTGGATAGTGGGGATACACCGCAGGGCACACGAGCGGCAAACGCTCCCTTTGTTGTTACTCCACCTTTATTCCGACTGGACGCTAACCAGCAAAATATTTTGCGTGTAGTGCGTGCCGGGGGCAATCTACCAGAGAATAAAGAATCTCTGTTCTGGTTAAACATCAAATCGATTCCTTCAGCAGAGAAGAGAGAAAACACGCTGCAAATTGCGGTGAAAACCCGTATCAAACTTATTTTCCGTCCTGCCGGGGTTAAAAGCACGCTGGATGAGTCAGCGAAAAGCTTGACCTGGAAACGGGCAGGGAACCGGCTTCAGGTAACCAATCCCTCTCCGCATTACATCACTTTTTTCAACGTTAAAATCAATGGTTCTACGCTGAAAAACGTCACCATGGTGGCGCCGCAATCGGATGCCAGTTTTGATTTACCAGCTAATGTGGCGGGAGGTTCGCTGAGTTGGCAGTTTATCAATGATTACGGTGGCATCAGTAAAGTTCTGTCTGCCAGTCTCTGATCTCCATTGTCGGAGTTCTGTTTCGTTGATTAAACAAGGAAGTCAATAAAACGTTAGTCATCCAAGCTGCGTTAACAAATGGAAAAATAAAAATGAACAATATAACGAAGAGCCATACTTCGAGAGGTTTTTCACGTTCTCGTCTTGCCTTATTGGTAACATGCCAGATAGCCATGTTAATGAGCGGGACGGGACTGGCTAACGCTGCGGGATATTTTAACCCCGCTTTACTTGAAATTGATAATCCAAACCAGGGCAATGCGGATTTATCTATATTTGAAGACGGGGCGGTGCAGCCTCCGGGTACTTACCGTGTCGATATTTACCTCAATGGGATGGAAGTCGACAGTCGGGATGTAAAATTTATTCTGGCGACGGATGCTTCCGGGAAACAAAGTCTCCAGCCATGTCTGAGCGGTGAGTTGCTTCAGAATATGGGCGTAAGATTAGGGATGTTCCGCAGCCTGAAAGCTTCTGATGAATGCGCCGATTTTACCGGCGCGATAGCGAAATCCTCTGCTGATTTCCGCTTCAACCAGCAACGCCTGGATCTGAGCATACCTCAGGCGGCGCTAAGCTCTCAGGCCCGCGGTTACGTTTCTCCCGATAAATGGGATTCAGGGATCCCTGCCTTGCTGATGAATTACAGCTTCAGCGGCGCAAACACGGATGCGCGAAATAGTGACGGTAGTGACTCTGATACCTATTACCTGAACTTGCGTTCAGGGGCGAATCTGGGTGCCTGGCGCCTTCGCAATTATTCAACCTGGAACCGTGACAGCAAGGGCAATGAGCACTGGGATTCAATCAATACCTATCTCCAGCGTGACATTCAGATATTAAGAGCTCAGCTGACCCTGGGCGACAGCAACTCACCCACGGATATTTTCGATACTGTGCCATTCCGCGGCGTGCAGCTGGCCTCTGACGATGACATGCTGCCAGATAGCATGAAGGGCTATTCGCCCGTGGTTCGAGGTATTGCCCAGAGTAACGCCCAAGTCACCATTCGCCAGAACGGCTACGTCATCTACCAAAGCTACGTTCCTGCCGGCGCATTTGCCATTTCTGACCTCTACCCGACGGCGGGCAGTGGTGACCTTAACGTAACAATTAAAGAAGCCGATGGTACCGAACGTACCATGGTCGTGCCTTTTGCCTCCGTGCCAGTACTTCAGCGTGAAGGACATCTGAAATACAGTATCACCAGTGGCCAGTACCGCTCATATAACGATGAGGTCGAAAAGACCATGTTTACCCAGGGGACTGCAATTTACGGTTTGCCGCACGGTGTCACTATCTATGGTGGGGCGCAGGCCGCGAGTAAATACCAGTCGCTGGCAATGGGTTTTGGTAAAAACCTTGGCATCATCGGTGCACTCTCCGCCGATATCACGCAGGCGTGGACCAAGCAAGAGCATATGGCCAAAGACAGCGGACAATCTTACCGACTGCGCTATGGCAAAAGCTTCGTTGAAACCGGTACTAACTTCAGTCTTGCCAGCTATCGCTATTCCACTTCCGGGTTTTATACCCTGCAAGAGGCGCTGGATAGCTATGCCGGAGGAAACAATTATTCCAGCGATCATAAAAAGAGCCGTGCTGAACTGACCCTTAGCCAGAACCTGTGGAAAGAGGGGGGCGCACTCTCGTTGAATCTGGTGAAAGAAGAATACTGGAACAACAACCGTTCTACCGAATCTGCCGGTGTGGGTTACAACAACTCCTGGAAAGGGATCGCTTATGGGATTAACTACACCTATAACCGCAATGGTCTGGATAGCAGAAACAAACGGACTTACTACACCGATCAAATTGTAGCGGTAAACGTCAGTGTCTCATTAGACCAATGGTTACCAGGCAGTTACGCCACCTACAACCTCAATAGCAGTGAAAATGGTAACACTTCACAAAACATCGGCCTCAGTGGTACGGCGCTGCCTGATAACAACCTGAATTACAGCATCAGTCAGGGATACACCTCTCAAGGGGAAGGTGCTAACGGTTACGCCAGTGCAGATTATAAAGGCGGCTACGGTGAAGTGAATGTGGGTTATGGATATGACCGCAGTCAGCGACGCATGGATTACGGCCTGCAAGGCGGCATTCTGCTGCATGAAAACGGCGTGACCCTTTCGCAACCCTTGAGCGAAACGGTGGCATTAGTTAAGGCTCCGGGTGCAGACGATGTAAGTATCACCAGCAATACCGGTGTGAAAACGGACTGGCGTGGCTATGCAGTTGTCCCTTACGTCACCGCGTACCGTCGTAACCAAATTTCTCTCGATACCGCAACCTTGCCAGACGATGTGGATATGACCCTGACCAGTGCGTCGGTGATCCCAACCCGCGGGGCGGTGGTGCGTGCAGACTTTAATCCGAACGTTGGTCAACGTGCACTGATGACGCTGATCCGTGCTAACGGTGAGGCTGTTCCTTTTGGTGCAACCGTGAGTCGTGAAGACGACAAAAAGAACGGGGGCAGCATTGTCGGCGATGGTGGACAGGTTTATCTGTCGGGTATGTCCGATAGCGGAACGCTCAAGGTGACATGGGGCAGCAGAGCGGATCAGACCTGCCGGGTGAGCTACAGCTTATCAACCACACCTGGAATTCAACTTATCAACGGAGACTGCCGGTAAGGCGGGATATGGAAATGAACGATTGTACGAATCAATTTTTCGCAGAGGCCACTTCACGCCGCAATCTATTTCGCCGTTATCTGGGTGGAAAAAACGGTGCGTTGATCTGCCTATTGCTGGCGGGTGGGATGATGAGCATGACTGCCAGGGCGGGAACGTGTGAGGCGCAAGTAGGAACAAAAGCCTTTAACTTCATAATGGACTACAGGTTAGATAATCCGACGGAAAACACCGCAGGAAGGGTAGTCCAGAATGCCTATCAGTGGAACCTAAACCAGGACTACGGCGTAGTCTGTGCTTGTACTGGCCAATATACCGAAGCTTTTATCACGGCAAAAGTGCCGGATACTGGGGAGGTCTATAGCGATGGTAGTCTCCATTATTTCCGTATCAATGATTATCTGGCTGCAGCCACTTCAGTATTCGTTGGAGGGAATCTTGGAGAGGAAGTGCCAACACCGTTCACAAGCACCACTAATAAACAGTCGAAGGATCAAAACTGTAGCTTCGCCGTCTATAGCACGGGATCGAAAGGGTCTGTATCCCTTTACTTCATACGGCCATTTGTCGGGGTACAAACCATACCTCTGACCAAACTGGTTGATGTGTATGTTGCTACTGACCGCACATCGCAGTCGCCTACACCAGTCTCAGTCGTCTGGATGAGCGGAACGGTGACAGTGCCTCAGTCGTGCGTCATTAATGGCGGCGGAGTGATTAACGTGCCGTTCGGCGACATCCTGTCCGGGAATATTTCCACTAAAGGGGAAAAGGCCAAAAACTTCACGCCAAAAACCGTCAACTTTGATGTGGCGTGCACCAACATTTCAGATGGGGTGAAAGTCAGCCTCACTTTCCAGGGCACCCCAGATGCGACCGACCCCACTGCGCTGGCCACAACCAATAAAGATGTTGGTGTCAGAATTCAGGACCCTGCCGGAGCGCCTGTCGCCCCTCAGAGCGGGGAGCTACCGCTGACAATGGACTACAGCAGTCAGGTGGGAACATCGGCGATCAGCTTATTTCCATTTAATACCACTGGTAAAGCCCCTGAGACGGGTGACTTCACCGCAACAGCCACTATCCGTGCTGAAATACAATAAACCCGGAAAACCGGTAAGGGAAAATGATGAAGGAATCAACGTTTTTATTGACGAACAAGCGAAAAGCGCCAGCGTTACTTCTGGGTCTGGTGGCCGTTATAGCGTCGCATTCAGCTATTGCTGATACTCAGCTGAACATTACAGGTACCATTAAAGCCTCGCCGTGCACTATCAACGTACCTACTGGCGGTGTAAATGTGGATCTGGGGCAGAGTATTGAAGCTTCTTCCCTGATTACGGCAGGCTCGGCAACTGCCTGGAAACCTATTGCAATTGAAGTGAATAGTTGCCCTGCAACGACGACGTCAGCCACCATGACGCTGAACGGTACGCCGGATACCACCGAAACCCAAATGTACAAAAACACCGGATCCGCGACTGAGGTGCAAATCGAGCTGCAAAGCGCTGCAGGTGCATCCCTGGGAAATGGCTCGACGATGGTTCAGGACATTGATTCCAAGACCAATGGCACAACCTTTAATATGCAGGCCCGTGCTTACAGCTCGGCGGGTAAAGCGACACCAGGTGACATCAACGGTGTCGTACAGCTTAGCTTTGTATACCAGTAAAAGAAGTCAGTGCGGAAACAGGACGTTTCCGCACGTAAATTAAAGCAGCATTCTCGGTCAAACTTCCGCGCGGAACGCTACTAAGAATTCAAGGAAAGTAAGATGAGCAGTGTAGATAGCTCAACATCTGACCCTTTTGCATCATGCACCTCTCCCTCAGATACAGTAAGGAAAGGCGTATTGATCATGGACGCATGTCCCGTCACTGCAATGGGTATCAAACGCGTATTAACACAGTCCTGTGGGCTCACCGCGCCTGTAAACTACGTCCAAAATCTCGCCGGGATCTCGCAGTGCATCGACAGCATGTTGCCAAAGTTGCTTATCATGGATCTCTGTGGTGAAAAGGAACTTATGCTTGATGGGTTGCGTTTGTTAGCCCATCTGCACGACTCACACCCTTTAATGAAAATTATAGTTTGTACTGATTTTAGCGATCATCGTGTTCTTGAGCTGTTGGTGTCATCGAAGGTCAGCGGCATTTTACTGAAGCAAGAGCCAGTACTGGCTCTGGCACAGTGTGTCACCAACGCGTTGTCCGGAAAACCTCAGTGGTTGAGCCCAAGAGCAAAACTGCTGCTCTCCAAAGCGACACCAGCCTATCCGTCGCTGACCGCCCGGGAGCTGGACGTGCTTGCCTGTCTTTTCTCAGGTCAGAGTGTTTCTCGAGTGGCGCAGACAATGCATCGCAATATCCGAACTGTGAGCACACATAAGCGTAATGCAATGGTGAAACTGGGTTTTCATAATGACAGCGAACTCTTTGCTCAGGGCACCTGGATGGCAAAAGTTGGCCCCGTTGTTTGCCATTAAAGATGGTGCATATGAACCTGTGGGGGAAACTCCGGCTCAGTCAGGAGTAACGACGTTATGAATTTATCTTACTCACCTGCGCGAACGGTCGCATTGATGGATAGCCAACCTCTGTCACTTTTCGGACTATCGACACTCATTCAGACTATTGATCCGACCTGCGATATCCAGATCAAAGAGTCGAGCCTGGGCAAAATCGCAGAAGCAATGATGTACCAGTCCGTGGATATTCTCGTTACCGATCTGCAAAGCGCAGAAGAAGATCTGCAGCAAGGACTGGATATTCTCTTACGTCTGGGGTCGCATTATCCCGACTTGAACGTAGTGGTATACACGTTCTGCCATGACTGCAACGCGTTGTGGAAGTTACTCAATCAACAAAACTTCAGCGTGATCGCGCGCGGTGAGTCAATGGAAGATACAGAAGGGTTCTTCAAAAAAGCGTTTGCCCACAAGCGGGTATTAAGCCCTGTAATCTGCAGCGATCTCAGCCGTATTAACCAGAAAAATGAGACGGTGTTATCCAGATTAACGCGAAGTGAAACGGATGTGCTAAAGCATCTGTTTAACGGGATGGATTTGCAGCAAGTTGCCAGTATGAAGCAATTAAGTATCAAAACTATCAGTGCGCATAAATGTAATGCAATGCGTAAACTCGGGGTACAAACTGATTCAGAACTCTTTGTTTTATTAAATAATACGTTTTAACGAGTCGTAATAACTTTTTTATAATGACGTGTCGACCCGTGGAATTAACGTTTTACTGAGACCGTAAATGAAAAACTGGCAGTAAACTGCCAGTTTTCATGTATGCGCAAGGCGCCGGGCTTATTACTTTGCATTAACGCATAGTGACAAACTCTTCTGCCGCCGTCGGGTGGATCGCCACGGTATTATCGAAGTCTTTCTTGGTCGCACCCATTTTCAGCGCCACCGCAAAGCCCTGCAGGATCTCATCCATACCGAAGCCAATCCCGTGAATACCGACGATCTTCTCCTCCGGCCCGACGCAGACTAACTTCATGCGGCACGGCTGACGGTGAGCGGTTACGGCGGTATACATGGCGGTGAAGGCGGATTTATACACTTTCACCTGGTCATCTCCATAGTGCGCGCGCGCCTGCGGTTCGGTTAAACCGACGGTGCCGATTGGCGGGTGGCTGAAGACCACGGTCGGGATATTGCTGTAGTCCAGGTGCTCGTCCGGCTTGTTGTTAAACAGACGCTCAGAAAGACGACGACCCGCGGCAACGGCGACCGGCGTCAGCTCAACCGCACCGGTGTTATCGCCCACCGCGTAAATGCCCGGCACGCTGGTGTTCTGGAACTTATCGACAACGATGTAGCCTTTCTCATTGGTTTTCACGCCAGTGGCGGCCAGGTTGAAGTTGTCGTTTGCCGGTTCGCGGCCAATAGCCCAGATCAGGCAATCAACGGTCTGGCTGCGACCATCTTCCAGCTCCAGGGTCAGGCTGCCGTCGGCGTTTTTGACGACTGCTTTTGGAATAGATTCGGTATGCAGATGCGGACCTTCTGCATTCATCACTTCCACCAGCGTATCAACGATCAGCGGGTCGAAGCTGCGCAGTGGAGCGTGCTTACGCACAAACAGGTGCGCTTCTGCGCCCAGGCCGTTAATCACGCCCGCCAGCTCTACGGCGATATAACCCGCGCCCACAACGGCAACGCGTTTTGGCAGAGCAGGCAGTTCAAAGAAACCGTCGGAGTCGATGCCGTATTCCGCACCCGGAATAGACGGGTGGCTCGGACGACCGCCGGTGGCGATCAGGATATGATCGGCAGTGATCGTTTCGCCGTTCACTTCGATCGTCTTCGCATCAACGAAACGGGCGAAACCGCGGATCACATCAACGTTGTTCTTACCCAGCACGTTGTCGTAAGAGGTGTGAATGCGGTCAATGTAGGCGGTACGGCTGGCGATCAGACGATCCCAGTCGAAGTTATTGATGGTGGTGTCAAAACCATAGTCCGGGCCATACAGGTGGATGGCCTCACGGATCTGCGCCGCATGCCACATCACTTTTTTCGGTACACAACCGACGTTGACGCAGGTGCCGCCGAGGTCTTTCGCTTCAATCAGGGCGCACTTCTGGCCATACATGGCCGCACGGTTAATCGAGGCGATGCCGCCGCTGCCGCCGCCGATAGCGATGTAGTCATAATGCTTAGTCATGGTCTTATCCTTAATCGTTAATTGCCGCGATTGTATACCTGAAATCAATAGTTTCCATCGATGGCTCTGATTACTCAGGCACGATCCAGCTGACGGTGGCGTGGCCGGTACCGGCCGGAACCAGCTTTTTGTGCAGCCATGGCAGGACGCTATTCATCTGCGCTTCCAGCTTCCACGGTGGGTTAACCACGATCATGCCGGAGGCGGTCATGCCGCGTCGATCGCTGTCCGGGAGAACCGCCAGTTCAATTTGCAGGATCTTACGGATGCCTGTCGCTTCCAGATCCTTGATCATGCGTTTGATTTGCGAGCGCAGCACCACTGGATACCACAGGGCATAGGTGCCGGTGGCAAAGCGTTTGTAACCTTCGTGGATGCCCGCGACCACCGCCTGATAGTCACTTTTGATCTCATACGGCGGGTCGATCAGCACCAGGCCGCGACGGGACACCGGCGGGAGCTTCGCTTTCAACTGCTGATAACCGTCCGATTTTTCCACGCGTGCGCGGCTGTCTTTCTGGAATTCAGAGCGCAGCAGCGGGAAATCGCTCGGGTGCAGTTCGGTTAACTGAAGGCTATCCTGCTCGCGCAGCAGCTGGCGGGCAATCAGCGGTGAGCCCGGGTAGTAACGTAGCTGGCCGCTGCGGTTGAAGTGGTTAATCACGTTGATGTACGGCTCAAGCTCTGCCGGCAGATCGTCCTGCTGCCAGATACGGGCGATGCCCTCGAGGTATTCCCCGGTACGCTCGGCGTGTGCACTGCTCAGCTGATAGCGGCCCGCGCCAGCATGGGTATCCAGATAGAGAAAAGGTTTATCTTTCTCTTTAAGGGCCTCAATAATCAAGCTCTGAACGGTATGTTTAAGAACGTCGGCGTGGTTGCCCGCGTGAAAGCTGTGGCGATAACTGAGCATGGGTAAATGTGTTCCGATAATGTCGATTGGCCACAGTTTACAGCAGAAAGGTGCAGATTACCCGCAGGCCTGGTAAGCGCAGCCCTGGCGGGCGTTTTTCTGTCACCTCAGCCATTGAAATTCACTACACTTAACCCCATCCTGGAAACAATATGCTCGCGCAGGATGCGCGCTTCATTCACTCATTTAACAGGACAGTGCTAATGACCAATCCATTACTGACGCCTTTTTTGTTGCCACCGTTTTCCTCCATTCTGCCTGAACACGTTGTTCCCGCTGTCACCAAAGCACTGGACGATTGCCGTACCGCCGTCGAAAGCGTGGTTGCGCAGGGGGGCCCTTACAGCTGGGAAAACCTGTGTCAGCCGCTGGCGGAAGTGGATGATGTGCTTGGCCGCATCTTCTCCCCGGTCAGCCACCTGAACTCAGTGAAAAACAGCCCGGAGCTGCGCGAAGCCTACGAACAAACCCTGCCGCTGCTGTCGGAATACAGCACCTGGGTTGGGCAGCACGAAGGGCTGTACCAGGCGTACCGCGATCTCCGTGAGGGCGATAACTATGCCACCCTCAACATCGCCCAGAAAAAGGCGGTTGATAACGCCCTGCGCGATTTTGAACTGTCGGGCATCGGCCTGGCGAAAGACAAACAGCAGCGCTACGGCGAAATCGCCACCCGCCTGTCCGAGCTGGGCAATCAGTACAGCAACAACGTGCTGGACGCCACCATGGGCTGGACGAAGCTGATTACCGACGAAGCCGAACTGGCAGGCATGCCCGAGAGCGCGCTGGCGGCGGCGAAAGCCCAGGCCGAGGCGAAAGAACAGGAAGGCTACCTGTTGACCCTGGATATCCCGAGCTATCTGCCGGTGATGACCTACTGCGACAACCAGGCCCTGCGTGAAGAGATGTACCGCGCCTACAGCACCCGCGCCTCCGATCAGGGTCCGAATGCCGGTAAGTGGGATAACACTCCAGTGATGGCGGAAATCCTCGCCCTGCGTCACGAGCTGGCTCAGCTGTTGGGCTTTGACAGCTACGCGGATAAATCCCTCGCCACTAAAATGGCGGAAAACCCACAACAGGTGCTGGACTTCTTAACCGATCTGGCCAAACGCGCCCGTCCTCAGGGCGAGAAAGAGCTGGCCCAGCTGCGCGCCTTTGCCAAAGCGGAGTTCGGCGTCGATGAGCTGCAGCCGTGGGATATCGCGTATTACAGCGAGAAACAGAAACAGCATCTCTACAGCATCAGCGATGAGCAGCTGCGTCCGTACTTCCCGGAAAACAAAGCCGTTAACGGCCTGTTTGAAGTGGTGAAACGCATCTATGGCATCACCGCCAAAGAGCGCAACGATGTGGAAGTGTGGCACGACGATGTCCGTTTCTTCGAGCTGTATGACGATAAAAACGAACTGCGCGGCAGCTTCTATCTCGACCTCTATGCTCGCGAAAACAAACGCGGCGGCGCCTGGATGGACGACTGCGTGGGCCAGATGCGTAAAGCCGACGGCTCGCTGCAAAAGCCGGTGGCCTACCTGACCTGTAACTTCAACCGTCCGGTCAGCGGCAAACCTGCGCTCTTCACCCACGATGAAGTGATCACCCTGTTCCACGAGTTCGGTCACGGTCTGCACCATATGCTGACCCGTATCGAAGCCGCAGGCGTGGCCGGTATCAGCGGTGTGCCGTGGGATGCGGTCGAACTGCCAAGCCAGTTTATGGAAAACTGGTGCTGGGAACCGGACGCGCTGGCCTTTATCTCCGGCCACTACGAGACCGGCGAGCCGCTGCCAAAAGCGTTGCTGGATAAAATGCTGGAAGCGAAAAACTACCAGGCGGCGATGTTTATCCTGCGTCAGTTGGAGTTCGGCCTGTTCGATTTCCGTCTGCATGCTGAGTTCAGCCCGGAGCAGGGCGCGAAGGTGCTCGAAACCCTGGCGGAGATCAAGAAGCAGGTTGCCCTGATCCCTGGCCCGGCCTGGGGTCGTTTCCCGCATGCGTTCAGCCACATCTTTGCGGGTGGTTATGCGGCGGGTTACTACAGCTACCTGTGGGCCGACGTGCTGGCGGCAGACGCCTACTCCCGCTTCGAAGAAGAGGGGATTTTCAACCGCGAAACCGGTCAGTCGTTCCTCGATAACATCCTGACCCGCGGCGGTTCCGAAGAGCCAATGGAGCTGTTCAAACGCTTCCGTGGTCGCGAGCCACAGCTGGATGCGATGCTTGAGCATTACGGCATCAAGGGTTAGTTGATTCGTGAAGATTCACTTAGCAGATGAGACAGGCGCCGGAGACGGCGCCTTATCTGTTCTGGCGGCCCGCTGGGGGCTGGAACACGATGAAGAAAACCTGATGGCGCTGGTGATGACGACAGCGCATCTGGAATTACGTAAACGCGACGAACCGAAACTCAGCGGCATTTTTGTTGATTTCGTCGGTGGCGCAATGGCCCACCGGCGTAAGTTTGGCGGCGGTCGCGGTGAAGCGGTCGCCAAAGCGGTGGGGATCAAAGGCAGCTATCTGCCGGATGTGGTGGATGCCACCGCCGGACTGGGGCGCGATGCGTTTGTGCTGGCCTCGGTGGGCTGTCGGGTGCGGATGCTGGAGCGCAACCCGGTGGTCGCCGCCCTGCTGGATGACGGCCTGGCCCGCGGCTATGCCGATCCGGAGATTGGTTCATGGTTGCAGGAGCGGTTACAGCTGATCCATGCCTCCAGCCTGACGGCGCTGACGGATATCACCCCGCGTCCGCAGGTGGTCTATCTCGACCCCATGTTTCCGCACAAGCAGAAAAGCGCGCTGGTGAAGAAAGAGATGCGGGTGTTTCAGTCGCTGGTGGGGCCAGACTTAGACGCAGATGGTCTGCTGGAACCTGCTCGCCTGCTGGCAACGAAGCGGGTAGTGGTTAAACGTCCGGACTATGCCCCGCCGCTGGCGGAGGTCGCGACGACCAATGCGGTGGTGACCAAAGGGCACCGGTTTGATATTTATTCTGGCACCCCGGAATAAAAAAGCCGGGTGGCGGCTTCGCCTTACCCGGCCTACGGTTTGGTTTTGTAGGCCCGGTAAGCGTTAGCGCCACCGGGCATTTCGCACTTACTCGTCGTCTTCGTCGCGCAGCGGCACAATCAGCATATCCACGTGCACGGTGTTAATCAGCTGACGCGCTGAGGACATCAGCTTGCTCCAGAAGTCCTGGTGATGGCCGCAGACCACCAGATCCATATCGTATTTCTTGATTGCATCGACCAGCACCTGGCCCAGGTCGCCGCTGCCGCTCAGGGTTTCGGTGATTGGATAGCCCGCGTTGGTGGAGAGCTCGGTCAGCGCCTGGTGAGTCTCTTCGGAGATGCGCTTCTGCATGTCGCCCAGATTCACATCAATCAGGCCGGTATAGAGATCGGAGTAGTTAACGTCCACGTGAATTAAGGAAACTTTCGCATTGTACGGACGCGCCATGGATACCGCTTTATCAACCAGCACCTTGCTCTCCGGGGAGAGGTCAACCGCGATAAGAATGTGTTTATAAGCCATAGTGTTACTCCTTCCTTAAGTTATCGATGACCAATGCGTTTAGCAGTCGTCTACCTGCTTTCATTACGGCCCAGTTAAACAAAATTTTCAAGCATTGGTGTTGATAACGATTAACCTTGTGGCAAAAAAATTAGCGGATCTCCTACACTATGAATAAGCCGTTCGGATACTAAAATGTGAAGCCGATCGGCTTTTGAGTCTCTCTTTCACTGAACCGTCTGTCAGGGCATGGGTGCGGTAGTCCCGAAGCATTGCTTCGCGGGCGGACGCCGGGGAGGAAGTATGATTAGCACCGTCGCATTGTTTTGGGCGTTATGTGTGGTTTGCATCGTGAATATGGCGCGTTATTTCTCGTCCTTACGCGCGCTATTAGTAGTACTTCGTGGCTGCGATCCGTTGCTTTATCAGTATGTCGACGGTGGGGGCTTCTTCACCTCGCATGGGCAACCCAGTAAACAGATGCGCCTGGTGTGGTATATCTATGCCCAGCGTTATCGCGATCATCATGATGATGAGTTTATCCGCCGCTGCGAGCGCCTGCGCCGTCAGTTCATTCTGACCAGCGCGCTGTGCGGCCTGGTGGTGGTGAGCATGGTGGCTCTCCTCATCTGGCATTGAGCGCAAAAAAAAGCGGGCCAGTTACCTGACCCGCTTTTAGCGTTGTTATCTGCCTGCGATTAGAGGAATTGCAGGGAGGTCCAGTACAGACCGCCAGACAGCAGAATGGAAGCCGGCAGGGTAAACACCCAGGCCATCAGAATGCTGGTCACGGTTTTGCGCTGCAGACCGCCGCCATCAACCAGCATGGTACCCGCCACGGACGAGGAGAGAACGTGGGTAGTGGATACCGGCATACCGGTGTAGCTTGCCAGACCGATAGAGACCGCTGCCGTCATCTGAGCAGACATCCCCTGGGCATAGGTCATGCCTTTCTTACCGATCTTCTCGCCAATCGTTGTCGCCACGCGACGCCAACCGACCATCGTACCGAGACCCAGCGCCAGCGCCACCGCCATGATGATCCAGATCGGCGCGTACTCGATGGTATTCAACATGTCGACTTTCAGTTTCTTCAGCAGACGTTTGTCGTCAGCAGAAACTTCCGGCAGTTTGGACACTTTTTCGGTCACGTCGGAGATGCACAGCATGATACGACGCATCTGGCCACGCTGCTCAGGCGTGAGCTTGTCGTAGCTTTCAACATCGGTCAGCATGCCTTTCGCCCGCTCCAGCGCGTTGATCGCATTGGCCGGATGGCAATGGAACTCAGCCGGTTGGGTTGCGCCTGCTTCCGGAGAAGGGATCAGCTGATCAACGCCGGTGGCTTTTTTCAGCAGGTCAGGACGCTGCTGGAAATAGGTTTCGACGTTGTTGATTGCGTCACGGGTACGGGTAATTTCGTAGCCAGTGGCATTCATATTCACCACGAAGCCTGCCGGTGCCACGCCGATCAGCACCAGCATTACCAGACCAATCCCTTTCTGGCCGTCGTTCGCGCCATGAGAGAAGGCCACGCCGATAGCAGAGACGATCAGGGCAATACGCGTCCAGAATGGCGGCTTTTTCTTACCGTCTTTCTTTTCACGCTCGGCTGGCGTCAAGTGGATACGGGCACGTTTTTTAGTGCCGCTCCAGTAACGACGCAGCAGGAAGATCAAACCACCCGCGACAACCAGACCGACAATCGGAGAAATAATCAGTGAGCCGAAGATACCTATGACTTTAGGGATATTCAGCGCGTCCACCACAGACGTACCGGTCATCAGCGCATTGGTTAAACCAATACCGATGATGGCGCCGATCAGCGTGTGAGAACTGGATGCTGGCAGGCCGAAATACCAGGTACCGAGGTTCCAGATAATTGCAGCAAACAGCAGCGAGAACACCATGGCCAGGCCATGGCCGGAACTGACATTGAGTAGCAGATCCGTTGGCAGCATATGCACAATGGCGTAGGCTACGCTCAGACCTCCCAGAAGAACACCAAAGAAGTTAAACACCGCGGCCATCACAACCGCAACTTGCGATCGTAAAGCACGAGTGTAGATAACCGTTGCGACTGCGTTCGCAGTGTCATGGAAGCCGTTAATCGCTTCGTAGAACAATACAAAGGCCAGAGCAAGCAAGAGTAAAAGCCCGGTATGAAAATCCAGGCCAGCAAACAAATGTAGCATAGGACGTTACGCCATCTTGAGGACATGAACGCGGCGCATTATCCAGGACAAATGCGCAACGGGCAAAGTGAAATATAGACTTTTTTTGATTTGCCTACTGACATAAGCGTAGCAGTAAAAGAATTATTTATTAAATTTCAATTAAATGAATGAGATCGCGGATATTTAAGCTGGAACGCTTCTTGAGGAAACTTTACAATTCGCGCCCTCAAAATCAGGAGAATCGAGACGTGGAAAAGTATGATGCCATTATTATTGGCGCCGGTGCGGCAGGTTTATTCTGTGCGGCGATGGCCGGACAGGCAGGGCGCCGGGTTCTGCTGCTCGATAACGGCAAAAAACCAGGTCGTAAGATCCTGATGTCTGGCGGGGGCCGCTGTAATTTTACTAATCTTTATATCGAACCCGCGGCTTATTTGAGTCAGAACCGTCATTTCTGCAAATCTGCACTGGCACGCTACACCCAGTGGGACTTTATTGATCTGGTAGGCAAACACGGTATCGCCTGGCATGAGAAAACTCTCGGCCAGCTGTTTTGCGACGATTCGG
This sequence comes from Leclercia sp. Marseille-Q4284, assembly GCF_916618945.1. Lineage (NCBI taxonomy): Bacteria > Pseudomonadati > Pseudomonadota > Gammaproteobacteria > Enterobacterales > Enterobacteriaceae > Leclercia > Leclercia sp. Marseille-Q4284. The sequence continues at coordinate 1,168,100 of NZ_CAKAKG010000002.1, forward strand.
CGCAACAGATTGTCGATATGCTGGTAGCCGAGTGCGAAAAAGGTCAGGTTACCCTGCGTTTGCGCAGCGAAGTGCTGGAAGTTGCCCGCGATGAGACGGGTTATACCCTGCAGCTGAACGGTGAAACGGTAAGTGCGGAAAAGCTGGTGATCGCCAGCGGCGGACTCTCAATGCCAGGGCTGGGCGCGTCGCCGTTTGGCTATAAAATTGCCGAACAGTTTGGCCTGAAGGTGCTCCCGACCCGTGCCGGTCTGGTGCCGTTCACCCTGCATAAACCCTTACTGGAGCAGCTGCAAACGCTCTCCGGCGTCTCGGTACCTTCGGTGATCGCCGCTGAAGACGGCACCGTATTTCGTGAGAACCTGCTCTTTACCCACCGCGGTCTCTCCGGCCCGGCGGTACTGCAAATCTCCAGCTACTGGCAGCCGGGAGAGTTCGTCACCGTCAATCTGGTGCCGGATTGCGATCTTCAGAATTTCCTCGACGAACAGCGCGCGGCGCACCCTAACCAGAGCCTGAAAAACACCTTAGCCATGCAGCTGCCGAAGCGGCTGGTGGAGTGCCTGCAGCTGCTGGGGCAGATTCCCGATGTGTCGCTGAAGCAGCTCAACAGCCGTGACCAGCAGGCGCTGGTGGAGACCTTAACCGCCTGGCGCGTGCAGCCCAACGGCACCGAAGGCTATCGCACCGCGGAAGTGACCCTCGGCGGCGTCGACACTAACGAGCTTTCGTCCCGCACCATGGAGGCCCGCAACGTGCCGGGACTCTATTTTATCGGGGAGGTGGTGGACGTGACCGGCTGGCTGGGCGGGTATAACTTCCAGTGGGCGTGGGCCAGCGCATGGGCCTGTGCTGAAGCCCTGGCAGCGGGTGAATAAAAACGCAGAACTACGTTAATGTAAGGTAAAATACGGCGGTTTACTTTTTAAGGGGAGAAGGTCGTTAACGGTCCCCCCTTTTCCTTTACTGGCTTCGCCAGTCTGCATGGTTTGTATTTTGTCTTCAAAAAGGGTTGTGTATGTCATCTGCTCATCTCGGTTTCCCGACGGAAACCGTTGTTGTATTTGTGGTTATGGCTGTCGGGGCGATGTTTATCGACCTCTTCATGCATCGCCATGACAAACCGATTTCACTGAAAAGTGCCGCGCTCTGGTCGATCTTCTGGGTAATGACCGCGATGGCGTTTGCCGGGTTCCTGTACGTTCATCACGGTGCTGAAGTGGCGAGCCTGTTCCTCACCGGTTATGCGCTGGAGGAGGTGCTCTCCGTTGATAACCTGTTCGTGATGATGGCGATTTTCGCCTGGTTCGGCGTGCCGGATCAGTATCGTCACCGGGTGCTCTACTGGGGGGTGATTGGCGCTATCGTCTTCCGCGGGATCTTCGTCGCCATCGGCACCAGCCTGCTGAGCCTCGGGCCGTACGTGGAAGTGGTCTTTGCCCTGATTGTGGCCTGGACGGCGGTAATGATGCTCAAGCGCGGCGAAGAGCAGGACGAGATTGAGGATTACTCTCAGCACCTGGCTTACCGGGCGGTCAAACGCTTCTATCCGATCTGGCCGAAAATCACCGGCAACGCCTTCCTGCTGAGCCAGAAAGAGGTGGATGCCGAGCTGGAAAAACCGGAGAACCAGGATGTGATGGTCGGACGGGTGAAGAAGGCGAAGCGCTATGCCACGCCGCTGCTGCTCTGCGTGGCTGTGGTGGAGCTTTCCGACGTGATGTTCGCCTTTGACTCGGTACCGGCGATCATCGCTGTCAGCCGCGAGCCGCTGATCATCTACAGCGCGATGATGTTTGCGATCCTCGGCCTGCGTACCCTCTATTTTGTGCTTGAGGCGCTGAAGCAGTACCTGGTGCATCTGGAGAAAGCGGTGATCGCGCTGCTGTTCTTCGTGGCCTTTAAGCTCGGCCTGAACGCTACGGATCACTTCTGGCATCACGGCTATGGCATCGGGGCCACGGCGAGTCTGTTAGTGGTGCTGGGCGTGCTGGCGATGGGGATTGTGGCGAGCCTGCTGTTCCCGGGGAAACGTGCGGGCTGATGCCCTCACCCTGCCCCTCTCCTTTGGTCCGAGGGCGCAAACATTAAAAAAGGCAACTTACGTTGCCTTTTTGCTTTTATTTAATGGGTGAATTCCGGCGCGCGCGCGGCGGGTGGAAATGGCGCCAGTGCGGATCCTGCGCAGCAGCCAGCAATTCATGATCGCCGCGGGTATCGCCCCAGGCGCGCACATGGTAATTGTTCAGGCTGCCGTAGACGTTCTCCAGCCGGGCCACCTTCTGCGCACAGCGGCAGTTATGCCCGGTGATCCGCCCGGTCAGCTTGCCGTCTTTCACTTCCAGCTGGGTGCCAATAAGCTTAATGCCGAGCTTGTCGGCCCAGGGCTGCAATACTAGCGCCGGTGATGCCGAACAAATCGTCACTTCCGCACCGGAGTTCACTTCCGCTGCCACCGCCAGTACGCCCTGCGGGCGCATCAACTTGTTCCAGTATTTCTCGCAGAACAGTTCTGCCTGCTGACGCAGCCAGCGCTCATCCACGCCGGTCAGGAAGGTCCGAATCAGCACCTCTTTCAGCTCGTCACGGGTCAGCTTGCGGCGCACACAGTGAATGGTCGGTAAGGCCATTCGCACCAGGCGACCGGCAAAATAGCGTTTGCCGAACGCAAAGCGTAAGAAAGGGATAAAGCTGTCGTGATGCGTCAGCGTGCCGTCGAAATCAAATACGGAAAGCACGCTGGATTTTGCCACTGCCTCATCGGCAATCATATTGGTCATAACGAAGTCTTAGCTGAAATATACATTCTGCCCTCAGTTTACCTGCTTTAGCAGCAGATGCCACCCGCCAGCGGACGGGCGGCCACTGGCACGGCTAGATAATATCGTCCACCACGCCGCCATCGACGCGCAGCGCCGCGCCGGAGGTAGCAGACGCCTGCTGGGAACAGACATAGACCACCATGTTCGCGACCTCATCTACCGTAGCAGCCCGCTGAATGACCGAGCTTGGGCGGTGAGCCATGACGAACTCTTTCGCCAGCGTCTCCAGTGATTTACCGGTTTTCGCTATCTCGTCTTTCATCATCTCCGCGAAGCCTTCCGACATCGTCGGGCCTGGCAAGACGCTGTTCACGGTGACACCGCTGCCGGCGACAAATTTGGCCAGCCCGCGCGCCAGTGACAGCTGGGCGGTTTTCGTCACGCCGTAGTGGATCATGTCCGCCGGAATATTGCAGGCCGACTCTGAAGAGATAAACACCACCCGGCCCCAGCCTTTTTGCACCATGCCGGGCAGCAGGGCGCGGGACAGGCGTACGCCGGACATCACGTTGGTCTGCCAGTAGTTATTCCAGGTCTCGTCGTCGGTAGCGTAAAAATCCTGCGGCCCGTAAATTCCGGCATTATTAACGAGGATATCGACGCCCGAGGCGACCTTCAGCAGCGCCTCCACGCCGTCAGCGGTGCTGAGATCGGCTATCGCCGCCCGCACCTGCACGCCGGGTATCGCCTGCTGCAGCTCCTGGATGCCCCGGTTGACCGAGTCGACGCTGCGTCCGTTAACAATCACCTCTGCGCCGCTTTCCGCCAGCCCTCTGGCGATGGCGAAGCCAATGCCGCCGGTGGAGGCGGTTACGAGCGCCACTTTCCCCGTAAGATCGATTTTCATGGTCTGCTCCATATCATTGTTGAAGTTCAGACCGTTAAGCGTAGCAGTTCACCTTTACGACGGCTGGCTGAAGAGGTGCAGTAAGGTTTCAACCTGTTCGTCGAGCGGGGCGAGCGTGCGTTTTACAATCAGATGTAGCGGTGTAGCACGGCGCGTGCCGTGGTTCAGGGGCAGGGTTTTCAGCACACCGCTTTCCAGCTGTTGCTGAATTCGCTCTTCCGGCAGCCAGCCATACCCCACCTGATACATCACCGCATCGATAGCAGCGTCGATGGTGGAAAAAGTCCAGGCTTCGCCGCCGGGAGGCGCGGCGTAGTTCTGCCCGGCGATCTGGATGAGTGGCCAGGGGCGTAGCATTTCATCAGTGAGCGGCGTGTCGTGTGCAAACAGCGGATGATCCCGATGCGCCACGGCGACAAAATCGATATTCATCAGCCACTCGCCGCGCCCGGTCACATCCTGGCGGCGGGTTAGCACCATCACGTCGGCTTCGCTCGGGATCAGCGCCTCGCCGGCGTTCTCAAGTATTTCGGTCAGATGCACCTCGGTTTGCGGATAGCGCTGTTGAAACTGGCGCAGAATGGCAAACAGATGACGGCGGGGGAAAATGCTGTCCACCACCACATCCAGTCGGGTACGCATCCCGTTGCGTAGCGTCGTGGCGCGAGTCTCCAGCAGGGTAAAGGCGTTCAGCAGCGGTTTGACCTGATTTAACAGCAGCTCCCCTTCCGGGGTCAGCACCGCCTTACGCCCCGCCTGAACCAGGAGCGCCACGCCCAGCCGCTCCTGCAATAACGCCAGGTTATAACTGACGGACGACTGGCTGCGATGCGTCTCCTCTGCGGCGCGGGCAAAGCTGCCCAACTCAATGACGCGTTCAAGCAGCGACCACTGCTCAAGGGTAGTTTTGTGCATGACTCATCTAATTTTTGAATGAATTTGATTAAATCATAGCGTTATTCATCCATTTTTTGCAGGCGTAAGATAGCCTCATTGAAACAGAGGAGACAGAATATGAGCCATTTTGATAAACATGATTTGAGCGGTTTCGTCGGCAAACATTTGGTATATACCTACGATAATGGCTGGAACTACGAGATTTATGTCAAAAACGAACAGACCCTCGACTACCGTATTCATAGCGGGATCGTGGCGAACCGTTGGGTAAAAGATCAGCAGGCGTATATCGTTCGCGTGGGCGAGAGTATTTATAAAATTTCGTGGACTGAACCGACCGGTACCGATGTAAGCCTGATTGTGAACCTCGGCGACAAGCTGTTCCACGGCACTATCTTCTTCCCGCGCTGGGTGATGAATAACCCGGAAAAAACCGTCTGCTTCCAGAACGATCATATTCCGCTGATGGTCTCTTATCGCGAGGCGGGCCCGGCCTACCCAACCGAGGTCATTGATGAGTTCGCCACCATTACCTTTGTGCGCGACTGCGGTGCCAATAACGATGCTGTCATTGACTGTGCTGCCAGCGAGTTGCCGGCAGACTTTCCGAATAATTTGAAATAAGCGGGTTACAGAACCTGAAGTGCACCGTTATGAAGCGTGAAGGGCGTTGGCGTACAGACGGCGAGGCTGAGTTCGCCGTGCTGGAAATGGCTGACGCTCAACGCAGAGGTAAAGGTGCTGTCGACGCTGACAATCTGCCAGGCGCTGCCGCCGCGCTGTTTAACGATCGCCTCTTTGCGCGTCCAGATGCGCCAGAAGGCCGACAGTTTTGCCTCCGGCGCCTCCCGCTCCAGCTCGTCATGTTCCGCGACGCTAAAGACGGCATTCGCCAGCGCCTGCCAGTTATCCCGGGGGCGGATCACTTCGATGTCGCAGCCCACTTCACCCTCATCGCTTAACAGCAGGGCGATATCATCCCCGCTGTGGCTCAGGTTAAACCAGTACGGATGGGCATCGACGAAGGCGGGTTTCCCCTGTTCTCCGAAGATGATTTCCGGCACCGGGGAGGGCGACAAGGCCCGGGCGAGCAGAGTTCGCCCGGCCAGCCAGGGGTTGCGACGCGCCCCCTGGGGCGCCTGTTCGGCCAGCACTGACGCCAGAGGGTCAGCGCTGAGGGTAGAAATTTTTCCCAGTACAAACTGGTACATAGTCACGCCCAGCGTTTAATGATTATAGAAGTGTTGATGCCGCCGAACGCGAAGTTATTGCTTTGTAGATATTCGCAGTCAATATGACGGGCTTTTCCCATAATATAATCTAATGCACCGCATTGCTCATCTGGTTGTCTTAAATTGATGGTCGGAACGAACCAGCCCTCGCGCATCATCTCCAGACTCATCCAGGCTTCCAGCGCCCCGCAGGCCCCCAAAGTATGACCAAAATAGCTCTTTAAGGATGAAATCGGCACGCTGTCGCCAAACACCGCGGCGGTGGCCTGACTTTCGGCGATATCGCCCCGGTCGGTCGCGGTCCCGTGCGCCGATATGTAGCCTATAGCCTGCGGGCTCAGTCCGGCCATTTTCAACGACTTCTCCATGCAGATCTGCATCGTTTCCCGCTGCGGCTGGGTGATATGCGCCGCGTCGCAGTTGGTGGCGAAGCCGACAATTTCCCCGTAAATGGTCGCGCCACGCGCCTTCGCATGCTCCAGCTCTTCCAGGATTAAGGTCCCGGCCCCTTCGCCAATCACCAGCCCGTCGCGCTGGATATCAAAGGGTGACGGCGTGGCCTCCGGCGCGTCGTTACGCTGGCTGGTGGCGAACAGGGTATCGAACACCGCCGCTTCCGACGGGCAGAGCTCTTCTGCGCCACCCGCCACCATCACCGTCTGATAGCCGTGGCGAATCGCTTCCCACGCATAGCCAATCGCCTGGCTGCCGGATGTACAGGCGCTGGAGGTCGGGATCACCCGCCCACGCAGGCCGAAGAACAGGCCAGTGTTAACGGCCGTGGTGTGCGGCATCATCTGCACGTAGGTGGTGCCGGTGATATTGTTGGTGTGCTTCTCGGTGAGCATAGTGGCGAACTCGCTGATCGGCCCGGTGCTGCCGGTGGACGAGCCATAGGCAATCCCGGTTTCACCCTGGGTCAGAACCGGGTCGTCAATCAGCCCCGCCTGCGTCAGCGCCAGTTCGGTGGCGCGGGTCGACAGCAACGACACCCGGCCCATCGCGCGGATGCGCTTGCGGGTGTAGTGCTCCGGCAGGGTAAAATCGTCGATCGGCGCGCCCAGCAGGGTGTGCAGACCTTCATACATTGCCCACTCCGGCATCTTACGCACCGCGTTTTTATAGTCCAGCAAGCGGGCAGCAACCGCTTGCCAGTTTTCCCCAAAGGCGGTGATGCCGCCCATGCCGGTAATCACCACGCGACGCGTCATAACATTCCTCCATTAATGGAAATGACCTGACGCGTTACGTAGCCCGCACTATCCGACATCAGATAGCTGGCAAGTCCGGCCACCTCGTCCGCCTGGCCCATTCGTTTCATGGGGATGCTGGCCATCGCCTCTTTCAGCGCGGCCTCTTCCATCTCGATCATCCCGGTATCAATCAGCCCGGGTGCGATGCAGTTAACGGTGATATTGCGCTTCGCCAGCTCGATCGCCAGCGCTTTGGTGGCACCGATAATGCCCGCCTTTGCCGCGCTATAGTTCACCTGACCCCGGTTGCCCATTACCCCGGAAACGGATGAAAGGGTGATAATGCGCCCGCCTTTGCGGGTGCCAATCATCGGCATGATGCAGGGGTGAATGACGTTGTAAAAGCTGTCGAGATTGGTATGGATCACGCTGTCCCAGTCCTCTTCGCTGAGCGCCGGGAAAGCACCGTCGCGGGCGATCCCGGCGTTGCTGACCACGCCATACCAGGGGCCATGAGCCTCGATATCCTGCTCCAGCACCTCGCGGCACTGCGCGCGGTTACCCACGTCAAAAGAGAGCAGACGCCCGTGGCCACCCGCCTGTTCGATAGCCTTCAGGGTTTCCTCTGCGCCAGCGGCATCGCGGTGGTAATGTACCCCGAGGGTAAACCCGTCTGCGGCAAGTTTAAGGGCGATGGCCCGGCCAATGCCTTTGCTGGCGCCGGTGACCAGAACGGAACGACTCATTGACTTACCCCCTGTTTAAACAGTGTTGCTAATTCCTGCTGACTGGGCTGGAAGGTGTTCACCCGCCCGGTGGCCAGCGTGGCCCCATCGGCAATGATGGCGCACTCGAAGCTGCTAAAGCGTTCATCCTGCATCAGCAGGGTGACAGTGACCGTTAAGACGCTGTTGGCGGGAAAGCTCCCCGCAGCGCACACCAGTTCGCGCGCCCCGAGTACCATACCAAGCGACAGACTCTCCTGTCCCTGCTGCTGACGATGCCAGCCTGACCAGACCCCAACCGTCTGGGCCATCAGTTCGAGGGCATACCAGCCCGGCAGATCGCCCGTGGCGTTCAGGAACGGCGCCAGCACACCATGCGGATCGACCGTGACGCGACAGTTGGCGGACTCTGCGGTGACGCTCTCGACCGATTCGAGCAGCAGCATGGGCGCGTCGTGAGGCAGGTAGTCGGTCGGGGATAAATAACTCATGACACTCTCCCCAGCAGGATGCTGGCGTTATTGCCGCCAAAGGCGAAGGAATTGGACAAAATCACCGCTTTTTTCAGCGCGGTGGGCTGATGCAGCACGCCGCAGGCGGCGAGGGTCGGATCCGGCGCATAGCGATCAAAATCCTGGGCGGGCAGCGGCAGGTCGCGGGTCAGGATCAGCCAGCTCAGCGCGGCCTCGGTGATCCCCGCCGCACCCAGCGTGTGGCCGGTCAAATGTTTGGTTGAACTGCACGGCACGGCCTCGCCAAACAGATCATGCACCACCTGGGATTCAATCTGATCGTTAAGCGGGGTCGCGGTACCGTGCAGATTGATGTAGCCCACCTCATCCGGGGTTAATCCGGCGTCGTTCAGCGCCTGGGTAATGGCGCGGATCGCCCCTTCACCTTGCGGGTGCGGGGCAGAAATATGATACGCATCGCTCGACTCACCGGTTCCCAGCAGCGCCACCGGCTGTGGCTCGCGGGTGAGGACCATCAGGGCTGCCGCTTCGCCAATGGTGATCCCCCGCCGGTCACGGCCAAACGGTTCGCACAGCGTGGTGGAGAGCGATTCGAGGCTGCTAAAGCCATTCACCGGCATCCGGCTCAGCGTGTCTGCCCCGCCAACGATGGCGATATCCACCAGTCCGGCCTCAATCAGCCGACGCCCGCTGATGATCGCCCGCGCGCTGGAGGAGCAGGCGGTCGACAGGGTATAAGCCGGGCCTTGCAGGTTCAGCCAGTTCGCCAGAAAGCGCGACGGATCGCCCAGCTCCTGCTGCGCGTACCGCCAGTTAACGCTGGTTTCACCGTTATGCGTCAGGCGCACATGTGCGTCGCCCTCGTCGAGCCCGGAGGTGCTGGTGCCCATGACCACCGCCACCCGGTCGCGGCCGTAACGGGCAATGGCCTCATCGACGACAGGCTGGATCTGCGCCAGCGCGGCAAGCAGCAGCTGATTGTTGCGCGAGCGATGCACGGCAGCGCTATCCGGGATCGCATGCAGCTCGCCGTCGACGCCGCCGAGCACCGCGTCCTGACCCTGCAGCCAGCCGCTGCGCAGGCGCATTCCCGGGGCCACGCCCCGCGTCAGGTTAGCGGCTATCTCATCAGGCGAGTTGCCCAGGGCGTTGACCAGGCCCACGGCAGAAATGTAGATCATCTCAGTCACCCAGATATTGAATGGTGATGTGGTAGTGAAACACGTGCTGTTCGATGCTGATCGGCTCGCGTTTGCCCTTGCGTTGCAGGTAGACGATCTCCGTCACCAGCTCGCCGTCTGCATTGCGCAGCTCGCGCCGATCGCCCTTATCCTTCAGCGTCCAGCCCTTCGGCAGCTGCGGCAGCCAGGCGTCGATCGGCCAGTGGCTGAGCATCACATCCGCCAGCACCTGGCTGGCTGGTGGCAGCTGCGGCACAACAATCGACTGTTCAGTATGGATGCCCGTTTCATCGTAGGTGGCGAGGAACAGCCGAATACCCACCGAGGACAGCCCGGCGAGCGTCACCTTCTGCGCATCGGCATTCAGCATCACCAACAGGGACTGGCTCTTGCCGTTGAAGCTCCCGGTCAGCAACTGCTGCGAGTTCAACGCCGGAGTGATGCCCGGCGCAGGCAGCGTCACTTTGGTGCCCGGCTGCAGCCAGGCCTGCGGGCGTGTACTGTCACTGTTTTGTGTGGTGTGGCTGCAACCGGTCAGCAGCAGCGCGCCGATCAGCACAGCAGCGCGGTAAAAAGGGGCGATCATCGTTTTCTCTCTTTTTTAGCCGGCATCGCCAGCGGCGCCAGCAGGAAGGCGGTGAAAATACCGCTGACCAGCACAATCCCGAAGCTGCTGATCGCCTGCGTGGCGCTGAAAACCAGCATGCCGAGGGTCAGCAGGGTGGTCATCATCGCCAGGGTGATGGCCAGCATGGAGGTCAACGGCGTACCGCGCGGGTTGTTGAAGAATAGCGTGTAGTTGATACCAATGCCGAGCACCAGGACCAGCGCCAGCAGCGAGAACAGGTTAACCGGGTGTCCTGTGACCGACAACGCCGCCAGGCCACAGCCCAGCGACAGCAACGAGGGCACCAGAGTGATCAGTCCCTTACGCCAGCCGAGGCGCAGCATCGCGCCGCAGGCGATCGTCGCCAGCGCAACCGCCAGCAAACCGGTGAGCACGCTGCGGTAGAGGGCAAACAGGCTGTCGAAACTGGCCTTGCGATCCACCCATACCACGCCCGGATGCTTGTCGGCCAGCGCCGCCAGGGCCGGGCTGTTGTTTACCCCATTAACCGGTACCAGGATGCCGCTTTCTCCGTCTGGCAGCGTCAGCCAGAGCAGGCGCCAGCCTTCGCTGGCCGGGCTGGCAAGCCAGGTCTCAACCTGTACCGGGGTCGCATTGAGATCCGGCGACACCGTTGTCAGCCCGGCATTTTGCAGCACTTTCGTTACCGCCGGGGCCGCATTTTTCAATAGCGCCAGATCGCTTGTCTGTCGTGCCAGCGAGTTCAGCGGCAGGGTGCGCCAGGACTTCAGGTCTCCCGCCTGCTGCGCCTGCGCCAGCGACGGGGTAAAGGCCTCCAGCCGTTCCAGCGTCTGCTGGGCCGAGGTGCCATGCACCACGAACCACTTCTGATCGACACTCTGCCCGGTCAGGGCGGTGATGCGTTTTTCCTGGGCCTGGATATCCTGCGGCAGGGCCTGGAGCTGGGCGATATCGTCATCCACCCGCAGCGTGGCCATGCCCGCGACAGCCAGCATGGCCAGCAACACCGGCAGCCCCACTGACAGCCTTTTATTTCGTCGCCATGCCGCCAGCCAGCGCAGCATCAGCACCATCGCTGGGACCGGACGCACCGGTAAGCCACGACACAGCCACGGGTGCCAGAAGATCACCGTCAGGCACGAGGCGCTCAGTCCCACGGCGGCAAATACCGCCATCTGGCGAATGCCCGGGAACGGGGCCAGCATCATGATGAGATACGCCACCACGGTGGTGAGCAGCGCCAGCAGCAGGGCGTTGCGCACTTTCGCCAGGCTCTGCCAGGGGGAACTCTGCCCGCCGTGAACCATCCGCTCGGTCAGGTAGTAAAGGGTGTAATCCGCTGAAATACCGATGATGCTCATGCTCATCACCAGGGTCATCAGATGCAGTTCACCAAACAGCAGCAGGGTCGCCACCGTGCCCGCCAGCGCGCCCATGGCGATAGAGATCAGGCACAGCAGGAGCGGACGCAGGGAGCGGAACACCGCCACAATCAGCAGGATCACCCCCAGAATAGTGGCGACGCCAAGGGTGGAGATATCCCGCTTCGCCTGCTGGCTGGCGTAGTCGCTGTAAAACACCGTCCCCCGCGACAGCAGCTGCGCCTGGGGATACTGCGTTTTCAGCTGGCCTTCCAGCCCGTGCAGCGTCGTGACAAACCGGTGGGTTTGTTGCATATCGAACGATGAACCGGCCAGCTCGCCGTGCAGCAGATACCAGTAATTACCGGCCTCGTCTTTGGTCACCAGCCAGCCGTCCATCAGCCGCAGCTTCTGGCTGTTTTGCGCCAGCGCCAGCTGGGAACCGCGCATCAACATCAGCGGATCGTTTTGCAGCTCTTTGCCACTGACGCCGGAGAAGGTCGAATAAAGCTGGGATAAAATCCACTGCGCCTGTGCCTCGCCGCCGTTTTGCAGGCGCGCCCGGGTGGCCGGGTCGATCAGGCCGTTGCGGTGCTGCCAGAAAAATTCTCCCCAGGCCTTCTGTTCGGCGGCGTCCATCGGCCCTTTTACCTCGTGCAGCGACCCCGAGCCTTGCAGCAGGCTCAGCCACTGCTGCGCCACCTGCGGATCGGGCTGTTTACCGGGGCTGACCAGCCACACCAGCTGGCGGTCAAGGCGTTCAATAAAGCCGTCGTTCAGCGCCGGGGGGATCGCCCCGAGGCTCTGTTTCGGCAGCATCGCCAGCACGCTGCTGTTCAACCGGGCACCGGGCAGCAGCGACAGCAGCACACCCAGCAGGATCGCACAGGTCAGCGCCCACAGCAGCGCCGGGCGGCGATTATGGCGCGGCAAAGCGTTGGCGTTCGGCATCGGTCAGGCTGGCGGGCGTCAGTTGGTGGCGGGAGAGGGCGATATTGGTGCGGTCGCCCTGTTTGTCGTTCAGCACGATGGATTCCAGATAGGTCGCGCCACCCAGATCCATCGAGGCAAAAATCTTGTCCAGCGGGGTGGTAGTGGGGGTCAACACCAGCGACCAGCGGCCCTTGCCGAGGTCTTTAAAATCGATGCGGAAGTTCTCTTCCAGCACCTTACGATCCGCCTGGAACAGGGCGCGCAGCAGGTGGTTGAACTGGAACATCTGCGGATTGGTGTCGGCGGTGATGGTCTGCGGCGGTTGACCGTTGATGGTCTGCACCATCCGGCTGTCATCCAGCAGCAGCGTCATCGGGAAGGGGGCCTTTTGATCCCACAGCAGGCCGCTGTCGCGGGCGATCAGCATCTCGCCGTTGGATCGCAGCGGCTGCGGCATATCCTTAATGGTGCGGGTCTGTTCAAAGTGGGCGCGCACCACCGGCTGTTCGGTAAAGCGCTGCTGGAGTTCGTCCAGGGTGACGGCGCTGACGAACGGGCTTATCAGCAGGGCAAGTAGCAGTAACCCTTTCATGGCGTGACTCCCATACGTTCAAACAGGATCGCCGGGCTGACAAAACAGAGCTCGCGGCTTTTCTCCTCCACCGCCACCTGAATGGTGTAGCCGGTGGTGGTCCGTTTGCCGCTGGTGGCGTCAAAAATCTGATAGGCAATGCGCAGGCGGTTCTCAAACTCCTCGATATGGGCCCGGACGCGGATCCTTTGCTCAAAGGTGAGGACATCGCGGTATTTCACCCGGGTATCGACCACCGGCCAGAGATAGCCGGAGGCTTTCATCTGGCGATAGCCATAATCGAACTGGTTGAGCAGGGCCTCGCGGGCAATTTCAAAATAGCGGAAATAGTTGCCGTGCCAGACCACGCCCATCATGTCGACGTCGTGAAACGGTACGGTCAGCTCTACTTCGGTCGTAAAGCGGGGATCGGTCAGCACCCTTTACTCCTTCTCTTTAGCATCCGGCAGACGCCAGAAATCGAAAAAATTGAACCAGTCGAGCGGGGCCTGCAGGGCGTAATGCTCCAGCCGCTGCGCATAGCGATCCACCGCCTCCTGTAGCGCCTGCTGGCGTTCGCCGCGCGGCAGCGTCAGCGGGTTGGCGAAGGGTTCGCAGTGAACAGTGAGCTTCCCGTGCTGGCGCAGGGCAAATATCAACACCACCGGGCAGGCCAGGATCGAGGCCAGAATAAATGGCCCCTGTGGGAACGGCGCGGGCTGGCCCATAAACGGGCTCCAGGTGACGCGCCAGTCTCCGCCACGCTGCGGGGTCACGGCGATACGGTCGCCGACAATGGCCACCCACTCCCCCCGGTCCAGCTTCTCGACCAGATCGATGGCTGTTTCTGGTCCGAAATTGTTCACCGGGATCAGATTCAGCCCGGCCTGGGGAGCCATCTCATCCATAATTTGTTTAAAGCGACGGGCGTTATCGCTGAACACCAGCGCATTAATGACCTGGCCTGCTTCCAGCTGCGCCAGCGCCCGGCAGGCTTCCACGTCGCCAAGGTGCGAGGCCAGCAGCAGTTTCCCGGCGGGAGCGTCGATCGCCAGGGCCTCCCGTGCGCCCGGTGCAAGCACCACATCGCGATCCCACTTGAGCTCACCCCGCCAGCTGGCCACTTTATCGAGCATCGCGTTGCCAAACCGCATGAAGTGGAAAAAGCTGTTCAGGCGCGCGGGCTTAGGCTGGTGGCGTTGTTCCAGGGTCTCGCTCACCCGGGTGATCCACTGTCGCGAGGCCTGGCGGGCGGTGGTGGCTGTCAGCCAGTAGATACCAATCACCGGCCACAGCAGCAGGTTAAAAGCCCTGCGGCCCAGCAGTTGCCAGACCCGCAGCATCAGGCGCATTCCCCACAGCCCTTTCACCTCCTCCTGCTGCGCCCAGTGCCGACTGCGGCGGCGAAACAGCAGGGAAGGGATGCGCGGTAACATGCCGAAGAACAGCCGGGTGTGCATCCAGGAGATCAGCAGGTTGTCTTTCAGGGCATCGAAATGGGAGATGCCATCCCGGGGATAGGTCACCCGGGTCGGCAGAAAATAACTGGGGTTGCCCTGCCAGTAGAGGCGCACCATCACTTCGGTATCAAAATCCATCCGCTTGCCGAGCGACGCAGAGTTGATGACCTGTAGCGTCGGCGCCACCGGGTAGACCCGAAAGCCGCACATGCTGTCTTTGAGCTGCAATGACAGGGTTTCGATCCACACCCAGACATGGGTGACCCAGCGGCCATACCGGCGCGAGCGGGGAATGGAGTCATCATAAACCGGCTGGCCGGAGATCAACGCCTGCGGGTGGCGCTCTGCCAGCGCCAGCAGCTGCGGAATGTCCTCAATGGCATGCTGTCCGTCGGCATCCACCTGCACCGCATGGGTAAACCCCGCCCCGGCGCAGACTTTCAGCCCGCGGATCACCGCCCCGCCTTTACCGCTGTTGTGCGTCAGCCGCACCAGCGTCACATGGGGATGTTCGTTGGCCAGCTGGTCCAGCGTCTGCCGGGTATCGGCATCGCTGCCATCGTCGACCACAATAATGGGCAACTGAAACGGGGCCAGACGCGCCAGCACGTTCGCCATCATCGCCCCATGGTTGTAGCAGGGGATCAGGATGCAGGGACGGAAGGTTAGCGACATAGGCGAATCTTCCCGCTGCTGGCGGTGTGGCGGTGTTCGCCGTCATGGCACTGATAGCTAAACATCAGCATCTCGCGCTCCGCGTTCCAGTCGAGGGCGAGCGTCACGGTGGCCCCCGGGAGCAGCGGTGCCTGGAATTTCACATTCTGGATACTGTGAAAACGGTGGTCTGGTGCCAGTACCCCGGTGGCGTAGTGCATCACCCAGTCGAGCTGGGCGACGCCGGGCAGCAGGGGCTGTACGGCAAAATGGCCCTGGAACCAGAACAGCGCCGGATCGAGGTGCAGGACAATCTCAAGCTGCTGCGGTTGTGCCTGATGGCGCCCGATTTCATGGATTTTCATGAAATAACTCCTGTAACTGCGCATAGACACGCTTGTTCATACTGTTCACCGGCATTTCATCAATGATGCGCCAGTGACGGGGAAGGGCGACCGGCTCGAGCCACGGCTGCAGGGCGCGTCGCCAGGCAAGGATCTGCGCGTTACGCCCGCGCTGGCAGAGCTGCTGCCGCGCGGCGTCATTCAGTACCAGCAGCACGCCAATGGTCTGGCGTCCGTCGCGCGTTACCGGCAGCGCCGCCGCCTCGCAAACGCCCTCCAGCGCCAGCAGGCGCTGTTCGATTTCGGTCAGCGAGATGCGTTTGTCTTCGATTTTCACCACCCGACCCCGGCGACCGATGATGCTGAACTGGCCGTTATCCTCCATGTGCAGGATGTCCTCGAGCAGGAGGCCTTCAGGCTCGCGGATCAGGGGGGAGATAACGCGCACGGCGTCATCGATGGGGCTCATCTTCACCCCCGGGAAGGGGTGCCAGAGAACGGCGTCCCCCTGACGATGACGCCAGGCGAGCACCCCGGTTTCGCTGCTGCCGTATATTTCATCCGGCCAGAGCCCCAGCCAGCGATGGGTAACGCAGGCCGACTCCCACGTCAGCGCGCCACCGGCCGAGACCAGCACGGCGACCGGCGGCGGCGCGAGCCGGGTATCGAGCCGCTTGAGGAACGCCGGGCTGGTGATAAACAGGTAACGCTGAGCGTGATCCAGCGCCGCCAGCTGTTCGGCATAGGTCAGCATCTCCGCATGCAGCGGCAGCCCCAGTGCCATCGGCAGCACGATACGAAACGTCAGGCCATACAGGTGCTGGGGCACCACAGAGGCCACCACGCGGCAGCCGCTCAGGCGCTCGCCAAACCGTGCCGCCAGCAGCATGGCCTCCTGGTCGAGCTGGGCAATATGCTTGATGATACGCTCAGGCTTGCCGGTCGAGCCGGAGGTAAACAGCTCGATAACCTGGGTGTCAGGAATGGCGGGTAGCGGCGTAAAACCACTGGTTCTGCGGCGGGCAGCCTCGACCACAATCAGACGGCCCTGGACGTTCAGCGTCCTGTCGCTTAGCACGCCACTGAACAGCGCGTGCTGCTCATCCAGCAGCGACTCGCGGCTGTGGCCGGGCAGCACCGGGGTTTTGCCCGCATGCAGCGTTGCCAGCAGGGCGACGATAAACAGATAGCTGTTGTCAAAACAGAGCGCCCAGCGATCGCCCTCCTGCTGCTGTAAACAGGCCGTCAGGGCGCTGACGTCATCGCGCAGCTGCCCGAGCGTCCAGCCGCGATCGCCAGACCAGGCGACAGGGGTGTCGTCCGGACGAGGGGCGTTCAGCCACTGGCTCAAAGGGAGAGGCTTATGCATCGTGCTGCTCTTTTTTAATCATTCGTTGACGCACCAGCCATTCGGTGGCCATTAACGTGCCCATCAGGAGGTAGGCAATCATGCCGTTCCACAACGTCCAGAGTCGCATATCGCCCCGCAACGCGGTGAACAGCGCCATCCCGCCGTTCAGGATGAAAAAGCCGCACCATATTCGGGTTACAACGCGCGTATAGCGCACCCCGGAAGGGGGTAAATTCGGTTCGCGCAGCCGGGCCAGCCGTTCGACGATGGGCATCGTCGTCCACAGCGATCCGCCAAAGACAGCCAGCATCACAAGGTTGACCACCACCGGGTAGAACAGCAGCCACTGATGCGCTTTCAGCAGGTAACTTGCCGTACACAGGGCGATGCCCACCAGCGCGACGCCCTGCACCGCATAGCGCATAGGCCCGGCGTTGTGCCGCGCCTGACGAAAACGGAACAGCAGCAGGACCGCCAGCAGCGGCAGCAGCCAGTGCAGGCTGTTATGGGTCAGCCCAAAGCCAATCAGAAAGGGCCATGCGACCAGCATCAACCCTGTCAGCAGGGGAAGCGCCGGAAATGACCGTCCGCCACGCATGGTCTTTTACGCTTCGCGCAGGAGTTTTTCTACCGCGTCCACTACGTCCTGAACGGTACGTACCGACTTGAAGGTTTCCGGTTTGATCCGGGCACCCGTTTTCTTCTGCAGGTGAACAACCATGTCGACGGCGTCGATGCTGTCCAGCTCCAGATCTTCATACAGGCGCGCTTCAGGGGTGATGGCGTCCGGGGCAACTTCAAACAGGGTGATCAGGAGAGTGGAGACTTCCTGATAAACGGCGTTGTGTTCTGTAGTCATTTTAAATTCGATCTCAGGCGCGTTGAGCGGTGATAAAAGAGGCCAGGGTGGCGACGGAGTAGAAATGCTGACGCATCTCTTCGCTTTCGGCAGATAACACCACGCCGTACTGGTTTTTTACTGCCAGGCCCAGCTCAAGGGCATCGATCGAGTCAAGGCCCAACCCATCGCCAAACAGCGCGGCATCCGTATCGATATCCTCTGCGGTCAATTCGTCCAGATTGAGGGTAGTAATGATTAGATTTTTAATTTCAAGGTAGAGCGCTTGCATCATTAATTCCTGACAAAGATTGAAGACCGGCAGTTAAGCGATGCTGCAGGTGCCGGTTGAGTTCTCTTGCCGCCAGAGCCGGTTCATGTACTGCTGCATCGTAAAAATCATGAATACCTATTCGCTCCCGGACATCGACCGTAAAGAACGGTTTGTTCGGCGGTATGTTATACCAACGGCTTTGTTTATCGAGCAGATGCTCGCTGCAGTGGATAATGACCACCCGCAGATCGCTGCCGCAGCGCACGGCAATATTGGCCGCACCGCGTTGCAGCTTAATGGCTTTTCCCACCTGGGTGCGCGTGCCTTCCGGGAAAATCAGTAACGTCTCACCCTGCGCCAGCCGCTGCTGACAGGTGCTTAACAGGGTATCGGCTTCGCTGTTGATCAGGTAATCCGCCGCGCGGATCGCCCCGCTGACAAAGGGGTTACGCAGCAGGGCACCTTTCACCAGACAGTCGGTTTCCGGCATTACCGAGGCGATAAGCACGTAATCAATCAGCGTCGGATGGTTCGCTACCACCAGGCAGCCGCGTTCCTGTCGCAGCGCGTCGACATTATCGACGCGATAATCCAGCACGCCCAGAGCACGGGCGACGGATAAAAATGCCCGGAAGCTGGCGGCAATACTGCGTCGGGCGAGGCGGCGACGACGCGCGCGATCGCGCTGGACCAGGTTCAACAGGTTGAACCACACCAGCGACAGCAGCAGCCCGCCCACGCCAAACAGTACGAAGCACAAGCCGGTCATCAGCCGTCGCCAGCCGCGGTTGAGGATTGTCATAAGCCCTGTCATGCACGCGTCCACTGCCACCGCAGGCGCTCGCCGGGCACCGCAAACTGCCGATCGTCACGCAGATAGTGGCGCAGAAACTGCAGGCTCTGCGGCAGGGAGGGCTCCTGGTTGCCACCGACGGGCTGGGTTTCGCAGCGCAGGGTGTCACCGGCTTCGATGACCAGCGCCAGGGCATAGGGCCAGGTCGGCATCTGAGCCGGAAGCGCGGGGCGGTAAAAATCGGGCAGGGCACCATCAAAATCGACCATTAA
This sequence comes from Leclercia sp. Marseille-Q4284, assembly GCF_916618945.1. Classification (NCBI taxonomy): domain Bacteria; kingdom Pseudomonadati; phylum Pseudomonadota; class Gammaproteobacteria; order Enterobacterales; family Enterobacteriaceae; genus Leclercia; species Leclercia sp. Marseille-Q4284. Next base: position 1,186,910 of record NZ_CAKAKG010000002.1, read on the forward strand.
CACCCGGGTATACCCGGCGTGCAGCAGGCTTAGCACCTCGCACAAACCCTGCTGAAAAGTATCCATGCCGGCGGAAAGGGACGACGAAACAATCGGCTGACGCGCCGCGATAGTCAGATTGCCCACCGCGGAGTTGTGGACCGACATGGCAAAGTCAGTCGGGGAAACATCCTGCCCGGTGGCCAGCGCATGCAGAAGGCGATAGTTACGCTCCAGCTCGCCGTGACGGCTGGTATAGACCACGGCATCAACGGCGTGTTTTCGCACCAGCGCCAGGCCGCAATCCACCGCCAGCTTACTGCCGGAACTGAGGCGGCGGGCGGTCATCATCGGCAGATCGGTCAGTTTGGCCTGCGGCGCAGCAGGATCGATAGCGTGCAAGCCCTGCGACCATGCCTGCCATTGACTGGCATCGCAAAGGCCTGGCGCTCTTGCATGCCAGTCGAGAATGTTAAGTGCAAATTTCATCTGCGCGCGTCCGCGATCAATCCGTCTTTCGGTAACGCCGCCAACAATCAGACCGCGTTATTGTTCATTTTTCTGACAAATCAGTAAGGTATGGCCCACCCCGAGATTGTCATGCCGTTGTTCTACCCGGAAGCCTGCGCTCTCCAGATAGTGGTAAAATTTCTCTACGCTATAAAAACGGCTGTTGCCGTTCGCCATACAGGTGAAATAGAGCGAGGTGGCGTTCAGGCTGAAGGAGGCCGCTTCGAATTTTTGCGCATCCCAGAACGGTTCCAGAATGCACAAACGGGCACCGGGCTTCATTACCTTCGCTACCTTGCCCAGCAGGGTAACAATCTGATCGGGTGAGAAGCAGTCCAGGAACTGGCTCATCCACCAGATATCAGCCTCAACCGGCAGAGCAGCGTCGCTAAGCATATCGACAGGATAGAATCCAATACGATGAGATAATCCTGCATTTGCGATATTTGCCTCGGCCAGTGCAATTTGCTGCGGCAGATCGAGCAGCGTCACGGCGATGTTTTCATCGTATCTGCAGCAGCGTAGCGCCCATTTACCCGTATTGCCGCCGACATCGTACAATTTTGTCGGTGAGCTTGCGAATATAAGGGGCAATGCGGCGTCGAATGCGCCATCGGAATAGAAGTGATCGAACGCAAACCAGCTCCGCTGCGCCTGCTCTGGCAACGCCGACAGGGCCGGATAAATGGTCGGCCATTCGCCAAAGACGGCCAGGCCAGCCGGTTTCTCCGCGCTCAGTGAATCGGCAAGATGAAACAGGCCCTGATAGCAAACGTCCTGGGTGAAATCCATATTGATGCGGGTCATGCTGTCATGCAGCAGATAATGACCAATTTTGGCCAGATAATAGCGCCCCTCCCGGCGCGTCACTATCCGCCCGCTCAATCCCATATCCAGCAATACGCCCACGCCATACTCACTGAGCGTGCTGTTCGCCACGATCTCATCAACTGAAGCGCCGCGCTCTCCCTGTTGGTCCAGCCAGGCGAGAACGCCGGTGTTACGCAGACAGAGCGCGGTCTGAAACAGCATCGGGGCAAAGGCGATGCGTTGCGCTTCGGTGATGGCCTCAAGCGCACTGAGGGTGTCCTTTTCGTACATGTGCAGCGTTACCCCGGTAAGCGGCTTTTTGGTCGGCCCGGCCCGAGCAGGATCGCCAGCTTGCTGCCCCCCTGGGTGGTCTCCATCCAGATCTTACAGACGCTGGTAAGCGGAACGGACAATAACATCCCCACCGGCCCCAGCAACCAGCCCCAGACCAGTAACGACAGGAACACCACCATGGTGGACATTCCCAGCCGGTGGCCCATCATCCGTGGCTCCAGGATATTGCCCAGCACCATATGGACGATCAGGAACAGCGCCCCCACCATGGCGCACTCATAGAGGCCATTGAACAGAAACGCCTGGATCATCGGCGGGACGGCGGAGATCACCGCGCCAATGTTGGGCACGTAGTTGAGCAGGAAGGCCAGCACGCCCCACATCAGCGCGAACTGCACCCCCAGCAGGGTCAGCCCCAGCCAGACAATGGCACCCGTCCACAGGCTGAGCAGCGTCTTCAGCGCCAGATAATGGGAGACGCCCTTCAGCGCCCGGTGCAGGCCAGCGATGTGGATCTGCGGATTATTGAGAGCAAAACGCATTTTGTACGGCACGTGGCGCACTTCAAACAGCATAAAGACCACCGTCATCACCAGCAGCAGAACGCTGGCCATCGCCCCGGACAGTTGGGTCATTAAGGCGGTGGCAAAGGTCATCACCTTTTCCGAATCCATCCGTCGTAGCATTCGCTCCGGGGAGATATGCAGGTTGAGGAACGGGAACATCTCCTGCACATCGACCAGTTTGCGCGTCAGCTCTTTATTGTATTTCGGCAACATGGCGGCAAATTCATTGAGCGAAGCCGCCAGCACCCCAAACAGCGCCGTCAGGCCAATCAGCATCACCACCACCACAATGGTGATAGCCAGCGGGCGGCTCACCCCGCGGCGCAAAAACCAGGTGACAAGGGGGTTAAGGACGATGGCGAAAAAAAGCGCCAGCAATAGCTGCACGAGAATATCCGCTGCAGCGTGGATGCCGGCGAGGATCACCACCAGGCAGGCCAGTTTGAGCAGAATGTGCAGACCGGATTTATCAGGCTGTGTAAGACCCGGTTTAGCGGGTGGGGTGGTTAACATAGTGTTTCCTCTTCTAAGATGCTCATAAGTGTAGTGCGCGCGCAGCGCTTCGGCGGAGGCCGTTAATCTTAAAGTCGCTGCTGCATTTCTGCCCCTGGCATGGTAATAGTGAAACACTGTTGTAAAAATTCTGGTGAACCTGATGCCCGAACCCGCCGCCGAACCGGCACTGAGTGGATTACGCCTCAACCTGCGTATTGTTTCCGTCGTTATTTTCAACTTTGCCAGCTACCTGACTATCGGTCTGCCGCTCGCCGTTCTGCCGGGCTATGTCCATGAAATCATGGGCTTTAGTGCCTTCTGGGCGGGCCTGGTGATCAGCCTGCAATACTTCGCCACCCTGTTAAGTCGCCCTTATGCCGGGCGCTATGCCGACCTGTTTGGCCCGAAAAGCATTGTGGTGCTGGGACTCTGCGGCTGCTTCCTGAGCGGGGTGAGCTATTTTCTCGCCGGGTTAACCAGCGCCTGGCCGATGGTGAGCCTGGTGCTGCTCTGTCTGGGCCGGGTGATCCTCGGCGTCGGGCAAAGTCTTGCCGGAACCGGCTCCACGCTGTGGGGCGTGGGGGTGGTAGGGGCATCGCACATCGGGCGGGTGATCTCCTGGAACGGGATTGTGACCTACGGCGCGATGGCGATGGGGGCTCCGCTGGGGGTGCTCTGCTATCGCTACACCGGCCTGAGCGGGCTGGCGCTCACTATTATGGTGGTGGCGCTGCTGGCGATTTTATTTGCCCTGCCGCGACCAAAAGTTAAAGCCAGCAAAGGCAAGCCGATGCCGTTTCGTGCGGTGCTGGGGCGGGTCTGGCCCTACGGCATGGCGCTGGCCCTCGGCTCGGCAGGCTTTGGGGTGATCGCCACCTTCATTACGCTGTTTTACGCCGATAAAGGCTGGGACGGCGCAGCCTTTGCGTTGACCCTGTTCAGCTGTGCCTTCGTCGGGACGCGGCTGCTGTTCCCGAACGGTATCAATCGGCTGGGCGGGCTGAACGTGGCCATCATCTGCTTTGCTGTTGAGATTATCGGCCTGCTGCTGACCGGTATCGCCGATGCGCCGTGGATGGCGCGGATCGGGGTCTTCCTCGCGGGGGCGGGTTTCTCGCTGGTGTTCCCGGCGCTGGGGGTGGTGGCGGTTAAAGCGGTACCGCAGCAGAACCAGGGCGCGGCGCTGGCGACCTACACGGTGTTTATGGATATGTCGCTGGGGATTACCGGGCCGCTGGCCGGGCTGGTGATGGCGTGGGCCGGGGTGCCGGTTATCTATCTGGCGGCCGCGGGGCTGGTGGTGGTGGCGTTACTGCTGACGTGGCGGCTAAAAAAATGGCCTCCAGCGGAGGCCATGTCATCGTGAGAACTTACTGAATCACGAGGGTATTGATAATGTTCTCTGCGGCAGTTTGCGCTTTCTGCTGATCGTCAGCAGGCAGCGTGATCTGCAGGGTCAGCAGCTTGTTGTCCACTTTGCCCAGCACCACGGAGGAGTAAGCGGTCTGGCCTTTGGCAGAGATAATGCTGTCCAGCTGCTGCATTTTGTGATCTTTCAGCTCGATGGATTTGTTGGTCACCACCTGCAGCTGCGGGTCACGGCTGCGCTGCTGATCTTCCAGACGTTTTGCCAGCACGCCCAGGTCTTCATTGGTGTCATCCCCGACGATCACAATCACCGCTTTTTGCCCGGTGGCATCGGAATAGACGTGCATGTTGTTCGCCTGGGTGCCCAGCTTGCCGCTCTGATCGGTCATATCGGCTGGCAGAGAGAAGCTGAGTTTGCCATCCATCAGGCTGACCGGTTGACCCGTCGCGTTGCTTTCAGCAGACGCAGCCTGAGCAGGCGTTTTGGTGTCGCTGTTATCACAGGCTGCCAGCCCCATCACCAGCAGGCCAATCCCGACATATTTAACCAGATTGCGCATTACATTCTTCCTTTCGATAAACGGCCATAACGGCGCATCAATCCATCTTATCACAACTGTTCTGGGGAACCTTTAACCAGCCTGCAATCCCGGGATTTCAGATTTATCCGCGAATCTTTTCAGCAACATATTCAGCAGCACGCCGTACATCGGCAGGAAGAACACCAGGCTGATAAGCACCTTAAAGGCGTAGTCCACGAGGGCAATTTCCATCCAGTGCTGCGCCATGAACGCATCCGGGCTGCGCCAGAAGGCGATAAAGAAAAAGGCCAGCGTATCGCTGACGTTGCCGAACAGCGTGGAGGCAGTCGGGGCCATCCACCAGCGATGGTTCTGTCGCAGGCGGTTAAACACATGCACGTCGAGGATCTGCCCCAGCGCATAGGCCATAAAGCTGGCGGCGGCGATACGGGCGACGAACAGGTTGAAGTGCGTCAACGCCTCAAAGCCCTGCCAGCTGCCCATATAGAACAGCGAGGAGATCACGTACGAAACAAACAGCGCCGGAAGCATGACGGCAAAAATAATGCGTCGGGCCAGCGGGGCGCCAAAGATACGGACGGTGAGATCGGTCGCAAGGAAGATAAACGGGAAACTGAACGCGCCCCAGGTGGTATGAAAACCAAAGATGGAGATCGGCAGCTGCACCAGGTAGTTACTGGAGGTGATCACCAGCAGATGGAAAAGCGAAAGCCAGAACAACGCTTTTACGCGCTGCGATTGAGAGAACTGCGTCATATTGTGACCTTTTTGATTAGTATTTGGGGTGAGGGAACCCAATAAAGCCGCCGCATGATACTGCTTTAACGACAGTTTGCAATGGCTAATTTTCACGCAATCGTTAACCTGGTTTGCTTTGCTCCGCCTGCGGCGTAAACTACTGCCGTTTTTATCTGGACGAGACCGAGATGACCGATCTGCTTACCCACCCGGACCATACCCTTGATGCTCAGGGCCTGCGCTGCCCGGAACCCGTGATGATGGTGCGCAAAACCGTGCGCAATATGCAATCCGGTGAAACGCTGTTAATTATTGCTGACGATCCGGCCACAACCCGCGATATTCCGGGCTTCTGTACCTTTATGGAACATGAGCTGCTGGCGCAGGAGACCGGAGCGCTGCCGTACAAATATCTTATCCGCAAAGGCTAATGCCATTTTGCCCGGCGGCGCTTCGCTTGCACGGGCCTACGCGTAGGCCGGGTAAGGCGTAGCCGCCACCCGGCATGACATCCCGCACAAATCTGAACCACCATTTCATTATTTAGCGCTTTTTGTGAGGCGCTTCACCTACGCTTTCCAGGCATTGGGCTAGTTTTTAAACGTTCAAAACTAAAACAACGTTCCGATACTTACCTCACTACCCTGGAGTTGACTCAATGAAAACGACCCTCAAGCCGTTGCTGGCCGCTCTGTGCCTGTCTGCTTTTGCCTGCTCTGTTTCCGCGCAAACCATCAGAGCTGCCGATGTGCATCCTGAAGGCTATCCGAACGTGGTGGCAGTGCAGCACATGGGTGAAAAACTCAAACAACAAACCGACGGCAAGCTGGATATCAAAGTCTTCCCGGGCGGCGTGCTGGGCGATGAAAAGCAGATGATTGAGCAGGCGCAGATGGGGGCGATTGACATGATTCGCGTCTCCATGGCCCCGGTTGCCGCCATCCTGCCGGATATCGAAGTCTTTACGCTGCCCTACGTCTTCCGCGACGAAGACCATATGCACAAAGTCATCGACGGCGATATCGGTAAATCCATCGGCGACAAACTCACCGCCAACCCGAAATCGCGCCTGGTGTTCCTCGGCTGGATGGACTCCGGCACCCGTAACCTGATCACCAAAGATCCCATCGTGAAACCGGAAGATCTGAAAGGTAAGAAAATCCGCGTCCAGGGTAGCCCGGTGGCGCTGGCCACGCTGAAAGATATGGGGGCCAACTCCGTGGCGATGGGGGTAAGTGAAGTCTACAGCGGCATGCAGACCGGCGTTATCGACGGGGCCGAGAACAACCCGCCAACCTTTATCGCCCATAACTACATGCCGATTGCCAAAAACTACACCCTCAGCGGCCACTTTATCACCCCGGAAATGCTGCTCTACTCCAAAGTGAAATGGGACAAACTGAGCGCCGACGAACAGCAAAAAATCCTGACCCTCGCCCGCGAAGCGCAGTTTGAGCAGCGCAAGCTGTGGCAGGCCTACAACGACGAGGCGCTGCAGAAGATGAAAGCGGGTGGCGTACAGTTCCACGACATTGATAAAGCGGTCTTCGTGAAGGCGACAGAGCCGGTGCGCGCCCAGTATGGCAACAAGCATCAGGATCTGATGAAAGCCATCGCTGACGTTCAGTAACCCCCTCGTTGTGGAGGACGTATGTCCGAACGCTATTTGAAGTGGATGGATCGCCTGTACCTGCTCGCCATGGCGGTGGCGGGCATTTCGCTGCTGGTGATGACCATCGTGATCCCGATTGGGATTTTTTCCCGCTACGTCCTTAACCGCGGCGAGTCGTGGCCAGAGCCGATAGCCATTATCTGCATGGTGACCTTTACCTTTATCGGCGCAGCGGTGGGGTATCGCGCCGGATCGCATATCGCGGTGAATATGCTCACCGACCGCCTGCCTGCGGCGTTGAAAGCGCTGTGTGCGAAGGTGGTGGATGCGCTGATGCTGCTGATCTCGCTGATCATCTTCTGGTACAGCTACCTGCTCTGCATCGAACTGTGGGAACAGCCGGTGGCCGAGTTCCCGGTCCTCACCTCGGGTGAGAGCTACCTGCCGCTGCCTATCGGCTCGGCGATCCTCATTTTGTTCGTCCTCGAGCGCCTGATGTTTGGCTCTCAGGAAAACCGCCCGGTCGTGATGATCGGCAACCACGGTTAAGGGGTGGATCATGGATGCGTTTGTTTTGCTCTTCACCCTCGCCATTTTACTGGCGCTGGGGATGCCGGTGGCCTTTGCCGTCGGGTTAAGTGCGGTGGCTGGTGCGCTGTGGATTGACCTGCCGCTGGAGGCGCTGATGATCCAGATCACCAGCGGGGTGAATAAATTTACCCTGCTGGCGATCCCGTTCTTTATCCTGGCGGGGGCGATCATGGCGGAAGGGGGCATTGCCCGCCGACTGGTGAACTTTGCCTATATCTTTGTCGGCTTTATTCGCGGCGGACTGTCGCTGGTGAATATCGTCGCTTCGACCTTCTTCGGTGCGATTTCGGGCTCGTCGGTGGCGGATACTGCCTCCATCGGCAGCGTGATGATCCCGGAGATGGAGAAGAAGGGTTATCCGCGTGAGTACGCGGCGGCGGTGACCGCCAGCGGCTCGGTGCAGGCGATCCTGATCCCGCCCAGCCACAACTCGGTGATCTACTCCCTGGCGGCAGGCGGTACGGTGTCGATTGCGACGCTGTTTATCGCGGGCGTCCTGCCGGGCCTGCTGCTCGGGGTCTGTCTGATGGTGCTGTGCCTGGGCTTTGCCCATAAGCGCGGTTATCCAAAAGGCGAAAGGATCCCCTTTAAGCAGGCGCTGAAGATTTTCTTCGATGCCCTGTGGGGGCTGATGACGGTAGTGATTATTCTCGGCGGCATTTTGTCGGGGATCTTTACCGCCACCGAATCCGCGGCGGTTGCCTGTCTGTGGGCGTTCTTTGTCACCATGTTTATCTACCGTGACTACAAGTGGAACGAACTGCCGAAGCTGATGTGCCGCACGGTGAAGACGGTAACGATCGTTATGATCCTGATCGGCTTTGCGGCGGCGTTTGGCGCGGTGATGACCTACATGCAGTTGCCGATGCGCATCACCGAGTTCTTCACCTCGCTGTCGGACAACAAGTACGTGATCCTGATGTACATCAACATCATGCTGCTGCTGATTGGCACCCTGATGGACATGGCGCCGATCATTCTGATCCTGACCCCGGTGCTGCTGCCGGTGACCAATGCGCTGGGGATCGATCCGGTGCATTTCGGGATGATCATGATGGTGAACCTCGGGATGGGGCTGATTACCCCGCCGGTGGGATCGGTGCTGTTTGTTGCCAGTGCGGTGAGTAAGCAGAAGATCGAAACCGTAGTACGCGCGATGCTGCCGTTCTACGGCATGCTGCTGGTGGTGTTGGGGTTGGTGACCTACATCCCGGCGATATCGCTGTGGTTACCGCGGATGTTGGGGATGCAGTAGTGATAATGCCGGGCGGCGCTGCGCTTGCCCGGCCTACAAGACCGTAGGCCCGGTAAGGCGCAGCCGCCACCGGGCGCTTTTACCGACCACGCAATAACCGCAACGCGTTCGCCGTCACTAATACCGTCGCCCCGGTATCTGCCAGTACCGCCAGCCACAATCCGGTCATTCCCAGCAGGGTGGTCACCAGGAAAATCCCCTTCAACCCCAGCGCAATGGCGATGTTCTGCCGGATATTGGCGCGGGTGGCGCGGGCCAGACTGATCATCTGCGCCAGCCCGGTCAGACGGTTGTGGGTGAGCGCCGCATCGGCGGTCTCCAGCGCCACGTCGGTGCCGCTGCCCATCGCAATACCTATCGTCGCCGCCTTCATCGCCGGGGCGTCGTTAATCCCGTCTCCGACCATCGCCAGCGGCGTTTGCGCATTCAGAGCCGTTACCGCCTGCACTTTATCCGCTGGCAGTAGCCCGGCGCGGAAATCGAGCCCCAGCTCCCCGGCAATGGCCGCGGCAGCGCGCGGGTTATCGCCGGTCAGGATCGCTCCCTTGATGCCCAATTGATGCAGTGCGGCTATGGCCTCTTTCGCGTCGTCCCGCAGGGTATCCCGCAGCGCCAGCAGACCTTTTGCCTCGCCATCCTGAACCACCATCACCACCGTCTGTCCGGCCTGCTCCAGGGCCTCGATTTGCGCCGTAAAGCGCGGGGCAGGGAAGGTAGCCGCGGCGCAAATCAGCACCTTGCTGCCCGCGATTTCGGCTTCAATCCCCGACCCCATCAACGCACGCTGGGCGGTAGCCGCCGGAACGGTCAGCCCGCGGGACTTCGCTTCACGCACAATCGCCTGCGCCAGCGGGTGAGTCGAACCTTGCTCCACCCCGGCGGCCAGCGCCAGCAGGTCTTGCTCGCGGATCTCATGCGGATAAATGCCCGTCACCTGTGGTTTGCCCACCGTCAGGGTGCCGGTTTTGTCGAACGCCACCTGCTGCACCTGCGCCAGCTGCTCCAGCGCCGCGCCGCCCTTAATCAGCGCCCCACGGCGTGCGGCGGCCGCCAGCCCGGAAGTTATGGCCGCCGGGGTGGAGATCACCAGCGCACAAGGACAACCAATCAGCAGCAGGGTCAGCCCTTTATAGATCCAGCCTTCCCATGCAGCGCTGAACAGCAGCGGCGGCACCACGGCCACCAGCAGGGCAATCAGCATAATCACCGGGGTATAGATTCGGCTGAAGCGGTCGATAAAACGCTCCACCGGGGCGCGGCGCTCTTCTGCCTCTTCAATCAGCTTCAGGATGCGGTCGATGGCGCTGTCACCTGGTTCGGACAGGACCGTCAGCTGCACCAGACGATCGACGCTGGTGGCTCCGGCCGGGACTTTTTCCCCCGCCGAACGATCGACCGGGATGGATTCCCCGGTCAGGGCGCTTTCATCAAAGCTGGCCGCGGCGGTCAGCAGCGTCCCGTCGGCAGGCAGACGCCCCCCGGCGGCAACCTCAATCACATCTCCCGGACGCAACGCGGCGATGGGTACGGTTTTGCGCTCATTATGAATGACCTGGATGGCGGTTTCCGGCTTCAGCGCCATCAGCGCGCTGACCCCTTTGCGCGCCCGGCTTGCCGCCCAGCCTTCGAGCCTTTCGCCAATCAAAAACAGCAGCAGAACCATCGCCGCTTCCGCCGTGGCACCGATAAACAGCGCCCCGATGGCTGCCACGCTCATCAGCGTTTCAATCGCGAACCAGCTCCCGCTTTTCATCAGGCGCAGCGCCTGGCGGGCCACCGGCCAGAGCCCGACGAGGGTAGTGGCGATAAAGGCGAGGTTGCCGAGCGGATGGTTGAACTGCTCCAACCCCCAGCTCAGGGCCATCAGCAGGATAAGCGTGATGAGCGGCAGGTTGTCGCGCAGCGGGGACGTTTTTTCTGCCGGGGCATTTTCATTGCGTAGCGTATAGCCTGCCCTGGCGACGGCCGCTTCGACCTGGGCGCTGACGTTGCTCCCCGCATCCACCAGCAGCTTTTCGGTAGCAAACAGGACCTGGACGTGATTGACGCCCGCCACTTGTCTGACGGCAGTTTCTACTTTGCGGGCGCAGGCGGCACAGTCCATGCCGTTGACCACCCAGCTATAACGCTGGCCCTGAACGGGAGGCCCAGGTTCGGCCTGCACCGGGGCGTGATCCGCAGCGCAGCAGGTCTCTTTGGCGGGAAGAGGGGCGAGCTTAAGTGCCGAAAATTGCGGCACTTTTTTAGGTGTTTCTGGAGTCGACATGGCACTCTCCGGTAATGATAATTTTCTCATTAGCCGCAGTATGCACTCTGGAGTCGACTCCAGAGTCAAGCGCTATTTAAATATACAGAGAGCGCACAATCAGGAAGTGCCCGGCGAAGTAGCACGCGGCGGCAATGGCATTATCGGCGCGGAAACGGCGGCGATAGTGACTGCCCAGCCAGACGATATTACCCAGCAGCAGGAGCGTGGTGCCGATGAAGGCCGACAGAGCCGGCGCAGTCGGACGGAAGAACCACAGCTCACCCGCCAGCCAGACCATCACCAGGGTCATGGCGATAAAGGTACACACCGCCCAGCGCAGCTCCTCCAGCCGCGTCCAGACTACGGCGATCAACAGCGCGCCAATCACCAGCAGCGCCAGCGGTAGCGGCCAGAAGAACGACAGCGTCATCTGACTGGCGAAATAGATGGTATAGAGCAGATGCGATAAGAAAAACGCCCCCACGGCATACAGCAATCGCTGGCGCGGCAGCAGGGTCAGGGCATCACCGGCCAGTGAGGCGCAGAGCCCGGCGAGCACCAGGTAGCTGATGGCGTTAAACATCGGCGCCTGCCAGGCCAGCAGCAGGAGCAGCAACAAGGTGACGGGTTTAAAAAGCCAGCGCTGCCAGGCAGGGCCGCGGTAGGACGCATCGACATACAGCCATGCGGAGAAACAGACAGCGATAAATGACCAAAGCATATTAAGTCCCTGTATCTGTTATTGTTGAATAAACAGTTTCACTTCAGTGTAGTGGTGCAGACGGGCCAATAGCAATGCACAGCGTGGCACGCTATCCTGATTTCAGCCTGGTCTTAAAGGATGGTTCAATGAGCAAGATGCCGCTTTTTTTTATTATCGTACTCGCGATTATCGTCATTGCGGCCTCATTCCGCTTCGTGCAGCAGCGCCGGGAAAAGGCGGATAACGATGCCGCCCCGCTGCTGCAAAAGCGGGTAGTGGTGAGCAATAAACGGGAAAAACCGATTAACGACCGCCGTTCCCGCCAGCAGCAGGTGACGCCCGCCGGCACCGCCATGCGCTATGAAGCGAGCTTTAAGCCGGAAAGCGGTGGTCTGGAGATGACGTTTCGCCTCGACGAGAAGCAGTACCATCAGCTGACGGTAGGGGATAAAGGGACGTTGAGTTACAAGGGATCGCGGTTTGAGGGGTTTAGTCCGACGCCGTGATATCCCCTCACCCTAACCCTCTCCCCACAGGGGAGAGGGGATCGCCCGGAGCCGTCTTTTCACCCTCGCCCCTTTGGGGAGAGGGCCGGGGTGAGGGGAAAAATTATTTCTTCGCCTGCGCCTTAAACTTATTCATCCACACCAGCAGCTCAAACACGCCAAAAATAAACACCCGCAGCTGCTGCCAGCCGGTCATTTTCGGGCCATCTTTTGGCATACCGTTTTTCAGCATCACCATCTGCAGGGCATGCATAAATGAGGTAAAAATCAGCGCCACGTTGACGAAGATATTCATCGGACGCGGGAAGGGATGGACGAGGTTGAGGATCAGAAATGCCCAGACCCCCAGCATCAGTAAACGACCCAGATTAATCAGTACCGGCATCGGTCTCTCCTTGAGATTGACGGTGATAAAGACGATAGGCGACCTGTCCGGCCACTTTTTCCCGGTGCAGATCCCAGTGGGCGGGCACCGGCGGTAAACCGTTTTCTACCTCACTCTCGACGTAGATTAGCGCATCATCCGCCAGCCAGCCGTTGTTTTCCAGCAGCGTCAGCGTCTCTTCCAGCAGCCCTTTGCGGAACGGCGGATCGACAAACACCACATCATGCGGCGTGCCCGCCTGCGCAAGGAAGGCGAGAGCGTTAGTATTGACCACGTTGGCGTGTGTCGCTTTCAACGAGGCCAGGTTTTGCTGTAACTGTTGGGAAACGCTGCGGTCCATCTCCAGCAGCGTGGCGCTGGCGGCGTAGCGCGACAGGGCTTCCAGCCCAAGGGCCCCGCTTCCGGCGAAGCAGTCCAGGCAGCGGGCATCTACCATTGAAGGTGCCAGCCAGTTAAACAGCGTCTCGCGAACGCGGTCGGTGGTCGGGCGCAGACCGGGGCTATCCGGTACCGGCAGTTTACGGCCTCGCCACTGGCCGCCGATAATACGTATCTGGCCCGCTGCGGCACGGTTGGGTTTCTTCATATCTTTGCTCGGGTACACCGACGGCCTGCGCTTGCAGGCGGTGATGTGCGTTAAGTTAAGTGATAAACTATTTCATCATTTTTTTAGCTTCCATGTATATAGCGCCAGTAATTAACCGCGAGGGGTGTAGTCGCAGATGGCAAAAGAGAAAAAACGTGGCTTCTTTTCCTGGCTGGGCTTTGGTCAAAAAGAGCAGGAAACCGAGCAGCAGAACGAAGAACAACAGATCGCTGAACAGCCGGCGGTTGTTGAACAGCCGCAGCCTGAAACCCCTGTTGAGACCGTCGCTGACGTAGAAGCAGAAACGCCTGCCCACAGCAAAGAAGAGACAGAAGCCTTTGCCGAAGAGGTGGTTGAGGTTACTGAGCAGGTTCAGGAGAGCGAAAAACCACAGCCGGTTGAGCCCGAGCCTGTCGCCGTTGAGCCGGAACCTGTGGTAGTGGAAGAGATTGTCGAGCCGGTCGCTGAGGTGGAACCTCCGCAGGCGGTTGAGCATGAAGAATTACCGCTGCCGGAAGAGATCCTCGACGAAATTGAGGAAGCGATCCCGGACGAGTACCTGCCAGAGACCGATGTTGAAGAGCCTATTAGCGATGAAGAACTCGAAGCTCAGGCGCTGGCGGCCGCAGCCGCAGAAGAAGCGGTGCTTGTCGTCCCGGTAGCCGAAGAGGAAGAGCCGGTTGAAGAGCTTGCCCAGGAGCAGGAAAAACCAACCAAAGAAGGTTTCTTCGCCCGCCTGAAACGCAGCCTGGTCAAAACCAAAGAGAACCTCGGTTCCGGATTTATCAGTCTGTTCCGCGGCAAGAAAATCGACGATGATCTCTTTGAAGAGCTGGAAGAACAGCTCCTGATCGCTGACGTTGGCGTGGAAACCACCCGCAAAATCATCACCAGTCTGACCGAGAGCGCCAGCCGTAAACAGCTTCGCGACGCCGAGGCGCTGTACGGCCTGCTGAAAGAAGAGATGGGTGAAATCCTCGCAAAAGTTGACGAACCGCTTAATATTGAAGGCAAAATGCCCTTTGTTATTCTGATGGTCGGCGTGAACGGCGTGGGTAAAACCACCACCATCGGCAAGCTGGCGCGTCAGTTCGAACAGCAGGGCAAATCGGTGATGCTGGCCGCGGGGGATACCTTCCGTGCCGCCGCCGTCGAGCAGCTGCAGGTGTGGGGCCAGCGCAACAATATTCCGGTGATTGCCCAGCATACCGGGGCCGACTCCGCATCAGTGATTTTCGACGCCATCCAGGCCGCGAAAGCGCGTAACGTGGATGTGCTGATTGCCGATACCGCAGGGCGTCTGCAGAATAAATCGCACCTGATGGAAGAGCTGAAGAAGATCGTCCGCGTAATGAAGAAGCTGGACGAAGATGCACCGCATGAAATTATGCTGACTATTGATGCCAGCACCGGGCAGAACGCCATCAGTCAGGCGAAGCTGTTCCATGAAGCGGTAGGACTGACCGGGATCACGCTGACCAAGCTGGATGGCACCGCGAAAGGCGGGGTGATCTTCTCGGTGGCGGACCAGTTCGGGATCCCTATCCGTTACATCGGTGTTGGCGAACGTATCGAAGATTTACGTCCGTTTAAATCGGGCGACTTTATTGAGGCACTTTTTGCCCGAGAGGATTAACAATGATTCGCTTTGAACACGTCAGCAAGGCCTATCTCGGTGGGAGACAAGCGCTGCAGGGGATTAATTTCCATCTGCAGCCGGGCGAGATGGCATTCCTGACCGGTCACTCCGGCGCCGGGAAAAGTACCCTGCTCAAGCTTATCTGTGGGATCGAACGGCCCAGCGCCGGGAAAATCTGGTTTAGCGGCCACGACATTAGCCGCCTGAAAAACCGTGAAGTGCCGTTCCTGCGTCGGCAGATCGGCATGATTTTCCAGGATCACCATCTGCTGATGGACCGTACGGTATTCGACAACGTGGCCATCCCGCTGATTATTGCGGGTGCCAGCGGGGATGATATTCGTCGTCGCGTGTCTGCGGCGCTGGATAAGGTCGGGCTGCTGGACAAAGCGAAGAACTTTCCGATTCAGCTCTCCGGCGGTGAACAGCAGCGCGTGGGCATTGCCCGCGCGGTGGTGAACAAACCGGCGGTGCTGCTGGCGGATGAACCTACCGGTAACCTGGACGACGCCCTTTCCGAAGGGATCCTGCGTCTGTTTGAGGAGTTTAACCGCGTTGGGGTGACAGTACTGATGGCGACGCACGACATGGGGCTTATCTCCCGTCGTTCGTACCGCATGCTGACGCTGAGCGACGGTCATTTGCACGGAGGCCTCGGTGAATAAGCGTGATGCAATGAACCAGATGCGGCAGTTTGGCAGCAAGCTCGACCGTTTTCGTAAATCGGCGGGCGGCCCGGGTGACGGCAACCGCAATGCGCCGAAGCGCAGCAAATCCGCGCCAAAACCCAACTCGCGCAAAACCAACGTCTTTAACGAACAGGTGCGGTACGCCTTCCAGGGTGCGCTGCAGGATCTGAAAAGCAAACCACTGGCCACCTTCCTGACGGTGATGGTGATTGCCATCTCCCTGACCCTGCCCAGCGTCTGCTACATGGTCTACAAAAACGTAAACCAGGCAGCGTCGCAGTACTATCCTTCCCCGCAGATCACCGTCTATCTCGACAAAGCGCTCGACGATAACGCGGCGGCGCAGGTGGTGGGGCAGCTGCAGGCGGAGCAGGGCGTTGAGAAGGTAAACTACCTGTCGCGGGATGAGGCCTTAGGCGAGTTCCGTAACTGGTCCGGGTTTGGCGGCGCGCTGGATATGCTGGAGGAGAACCCTCTGCCCGCGGTGGCGGTGGTGATCCCGAAACTGGATTTCCAGGGCACCGAGTCGCTGAACACCCTGCGCGATCGCGTCTCCCGCATCAACGGCATCGATGAAGTGCGGATGGACGACAGCTGGTTTGCCCGTCTGACGGCGCTGACCGGTCTGGTCGGGCGCGTCGCAGCCATGATCGGCGTGCTGATGGTGGCGGCAGTGTTCCTCGTTATCGGCAACAGCGTGCGGCTGAGTATCTTCGCTCGTCGCGACACCATTAACGTACAGAAGCTGATCGGTGCCACCGACGGTTTCATCCTGCGTCCCTTCCTGTATGGCGGCGCATTGCTCGGTTTTTCCGGCGCATTTCTTTCACTGATATTGTCAGAAATTTTGGTGATGCGACTTTCTGCGGCCGTCACCGATGTGGCGCAGGTTTTTGGAACTAAGTTTAATATCAGTGGCTTAACCTTCGATGAGTGCCTGTTATTGCTGCTGGTGTGCTCGATGATCGGCTGGATCGCAGCATGGTTAGCAACCGTGCAACATTTACGTCACTTTACCCCTGACTAAAAAATCTCTGGTATAATCTTTCCCTGCATTGAGAATCACCGTGCAGGGAAAGAGTCCCCTGTTGACTCTGTCCCGCATAATCATCCCCGTGTCACATTTTGTGCGTAATTTATTCACAGTTTCACTCGGAACTTGTGGATAAAATCACTGTCTGATAAAAGAGTGAATGATATTCTCGTTGCTCATTAATTCTGGCATGTTCGTTGCCTGATGGGGACAAACCGCCGCCAGAAAGAATCGATTGAGAGGAATGAATGACCAAAGAAATGCAAACTTTAGCTTTAGCCCCTGTTGGTAACCTGGAGTCTTACATCCGGGCTGCGAACACCTGGCCGATGTTGACGGCCGAGGAAGAAAAGGAGCTCGCTGAAAAGCTGCATTACCAGGGCGATCTGGAAGCAGCTAAGACGCTGATCCTGTCACACCTGCGCTTTGTTGTTCACGTTGCTCGTAACTACGCGGGCTACGGCCTGCCGCAGGCGGATTTGATTCAGGAAGGCAACATCGGCCTGATGAAGGCGGTGCGTCGCTTCAACCCGGAAGTGGGTGTGCGTCTGGTCTCCTTCGCCGTGCACTGGATTAAAGCGGAAATCCACGAATACGTGCTGCGTAACTGGCGTATCGTGAAGGTCGCCACCACTAAAGCTCAGCGTAAACTGTTCTTTAACCTGCGTAAAACCAAGCAGCGTCTGGGCTGGTTTAACCAGGATGAAGTCGAGATGGTTGCCCGCGAGCTGGGCGTCTCCAGTAAAGACGTGCGCGAGATGGAATCCCGTATGGCCGCGCAGGACATGACCTTTGATATGTCCTCCGACGATGATGGGTCCGACAGCCAGCCGATGGCCCCGGTCCTGTATCTGCAGGATAAGTCGTCCAACTTTGCCGACGGCATTGAAGACGACAACTGGGAAGAGCAGGCTGCCAACAAGCTGACCTTCGCAATGGAAGGCCTGGACGAGCGTAGCCAGGATATTATCCGTGCCCGCTGGCTGGACGAAGACAACAAGTCCACCCTGCAGGAGCTGGCCGACCGCTACGGCGTCTCCGCTGAACGTGTGCGTCAGCTTGAGAAGAACGCCATGAAAAAACTTCGCGCCGCTATCGAAGCCTAATCCCCGCGAAGTACCCCGATAACCCTCGAATGCAAATTCGGGGGTTTTGTTTTTTTAGCGCCCGTCGGGCGTTTTCCCCCTGCCGGCAAACACTTACCCCTGTGTTGTGCGCTGACTCGTTAAAGCCTTCCTTACCTTATATACATTTTAAAATAGCTATTCCAAATAGATAAAAATGGGGTATGTTTTAGCAGAGTATGCTGAAAAGGCGCGCACGGCAGACGCATAATCGAAATAAAGCGCCATAAAACAACATCACAACAAACACAATAACCATCACAATGGGGATTCTCAGGATGAATATGAAGGGCAAAGCCTTACTGGCAGGATGTATCGCGCTGGCATTCAGCACCATGGCTCAGGCTGACATCAAAGTGGCCGTGGTTGGCGCCATGTCCGGTCCGGTAGCGCAGTACGGCGACCAGGAGTTTACCGGCGCAGAACAAGCGGTTGCCGACATTAATGCCAAGGGCGGTATCAAAGGCGAAAAGCTGCAGATCGTAAAATATGATGATGCCTGTGACCCGAAACAAGCGGTTGCGGTAGCCAACAAAGTGGTCAACGACGGCATCAAATACGTGATCGGCCACCTGTGCTCCTCTTCCACGCAGCCTGCGTCTGACATCTACGAAGACGAAGGTATTCTGATGATCACCCCTGCTGCCACCGCGCCGGAACTGACCGCCCGTGGCTACAAGATGGTAATGCGTACCACTGGCCTGGACTCTGACCAGGGTCCAACCGCGGCGAAATATATTGTCGATAAAGTGAAGCCGCAGCGTATCGCTATTGTCCATGACAAGCAGCAGTACGGTGAAGGCCTGGCGCGTTCCGTGCAGGACAACCTGAAAAAATCCAACGCCAACGTGGTGTTCTTCGACGGTATCACCGCCGGTGAGAAAGATTTCTCTACCATGGTGGCGCGTCTGAAGAAAGAGAACATCGATTTCGTCTACTACGGTGGTTACCACCCTGAGATGGGCCAGCTCCTGCGTCAGGCGCGTGCTGCCGGTCTGAAAACTCAGTTTATGGGCCCTGAAGGGGTGGCGAACGTGTCGCTGTCTAATATCGCCGGTGAGTCTGCTGAAGGGCTGCTGGTCACCAAACCGAAGAACTACGACCAGGTTCCAGCCAACAAACCGATCGTAGATGCGATCAAAGCCAAGAAACAGGATCCAAGCGGCGCATTCGTCTGGACCACCTACGCCGCACTGCAAACCCTGCAGGCGGGTCTGAATCAGTCTGCTGAACCAGCTGAGATTGCGACCTGGCTGAAAGCGAACTCCGTTGAGACCGTGATGGGGCCGCTGTCATGGGATGAGAAGGGCGATCTGAAAGGCTTCGAGTTCGGCGTATTCGACTGGCATGCTAACGGTACCGCGACCGACGCAAAATAATTTTCCCGTCGCCTTTCGCGCCGCAGGTGCGTTGGCTGCGTTATTCAACCCCGGTCACTTACTTATGTAAGCTCCCGGGGGTTTCATAACTTGCCGCCTTCCTGCAACACGAAATGCTTGGGAAAATGCTGCGGAGAATCCAGGCCGGGTAAGGCGAAGCCGCCACCCGGTTTTTTTTACTGCTTCTCCCAACCGTTACTTTGCGCCGTAAACCCCAGCGCCTGCATAAACGCCGCCATCACGCCCCGGTCTTCCACGCCGATATCCGCCATCCACCACGAGGCCACGCTCGGGTTATCGCGCATCACCTCTTCAATCAAATATTGCCCTACGCCGCGACGACGGGTGACCTCGCGCACGCGCAGGGAGTCCAGCGCCCCTTGCGTACCGCTCAGCGTTACCCGCACCGCGCCTAACAGCCGCTCGTTAAAGCGCGCCGCATAAATACGGTGTGTTTCATCAACGGTGAGTGAGGAGGGGGAATATTCCGGCCAGATCTTGTTGAGGTCGATATGATCCTGGTCGCTAAAGTTCTCCAGACGGTGGATGGTCAGTTTCATTAGCCGCGTGTCCAAATCAAAAAGAGTAGGGGCAGTGTACTCAATTTATTTAGCCAGACGCTTCCACTTTTTAAATCCATTCCCCAGGTGATTGCTTTTTTAGCAGGTAAAAGCGCAGCCAGAAAACGCAGGGATCGAAAAATAAGCAGAATATTAACCTAAATGGCAGTGATTTATTCCGCTTATTCGTCCGTTATTTTATGCTGCAAACTGCACTTTTATTTGTTTATCTCTGCCAGATTTCAGAATATTATCTTTGCTTAATAGCCTGAAATATAGAGATTTTAGTCTGGTTTTAGTCAAAAAACCTCGCTAAACCATTAAAGGCAATAGCAAAAGTTGCGTTGTTTAATAAAAGTACAGAATGCTTTTTAACCATAATAAAACAAAATATATACACCACGTCACGAATGGGGATTCACAGATGAAAAGGAACGCGAAAACTATCATCGCGGGGATGGTTGCACTGGCGATCACCCATACCGCTGCGGCGGAAGATATTAAAGTTGCTGTTGTAGGGGCGATGTCCGGCCCTGTTGCCCAGTGGGGCGATATGGAGTTCAACGGCGCGCGCCAGGCCATTAAAGACATCAACGCCAAAGGCGGCATTAAAGGCGACAAACTGGTCGGCGTGGAATATGACGATGCCTGTGACCCGAAACAAGCCGTCGCCGTCGCCAACAAAATTGTTAACGATGGCATTCAGTATGTGATTGGCCATCTCTGCTCCTCCTCCACCCAGCCTGCGTCTGACATCTACGAAGACGAAGGCATCCTGATGATTACGCCAGGCGCCACTAACCCGGAACTGACCCAGCGCGGCTACCAGTACATCATGCGTACTGCCGGGCTCGACTCCTCTCAGGGGCCGACCGCGGCGAAGTACATCATCGACAGCGTCAAGCCGCAGCGTATCGCTATCATTCACGATAAGCAGCAGTACGGCGAAGGGTTGGCCCGCTCGGTGCAGGATGGTCTGAAAAAAGGCGGCGCCAACGTGGTCTTCTTCGACGGCATCACCGCGGGCGAGAAAGACTTCTCCGCGCTGTTGGCCCGTCTGCAGAAAGAGAACATCGACTTCGTCTACTACGGCGGTTACTACCCGGAAATGGGTCAGATGCTGCGTCAGGCCCGCGCTGTCGGTCTGAAAACCCAGTTTATGGGGCCGGAGGGGGTGGGTAACGCCTCGCTGTCGAACATTGCCGGCGACGCGGGCGAAGGCATGCTGGTGACGATGCCAAAACGCTATGACCAGGATCCGGCCAACGCTGCTATCGTCGATGCCCTGAAAGCAGAGAAGAAAGATGCGAGTGGTCCGTACGTGTGGATCACCTATGCCGCCGTGCAATCTCTGGCGACCGCCATGGATCGTACCGGCAGCAAAGCACCGCAGGATCTGATTAAAGATTTAAAAGCACACGGGGCAAACACCGTGATTGGGCCGCTGAACTGGGATGAGAAAGGCGATCTGAAGGGATTTGAGTTTGGTGTCTTTAAGTGGCACGCCGACGGTTCATCCTCGGTCGCCAAATAATCATTATCCCACCGCCCGGCATGACCGGGCGGGAATAGAAAGGTTACCTTATGTCCGAGCAGTTTCTCTATTTCCTGCAGCAGATGTTTAACGGCGTCACGCTGGGAAGCACCTATGCACTGATCGCCATCGGCTACACGATGGTGTACGGCATTATCGGCATGATCAACTTCGCCCACGGCGAGGTGTACATGATCGGCAGTTATGTCTCCTTTATGATTATCGCCGCGCTGATGATGATGGGGATCGACAGCAGCTGGCTGCTGGTGGCCGCCGGGTTTGTCGGGGCGATTATCATTGCCAGCGCTTACGGCTGGAGTATCGAACGGGTAGCCTATCGCCCGGTGCGTAGCTCCAAGCGCCTGATCGCGCTGATCTCCGCCATCGGGATGTCCATCTTCCTGCAAAACTACGTCAGCCTGACCGAAGGGTCGCGCGATGTGGCGCTGCCAAGCCTCTTCAACGGCCAGTGGATTGTTGGCGCCAGCGAGAACTTCTCGGCGTCGATTACCACCATGCAGCTGGTGATCTGGATTGTGACCTTCCTCGCCATGCTGGCCCTGACCATTTTCATCCGTTACTCCCGCATGGGTCGCGCCTGCCGCGCCTGCGCGGAAGATCTGAAGATGGCGAGCCTGCTCGGCATTAACACCGACCGCGTGATCGCCCTGACCTTTGTGATTGGTGCGGCGATGGCGGCGGTTGCGGGCGTGCTGCTCGGTCAGTTCTACGGCGTAATCAACCCGTACATCGGCTTTATGGCCGGGATGAAAGCCTTTACCGCCGCGGTGCTGGGCGGGATCGGCAGTATTCCGGGTGCGATGATCGGCGGCCTGATTCTGGGCGTGGCCGAAGCCCTCTCCTCTGCCTACCTGAGTACCGAATATAAAGACGTGGTCTCCTTCGCGCTGCTGATTCTGGTGCTGCTGGTGATGCCGACCGGGATCCTGGGTCGTCCGGAGGTAGAGAAAGTATGAAACCGATGCATTTTGCAATGGCGCTGCTCTCTGCGGTCATGTTCTTCGTGCTGGCGGGCGTCTTTATGGGCGTTCAGCTGGAGCTGAGCGGCACCAAACTGGTGGTGGATGTCGCGTCTGATATCCGCTGGCAGTGGGTGTTTGTCGGTACGGCGGTGGTCTTCTTCTTCCAGCTGCTGCGTCCGATTTTCCAGAAGACACTGAAAAATGTCTCCGGGCCGAAGTTTGTGCTGCCGGCCATCGACGGCTCGACCATCAAACAGAAGCTGTTCCTCGTGGCGCTGCTGGTGGCGGCCGTAGCCTGGCCGTTCATGGTTTCACGCGGGACGGTGGATATCGCCACCCTGACCATGATTTATGTGATCCTCGGTCTCGGTCTGAACGTGGTGGTGGGCCTGTCCGGCCTGCTGGTGCTGGGCTACGGCGGTTTCTACGCCATCGGCGCTTACACCTTCGCCCTGCTGAACCACTATTACGGTCTCGGCTTCTGGACCTGTCTGCCGCTGGCGGGACTGGTCTCTGCCGCAGCGGGTTTCCTGCTTGGCTTCCCGGTGCTGCGCCTGCGCGGCGACTATCTGGCGATTGTGACCTTAGGCTTCGGCGAAATCGTCCGTATCCTGCTGCTCAACAATACCGAAGTGACCGGCGGTCCGAACGGTATCAGCCAGATCCCG
Source organism: Leclercia sp. Marseille-Q4284 (assembly GCF_916618945.1). Taxonomy (NCBI): domain Bacteria; kingdom Pseudomonadati; phylum Pseudomonadota; class Gammaproteobacteria; order Enterobacterales; family Enterobacteriaceae; genus Leclercia; species Leclercia sp. Marseille-Q4284. Next base: position 1,209,707 of record NZ_CAKAKG010000002.1, read on the forward strand.
AAACCGACCTTCTTTGGTCTGGAGTTCAGCCGTTCCGCCCGTGAAGGCGGCTGGGATACCTTCAGCAACTTCTTTGGTATCAAGTACGACCCGTCTGACCGCGTGATCTGGCTCTATCTGGTGGCGCTGCTGCTGGTGGTCCTCACCCTGTTCGTGATTAACCGTCTGCTGCGTATGCCGCTGGGCCGTGCGTGGGAAGCGCTGCGTGAAGATGAGATCGCCTGTCGCTCTCTGGGCCTGAACCCGACCCGCATCAAGCTGACCGCTTTTACCATCAGCGCCGCGTTTGCCGGTTTCGCCGGGACGCTGTTTGCCGCGCGACAGGGCTTTGTCAGCCCGGAATCCTTCACCTTTGCGGAATCCGCTTTCGTGCTGGCGATTGTGGTCCTCGGCGGGATGGGCTCGCAGTTCGCGGTGATTCTCGCGGCGATCCTGCTGGTGGTCTCCCGTGAGCTGATGCGTGACTTTAACGAATACAGCATGTTGATGCTGGGTGGTCTGATGGTACTGATGATGATCTGGCGTCCGCAGGGCTTGCTGCCGATGACCCGTCCACAGTTGAAGCTGAAACGCACTCAGGCGAAAGGAGAGCAGGCATGAGTCAGCCATTATTATCCGTTAACGGCCTGATGATGCGTTTTGGCGGCCTGCTGGCGGTCAACAACGTGTCGCTGGATCTGCATCAAAAAGAGATCGTCTCCCTGATCGGCCCGAACGGCGCGGGTAAAACCACGGTGTTCAACTGCCTGACCGGCTTCTATAAGCCGACGGGCGGCACCATCATGCTGGGTGACAAACATCTGGAAGGGCTGCCGGGCCAGCAGATTGCCCGCATGGGCGTGGTGCGTACCTTCCAGCACGTGCGTCTGTTCCGCGAGATGACGGTGATTGAGAACCTGCTGGTGGCGCAACATCAGCAGCTGAAAACCGGGCTCTTCGCCGGTCTGCTGAAAACCCCCGCGTTTCGCCGGGCGCAGGACGAAGCGCTGGATCGCGCCGCCACCTGGCTCGACCGTATCGGCCTGCTCCAGCACGCTAACCGTCAGGCCAGCAACCTGGCCTACGGCGACCAGCGTCGTCTGGAGATTATTCGCTGTATGGTGACCCAGCCGCAGATCCTGATGCTTGATGAACCGGCGGCAGGGCTGAACCCGAAAGAGACCAAAGAGCTGGACGAGCTGATTGTCGAGCTGCGTGACCATCACGACACCACCATCCTGCTGATTGAGCATGATATGAAGCTGGTGATGGGCATTTCTGACCGCATCTACGTGGTAAACCAGGGCACGCCGCTGGCGAACGGTACGCCGGAAGAGATTCGCAACAACCCGGACGTGATCCGCGCATACCTTGGTGAGGCATAAGATGGAAAAAGCGATGTTAACGTTCGACAAGGTCAATGCGCATTACGGCAAGATCCAGGCCCTGCACGACGTCAGCCTGCATATCAATCAGGGGGAGATTGTGACCCTGATCGGGGCCAACGGCGCGGGGAAAACCACCCTGCTCGGTACCCTGTGCGGCGACCCGCGCGCCACCAGCGGGCGTATCGTCTTTGATGGTAAAGACATTACCGACTGGCAGACGGCGAAAATCATGCGCGAAGCGGTGGCGATTGTCCCGGAAGGGCGTCGCGTCTTCTCGCGCATGACGGTGGAAGAGAACCTGGCGATGGGCGGCTTCTTTGCCGAGCGCGAGCAGTTCCAGACCCGCATCAAGCGCGTGTATGACCTGTTCCCGCGCCTGTTTGAGCGCCGCATTCAGCGGGCGGGCACCATGTCCGGTGGGGAGCAGCAGATGCTGGCGATTGGCCGCGCGCTGATGAGCCAGCCGCGTCTGCTGCTGCTCGACGAGCCTTCGCTCGGGCTGGCGCCAATTATCATCCAGCAGATTTTCGACACCATCGAACAGCTGCGTAGTGAAGGGATGACCATCTTCCTCGTGGAGCAGAACGCCAACCAGGCGCTGAAGCTCGCGGATCGCGGCTACGTGCTGGAGAACGGCCGCGTGGTGCTGGAAGATACCGGCGACGCGCTGCTGGCTAACGAAGCGGTGCGGAGTGCTTACCTGGGCGGATAATAAAAGCAAAAAGGCAACGTAAGTTGCCTTTTTTAATGTTTGCACCCTCTCCCTGTGGGAGAGGGCCGGGGTGAGGGCATCAGGCCGCACCCAATCCCTTTCACACAACCATCATCCCCCTGACGCCTTGCTGTCATATCTCTGTAAACAAACGGTTATTTTTCTGTAATTCGCGCATGTCATGTTACCTCGCGAGCAGAAAACGCGTGATATCGCGCATCCGGCACAATAAGAGAGATGACAATGACATCGTTACGACACACAGCTTTGGGTCTGGCAATGGGTCTGGTTTTTGCGGGCAACGCAATGGCCGTCACCACTATTCCGTTCTGGCATTCCATGGAAGGGGAGTTGGGTAAAGAAGTTGACTCCCTGGCGCAGCGTTTCAACGACACCCACCCGGATTACAAAATTGTGCCGGTGTACAAAGGTAACTACGAGCAAAGCCTGAGCGCCGGTATCGCCGCGTTCCGTACCGGCAACGCCCCGGCGCTGCTGCAGGTTTACGAAGTGGGCACCGCTACCATGATGGCCTCCAAAGCCATCAAGCCGGTGTACGAAGTGTTCAAGGACGCGGGCATCAACTTCGACGAATCCCAGTTTGTGCCGACCGTTTCCGGGTACTACACCGACTCCAAAACCGGGCACCTGCTTTCTCAGCCGTTTAACAGCTCCACCCCGGTGCTCTACTACAACAAAGACGCCTTCAAGAAAGCCGGCTTAGATCCTGAGCAGCCGCCAAAAACCTGGCAGGATCTGGCCGCGTACACCGCCAAACTGAAAGCGGCGGGCATGAAGTGCGGCTACGCCAGCGGCTGGCAGGGTTGGATCCAGATCGAGAACTTCAGCGCCTGGCACGGTCAGCCTGTTGCCACCGAGAACAACGGTTTCAACGGCACCAACGCGGTACTGGAATTCAACAAGCCGGAGCAGGTGAAGCACATCGCTCTACTTGCCGATCTGAACAAGAAGGGCGATTTCAGCTACTTCGGGCGTAAAGACGAATCCACCGAGAAGTTCTACAGCGGTGATTGCGCCATCACCACTGCTTCATCCGGCTCGCTGGCGGATATCCGTCACTACGCCAAATTCAACTACGGCGTGGGCATGATGCCGTACGACGCCGACTCGAAAGGCGCGCCGCAAAACGCCATCATCGGCGGGGCCAGCCTGTGGGTGATGCAGGGCAAAGACAACACCACCTACAAAGGCGTGGCGGAGTTCCTCGACTTCCTGGCGAAACCAGAAAACGCTGCCGAATGGCACCAGAAGACCGGCTACCTGCCGATCACCAAAGCCGCATATGACCTGACCCGCGAGCAGGGCTTCTATGACAAGAACCCGGGGGCAGATATCGCCACGCGTCAGATGCTGAACAAGCCACCTTTGCCGTACACCAAAGGCCTGCGTCTGGGCAATATGCCGCAGATCCGTACCGTGGTGGATGAAGAGCTGGAAAGCGTGTGGACCGGTAAGAAAACCCCACAGCAGGCGCTGGATTCTGCGGTAGAGCGTGGCAACCAACTGCTGCGCCGCTTCGAGCAGTCGACCAAATCGTAATGTGAAATGCCGTGTGGCGGCTTCGCCTTGCCCGGCCTACGCCAACCTGTAGGCCGGATAAGCGTAGCGCCATCCGGCGCTGTTCAGGAACTCAATCCCCATGTCATCTTCCCGTCCGGTGTTCCGTTCCCGTTGGCTGCCGTACCTGCTGGTCGCGCCGCAACTGGTCATCACCGTTATCTTCTTTATCTGGCCTGCGGGCGAAGCGCTGTGGTACTCGGTGCAGAGCGTCGATCCGTTCGGGCTCTCCAGCCAGTTCGTCGGCCTGGATAACTTTGCCGCCCTGTGGCACGACAGCTACTACCTCGACGCCTTCTGGACGACGATCAAATTCAGCACCCTGGTCACCGTCAGCGGCCTGCTCACCTCGCTGTTCTTCGCCGCGCTGGTGGATTACGTGGTGCGCGGCAGCCGTCTCTATCAGACCCTGATGCTGCTGCCCTATGCCGTGGCCCCTGCGGTCGCCGCCGTGCTGTGGATCTTCCTGTTTAACCCCGGCCGCGGGCTGATCACCCATTTCCTCGGTGAGTTTGGCTATGACTGGAACCATGCCCAGAACAGCGGCCAGGCGATGTTCCTGGTGGTGTTCGCTTCGGTGTGGAAGCAGATCAGCTACAACTTCCTGTTCTTCTTTGCCGCGCTGCAGTCCATTCCGCGTTCGCTGGTGGAAGCCGCGGCGATTGACGGTGCAGGCCCGGTCCGCCGCTTCTTTAAGCTTTCGCTACCGCTGATCGCCCCGGTGAGTTTCTTCCTGCTGGTGGTCAACCTGGTCTACGCCTTCTTCGACACCTTCCCGGTGATCGACGCCGCCACCGCCGGCGGCCCGGTACAGGCCACCACCACGCTGATCTACAAGATCTACCGCGAAGGCTTTGCCGGTCTGGATCTCTCGGCCTCTGCCGCCCAGTCGGTGGTGCTGATGTTCCTCGTCATCATCCTCACGGTGGTGCAGTTCCGCTATGTTGAAAGTAAGGTGCGCTACCAATGATTGAGAACCGTCGCGGGCTGACGATTTTCAGCCACACCATGCTGATCCTGGGCATTCTGGTGATCCTGTTCCCGCTGTACGTGGCTTTTGTCGCCGCCACGCTGGACCGCAACGCTATCTTTGAAACCCCGATGACGCTGATCCCGGGTGGTCATCTTTTCGAGAACATGGCGACCATCTGGACCCAGGGCGTGGGGGTGAACAGCGCGCCGTTCTGGCTGATGATGCTCAACAGCTTCATCATGGCGTTTGGCATCACCGTCGGCAAAATTACGGTGTCGATGCTCTCGGCCTTCGCCATCGTCTGGTTCCGCTTTCCGCTGCGCAACCTGTTCTTCTGGATGATCTTTATCACCCTGATGCTGCCGGTGGAGGTGCGTATTTTCCCGACGGTGGAGGTGATCGCCAGGCTCGGCATGCTCGACAGCTACGCGGGCTTAACCCTGCCGCTGATGGCCTCGGCCACCGCCACCTTCCTGTTCCGCCAGTTCTTTATGACCCTGCCGGACGAGCTGATTGAAGCCGCGCGCATTGACGGTGCCTCACCGATGCGCTTTTTCCGCGACATCGTGCTGCCGCTGTCCCGCACTAACCTCGCGGCGCTGTTCGTCATCACCTTTATCTACGGCTGGAACCAGTACCTGTGGCCGCTGCTGATCGTGCAGGACGTCAACCTCGGTACCGCCGTGGCGGGCATTAAAGGGATGATTTCAACCGGCGAAGGCACCACCCTCTGGAACCAGGTGATGGCGGCGATGCTGCTTACCCTTATCCCACCCGTAGTCATTGTTTTAGCCATGCAGCGTGCATTTGTCCGCGGCCTGGTCGATAGCGAGAAATAAAATGGCAGGTTTAAAACTTCAGGCAGTCACCAAAAGCTGGGATGGCAAAACCCAGGTCATTCAGCCGTTAACGCTCGACGTGGCGGACGGGGAATTTATCGTGATGGTCGGCCCGTCCGGCTGCGGCAAATCGACCCTGCTGCGGATGGTCGCCGGGCTCGAGCGCGTCACGTCGGGCGATATCTGGATTGACCGCCAGCGCGTCACCGAGATGGAACCGAAAGACAGAGGCATCGCGATGGTGTTCCAGAACTACGCCCTCTATCCGCACATGAGCGTGGAGGAGAACATGGCCTGGGGACTGAAAATTCGCGGGATGGGCAAAAGCCATATCGACGAGCGCGTCAAAGAGGCGGCGCGAATTCTGGAGCTGGACGGCCTGCTGAAGCGCCGGCCGCGTGAACTCTCCGGCGGCCAGCGTCAGCGCGTGGCGATGGGCCGCGCCATCGTGCGTGACCCGGCAGTGTTCCTGTTTGATGAACCGCTCTCCAACCTCGACGCCAAACTGCGCGTGCAGATGCGCCTCGAGCTACAGCACCTGCACCGTCGCCTGAAAACCACCTCCCTGTACGTGACTCACGATCAGGTCGAAGCCATGACCCTCGCCCAGCGGGTGATGGTGATGAACAAAGGCATTGCCGAGCAGATCGGCACCCCGGTGGAGGTGTATGAAAAGCCCGCCAGCCGCTTTGTGGCGAGCTTTATCGGCAGCCCGGCCATGAACCTGCTGGAGGGGCGCATTAGCGCTGCGGGTACTCATTTTGAGCTGGAGAGCGGCATGGCGCTGCCGATCAACTGGTTCTATCGCGGCTACGCCGGACGCAAAATGACGCTGGGTATCCGCCCGGAACATATTGCGCTAAGCTCCCAGTCGGAAGGCGGGGTGCCGCTGGTGATGGACACCCTCGAGATGCTGGGTGCCGATAACCTGGCGCACGGACGCTGGGGCGAGCAGAAGCTGGTGGTGCGCATGTCGCATCAGGAGCGCCCGCAAGCGGGCAGCACGCTGTGGCTGCATCTGCCGGAAAATCATCTGCACTTATTCGATGGTGAAACAGGACAACGCGTATGAGTAACTGGCCTTATCCCCGCATCGTCGCCCACCGGGGCGGCGGTAAACTGGCCCCCGAGAACACCCTGGCGGCGATTGACGTCGGGGCGCGCTACGGCCACACGATGATCGAGTTCGATGCCAAGCTCTCTCAGGACGGGGAGATCTTCCTCCTGCACGATGACAACCTCGAGCGCACCAGCAACGGCTGGGGCGTGGCAGGTCAACTGCCGTGGCGCGATCTGCTGAAGGTGGATGCCGGAAGCTGGTTTGGCAAGGAGTTTAAAGGCGAGCCGCTGCCGCTGCTGGCCGAAGTGGCCGATCGCTGTCGGAAGCTAAGGATGATGGCCAATATCGAAATCAAACCGACCACCGGCACCGGGCCGCTCACCGGTAAAGTCATCGCGCTGGCGGCACGCGAACTGTGGGAAGGGATGACCCCACCACTGCTGTCGTCGTTTGAGATTGACGCGCTGGAGGCGGCGCAGGCTGCAGTGCCCGAGCTGCCGCGGGGTTTACTGCTGGATGAGTGGCGTGAAGACTGGCGCGAGTTGACCAGCCGGCTGGGTTGCGTGTCGATTCACCTCAACCATCGTCTGCTGGATGAGGCGCGGGTGGAGGCGATTAAGGCCGCCGGCCTGCATATTCTGGTCTATACCGTTAACCAGCCCCAGCGGGCAGCGGAACTGCTGCGCTGGGGCGTGGACTGCATCTGTACCGATGCGATTGCCCTGATTGGTCCGGACTTCCAGCCCTAAGGGTTATTCAGCATTGAGCCGTTCTGCTGCTGCGGCAGCATATGTTGCTGCTGCACACCGCCCGACGACTCTACGCCGCTAAGCATCCCGCCGCTGGTGTTAGGCAGAACCTGCACGCCCGGCTGGCTCTGCTGAACCCGCAGGGTGTTGTTGTTCATCTGCGTTTGCAGATGCTGCTGCTGGACGCGAGTCTGCGTCTGCAGCTGCTGATTGAGCATCCCTGTCTGCTGCTGCTGCTGGATCATCATCTGATTTTGCATCCGCTGCTGGCTGGGGTTCTGGTACCCCGGCTGGTTTGGGTTGTTCAGGGTATTGATGGGTTGCGCGAGCACGGCAAACGGCAGTAACGCCGCAACAAGAATCAGTCGTTTCATTGTTACTCCCTCCTTCTGAGGCCTCCTCTAAGTTTACCTCCAATCCCGCACTACGATGATTTTTTAAGAGTTATGAACCAGGCTTAAGCGGGAGCATGAGTCCCTGTACCTGGAGAATAAGAATGATCAAACCAACGTTTTTACGCTGGGTAGCGATTGCTGCCCTGACGGCAGGCGGTACGTTTGGCGTGGCAGCCAATCCGCCTGCCGCACCCCCGGTATCCTATGGCGTGGAAGAAGATGTGTTCCATCCCGTGCGGGCGCAAAAGGGAATGGTCTCTTCGGTGGATGCCCTTGCCACTCAGGTGGGGGTGGATATCCTCAAGCAGGGCGGTAATGCGGTGGATGCGGCGGTGGCGGTGGGCTATGCGCTGGCGGTGACGCACCCGCAGGCGGGTAACCTCGGCGGCGGTGGCTTTATGATGCTGCGGACCAAAGATGGCGTGACCACGGCGATCGACTTCCGTGAAATGGCGCCGTCCCAGGCCACACGCGACATGTTCCTCGACGACCAGGGTAACGCCGACAGTAAAAAATCTCTCACCTCCCATCTGGCGACCGGCACGCCGGGTACGGTAGCGGGCTTCTCGCTGGCGCTGGATAAGTACGGCACCCTGCCGCTGAACAAAGTGGTGCAGCCAGCGATCAAGCTGGCGCGCGACGGCTTTGAGGTCAACGATGCCCTGGCTGACGATCTGAAAACCTACGGCAGCGAAGTGCTCCCCAACCATGAGAACAGCAAAGCGATCTTCTGGAAGGAGGGCGAGCCGCTGAAGAAGGGCGACAAGCTGGTGCAGACCAACCTCGCCAAAAGTCTGGAGATGATTGCCGAGAACGGCCCGGATGCCTTCTATAAAGGGGTGATTGCCGACCAGATTGCCGAAGAGATGAGTAAGAACGGCGGGTTGATCACCAAAGCCGATCTCGCGGAATACAAAGCGGTGGAGCGCACGCCGATTAGCGGGGACTATCGCGGGTATCAGGTCTACTCCATGCCACCGCCGTCTTCCGGCGGGATCCACATCGTGCAGATCCTCAATATCCTCGAAAACTTCGATCTGCATAAGTTTGGTTTCGGCAGCGCCGATACCATGCAGGTAATGGCCGAGGCGGAAAAATATGCCTACGCCGACCGCTCGGAGTATCTGGGCGACCCGGATTTCGTCAAGGTTCCGTGGCAGGCGCTGACCAATAAAGCCTATGCCAAAACCCTGGCCGATCAGATCGATATCAACAAAGCTAAACCCTCAAGCGAGATCCGCCCGGGCAAACTGGCCCCTTACGAGAGCAACCAGACCACCCACTTCTCGGTGGTGGATAAAGACGGTAACGCGGTGGCGGTCACCTACACGCTGAACACCGTGTTTGGTACCGGGATCGTGGCGGGCAACAGCGGCATTCTGCTTAACAACGAGATGGATGATTTCTCCGCTAAGCCGGGCGTGCCGAACGTCTACGGTCTGGTGGGCGGGGATGCCAACGCCGTCGGGCCGAAGAAGCGTCCGCTATCGTCGATGTCACCGACCATCGTGGTGAAGGACGGCAAAACCTGGCTGGTAACCGGCAGCCCTGGCGGGAGCCGCATTATCACCACCGTGCTGCAAATGGTGGTCAACAGCATCGACTACGGGATGAACGTGGCAGAGGCCACCAACGCGCCGCGCTTCCATCACCAGTGGCTGCCGGATGAGCTGCGGGTGGAGAAGGGCTTTAGCCCGGATACCCTGAAGCTGCTGGAGCAGCGCGGGCAAAAAGTGGTGGTGAAAGAGGCGATGGGCAGTACCCAGAGCATTATGGTGGGGCCGGATGGCGCGCTGTATGGCGCATCGGATCCGCGGTCGGTGGATGATTTGACGGCGGGATATTAAACCTTTTACCTCTCCCCTATGGGGAGAGGTATCCATGCTTACTTGATGCGCGCCATAAAGTGCGCATCCACAAACTCACCGTTACGCAGGGCGAACTTCTTCCCGGTGCCTTCCACCACAAAGCCGTACTTGCGATACAGGGCGATGGCAGAGGCGTTGTCGACAAACACCGTCAGCTCGATACGCTCGATGCGCAGCCAGTTGTCGCACAGGTTGATCATCTCCCGCATCAACGCGCTGCCCGCGCCGCGGCCCTGCACCTCGGCTGACACACCAATTCCGAACGTCGCCACATGACTGCGGCGTGGATTTTCCATCACGTCCAGCACCAGATGCCCGATAACCTGTCCGTCCAGGCAGGCAACCAGATGACGTCTGCCCGGCTTTTGCATCACGCGTTCTTTCCACATGTCCATCGCAGGATGAGGAAGTTGTAGAGTGTCGTGATAAACCCCTGGATGGGCATTCAGCAGGCGTAAAGCTTCGGCATCGGCGGCTTCAACGTGGCGTATCACTATCTCACTCATTCCTTCTTCCTCAGTTAGTTAGGTTCCCTTTCAACATCCATGAGTTTGAAATGTGAGTCAACAAGCATTTTTTGCAAAAAATCAGTAGACAAGTGCGAATGAGAATGATTATTATTGTCTTGCCTTCAGGAGAACCGACACGGGAACCTGAAAGCACGACATTGCTCACATTGCTTCCAGTATTATTTTAGCCAGCTTATCGCTGGCTTTTTTTTTGCCCTACAGCTTTTGCAGCGGCACGAGATCGAGCGGGTCTGGCGCGCTCTCTTTCATCAGGCCCACCACGTTGGTCTTTTCCGCGACGGCGGGTAACACCTCTGCCTGGCCGGAAAACAGCCCGCCTTTTTTCACCGCCAGGGTGCGGTAGGCAAGGGTTCCGGTGACCTGGCCGTTCTCGCAGATTTCAATCACATCGCTGCTGCACTGGCCGAGCACCTTGCCATCAACGATCAGCTCCCGGCAGGTGATATTTCCCTCCACCTGACCCCCACGCATGATTTTTATCAGGCTCTCTTTGGAGTCGATATTGCCGATAAGCGTCCCGTGAACGTAGACATGACCACCGGAAACGATATTGCCTTCAAAACGCACATCGCTGGCGATAACGGTGGTGCCGTGTTTCTCCGTAGCGGTGGGCTCTTTTTCAATGACGGGCACCGGGGGAAGGATGAGTTCTGGCTTGCCAGCCTCGGGGGTTTTGCTCTTTTTAAACATGGTCTTAACCTGATTGAGTAGAAGGGAGATGCCAAAGCTCAGCAAAGAGACTGCAGCGAACAGCCACGTCAGGAAGAGGGCGCCTGAGCACCAGGCGACCAGCGCGAGCAGCCAGAAGAGAAGGGCGCTATTTAACGCGAGATATTTTCTGTCCATAGAAAATGAGCGCGACTCCTTTCGCGAGCAGGGGGATTTGGCCGTCTTCTTATCCTGGTAATTTCACCCAGGATCAAGCTTTCGACCGCCATTTTAGGATTCGTTATAGAAATATATTTCGCCGCCAGGTTGCGCTATGGTTGAAAGCAGAGACCTAAGCCAGGAAAACCACTATGACACTACACTGCGCATTTATTGGATTTGGCAAAAGCACCACCCGCTATCACCTTCCGTACGTTCTCACCCGTAAAGCCAGCTGGCATGTGGCGCACATCTTCCGCCGCCACCCGAAGCCGGAAGAGCACTCACCGCAGTACTCCCATATTCATTTCACCAGCGATCTCGATGAGGTGCTGAACGACCCTGAGGTCAAGCTGGTGATCGTCTGCACGCACGCCGACAGCCACTTTGAGTATGCAAAACGCGCCCTGGAAGCCGGGAAAAACGTGCTGGTGGAAAAGCCCTTCACCCCGACGATGGCCGAGGCGAAAGAGCTGTTCGAACTGGCCCGCAGCAAAGGGCTGACCGTCAGCCCTTACCAAAACCGTCGCTTTGATACCTGCTTCCTGACCGCTAAACAGGCGATTGAGAGCGGCAGGCTGGGCGAGATCGTCGAGTTCGAAAGCCACTTCGATTACTACCGCCCGGTGGCAGAGACCAAACCCGGCCTGCCGCAGGATGGCTCTTTCTATGGCCTGGGTGTGCACACTATGGATCAGGTCATCAGCCTGTTCGGCCGTCCGGACCATGTGGCGTACGACATCCGCAGCCTGCGCAATAAAGCCAACCCGGACGATACCTTTGAAGCTCAGCTGTTCTACGGGGACCTGAAGGCGATCGTCAAAACCAGCCATCTGGTAAAAACCGACTACCCGAAATTCATCGTCCATGGCACCAGAGGCTCGTTTATCAAGTACGGCATCGACCAGCAGGAGACCAGCCTGAAGGCCAACATCATGCCGGGTGAACCAGGCTTTGCGGCGGATGAGTCCGTGGGCGTGCTGGAGTACGTCAACGACGCGGGAGTGACGCTAAAAGAGGAGATCAAACCGGGCACCGGCGACTACGGCCAGGTCTACGATGCGCTCTATGAGACCCTCACAAAAGGTACCCCTAATTACGTCAAGGAAATTGAAGTGATGACCAACCTGGAAATCCTTGAACGGGCCTTTGAACAGGCCTCACCTGCCACGGTAACCCTTGCCAGATAAGCCTGAAAGACTCCTCTGTGCTTGTTCAGATATTTTGAACAGAGGAGTCAATTTTCACCCTCTATGATCCCAGGTCGATTGCGTCCACACTTACTCCATCGAAACGAACTGAGGGTAAAAACAATGATCTTCTTACGCAAAGCAAACGACCGCGGTCACGCAAATCATGGTTGGCTGGACTCATGGCATAGCTTCTCGTTTGCCGATTATTACGACCCGAACTTTATGGGTTTCTCGGCACTGCGAGTCATTAATGATGACGTGATCGATGCCGGTCAGGGCTTTGGTACCCACCCGCATAAAGACATGGAAATCCTGACCTATGTGCTGGAAGGCGCTGTTGAGCACCAGGACAGCATGGGCAACAAAGAGCAGGTTCCAGCGGGTGAGTTCCAGATTATGACGGCGGGTACCGGGGTGCGTCACTCCGAATACAACCCAAGCAAAACCGACCGTCTGCGTCTGTACCAGATCTGGATCATTCCGGAAGAAAAAGGCATTACCCCGCGCTACGAGCAACGTCGTTTTGACGCCGAGCAGGGGAAACAGCTGGTACTGTCACCGGATGCCCGTGACGGCTCGCTGAAAGTGCACCAGGACATGGAGCTTTACCGTTGGGCGCTGGCGAAAGACGAGCAGTCTGTGCATCAGATCGCCGCGAACCGCAAAGTGTGGATCCAGGTGGTGAAAGGCGAAGTGACCATCAACGGCACCAAAGCGACCACCAGCGATGGCCTGGCCATCTGGGATGAGCAGGCGATCTCCGTGCATGCCGACAGCGCCGCTGAGATTCTGCTGTTCGACCTGCCGCCGGTCTAAATAAATAACCAGCCTTCCCCATTCCCAGGGGAAGGTTGGCCTTTGTCCGTGATAAACTGAGGGAATCTATCACTACCGGTTTCTCTCAGGACGATGAAAAAGAAAAGACCCGTACTTCAGGATGTAGCCGATCGCGTCGGTGTGACTAAAATGACGGTCAGCCGTTTCTTACGTAACCCGGAACAGGTTTCCGTGGCGTTACGTGGCAAGATTGCCGCTGCTCTTGATGAACTGGGTTATATCCCCAACCGCGCCCCCGATATTCTCTCCAATGCCACCAGCCGTGCGGTAGGCGTCCTGCTCCCCTCCTTAACCAACCAGGTCTTCGCGGAAGTGCTCCGCGGCATCGAAAGCGTCACCGATGCCTTTGGCTATCAGACCATGCTCGCTCACTACGGCTACAAACCGGAACTGGAAGAGGAACGTCTGGAGTCGATGCTTTCCTGGAACATCGACGGCCTGATCCTCACCGAACGCACCCATACCGCCCGCACGCTGAAGATGATCGAGGTGGCAGGTATTCCGGTGGTCGAGCTGATGGACAGCCAGTCGCCCTGCCTCGACATCGCCGTCGGGTTCGATAACTTCGAAGCTGCCCGCCAGATGACGGCGGCGATTATCGCCCGCGGTCATCGCCATATCGCCTATCTTGGCGCACGTCTGGATGAACGTACTATCATCAAACAGAAGGGATACGAGCAGGCGATGCTCGACGCCAACTTAACGCCCTACAGCGTGATGGTAGAGCAGTCCTCTTCCTACACCTCCGGCATTGAGCTGATGCGTCAGGCCCGTCGCGAGTACCCGCAGCTTGACGGCATCTTCTGTACCAACGATGACCTCGCGGTCGGCGCCGCCTTTGAGTGCCAGCGTCTGGGGCTTTCTATCCCGGGTGATATGGCGATTGCCGGTTTCCACGGCCACGACATCGGTCAGGTCATGGAACCGCGTCTGGCGAGCGTTCTGACGCCGCGTGAGCGCATGGGCCGTATCGGTGCAGAACGCCTGCTGGCGCGCATTCGTGGTGAGGCGGTGACGCCTAAGATGTTAGATTTAGGTTTCACATTGTCACCGGGTGGATCTATTTAGCCTGACAAATTTGAACTAGCTCACACTTATCCACTTCGCACACGTTTGGATATTGCTTCTCGTCAGCCCCGGCAGGACAATGTTACCGATAACTGTTACCCGTAACAATCGACTGAGGGACATACCTTGAGCACCACAAATCCAGATCACCACGTTTATGTCCTGATGGGCGTTTCCGGTAGCGGTAAATCTGCCGTTGCCAGCGAAGTGGCGCATCAAATCCATGCCGCGTTTCTTGATGGTGACTTTCTCCATCCGCGCAGCAACATCACCAAGATGGCCTCTGGCGAGCCGCTGAACGACGACGATCGTAAGCCGTGGCTGCAGGCTTTGAATGATGCCGCCTTTGCTATGCAGCGCACCAACAAAGTGTCGCTGATCGTCTGCTCCGCGCTGAAAAAGACCTACCGCGACCAGCTGCGTGAAGGCAACGCTAATCTCTCCTTTATCTACCTGAAGGGCGATTTCGATGTGATCGAAACCCGTCTGAAAGCGCGTAAAGGCCATTTCTTCAAAACCCAGATGCTGGTGACGCAGTTCGAAACCCTGCAGGAACCGGGCGCGGATGAAAGCGATGTCCTGGTCGTGGATATCGATCAGCCGCTGGACGGTGTTGTTGCCAGCACCATTGAGGTCATTAATAAAAGGCAGTAAGTTTTGAGTACGTTAACGCTTGTTTTAACAGCAGTCGGCTCCGTGCTGTTGCTGCTGTTTTTGGTGATGAAGGCCCGTATGCACGCCTTCGTTGCTTTGATGGTGGTATCTATTGGTGCAGGTCTCTTTTCCGGAATGCCCCTCGACAAAATCGCCGCGACCATGGAAAAGGGGATGGGGGGCACGCTAGGCTTCCTGGCCATTGTCGTCGCCCTTGGCGCGATGTTTGGCAAAATCCTGCATGAAACCGGCGCGGTCGATCAGATTGCCGTCAAAATGTTGAAATCATTCGGCCATAGCCGGGCGCACTATGCGATTGGTCTGGCCGGTCTGATCTGCGCCCTGCCGCTGTTCTTTGAAGTGGCGGTGGTGCTGCTGATTAGCGTGGCCTTCTCTATGGCGCGCCATACCGGTACTAACCTGGTGAAGCTGGTTATTCCTCTGTTTGCCGGTGTGGCAGCGGCGGCGGCCTTTCTGCTGCCAGGGCCTGCGCCGATGCTGCTGGCTTCCCAGATGCACGCTGACTTCGGCTGGATGATCCTGATTGGTCTCTGCGCCGCGATCCCGGGCATGCTGATCGCCGGTCCGCTGTGGGGCAATTTTATCAGCCGTTACGTTGAGCTGCACATTCCTGACGACATCACCGAGCCGCACCTGGGCGAGGGCAAAATGCCGTCGTTTGGCTTTAGCCTCGCGCTGATCCTGCTTCCGCTGGTGCTGGTAGGGCTGAAAACTATCGCTGCGCGCTTTGTGCCGGTCGGTTCAAGCGCTTACGAGTGGTTTGAGTTTATCGGCCATCCGTTCACCGCGATTTTGGTCGCCTGTCTGGTTGCCATTTATGGCCTGGCGATGCGTCAGGGTATGGCGAAGGATCGGGTGATGGAGATCTGCGGCGCGGCGCTGCAACCGGCAGGGATTATTCTGCTGGTGATCGGTGCGGGCGGGGTGTTCAAGCAGGTGCTGGTGGATTCCGGCGTCGGCCCGGCACTGGGCGAAGCGCTGACCGGAATGGGCCTGCCAATTGCGATCACCTGTTTCGTGCTGGCTGCGGCGGTGCGTATCATTCAGGGCTCCGCGACCGTAGCCTGTTTAACCGCCGTCGGGCTGGTGATGCCGGTGATTGAGCAGTTGAATTACTCCGGCGCGCAGATGGCAGCGCTGTCTATCTGTATCGCGGGTGGGTCGATTGTGGTGTCCCACGTCAACGATGCGGGCTTCTGGCTGTTCGGTAAATTCACCGGCGCCAGCGAAGCGCAAACCCTCAAGACCTGGACGATGATGGAAACCATCCTCGGCACCACCGGGGCGATTGTCGGGATGATTGCGTTTACGCTGCTGAGCTAGCAGCAGTGCCCGGCGGCGCGTTGCTTGCCGGGCCTACAAAACCTCGAACCGTAGGCCGGGTAAGGCGTAGCCGCCACCCGGCATGGCTGGGGGCTGGGAAGTCTGTGCGGCCTGATGCCCTCACCCCGGCCCTCTCCCACAGGGAGAGGGTGCAAACATTAAAAAAGGCAACTGCGTTGCCTTTTTGCGTTTACCTAGCCCTTCATCCATGCCCTGATCCCATCCAGGAACATCTGCGTTGCCATCATCACCAGAATCAATCCCATCAGCCGCTCCAGCGCATTGACCCCTTTCTCCCCCAGCAGGCGTAAAAACAGCGACGACTGCAGCAGGATGATAAAGGTCCCGCCCCAGGCAATCAGCAGGGCAATCACCAGATGGCTCATCTGGTTCGGATACTGGTGCGACAGCAGCATCAGCGTCGCCAGAATGGTCGGCCCGGCGACCAGCGGGATCGCCAGCGGCACAATAAACGGCTCTTCACCCGCAGGCAGGCCGCTGCTGCTCCCTTCGCTGCTCGGGAAAATCATTTTGATGGCAATCAGGAACAGAATAATCCCGCCGGAAATGGAGACCGTTTCAGCGCGTAAATTCAGGAACGCGAGGATTTTCTCGCCGGCAAACAGGAAGATAAACATTACCAGCAGGGCGATGAGCAACTCGCGGATCATGATCGCCCGACGGCGCTTCGGCTCGGTGTGCTTCAGCACCGACATGAAAATAGGCAGGTTTCCGAGTGGATCCATAATTAGGATCAATAAAACAGCGGCGGAAATGATTTCACTCATCGTAGATTATCCCTGATACTTGTATGGTTATCCCGATGATTAGCTCTTTTTCTGATAGCCGGGCAATCATCGATTAATTTCGCTTGCGACTTTGGCAGCATTTTGTAATGTGAAGCATATCCCAGTTCAATACTGGCTTGCATAAACAGCACACACCCTCTGCAGGAAAAAAATGCTATGAAAAACGTTGGTTTTATCGGCTGGCGCGGTATGGTCGGCTCTGTACTCATGCAACGCATGGTTGAAGAGCGCGATTTCGACGCTATCCGCCCGGTCTTCTTCTCCACTTCCCAGCTCGGCCAGGCTGCACCGTCCTTTGGTGGTACCACAGGCACGTTGCAGGATGCTTACGATCTGGAAGCGTTGAAGGCGCTGGACATTATTGTCACCTGCCAGGGCGGCGATTATACCAACGAAATTTACCCAAAGCTTCGTGAAAGCGGCTGGCAGGGCTACTGGATTGACGCGGCCTCTTCGCTGCGCATGAAAGACGATGCGATCATCATTCTTGACCCGGTTAACCAGGACGTCATCACGCACGGCCTGAATAACGGCGTGAAAACCTTCGTTGGCGGTAACTGTACGGTCAGCCTGATGCTGATGTCGCTGGGCGGTCTGTTTGCCCAGGATCTGGTGGAGTGGGTTTCTGTCGCCACCTACCAGGCGGCATCCGGCGGCGGTGCGCGTCATATGCGCGAGCTGCTGACCCAGATGGGCCAGCTGCAGCACAGCG
The DNA here is from genome assembly GCF_916618945.1 of Leclercia sp. Marseille-Q4284. Lineage (NCBI taxonomy): Bacteria > Pseudomonadati > Pseudomonadota > Gammaproteobacteria > Enterobacterales > Enterobacteriaceae > Leclercia > Leclercia sp. Marseille-Q4284. The sequence continues at coordinate 1,227,262 of NZ_CAKAKG010000002.1, forward strand.
TGGCAGAAGAGCTGGCCAATCCGGCGTCCGCTATTCTCGATATCGAGCGTAAAGTCACTCAGCTGACCCGCAGCGGCGAGCTGCCGGTGGATAACTTCGGCGTACCCCTGGCCGGTGGCCTGATCCCGTGGATCGACAAGCAGCTGGACAACGGCCAGACCCGCGAAGAGTGGAAAGGCCAGGCCGAGACCAACAAAATCCTGCGTACCTCTTCGGTGATCCCGGTTGACGGTCTGTGCGTGCGCATCGGCGCGCTGCGCTGCCACAGCCAGGCATTCACAATTAAAATGAAAAAAGATGTATCCATACAAACTGTGGAGGAATTGCTCGCGTCGCATAACCCGTGGGCAAAAGTCATCCCTAACGACCGCGACATCACCATGCGTGAACTGACCCCGGCTGCGGTCACCGGCACATTATCTACCCCTGTAGGACGCCTGCGTAAACTAAATATGGGGCCGGAGTACCTTTCCGCCTTTACCGTCGGCGACCAGCTTTTGTGGGGTGCCGCCGAGCCGCTGCGCCGGATGCTACGCCAACTGGCGTAATAAATACTTAATACTTAGGGGTGATTTATCACCCCTTTTTTTGCGTACTAAAGGACGAAAACGCAAATGATTCATTATTTTTCGGGAGTCATATAAAGCGTTGGCTATGCTTTATGCGGGATGTCACATATTCCGCCTGGAGGTTGGATGGAACAGAGAGGATGCACAAGGTGCTGTTCCGTTCAGGTCACATTAAGGTCGTACCCGGTGCGCGAGAGGGGCGGCAACTAGAAAAACAGGATGAATACCATGTCCGTTCGTATTGATAGAGACGTGATTAATGCGCTTATTGCGGGTCACTTTGCGGATCCATTTTCTGTACTTGGCATGCACCGCACTGACGCTGGACTGGAAGTCCGGGCACTGCTACCTGACGCGACGGAAGTGTGGGTCATCGAACCCAAAACCGGTCGCAAGGTCGGTAAACTCGAATGTATTGATTCACGCGGCTTCTTCGCTGGCGTGATGGCCCGCCGTAAAAATGTCTTCCGTTATCAGCTCGCCGTCATCTGGCATGGCCAGCAAAACCTGATCGACGATCCCTATCGCTTCGGTCCGCTGTTGCAGGATATGGATGCCTGGCTGCTGTCGGAAGGGACGCACCTGCGTCCTTATGAGACGCTCGGTGCCCACGCCGATACCATGGACGGCGTGACCGGCACCCGCTTTACCGTCTGGGCACCGAATGCCCGCCGTGTCTCTGTAGTGGGGCAGTTCAACTACTGGGATGGCCGTCGCCACCCGATGCGCCTGCGTGGCGAGACCGGCATCTGGGAGCTGTTTATCCCCGGAGCGCAAAACGGCCAGCTGTACAAATACGAGCTGATCGATGCCCACGGCAAGCTGCGGATCAAAGCTGACCCCTATGCCTTCGAAGCGCAGATGCGCCCGGAAACCGCATCACTCATTTGTGGTCTGCCGGAGAAGGTTGCCCAGAGCGAAGAGCGCATCCGGGCCAACCAGTTCGATATGCCGATCTCCATTTATGAAGTCCATCTTGGCTCCTGGCGTCGTCATACCGATAACAACTTCTGGCTCAGCTACCGGGAGCTGGCCGACCAGCTGATCCCGTATGTGAAATGGATGGGCTTTACCCATCTGGAGCTGCTGCCAATTAACGAACACCCGTTTGACGGCAGCTGGGGCTATCAGCCGACCGGCATGTATGCCCCGACCCGCCGCTTCGGCACCCGGGATGACTTCCGTTACTTTATCAACGCCGCCCACGCCGCCGGGCTGAATGTGATCCTCGACTGGGTGCCGGGCCACTTCCCGTCCGATGACTTTGGTCTGGCGGAGTTCGATGGCACCAACCTGTATGAGCACAGCGATCCGCGCGAAGGCTATCATCAGGACTGGAACACCCTGATCTACAACTATGGCCGTCGGGAAGTGACCAACTATCTGGTGGGCAACGCGCTCTACTGGATCGAGCGTTTCGGTATTGATGCCCTGCGCGTGGACGCCGTCGCCTCGATGATCTACCGCGACTACAGCCGCAAAGAGGGGGAGTGGATCCCGAACGAATTCGGCGGGCGTGAAAACCTCGAAGCTATTGAGTTCCTGCGTAATACCAACCGCATTCTCGGCGAGCAGACGCCGGGCGCGGTGACAATGGCGGAAGAGTCCACGGACTTCCCGGGCGTCTCCCGACCACCTTCGATGGGCGGCCTCGGCTTCTGGTTCAAGTGGAACCTCGGCTGGATGCACGACACCCTGGATTACATGAAGCTGGATCCGGTCCATCGCCAGTTCCATCACAACAAACTGACCTTCGGGATGCTCTACAACAGCACCGAAAACTTTGTTCTGCCGCTCTCCCACGACGAAGTGGTCCACGGCAAAAAATCGATTCTCGACCGCATGCCGGGCGACGCCTGGCAGAAGTTTGCCAACCTGCGTGCCTACTACGGCTGGATGTTCGCCTTCCCAGGCAAAAAACTGCTGTTTATGGGCAACGAGTTCGCCCAGGGCCGCGAGTGGAACCACGACACCAGCCTCGACTGGAACCTGCTGGAAGGGGGCGATAACTGGCACCACGGCGTGCAACGCCTGGTCCGCGACCTTAACCATACCTATCGCCACCACAAGGCCCTGCACGAGCTGGACTTTGACGACTACGGCTTCGAGTGGCTGGTGGTGGACGACAACGAGCGCTCGGTGCTGATCTTTGTCCGTCGTGACAAGGCGGGCAACGAAATCATCGTCGCCAGTAACTTCACCCCGGTCACGCGTCATCACTACCGTTTCGGCATCAATCAGCCAGGCAAATGGCGTGAAGTGCTGAATACCGACTCCATGCATTACCACGGCAGCAACGCGGGCAATGGCGGGCTGGTGCAGAGTGATGAGCAGGAGAGCCATGGTCGACCACAGTCCCTGAGCCTCACTCTGCCGCCGCTCTCCACCATCTGGCTGGTGCGGGAGGGGGAATGACGCAGCTCGCTGCAGGTAACCCGGCCCCGCTCGGCGCACGCTATGACGGCAAAGGGGTGAACTTCACCCTCTTTTCCGCCCATGCGGATCGGGTTGAACTCTGCGTGTTTGACGGCAAAGGCATTGAACACCGCTACGATCTGGTGGCCCGCAGTGGCGATATCTGGCATGGCTACCTTGAACATGCCAGACCCGGCACGCGGTATGGCTTCCGGGTTCATGGGCAGTGGGATCCGGCAAAAGGGCTGTTCTTTAACCCGGCCAAACTGCTGCTCGACCCCTGCGCGTATCAGGTCGAGGGCACGCTGGACGATGACGTCCTGCTGCATGCCGGCAAACATACTCCCGATCACCGGGACAGTGCCGCGGTGGCGCCCAAAAGCGTGGTGGTCTGCGACGACCGTTATGACTGGGAAGAGGACGCTGCCCCCAATATTCCCTGGGGCAGGACGGTTATCTATGAGGCCCACGTTAAGGGGCTGACGTATCTGCACCCCGGCATTCCGGAGGAGATCCGCGGCACCTACCGGGCGCTCGGTCATCCGGTGATGATTGCCTATTTTAAGCATCTCGGGATCACCGCCCTGGAATTATTACCGGTAGCCCATTTCGCCTCCGAGCCGCGTTTGCAGCGCCTCGGTCTGAGCAATTACTGGGGCTACAACCCGATGGCCATGTTTGCCCTCGATCCGCGCTACGCCTCGCATCCCGAGCAGGCGCGGGATGAGTTTCGTGATGCGGTGAAGGCGCTGCACGAAGCGGGTATTGAGGTCATTCTGGATATCGTGCTGAACCACAGCGCGGAACTGGATCTGGAAGGCCCGACGTTCTCCCTGCGCGGAATTGATAACCCTAGCTATTATTGGTTAAGGGAAGATGGTGATTACCACAACTGGACCGGCTGCGGTAACACGCTCAACCTCAGCCATCCGGCGGTGACGCAATATGCGTATGAATGCCTGAAGTACTGGGTGGAGACGTTCCATATCGACGGCTTTCGTTTTGACCTGGCGTCAGTGATGGGGCGCACACCGGAATACAGCCAGCAGGCGCCGCTGTTTGAGGCGATTAAGAACTGCCCGCTGCTGTCGGGCGTGAAGCTGATTGCAGAGCCCTGGGATATCGGCCCTGGCGGCTATCAGGTGGGGAATTTCCCGCCGCTGTTTGCCGAGTGGAACGACCACTATCGTGATGCCGTGCGCCGCTTCTGGCTGGCGCGGGATCTGTCACTCGGTCAGTTTGCCGGGCGTTTCGCCGCTTCCAGCGATCTGTTCAGGCGCAACGGGCGACTGCCCTCCGCGTCGATCAACCTGGTCACCGCACACGATGGGTTCACCCTGCGTGACTGCGTTTGTTTCAATCAGAAACACAATGAAGCCAATGGCGAAGAAAATCGTGACGGTACCTTCAATAACCACAGTTTTAACCATGGTATAGAAGGATTAAGTGGCAATCTGAATGTGATTGAGCGACGCCGCGCCAGCGTGCACGCGCTGCTCACCACGCTGCTTTTGTCGCAAGGAACGCCGATGTTGCTGGCAGGCGATGAACATGGCCACAGCCAGCACGGCAACAACAATGCTTATTGCCAGGATAACCCGTTAACCTGGCTGGACTGGCAACAGGCCAACAGTGGATTAGCCGACTTTACCGCTGCGCTGATCCATCTGCGTCAGCAGATCCCGGCGCTCACCCTGAATCAGTGGTGGGAAGAGGGCGACGGCAATGTTCGCTGGTTGAATAAAAAGGCGCAACCGTTGGAAGCGCGTGAGTGGCAAAGCGGCGTGCCGTGCCTGCAAATCCTGCTTTCGGATAGCTGGCTTATCACGCTTAACGCCACAGATGAGGTCGCAGAAATAGTTTTACCCGAAGGGGAGTGGCGGGCTATCCCCCCATTTGCCGGAGAGGATAATCCGGTCGTTATGACTGCCTGGCATGGGCCTGCGCACGGTGTATGTGTATTCCAGAGATGATAATAAAAGGAGTTGATCATGGTTAGGTTAGATAAGAACGACCCTCTAATGTTGGCGCGCCAGCTGCCATTAAAATCTGTTGCCCTGATTCTGGCTGGCGGCCGCGGTACCCGATTAAAAGATTTAACCATTAAGCGCGCCAAGCCCGCCGTTCACTTCGGCGGTAAATTCCGTATTATCGATTTTGCCCTGTCAAACTGCCTGAATTCAGGCATTCGCCGTATTGGCGTGATCACCCAGTACCAGTCACACACCCTGGTGCAGCATATTCAGCGCGGCTGGTCGTTCTTCAGTGAGGAGATGAACGAGTTTGTCGACCTGTTACCTGCCCAACAGCGCGTTCACGGTGAAAACTGGTACCGCGGCACTGCCGATGCGGTGACGCAAAACCTCGATATCATTCGTCGCTACGACGCCGAGTACGTGGTGATCCTCGCCGGGGACCACATCTACAAGCAGGACTACTCGCGCATGCTCATCGACCACGTCGAAAAAGGGGCGCGCTGCACCGTGGCCTGTATGCCAGTGCCCGTTGCTGAAGCGACGGCCTTTGGCGTAATGGCGGTAGACGAAAACGACAAAGTGATCGAGTTCGTTGAAAAACCGGCGAACCCGCCATCAATGCCAGGGGATGACACCAAAGCGCTGGCCAGTATGGGTATCTATGTCTTTGATGCAGATTACCTTTACCAGCTGCTGGAAGAAGACGACAAGGATGAAAAATCCAGCCACGACTTCGGCAAAGATATCATCCCGAAAATCACCAAATCTGGCATGGCCTATGCACACCCGTTCCCATTGTCCTGCGTGCAGTCCGATCCAAATTCAGAACCTTACTGGCGCGATGTTGGCACCCTGGAGGCGTACTGGAAAGCGAACCTCGATCTGGCGTCGGTAACCCCTGAACTGGATATGTACGACCATAACTGGCCGATCCGTACCCATATGGAATCGCTGCCGCCAGCAAAATTTGTCCAGGACCGCTCGGGCAGCCACGGCATGACGCTGAACTCGCTGGTCTCCGGCGGGTGCATTATCTCGGGCTCGGTGGTGGTGCAGTCGGTGCTGTTCCCGCGCGTGCGGGTGAACTCCTTCTGCAATATTGATTCGTCAGTATTGTTACCCGACGTCTGGGTTGGCCGCTCGTGCCGCCTGCGTCGTTGCGTTATCGACCGTGCCTGCATCATTCCGGAAGGCATGGTAATTGGAGAAAATGCGGAAGAGGACGCGCGCCGTTTCTACCGCTCAGAAGAAGGCATCGTGCTGGTTACGCGTGAAATGCTGCGTAAACTGCAGATCAAACAGGAGCGATGATGCAGGTTTTACACGTTTGTTCTGAGATGTTCCCGTTGCTGAAAACCGGCGGGTTAGCGGATGTGATTGGTGCGCTACCGGCGGCGCAAATTGCCGGTGGGGTCGATACTCGCGTGCTGTTACCCGCTTTTCCCGATATTCGTCGCGGCATCCCTGACGCCCAGATTGTCAGCCGCCGCGATACCTTTGCCGGGCGCATCACATTACTGTTTGGTCACTACAATGGCGTGGGCATCTACCTGATTGACGCACCGCATCTGTATGACCGCCCAGGGAGCCCGTACCACGACACCAACTTATTTGCCTATACCGATAACGTGCTGCGTTTCGCGCTGCTCGGCTGGGTCGGGGCGGAGATGGCCTCCGGGCTGGATCCGTTCTGGCGCCCGGATATAGTGCATGCCCACGACTGGCACGCCGGGCTCGCACCCGCGTACCTGGCGGCGCGTGGCCATCCGGCAAAATCGGTCTTTACCGTGCACAACCTGGCCTATCAGGGGCTCTATTTAGCCAAACATATGGATGACATCGAACTGCCATGGTCGTTCTTTAATATTCATGGGCTGGAGTTCAACGGGCAGATTTCGTTCCTGAAAGCCGGGCTGTATTACGCGGATCACATTACCGCCGTCAGCCCGACCTACGCGCGGGAGATCACCGAGCCGCAGTTTGGCTACGGCATGGAGGGGCTGCTCGCGCAACGTCAACGGGAAGGGCGCCTGTCGGGCATTCTCAACGGCGTGGATGAAAAAATCTGGAGTCCGGAGACCGATCTGCTGCTGGGCGCACGCTACAACCGTGATTCCGTGGAAGATAAGGCCGAGAACAAACGTCAGCTGCAGGTCGCCATGGGGCTGAAGGTCAACGACAAGGTGCCGCTGTTTGCGGTGGTGAGCCGTCTGACCAGCCAGAAAGGGCTGGATCTGGTGCTGGAGGCGCTGCCGGGCCTGCTGGAGCAGGGCGGGCAGCTGGCGCTGCTGGGCGCGGGCGATCCGGTATTGCAGGAGGGCTTCCTCGCGGCGGCCGCCGAGCATCCGGGCCAGGTTGGGGTGCAGATTGGCTATCACGAAGCCTTCTCGCACCGCATCATGGCGGGTGCCGACGTTATCCTGGTGCCGAGTCGTTTTGAGCCCTGCGGCTTAACCCAGCTGTATGGCCTGAAGTACGGCACGCTGCCGCTGGTGCGGCGTACTGGCGGGCTGGCGGATACCGTATCCGACACCTCGCTGGAGAACCTGGCAGACGGAATCGCCAGCGGATTTGTCTTTGAGGACAGTAATGCCTGGTCGCTGTTACGCGCGATTCGTCGTGCCTTTGTATTGTGGTCTCGTCCTTCTTTGTGGCGTTTTGTTCAGCGCCAGGCGATGGCCATGGATTTTAGCTGGCAAGTTGCGGCGCAGTCCTACCGCGATCTTTATCAACGCTTGATGTAACAATGCTGGAATCAGAGATATGAATGCACCTTTTTCCTATGCGTCTCCCACGGTGAGCATTGAGGCGTTAAAGCACTCGATCGCTTACAAGCTGATGTTCACCATCGGCAAAGATCCGGTGATTGCCAACAAACACGAATGGCTCAACGCCACCCTGTTTGCGGTACGCGACCGGCTGGTTGAGCGCTGGCTGCGCTCTAACCGCGCCCAGCTCTCACAGGAGACCCGTCAGGTTTACTATCTGTCGATGGAGTTTTTGATTGGCCGTACCCTCTCCAATGCCCTGTTGTCGCTCGGTATCTATGACGACGTCAAAACCGCGCTGGAAGAGATGGGGCTGGATTTAGAAGAGCTGATTGACGAAGAGAACGACCCCGGCTTAGGTAACGGCGGTCTTGGTCGCCTGGCGGCCTGCTTCCTCGATTCGCTGGCGACCCTCGCCCTGCCGGGACGTGGCTACGGTATTCGCTACGATTACGGCATGTTCAAACAGAACATCGTCGATGGACGGCAGAAAGAGTCCCCGGACTACTGGCTCGAGTACGGTAACCCGTGGGAGTTCAAGCGCCACAACACCCGCTATAAGGTCCGCTTCGGTGGCCGTATCCAGCAGGAAGGTAAAAAAATCCGCTGGGTCGAAACCGAAGAGATCCTCGCCGTGGCCTACGACCAGATTATCCCCGGCTACGACACCGACGCGACCAACACGCTGCGTCTGTGGAATGCCCAGGCCAGTAGCGCGATTAACCTCGGTAAATTCAACCAGGGCGACTACTTCGCGGCGGTGGAAGACAAAAACCACTCCGAGAACGTCTCCCGCGTGCTGTACCCGGATGACTCGACCTATTCCGGGCGTGAGCTGCGTCTGCGTCAGGAGTACTTCCTGGTCTCGGCGACTATCCAGGATATCCTGAGCCGCCACTACCAGCTGCACAAAACCTACGCCAACCTCGCGGAAAAAACCGCGATCCACCTCAACGACACCCACCCGGTGCTGTCGATCCCGGAACTGATGCGCGTGCTGATCGACGAGCACAAATTCAGCTGGGACGAGGCGTTCGAGGTGACCTGCCAGGTCTTCTCTTACACCAACCACACCTTGATGAGCGAAGCGCTGGAAACCTGGCCGGTGGACATGCTCGGCAAAATCCTGCCGCGCCACCTGCAGATCATCTTTGAAATTAACGACTTCTTCCTGAAAACGTTGCAGGAGCAATATCCGCACGACACCGGTCTGCTGAGCCGCACCTCCATCATTGAAGAGTCCAACGGCCGCCGGGTACGCATGGCGTGGCTGGCGGTGGTGATCAGCCACAAGGTCAACGGCGTGTCGGAGCTGCACTCCAACCTGATGGTGCAGTCGCTGTTTGCCGACTTCGCCAAAATCTTCCCGATGCGCTTCTGCAACGTGACCAACGGCGTGACGCCACGTCGCTGGCTGGCGCTGGCGAACCAGCCGCTCTCTGAGGTGCTGGACGAGAATATCGGCCGCAACTGGCGTACCGATTTAAGCCAGCTGAGCGAGCTTGAACAGCACTCTGACTTCCCGACGGTAAATAAAGCGGTACGTGATGCCAAGCTGCTGAACAAAAAGCGGCTGGCGGTGTGGATGGCGCTGCACCTGAACGTGGTGGCCAACCCGAAAGCGCTGTTCGACGTGCAGATCAAACGTATCCATGAGTACAAACGTCAGCTGATGAACGTGCTGCACGTGATCACCCGCTACAACCGCATCAAGGCCGATCCTGATGCCGACTGGGTGCCGCGCGTGAACATCTTCGCCGGTAAAGCCGCCTCGGCGTACTACATGGCGAAGCACATCATTCACCTGATCAACGACGTGGCGAAGGTGATCAACAACGATCCGCAGATTGGTGACAAGCTGAAGGTCGTCTTTATCCCGAACTACAGCGTAAGTCTGGCCCAGCTGATCATCCCGGCTGCCGATCTCTCCGAGCAGATCTCCACCGCGGGCACTGAAGCCTCCGGCACCAGTAACATGAAATTTGCCCTTAACGGCGCGCTGACCATCGGCACGCTGGATGGCGCGAATGTCGAGATGCTGGAGCATGTGGGCGAAGAGAATATCTTCATCTTCGGTAACACCACGGAAGAGGTTGAAGCGCTGCGTGCCAAAGGCTACTCGCCACGGGATTATTACGAGCAGGATGAAGAGCTGCGTCAGGTGCTGACCCAGATCGGCACCGGCCTGTTCAATCCGGATGAGCCTGGCCGCTATCGCGACCTGGTGGATTCGCTGATTAACTTCGGGGACCACTACCAGGTGCTGGCGGACTACCGCAGCTATGTGGACTGTCAGGACAGGGTTGATGAGCTGTATCGCAAGCCGGAAGAGTGGACCACCAAAGCGATGCACAACATCGCCAACATGGGTTACTTCTCGTCAGACAGAACCATCAAAGAGTATGCCGACACCATCTGGCATATTGATCCGGTGCGGTTGTAAAAGGATCGGTGCGGTCTGATGCCCTCACCCCAACCCTCTCCCACGGGGAGAGGGTGCAAACACAAAAAACGGTAACATGCGTTACCGTTTTGCTTTTACCTCCGCCACCCGGCTTTTTTCACGATGCCAGCGACAGCTCACGCTTTCCCGCAAGCTGGGCCAGCCACAGCGCCACGCGGGACTCCTGCTCCGCATTCAGCCACATTCCCTGCTTAGTACGACGCCACAGCGCATCGTCCGCGCGGCGTACCCACTCGTGGTCGACTAAATAGCGCAACTCCGCCTCGTAGAACTCGTGACCGAAATGCTCCCCCAGATCGCTGAGATCCTTCGCGTCACGCAGGATCAGCTCACTGTTGCTACCGTAGGTGCGGGCAAAGTGCCGGGCCATGGCTTCGCTGATAAACGGATAGCGACGGCGCAATTTCGCCGCGTAGTCATCGCGGTTGCCGCCGATATCACCGCCGGGCAGCACTGCGCCTTTGGTCCACGCCGGGCCGATCCCCTGATAGAACGGAGCCAGTTTTTCCATCGCATGCTCAGCCAGCTTACGATAGGTGGTCAGCTTGCCGCCAAACACCGACAGCAGCGGCGCCTTGCCGTGGTCATCGTGAATATCAAGGGTGTAATCACGGGTGATGGCCTGCGGTGAGTCGGACTCGTCATCGCACAGCGGACGCACCCCGGAGTAACTCCAGACCACATCGTCACGCCCCAGCGTTTTCTTAAAGTGGGCGTTATAGACCTTCAGCAGATAGCTGATTTCGTTCTCGTCGATCTCGACATTTTTCGGATCGCCTTTGTACTCCACGTCGGTGGTGCCGATGATAGAGAACTCATCCATCCACGGGATCACAAACACGATGCGCTTATCTTCGTTTTGCAGGATATAGGCCTGCTTCTGGGTATGCACCCGCGGCACCACAATATGGCTGCCTTTGATCAGGCGAATGCCATACGGCGACGGGAGCTGCATCCCCTGGTCAAAGAACTGCTTCACCCACGGGCCGGTGGCGTTCACCAGACCACGCGCCTGCCAGCTGAAACGCTCGCCGGTATCAATATCTTCGGCCTCGACGATCCACAGCCCGTTTTCGCGACGCGCGGAGACCGCGCGGGTGCGGGTTTTCACCTCACCGCCTTTGCGTTCAACCATTTGCGCGTTAGCGAGCACCAGGCGGGCATCGTCTACCCAGCAGTCGGAATATTCGAATCCGCGCACGATCTCAGGCTTCAGCACCGAGTCTGCGCCAAAACGCACACCGGCAGAGGCGGGCAGGCTGGTGCGTTTACCCAGGTGATCGTACATAAACAGACCGATGCGGATCATCCAGGCCGGACGCAGATGCGGGCGGTGCGGCAGACGAAAACGCATCGGGGTAGCGATATGGGGAGCCATTTTCAACAGCACTTCACGCTCGGCCAGCGCTTCACTGACCAGGCGGAACTCGTAATGCTCCAGATAACGCAGGCCACCGTGGATCAGCTTAGAGCTGGCGGAGGAGGTGGCGCAGGCGAGATCCTGCGCTTCCAGCATCAGGACAGATAAGCCGCGGCCGGCAGCGTCCGCCGCAATGCCCGCCCCGTTAATTCCGCCACCGATAACAATCAGATCTTTGGTTTCCATTGTATCCTCACGCACTTTCGTTAAAGCTCAAAAATGTTCGATATCGCTCATATTAGCAAAGGAAATGGATTTTAGTAACATCAAAAAAACAATTTTGAGTGATACAGCTAACATAATGGCGTTTACCCGCCGCCAGGACGTACACTAGCCGATAATATAGTGAGGGCATCAGGCCGCACTGCACCTGAATAAACAACAGAGAGCACTATGGAACAATTTGAATGTATTAACGTAGAAGAAGCCCATCAGAAGATGCACCAGGGACTGGCAGTGCTGGTGGATATCCGCGATCCGCAAAGTTTTACGATGGGCCATACGCCGGGCGCGTTTCACCTGACCAACGCCTCCCTGAGTGAATTTATGCGCGATAACGACTTCGAGACCCCGGTGATGGTGATGTGCTATCACGGCAACAGCAGCAAAGGCGCGGCGCAATACCTGCTCCAGCAGGGCTTTGAAGCGGTCTACAGCGTGGACGGTGGGTTCGATGCCTGGCACCGTCATTTCCCGGCAGAAGTCGAGCACGCCGGCATTTAGGATATATACTGTCCCCTTTTGTGTGGAATAAGCGACTGTCGCCGATGCTGATGATTACCTCTTTTACCAACCCGCGCGTCGCCCAGGCGTTTGTCGACTACATGGCGACGCAGGGTGTTATCCTCACCATTCAACAACATAACCAGACCGACGTCTGGCTGGCGGATGAAAGCCAGGCTTCACGGGTTAACGCCGAGCTGGCGCGTTTTCTGGAAAACCCCGGTGATGCGCGCTATCTGGCGGCAAGCTGGCAGTCCGGCCATACCGGCAGCGGACTGCATTACCAGCGCTTTCCTTTCCTGGCCACCCTGCGCGAACGCGCGGGTCCGTTCACCCTGGTGTTAATGGTGGCCTGTATCCTGGTCTTCATTCTGATGAGTGTGGTGGGCGATCAGCAGATGATGCTGATGCTGGCCTGGCCGTATGACGCCTCCGTTGAGTTCGAATTCTGGCGCTACTTCACCCACGCGCTGATGCACTTCTCGATTATGCATATCCTCTTTAACCTGCTGTGGTGGTGGTATCTCGGCGGGGCGGTGGAGAAACGGCTCGGCAGCGGCAAGCTCATCGTCCTCACCCTTATTAGCGCGTTGCTCAGCGGCTTTATCCAGCATAAATTTGGCGGCCCGTGGTTTGGCGGCCTCTCCGGCGTGGTCTACGCCCTGATGGGCTATGTCTGGCTGCGCGGCGAGCGCGATCCGCAGAGTGGGATTTACCTGCAGCGCGGGTTAATGGCCTTTGCGTTAATCTGGATTATTGCCGGATGGTTTGATCTGTTCGGAATGGCGATTGCCAACGGTGCCCACGTGGCCGGACTGGCGGTCGGGCTGGCGATGGCGTTTGCCGATACGCTACATGCGCGAAAACGAACATAATTCTGGCAGGGAACTCTGATGAAACAAACACAACGTCATGACGCCATTATTGATCTGGTGAAAAAGCAGGGATACGTCAGCACCGAAGAGCTGGTGGAGCAGTTTGCCGTCAGCCCGCAGACCATCCGTCGGGACCTCAACGATCTGGCCGACCAGAACCGCATTCTGCGCCACCACGGCGGCGCGGCGCTGCCGTCCAGCTCGGTGAATACCCCCTGGCACGATCGCAAGGCGACGCAGACCTCTGAGAAGGAGCGCATTGCCCGCAAGGTGGCGAGCCAGATCCCGAACGGCGCGACGCTGTTTATCGACATCGGCACCACGCCGGAAGCGGTGGCCCATGCCCTGCTGAACCATGAGAACCTGCGGGTTGTCACCAACAACCTTAACGTGGCCACCACCCTGATGCAGAAAGAGGATTTTCGCATCATCCTGGCAGGCGGCGAGCTGCGCAGCCGTGACGGCGGCATTATTGGCGAAGCGACCCTCGACTTTATCTCCCAGTTCCGCCTCGACTTCGGCATTCTCGGCATCAGCGGCATCGATACCGACGGTTCACTGCTGGAGTTTGACTATCATGAAGTGCGCACCAAGCGGGCGATCATTGAGAACTCGCGCCACGTGATGCTGGTGGTGGATCACTCGAAGTTTGGCCGTAACGCGATGGTCAATATGGGCAGCATCAGCATGGTGAACGCGGTCTATACCGACGTGATGCCGCCAGCGGGTGTGTTGAAAGTCATTAAAGATAATAACTTGCAGTTAGAATTGTGCTGAATTCATGTCGGGTGGCGCTGCGCTTACCCGACCTACAAAACCGTAGGCCCGGCAAGCGTAGCGCCGCCGGGCAATGAATGGCAACAAAACCGTAGGCCCGTGCAAGCGCAGCGCCGCCGGGCAATGAATTACACCCCGTACCCCATCATCTTCAACAGCTGTTGCGCATGCAGCACCGCATCCTGACGGTGGGCGACGCCCAGCTTCTGATACAGATTGCGGATATGCGTTTTGATGGTGGTGGCCGCCACGGCCAGCTCACCGGCAATCTGCTCGTTGCTGTAACCTGAGTAGATCAGCCCCAGCACCTGCCACTCACGCTGGGTCAGCGGGCTGGTGCGGATCAGTTCCGGCACTTCCGGATGGGTCAGCAGACGCTCCACGAAGGTCTCATCGAAATGGGCAAACTTGTGGCGGTGATGCTGGTTAATCTCCCGCAGGATGCGCTGGGCGCGATGCTGGTCCAGCTCCGGCAGGGTGTTGAGCTGAATCAACTGGCGCAGCTGCTGCGCCATGGTCTCGCCTTCAATCACAAAGTGGCTGATAAAGCCGGTGCGGTTCGCCAGCTGCAGCGCTTCCAGCAGCACGCGCTGGGCGTCATTTTTGCGACCGGACTGCCAGTAAAGCTGGTTATGCAGCAGCAGGTTGCGGTTCACATCGCTCATCAGACGCAGGCTGCGGGCATTTTCATTTAACTCTTCCAGCACCATCTCGGCCGGTTCAAATTCGCCTAACAGGATCTGCGCCCGGGCAATGTTGCGCCACTGGCTCTGCAGGAAGTGGTTATTGGCAAACTCCGGCTTCGGCGTCTGGCGCAGCCAGTTGGCCGCCGATTTTTTGTCGCCGGTCATCTGCCAGTAAATCACCCGTACCTTATCGGCATTGGATACCCAGTCGCTGTGATACTGACCGTTGCCGAGCAGGTTCTCCAGACGGTTAAGGTGGTTACGGGCGTTGTCCAGATCGCCGCGTGCCAGCGAGCACTGCACCAGCAGGCCCAGACACTGCAGCTGCTGCTGCGGCTGATAGGTGGAGAGCACGTTCACCCCATGACGGGCGGTGGTTTCCGCTTCGTCCAGTCGGGCCCATGCCCACAGCAACTGAGCGCGAATGCGCAGCAGGAACTCGTGCATCGGCAGCTGTTCCAGGTGCTGATCGCGGATCAGGGTGAAGGCTTTCTCCTGGGTCTCCCAGGCGGCCTGCAGGAATCCCTGGGCAAACAAAATTTCGCTCTGCTGGATCAGGCTCCAGAGGGCGTAATGCCAGACGTCATGGCGGCGCGCCATCTGTTCCGTCTGCTGCATCAGCGACAGGGAGCGGGTAAGGTCGCCCTTACAGTGCAGCACTTCGCCATGCACCGAGGTGGCGACGATACGGCTGTAGAAGTTCGCCAGCGGCAGCGCCTCCAGCGCACCCAGGGCCAGGCGCTGAGCCTCTTCCGGGTTGCCGTCGTTGATGGCCACCTGCGCGCGCAGGGCGTTGAATTCGCCGTGCAGGGCGGCATCCATCTCGCCTTTCATCTCCTGCTCGGCGCGGGCCAGCAGGGTATTCACTTCGCTGTAGCGGTGCTGGCTCTGCATCAGCCAGGCCTGCAGCAGCACCAGACGCGGGTTCTCCAGCAGGCTCTCCCACGGCAGGGCTTTTAATGACTCCTCCAGCAGGGCCAGCTCGCTGTGGTTAAACAGGCTCCAGGCGTGATTGAGCAGAATATCGCGCAGCATATGGGCATCGCCCGCTGCCAGAGCGTGGTGAATGGCCTCGCTCGGGAAGCCCTGCGCCATCCAGCTCTCCGCGGCGGCGCGGTGGATTTCCGGTAATTCGGTGGCCAGCTCCCACTGACAGCGCTGGCGCAGGAAGCTGCCAAACAGCGGGTGGTAGCTGAACCATTCGCCGGAGTCGTCCATGCGCTGCAGGAACAACCCCTGACGCTCGATCTCTTCCAGACGCATCTGGCCGTTATCTTCCCCGGTGACGCGCACGATCAGCGCATCGTTCATCGAGCGCAGCAGGGAGCTTTTCAGCAGGAACTGACGGGTGGATTGATCAACGCTGTCGAGCACCTCATCCACCAGATAATCGGAGAGATGGCTGGCATTGATCCCCGACAGGCGACGGGCAGATTGCTGCGTCGAGTTGTTGTTATGCCGGGCCGACAGGGCAATCAGCTGCAGGGCGGTCGCCCAGCCTGCCACGTCGTCGCATAGGCGGCTGCTCTCAGCCACCTCGATAGGGGATTTCAGGCGGCAGTCAAAGAACTGCTTTGCCTCCTGATGGGTAAAGGAGAGCTGTTGGCTGCCCACTTCCAGCAGCTGATCGCGCACCCGCAGGTTGGCAATGCCCAGCTGCGGCAGGTTGCGCGACAGGATCACCAGGGTCAGGTTTTCCGGCTGGTGGCGCAGGAAAAAGCGCATCGACTCGTGGATAACCGGGTTGGTGATCAGGTGGTAGTCATCAATCACCAGATAGAGCGGGCGATGCCATTCGGCCAGCTCGATAAACAGTTGCGAAAACAGGGAAGAGAGGCTGGCGTACTGGCGCTTTTGCACCATTACTTCGCTGGTCACACAGTGTCCGTTGGTCGCCTGCTGAATGGCGGCGATCAGATAGCTGGCAAAACGCTCCTGCTGGTTATCGCCCTCGTCGAGGGAGTACCAGCCGAGATCGGTCTTGCCGGAAGCCCACTGTGAAATGAGCGTGGTTTTACCGTAGCCTGCAGGGCTCGTTACCAGCGCCAGTCGAAAATTGTTCGCGCCGGAAAGTTTCGCCAGCAGGCGTTCGCGGACCACAGTATGGTCAAGACGAACCGGGCGACTTAATTTGGACGGAATCAACATAGGTTTCACTTCACTGTGTGGAAATCGAGATTTTTGATTTTTTTTGCGCTTCGTAATTAATCCTTATAAGGTCGGTCAGAAAGACTTTTATTGCAAGTTATGTCGGGGTTTTATGTCCCTTAATTTGCACTGGGTCACAAAAATATATGCAGGGGTAAGGGAACTTTTCCGATGGGCCTCGAAAGCGCATGGATACTGGGATGACGCGTTTCCAGGAGGTTAAGCATAAAAAGGAACAGAGAAGCATAAAGGCGGTGAAAAGTTAATTAAGGCGCGGGATGGTTGCGCGCGTAAAATAACATTCCGGGATAGAGTAAATTCTGAGTGTTATTACTTCGGGTAAGTAATTATTTCCGCGCGTATATATTCCAGGCGAAACCGCATTTCATTTTTTTGAACCCCTTCCGGGAAATCTCCCGGTGAATGCCCTACACTCCCGCTGCAGAAAGTGGTCGCGATCACAGTTTATCGCTCATCCCTGCTACTCCTCCCTGTCTAATCCCCGGCAGGAGGAGGAAGAGCCCTGATGAGCCAGGCACACTAGCA
Source organism: Leclercia sp. Marseille-Q4284 (assembly GCF_916618945.1). Lineage (NCBI taxonomy): Bacteria > Pseudomonadati > Pseudomonadota > Gammaproteobacteria > Enterobacterales > Enterobacteriaceae > Leclercia > Leclercia sp. Marseille-Q4284. Next base: position 1,244,629 of record NZ_CAKAKG010000002.1, read on the forward strand.
CCAACGCCTTATTTTCTCTCTACAGGATGCAGATTCCCTATGTCACAGCCTACTTTCAACAAAGCTCAATTCCAGGCTGCCCTGACGCGTCAGTGGCAGCGTTTTGGTTTGCACGCCGCCGAAGACATGACCTCCCGCCAGTGGTGGCAGGCCGTCAGCGGAGCGCTCGCCGAGCTGCTGAGCGCCCAACCCGCGGTGAAGCCCGTGCAAGGCCAGCGCCACGTTAACTATATCTCCATGGAGTTCCTGATTGGCCGTCTGACCGGCAACAACCTGCTGAACCTCGGCTGGTATCAGGAGGTCAGCGAGGTGCTGAACACCCATAACATCCACCTGACCGACCTGCTGGAAGAGGAGATCGATCCAGCGCTGGGCAACGGTGGGCTGGGTCGTCTGGCGGCCTGCTTCCTCGACTCGATGGCAACCGTGGGCCAGCCGGCCACCGGCTACGGTCTGAACTATCAGTACGGCCTGTTCCGCCAGTCCTTTGCTGGCGGCCAGCAGATGGAAGCCCCGGACGACTGGCATCGCGGCAGCTACCCGTGGTTCCGCCACAACGAAGCGCTGGACGTGCAGGTTGGCATCGGCGGTAAAGTGACGAAAGCGGGCCAGTGGGAGCCGGGCTTTACCATTACCGGCCAGGCCTGGGATCTGCCGGTGCTGGGCTACCGTAATGGCGTGGCACAGCCGCTGCGCCTGTGGCAGGCGACACATGCTCACCCGTTCAACCTGACCAGATTCAACGACGGCGATTTCCTGCGCGCCGAGCAGCAGGGCATTGATGCCGACAAGCTGACCAAAGTGCTCTACCCGAACGACAACCATCTGGCGGGCAAAAAGCTGCGCCTGATGCAGCAGTACTTCCAGTGCGCCTGTTCCGTGGCCGATATTCTGCGTCGCCACCACCTGGCGGGCCGCAAGCTGTCTGAGCTGGCGGATTACGAAGTGATCCAGCTGAACGACACCCACCCGACCATCGCCATCCCGGAGCTGCTGCGCGTGCTGATCGACGAGCATCAGATGAGCTGGGACGACGCTTGGGCGATCACCAGCAAGACCTTCGCCTACACCAACCACACCCTGATGCCAGAGGCGCTGGAGTGCTGGGACGAGAAGCTGATTAAAACCCTGCTGCCGCGCCATATGCAGCTGATCAACGAGATCAACAACCGCTTTAAGAAACTGGTGGATAAAACCTGGCCGGGGGATAAAGCCGTCTGGGCGAAGCTGGCGGTGGTATTCGACAAGCAGGTTCGCATGGCCAACCTGTGCGTGGTCAGCGGCTTCGCGGTGAACGGCGTGGCCGCGCTGCACTCCGACCTGGTGGTGAAGGATCTGTTCCCGGAATATCACCAGCTGTGGCCAAACAAGTTCCACAACGTCACCAACGGCATCACGCCGCGTCGCTGGATCAAACAGTGCAACCCTCAGCTTGCTGAGCTGCTGGATAAGACGCTGGACAAAGAGTGGGCCAACGATCTCGACCAGCTGATCAACCTGGAAAAGGTTGCCGACGATGCGGCGTTCCGCGAGACCTACCGCACCATCAAGCTGGACAATAAGGTGCGTCTGGCAGCCTTCGTCAAAACCCGTACCGGGATTGAGATCAACCCGAACGCGATTTTTGATATCCAGATTAAACGTCTGCACGAGTACAAACGTCAGCACCTGAATCTGCTGCACATTCTGGCGCTGTACAAAGAGATCCGCGAGAACCCGCAGGCCGACCGCGTACCGCGCGTGTTCCTGTTCGGTGCGAAAGCGGCACCAGGATATTACCTGGCAAAAAACATCATCTTCGCCATTAATAAAGTGGCCGACGCGGTAAACAACGATCCGCAAGTAGGCGACAAGCTGAAAGTGGTCTTCCTGCCGGATTACTGTGTCTCGGCGGCGGAGCTGCTGATCCCGGCGGCGGATGTCTCTGAGCAGATTTCTACCGCGGGTAAAGAGGCCTCCGGCACCGGCAACATGAAGCTGGCCCTGAACGGTGCGTTGACCGTCGGGACGCTGGACGGTGCTAACGTTGAGATTGCCGAGCAGGTGGGCGACGAGAACATCTTTATCTTCGGCCATACTGTGGAAGAGGTGAAAGCCATTAAAGCCAAAGGTTACGACCCGGTGAAATGGCGTAAAAAAGACAAGCTGCTGGATGCGGTACTGAAGGAGCTGGAGAGCGGCAAATACAGCGACGGCGACAAGCACGCGTTTGACCAGATGCTGCACAGCATCGGCAAACAGGGCGGCGACCCGTACCTGCTGATGGCCGATTTTGCGGGCTACGTTGAGGCCCAGAAACAGGTCGACGTCCTGTATCGCGATCGGGAAGCCTGGACCCGGGCGTGCATTCTGAATACCGCGCGCTGCGGCATGTTCAGTTCTGACCGCTCAATCCGCGACTACCAGGCCCGTATCTGGCAGGCAAAACGCTAAGGAAGCGCGATGGAAAGTAAACGTCTCGATAATGCCGCCCTGGCGGCGGGGATCAGCCCCAGCTATATCAATGCTCATGGTAAACCGCAGTCTATTGGTGCTGAGACCAAGAGGCGTTTGCTGGATGCCATGCACAAAGCCAAACCCGTCGCGAAAGCGGCGGTTACCGCTGTCCCGAACGTGATGGTCTATACCGCGGGCAAAAAGATGCCGCTGATGATTGAAGGCAGCGGCGACTTTAGCTGGCTGCTGACCACCGAAGAGGGGCATCAGCACAAAGGCCACGCCACGAGCGGCAAAAATCTCAACCTGCCGGCAAAACTGCCGGAGGGTTATCACACTCTGACGCTGACCCAGGATGCCCATCGCTGGCACTGCCGGGTGATCGTCGCGCCAAAACGCTGCTACGAGCCGCAGGCGCTGAAAGAGGGCAAGAAGCTGTGGGGTGCCTGCGTGCAGCTCTACACCCTGCGCTCGGAGGCGAACTGGGGCATTGGCGACTTCGGCGATCTGCAGAAGATGCTGACCGATATCGGCAAACGCGGCGGGGCCTTTATCGGCCTCAACCCGATTCATGCCCTCTATCCGGCGAACCCGGAGAGCGCCAGCCCGTACAGCCCGTCATCCCGCCGCTGGCTGAACGTGATTTATATCGACGTGAACGCCGTGGAGGATTTCCGTAACAGCGATGAGGCGCAGGCCTGGTGGAAGATGGACACTACCCGGCAGGCGCTGCAACGCGCCCGCGACGCCGAGTGGGTCGATTATGCGTCCGTCACCGCGCTGAAGATGGCCGCGCTGCGCATGGCGTGGAAAGGCTTTGCTCAGCGTGACGACGAGCAGATGGCGGCCTTCCGGGCGTTTGTGGCCCGGGAAGGGGAGAGCCTGTACTGGCAGGCGGCGTTTGATGCGCTGCATGCGTATCAGGTGAAAGAGGACGAAATGCGCTGGGGCTGGCCGGTGTGGCCTGAGCAGTACCAGTCCGTTGACTCCCCGGCGGTAAAAGCGTTTTGCGAAGCGCATACCGACGAGGTCGATTTCTACCTCTGGCTGCAGTGGCTGGCGTACAGCCAGTTTGCTGCCTGCTGGCAGGAGAGTCAGGGCTACGACATGCCGATTGGCCTGTACCGTGACCTGGCGGTCGGCGTGGCCGAGGGCGGGGCGGAGACCTGGTGCGACCGCGAACTCTACTGCCTGAAAGCGTCCGTCGGGGCGCCGCCGGATATCCTTGGCCCGCTGGGTCAGAACTGGGGCCTGCCGCCGATGGACCCGCACGTCATCGCCGCCCGCGCCTATGAGCCCTTTATCGAGCTGCTGCGTGCCAACATGCAGAACTGCGGTGCGCTGCGTATCGATCACGTGATGTCGGTCCTGCGTTTGTGGTGGATCCCGTACGGTGAAACCGCCGACCATGGGGCTTACGTTCACTATCCGGTAGACGATCTGCTCTCCATCCTTGCGCTGGAGAGTAAGCGCCATAACTGCATGGTGATCGGAGAAGATCTCGGCACCGTACCGGTTGAAATCGTCAGCAAGCTGCGTGACAGCGGCGTTTACTCTTATAAAGTGCTCTATTTTGAAAACGACCTTGAGAAGAACTTCCGCGCGCCGGAGGCGTATCCAGAACAATCAATGGCAGTCGCGACGACGCATGACCTTCCTACGCTTCGTGGCTGGTGGGACAGCGGCGACCTTACCCTGGGCAAAACGCTGGGGCTCTACCCTGACGAAGTGATGCTGCGCGGGCTGTATCAGGATCGCGAGCTGTCCAAGCAGGGGCTGCTGGATGCACTGCACGAGCACGGTTGCCTGCCGAAGCGCACCGGGCACAAGGCGTCATTGATGTCGATGACCCCGACGCTTAACCGCGGGTTGCAGCGCTACATTGCCGACAGCAACAGCGCCCTGCTGGGGCTACAGCCGGAAGACTGGATTGATATGGCGGAGCCGGTGAACATCCCGGGGACCAGCTATCAGTACAAGAACTGGCGTCGCAAGCTTTCAACTTCTCTTGAGGCGATGTTTGCCGATGACGGGGTAAATAAGCTGATTAAGGATTTGGATAAGCGGCGAAAAGCGGCTGCGAAGAAGTGATAAAAAAACCCGCCAGATGGCGGGTTTTTTATTGCCCGATGGCAACTGTCACATCAAACAACCATACCCAGCAGCAGACAGCCGATCAGCCCGCAGACGGAGATGATGGTTTCCAGCATCGACCAGGACTTGATGGTCTCACCGATGGTCAGGTTGAAGTACTCCTTGAACAACCAGAAGCCCGGATCGTTGACGTGAGAGAAGATCACGCTACCGGAACCCACCGCGATAACCATCAGCTCAGGGCTAACGCCGGTGGTGGCAATCAGAGGCGCCACAATACCGCCCGCGGTGATCGCCGCAACGGTGGCCGAACCCAAAGCAATACGCAGAACCGCCGCGATAGACCACGCCATCAGGATGGGGGAGATGTTGGTATCATGCATCATGGAGGCGATGTACTTGTCCACGCCGCTATCAACCAGAACCTGTTTGAACGCACCGCCACCGCCGATGATCAGCAGCATCATGGCGATGATTTTGATCGAGGAGCTCAGGGTGTCGTTGATCTGATCCATGGAGCGGCCACGGTTCAGACCGAAGGTGAACAGCGCAATCAGGACCGCAATCAGCGTTGCCATGACCGGGTCACCGAGGAACTCAGCCACGCCGAGAACCGGATGGCCTTTCGGCAGCACCATTTCGCAGACCGCACGCAGGGCCATCAGTACCACCGGCACCAGAGAGGTCCAGACGCTGACGGCAAAGCTTGGCATTTCTGCTTCAGTGAAGGTCTTCGCGCTGTACAGACCTTCCGGGATCGGCTTGTCGATGCCTTTGAGGGTGCGGGCAAACACCGGACCGGCCAGAATGACGGTCGGGATCGCCAGGATAGTACCGAACAGCAGGGTTTTACCCATGTCCGCATGGAAGATGGTAGCGATAGCGGTCGGGCCCGGGTGCGGCGGCAGGAAGCCGTGAGTCACGGACAGCGCCGCGGCCATCGGTACACCCACATACAGCAGCGGAATGCTGGCAGAGGCGGCGATGGTGAACACCAGCGGCAGCATCAGGACGAAGCCCACTTCGTAGAACAGCGCAAAACCGACGGTGAAACCGGTTAATACCACGGCCCACTGGATGTGCTGCTTACCGAATTTAGCAATCAGCGTGGTTGCGATGCGCTGTGCGCCACCGCAGTCGGCCAGCAGTTTGCCCAGCATAGCGCCGAAGCCCATGATCAGCGCGAGGCTACCGAGGGTACCGCCCACGCCGGCTTTAATCGAGCTGATAACTTTTACCAGCGGCATACCCTGCATCAGGCCGACAGCAAGTGCCACCAGGACAAGGGCAATGAAGCCGTTCATTTTGAAACGGATCATCAGGAGCAGTAACAGGACGACACCGATAGCGACGATGACTAATGGCATGATTATCTGGCCTTAAATATTGTTATGGGTAACGTCATTATTTCAACGACATAGTAATGTTGCCCCAACTGGGAACGGCGTACTTATGGCACAAAGACAGGCTGCCTTCTAAATCATTAAGCTTAGTCGGTCGGCGTAAAGGTGTTTAAGTGCCCGCGAGAATGATACGGGTAACATGGTCAGGTTGAGAATGACCCTGGCGGGCAAAATGTGAATTCTGAGACGCAGGTCATGTTATGAGGGAGGGGGAAACGCGGGAGAGGCCCGGATCGCTACGCGTCACCGGGCAAACAGACGGGCAATCAGTAGTAGGAGTGTTCGCCGCGCTGGTGTTCGGTAAGATCGCGCACGCCTTTCAGCTCCGGGAACTCGTTCAGCAGCTGCTTCTCGATCCCCTCTTTCAGGGTAACGTCGACCATGGAACAGCCGTTACAGCCGCCGCCGAACTGCAGAATCGCCAGACCGTCTTCGGTGATCTCCATCAGGGAGACACGACCACCGTGGCCCGCGAGCTGCGGGTTGATCTGGGACTGCAGCAGGTACTCAACGCGCTCCATCAGTGGGGCATCGTCGGTTACTTTGCGCATTTTGGCGTTTGGCGCTTTCAGGGTTAACTGAGAACCCAGTTGGTCGGTCACAAAATCAATTTCCGCATCTTCCAGATACGGGGAGCTCAGCTCATCGACATAGGCAGTGAGTTGCTCAAATTTCAGGGCAGTGTCAGTTGCTTCCACAGCATCCGGTGGGCAATAAGAGACGCCGCATTCTGCATTCGGGGTGCCTGGGTTGATCACGAACACGCGGATCTGGGTCCCTTCTTCCTGATTTGCCAGCAGTTTGGCAAAGTGCGCTTGTGCAGCATCGGAAATACGGATCATAGCATTGGCCTAATAGTTGACTAAAATACCTGGGTATAATACGCCCAACCTGAGGGCGCTACAAGGTTCGACACAGACACCATACCTGAACCGACGCCGCGCCGCTTCGCAAAAGCAGGCGGGAGAGTTCCGCGACGGTAGCGCCTGTTGTCACGACATCATCCACCACAGCGATATGGCGCCCGGCGACCGGTAATTCAAGCGTAAAAGCGTGCTGCAGGTTACGTTTCCGCAATCTGGCGCTGAGCTGATGCTGCGCCGGAGTGGCGCGGATCCGGCGAATAGCCTCCGGAACATAGCGGCAGTTCAGCCAGCGGGCCAGCGGGCGACAGAGCAGGTCGCTCTGGTTAAACCCGCGGCGCCAGTGACGCCGGGACCACAGCGGCACGCAGACCAGCATATCAACGTTCGGCAACCCACGGCTGCGCCTGGCCCGCAGCAGCGCCAGCAGCAACAGTCTGGCCAGCGGTTTTGCCAGCTGACTGCGGCGGGAAAACTTCAGCTGATGCACCAGCTGGCTCACCGGCGGGGTATAGTCGCAGACCGCCACCAGCGCCTGCCACGGCGGCGGTCTGCGCAGACAGCGGCCGCAGGGCAGGTGAGGATGAATGGCCGGTAAGCCGCACTGCGGACACATACCCTCGCGGGGCATAATCCCCTTTTCGCACACGGAACAGACCCCCCAGTGGCTGAGTGCAAGCGGCATCCGGCATAGCCAGCACGAGCCAGGCACTGTTAGCATAGATAACCTCCTTGTGAAAAAAGAGAACAGTAATCGATGAACACGCTTTGGTGGCAGACCGTTGGGACAGGAAATTGTCATCTTGTGCTGCTGCACGGATGGGGACTGAATGCCGAAGTATGGCGTTGCATCAGCGAGGAACTGGCCTCGCAGTTCACGCTGCACCTGGTGGATCTGCCGGGCTTTGGCCGCAGCCGCGATTTTGGTGCGATGCCGCTGGCCGATATGGCGGAACAGGTGCTGGCTCAGGCGCCGGATAAGGCGATCTGGCTGGGCTGGAGTCTGGGCGGGCTGGTAGCGAGCCAGATTGCCCTGACCCATCCCGAACGGGTGCAGGCCCTGGTGACCGTCGCCTCCTCCCCCTGTTTTAGCGCCCAGGGGGAGTGGCCGGGGATCAAACCCGAGGTGCTGGCCGGTTTTCAGCAGCAGTTAAGCAACGATTTCCAGCGTACGGTGGAGCGCTTCCTCGCTCTGCAGACCATGGGGACGGAAACCGCGCGGCAGGACGCCCGGACGCTGAAGACTACGGTGCTGTCATTACCGATGCCGGAGGTAGAAGTGCTGAATGGCGGGCTGGAGATCCTGAAAACGGCCGATCTGCGGGAGCCGCTGGCGTCCCTGACGCTGCCGCATCTGCGTATTTATGGTTATCTCGACGGGCTGGTACCGCGCAAGATCGTGCCGCTGCTGGATGAGCAATGGCCGCAGAGCGAAGCTTTGATCATCGCCAAAGCAGCGCATGCGCCCTTTATCTCTCACCCCGCCGAGTTTTGCGCGGCGTTGATTGCCTTAAGTCAGCGTTTAGGCTGATTATTTTTCATTCCCGCTGGAAAAAGTGACGTACCGCAACAATACTCAATATATCGTTGCGGGTATCCCGCCTTCGATAATCAAAACTACAATCCTCTTTGGGAGTCATGGCTATGAAACTTGTTACAGGTATTGTTGCTTCTCTGGTTATTGGTTCACTCTCTTTTGGCGTGATGGCGGCAGAAGAGATCCAGAAAGATAAAGTGAAAGAGATGAATTTGACGAAGGTTGGCGATATTTCTACATCTGATACCACCGCGCCAATGGATGCGAGAAAAGAGCTTTCCAAGAAAGCTGATGAGCTGGGCGGTAAGTACTATGTCGTTACCAGCGCTAACAAAGATCAGAAAGACATCCGCGCGACCGCAGACGTCTACAAATAATGAGATAAAGCCGGGCAGACTTGCCCGGCTTTACTGACGATTAACGCAGCGCCCACCACTCCCTGAGGCAGGCTTTTCCTTCAGGACAGCTTTTACAGCTGCCGGATAAGCAGCCGTCAGCATCCTCCTGGATGCGCTTCGCTTTGCCCATCGCCTCCAGACGCTCCAGCATCGCCTCGATCATCGCCTGCGGCGTGCGCAGCATCTGGCTGAGCTGGGTGGCTTCCATTCTTCCCTGCAGCGCCAGTAAATCACGAACCTCAATTAACGATGCCATGCCGCCTCCTAATGACAGTCGCTGGCCGGGCTGTCGCAGCAGGCCGCTGCGGTTCTGCCTTTCGCCAGCAGGTTGACATCCACGCGGCTGCGCGCCCGGCGCAGCAGGCCCATCACCATCACGTTAAACAGCACTACCGCCAGGATACAGACCAGGCTGTAGTGCGGATGCTGGCTGAAGTTCACCGTCTGGTAGTACACCGTTGCCAGCGAGTAGGCAATATTCAGCCCCCAGAGGACAGAAAAGCCCATCCAGCCGCGGCTCGATTCGCGGGCGATGGCCCCCATCACCGAGATGCATGGAATGTAGAGCAGGACGAAGATCAGGTAGCTGTAGGCCGCCGAGGCGCTGCCAAATTTCTCGCTCATCACGCCCATCGCGCCGGTTGCCATCTCCCCGTCGCCTTTGCTGGCTTCAATCGGGTTGGCCAGCACGCTCAGACTGAAGGTCTCTTTCAGGCTCTGCCAGGTTTCATCCACCGCGCTGAAGAGTTCGTCTCCGAGATGGAACTCCGCCGGGTTGAATTCCTCGTCCTGAATATTTTCTGCGGTGTAGAGGGTGTTCAGTGTGCCGACTACCACCTCTTTTGCCATCGCGCCGGTGAACAGCCCGACGGTGGCCTGCCAGTTGTCTTCATGCACGCCAATCGGTTTGAACAGCGGGGTGATGACGCGGCTGACGGAGGCCAGCGCCGAGTCGTTAATGTTGTCCGCCGCCTGGCCGCTGAGCGTAAAGCTGTTCAGGGCGCTGAGGAAGATACTGACCACCACAATCACTTTACCCGCCCGCAGGACAAAGCCTTTCAGCCGCTGCCAGGTCTGGATCAGCAGGCTTTTCAGGTGTGGGACGTGGTAGACCGGCAGCTCCATCACGAACGGCGATGCTTCGCCACGCATGATGGTGTGTTTGAGCATCAGGCCGGTGAGGATCGCCATCACGATGCCCAGCACGTACAGCGAGAAGACCGCCAGCGCCCCCTCCTGGCCGAAGAAGGCCGCAGCAAACACCGCGAAGATTGCCAGCCGGGCGCCACAGGACATAAACGGCGCCATCATGATGGTCATCAGGCGTTCGCGGGGCGCATCCAGGGTGCGGGCACCCATCACCGACGGCACGTTGCAGCCAAAGCCGACAATCAGCGGCACAAAGGATTTGCCCGGCAGGCCGAGGGCCTGCATCAGGCGATCCATCACGAAGGCCGCACGGGCCATGTAACCGGAGTCCTCCAGGAAGGAGAGGAACAGATACATCATGCCGATCTGCGGCACCAGCGGCAGGACGGTGTTGATGCCGCCGCCCAGCCCCTGGGCGAGGAAAATGGTCAGCCACTCCGGCAGGTGCAGGGTGTAGCCCAGCCACTGAATGCCGTGAATGAAGATCGCCACCGAGCCGACATCAAACAGCGGCTGTAACGCGCCGCCGATGTTAATGGCCAGCAGGAACATCACGTACATCACCAGCAGGAACACCGGCAGGCCAAGGAAACGGTTGAGGATCACGCTGTCCATCGCCCGGGTAAAGCGGCTTGGTTCGGCGGTGAGGGCGTTGCTGACCACGTCGCAAATGGCATTAATGCTCTGATAGCGGGCATCGGCAATGTGCAGGGCCGGGTCGTCCAGCTCATCGTTTAACCGCGCGAGGGAGACATCCAGATACTGCGCGGCGTCACCGGCATAGGCGCGGCTGTAGATATCCCCTTCCAGCATCTGCAGGCCGAGCCAGTGACGCTGTTTGAACGGCATGCTGTGCGCCATCTCCTGGGCGAGGATCCCGGCTTCCCGCAGCAGCGGCTGGGCGTAATGCACCAGCTCTACGTCGGCATTGCGGGTGTGGCGGTCAATCGCCAGCTTAAGGGCGTCGATCCCGCGGGCGCGGGTAGAGACCAGCGGCACCACCGGGCAGCCGAGACGGGCGGAGAGGGCGTCGACGTCGATGCGGATCTGCTGCTTTTCCGCAATATCGAGCATGTTCAGCGCCACCACGCAGGGGATGCCCAGCTCCAGCAGCTGTAAGGTCAGGTAGAGATTGCGCTCGAGGTTCGAGGCATCCACCACGTTGATCAGCAGGTCGGCGTCGCCGCTCAGAATGTAGTGGCAGGCGATCTGCTCATCCAGCGAGGTCTGGGAGGAGATGGTGGTTAATGAGTAGGTGCCGGGCAGATCGACGAGGGTGACCTGATTATCGGTAGTCGCGAACTGACCCTCTTTACGTTCGACGGTGACACCGGCCCAGTTACCGACCCGCTGGCGCGCGCCGGTAAGCTGGTTAAATAAGGTGGTCTTGCCGGAATTGGGATTGCCAATTAAGCCAATGGTTAATTTTTTCATTCTTTTCGACTCGCTACGGGAGCTGGCGTGTTATTGAGACAGGGCTTCAACTTCTATTAAGGCGAGATCTTTCTTACGCAGAACCAGATTCACACGTCGGGTTTCGATATGCACCGGATCGCCCAAGGGAGCAACGCGCACCACATTGAAAGAGGAGCCGGGCAGCATCCCCAGGGAGAGCAGTTTCTGCCGATAGGCCGGGCTGATGTCGCGGGTGAAGCCGGTAATTTTCCACGCGCTGTCTGGAGTGAATTGCATAGTGCCTACTTAACGGACGGTTAAATAATCAACAGGCACAATGGTAATGAGAATGGTTTCTGTCATCAATAATTAATATGTGACGGAATGTAGATACGGCTATTAATTTGCGGACTGATTGACCTTGCTCAATATTTGCGGGCAATGATGGTATGAGATAAAAAGATTTATTGTTAATGGAGTGATAATTATTAGTTTAAATACGGATATGCAATCGGTTTCATATTTATAAAATAGGTGAGTATGTTTTTATTTTAATTCTTGCGCTCTGCTTGCCGGGCGGCACTGCGTTTGCCCGGCCTACAAACCGTAGGCCCGGTAAGCGAAGCGCCACCGGGCATTACGTATGTTAGCGCTTTTTACCCATCGCCGCCGCCAGCGCATCCATCATCGCGCTGTTGCCGGAGGGCTGTGCTTCACGTCCGCGCGGTTTCGCCGCTGGACGCTGCTGCTGACGGGCATCGCTGTTCCCGCTGCCACGACGGGCGTTGGTCTCGCCAGGTTGCTCGTCCAGACGCATGGTCAGGGCGATACGCTTGCGCTGCAGATCCACCTCCAGCACTTTCACCTTCACGATGTCGCCGGCTTTCACCACGGTGTGCGGATCCTGCACGAACTTGTCGGCCAGAGAGGAGATATGCACCAGACCGTCCTGATGCACGCCGATATCGACAAAGGCACCAAAGTTAGTGACGTTGGTGACCGCGCCTTCCAGTACCATGCCCGGCAGCAGGTCGTTCATCGTCTCCACGCCGTCGGCAAAGGTTGCGGTTTTGAATTCCGGACGCGGGTCGCGGCCCGGCTTCTCCAGCTCTTTGATGATGTCGGACACCGTCGGTACGCCGAACTTCTCATCGGTGAAGTCGACCGCTTTCAGGTTACGCAGTTCGCTGCTGTTGCCCATCAGCGTCTTCAGCGCCTGCTGGGTGGCCGCCAGAATGCGCTCAACAACCGGGTAAGCTTCCGGGTGAACGGTGGAGGCATCCAGCGGGTTGTCGCCGTGGTTGATACGCAGGAAGCCTGCGCACTGTTCGAACGCCTTCGGCCCCAGACGGCTCACCTTCAGCAGCTGCTGGCGGTTCTGGAACTGACCGTTCTCATCGCGCCAGGCAACGATGTTTTGCGCCATCATACGGGTTAAACCGGCCACGCGGGTCAGCAGGGCGACGGAAGCGGTGTTCAGGTCAACGCCGACGGCGTTCACGCAGTCTTCCACCACCGCATCCAGCTTACGCGCCAGCTGCGTCTGGCTGACGTCATGCTGGTACTGGCCCACGCCGATGGATTTCGGGTCGATCTTCACCAGCTCGGCCAGCGGATCCTGCAGGCGGCGGGCGATAGAGACCGCGCCACGCAGGGAGACGTCCAGATCCGGGAATTCGAGGGCGGCCAGTTCAGACGCGGAGTACACCGAGGCGCCCGCTTCGCTGACAATCACCTTTTGCGCCGTCACTTTCGGGAACTGCTTCTGCAGATCGAGGAAGAAACGCTCGGTTTCACGCGAGGCGGTACCGTTGCCGATCGCCACCAGCTCGACGTTGTGCTTCTCACACAGCGCCGCCACGGCGACGGCCGCTTTGGCCGCCTGGCCGGTGTGCGGGTAGATGGTGTCGGTGGCCACCAGCTTGCCGGTGCCGTCCACGACCGCCACTTTTACGCCGGTACGCAGGCCTGGATCGAGGCCCATGGTGGCGCGCAGGCCCGCCGGAGCGGCCATCAGCAGATCGTGCAGGTTACGGGCAAAAACGTTAATCGCCTCGTCTTCGGCGCGTTCGCGCACGGTGCCCATCAGTTCGGTTTCGAGGTGCATCAGCACCTTGATGCGCCAGGTCCAGCTCACCACCCCTTTGCGCCAGCTGTCCGCCGGGGCATTGTTCAGGCGCAGGCCGAGATGGTCGATAATGATCTGCTCGCCGTGGCTCTCTTTCGGCGGCTCGTCAAACTGCGGGTCGGCATTCAGGGAGAGCTGCAGCACGCCTTCATTGCGGCCACGGAACATCGCCAGCGCGCGGTGCGACGGCGCGGTCGAAATCGGTTCGTGGTGATCGAAGTAGTCGCGGAATTTCGCCCCTTCTTCCTCTTTACCGGCGACGACGGTGGAGACGATATGGGCATTCTTCCACAGGTAGTCACGCACTTTTGCCAGCAGGGCAGCATCTTCGGCAAAGCGTTCCATCAGAATGTAGCGTGCGCCATCGAGGGCGGCTTTGGTGTCGGCCACGCCTTTATCGGCATCGATAAACGTCGCGGCTGCGGTTTCCGGGTCGTGGGACGGCGTCGTCCACAGCAGATCCGCCAGCGGCTCGAGGCCGGCTTCAATGGCGATCTGCCCGCGGGTGCGGCGTTTTTGTTTGTACGGCAGGTAGAGGTCTTCGAGTTCGGTTTTATTCAGGGTGGTGTTAATGGCTTTGGCCAGATCGTCGGTCAGCTTGCCCTGTTCACCGATGGATTTCAGGATCGCCTGACGCCTCTCTTCCAGTTCACGCAGATAGCCAAGGCGGGTTTCCAGGTTACGCAGCTGCGTATCATCCAGACCGCCAGTCACTTCCTTACGATAACGTGCGATAAACGGCACGGTGTTCCCTTCATCAAGCAGGCGAACGGCAGCTTCTACCTGTTCCGCCCTTGCCTGAAGTTCACCCGCAATAATGCGGCAGAGCGAATCTTTCATCATGGCTATTTCATCTTGTGGGTCGAAAAAATCAGGGGATAGTTATACGGACTGACACGGCAAAATGCCAGCCGCCGCGCCAGGCTCTCGGATTGTTCCGGCGGGTTATTTCACATAGTCAATGGCGTTCACATACCAGGTCGCTTCCCCGGCGGGGGTATGCACCACGGCCAGATCGCCAACCTCTTTTTTCAGCAGCGCCCGGGCCATTGGCGAGTCGATCGAGATGTAATCCTTACGACCAAAAATTTCATCGTAGCCGACAATCCGAAAGCGCTTCAGATCGCCGTCGTCGTTTTCGATCTCCACCCACGCGCCGAAGAAAACTTTGCCCTCCTGCTGCGGGGAATAATCGACAATTTTCAGGTGCTCGAGACATTTGGTCAGATAGCGCACCCGGCGATCGATTTCCCGCAGCCGCTTTTTGTTGTACTGGTAGTCGGCGTTTTCACTGCGGTCACCGAGGCTGGCAGCCCAGGTCACTTTTTTCGTCACCTCCGGGCGCTCTTCCCGCCACAGCGTGTCCATCTCTTTCTTCAGATTTTCATACCCTTCGCGGGTGATCAGGGGCGTTTTCATTCTCTGGCCTTACGACTTTGGTTGCATACCTTGCGCACATTACGTATCACTTAGCTTAACAGACAAGATTAATAATGAGTTATGTGACGAATTGTGCAGATAAGCTGCTGTAAAATATGCTTTGTAACAATTTCGACTAGAATTTATACCAGAATTAGCTGGTCGTGAACGCCCACTTTTTTAGAATACGCTGTTCAAGATTATCCGAACCTTTGGGAGTACTGACAATGCAAGAGAATTATAAGATTCTGGTGGTGGATGACGACATGCGCCTGCGTGCGCTACTCGAGCGTTATCTGACCGAGCAGGGCTTCCAGGTTCGTAGCGTCGCCAACGCCGAACAGATGGATCGCCTGTTGACCCGCGAATCCTTCCACCTGATGGTGCTGGATCTGATGCTGCCGGGCGAAGATGGGCTCTCCATCTGCCGCCGCCTGCGTAGCCAAAGCAACCCGATGCCGATCATTATGGTCACGGCGAAAGGGGAAGAAGTTGACCGTATCGTGGGCCTCGAAATTGGCGCCGACGATTACATTCCAAAACCGTTTAACCCGCGTGAGCTGCTGGCCCGTATTCGTGCCGTACTGCGTCGTCAGGCGAACGAATTGCCGGGCGCGCCGTCGCAGGAAGAGGCGGTGATCGCCTTCGGTAAGTTCAAGCTGAACCTCGGTACCCGCGAGATGTTCCGTGAAGACGAGCCGATGCCGCTGACCAGCGGTGAATTTGCGGTCCTCAAAGCCTTAGTCAGCCACCCGCGTGAGCCGCTCTCCCGCGACAAGCTGATGAACCTGGCGCGTGGCCGTGAATACTCCGCGATGGAGCGTTCCATCGACGTACAGATCTCCCGCCTGCGTCGCATGGTGGAAGAGGATCCGGCGCATCCGCGCTATATCCAGACCGTCTGGGGTCTGGGCTACGTGTTTGTCCCGGACGGCTCTAAAGCATGAGGCGAATGCGTTTCTCGCCGCGTAGCTCGTTTGCCCGCACCCTGTTACTGATCGTCACCCTGCTGTTTGTCAGCCTGGTGACGACCTATCTGGTGGTGCTGAACTTTGCGATCCTGCCGAGCCTCCAGCAGTTTAATAAGGTCCTTGCCTACGAAGTACGTATGCTGATGACCGATAAACTGCAGCTGGAGGACGGCACGCAGCTGGTGGTGCCACCGGCGTTTCGCCGTGAAATCTACCGTGAGCTGGGGATATCGCTCTATTCCAACGAAGCGGCGGAAGACGCAGGCCTGCGCTGGGCACAGCATTACGAATTCCTCAGCCAGCAGATGGCGCAGCAGCTGGGTGGCCCGACGGAAGTGCGCGTTGAGGTCAACAAAAGCTCGCCGGTGGTCTGGCTGAAAACCTGGCTGTCACCCAACATCTGGGTGCGCGTGCCGCTGACCGAAATCCATCAGGGCGACTTCTCGCCGCTGTTCCGTTACACCCTGGCGATTATGTTGCTGGCGATAGGCGGCGCCTGGCTGTTTATCCGTATCCAGAACCGACCGCTGGTCGACCTGGAGCATGCGGCGCTTCAGGTCGGTAAAGGCATTATCCCGCCTCCGCTGCGCGAGTATGGCGCGTCGGAAGTGCGGTCGGTGACCCGCGCCTTCAACCATATGGCGGCAGGCGTTAAACAGCTGGCCGACGATCGAACCCTGCTGATGGCCGGGGTCAGCCATGACCTGCGCACTCCGCTGACGCGTATTCGCCTCGCCACTGAAATGATGGGCGAGGAGGACGGCTACCTGGCGGAGTCCATCAATAAAGACATCGAAGAGTGCAACGCCATTATCGAGCAGTTCATCGACTACCTGCGCACCGGGCAGGAGATGCCGATGGAGATCGCCGAGCTGAACGCGGTGCTGGGCGAAGTGGTGGCGGCCGAGAGTGGTTACGAGCGTGAGATCGAAACCGATCTGCAGCCGGGGGATATCACCGTTCGCATGCATCCACTCTCCATCAAGCGTGCAGTGGCGAATATGGTGGTTAACGCCGCCCGCTACGGCAACGGCTGGATCAAGGTCAGCAGTGGGTCTGAACTGAACCGCGCCTGGTTCCAGGTGGAAGATGACGGTCCGGGCATTAAGCCGGAGCAGCGTAAACATCTGTTCCAGCCTTTTGTGCGTGGCGACAGCGCGCGCAGCACCAGCGGCACCGGTTTAGGCCTGGCGATTGTTCAGCGTATCGTGGATAACCATAACGGTCTGCTGGAGATTGGTACCAGCGAGCGGGGCGGGTTATGCATCCGCGCGTGGCTACCGGTTCCGTTTACGCGACAGGTGAAAGAGAGTTAAAAAAAGGGGTGCGGCCTGATGCCCTCACCCCGACCCTCTCCCACAGGGAGAGGGCGCACACATTAAAAAAGGCAACTTGCGTTGCCTTTTTGCTTTTACCTTGGTCCCGCACTCACCAACGCCGCACCTGCTGGCGTATCGGTGTACTTCTCGAAGTTTTCCTTAAACAGTTTCGCCAGCTGGGTGGCTTTTTCCTGCCACTGCTCCGGTGAACCGTAGGTATTGCGTGGGTCGAGGATATGGCTGTCCACGCCCGGCAGTTCGGTCGGGATTGCCAGATCAAACATCGGCAGGGTGAAGGTCTCTGCATCATCCAGGGAACCATTCAGAATGGCGTCGATAATGGCGCGGGTATCTTTGATTGAGATACGCTTGCCGGTGCCGTTCCAGCCGGTGTTGACCAGGTAAGCCTGGGCACCAGAGGCCTGCATGCGCTTCACCAGCACTTCAGCGTACTGCGTCGGGTGCAGCGACAGGAAGGCCGCGCCGAAACAGGCGGAGAAGGTGGGGGTTGGCTCAGTCACGCCGCGCTCGGTCCCGGCCAGCTTGGCGGTAAAACCGGAGAGGAAGTGATACTGGGTCTGGCTGGCGGTCAGACGTGAAACCGGCGGCAGCACGCCGAACGCGTCGGCGGTGAGGAAGATCACCTTGGTCGCGTGGCCGGCTTTCGACACTGGCTTAACGATGTTGTCGATGTGATAGATAGGGTAGCTGACGCGGGTGTTCTCGGTTTTTGACGCATCGTCAAAATCGACCGAGCCGTCGGCACGCACCGTCACGTTCTCCAGCAGCGCATCGCGGCGGATCGCCTGGAAGATATCCGGCTCCGCTTCTGCCGACAGACGAATGGTCTTGGCGTAGCAGCCGCCTTCGAAGTTGAACACACCGTCATCATCCCAGCCGTGCTCGTCGTCGCCAATCAGGCGGCGTTTCGGATCGGTGGAGAGGGTGGTTTTCCCGGTGCCGGAGAGGCCGAAGAACACCGCCACGTCGCCTTTCTCGCCGACGTTTGCCGAGCAGTGCATGGAGGCAATGCCCTGTAACGGCAGCAGGTAGTTCATCACCGAGAACATCCCTTTCTTCATTTCGCCGCCGTACCAGGTCCCGCCGATCAGCTGGATACGTTCCGTCAGGTTAAAGGCGACAAAGTTTTCTGAGTTCAGTCCCTGTTCTTTCCAGTTCGGGTTGGTGCACTTCGCACCGTTCATCACCACAAAGTCAGGTTCGAAGCTCTGCAGCTCTTCATCGGTGGGGCGAATGAACATGTTCTTCACGAAATGCGCCTGCCAGGCGACTTCGGTGATGAAGCGGACGGAAAGACGGGTGTCGGCGTTAGCGCCGCAGTAAGCATCCACAATGAACAGACGCTTACCGGAGAGTTGTTGGGTGACGAGGGATTTCAGCTGCTGCCAGATTTCCGGGGAGATCGCTTTGTTGTCGTTCTTCCCTTTACCATTATCCGCCCACCACAGGGTGTCGCGGGTGGTGTCGTCACGGACAATGTACTTATCTTTTGGCGAACGGCCGGTAAAGATACCGGTATCGACAGCGATAGCGCCGGTGGTCGTCAATATACCGCGTTCGTATCCTTCCAGTGCTGGATTGAGCTCTTCCTGATACAGCGTATCGTAATCGGGGTTGTAGACGATATCGTGAGCATCGTTGATACCATAAGCCTTGAGATCTTGCGGGGTTAAACCATTAACACGCATATCACTGCTCCTTAGCCAATATATACTGCCTTAAATTGTAGGGTTTTTCCTCGAATGTTAACCGCGACCGGGCTCATAGATTTGCGTATCTGGACAAAAACCCTTTATGACGGAAAACGCTGTGACTCCTGTCACTTCGCGGAGCAGATTATGGCAGGAATCACTTTTTGGTTGGTGAAAATGTTCTGAAAAGGTTAATTGCTGGTAAATTTAACTGCGAGAATGTGAGTGTAAGCGCATACATGAAAGTAAATTACGAAAGACTTACATTACTGTTAACGATTCAGCAGGAGCGGAAGGAATAGTGAGTAAAATGAAAGGGTAGCGGAGCGGAGAGAAAGGTCAACTGCCCCCGGGAGAGGGCAGTTAACGGAACAACTTAGTGCAGCTGAGGATCGGCCGGGGAGGCGTTATTGCGGATCTCGGCAATGTCCATCGCGTTGAAGACGTAATGCGAACCGCAGTAATCGCAGTGCATGTCGATCTCGCCTTCTTCCGCCATGATGCTGTCAATCTCTTCATCCGGCAGGGTTTTCAGCGCGCCCGCGCAGCGTTCACGGGAACAGGTGCATTTGAACTCCACGTCCTGCGGATCGTACAGCGTCACCTCTTCTTCGTGGTACAGACGCCACAACACGTCGTTCGCTGGCAGGGTGAGCAGCTCTTCCGCTTTGATGGTTTCGGTCAGCGTGGCCAGATGCTCGAAATCATTGGTCTGAGCATCTTGCGCAGGCAGAACCTGGAGCAGCATACCGCCGGCTGCAGGCTGGCCATCCACTTCACCGGTACGGATGAACAGGCGGGTTGGCAGCTGTTCGGAACGCATGAAGTAATCTTCCAGGCAGGCCGCCAGAGTATCGCCTTCCAGACCGACCACGCCCTGATAGCGTTCACCCTCTTCCGGAGAGATGGTGATCACCAGGTAGCCGTTACCGACCAGCGTTTTCAGGTCTGCGCCTTCGGGGATCTCCCCCTGTACGCGCGCCACGCCGCGCATCTGCTGCTGGTTGTTGCCGTTGATCACCGCCAGGTTCATCGGGCCATCGCCCTGCAGCTGCACGGTGATATCACCGGCAAATTTCAGGGTGGCGGTCAGCAGGCTGGTGGCTACCAGCAACTCACCCAGCACGGTTTTCACCGGCTGCGGATAGTTGTGGTTTTCCATGATCTGTTTCCAGGTTTCGGATACCGTTACCAGCTCGCCGCGAACGGCAAATTGTTCAAACAGATAGCGGTGTAATTGGTCGTGTTGGGCCATAGTCATCTCTCGTTCAGCAAGAATCACTCATTCTCGCCATTTTTAAATTTAATCAGATCGCGACGTTCTTTCTTGTCCGGTCGCCTGTCGGGATGCGGCATGGTCAGGGCATTTAACTTACGCGCCTGCGCCATCTTCTCGCGCTTTTCAACGCTTTCGGCCGTCTCTTCATACAGGGTGCTGGCTTCCGTTGCCGGGCGACGCTGTTCGGTGATGTTTTTCACGATCACCGTCCGTTCGTCGTTGCCCTGACGCAGGGTCAGGGTGGCGTTCAGCTCCACGAGCTTGCTCGGTTTGCTGCGCTGCCCGTTGTAATGCACTTTGCCGCCTTCAATCATTTCCCGGGCGAGGGCGCGCGTTTTGTAAAAGCGGGCAGCCCACAGCCATTTATCCAGTCTTACCCCTTCGGAGGGTTTCTCTTTCATGGCTTCTCCTTCACGGTGAGTGAGGGGATCATCCGGCGATAGTCGTTCAGCCCCGGATGCCGCAGATAGCTTTTTTCAGCCAGGCCAGAATCAGGATTGGTGACGCCAAGGCAATAACGAATGCCAAAGGTTGCCGCCGCATCCAGAATCGGTTCGCTGTCATCAATGAACAACGTACGTTCTGGCTGCAGGCCGGTCTCTTCTGCCACCGCCTGCCACAAACGCTGATCCTCTTTCGGATAACCAAATGTGTGGGTGGAAAGTAATAAATCAAGGTGTGAAGCCAGTCCGGTATGTTCCAGCTTCACCGCCAGATTATGCGGATGCGCGTTGGTCAGCAGTATGCGCCGCTTGCCGCTCGCTTTCAGGGCATCAAGAAAGGGAACGGTATCTTCACGCAGCACGGCATGCGGGCCCTGAGCGGTGGTCATCGCGCAAATATCCAGACCGAGGCGTTCGCTCCAGTAGTCCAGGCAGTACCAGTTTAGCGTATGTTGTACGGCGGTATATTGCTGGCGGATGAATTCCTGCGCTTCTGCCGGGGAGATCCCCTGTTGCTCGCCGTAGGTTTCCGGTACCAGTTTTTGCCAGAAGTGATTATCAAACGCGAGATCGAGCAGTGTGCCGTCCATATCCAGCAGGACGGTATCGACCTCCTGCCAGGCGATATCAAAATGCATCGGGGAATACTCCAGCCAGAGGAAACGTGCGCGACAGGGTAGCATATCCTGCCGCGCGGGAGCGTTATCCGATCAGGCTCTCAGGCGCGGGGATAAGCTTCGGGTTGAGGCAATTTTCGTAGTATTGCTGAATATCGGCCAGGCGGGTACGCGAGCGCTGGTAGCGGCGCAGGGCCATAAAGGCGTTCCAGAGCATGCACACCACCATTGTCAGCATCAGCAGGGAGGTGGCGATGTAGCGCCATAGTCCGGCGCTGTCCGGCATGCTGTGCAGCTCGACATGGCGGGTGCCGTTGGCATCGGTAAAGAGGCCCGTCACAATCCCTTCCGCGCTGAATGGCGTGCGCATCAGCATCTGCGCCAGGCGTTGAAACTCGCCCCACTGCTCCTGAGCCGGGTAATCATACAGCGCCACCGACGGGTAGGGCTGATCCACCAGCTCGCTGCCTTCGTCGCTGACGATCACAAAGCCGCCGGGGGCCGGGCTGTTAAGCGCCTGAGCGGCACGTGAGGTTTCGCGCATGACGAACGGTGCGGTAGAAGTGGCGACCAGGTTTTCCAGCGACTCGGCGCTGACCGGACGCAGCAGGACGTTGACGCCATCGAGACGGCCGCCATCGGCACGTTTAACCAGCGCCTCCCAGTCTTTGCTGTTACCGAGGTTCACCAGCGCATTTTTCAGCCTGATGCACTCATCCTGCTCGGCACACAGCTCCTGGGTTTTCAGCACGATATCGCCAAAGTCATCCAGCAGGATCATGCCCGATTTCTGAATGGCGGAGCGTAATGCCGGGCTGACGCGGGAGTTATCTTCCGGTTTAGGGTGCAGCTGGCTCGACAGCGCCTGGGTCAGGGCCGTGGCTTTGTTGACGATATCGGATTCCGGCAGCGGCAGGGGTGCTGCGTCATTCCAGATCACCTGTGAGCAATCAAACGGCGTAAAGGGTGAGCTCTGGCGTGCATTCCAGGTGCCAGGGGCATGGATATTACACATCCCGGTCCCCTTCAGACGCAGCGTATCGCCAATGCGTACGCCCGCGCTTTCGAGCTCCCCGACGCTGGTGGCCTCGATGGTCTGAGCGCCTTTAATCCACGACAGGGTAAATTTGATCGGCATATCCAGCGGGACGAGGAAAACCAGCATCGCCAGTACCAGCCCGGCACCGCCGGCAATTACCGTGCTGCGCAGCCAGTGCTGTAGCGGGAAGTTTTTGACCTCGTCATGCAGGGATAAATAGCGCCCCTGACGCACGACGTGCCGATCCAGATAGATATCAATATCGGTTTTTTGCCCTAAATCCTGGGCCAGCCACGGCTGCCAGTGGCGGGGGTAGATCAGGTCGATAATACCGAGCGAGATATTGTTGACGTGGTCCTGATCGTTTTCGCCAAACAGGCCCCAGCGTTTTGGTGTGCCGCGCAGGCAGTGGATCTCACGCAGCGCATTTTTAGCCGGTGGGGCGAATAATCCCCAGAGTCCGGCCGCCAGCAATAGCACGCCACCCCCGGCAAGCCACGGGGCAAACACATCCGGGCTCATCAGGCAGAAGAAAAAGAGCAGGAATGCGGTGACAATCAGCAGCGCTTCGCGAATGCCGTCCGGACGGCTCAGGGCGTACTCTTCGTGCGTCTCCTGGCGAATATTCAGCAGCTCAATCTGCTCGGTCTCTTCACCACGAATCGAGGCCTGGGTTGAGCTGACGTGCTCCAGCACAAAGTTCGGTGCTTCCTGAACATACTCCGCGATGGAGTGACCATTGAGGGCGATCACCAGCGGGATGGAGTCGGTGTGGATCAGCTCAACGCTGTTTTCATCATTGATGTACTGCTCCCAGGACGGCGGGAGATGCACCTCAGCCGAGTCGAGGTAGTAACGCCATTTATTGGGATCGTCAGTGGTAATACCGTAGCGGGTAATGGAGCGCGTCACGCAGAGCACGGTATTGCTCTCAGCATTGAGGCTTAACGAGACCGGCGCGGCGCTGGCACCTGTCGCCGGCGTCTGCTGGATACGGTTGAAAGACTCAAGGTATTGCTCAATCGCGCTGCGTTCTTCAGCGGTGAGCTTGCGGGTATTCGCCCCGGCAAAGGCATTATGATAAGGCAGGCGATATCGACGCTGCGCCCGACGTCTGTATAACCACCCTGCAATGCATGCGCAGGCCAGCACAGCAGCGATGACAATCAAAATGGTGCTCATGCTTTCCCCATCTTACTTTTTCTTACAGGTGTAGTCAGTAGCACCTTTTTTACAGTGAACGCGTGTCTGTGGTTGGCTATCGGCATGTAAGGCGTTGAACTTGAGCAAATTGAAGCGCATCCCAGTGATCGCTGATGATAGCAAAGCTAAACCTGACGGGATATCAGCAAATTCCTGGAATAATTTCAAGCTCTTGACTTTTGACCTGAATTAAGGAATGAATCTGCATAGGTTACATAAATGTAAATAAAGCGCGATTGACATTGCCGAAACCGTGCGGCGTATCGCACAATGAGGGCAGTTCACCCAGCAAAGACCCGTCAAAATGAGCAAACCCTTACAAAAGCCCACCATCCTGAATGTTGAAACCGTCGCTAAATCGCGTCTGTTTAATGTTGAAAGTGTGGACCTGGAGTTCAGTAACGGCGTGCGCCGCGTCTACGAGCGTATGCGTCCCTCCACGCGCGAAGCCGTCATGATTGTGCCCATTGTTGACGAGCATCTGATCCTGATCCGCGAATACGCGGTGGGAACCGAATCTTACGAGCTCGGCTTCTCCAAAGGGCTGATTGATCCTGGTGAATCGGTGTTTGAAGCTGCGAACCGTGAGCTGAAAGAAGAGGTGGGGTTTGGTGCGAAGGAGTTAACCTTCCTGAAAAAGCTGAGCATGGCGCCCTCCTATTTTTCCAGCAAAATGAATATCGTGTTGGCGGAAGATCTCTATCCGGAATGGCTGGAAGGGGACGAACCCGAGCCGCTGCCGCAGGTGCGCTGGCCGCTGGCGCATCTGATGGACCTGCTGGAAGAGCCTGATTTTAACGAAGCCCGGAACGTGAGCGCGCTGTTTCTGGTGCGGGAGTGGCTGAAAGGGCAGGGCAGGTTGTAGCAGGATCCCCCCTCTCCCAACGGGAAAGGGGGCAGACGTTTTAGAACAGCTCTTGTGTCTCGCCGTTATCAATCAGTGTTGTACCCACCTCATGCACCGCCTGATGCGTTGGCTGCGTGCCTTCGATGAAATACTCTTCCCGACTGCTGCCGCCATTGGACAGCTGACCGCTGTAGCGATCGATATTGACCGTCACTACGCCTGGCGGTGGCGTTAATGGCTGCTCCGGCACGCCGTCCAGCAGCATCTTCATAAAGGCATCCCACGCTGGCTGAGCACTTTTGGCCCCGCCTTCGTAACCGGAAATCTGATCCTTAATCGCCCCGGACGCCGTGGTACGGCCTAAATCACGGCGGTGATCGTCAAAGCCGATCCACACCGAGGTCACCGCACCAGGACCGTAACCTGAGAACCAGGCATCTTTCGAACTGTTGGTGGTCCCGGTCTTGCCGCCAATATCCTTGCGCTGCAGATCGCGACCGGCACGCCAGCCTGTACCCTGCCAGCCCGGCTCGCCAAAGATATTGCTGTTCAGCGCGCTTTTGATCAGGAACGCCAGCTGCGTATTGATCACATGCGGGGCGTATTCCTGAGCACCGGTCTGCGCAACCAGCGCCTGGTTAGCCTGCTCAAGCTGCGGCATCGGCACCGCCGCGTTTTGTTGCGACTGAGAAATGGCGACATCTTCCGTGTCCTGGTTGTTCAGGGATTCTGATTTTGGCGTATCACCATAAATCACCGGAATGTCACACTCTGCGCAGGCAATTTTCGGTTTCGCTTCGAACAGGACGCCGCCCTGATCGTTCTCGATTTTGCTGATGAAGAACGGATCGACCAGGAAGCCGCCGTTCGCCATCACCGCATAACCGCGCGCAACCTGCAGCGGGGTAAAGGAGGCAGAGCCCAGCGCCAGCGACTCGGTATGCACGATGTTCT
The DNA here is from genome assembly GCF_916618945.1 of Leclercia sp. Marseille-Q4284. Lineage (NCBI taxonomy): Bacteria > Pseudomonadati > Pseudomonadota > Gammaproteobacteria > Enterobacterales > Enterobacteriaceae > Leclercia > Leclercia sp. Marseille-Q4284. The sequence goes on from NZ_CAKAKG010000002.1 coordinate 1,269,835, forward strand.
GTGCCGGGAAGCCGAAGCGTTGCAGATACTCCGCCGCGTAATCGACGCCCATGGCGCGCATGGCGCGAACCATCACCACGTTCTTCGACTGCCCCAGCCCCTGACGCAGGCGAATCGGTCCGGCGTACTCGGCCGGTGAGTTTTTTGGCCGCCAGTCGGAACCAGCCCCGGCGTCCCAGCGGGAGATTGGCACATCATTGAGAATACTGGCGAGGGTCAGGCCTTTATCCATGGCCGCGGTGTAGAGGAACGGCTTGATATTGGAGCCGACCTGGCGCAGCGCCTGGGTAGCACGGTTAAATTTGCTCTGGTTGAAATCGAAGCCGCCCACCAGCGCCAGCACCGCGCCGTTATGCGGGTCGATGGAGACCAGCGCGGAGTTAACGTCCGGGATCTGTCCCAGCCACCAGGCGTCGTTCACCTGACGGACCCAGATCTGCTGACCCGCCTGTACCGCATCGGTCACTTTGCGCGGGGTTGCGCCCTGCTGCGTATCTGAACGATACGGACGCGCCCAGCGGATGCCCTCCATGCGCAGCGACACCGAGGTGCCGTCCGCGAGCATCGCGGTGGCTTCCTGCGGAGTGGCATGGGTCACCACTGCCGCCACAAACGGCCCGTAGCCCGGGAGCGGTTTCAGGGTATCGGTGATCTTTTTGCTGTCCCAGGCGGGCTCGCCCACCTTCCACAGCACGTTTGACGGGCCGCGGTAGCCGTGGCGCATGTCGTAATCAATCACGTTGTTACGCACCGCCTGCTGCGCGCCCTGCTGGACGTTGCGGCTGATGGTGGTATAGACGCGGTAACCATCTTCGTAGGCCTGCTCGCCGTAGCGGGAGACCATCTCCTGGCGCACCATCTCGCTGAGATAGGGTGCGGAGAAGGCAATTTCCGGCGCATGGTAGTTGGCGTCAATCGCCTCGTTGCGCGCCTGATCGAACTGGGTTTGGCTGATATAGCCTTCGCTCAGCATACGCGACAGCACCACGTTGCGGCGGGCGGTTGCGCGATTGAGGGAGTAGAGCGGGTTGAAGGTGGAGGGCGCCTTCGGCAGACCAGCGATGGTCGCCATTTCACTCAGGGTTAACTGTTCAATGGATTTGCCAAAATAGACCTGCGCCGCCGCACCCACACCATAGGCACGGTAGCCGAGATAGATCTTGTTGAGGTACAGCTCCAGGATCTCATCTTTATTCAGCATCTGCTCAATGCGGATCGCCAGGAACACTTCCTTCACCTTACGTATCAGCGTTTTTTCAGGGCTCAGGAAGAAGTTACGTGCCAGCTGCTGGGTAATGGTACTCGCACCCTGAGAGGCATGGCCGGAGAACAGCGCCACGCTTGCGGCACGGAAAATCCCCACCGGATCGACGCCATGGTGCTCATAAAAGCGGCTGTCCTCGGTGGCAATAAAGGCTTTCACCATGACGGGTGGGATCTGATCCAGGGTCAGCGGGATACGGCGCTTCTCACCGTACTGGGCGATAAGCTCGCCATCCGTGCTGTAGACCTGCATCGGGATCTGGAGTCGTACATCACGAAGCGTGGCGACATCAGGCAGTTGCGGCTCAATATATTTGTACAAACCAAAAATCGAGCCTGCTCCAAGCAGAATGCAACAGACTGCAAGGATCAATAAATACTTTACGAACTTCACTGGAGATTTCCCATTTAGTTTGAACTGGGCAGTTTCTAAACAATCGCGCGGTAGTATAAAGGCAAGCCTGTAGCATTGATATAGCCGTTATCCCCCGGGACGATAAGGAGATCGTGAAACATGGCGTTTAAAACATGGCATACAGGCGTTCATATTCAACAGGATAAGGTGCTGGCCGTCGCGCTGGTGCGCGAAAAGTCGGGATGGGGGTTGCGCCGCTGGTGGCAGCTTCCCCTGGCGGCGGGCATTATCCGCGACGGGCAAATTCTTCAGCCCGAACAACTGGCTGCGGCGCTGCGCGAATGGCGCCAGATGCTGCCTCATCAACATCACATTTTTCTCGCCTTTCCGGCCGCCCGTACCCTACAGCGCACGCTGCCGCGCCCATCGATGACCCTGCGGGACAGCGAACAGGCCGCCTGGATCGCCGCGGCGATAAGCCGTGAGCTGGAGATGCCCCCCGATGCCCTGCGGTTTGACTATGCGGAAGATACCTTCAGCCAGGCGTATCACGTGACGGCGGCGCAGAATAAGGAGATCGCGACGCTGCTGGAGCTGGCCCGGGTACTGCGTTTGCGGCTGGCAACGGTCACACCTGATGCCGGGGCGCTGGCGCACCTGCTGCCCTTTGTGCAAGCTCCGGCCCAGTGCGTTGCCTGGCGCGACCGGGACCAGTGGCTCTGGGCGATGCGCCACCAGTGGGGCCGACGCGGGCTGGCGGAGGCCCCGGACGTCGATCGGCTGGCCGCTCTGCTGGCGCTCAGGGTCGACGAAATCGCCTGCTGTGGGGCGGGCAACTTCGACCCCTGGTGCGTGCTATCCCGCACCCAGCCGCCGCTGCCGGAAAACGGGGCGGACTTCAGCGTCGCGCTGGCGCTGGCGACCGGAGAGTACTCCCGATGAGGACGGCCAATCTTCTGCCGTGGCGTCAACAGCAACGACATCGCTGCCTGCGCTTCTGGGGGCTGATGTTTACCGGCTCGCTGCTGCTGGCGCTGATGCTCTGCGCCGCTATTCGGGCCAGCAATCCCCTGGTAACACGCGCTTACGCGCTACGACAACAAAGCGATCTGGCCCTGCGTCAGGGGCTGGAGCAGCGGCACAAGCAGTGGACGGCGTTACAGGCCCGGCAACAGCAACAGCAGCGGTGGGCAGTTCACAAAGCGAAGACCGAAGCCTGGCAACCGGCATTGATCGCCTTATCCCGCCTCCTGCCGGAGCAAGCGTGGCTGGCGCAGCTACGCTTCCAGCATCCAACCCTCTCGCTGACCGGCTACGCCGCCACGCAGCCCGCCCTTGCGGCGCTGGAGACGGCACTACGTCAGATACCAGGCTTTACCCCCGGTGCCCCGGGGGAGATGCGACAGGATGCCCAGGGCCGCTGGCAGTTTAGCTGGACGCTGACCCGGAAGGAGAGTGGTGATGCGGATCCCTCCTGACAGCTGGTATGCCATGACGCCGCGCGGCCGCTGCCTGTGCTGGGGGCTCAGTTCAGCGTTACTGCTGAGCTGCCTCACCGGGATGCAATGGCGAATGCAGGATCGGCAGACCGCAACGCAGCAGGCTCAGCACACGCGCAATGTCGAGGCCCATGCCCGGCTGTGGACCGCCGTGCGTAAGCTCTTACCCCCTGACGACGCACAATCTGCCGTGGCAGCAGAGCCATTTTCGCCGCTGGCGTTTGATACCGATGCGCTGCGGATGGTTCGCTGGCAGCCCGGGGGAGCAGGGGGCGAACTGGTGATGGAGGCGACGTGGGCGCAGATCCCCTCCCTGTTTGCCACGCTCGCCCGGCGCGACGTTGCGGTGGGGCGTTTTAGCATTCAGCCCGGGCAGAACAGGTTACAGATAGTCATGCAGCTGGAGCGTCAGGATGCGGGTTAAGTGCGGAGTGCTGCTATTACTGCCGCTGCTTCTTGGCCTGCGGGATCCCTTTCAGGCCCCGGAATCACGCTGCCCGACTGCCGCACTGCGGCAGTGGCGTTATGTCGGGGTGGTGCTGGGTAAGGTGCCGGTGGCGATCATCAGGGATGAAAGGTCGCGCTGGCTGCGCCTTCGTCACGGCGACACGCTGGCGCAAGGCGGACGGGTGGCGGCGCTGGATGAAAAAGAACTGGTCATCGATATGCCCGGGACGTGTGAACCGGCGCAGTGGCGATGGCAACGACAAGGAACGAAACAGGATGAAAACAGGGATCGTGGCATTACTGCTGGTGGGTAGCCAGGCGCTGGCCGCGGAGCCGGCACCGGTGAGCCTGGTGGTGGATGAGGTGCCGGTCGCCCAGCTTCTGCAGGCGCTGGCGGAGCAGGAGAACCGCAACATGATTATCTCCCCGGGCGTCAGCGGCAATGTCTCTCTGCGTCTGCAGGAGGTGCCCTGGCAGCAGGCGATCCAGACGGTAGTCACCAGCGCCGGGCTGGTCATGCGCCAGCAGGCGGGCATTTTTTATATCCATACCGCCGACTGGCAGCAGCAACAGCAGGCCAGAAAAGAGGCCGAGCGAACAAAACGGCAGCTCAGCGCGCCGCTGGAGGCGCGGAGTTTTCCCCTCTCTTATGCCGATGCAGGAGATTTACAGGCGGCTGCCGAAAAGCTCCTCAGCCCAAAAGGCAGCCTGGCGGTAGACAAGCGCACCAATCGCCTGCTGGTGCGCGATACCCGGGCTGCGCTGGAGGCACTCCAGCACTGGGTAGCGCAGATGGATCTCCCCGTGGCTCAGGTAGAGCTGGCTGCGCATATCGTCAGCATGAGTGAGAAAAGCCTGCGCGAGCTGGGGGTGAAGTGGAATCTGGCTCAGGGGCAGCAGCCCGGTAAGTCCGGACAGCTGACGATGCTCAGCAGCGATCTGTCTGTCAACAATGCCACTACCCAGGTGGGGTTTAATATCGGGCGGATCAACGGTCGGCTGCTGGATCTCGAACTCTCCGCCCTGGAGCAGAAGCAGCAGGTCGATATCATTGCCAGCCCGCGCCTGCTGGCGTCGCACATGCAGCCCGCCAGCATCAAACAGGGCAGCGAGATCCCCTATCAGGTCTCAAGCGGCGAGAGCGGCGCGACGTCGGTTGAATTTAAAGAGGCGGTGCTGGGGATGGAGGTGACGCCGATGGTACTGGCCAACGGACGGGTACGCCTGAAGCTGCGTATCAGTGAGAACGCCCCGGGTCAGGTTCTGCAGCAGGCCGATGGCGAAACGCTGGCGATCGATAAGCAGGAGATTGAAACTCAGGTCGAGGTTAAAAGCGGTGAAACGCTGGCCTTAGGCGGAATTTTTTCTCAGAGGCATAAAACCGGCAGCGAAACTGTGCCAGGCTTGAGCCGTATTCCTTTACTGGGGCAACTTTTTCGTCATCAGGGAAAAGACAACGAACGCCGGGAGTTAGTGGTTTTTATCACGCCTCGTCTGGTTGCGACGCCTTAATGTCCCACAATGCCCCGCGTGATTTTGCATACTGTTTGTTGCAGATGTTTGACGTGGGGCATGAATTAGCATACAAGGAGTACCGATTTGAGAATCAGCTTACTCAATCTCACTCCTTAATAACTTAAGCGGCATGCAGGGTGATTTAATCTGTTGCCAAACAAGCATGAGTATTGAGATAATTTTTAGTCTGACTCTCGCTCTATCGCATATGAGGTTTCAGTTCATGTCCTGCTACGCACGATATCGGTGCAGCGGGTTTACCATTAACGAATAGTCTTAGTAGTACCGAAAAAATGGCAGAGAAACGCAATATCTTTCTGGTTGGGCCTATGGGTGCCGGCAAAAGCACTATTGGGCGCCAGTTAGCTCAACAACTCAATATGGAATTTTACGATTCTGATCAAGAGATTGAGAAACGAACCGGAGCTGATGTGGGCTGGGTCTTCGATGTAGAAGGCGAAGAGGGTTTCCGTGACCGTGAAGAAAAAGTCATTAATGAACTTACGGAAAAACAGGGCATTGTGCTGGCTACTGGCGGCGGCTCTGTAAAATCTCGCGAAACTCGCAACCGTCTCTCCGCCCGCGGTGTCGTGGTCTATCTCGAAACGACCATCGAAAAACAGCTGGCGCGTACGCAGCGTGATAAAAAACGCCCGTTGCTGCAGGTTGAGACACCTCCACGCGAAGTTCTGGAAGCCCTGGCTGGTGAACGCAATCCGCTGTACGAAGAGATTGCCGACGTCACCATTCGCACAGACGACCAGAGCGCTAAAGTGGTCGCAAACCAGATTATTCATATGCTGGAAAGCAACTGATTCTGGCTTTATATACACTCGCCTGCGGGTAAAAGCATTTAAGGTGGATGTCGCGCTATGGAGAGGATTACAGTCACTCTCGGTGAACGGAGTTACCCTATCACTATCGCGGCTGGTTTGTTTAACGACCCAGCTTCCTTCTTACCACTGAAAGCGGGTGATCAGGCAATGCTGGTCACCAACGAGACGCTGGCTCCGCTTTATCTCGACTCTGTGCGTCAGCGCCTTGAACAGGCTGGCGTGAAGGTCGACAGTGTGATTCTGCCTGATGGCGAGCAGTATAAAAGCCTGACGGTACTGGATACCGTCTTTACCGCATTACTGCAAAAACCGCATGGTCGCGATACTACACTGCTGGCGTTAGGCGGCGGTGTTGTTGGCGATCTTACGGGGTTTGCTGCGGCAAGCTATCAGCGTGGCGTACGTTTTATTCAAATTCCTACCACGCTGTTGTCGCAGGTCGACTCTTCTGTTGGCGGCAAAACAGCCGTTAACCATCCGCTTGGCAAAAACATGATTGGCGCGTTCTACCAGCCCGCTTCGGTGGTGGTGGATCTCGACTGTCTGCAAACCCTGCCTCAGCGTGAGCTGGCGTCGGGCCTGGCGGAAGTGATCAAGTACGGCATTATTCTGGACGGCGCGTTCTTTAGCTGGCTGGAAGAGAATATGGATGCCTTATTGCGCCTGGATGGTCAGGCGATGGCGTACTGTATTCGCCGCTGCTGTGAGCTGAAAGCAGAAGTCGTGGCCGCAGACGAGCGCGAAACAGGCTTACGTGCTTTACTGAATCTGGGACATACCTATGGTCATGCTATCGAAGCCGAAATGGGCTACGGTAACTGGCTGCATGGCGAGGCCGTGGCGGCGGGAATGGTAATGGCCGCGCGCACCTCGGAACGTCTGGGTCAGTTCAGCAAGGCGGATACGCAACGCATTATCACGCTGCTTGAGCGTGCCGGGTTACCGGTGACGGGGCCGCGTGAAATGTCTGCGCAGGCCTACCTGCCGCATATGATGCGTGATAAAAAAGTATTAGCAGGCGAGATGCGTCTGGTACTCCCGCTTGCGATAGGTAAGAGTGAAGTGCGTGGCGGTGTGCCGCACGATGTAGTTCTTGGCGCTATTGCTGATTGTCAGCAGGCGTAACTATTAGAAAGGTCCGGCTGCGGTAAACGTAGCCATTTTGCTTCAGGTGATGTGCAAAGTCGTAGGCATAAGCCTTTTAGTGGGGTGTTAAATGGATGAATTCAAACCAGAAGACGAGCTGAAACCCGATCCCAGCGATCGTCGTACTGGTCGTACTCGCCAGGCTTCAGAACGCGATAACGAGCCGCAAATTAACTTCGACGAGGTCGATGTAGAAAACGACGACCCTCGTCCTTCGCGTGGCCGTGCTGCCCGCGACGAGCGTGAAGAAGATTTTGAGTCTGAAGATGATTCAGTGGACGAAGCGCCCGTAGAGCGCCGCCCGCGTAAGCGTAAAGCCGCTCCGGCGAAACCCGCTTCCCGCCAGTATATTATGATGGGGCTGGGGGTGCTGGTCCTGCTGCTGCTGATTATCGGCGTCGGCTCTGCACTTAAAGCCCCGTCGAGCAATCCAGCCGATCAGCGCGCCTCTACTGAGAAGAGTGTCGATCTTTCCGGTAATGCTGCCGATCAGGCCAACGGCACCCAGCCTGCGCCAGGGACCACCTCTGCCGAGAATACTCAGCAGGAGATCTCTCTGCCGCCAGTCGCATCCACACCAACCCAGGGCCAGGCACCGGCAACCCCGGAAGGCCAGCAGCGTGTTGAAGTGCAGGGCGATCTGAACAATGCGCTGACGCAACAGCAGAATCAGCAGCAGGTTAACAACGTGGTGGTCAACTCCACGCTGCCGACCGAGCCTGCCACCGTAGCGCCAATCCGTGGTGCGACCGGGCAACAGCAGACCGCGGCGACAGAAACTGCGCCACGTCAGACTAAGCCTGCCCAGCATCAGGAACGTAAGCAGACGGTGATTGAGCCGAAGCGTGAAGTGAAGCCGCAACCAGTGGCGAAAGCGGAAACGCCAAAAGCCGTCGCCCAGCCGAAGCACACTGAAACTGCAGCCAGCGCACCAGCGAAAGCCCCTGCAGCGACAGCAACGGCACCGAAAGCGACCGCAACGCCAGCACCGACGGCGACAGCCGCGGCACCAGCGGCAGCCGCACCTGCAGCCACTGCCAGCACCGGTAAATCGTCAGGGAATGTGAGTTCACTGAAGTCTGCGTCATCCAGCAACTACACGCTGCAGTTGAGCAGTTCTTCCAACTATGACAACCTGAACAGCTGGGCGAAAAAGACGAACCTGAAGAACTTTGTCGTCTATGAGACCACCCGTAACGGTCAGCCGTGGTATGTGCTGGTAAGCGGCGTGTATGCTTCGAAAGATGAAGCAAAACGCGCGGTCGCCACACTGCCAGCCGATGTTCAGGCGAAAAACCCATGGGCGAAGCCGATCCGTCAGGTTCAGTCCGATTTGAAGTAATCTGTGAAGCGCAGGATGCTGTCGGAGCTTTCTCCACAGCCGGAGAAGGTGTAATCAGTTAGTCAGCATGAAAAAAAATCGCGCTTTTCTGAAATGGGCAGGGGGGAAATACCCCCTGCTCGATGATATTAAACAACGCCTGCCTGCGGGCGAGTGTCTTGTCGAACCCTTTGTGGGCGCGGGCTCGGTATTCCTCAATACCGACTACTCCCGCTATATCCTTGCGGATATCAACAGCGACCTTATCGACCTCTATAACATCGTAAAGCTGCGTACCGACGAGTACGTGGATGAGGCGCGTAAGCTGTTTACCCCTGAGAACAACAACCCGGACGTTTACTACCAGCTCCGCGCTGAGTTTAATCAGTGCGAGGATAAGTTCCGTCGGGCGCTATTGTTCCTCTACCTCAACCGCCATGGCTACAACGGCCTGTGCCGGTATAATCTGCGTGGACAATTCAACGTGCCCTTCGGTCGCTACAAGCGTCCCTATTTCCCTCAGGCCGAGTTGTATCACTTTGCTGAAAAAGCGCAGAATGCGGAGTTCCATTGCCTCTCGTATGAAGAGTGTATGGATAAAGCTGACGCCGATTCGGTGGTCTACTGCGATCCGCCGTACGCCCCTCTGTCGGCAACGGCGAACTTCACCGCTTATCACACCAACAGCTTCAGTCCTGCCGAGCAGGCGCGTCTGGCGGAAATGGCGGAAAAGCTGGTCAGCAAAAGAATTCCGGTGTTAATTTCGAATCACGATACGCCTGATACGCGCGAATGGTACAAGGCCGCAGATCATTATCAGGTCAAAGTCCGGCGCAGCATCAGCAGCAACGGCGGTACACGTAAAAAGGTGGACGAACTGCTGGCTCTCTATCTCCCCTGAGCCGTTTCGCCCGCCGTTAAACAAAGTTCAAGGAGATGCGGATGAAACAGTATTTGATTGCACCCTCAATTCTTTCGGCTGATTTTGCCCGGCTGGGCGAAGATACCGCGAAAGCCCTCGCTGCCGGTGCGGATGTCGTTCATTTCGACGTTATGGATAACCACTACGTGCCTAACCTGACCATCGGCCCGATGGTCCTCAAGGCACTGCGCAACTACGGCGTGACCGCCCCTATTGACGTGCATCTGATGGTGAAGCCGGTCGACCGCATCGTGCCGGATTTTGCCGCCGCGGGTGCCAGCATCATCACCTTCCATCCTGAAGCTTCCGAACACGTTGACCGCACCCTGCAGCTGATCAAAGAGCACGGCTGTAAAGCTGGCCTGGTGTTTAACCCGGCCACGCCATTGAGCTATCTCGATCACGTGATGGACAAGCTGGACGTGATCCTGCTGATGTCCGTGAACCCGGGCTTCGGCGGGCAGTCTTTCATTCCACATACTCTGGATAAGCTGCGCGAAGTGCGTCGTCGTATCGACGAATCCGGTTTTGATATCCGTCTCGAAGTGGACGGCGGCGTGAAGGTGAGCAACATCGGTGAAATCGCCGCGGCGGGCGCAGATATGTTTGTGGCCGGTTCAGCGATCTTCGATCAGCCGGACTACAAAAAAGTTATTGATGAAATGCGCAGTGAACTGGCGAAGGTAAGTCATGAATAATTTGCAGGCAATTCGGGGCGTAGCGTTTGACCTCGACGGTACGCTGGTAGACAGCGCGCCAGGCTTAACCGCGGCGGTAGATCAGGCGCTGTATGCGCTGGAGCTGCCGGTAGCGGGCGAAGATCGCGTGATCACGTGGATCGGTAACGGGGCAGACGTGCTGATGGAGCGCGCGCTGACCTGGGCGCGTCAGGAGCGTGCCATTCAGCGTGCAGCGCAGGGCAAACCTGGCGTCGATCACGCGGATATCCCGCAGGAAGAGCAACTTCGCGTGCTGCGTAAGTTGTTCAACCGTTTCTATGAAGAGACGGTGGAAGAGGGCAGCTTCCTGTTTCCGGATGTGGCCGGCACGCTGAGCGCGCTGCATGCTGAAGGCATGCCGCTGGCGCTGGTGACCAACAAACCGACGGCCTTTGTCGCACCCTTGCTGGAAGCGCTGGATATCGCCAAATACTTCTCGGTAATTGTCGGCGGCGATGACGTGCAGAATAAGAAGCCGCATCCCGAACCGCTGTTGCTGGTGGCAGGAAAATTATCCTTAACGCCGGACGCGCTGCTCTTTGTCGGGGATTCACGCAATGATATTCTGGCGGCCAGGGCTGCAGGTTGCCCGTCCGTTGGCCTGACCTATGGCTATAACTACGGTGAATCCATTACGCTGAGTGAGCCGGATTTCGTCTTCGACCACTTCAAAGATTTACTGCCCGTTCTCGGGCTTTCGCACAGTGAAAATCAGGAATTGAAAAATGACTAAGCCCATCGTATTTAGTGGTGCACAGCCCTCAGGTGAACTGACCATTGGCAACTATATGGGTGCGCTGCGTCAGTGGGTGGGCATGCAGGATGACTATCATTGCATCTACTGCATCGTGGATTTGCATGCGATCACCGCCCGTCAGGATCCAGAAAAACTGCGTAAAGCGACCCTCGACACTCTTGCGCTGTATCTGGCTTGCGGTATCGATCCTGAGAAAAGCACCATCTTCGTTCAGTCTCACGTTCCGGAACATGCCCAACTGGGCTGGGCCCTGAACTGCTACACCTATTTCGGTGAACTGAGCCGAATGACCCAGTTTAAGGACAAATCGTCCCGTTACGCTGAAAACATCAACGCTGGCCTGTTTGATTATCCGGTACTGATGGCGGCGGACATTCTGCTGTATCAGACCAACCAGGTCCCGGTGGGTGAAGACCAGAAGCAGCATCTGGAGCTGAGCCGCGATATTGCCCAGCGTTTCAACGCGATTTACGGCGATGTCTTCAAGGTGCCAGAGCCGTTCATTCCGAAGTCCGGTGCCCGCGTGATGTCCCTGCTGGAGCCGACCAAAAAGATGTCCAAGTCGGACGATAACCGCAACAACGTGATTGGCCTGCTGGAAGATCCGAAAGCGGTGGTGAAGAAGCTTAAGCGTGCGGTCACCGACTCTGACGAGCCGCCAGTGGTGCGTTATGACGTGCAGAATAAAGCGGGCGTCTCTAACCTGCTGGATATTCTCTCTGGCGTGACTGGCCAGAGCATCCCGGAGCTGGAGCAGCACTTCGAAGGGAAAATGTACGGCCACCTGAAAGGTGAAGTGGCTGATGCGGTCTCCGGCATGCTGACCGAGCTGCAGGCGCGCTACAACCAGTTCCGTAACGACGAAGCCTTCCTGCAGAAGATAATGAAAGACGGCGCCGAGAAAGCCAGCGCGCGCGCCTCTGAAACGCTGAAAGCGGTGTACGAAGCGATTGGGTTTGTAGCTAAGCCGTAGGTAAATGTAAAACGGTAACATGGTTACCGTTTTTAGGGTTTGTACCCTCTCCCTGTGGGAGAGGGCCAGGGTGAGGGCATCAGGCCGCGATGCTCTCGCCAATAAAAAAACCGGGAAATTCCCGGTTTTTTTATGCCTGAAAAAGGCTTACTGATTTGCTGCCGGGCCGCAGCCGCCGATGATCTTGGAGATCGAGATCGCCGGGTGCAGCAGGTAGTCGTAGCTGCAGTTATTTTTGGTGTTTTGCACGTGGCCGGTGCACGCCGTCAGGGTAGTTAAGATGCCTGCAACCAGGGCAATCTTTGCCAGTTTGAACATAACGCTTCCTTGTGTGTAACTTGAGGGAATATATAGAGAATGCGCTTTCGCGGAAGGTATGTTATCGATAGCGGTAAGAGAGGAGTAGTCCATAACAGGACTACTCATTTTGCGGGGAATATGTTCAGTCTGGCTTAGTGATTTGAGAACCAGTTAAGCTTGTCACGCAGCGCCACCACCCGGCCCACCACGATCAGCGCCGGGCTTTCGACCTGCTGGGCCAGCTCGCCCAACTGGGTTAACACGCCACTGACCACACGCTGTTTAATCGAGGTGCCGTTCTCCACCAGCGCAACCGGCATCTCTGCATCCATACCGTGGTCGAGCAGTTTAGCCTGAATGGTCGCCGCCTGGTTTAGCCCCATATAGAACACCAGAGTCTGTTTCTCTGCGGCCAGGTTATGCCAGTCCAGCTCGCTGCCGGTTTTCAAGTGGCCGGTAACCAGGCGCACGCTCTGGGCGTAGTCACGGTGGGTCAACGGGATACCAGAATAGGCCGAGCAGCCGGAGGCGGCAGTAATGCCCGGCACCACCGAGAACGGAATACCCGCCTCGCACAGCGTCTCCAGCTCCTCACCGCCGCGCCCGAAGATAAAGGGATCCCCGCCTTTCAGACGCACCACGCGTTTGCCCTTCTGCGCTTCACGCAGCAGGATCTGGTTAATCTCTTCCTGGGGGACGCAGTGATACCCGGCACGTTTGCCAACAAACACCCGATCCGCATCCCGGCGCACCAGGTTCATGATGTCGTCGGAGACCAGACGGTCATAAACCACGATATCCGCCTGCTGGATCTGCTGTAACCCTTTCAGGGTTAACAGCCCGGCATCGCCCGGACCAGCACCCACCAGCACCACTTCGCCCCGGTGATCGAGCGGGGCATTGATCAGCTGCTCGGTGGTTTCTTCCACGGCTTTCCGATCCTGATTCGCCAGCGACTGCGCCAGCCGATCGTTTACGAAGAATTTTTCCCAGAAGCGGCGGCGTTCACCTACGGTAGCGAACTGCTTTTTCACCCGGGAGCGCAGCTGCCCCGCGTAGTGAGCCACCTGGCCCAGATGCTGCGGCAGGATCGCTTCCAGCTTTTCGCGCAGCAGACGCGCCAGCACGGGAGAGGTCCCGCCGGAGGAGACGGCGACCATCAACGGGGAGCGGTCAATAATCGACGGCATGATAAAGCTCGCCTCTTTCGGCGCATCCACCACGTTGCAGAAGATCCGTCGCGCTTCGCAGGCGTCGCTGACCCGCTGGTTAACCGCATCGTTATCAGTAGCGGCAATGGTCAGCCAGCAGGTATCGAGCAGTGATTCCTGGAACTCACCCTCGACGAGAGTGAGCATCCCTTCCTGCGCCCACACGGTGAATTGCGGGGCGAAGTCGAGGGCATTGACGGTGAGTCGGGCACCTGCCTCTAACAGCAGGCGGGCTTTACGTTCAGCCACATCGCCACCCCCTACCAGCAGGCAGTCGCGATTGCGTAATTGACAGAATATTGGCAGGTGATCCACGACATTACCTCTTCTTACTGGTTGGCTTTCGCCTGAACGGTTGCGATGGTAGCCGGAGTCGGACGCTCCGCTTTAGGGGTAGCATACCAGTAACCCCAACCCATAAATACAACCCCAGAAAGGGTATTGCCAAGCGTTACCCACAACAGGTTATGACCGATACCTGACAGCGTATAGGCTTCGCTGTGGTGACCGAACCAGGAGAGGGCAAACAGGGTCATGTTGGCGACGGAGTGCTCATAGCCGGAAGCGATAAAGGCCAGCAAACACCACCAGATGGCGATAAATTTCGCGGCGCCTTCGGTACGGATTGCCATCCAGATAGCAAGACAGACCAGCCAGTTACAGAGCGCGCCCTTGAAGAACAGTACCATCGCCGGTGCGGAGGTTTTTGCCAGCGCGACGGTGTGCACGAGGCTGGTATCCACCGGCAGCAGGCTACCGCCGCCCCAGCTGTAGAGCAGGGCGACAAACACCGAGCCCACCAGGTTACCCAGCCAGGTTTGCGGCAGGATCGCCCACATCTGGCCCTGCGTGATGGTGCCCGCTTTGACGCCCAGGGTCAGGAACATGGTGTGGCCGGTGAACAGTTCAGAACCGGCGATGATCACCAGGGTCAGGGCGATACCAAAGGTGGCGCCCATTACCAGCGGACGCACGGACGGATCGACCAGATTACCGAGGGTGAAAATTAAAATGATCCCGAGGCCGACATAGGCGCCCGCCATGGCGGAACTGATCCAGAAGCCGAGAGGACTGTTTTTGCTGAGACGTGCGATGCGGGCAGCATTAGCCGCACACTTATTAATAGTGTCTGTAAACATTTGATTATCCTGAGTAATGAAAAATAAACGCTAAAAACTAAATCGTAGGCCGGATAAGAAGCGAGCTTCGCCATCCGGCAATTGCCCGGCGACGCTGCGCTTGCAGGGCCTACAAAATCAAATTCAAAAACAAATAGCGGGGGCGTTGCGCCCCCGTATTAATTAGCCTCTCAGCTGTACCTTGCCGTCTTTGACGCGGACGTCATAGTGCTTCACGGAGCGGCTCTCATCTTCCATACAGTGACCGTCGCTCAGGCGGAAACGCTGTTTTTTCAGCGGGCTGGCAACCCACAGCTCGCCCTGATGCTCAGCGATGATCCCGCGGGAGAGCACGCTGGCCTCGAAGAACGGGTCGATATTGCTGATGGCAAAGACCTGTTCGTCGTGGCGTGGACGGAAAATGGCGACCTGCTCATGGCCTAACAGCGCGCACACGCCGGTGGCAGGCAGGATCTCGTCGATTTTGCAGATGTTGACCCACTGGCTCATACATTTTCCTCCACCAGCATGACCGGAATGCGTTCATAAGGTGTCGCCGGGCGATGCTGCTCGCGCTCTGGCACCACCTGCACGCTCGGGTCGCGCTGGGTGCTGTTAATAAAGTGTTTGAAGCGAACCTGCGCCGCCGGGGTGTTGACGGTTTCAGTCCATTCGCAAATCACGGCGTCACGCAGGCGCGCCATCTCTTCTTCCAGCGTTGCGTTCAGGCCGAGTTTGTCGTCGATGATGACCGACTTCAGGTAGTCGATGCCGCCTTCCAGATTATCCAGCCACGGCGCGGTACGGGTCAGTTTGTCCGCGGTACGGATGTAGAACATCATGAAGCGGTCGAGGTATTTGATCAGCGTTTCGCGGTCGATATCCGCCGCCAGCAGGTCCGCATGACGCGGTTTCATCCCGCCGTTACCGCAGACGTACAGGTTCCAGCCTTTCTCGGTGGCGATGATGCCCACGTCTTTACCCTGCGCTTCGGCACATTCACGGGTACAGCCGGAGACGCCGAACTTCATTTTGTGCGGGGTACGGATGCCTTTGTAGCGGTTTTCCAGCTCGACGCCGAAGCCGACGCTGTCGCCCACGCCGTAGCGGCACCAGGTGCTGCCCACGCAGGTCTTCGCCATACGCAGCGCTTTGGCATAGGCATGACCGGTTTCGAAGCCCGCTTCAATCAGCTGACGCCAGATTTCCGGCAGGTCGTCTTTCTGCGCGCCGAACAGACCGATACGCTGGGAACCGGTGATTTTGGTGTAGAGGTTAAATTCGCGGGCGATGCGGCCCACGGCCACCAGACCTTCCGGCGTGATTTCACCGCCAGCAGAGCGTGGGATCACCGAGTAGGTCCCGTCTTTCTGGATGTTAGCCAGGAAGTTGTCGTTGGTGTCCTGCAGCGGAGTGTGCTGCGGCTTGAGCACGTACTCATTCCAGCAGGAGGCCAGCAGGGAACCGACGGTCGGTTTACAGACTTCACACCCGTAGCCCTGGCCATGTTTCTGCAGCAGTTCGTCGAAGGATTTGATGCCTTCCACGCGGATCAGGTGGTACAGCTCCTGGCGAGAGTAAGCGAAGTGCTCGCACAGGTTGTTGTTCACTTCGATACCCTGTTTCGCCAGTTCGGCGTTGAGCACCTGGGTGACCAGCGGGATACAGCCGCCGCAGCCGGTCCCGGCTTTGGTTTCGGCTTTCAGCGCCGCCACAGTATGGCAGCCCTTGTTGATGGCGGAGATCAGCATGCCTTTGGTGACATCGAAGCAGGAGCAAATCTGCGCGCTGTCCGGCAGTTTATCGACACCAATCGACGGCTTACCGCTGGCCGCATGGGCTGGCAGGATCAGTGCGTCCGGGTTCTCCGGCAGTTCGATGGCGTTCAGCACCAGTTGCAGCAGGTTGCCGAAGTCGCTGGTATCACCCACCAGCACCGCCCCGAGCAGGGTTTTGTTGTCCGGGCTGACGATAAGACGCTTATAAACTTCTTTGCTTTCATCGAGGTAGACGTAGCTGCGGGAGTTTGGTGTGCGGCCATGTGCATCACCAATACCGCCCACGTCCACGCCCAGCAGTTTCAGCTTGGCGCTCATGTCTGCGCCAGCGAAGGCGTTATCATTACCGAGGATGTGGTCAGCGGTGACCTGTGCCATTTTGTAGCCAGGGGCAACCAGACCGTAGACGTGATTATTCCAGCTGGCGCACTCACCGATGGCATAGATATCCGGATCGGAGGTCTGGCAGGTATCGTTGATCATGATACCGCCGCGCTGGGCAACGGCCAGGCCGCACTGGGTAGCCAGCTTGTCGCGCGGGCGAATACCGGTGGAGAAGACGATGAAGTCCACTTCCAGCTCGCTGCCGTCGGCAAAGCGCATGGTTTTACGCGCCTCGGTGCCTTCCTGAACAATCTCTTTAGTGTTTTTGCTGGTGTGAACTTTCACACCCATGCTCTCAATTTTGCGTTTGAGCTGATCGCCACCCATGTGGTCGAGCTGCTCTGCCATCAGCATCGGGGCAAATTCGATGACGTGGGTTTCAACGCCTAAGTTTTTCAGCGCGCCAGCGGCTTCGAGGCCGAGCAGACCGCCGCCAACCACCGCGCCGCGTTTGCTGCGGCGAGCGCAGGATTCGATGGCGTTGAGATCTTCAATGGTACGATAGACGAAGCAATCCTGAGTTTCTGACCCTTTGATCGGTGGGATCCACGGGTAAGAGCCAGTCGCCATGATCAGTTTGTCGTAAAAAACCGTGCGTCCCGCACTGGAATGAATCACTTTTTCCTGACGGTTGATGGTGATAGCGCGTTCGCCCACCAGCACCTTCACGCCATGTTTCTCGTAAAAACCTTCACGCACCAGAGAGAGCTCTTCGGCGGTGTGGTGAGAGAAGTAGGAGGAGAGGTGTACGCGGTCGTACGCTTTACGGGGTTCTTCACAGAACACGGTAATGTCGAACTGGGCGGCATCGGCTTTATCAAGAAGATCCTCAATAAAGCGGTGACCGACCATGCCGTTACCGATAATCGCGAGTCTGACTTTGCTCATTTTTGCCTCGATTTCTTTTCTATTACTGCCTACCTTAACGATTCAGCAACGGCACTTATTGATGCAAATCAAATACGCCTTAGACTACTCCTTAGTGAGTAGATTGCTGATTTGTCAGGTTTTTTCTAAGTAACGGAAATCGCAGGCTTTTCGTGATAGCCGATTTTGTGTACAAATTAGGGGGCTAATCTTATTGATCCGCTACTCCTAAATTTCAGCGCTCTTTTTCGGGAGAATACGATGTCTACAGCACCGCTTTGGCTTATCCAGAACGTCCGGTTACCGGGTCGGGACGGATTATGGCAACTGGCTATTGAGAACGGTCGTTTTGGCGAAATCACCCCGATGGGTGAAGGGCAGAACGAGAGCCATGAAGTCTTAAACGCGCGCGGTGGGCTGGCCCTTGCGCCGTTTATCGAACCGCATATTCATCTCGATACCACCCAGACCGCCGGGGAGCCGAACTGGAACCAGTCCGGCACGCTGTTTGAGGGCATCGAACGTTGGGCAGAGCGTAAGGCGCTGCTCAGCCATGAGGATGTCAAAGCCCGGGCGTGGAAGACCCTGAAGTGGCAGATCGCCAACGGCATCCAGTTTGTGCGTACCCATGTGGATGTCTCCGACCCCACGCTTACCGCCCTGAAGGCGATGCTGGAGGTGAAGCAGGAGGTCGCCCCGTGGGTTGAGCTGCAAATCGTCGCCTTCCCGCAGGAGGGGATCCTCTCTTATCCCAACGGCGCCGCCCTGCTGGAGGAGGCGTTACGGCTGGGGGCTGACGTGGTGGGTGCCATCCCGCACTTTGAGTTCACCCGCGAGTACGGCGTGCAGTCCCTGCATATCGCTTTTGAACTGGCGAAGAAGTACGACCGGCCGCTGGATATTCACTGCGATGAAATCGACGACGAGCAGTCGCGGTTTATCGAAACGGTGGCGACGCTGGCGTATGAGGCCGGGATCGGCCCGCGCGTCACCGCCAGCCATACCACTGCGATGCACTCTTATAACGGGGCCTATACCTCGCGGCTGTTCCGCCTGCTGAAGCTCTCCGGGATTAACTTTGTCGCCAATCCGCTGGTGAATATCCATCTGCAGGGGCGGTTTGACGACTACCCAAAACGCCGGGGCATCACCCGCGTGAAGGAGCTGCTGGAGGCGGGGATTAACGTCTGCTTCGGCCATGACGACGTGTTTGACCCTTGGTATCCGCTGGGCACCGGCAACATGCTGCAGGTCCTGCATATGGGGCTGCACGTCTGCCAGATGATGGGCTATCAGCAGATCGACAGCGGGCTGAATCTGATCACCCATAACAGCGCGCGGACCTTTGGCCTGAGCGATTACGGTATCGAAATGGGCAACCCGGCTAACCTGGTGATCCTGCCTGCGGAGACGGGCTTTGACGCGGTGCGGTGCCAGGTGCCGGTACGCTGGTCGATTCGTCAGGGGCGGGTGATTGCCACCACGCAGCTGGCGCAGACCTGGATCCAGATGGATAACGGGGGAGAAGAGGTGAGCTTTACCAGAAACAGCCCCTCTGCAGGAAGCAAAGGGGCGTGAGGGATCAATGAGACGCTGCTGCCACGTTATGCTGGCGGTGGCGGGTCACGAAGCCCAGCACCAGGCACATCACGAACACCACGGCGTAGAGACCGTTAGCGGTGTGTAACGCCGCCAGCGGGCCGCTGTGGGCCACAATCGGGCCGGTAACCACGAAGGTCAGCATGGTGCCGATGGTGCCGCAGGTGAGCACGAAGTTAACCAGTTTCGGCGAGGCCACTTTGGTCTGCAGGGAGCCCAGAGTAATGATTGAGGTATAAATGGCGCTGGAGAAGAAGCCGAGCGTCAGGATAAACCACGGCATCTGCTCCGGCGAACCGTTGATGAACAGATACATCAGGACGGTGGCGGCACCTGCCAGTACGGTGAGGATCCGCTGCAGATCGAAGAAGCGCAGGATAAAGCTGAACGCCCACATACCAAACATGTACGACATCCAGAAATCACTGACCAGCTGACCGGCATCGTTCAGGCTCATGCCCAGCCCTTTGGCATACTCTGGCACCCAGGAGATAAAGCCCAGCTGGCCGAGGATGTAGCACAGGGCGGCAACGGAGAGGAACAGCACGCCGATACCCCATTTCTCTTTCGCCACCGGTTCGCTGGTGGCCTGGGCTTTTTTGCCGAGTACCGGGAAATCACAGCCGAAGGTCAGGACGAAAATTGCCACGTAGACCAGGCCGATGCAGGCATAAACCCAGTACCACTCAATGCTGCGAGCCAGCAGAGCCGCAGCCACCATCGGGAAGATCATCCCTGCCATGCTGAAGAAGGAGTCGGTAAACAGCAGACGCGCGCCGCGCTGGCGGCCTTCATACATATGCGTAATGAGGAACGTGCCGATCGACATGGTGATCCCGCTGACCAGCCCGAGCACAAACATGGCGGCAGAGAACAGGGCGATGCTGTGGCTGAGCATCAGGCCCGCGACGGCGGCGACCATCAGCACAAAGCCGAAACGCAGCTGGGTTTTCAGGGGGACGATTTCCATCAGCCAGGCGTTCAGGAAGATGGAGATCAGGATCCCGGCGTTAAGGAAGGTGAAGGTGTTACTCATGCTGGAAACCGGCAGATTAAAATAGTCTGCGATATTTCCCATCACCATCCCGGTGACAATCACCAACGCACCGGTAAGGGCGTAGGAGAAGAAGCTGATCCATGTGAGCTTGATACGATTGCTGTTAGTCATGACTGGCCTGTGAATAGAAATGTAAAGCGCGTTGACGGCGCTGCGGGCGGCCAGATTTTAAGCGTGAATGTGATCTATTTAA
Source organism: Leclercia sp. Marseille-Q4284 (assembly GCF_916618945.1). Taxonomy (NCBI): domain Bacteria; kingdom Pseudomonadati; phylum Pseudomonadota; class Gammaproteobacteria; order Enterobacterales; family Enterobacteriaceae; genus Leclercia; species Leclercia sp. Marseille-Q4284. Next base: position 1,290,095 of record NZ_CAKAKG010000002.1, read on the forward strand.
ATCTTTTATGGTTAATTAAACAAAAATTGCATGTTTTGATGTGATTTAGATCACGTTAACATCGGTGGCGTCAGTTTGCCCGGCGGTTACAACTGTTTCAAATGCGTAAAATTAGGTAAATGGCTGGCCTGGATCCATACTGCTCTTTAGAATCAAGCCATTCGCTTTCTTTACTGCGCTTTGTTAAGGAATTCTCATGCTCAAATCAACTCTGGCGGCTGTCGCGGCTGTACTCGCTCTCTCAGCCCTCTCTCCTGCTGCGCTGGCAGCAAAAGGAGACCCGCACGTTCTGTTGACCACCTCTGCCGGTAACATTGAGCTGGAACTGAACAGTCAGAAAGCCCCTGTTTCTGTGAAAAACTTCCTCGATTATGTGAACAGCGGTTTTTATAACGGCACCACCTTCCACCGCGTGATCCCGGGCTTTATGCTGCAGGGTGGCGGCTTCAACGAGCAGATGCAGCAGAAACAGCCGAACCCGCCAATCAAGAACGAAGCGGATAACGGCCTGCGCAACAGCCGCGGCACCATCTCGATGGCGCGTACTGCCGATAAAGACAGCGCCACCAGCCAGTTCTTCCTCAACGTGGCGGATAACGCCTTCCTCGACCACGGCCAGCGTGATTTTGGCTATGCGGTGTTTGGTAAAGTTGTGAAAGGCATGGATGTGGCCGATAAAATTTCTCAGGTGCAGACTCACGATGTCGGTCCGTACCAGAATGTGCCGACAAAACCGGTAGTTATCCTCTCTGCGAAAGTCCTGCCTTAATCCCTCATAGCGCGGGCAGGTTTTGCCCGCGTTACCTTTACCTCCCTGCGAAACCGCAGTTTGCTGCTTATACTTGTGGCAACACGGGCACAAGCAGGGAGGTAACAGGTGAAAAAACTCACTGATAAGCAAAAATCCCGTCTCTGGGAACAACAGCGAAACACGAATTTTCAGGCCAGCCGCCGCCTTGAAGGGGTCGACAGTCCATTAGTCACCCTCAGCGCAGATGAGGCGCAGCACCGTCTTGAGGAGTTAGGGAGGCAGCATGAGCGATAAATACGGCAACGATCGCGATCCCTATCTCTACCCGGAACTGAACGTGATGCGTAACCGGCTGGGCATTCGTCAGGCGGAACGCCTTGCGCAGGCCGCATATGAATTCACCGCGCTGCGCGCCGCGACCTTGCCTCTGGGGCCGCTGTTGCGCGGACTGCCGCACCTGTGCGCCATCCACCAGCATCTCTACCAGGATATTTTTGACTGGGCGGGTGATATTCGCGAAATCGATATTTATCAGGGGGATACCCGGTTCTGCCACTTCGCCTATATCGAAAAAGAGGGCAATGCCCTGATGCAGGATCTGGAGGAGGAGGGGTATCTCGTCGGACTGGAGAAAGCGGATTTTATTAATCGCCTTAGCCATTACTACTGCGAAATCAATGTCCTGCACCCGTTCCGCATCGGCAATGGTATTGTTCAGCGCATCTTCTTTGAACAGCTGGCGATCCATGCCGGGTATCAGCTCGACTGGCGCGGTATCGACCCAGAGGAGTGGGCCCAGGCCAACCAGAGCGGTGCGATGGGCGATCTGAGCGCGCTGAACACAATCTTCAGCAAAGTGGTAAGCGAAGCCCGGGAAACTGAGTAGAATAGGGCGGCCATTTTTTCAGGAGCCGCCATGATTCTGCTGATTGATAACTACGATTCCTTCACCTGGAACCTGTACCAGTATTTTTGCGAGCTGGGGGCGGAGGTGGTGGTCCGGCGCAACGACGTGCTCTCTCTGGAGGATGTCGCGGCGCTGAATCCTCAGAAAATTGTTGTCTCTCCCGGCCCCTGCACACCGGATGAGTCCGGGATCTCGCTGGCGGTGATCCAACACTATGCCGGTAAATTGCCGATCCTCGGCGTCTGCCTCGGGCATCAGGCCATCGGTCAGGTCTTTGGCGCGACGATCGTTCGTGCCGCCAAAGTGATGCACGGCAAAACCGCCCCGGTGACCCACAACGGCACGGGGGTCTTCTCTGGTCTGAATAATCCTCTCACCGTGACCCGCTATCATTCGCTGGTCATTGACCCGCCCACCTTACCCGACTGCTTTGAGGTCACCGCCTGGAGCGAGACCCGGGAGATCATGGGTATCCGCCATCGCGAATGGGATCTGGAAGGAGTGCAGTTCCACCCGGAAAGCATTCTCAGCGAACAGGGCCACCAGCTGCTGGCTAATTTCCTGAATCGTTGATTTTTAGTTGCCATGAAGTGATTTTTTAAGCATATTTCGTGATTATATTTTCACTTCTGCTTTTTGCTAAAAAAAGGGTGGGGTTACATGGCAACTGAACAATCTGCAATTACGCGCGCAACATTCGATGAAGTTATCCTGCCAATTTATGCACCGGCCGAGTTTATCCCGGTGAAGGGGAAAGGCAGCCGCGTCTGGGATCAGCAGGGTAAAGAGTATATTGATTTTGCGGGCGGCATTGCGGTGACGGCGTTAGGCCACTGTCACCCGGCGCTGGTCGAGGCGCTAAAAACCCAGGGGGAGACCCTGTGGCACACCAGCAACGTCTTTACCAACGAACCGGCTTTGCGTCTGGGACGTAAAATTATCGACGCCACCTTTGCCGAGCGCGTGCTGTTTATGAACTCCGGCACCGAAGCCAACGAAACGGCCTTTAAGCTGGCGCGCTACTACGCCTCCACTCGCCACAGCCCGTTCAAAACCAAAATCATCGCCTTCCACAACGCCTTCCACGGTCGTTCGCTGTTTACCGTGACCGTGGGCGGTCAGCCAAAATATTCCGACGGCTTTGGCCCGAAACCGGCCGATATCATCCACGTCCCGTTTAACGATCTGCATGCGGTAAAAGCGGTGATGGACGATCACACCTGCGCGGTGGTGGTTGAGCCGATTCAGGGTGAAGGCGGCGTGATGGCGGCAACCCCCGAGTTCCTGCAGGGGCTTCGCGAGCTGTGCGATCAGCACCAGGCCCTACTGGTGTTTGATGAAGTGCAGAGCGGCATGGGCCGCACCGGGGATCTGTTTGCCTACATGCACTATGGCGTGACCCCGGATATCCTGACCAGCGCTAAAGCGCTCGGCGGCGGTTTCCCGGTGAGCGCGGTGCTGACCACTCAGGATATCGCTTCGGCGTTCCACGTGGGCTCTCACGGCTCAACCTACGGCGGTAACCCGCTGGCGTGCGCGGTGGCTGGGGCAGCGTTCGATATTATCAACACCCCGGAAGTGCTGAGCGGCGTCAACACGAAGCGCGAGCAGTTTGTGAAGCACCTCCAGCAGATCGATGCCCAATACGATGTCTTCAGTGATATTCGCGGCATGGGGCTGCTGATTGGTGCCGAGCTGAAGCCGCAATACAAAGGCCGGGCGCGCGATTTCCTCTACGCCGCCGCCAGCGAAGGGGCGATGGTGCTCAATGCCGGGCCGGACGTGATGCGCTTTGCGCCGTCGCTGCTGGTGGAGAGCGAGGATATCGACGAAGGGATGAGCCGTTTTGCCGCCGCGGTGAAGCGCGTGGTTCAGCCGTAAGTGAGATGCCGGGTAAGCGCAGCGCCACCCGGCGTTTAATACGGCGTCCGTTTCAAACGCCGGATCAACCAGATCCCATGATGCGGGCGCTGTCGCCATGCCACTGACGAAATGGTGTGCATGGTATTCAGATGCCCCAGGATGCGCTGCAGATGCTGCTCCAGGGTGCTCATAGGCCCGTAGGTCAGAGTTTCGGGAGCTTCCAGGATATTCTCATCGCCGCTTTCACCCGGCGAATCATACTCCAGACGCTGCTGACAGCGCTGAAGCGCAATTTCACATGACTGCAGATAACGCTGCGCCAGGTCTGGCGTCAGCATCGTATGCTCCCGCGCCAGGGTCGTCATCGCGTTGATATGCTCGACGATAAACTGGCTGTGCGTTACCCACAGTTTCATATCCGCCAGATACGCCGAATTGAAGCCCGGCTCCTGCATCGCCTGGTTGAGGGAGTTGAACAGGGCGTTGTGCGCCTGGTTGACCTTCATGCGCTGCCAGGCCAGCGGCGTCGGCTGCGGATCGTCGCTGAGGATCAGGCGGATGGCCTCCTGATCGGCCTCCAGCGCGTCGTGGGCATTCTGCCGTAGCAGCCCGCTCTGCCACTGCGGCCATAGCCAGACCATGCCACCGAAGGCAATCAGACAGCCAATCAGGGTATCGGCCAGCCGGGCGATAATAAATTGCTCGCCGTTCAGGGTCAGCAGCTGCAGGGTATATACCGCTGTGACCGTAAAGCCCACCGTCGCCCAGCCGTAGTTCTTGCGAATAAACAGGTAACTTACCAGAGTGATCACCAGCATCCCGGCGAGGGTATAGCCTTCCGGAACGTGGAAGTGCAGGGTGACACCGGCGATGATCAGCCCCACCATGGTGCCGGCCGCCCGGTGGAAAATACGCACCCGCGTCGCGCTGTAGCCGTTTTGCGTTACCAGCAGAACGGTCATTAAGATCCAGTAAGGTTTCGGCAGGTGCAGCGCCATGCCCATCAGGCTGGCGATACTCAGCATCACGCTGATGCGCGCCGCATTACGCAGGGCGGCAGACTTCAGCGACAGATAGCTTTTCAGGGCGGGGATCAGCGGCAGGCGTTTCTGCTTGTCGGCCATCAGGTCGCGCGGGTAGAGCGGACGCTGGGTGCGCAGCACCCGGGCGATACGGCTGAAGTGCCAGGCGCAGAACTGTCCCACCGGGTTATCCGGGTGCTGACGGGCGATTTTTTCCAGCGCGCCGAGCTGTTTGTCCATGGTGAAACGGGTGGGGTAGCGATGATAGAGGATGTCGTCTGCCAGCACCCGCAGGCGGGCCGCCACGGTCTGTGCGTTCCAGCGGATCACCGCTTCGGCGTGGCTGCGCTCCACCAGCTTTTGCACCTCCTTCGGGTGGTGCAGACTGACGGAGATGTGCTCCTGCAGATCCAGTCCCACCTGGAAGGTGCGCAGCAGGCGTTTGTATTCGTGATTTCTGTTGGCCGCCAGCATATGCAGCTGCTGGTAACAGAGGCTGATCAGATCCACTACCTTCTGCTGGCGGGCCAGCAGCGGTGGCAACGATTTCTCAGGGTCAGTGTGCTGGGTCAGCAGGGTATATTTCGCTTCGCAGTAATCCGCCAGCTGTTGATAGAGCATGCTCAGCGACTCGCGCAGCGGCTGTTCGCGCCACATCCAGAACCAGAACCAGTTAAACAGCCCGTACCAGAGGGTGCCCAGCGTATAGAGGAGCAGCGGTTCCCAGACCGGCATGTTGCCGGCAAGACTCAGGGTAAAGATGGCCGCAATCAGCGAGGCGGGCAGGAGTCGCGCATGCAGGGCGCTGATCTCAGCCGTGACCCCTAGCGTCATCGCCAGTACCGTCAGAATGAGCGGCAATGGAATATCCCGCGCCAGCAACAGCTGGACGGCCAGGCTACATCCGGCAAACAGGCAGCCGCCAATAGTCAGACGTTTAAAAAAGCGTTTATGCGGTGTGTCCAGGCCAGCGATGTTGCAGCAGGCTGGAACCAGAGAAAAGAGGAGTCCCTGTTGCAGATGACCGAAAATCAAACCCACAGCCACGGGGAGACACAACACCAGGGTTTGCCGCAGTGCGTAGTTAACTTCCGGGTGATAAATGAGCCTGCGCCACATGGATGCTAGAGACAAAAACGGCGTGGCATCCTGCGATGCCACGCCGTTTGAGCGGAATTAACGTGTTCCGTAAACCACGATGGTTTTACCGTGGGCGGAAATCAGGTTTTGATCTTCCAGCATTTTCAGAATACGACCGACTGTCTCACGCGAACATCCGACGATCTGACCAATTTCCTGACGGGTAATTTTAATTTGCATACCGTCCGGGTGGGTCATGGCGTCTGGCTGTTTCGCCAGGTTCAGCAGGGTCTGAGCGATACGGCCCGTTACGTCGAGGAAGGCGAGGTTACCCACTTTCTCGGACGTGACCTGCAGACGGCGAGCCATCTGCGAGGAGAGGCGCATCAGGATATCCGGGTTAACCTGGATCAGCTGGCGGAACTTCTTATAAGAGATCTCAGCCACTTCACACGCGGTCTTCGCACGCACCCAGGCGCTACGCTCCTGACCTTCTTCAAACAGGCCCAGCTCGCCGATGAAATCTCCCTGATTCAGGTAAGAGAGGATCATCTCTTTGCCTTCTTCATCTTTGATCAGCACTGCCACTGAGCCTTTGACGATGTAATACAACGTTTCCGCTTTTTCACCCTGGTGAATCAGCGTGCTCTTCGATGGGTACTTATGAATATGGCAATGAGACAAGAACCATTCGAGAGTCGGGTCTGTTTGCGGTTTGCCAAGCACCATGCGCTGTTATCCTCTGTTATAAGCTGTCTCCAGAGTCTGGCTATGTACCTGTACTCTGGGGTTGCAATCGAATTCTTTCCCCTGCCTGGGGTCTGGCTGGCACAATAATTAGCAGCCTGGAATGTGTGATGTCCTCTGCATACATGTGCAACGTCAATGTATTACTGTAGCATCCCGACTGTTTTAGCATAGCTTTTGCCGCGTGTCTCCTGGTGTCTCGCTTCAGCTTGATGCAGGTCGACTTCCGTTGTCAGAATTGTTACTGACGCGTAATCTGTCAGCAAAAATGCACTCCTGGAGTTAATACAAATGCAAGCACGTGTGAAATGGGTAGAAGGGTTAACGTTCCTCGGTGAGTCCGCTTCGGGGCACCAGATTTTGATGGATGGTAACTCTGGTGATAAAGCGCCAAGCCCGATGGAAGTGGTCCTGATGGCGGCAGGCGGATGCAGCGCCATCGACGTGGTGTCGATCCTGCAAAAAGGGCGTCACGATGTGACCGACTGTGAAGTGAAGCTGACCTCAGAACGTCGTGAAGAGGCGCCGCGCCTGTTCACCCATATCAACCTGCACTTCGTGGTCACCGGCAAAGCGCTGAAAGACGCGGCGGTATCCCGCGCAGTGGATCTCTCTGCGGAGAAGTACTGCTCCGTGGCGCTGATGCTGGAGAAAGCGGTCAACATTACGCATTCGTATGAAGTGATCGAGGCGTAAGCGCCTTGCCCGGTGGCGCTGCGCTTACCGGGCAACAAAACCTCAATCGATCTTCTTGCCTTCCATCAACCGCTGCACCAGCGGCATCATGATCAACTCCATCGCCAGCCCCATCTTGCCGCCCGGCACCACCAGCGTATTGATGTGCGAAATAAACGAACCCTGCAGCATCGCCAGCAGCCAGGGGTAGTCAATATTGTCCAGATTGCGGAAGTGGATCACCACGAAGCTCTCGTCCAGGGACGGGATGCCTTTTGCGGCAAAGGGGTTAGAGGTGTCCACGGTCGGGACGCGCTGGAAGTTAATATGGGTGCGGGAAAACTGTGGCGTCAGGAAGTTAATGTAATCCTCCATCGAGCGCACTACCGAGTCCATCACCGCCTCGCGGGAGTGGCCGCGTTCGCTGGTATCCCGCGTCAGCTTCTGGATCCACTCCAGGTTGACGATCGGCACCACGCCCACCAGCAGGTCGACATGGCGCGCCACGTCGTGATGCGGCGTCACCACCCCGCCATGCAGGCCTTCATAAAACAGCACGTCGGTCGGTTCCGGCAGCGGCTGCCAGGGGGTGAAGGTGCCCGGCACCTGGTTCCAGGGGACCGCTTCGTCATAGGTGTGCAGGTATTTGCGTGCCTGGCCGGTGCCGCTTCGCCCGTATTCGGCGAAGGTTTGCTCCAGCAGGCCGAAGTCGTTGGCATCCGGGCCAAAGTAGCTGATGTGTTTGCCGAGATCGCGGGCTTTGCGGATGGCCATGTCCATCTCAGGGCGGGTGAAGCGGTGAAAGCTGTCGCCTTCTACTTCCGCAGCACGCAGATGCAGCTGCGAGAAGATCTTACGAAAGGCGAGGCTAGTGGTAGTGGTACCCGCACCACTCGACCCTGTAACGGCAATAACCGGATGTCTGGCGGACATAGCAACTCCCTGAATGGAAAGAGGTCGCGGTTAACCGCGAAATTGATTGCGAGGCATGATGTTGACGGTTTCGTGCAGCTCAGACCATACCACCAGCACCTCACCGCTTTGCAGCTGGCGCCTGACGTCGGCGACCTTCTGCTCAAGCGAAAGCTCCTGTTCACCATAATCGGTGCCTTCGCGTAACACAAAGCTTTCAATCAGATTATCCAGCGTTTCGGGAGCCAGATCTTGCCAGGGAATAATCATCTTATCGGTTCCAGGTATGTGGTCAGCCAGTCCGGGATACGCGTTTCCAGCCACATCTGCGGGCGGCGCAGCGTGCCACCGACAAAGCCCACGTGTCCGCCGTGTTCGGTCAGCTGATACTGCACGTTAGCGGGCAAAAATTCCTGCGCGGGTATCGAGTGATGATCCATAAAGGGATCGTCTTTAGCATGAATAATCAGTACCGGTTTGGTGATGTTGCTCAGCACCGGCATGGCGCTGCACTGGCGATAGTAGTCAATCGCATCGGCAAAACCGTGAATTTTGGCGGTGATCAGATCGTCAAATTCGCGCAGGCGGCGCACTTTCTTCAGCTGTCGCAGACTGACCGGGAGCGTATCCGGGTAAGCTTTAAGTTTGCGTGCCGCATTGGCTTTGAGCAAGTTAAGCAGATAACGCTGATAGATTCGCGAGAAGCCCTTATCCATATGATAGCTGCAGTGCTCCAGCATGAACGGGGCAGAGACGATGGCAGCGGCATCCAGCGGGATGGTATCGCCCTCTTTTGCCAGCAGGCAGGCGAGCATGTTTCCACCCAGCGAATAGCCCACTGCCGCCGTAGGGGCCGGGCCGTGAGTCTCTGCCAGCCAGCGCAGGAACCAGGTGCCATCTTCAGTTTCACCGGAGTGGTAGATGCGTTTCTGGCGATTGGGTTCGCCGCTGCACCCTCTGAAGTGCATCACCACGCCCAGCCAGCCGCGCGCTTTCGCCGCCTGAATCAGGCCGTGCGCGTAGGGGCTGTGCAGGCTGCCCTCCAGACCATGAAAGACCACCAGTCGGGGTTTGTGCCGGGCCTGCTGCGGATCTTCGCTCCAGGCTAAATCAACGAAGTCATCATCCGGCAGGTCAAGGCGCTGCCAGACGGGGGTAAAAAGCACTTTACGGCGGATGAGACGCGGCAGCATGGTCTGCAGGTGTCGGTTCGACACGCCCCGCATAGGGACAAATTCCGCGCTTTCGTCGGCTGTAATGTTGAAGTCTGAGGGAATGATTTGGGTCATAAAGGCGATGCTAATTATTGTCTGTTATTTACGATACCTTCCGAATTGTACCCCGTTTAGCCTGGTTTTCCGAAACATGAACTGATCCCGATCACAAATATTTACCCTGATTATTACTCTCATGCTAATGATTCCTCTCTGCGCTTAATTGATGGCTTTATCGCCAGGGGGCACACTTAACTCAACGTTAAGCAAATCTAAAGATGAGCTGAATCAGGAGGTTAACAATGTTATCAGGGCAAATGCCAGCCCGGAACTGGAACACGCGTCGCACTGAAAAAGCGCGCCGCCTGGCTTCCGTCCCGGTGCAGGGCAAAGTACTGCCAACAGGCGACCTTGTCGCCATGCTGGAAAAACTGATCGCCCCAGGCGACAAAGTCGTACTGGAAGGGAATAACCAAAAGCAGGCAGATTTTCTCTCCCGTTCTCTGGCCGAAGTGAACCCGCAAATTGTTCACGATCTGCATATGATTATGCCGAGCGTCGGTCGCAGCGAGCACCTGGATATTTTTGAGAAGGGTATCGCCCGCAAACTCGACTTCTCATTCTCGGGTACCCAGAGCCTGCGTATTTCGCAGCTGCTGGAAGACGGGCAGCTGGAAATTGGTGCCATCCACACCTACATCGAACTCTATTCCCGCCTGTATGTCGATCTGTCGCCAAACGTGGCGCTGATTGCCGGTTTTAAAGCGGACCGTAAAGGTAACCTCTATACCGGTGCCAGCACCGAGGATACCCCGGCGCTGGTCGAAGCCGCCGCCTTCCACGACGGCATTGTTATCGCTCAGGTGAACGAGCTGGTGGACGACGAGTGCGATCTGCCGCGCGTGGATATCCCCGGCTCCTGGATTGATTTCGTGGTCGTGGCCGATAAGCCGTTCTTCATCGAACCGCTGTTCACCCGTGACCCACGCCTGATCAAACAGGAACACATCCTGATGGCGATGATGGCCATCAAAGGCATCTATGCGGAACACCAGGTTCAGTCCCTGAACCATGGTATCGGCTTCAACACCGCCGCCATTGAACTGCTGCTGCCGACCTACGGTGAACAGCTCGGCCTGAAAGGCAAAATCTGTAAACACTGGACGCTGAACCCGCATCCGACGCTGATCCCGGCAATTGAAAGCGGCTGGGTCGAGAGCGTGCACTGCTTCGGCGGTGAGCTGGGGATGGAAGAGTACATTCGTGCCCGTCCTGACGTGTTCTTTACCGGTGCCGACGGCTCCATGCGCTCTAACCGCGCCTTCTGCCAGCTGGCAGGCCAGTACGCGGTGGATATGTTTATCGGTTCTACGCTGCAGGTTGATGGCTATGCCAACTCCTCAACCGTGACCCGCGGTCGTCTTTCCGGCTTCGGTGGAGCGCCAAATATGGGCCACGATCCGCACGGTCGTCGTCATGCCACCCCGGCCTGGCTGAACATGATCACTGAACCCGATCCGATGCAGCGCGGTAAAAAGCTGGTGGTGCAGATGGTCGAAACCTTCCAGGCGGGCGTGAAACCGACCTTCGTGGAAAAACTCGACGCTGTCGAGGTGGCGAAAGCCTCCGGTATGCCGCTGGCCCCGGTCATGATCTACGGGGATGACGTCACTCACGTGCTGACGGAAGAGGGGATTGCTTACCTCTACCGGGCCAAAGATCTTGAGGAACGTCGGGCCATGGTCGCTGCGGTAGCAGGGATCACCGATATCGGTCTGGGTGTGGACGCCAAACGCGTCGCCGAGCTGCGCCAGAGTGGCAAAGTGGTCTACCCGGAAGACATGGGTATTCGCCGCACTGATGCTACCCGCTCTCTGCTGGCGGCTGGCAGCGTGTCTGACCTGGTTGAATGGTCGGGCGGTCTCTACAACCCACCTGCGAAATTCCGGAGCTGGTAATGAAACTACTCCCCCGGATCCAGGTTGAGGGCGGTGCCGAATGGCTGGCGCGAACCGCCACGCAGTGTCTGATTGACGAAGCGCGATTAAGCCCGAAACCCGGTCTGGTGGACAGTCGGGGGAATGGCGCGCATCACGATCTCTCGCTCGCGCTGATGGAGCGTTCGGCGCACAGCCTGACCCCCACGTTTCAGGCGCTGGCGCTGCAAAGCTGGCAGCGTCCGGCCGATATCGCGCTACGGCAGACCGTAGGTCGGCTGGGTCGCGAAGGCGAGCAGCAGATGATGGCCGCCACCGGCGGGGTGAATACCCACCGGGGCGCTATCTGGGCCCTGGGCTTGTTAGTCAGCGCCGTGGCGATGCTCGGCGGCAATGCGCAAGCCCGGACGGTAGCCGATACCGCCGCGCAGCTGGCGAAACTGCCGGATGACGCCGCGCCGAAAGTATTCAGTAAAGGGCTGCGCGCCACCCACCGCTATCGGGTGCCGGGCGCGCGCGAAGAGGCGCAGCAGGCGTTTCCGCACATTATGCAGCGGGCGCTGCCGCAGCTTCGCCTGAGCCGGCTTAACGGCGGTACCGAAGCCCACGCCCGGCTCGATGCGTTAATGGCGATCATGACCTCGTTAACCGATACCTGCGTGCTCTCCCGCGCCGGTATGGAGGGGCTGGACGCCATGCAGAACGGCGCCCGGGCGGTATTAGCCGCTGGCGGCACCGCTCACCCTGAGGGGCAACGCATCTTAGCCTTATTAGACAAACAGATGCTCTTGCTCAATGCCTCTCCGGGCGGCGCGGCCGACCTGCTGGCCGCCACGCTGTTCCTTGACCGCATAGAGACGCCTTATTTAGCGAATTAAGAGGATGTTATGGAAAAAATTACATTAACTCTGCCCGCCAGCCGTACCCTGAACGGCAAAGCGCTGGCAGGCGTTGTTGGCTCCGGGGATATGGAGGTGTTATTTACCGCCGACCAGGGCCAGACGCTGGCAATTGAAATCACCACCTCCGTCGATAACAGCCGTGGCCGCTGGGATGCGCTGTTCAACAGATTGCAGACCGTCAGCAGCCTGCCGGCGGGCAAACTGACCATCCACGACTTTGGCGCCACGCCGGGCGTGGCACGCATTCGTATCGAACAGGTCTTTGAGGGGGTCAGCCATGCGTGATGACAGCAGCTTTATCGAATTAAAAGCGCGCCAGCGTGCGCAGGCTCTGCTCGACGAGGGCAGCTTCCGCGAACTGCTGGATCCGTTCGAAGAGATTATATCTCCGTGGCTCGGCGCGCAGGGCATTGTGCCGCAGGCCGATGACGGCATGGTGGTGGCGAAAGGCACCATCAACGGCAAACCCGCAGTGGTGGTCGCCATCGAAGGCGCGTTCCAGGGCGGCAGCATGGGCGAAGTGTCCGGGGCCAAAATGGCGGCAGCGCTGGAGCTGGCGGCGGAAGATAACCGCAACGGTATTCCAACCCAGGCAGTATTGAGCCTGGAAACCGGCGGCGTCCGTCTTCAGGAAGCTAACCTTGGCCTGGCGGCGATTGCGGATATTCACGCTGCGATTGTCGATCTGCGTCGCTATACCCCGGTCATCGGCATTGTCGCTGGTACCGTCGGCTGCTTCGGCGGGATGTCCATTGCGGCCGCGTTGTGCAGCTATCTGATTGTGACCCGCGAAGCGCGTCTCGGCCTCAACGGCCCACAGGTTATCGAGCAGGAAGCCGGGATTGAAGAATACGACTCCCGCGACCGTCCGTTTATCTGGAGCATGACCGGGGGCGAAATTCGCTATCAAAGCGGGCTGGTGGACGCCCTGGTGGGCGACGGCGTGAACGCGGTGAAAGCGGCGATGAACGACGCGATTGCGAAAGGCGTGCCGGCTAAACACCGCACCGACAATTACGACTGGTATCTCGAACGCCTGACCAAATTCGACACCCGCAAACAGGCGGATACCGAACAGATTCACGCGCTCTTTGCCCGGGAGGTGAAATGATGAGTACTTCAATTAGCCGTGGTGAGCTCTGGCTGGAAACCCTTGCGCCGCATGCCAAACGTCTGGAAGGGCTCTGCCCGTCGGTGCAGGCGGCAGACGGCGAGCTGAATGGCGAAGCGGTGCGCTTTGTTGCGGTGGTGCCGGATGCTAACAACCACTACCCGCGTGCCGCACGTGGCGAAGTGGGTCTGCTGGAAGGCTGGACCCTGGCCAAAGTGGTAAGCGAAACCGTCGCGGCCGATGCTGACAACGCGGTGAAACGCCCGATTGTGGCGGTCATCGACGTGCCGAGCCAGGCCTATGGTCGTCGCGAAGAGGGCTTTGGTATTCACCAGGCGCTGGCCGGTGCTGCTGCGGCCTATGCTAACGCGCGTCTGGCGGGCCATCCGGTGATTGGCCTTATCGTCGGGAAAGCGATGTCCGGGGCGTTTCTGGCCCACGGCTATCAGGCCAACCGGCTGATCGCCTTTAACGACCAGGGCGTATTGATCCACGCGATGGGTAAAGAGTCTGCCGCACGCATCACGCTGCGTACCGTCGACGCACTGGAAAAACTGGCGGCAACCATTCCGCCAATGGCGTATGACATCAGTAACTACGCCACGCTGGGGCTGCTGGAAAACCTGCTGGATATCAGCAATCCGGACGCACCTTCTTCTCTCGATCTGGCGCTGGTGAAAACCACCTTACAACAGGCCATTGATGACGCTCGCCGGGATCCGACGCTGAAAAGCCGTCTGGGTGCCGACAATCGCCATAGCTCAGCTCTTGTACGCGAACGTATGCGAGCCAGCTGGTAATACCAAAAAGAAAAGACCTGCCAGATGCATGCCCCGTGGGCGCACCCGTTGCGCCCACGCGGGAACCTGCATCCTGAAAATAATAACCATCGCGTCAGTGCTTAAACTTCTTTTTTTACAGGTGATTTATGACTTATGTGATTGTTCATGCCCTTGCACCCATTTTTGTCATCATGCTGCTCGGCTTCTGGGCCGGTAAAGCTAAAATGGTGGATAACAAAAATGTCTCTCTGCTTAATATCTTCGTGATGGATTTTGCATTGCCCGCCGCGCTGTTCAGCGCCACGGTGCAAACGCCCTGGGCAGGTATCATTGCCCAGTCGCCGCTGATCCTCGTCCTGACCCTGGCGATGTGGATCACCTATGCGGCCATCTACTTCCTCGCCACTAACGTCTTCAAAAAATCCCCGCAGGATGCCGCCGTGCTGACCCTGACCGTGGCACTGCCGAACTACGCGGCGCTGGGTCTGCCGATTCTGGGCAGCGTGTTGGGTGAAAGCCCGGCGACCTCACTCTCGGTGGCGGTCTCCATTGCCTGTGGTTCTGTTCTGATGACGCCGTTCTGCCTGCTGATTCTGGAGCGTGAGAAAGCCCGTGCGGAAGGCACAAACAGTGGTTCTACGTTGGCGATGTTGCCGGTTCTGATGTGGCGCTCAATCAAGAAACCGATTGTGATGGGGCCACTGCTGGGTGTGATTCTGTCCGCGATTGGCATCAAAATGCCGGATCTGGTCCTGGCGTCCATCAAGCCTCTGGGCCTGTCGGCCACCGCGGCGGCACTGTTCCTGACCGGCGTGATCCTGTCGGCCCGTAAGCTGCAGATCAACACCATGGTGATTAGCGCCACCATCACCAAGCTGCTGATTCAGCCGGCGATTGCCTGGGGCATTGTGCTGGTGTTTGGTCTCCACGGTTCGGTGGCGATCACCGCGATCCTGATGATTGCCCTGTCCGCCGGCTTCTTCGGTGTGGTGTTCGGTAACCGCTTTGGCGTGCAGTCGCCGGATGCAGAAGCCGTGCTGCTGTTAAGCTCCGTCCTGTGTATCCTGTCTCTGCCGCTGTTTATCTCGCTGACTTCAGGAATGTAATCATGACCACAACATTACGCCCCCACGACCTTATCTGGCTTAATGCGCGTGACGCGCTGGAAGGGATTGCCGACGCCTGGGTAGATGGCGCCTGGCACACCGGCCTGCCGGTGGTGGTGCGGCGTGATGTTGATGGTAACGGACGTATTCCGGTGGGCGTTCGTGGCCTGAAGCGCGATCAGCGCGCGGCGGGCTGGGTTAACCCGGACCAGATTGTTCGTGTCATCTCCCCCGAACAGCTGAGCGCAGAAGCAAGTCTGCTGCGCTCGCCCTTTATCACTCAGCCACCGGTTCAGGTGGCAGCACAACTTTCCCGCACACCCTGGCCCTGGACCTGGGGCATTACCGGCAGCACCGGGTATGCGCTGGCGACCGGCATTGCAGTGATCCACGCCGACAGCGATCTCGATCTGCTGATCCGCGCCCCGCAGCCCCTCTCTCCCGATGTTTTGCTGGCCTGGCAGTCGCACCTTGAAGGGGCGCTTTGTCGGGCCGATACCCAGGTCGAGACGCCGCTGGGCGGCTTTGCGCTCAACGAATGGCTACGTGATGGAAAAACGTTGCTGAAAACCGACCGGGGGCCGCGCCTGACGGCTAACCCCTGGGCATGGGAGGAACAATGAAGATCCTGTTTACCTTTCCGGGGCAGGGGACGCAGCATCCCGGTATGCTGCAAAACTTGCCCGGAACCGAGCTGGCTCAGGCGCGTGAAGTGCTGGGCGCCAGTGAGGTGGACGCGCTGGACTCCCCGGCGGCGCTGCAACACACCCGCGCGGTACAGCTCGCGCTGCTGATTGCGGGTGTCGCCTGGGCGCGTGAAATGGCGCGTCGCGGCGTCGCGGCGGATATCGTCAGCGGCCTCTCCATCGGCGCCTATCCTGCGGCGGTCATCTCCGGGGCGCTCGATTTTGCTGATGCCCTGAAACTGGTGGCCCTGCGTGGCGATCTGATGGAGCAGGCTTATCCTCAGGGCTACGGCCTGACGGCGATTATGGGGTTAACGCTTCCCCAGGTAGAAACCCTGATGGAAGGCACCGGCACCTATATCGCCAACCTGAATGCCGAGACGCAGATTGTGATTGCCGGTGCCGATGACGGCATGGCGGAAGTGGCGACGCGCGCGCTGGCGAAAGGGGCCAATAAAGCCCGCCGCCTGACGGTCAGCGTCCCGTCGCACTGCGAACTGCTGGCGGAACCGGCGCAAAAACTGGTTGAGGCGTTCAGCCGGGTTACGCTCTCTCGTCCCCGCTGCGCATACCTGAGCGGCAGCACCGGGCGCGTGCTCTGGCAGCCAGAGAAAATTGCCGACGATCTGGCCATGAACATGGCCCGGACGGTGCGCTGGCAGGAGGCGGTGATTGCCGCGAACGAGCGTGAAGCACGGCTGGCAATAGAGATGCCTCCCGGCGGGGTGCTGACCTGCCTGACGCGTCAGGCGGCCTGGGAAGGGGAGTCTGTCTCTCTGGAACGCAGCGGCATTGATGTCGCGGTGCATCTCGCCCGGCGTCTTAAGGCGTAGCGTTCTGCTCAAGGCGGCGGGCGTACATGCGGCCTTCTGCCGCCAGCGCCCGCAGGCTCGGGTCCTGCTCGCGGTTGCGGGCAAAGACGATGGCGATCAGCTGCTGCATTTGATACGGCTCGGCCAGCTTTAACAGCTGCACCGAGTTTTCATACACTTTTTTCATCCTGCCCGGCATCAGCGTAAAGCCGACGCCCGCCTGCACCAGACTCAGCATCGAGAAAATATCATTAACCCGGGTGACGATCTCCGGCTCGAAACCGGCGATATGAAACGCCTCCTGGAAACCGGCGTAGGTGGCGAAACCTTCCGCCAGGGCGACAAACTTCTGGTCTTTGTAGTCACGTAAATCCGCCAGCGCGTCGGTATTGAGCTGCGCCGAGGCGGGGGCGGCAAGACAGATATCGTCGTGGAACAGAGGCAGCACTTCGAGGTTGTTGCGGTCGATTTCGCTTTCAGAAATGGAGATCAGAATCGCATCCAGCAAGCCTTCTTCCAGCATATGCAGCAGGGTCTCGTTGGAGCCCATGGTGAGATCCATCTCCAGATCCGGGCGGCGTAGCTTCATGCCCATAATCAACTGCGGCACCGTCTCGAGCGTCAGGGAGTAGAGCGTCCCCACCCGCAGACGGCCCTGGCCGATACCGGCCGTTTTACGCGCCTCTTCCAGTCCGCGCTCCATGACCTGCATCACCTCCTGGCAGTACTCCAGCAGCGTCCAGGCGGCGGGCAGGGCGATCAAATTCCGGCCTTTATGGGTGAATAGCGGGCAGCGGACGTTCTCTTCCAGCGTGTGCAGGGCGCGATGGACGCTGACCCCGCTGAGGTTCAGCACCTCAGCGGCCCGGGCGATATTGCCCGTCTCCATAAATGTCATGAAGATGCTCAGTTTGCGAAAGGTAATCTCGCTGGTCAGGTCAGGTATCATCGCTCCTCCACCGGGTTATTCGCTCTGAAGCATCCCTTCGAGCTGTTCCTGCGCATCCAGCCAGGCCATCTCGCACTCTTCAAGGCTGGATTTGGTCGTGGCCTGCACCTGCAGGCATTCGGTCAGCTCGGCTTTACGCGTCTGGTCATACAGTCCGCTGTCACCCAGTTTTTCTTCCACGGTAGCCAATTGTGCGTTGAGCTTCTCCATCTCTTTTTCCAGACGGGTGATCTCTTTGCGCAGCGGCTGGGTTTGGGTGCGCAGCTCCGCGTCGCGACGCTTCTGATCTTTACGTGCCTGGGCGCTGTTGGCGTTATCTTTCGCCCCTTCGGCAGGCTGGCTCTCCTGCTTCTGCACGTCGCTCAGCCACTGCTGGTAATCTTCCAGATCGCCATCGAAAGGTTCCACTTTGCTGTCATGGACCAGATAGAGATCGTCGGTGGTGGAGCGCAGCAGGTGACGGTCGTGCGAGACCACCACCAGCGCGCCTTCAAACTCGATCAAGGCTTCGGTCAGGGCCTGGCGCATGTCCAGATCCAGGTGGTTAGTCGGTTCATCAAGCAGGAGCAGGTTCGGGCGCTGCCAGACGATAAGCGCCAGCACCAGACGTGCTTTCTCGCCGCCGGAGAAGCGCTCGGTATTTTCGGTGACTTTATCGCCCTGGAAGCCGAAGCCGCCCAGGTAATCCCGCAGTTTCTGCTCCATCTCCTGAGGTGCCAGGCGCGCCAGGTGCTGCAGCGGGGATTCATCCGCGCGTAAAAATTCCAGCTGATGCTGGGCGAAATAACCCAGCTTAATGCCCTTCGCCAGACCGATATCACCGCGGACCGGAGCCAGCTCGCCCGCCAGAAGCTTAATCAGGGTCGATTTACCGGCGCCGTTGCGCCCGAGTAGACCGATACGGGAACCCGGAACCAGGTTGAGCTTGATGGAATCGAGAATGATGCGGTCGCCATAACCGGCGCTGACCTTTTCCATTTTCAGCAACGGGTTGGGCAGGCTCTCCGGCGCCCGGAAGCTGAAGTGGAACGGGTTGTCGACATGCGCCGGGGCAATCATCTCCATCCGTTCCAGCATCTTGATGCGGCTCTGGGCCTGTTTGGCTTTGGAGGCCTTGGCCTTGAAGCGATCGACAAAGCTTTGCAGATGCGCCACCCGCTGCTGCTGGCTTTCGTACATCGCCTGCTGCTGGGAGAGACGCACCGCGCGTTGACGCTCAAACGAGCTGTAGTTGCCGGTGTATTCGAACATCGATTCCTGTTCGATATGAATAATTTTGTCCACCACCGGATCGAGGAAGTCACGGTCGTGGGAGATCAGGATCAGCGTGCCCTGATAGCTCTTCAGCCACTTCTCCAGCCAGATGACGGCATCCAGATCGAGGTGGTTAGTTGGCTCATCGAGCAGCAGCAGGTCTGAGCGGCAGATCAGCGCCTGGGCCAGGTTGAGACGCATCCGCCAGCCACCGGAGAAGTCGCTGACCGGGCGTTCCAGCTGTTCATTGCTGAAACCCAGACCGTGCAGAAGCGTGGAGGCGCGGGAGCGGATGGTCCAGGCGTCGATGGCATCGAGTTTGCCGTGGACGGTGGCAATCGCGTGACCGTCGTTGCGTTCGTTGGCGGCGTGCAGTTCGGCTTCCAGCTTGCGGTACTCCCGGTCGCCGTCAATCACATAGTCCATCGCCGGTATGCTCAGGGCGGGCGTCTCCTGGTTTACCCAGGCCAGCTGCCAGTTGCCCGGATAGGTAAAGTTACCGCCGTCCGCGCTGATCTCGTTTTTCAGCAATGCCAGTAACGTGGATTTACCGCAGCCGTTTTTGCCCACCAGGCCCACTTTCTGGCCCGGGTTAATGGTGGCTGTAGCGTTGTCCAGCAGGACGCGTACGCCGCGACGAATTTGTAATGAGGAGAAAACAATCATAGAGCGCCGTGTGTTCCGACTATGTTAAGTTGTCATTATAATCAGGTTAAATGTGCCGCCACGCGCCGCGTGGGTGTGCCATGGTAGCCCAAAATAACAGTGATGACGACCCGGGAGAGGAATGATGTCCCAGACAGCAAAAGTGCTGCTGCTGAATGCCCATCCGGAGTCGCAGGACTCGGTCGCCAACCGGGTTTTGCTCCAGCCGGCATTACGGCTCAGTAATGTGACGGTGCACGATCTCTACGCGCACTACCCCGATTTTTTTATCGACATCCCTTATGAGCAGGAGCTGCTGCGCCAGCATGACGTCATCGTGTTCCAGCATCCGCTTTACACCTACAGCTGCCCGGCGCTGCTGAAAGAGTGGCTCGATCGCGTGCTGAGCCGCGGTTTTGCCAGTGGCCCGGGAGGAAACCAGCTGGCGGGAAAGTACTGGCGGAACGTCATTACCACCGGCGAGCCGGAGAGTGCCTATCGTCACGACGGGCTTAACCGCTATTCGATGAACGATATTTTACGCCCGTTCGAGCTGACGGCGGCCATGTGCCACATGCACTGGCTGAGACCGATCGTGGTCTACTGGGCGCGTCGGCAGCAGCAGAGTGAACTGGCCAGCCATGCTAAAGCCTACGGCGACTGGCTGGCCGCGCCTAATCAGACGGGAGGTCGCTGATGGAAGGTTCCGATCTGTTGCTGGCGGGGGTGCTGTTTCTGCTCGCTGCCGTGGTGGCGGTGCCGCTGGCTTCGCGTCTGGGTATCGGCGCGGTGCTCGGCTATCTGCTGGCGGGTATCGCCATTGGCCCGTGGGGGCTGGGGTTTATCAGCGATGTGGACGAAATCCTGCACTTCTCGGAGCTGGGCGTCGTCTTCCTGATGTTTATTATCGGCCTCGAGCTGAATCCGGCGAAGCTCTGGCAGCTACGGCGATCCATCTTCGGCGTGGGCGCCGCGCAGGTGCTGTTTAGCGCAGTGATCCTCGGCGGCCTGCTGATGCTGGGCCATTTCTCATGGCAGGCAGCGGTGGTCGGCGGGATTGGGTTGGCGATGTCCTCCACCGCGATGGCGTTACAGCTAATGCGCGATAAGGGCATGAACCGTAACGAAACGGGACAGCTCGGTTTCTCCGTGCTGCTGTTCCAGGATCTGGCGGTGATCCCGGCCCTGGCCCTGGTGCCGCTGCTGGCGGGGTCGGGCGACGAGCATTTTGACTGGATGAAAATCGGCATGAAGGTGCTGGCCTTTGCCGGCATGCTGGTAGGCGGGCGCTATCTGCTGCGTCCAGTGTTCCGCTTTATTGCGGCGTCCGGGGTGCGGGAGGTGTTTACCGCCGCCACGCTGCTGCTGGTGTTGGGCTCGGCGCTGTTTATGGATGCGCTCGGGCTGTCGATGGCGCTGGGAACCTTTATTGCCGGCGTGTTACTGGCAGAGAGTGAGTACCGGCACGAGCTGGAAATCGCCATCGATCCGTTCAAAGGGTTGCTGTTAGGGCTGTTCTTTATCTCGGTCGGCATGGCCCTGAATCTTGGCGTGCTGTATACCCATATCCTGGTCGTGCTGCTGGGCGTTGCGGTGCTGGTGACCGTCAAAATGCTGGTGCTGTACGGGCTGGCGCGGGTATACGGTCTGCGTCACCCGGAACGCGCGCAGCTTGCCGGGGTGCTGAGCCAGGGGGGAGAGTTCGCTTTTGTGCTCTTCTCCACAGCATCGTCCCAGAGATTGTTCCAGCATGACCAGATGGCCCTGCTGCTGGTCACCGTCACGCTGTCGATGATGACCACGCCGCTGCTGATGAAGCTGATTGATAAACGTCTGTCACGCCGCATTAATGCTGCTGACGATGAGCATGAAGCACCCTGGGTGGATGATGACAAACCGCAGGTGATCGTGGTGGGCTTCGGGCGCTTTGGTCAGGTGATTGGCCGCCTGCTGATGGCGAACAAAAAGCGTGTCACCGTCCTGGAGCGCGATATCAGCGCGGTGAACCTGATGCGAAAATATGGCTACAAAGTGTATTACGGTGATGCCACCCAGGTGGAACTGTTACGTTCCGCCGGGGCAGAGGCGGCGGAGTCGATCGTCATCACCTGTAATGATCCGGAAGACACCATGAAGCTGGTGCAGATCTGCCAGCAGCATTTTCCGCATCTGCATATCCTGGCGCGGGCGCGCGGGCGTGTAGAGGCCCACGAACTGCTCCAGGCCGGGGTGAAGCAATTTACTCGTGAGACTTTCTCCAGTGCGCTGGAGCTGGGGCGCAAAACCTTAGTGACGCTGGGAATGCATCCGCATCAGGCCCAGCGCGCGCAGTTACACTTTCGCCGTCTGGATATGATGATGCTGCGCGAGTTGATGCCGGTGCACACCGACACGGTGCAAATTTCCCGGGTGCGGGAGGCGCGCCGCGAGCTGGAAGAGATCTTCCAGCGCGAGATGCAGCAGGAGCGTCGGCAGCTGGATGGCTGGGATGAATTTGAATAAAGAGGTAGATGATGGCGATTCGTAAACGCTTTATCGCCGGTGCGAAATGCCCGGCCTGCCAGGCTCAGGACACGCTGGCGATGTGGCGAGAGAACAATATCGATATTGTTGAGTGTGTTAAGTGCGGACACCAGATGCGTGAGGCGGATAAAGAGGCTCGCGAGCATGTTCGCAAAGAAGAGCAAGTGATCGGGATTTTTCATCCGGACTAGCGATATGCCCTGAGTTTTTTTAAGCTAAAGGGTACACGGGTGCAGATTTCCGTTACAATCTGCGCCAGCAATTTTCCCACGCTCAGGAGATATCATGAAAGTAGCAAAAGACCTGGTGGTCAGCCTGGCCTATCAGGTACGTACAGAAGACGGTGTGTTGGTTGATGAGTCTCCGGTGAGTGCGCCGCTGGACTACCTGCACGGTCACGGTTCCCTGATTTCCGGTCTGGAAAACGCGCTGGACGGTCATGAAGTTGGCGATAAATTTGACGTTGCTGTAGGCGCAAACGACGCTTACGGTCAGTACGATGACAACCTGGTGCAGCGCGTTCCTAAAGACGTGTTCATGGGCGTTGACGAACTGCAGGTTGGCATGCGTTTCCTGGCTGAAACTGACCAGGGTCCGGTTCCAGTAGAAATCACTGAAGTTGAAGATGACCACGTTGTGGTTGATGGCAACCATATGCTGGCTGGCCAGAACCTCAAGTTCAACGTTGAAGTGGTAGCTATCCGCGAAGCCACTGAAGAAGAGCTGGCTCACGGCCACGTTCACGGTGCGAACGGTCATGACCACGACCACGATCACGGTCACGACGGTTGCTGCGGCGGTCACGGCCACGATCACGACCATGGTCACGACCACGGTAAAGGTGGTTGCGGTAATGGCGGTTGCGGTTGCCACTAAGCTTCACGGCTTAAAGCTCAAAAAAGCGGGAATATCCCGCTTTTTTTACGTCTCAATAATGGGGCGGCGGCGTCTCTTCCGACTGCGACGCAATGTGTGATGACTGCGACGCTTTCACTTTTTCGGTTAACAGACGCAGCAGATCCCGCAGCTTGGCCATTTCAAGCTCGTGGGCCGTTACGGTCTGATTCAACTCATCGATGGTGATCTCCTGAAAAGCCAGGCGGCTTTCGAGTTCAGCCAGTCGTGCTTCCATATCTGTATCCTGCATGATTCACCTCGTTGGTCTCTGTTGCCCCGTCCGGGGCTGGCGGCGGCGAATTTTACCCGAGATTATCTTCGCGCGCAGTAAACATCCCATTGCTGCGAAACTAATTTAAACAAAAATAGTCTGAAATGTGGTGCGAATCAGGGGTGTCTACCTGTAGATTTGTTCCTCAACGTTTTATAGTACGCTTCTCAATTACGCTTAATACGGGGTGAGAGTCCCCGGCCCTGGAGAAATGGATGAAATCACTGTTTAAAGTAACGCTGCTGGCGACCACGATGGCCGTCGCTCTGCATGCGCCGCTGACTTTCGCTGCCGATACTGCAGCAAAGCCTGCTGCGACTGCTGACAGCAATGCGGCGTTCAAAAATGACGACCAGAAGTCAGCCTACGCGCTGGGCGCATCTCTGGGCCGTTACATGGAAAACTCTCTGAAAGAGCAAGAAAAACTGGGCATCAAGCTGGATCAGGCTCAGCTGATCGCCGGTGTTCAGGATGCATTTGCTGATAAGAGCAAACTGTCAGACCAGGAAATCGAGCAAACTCTGCAGGCTTTCGAAGCGCGCGTGAAAGGCGCAGCGCAGGAGAAGATGGAGAAAGACGCGACTGAAAACGAAACGAAAGGCAAAACCTACCGTGAAGCTTTCGCTAAAGAGAAGGGCGCAAAAACCTCTCCAACTGGCCTGGTCTATAAAATAGAGAAAGAAGGTACCGGCGACGCACCGAAAGACAGCGATACCGTAGTGGTAAACTACAAAGGTACCCTGACCGATGGTAAAGAGTTCGATAACTCTTACACCCGTGGTGAGCCGCTCTCCTTCCGTCTGGATGGTGTTATCCCAGGCTGGACTGAAGGCCTGAAGAACATCAAGAAAGGCGGTAAAATCAAGCTGGTCATCCCACCGGATCTGGCCTACGGCAAAACTGGCGTCCCGGGTATCCCGGCTAACTCCACCCTGGTATTTGACGTAGAGCTGCTGGATATCAAACCAGCACCGAAGGCGGATGCTAAGCCGGACGCGAAGCCAGAAGCGCCAGCTGAAGCCACCAAGAAGTAAATCGGTAACAACCGCCGCTCCTGAAGCGGCGGTTTTTTTATTATGGTGCAGATATAATTAACACTGGAAGCGCTACCTACGCTGTATTAATTTAGTTGCCCGTGTAAATAATGAGCCTGCCCTGAAAACCTACCGACAGGCTCCTGAAAAGGAGTGTTTTTTTCATGACCAGGTCGCTTTTAACCAACGAAACCAGCGAACTTGATCTGCTGGATCAACGTCCTTTCGATCAGACCGATTTCGATATTCTGAAATCCTACGAAGCGGTAGTGGACGGGTTAGCGATGCTCATTGGGTCCCACTGCGAAATCGTATTGCACTCCCTGCAAGATCTGAAATGTTCTGCCATCCGCATTGCCAATGGTGAGCATACTGGCCGTAAAATTGGCTCGCCAATCACCGACCTTGCACTGCGTATGCTGCACGACATGACCGGTGCGGACAGCAGCGTCTCAAAATGTTATTTCACCCGCGCCAAGAGCGGTGTCCTGATGAAGTCCGTGACGATTGCCATCCGCAACCGCGATCATCGGGTGATTGGTTTGCTGTGCATCAACATGAATCTCGATGTGCCGTTCTCCCAGATCATGAACACCTTTATTCCACCAGAAACGCCGGATGTCGGATCCGCTGTTAACTTTGCCTCCTCGGTAGAAGACCTCGTCACCCAGACGCTGGAGTTCACCATCGAAGAAGTGAATGCCGATCGCAATGTGTCTAACAACGCCAAGAATCGTCAGATCGTGCTTAACCTCTACGAGAAAGGCATTTTTGATATCAAAGATGCGATTAACCAGGTGGCCGATCGTCTCAATATCTCTAAGCACACGGTGTATCTCTACATCCGTCAGTTCAAAAGCGGCGACTTCCTGGGGCACGAAAAGTAATGCGTTTTGCATTAATGGTGACAGGCCCGGCGTACGGTACGCAGCAAGCCAGCAGTGCGTTGCAGTTTGCGCGTGCGCTGCTGGGTGCCGGACACGAACTGGTCAGTATCTTTTTTTATCGTGAAGGTATTTATAACGCCAACCAGCTGACGTCCCCCGCTTCCGATGAGTTTGACCTGGTGCGCGCATGGCAATCCCTGAACCAGCAGCACGGGGTTGAGCTGCATATTTGTGTGGCGGCAGCGCTCCGTCGCGGCGTAAGCGATGCAAATGAAGCGCAGCGTCTGGGCCTGCCAGCCGCCAATCTTAATGACGGCTTTTCACTCAGTGGCCTTGGGGCGCTGGCTCAAGCCGCATTAACCTGCGACAGAATGGTGCAATTCTGATGAACCGCGTGGCTTTTGTCTTTGCCTCTGCTCCGCATGGCAGTGCCGCCGGCAGGGAAGGGCTGGATGCGTTACTGGCGACCTCCGCGCTGACAGAAGAGATCGGCGTATTCTTTATCGGCGACGGCGTGTTTCAGCTGCTGGCCGGCCAGCAACCGCAGGCCGTGCTGGCGCGCGACTACATCGCGACCTTTAAGGTCTTGCCGCTGTATGACATCGAGACGTTCTACGTCTGTGCCGCCTCCCTGCAGGCGCGCGGTCTGAGTGAAAGCACCCCCTTTGTTCTCGACGCTACGGTGGTTGTGCCGGAGGTGCTGCGTGAACATCTCTCCCACTTCGATACCATCCTGACATTCTGAGGCCGTCATGCTCCATACTTTGAGCCGCTCCCCCTGGCACTGCGACATCGATAGCCTGATGAGAATGGTGCGGGAAGGTGATGCCCTGCTGCTGATCCAGGATGGCGTTCTGGCGGCGGTAGAAGGCAACCGCTTTGTTGATATTCTCAGTAATGCCCCCATCTCAGTCTCTGCGCTTAAAGATGATATCGATGCTCGCGGTCTTGCTGGTCAAATTTCAACCAGGATTGACGTGGTTAGCTATACTGATTTCGTTAATCTGGCCGTCCAGCACGCTGGTCAAATGAACTGGTGATGTGAGATCGCTGTATATTTCTTGACACCTTTTCGACGTAGCCCTAAAATTTCGCGTCCTCATATTGTATGAGGTCGTTTTATTACGTGTTTACGAAGCAAAAGCTAAAACCAGGAGCTATTTAATGGCAACAGTTAACCAGCTGGTACGCAAACCACGCGCTCGCAAAGTTGCAAAAAGCAACGTGCCTGCGCTGGAAGCCTGCCCGCAGAAACGTGGTGTATGTACTCGTGTGTATACCACTACCCCTAAAAAACCAAACTCCGCACTGCGTAAAGTATGCCGTGTGCGTTTGACTAACGGTTTTGAAGTGACTTCCTACATCGGTGGTGAAGGTCACAACCTGCAGGAACACTCCGTGATCCTGATCCGTGGCGGTCGTGTAAAAGACCTTCCGGGTGTTCGTTACCACACCGTTCGTGGTGCGCTTGACTGCTCCGGCGTTAAAGACCGTAAGCAATCTCGCTCTAAGTACGGCGTGAAACGTCCTAAGGCTTAATGGTTCTCCGTTAAGTAAGGCCAAACTGATTTATCTTAATGTCACACTAAACTCTTAGAGTTTTGGACAATCCTGAATTAACAACGGAGTATTCCCATGCCACGTCGTCGCGTCATTGGTCAGCGTAAAATTCTTCCAGATCCGAAATTCGGATCAGAACTGCTGGCAAAATTTGTAAACATCCTGATGGTAGATGGTAAAAAATCTACTGCAGAAGCAATCGTATACAGCGCGCTTGAGACCCTGGCTCAGCGCTCTGGTAAAACCTCACTGGAAGCTTTCGAAGTCGCTCTGGACAACGTTCGCCCGACTGTTGAAGTTAAGTCCCGCCGCGTAGGTGGTTCTACTTATCAGGTTCCAGTTGAAGTTCGTCCGGTCCGTCGTAATGCTCTGGCAATGCGTTGGATCGTTGAAGCTGCTCGTAAACGCGGTGATAAATCCATGGCTCTGCGTCTGGCGAACGAACTTTCTGATGCTGCAGACAACAAAGGTACTGCAGTTAAGAAACGTGAAGACGTTCACCGTATGGCAGAAGCCAACAAGGCGTTCGCACACTACCGTTGGTAATCCCTTCGGAGTCATAGTCACCAGGCGGGCGCTTCAGCGAAGCAGCCCGCTTTGGGTTACTTAACTGAACGCCTAAAAAGATAAACGAGGAATCAAATGGCTCGTACAACACCCATCGCACGCTACCGTAACATTGGTATCAGTGCGCACATCGACGCCGGTAAAACCACTACCACCGAACGTATTCTGTTCTACACCGGTGTAAACCATAAAATCGGTGAAGTTCATGACGGCGCCGCTACCATGGACTGGATGGAGCAGGAGCAGGAGCGTGGTATTACCATTACCTCCGCAGCGACTACTGCATTCTGGTCTGGTATGGCTAAGCAGTATGAACCGCATCGCGTAAACATCATCGACACCCCGGGGCACGTTGACTTCACTATCGAAGTAGAACGTTCCATGCGTGTTCTTGATGGTGCGGTAATGGTTTACTGCGCAGTTGGTGGTGTTCAGCCACAGTCTGAAACCGTATGGCGTCAGGCAAACAAATACAAAGTTCCACGCATTGCGTTCGTTAACAAAATGGACCGCATGGGTGCAAACTTCCTGAAAGTTGTTGGTCAGATCAAATCCCGTCTGGGCGCGAACCCTGTTCCGCTGCAGCTGGCAATTGGTGCTGAAGAAGGCTTCACCGGCGTTATCGACCTGGTGAAAATGAAAGCCATCAACTGGAACGATGCTGATCAGGGCGTTACCTTCGAATATGAAGATATCCCGGCTGACATGCAGGACCTGGCTGACGAATGGCACCAGAACCTGATCGAGTCCGCTGCAGAAGCTTCAGAAGACCTGATGGAGAAATACCTGGGTGGTGAAGAACTGACTGAAGAAGAGATCAAAACAGCTCTGCGTCAGCGCGTTCTGAACAACGAAATCATCCTGGTAACCTGTGGTTCTGCGTTCAAGAACAAAGGTGTTCAGGCGATGCTGGATGCGGTAATTGATTACCTGCCAGCTCCGACTGACGTACCTGCAATCAACGGTATGCTGGATGACGGTAAAGATACCCCATCTGAGCGTCATGCTAGTGATGACGAGCCGTTTGCTGCACTGGCATTCAAAATCGCTACCGACCCGTTTGTAGGTAACCTGACGTTCTTCCGCGTGTACTCTGGCGTGGTTAACTCTGGTGATACCGTATACAACCCGGTTAAATCAGCTCGTGAGCGTTTTGGCCGTATCGTTCAGATGCATGCTAACAAGCGTGAAGAGATCAAAGAAGTTCGCGCGGGCGACATTGCTGCGGCAATCGGCCTGAAAGACGTGACTACAGGTGACACCATCTGTGATCCGGATAACGTGATCATTCTTGAGCGTATGGAATTCCCGGAACCGGTAATCTCCATCGCAGTAGAACCGAAAACCAAAGCTGACCAGGAAAAAATGGGTCTGGCTCTGGGCCGTCTGGCTAAAGAAGACCCATCATTCCGCGTATGGACTGATGAAGAATCTAACCAGACCATCATCGCTGGTATGGGCGAACTGCACCTCGACATCATCGTTGACCGTATGAAGCGTGAATTCAACGTTGAAGCTAACGTAGGTAAACCTCAGGTTGCTTACCGTGAAGCGATTCGTCAGAAAGTTACCGATGTTGAAGGTAAACACGCTAAGCAGTCTGGTGGTCGTGGTCAGTATGGTCACGTTGTGATCGACATGTACCCACTGGAGCCGGGCTCTAACCCTAAAGGTTACGAGTTCATCAACGACATCAAAGGTGGTGTAATTCCTGGTGAATACATCCCTGCCGTTGATAAAGGCATCCAGGAGCAGCTGAAGTCTGGTCCACTGGCTGGTTACCCGGTTGTAGACATGGGTGTTCGTCTGCACTTCGGTTCTTACCATGACGTTGACTCCTCTGAACTGGCGTTTAAACTGGCCGCTTCTATCGCCTTTAAAGAAGGCTTTAAGAAAGCGAAACCAGTTCTGCTTGAGCCGATCATGAAGGTTGAAGTAGAAACTCCGGAAGAGAATACCGGTGACGTTATCGGTGACCTTAGCCGTCGTCGTGGTCAGCTGAAAGGTCAGGAATCTAACGCTACTGGTGTTCAGATTCATGCTGAAGTTCCGCTGTCTGAAATGTTCGGATATGCAACTCAGCTGCGTTCTCTGACCAAAGGTCGTGCTTCTTACTCCATGGAGTTCCTGAAGTATGATGATGCGCCGAACAACGTTGCTCAGGCCGTAATTGAAGCCCGTGGTAAATAAGCCGTAGGGTTAAAATCTAAGTCCCGTGCCCCTTCGGTGAGGGGGCACTATAGTAAGGAATATAGCCGTGTCTAAAGAAAAATTTGAACGTACAAAACCGCACGTCAACGTTGGTACTATCGGCCACGTTGACCACGGTAAAACTACCCTGACCGCTGCAATCACTACCGTTCTGGCTAAAACCTACGGTGGTTCTGCTCGTGCATTCGACCAGATCGATAACGCACCAGAAGAAAAAGCTCGTGGTATCACCATCAACACTTCCCACGTTGAATATGACACCCCGACTCGCCACTACGCACACGTAGACTGCCCGGGCCACGCCGACTATGTTAAAAACATGATCACCGGTGCTGCGCAGATGGACGGCGCGATCCTGGTTGTTGCTGCGACTGACGGCCCTATGCCTCAGACCCGTGAGCACATCCTGCTGGGTCGTCAGGTAGGCGTTCCTTTCATCATCGTGTTCCTGAACAAATGCGACATGGTTGATGACGAAGAGCTGCTGGAACTGGTTGAGATGGAAGTTCGTGAACTTCTGTCCCAGTACGACTTCCCGGGCGACGACACCCCAATCGTTCGTGGTTCTGCACTGAAAGCGCTGGAAGGCGAAGCACAGTGGGAAGAGAAAATCATCGAACTGGCTGGCTACCTGGATTCCTACATCCCAGAGCCAGAGCGTGCGATTGACAAGCCGTTCCTGCTGCCTATCGAAGACGTATTCTCTATCTCCGGCCGTGGTACTGTTGTTACCGGTCGTGTAGAGCGCGGCATCATCAAAGTGGGTGAAGAAGTTGAAATCGTTGGTATCAAAGATACTGCGAAATCAACCTGTACCGGCGTTGAAATGTTCCGCAAACTGCTGGACGAAGGTCGTGCAGGCGAGAACTGCGGCGTTCTGCTGCGTGGTATCAAGCGTGAAGAGATCCAGCGTGGCCAGGTTCTGGCTAAGCCAGGCTCTATCAAGCCACACACCAAGTTCGAATCTGAAGTGTACATCCTGTCCAAAGACGAAGGCGGCCGTCATACTCCGTTCTTCAAAGGCTACCGTCCACAGTTCTACTTCCGTACTACTGACGTGACCGGTACCATCGAACTGCCAGAAGGCGTTGAGATGGTAATGCCAGGCGACAACATCAAGATGGTTGTTACCCTGATCCACCCAATCGCAATGGACGATGGTCTGCGCTTCGCAATCCGCGAAGGTGGCCGTACCGTTGGCGCGGGTGTTGTTGCTAAAGTTCTGGGCTAATTAATTATCCCTGAATTAAAAAGGACGCTTCGGCGTCCTTTTTTGTTGTCTTACATTTCTCCCTGTCACAAATTTTCGCATTTTTTGTTGGCTCCCGCCCCGCCTCTTCATGCTTGTGCTATTGTAATCATAATTATTCTCACTTACACTTTGCGCATATTTTGAACGGGAGTGGTTATGTACGTTTGTTTATGTAATGGTGTGAGTGATAAAAAAATCCGTCAGGCCGTTCGCCAGTTTCAACCACAATCTTTTCAGCAGCTGCGTAAGTTTGTTCCGGTGGGAAATCAATGCGGTAAGTGCGTTCGCGCTGCCCGTGAGATCATGCAGGACGAATTGATGCAGATCCCGGAATTCAAAGAGATTGCCTGAGGCTCATTCTTTTTTTTGACATCCCTGTAGCCCCATCTACGCTTCAATAAGTGGAAGCGGAGGGACTATAATGAAAGGTGATATTAAAATCATAAGTTATCTCAATAAATTATTGGGAAATGAGCTTGTCGCAATCAATCAATACTTTCTCCACGCGAGAATGTTCAAGAACTGGGGTCTGACTCGCCTCAACGACGTCGAATACCATGAATCCATTGATGAAATGAAACACGCCGATAAGTACATCGAGCGTATTTTGTTTCTTGAGGGGATCCCCAACCTGCAGGATCTCGGCAAGCTGGGTATCGGTGAAGATGTCGAAGAGATGCTGCGATCCGATCTGACGCTGGAACTCGAAGGCGCAAAAGATCTGCGTGAAGCTATCGCTTACGCGGACAGCGTTCACGATTACGTCAGCCGCGATATGATGATTCAGATCCTGGCTGATGAAGAAGGACATATCGACTGGCTGGAAACGGAGCTGGATCTAATCGGTAAAATCGGTCTGCAGAATTATCTCCAGTCGCAGATTAAAGTGGAAAGCTGATCAGGCTTGGCCCACCCATAATTAAACCTGCTGCCGCCATGAAAGGTCCAAAGGGCAGTGGGTTTTTTAATATCTGTTCTCCGGGTTTAAACAGGGATCGTATCAATAGATAGAGAATCGCCAGCAAAGCTGCCGATAAGGCCAGAGCAGGAAGCACACACCAGCCATGCCATGCGCCCAGCGCCCCCAGATATTTCACGTCGCCGTATCCCAGCCCCTCACGTTTACGTATCAGTTTGTAAGCCCAATAAATAATCGCAAAGCCGGCGTAACCCGTTATTGCACCTAAGACCGCGCTGGCCAGAAAGTCGGGTTGAAGACAGAGGTGATAGAGCAAACCTGCCCAGAGTAGTGGACACAGGTATCTGTCCGGAAGCAGATGCGAGCGGATATCCTCACGAACTAATAAGCAGGTTAAACCCAGGTAGACAACAAGGAAGGGGAGGGTAGTGAGCATCGTTAATGGCCTCTATGAAATCTGTACGGCCATACTCCACTCAATTCCTGGGGTTAAACAAACGGCAAAACTCAACCCTGCGTGAAGCCTTCCCGACTAACGTCTTACCGTCGCAACGTTACATCGTTTTTACGAGCCGCCATGCAAAACTGACCTGTCCCGTCTATTTCCTAAACGGGGCTTGCGTCCTGCTCAGATTTACGTATAATGCGCGGGCTTGTCGTAATTGACAGCTGGTTCAATCTGAACCCAGGCAATACTGTTTTTCGTTGCCTAACAATGCTCCCAATTGGGGAGCTACGTAAGAACGGTTACACTCTCCCATCAATCGTAATGGGTTTGAGTAGTAATCATTTTCGTTTATAAAATAATTGGAGCTCTGGTCTCATGCAGAACCAAAGAATCCGTATCCGTCTTAAAGCGTTTGATCATCGTCTGATCGATCAATCAACCGCGGAAATCGTCGAGACTGCTAAGCGCACTGGTGCGCAAGTCCGTGGTCCGATCCCGCTGCCGACCCGCAAAGAGCGCTTTACCGTTCTGATCTCTCCGCACGTTAACAAAGACGCGCGTGATCAGTACGAAATCCGCACTCACAAGCGTCTGGTTGACATCGTTGAGCCAACCGAGAAAACCGTTGATGCTCTGATGCGTCTGGATCTGGCTGCCGGTGTAGACGTGCAGATCAGCCTGGGTTAATCAGGTCATCGAGCGATTGAGAGGTTGATACAATGATTGGTTTAGTCGGTAAAAAAGTGGGCATGACCCGCATCTTCACTGAAGATGGCGTATCTATCCCAGTAACCGTAATCGAAGTTGAAGCAAACCGCGTTACTCAGGTTAAAGACCTGGCTAACGATGGCTACCGTGCCGTTCAGGTTACCACTGGTGCTAAAAAAGCTAACCGTGTAACCAAACCGGAAGCGGGTCACTTCGCTAAAGCTGGCGTTGAAGCTGGCCGTGGTCTGTGGGAATTCCGTCTTGCTGAAGGCGAAGAGTTCACCGTAGGTCAGGACATTAGCGTTGAGCTGTTTGCAGAAGTTAAAAAAGTTGACGTAACCGGTACCTCTAAAGGTAAAGGTTTTGCTGGTACCGTTAAGCGCTGGAACTTCCGTACTCAGGATGCTACGCACGGTAACTCCTTGTCCCACCGCGTACCGGGTTCTATCGGTCAGAACCAGACTCCGGGCAAAGTGTTCAAAGGCAAGAAAATGGCAGGTCAGCTGGGTAACGAACGTGTGACCGTTCAGAGCCTGGACGTAGTACGTGTTGACGCTGAGCGCAACCTGCTGCTGGTTAAAGGTGCTGTTCCGGGTGCAACCGGTAGCGACCTGATCGTTAAACCAGCTGTGAAGGCGTAAGGGGATAGCAATGGAATTAGTATTGAAAGACGCGCAGAGCGCGCTGACTGTTTCCGAAACTACCTTCGGTCGTGATTTCAACGAAGCGCTGGTTCACCAGGTTGTTGTTGCTTATGCAGCTGGTGCTCGTCAGGGTACTCGTGCTCAGAAGACTCGTGCTGAAGTAACTGGTTCCGGCAAAAAGCCGTGGCGCCAGAAAGGTACCGGCCGTGCGCGTTCAGGTTCTGTTAAGAGCCCGATCTGGCGTTCCGGTGGCGTGACCTTCGCTGCTCGCCCGCAGGACCACAGTCAAAAAGTTAACAAAAAGATGTACCGCGGCGCGCTGAAAAGCATCCTGTCCGAACTGGTACGTCAGGATCGTCTGATCGTTGTCGAATCTTTCTCTGTAGAAGCGCCTAAAACTAAGCTGCTGGCACAGAAACTGAAAGACATGGCTCTGGAAGATGTGCTGATCATCACCGGTGAGCTGGACGAGAACCTGTTCCTGGCCGCACGTAACCTGCACAAGGTTGACGTACGCGATGCGACTGGTATCGACCCGGTTAGCCTGATCGCCTTCGACAAAGTCGTAATGACTGCTGATGCTGTTAAGCAAGTTGAGGAGATGCTGGCATGATTCGTGAAGAACGTCTGCTGAAGGTGCTTCGTGCACCGCACGTTTCTGAAAAAGCGTCTGCTGCGATGGAAAAAACTAACACCATCGTTCTCAAAGTTGCTAAAGACGCGACCAAAGCAGAAATCAAAGCTGCTGTGCAGAAACTGTTTGAAGTCGAAGTCGAAGTCGTTAACACCCTGGTAGTTAAAGGGAAAGTTAAACGTCACGGACAGCGTATCGGTCGTCGTAGCGACTGGAAAAAAGCTTACGTCACCCTGAAAGAAGGCCAGAACCTGGACTTCGTTGGCGGCGCTGAGTAAGTCGGAGGAGTAATACAATGGCAGTTGTTAAATGTAAACCGACATCTCCGGGTCGTCGCCACGTCGTTAAAGTGGTCAACCCAGAGCTGCACAAGGGCAAACCTTTTGCTCCGCTGGTTGAAAAAAACAGCAAATCCGGTGGTCGTAACAACAATGGCCGCATCACCACTCGTCACATCGGTGGTGGTCACAAGCAGGCTTACCGTATTGTTGACTTTAAACGCAACAAAGACGGTATCCCAGCTGTTGTTGAGCGTCTTGAGTACGATCCGAACCGTTCCGCGAACATCGCGCTGGTTCTGTACAAAGATGGCGAGCGCCGTTACATTCTGGCCCCTAAAGGCCTGAAAGCTGGCGACCAGATTCAGTCTGGCGTTGATGCTGCAATCAAAGCAGGTAACACCCTGCCGATGCGCAATATCCCGGTTGGTTCTACCGTTCATAACGTAGAAATGAAACCAGGTAAAGGCGGTCAGCTGGCACGTTCCGCTGGTACTTACGTTCAGATCGTTGCACGCGATGGTGCTTATGTCACCCTGCGTCTGCGTTCTGGTGAAATGCGTAAAGTCGAAGCAGACTGCCGCGCTACTCTGGGCGAAGTTGGCAATGCTGAGCATATGCTGCGCGTTCTGGGTAAAGCAGGTGCTGCACGCTGGCGTGGTGTTCGTCCTACCGTTCGCGGTACTGCGATGAACCCAGTCGACCACCCACATGGTGGTGGTGAAGGTCGTAACTTTGGTAAGCACCCGGTAACTCCGTGGGGCGTTCAGACCAAAGGTAAGAAGACCCGCAGCAACAAGCGTACTGATAAATTTATCGTACGTCGCCGTAGCAAATAATATTAGAGGATAAGCCATGCCACGTTCTCTCAAGAAAGGTCCTTTTATTGACCTGCACTTGCTGAAGAAGGTAGAGAAAGCGGTGGAAAGCGGAGACAAGAAGCCCCTGCGCACTTGGTCCCGTCGTTCAACGATCTTTCCTAACATGATCGGTTTGACCATCGCTGTCCATAATGGTCGTCAGCACGTTCCAGTCTTTGTTTCCGACGAAATGGTCGGTCACAAACTGGGTGAATTCGCACCGACTCGTACTTATCGCGGCCACGCTGCTGATAAAAAAGCGAAGAAGAAATAAGGTAGGAGGAAGAGATGGAAACTTTAGCTCAACATCGCCATGCTCGTTCTTCTGCTCAGAAGGTTCGCCTTGTTGCTGACCTGATTCGCGGTAAGAAAGTGTCGCAGGCCCTGGACATCCTGACCTATACCAACAAGAAAGCTGCGGTATTGGTTAAGAAGGTACTGGAATCTGCCATTGCTAACGCTGAACACAACGATGGCGCTGACATTGACGATCTGAAAGTCGCGAAAATCTTCGTAGACGAAGGCCCAAGCATGAAGCGCATTATGCCGCGTGCGAAAGGTCGTGCAGATCGCATCCTGAAGCGCACCAGCCACATTACTGTGGTTGTGTCCGATCGCTGAGACTCTGGAGACTAGCAATGGGTCAGAAAGTACATCCTAATGGTATTCGCCTGGGTATTGTAAAACCATGGAATTCAACCTGGTTTGCGAACACCAAAGAATTCGCTGACAACCTGGACAGCGATTTTAAAGTACGTCAGTACCTGACTAAGGAACTGGCTAAAGCGTCTGTATCTCGTATCGTTATCGAGCGTCCAGCTAAGAGCATCCGTGTGACCATTCACACTGCTCGTCCTGGCATCGTAATCGGTAAGAAAGGCGAAGACGTAGAAAAACTGCGCAAGGTCGTAGCGGATATCGCTGGCGTTCCTGCACAGATCAATATCGCTGAAGTTCGTAAGCCTGAACTGGACGCTAAATTGGTTGCTGACAGCATCACTTCACAGCTGGAACGTCGCGTTATGTTCCGTCGTGCTATGAAGCGTGCTGTACAGAACGCAATGCGTCTGGGCGCTAAAGGTATCAAAGTTGAAGTTAGCGGCCGTCTGGGCGGCGCGGAAATCGCACGTACCGAATGGTACCGCGAAGGTCGCGTACCGCTGCACACTCTGCGTGCTGACATCGACTACAACACCTCTGAAGCGCACACCACTTACGGTGTAATCGGCGTTAAGGTATGGATCTTCAAAGGTGAGATCCTGGGTGGTATGGCTGCTGTTGAACAACCGGAAAAACCGGCTGCGCAACCTAAAAAGCAGCAGCGTAAAGGCCGTAAATAAGGAGCGTCGCTGATGTTACAACCAAAGCGTACAAAATTCCGTAAAGTGCACAAAGGCCGCAACCGTGGTCTGGCGCAGGGTACGGATGTTAGCTTCGGCACTTTCGGTCTGAAAGCTGTTGGCCGTGGTCGTCTGACTGCACGTCAGATCGAAGCAGCACGTCGTGCTATGACCCGTGCAGTTAAGCGTCAAGGTAAAATTTGGATCCGTGTATTCCCGGACAAACCAATTACCGAGAAGCCGCTGGAAGTTCGTATGGGTAAAGGTAAAGGTAACGTGGAGTACTGGGTTGCCTTGATCCAACCGGGCAAAGTCCTGTATGAAATGGACGGCGTTCCGGAAGAGCTGGCCCGTGAAGCCTTCGGTCTGGCAGCAGCGAAACTGCCTATCAAAACCACCTTTGTAACTAAGACGGTGATGTAATGAAAGCAAATGAGCTGCGTGAAAAAAGCGTAGAAGAGCTGAACGCTGAGCTGCTGAACCTGCTGCGTGAGCAGTTCAACCTGCGTATGCAGGCTGCAAGTGGCCAGCTGCAACAGACTCACCTGCTGAAGCAAGTGCGTCGTGATGTTGCACGCGTTAAGACTTTACTGACTCAGAAGGCGGGTGCGTAATGACCGATAAAATCCGTACTCTGCAAGGTCGTGTTGTTAGCGACAAAATGGAGAAATCCATCGTTGTAGCTATCGAACGTATTGTGAAACACCCGATCTACGGTAAATTCATCAAGCGTACGACCAAACTGCACGTACATGACGAGAACAACGAATGTGGTATCGGCGACAAGGTTGAAATCCGTGAATGCCGTCCACTGTCCAAGACTAAGTCCTGGACGCTGGTTCGCGTTGTAGAGAAAGCGGTTCTGTAATAGAGTAGCCTTCTCGATACGAATAAACGGCTCAGCAATGAGCCGTTTATTTTTTCTACCCATATTGTAGAAGCGGTGTTATAATGCCGCGCCCTCGATATGGGGCTTTTTAACGGCTCTGATTTTAGAGTCTCAGGTAGTAGTTGACATTAGCGGAGCACTGAAATGATCCAAGAACAGACTATGCTGAACGTCGCCGACAACTCCGGTGCACGTCGCGTAATGTGTATCAAGGTTCTGGGTGGCTCGCACCGTCGCTACGCAGGCGTAGGCGACATCATCAAGATCACCATCAAGGAAGCAATTCCACGTGGTAAGGTCAAAAAAGGTGATGTGCTGAAAGCGGTAGTGGTGCGCACCAGGAAGGGTGTTCGTCGCCCTGACGGTTCTGTCATTCGCTTCGATGGTAATGCATGCGTTATTTTAAATAATAACAGCGAGCAGCCTATCGGCACGCGTATCTTTGGGCCGGTAACTCGTGAACTTCGTACTGAAAAGTTCATGAAAATTATCTCTCTGGCACCAGAAGTACTCTAAGGAGCGAATCATGGCAGCGAAAATCCGTCGTGATGACGAAGTTATCGTGTTAACCGGTAAAGATAAAGGTAAACGCGGTAAAGTAAAAAATGTTCTGTCTTCCGGCAAGATCATTGTTGAAGGTATCAACCTGGTTAAGAAACATCAGAAGCCGGTTCCGGCCCTGAACCAACCAGGTGGCATCGTTGAAAAAGAAGCTGCTATTCAGGTTTCTAACGTTGCACTCTTCAATGCGGCAACCGGTAAGGCTGACCGTGTAGGCTTTAGATTCGAAGACGGCAAAAAAGTCCGTTTCTTCAAATCTAATAGCGAAACTATCAAGTAATTTGGAGTAGTACGATGGCGAAACTGCATGATTACTACAAAGACGAAGTAGTTAACAAACTCATGACTGAGTTTAACTACAATTCTGTCATGCAAGTCCCTCGGGTCGAGAAGATCACCCTGAACATGGGTGTTGGTGAAGCGATCGCTGACAAGAAACTGCTGGATAACGCAGCAGCTGATCTGACAGCAATCTCCGGTCAAAAGCCGTTGATCACCAAAGCACGCAAATCTGTTGCAGGCTTCAAAATCCGTCAGGGCTATCCGATCGGCTGTAAAGTAACTCTGCGTGGCGAACGCATGTGGGAGTTCCTTGAGCGCCTGATCTCTATTGCTGTACCTCGTATCCGTGACTTCCGTGGCTTGTCCGCTAAGTCTTTCGACGGTCGTGGTAACTACAGCATGGGTGTCCGTGAGCAGATCATCTTCCCAGAGATCGACTACGATAAAGTCGATCGCGTGCGTGGTTTGGATATTACCATTACCACTACTGCGAACTCTGACGAAGAAGGCCGTGCTCTACTGGCTGCGTTTGACTTCCCGTTCCGCAAGTAAGGTAGGGTTACTGAATGGCTAAGCAATCAATGAAAGCACGCGAAGTAAAACGCGTAGCTTTAGCTGATAAATTCTTCGCTAAACGCGCTGAACTGAAAGCGATCATTTCTGATGTGAACGCTTCCGACGAAGATCGTTGGAATGCTGTTCTCAAGCTGCAGTCTCTGCCGCGTGATTCCAGCCCGTCTCGTCAGCGTAACCGCTGTCGTCAAACAGGTCGTCCACATGGTTTCGTGGGCAAGTTCGGGTTGAGCCGTATCAAACTGCGTGAAGCCGCCATGCGCGGTGAAGTACCAGGCTTGAAAAAGGCTAGCTGGTAATTACCAATTGAATCACGGGAGTAAAGACAGATGAGCATGCAAGATCCGATCGCGGATATGCTGACCCGTATCCGTAACGGTCAGGCCGCGAACAAAGTTGCGGTCACCATGCCTTCCGCCAAGCTGAAAGTGGCAATTGCCAACGTGCTGAAGGAAGAAGGTTTTATCGAAGATTTTAAAGTTGAAGGCGACACCAAGCCGGAACTGGAACTTACTCTTAAGTATTTCCAGGGTAAAGCTGTTGTAGAAAGCATTCAGCGTGTCAGCCGCCCAGGCCTGCGCATCTATAAGAAAAAAGATGAGCTGCCAAAAGTTATGGCCGGCATGGGTATCGCAGTTGTTTCTACCTCAAAAGGTGTTATGACTGATCGTGCAGCGCGCCAAGCTGGTCTTGGTGGCGAAATTATCTGCTACGTAGCCTAATCGGAGGAAAGAATGTCTCGTGTTGCTAAAGCACCGGTCGTTATTCCTGCCGGCGTTGATGTAAAAATCGACGGTCAGGTTATTACGATCAAAGGTAAAAATGGCGAGCTGACTCGTACCCTCAACAAAGCTGTTGAAGTTACTCATGCAGACAATGCACTGAACTTCGGTCCACGTGATGGTTTCGTGGATGGATGGGCTCAGGCTGGTACCGCGCGTGCCCTGCTGAATTCAATGGTTGTTGGTGTTACCGAAGGCTTCACTAAAAAGCTTCAGCTGGTTGGTGTAGGTTATCGTGCAGCGATCAAAGGGAATGCAGTAGGCCTGTCTCTGGGCTTCTCACACCCTGTTGAGCATCCGCTGCCGGCCGGTATCACTGCAGAATGTCCGACTCAAACTGAAATCGTGCTGAAAGGCGCTGATAAACAGCTGATCGGTCAGGTTGCAGCAGATCTGCGCGCCTACCGTCGTCCTGAGCCTTACAAAGGCAAGGGTGTTCGTTACGCCGACGAAGTCGTGCGTACCAAAGAGGCTAAGAAGAAGTAAGGTAACACTATGGATAAGAAATCTGCTCGTATCCGTCGTGCGACCCGCGCACGCCGCAAGCTCAAAGAGCTGGGTGCAACTCGCCTGGTGGTACATCGTACCCCGCGTCATATTTACGCACAGGTAATTGCACCAAACGGTTCTGAAGTTCTGGTAGCTGCTTCTACTGTAGAAAAAGCTATTACTGAACAATTGAAGTACACCGGTAACAAAGACGCCGCTGCAGCTGTAGGTAAAGCTGTTGCTGAACGCGCTCTGGAAAAAGGCATCACAGTTGTGTCCTTTGACCGTTCCGGGTTCCAATATCATGGTCGCGTCCAGGCACTGGCAGATGCTGCCCGTGAAGCTGGCCTTCAGTTCTAAGGTAGAGGTGTAAGATGGCTCACATCGAAAAACAGGCTGGCGAACTGCAGGAAAAGCTGATCGCGGTTAACCGCGTATCTAAAACCGTTAAAGGTGGTCGTATTTTCTCCTTCACAGCTCTGACTGTTGTTGGTGATGGTAATGGTC
Organism: Leclercia sp. Marseille-Q4284; assembly: GCF_916618945.1. NCBI lineage: Bacteria > Pseudomonadati > Pseudomonadota > Gammaproteobacteria > Enterobacterales > Enterobacteriaceae > Leclercia > Leclercia sp. Marseille-Q4284. Next base: position 1,330,566 of record NZ_CAKAKG010000002.1, read on the forward strand.
GCGTTGGTTTTGGTTACGGTAAAGCGCGTGAAGTTCCAGCAGCGATCCAGAAAGCGATGGAAAAAGCCCGTCGCAATATGATTAACATCGCGCTGAACCACGGCACCCTGCAGCACCCTGTTAAGGGTACTCACACGGGTTCTCGTGTCTTCATGCAGCCAGCTTCCGAAGGTACCGGTATCATCGCCGGTGGTGCAATGCGCGCCGTTCTGGAAGTTGCTGGAGTTCATAACGTTCTGGCTAAAGCATATGGTTCCACCAACCCGATTAACGTGGTTCGTGCAACTATTGATGGCCTGGAAAATATGAAATCTCCAGAAATGGTCGCTGCCAAGCGTGGTAAATCCGTTGAAGAAATTCTGGGGTAATTGACCATGGCAAAGACTATTAAAATTACACAAACCCGCAGTGCAATCGGACGTCTGCCGAAACATAAGGCAACGCTGCTTGGCCTGGGTCTGCGTCGTATTGGTCATACCGTTGAGCGCGAGGATACTCCTGCTGTTCGTGGTATGGTCAACGCGGTTTACTTCATGGTTAAAGTTGAGGAGTAAGAGATGCGTTTAAATACTCTGTCTCCGGCCGAAGGCTCTAAAAAGGCGGGTAAACGCCTGGGTCGTGGTATCGGTTCTGGCCTCGGCAAAACCGGTGGTCGTGGTCACAAAGGTCAGAACTCTCGTTCTGGCGGTGGCGTACGTCGCGGTTTCGAGGGTGGCCAGATGCCACTGTACCGTCGTCTGCCGAAGTTCGGCTTCACCTCTCGCAAATCAGCGATCACAGCCGAAGTTCGTCTGTCTGACCTGGCGAAAGTTGAAGGCGGCGTTGTAGACCTGAACACGCTGAAAGCAGCAAACATTATCGGTATCCAGATCGAGTTCGCGAAAGTGATCCTGGCTGGTGAAGTTTCTACTCCGGTAACTGTTCGTGGCCTGCGTGTTACTAAAGGTGCTCGTGCTGCTATCGAAGCTGCTGGCGGTAAAATCGAGGAATAAGTAGCAGATGGCTAAACAACCGGGATTAGATTTTCAAAGTGCCAAAGGTGGCTTAGGCGAGCTGAAACGCAGACTGTTGTTTGTAATCGGTGCGCTTATTGTGTTCCGTATTGGCTCTTTCATTCCGATCCCTGGTATTGATGCCGCTGTACTTGCCAAACTGCTTGAGCAACAGCGTGGCACCATCATTGAAATGTTCAACATGTTCTCTGGTGGTGCTCTCAGCCGTGCTTCAATCTTTGCTCTGGGTATCATGCCGTACATTTCGGCATCGATTATTATCCAGCTGCTGACGGTCGTTCATCCGACCCTGGCAGAGCTGAAGAAAGAAGGGGAGTCTGGTCGTCGTAAGATCAGCCAGTACACCCGTTACGGCACTCTGGTGCTGGCAATATTCCAGTCGATCGGTATTGCTACCGGTCTACCGAATATGCCTGGTATGCAGGGCCTGGTTATTAACCCAGGCTTTGCATTCTATTTCACCGCTGTTGTAAGTCTGGTCTCAGGAACCATGTTCCTGATGTGGCTCGGCGAACAAATTACTGAACGTGGTATCGGTAACGGTATTTCGATCATTATTTTCGCTGGTATTGTTGCGGGACTCCCGCCAGCCATTGCCCATACTATCGAGCAAGCGCGTCAAGGCGACCTGCACTTCCTCCTGTTGCTGTTGGTTGCAGTATTAGTATTTGCAGTGACGTTCTTTGTTATTTTCGTTGAACGTGGTCAACGCCGCATTGTGGTAAACTACGCTAAACGTCAGCAAGGTCGTCGTGTCTATGCTGCACAGAGCACACATTTACCGCTGAAAGTGAATATGGCAGGGGTAATCCCGGCAATCTTCGCTTCCAGTATTATTCTGTTCCCGGCGACCATCGCGTCATGGTTCGGGGGCGGGACTGGTTGGAACTGGCTGACAACAATTTCGCTGTATTTGCAGCCTGGGCAACCACTTTATGTGTTACTCTATGCGTCTGCGATCATCTTCTTCTGTTTCTTCTACACGGCGTTGGTCTTCAACCCGCGTGAAACAGCAGATAACCTGAAGAAGTCCGGTGCATTTGTACCAGGAATTCGTCCGGGAGAGCAAACGGCGAAGTATATCGATAAAGTAATGACTCGCCTGACTTTGGTTGGTGCGCTTTATATTACTTTTATTTGCCTGATCCCGGAGTTCATGCGTGATGCAATGAAAGTACCGTTCTACTTCGGTGGGACCTCACTGCTTATCGTTGTTGTCGTGATTATGGACTTTATGGCTCAAGTGCAAACTCTGATGATGTCGAGTCAGTACGAGTCTGCATTGAAGAAGGCGAACCTTAAAGGCTACGGCCGACAATAGGTCGCTCGAGAAGTTACGGAGAGTAAAAATGAAAGTTCGTGCTTCCGTCAAGAAATTATGCCGTAACTGCAAAATCGTTAAGCGTGATGGTGTCATCCGTGTGATTTGCAGTGCCGAGCCGAAGCATAAACAGCGCCAAGGCTGATTATTTCGCATATTTTTCTTGCAAAGTTGGGTTGAGCTGGCTAGATTAGCCAGCCAATCTTTTGTATGTCTGTACGTTTCCATTTGAGTATCCTGAAAACGGGCTTTTCAGCATGGTGCGTACATATTAAATAGTAGGAGTGCATAGTGGCCCGTATAGCAGGCATTAACATTCCTGATCAGAAACATGCTGTGATCGCATTAACTTCGATCTACGGCGTCGGCAAGACCCGTTCAAAAGCCATTCTGGCTGCAGCGGGTATCGCTGAAGATGTTAAGATCAGTGAGCTGTCTGAAGAACAAATCGACACGCTGCGTGACGAAGTTGCCAAATTTGTCGTTGAAGGTGATCTGCGCCGTGAAGTTAGCATGAGCATCAAGCGCCTTATGGACCTTGGTTGCTATCGCGGTTTGCGTCATCGTCGTGGTCTCCCGGTTCGCGGCCAGCGCACCAAGACCAACGCACGTACCCGTAAGGGTCCGCGCAAACCGATCAAGAAATAATCGGGGTGATTGAATAATGGCAAAGGCACCAGTTCGTGCACGTAAGCGTGTAAGAAAACAAGTCTCTGACGGCGTGGCTCATATCCATGCTTCTTTCAACAACACCATCGTTACTATTACTGATCGTCAGGGTAACGCACTGGGTTGGGCAACAGCCGGTGGTTCCGGTTTCCGTGGTTCACGCAAATCCACTCCGTTCGCAGCTCAGGTTGCAGCAGAGCGTTGCGCTGAAGCCGTAAAAGAATACGGCATCAAGAATCTGGAAGTTATGGTAAAAGGTCCGGGTCCGGGTCGCGAATCTACTGTTCGTGCTCTGAACGCCGCTGGTTTCCGCATCACTAATATTACTGATGTGACTCCGATCCCTCATAACGGTTGTCGTCCGCCGAAAAAACGTCGCGTATAACGCGTTCGTTTCTAGGATTGTTGGAGATAGAAAATGGCAAGATATTTGGGTCCTAAGCTCAAGCTTAGCCGTCGCGAGGGTACCGACTTATTCCTTAAGTCTGGCGTTCGCGCGATCGATACCAAGTGTAAAATTGAACAAGCTCCTGGCCAGCACGGTGCGCGTAAACCGCGTCTGTCTGACTATGGTGTGCAGTTGCGTGAAAAGCAGAAAGTTCGCCGTATGTACGGTGTGCTGGAGCGTCAGTTCCGTAACTACTATAAAGAAGCAGCACGTCTGAAAGGCAACACCGGTGAAAACCTGTTGGCTCTGCTGGAAGGTCGTCTGGACAACGTTGTATACCGTATGGGCTTTGGCGCCACTCGTGCTGAAGCACGTCAGATGGTTAGCCATAAAGCAATCATGGTAAACGGTCGTGTTGTTAACATCGCTTCTTATCAGGTTAAAGCGAATGACGTTGTTAGCATTCGTGAGAAAGCGAAAAAGCAATCTCGCGTGAAAGCCGCTCTGGAGCTGGCTGAGCAGCGTGAAAAGCCAACCTGGCTGGAAGTTGATGCTGGCAAGATGGAAGGCACGTTCAAGCGTCAGCCGGAACGTTCTGATCTGTCTGCGGACATTAACGAACACCTGATCGTCGAGCTTTACTCCAAGTAAAGCTTAGTACCAAAGAGAGGACACAATGCAGGGTTCTGTGACAGAGTTTCTAAAACCGCGCCTGGTAGATATCGAGCAAGTGAGTTCGACGCACGCCAAGGTGACCCTTGAGCCTTTAGAGCGTGGCTTTGGCCATACTCTGGGTAACGCACTGCGCCGTATTCTGCTCTCATCGATGCCGGGTTGCGCGGTGACCGAGGTTGAGATTGATGGTGTACTTCATGAGTACAGCACCAAAGAAGGCGTTCAGGAAGATATCCTTGAAATCCTGCTCAACCTGAAAGGGCTGGCGGTGAGAGTTCAGGGTAAAGATGAAGTTATTCTTACTCTGAATAAATCTGGCATTGGCCCTGTGACTGCAGCCGACATCACCCACGACGGTGATGTTGAAATCGTCAAGCCGCAGCACGTGATCTGCCACCTGACCGATGAGAACGCAGCTATTAGCATGCGTATCAAAGTTCAGCGCGGTCGTGGTTATGTGCCGGCTTCTGCCCGAATTCATTCGGAAGAAGATGAGCGCCCAATCGGCCGTCTGCTGGTCGACGCATGTTACAGCCCTGTAGAGCGTATTGCCTACAATGTTGAAGCAGCGCGTGTAGAACAGCGTACCGACCTGGACAAGCTGGTCATCGAAATGGAAACCAACGGCACAATCGATCCTGAAGAGGCGATTCGTCGTGCGGCAACCATCCTGGCAGAACAACTGGAAGCTTTCGTTGACTTACGTGATGTACGTCAGCCGGAAGTGAAAGAAGAGAAACCAGAATTCGATCCGATCCTGCTGCGCCCTGTTGACGATCTGGAATTGACTGTCCGCTCTGCTAACTGCCTCAAGGCAGAAGCTATCCACTATATCGGTGATCTGGTACAGCGTACCGAGGTTGAGTTGCTGAAAACGCCGAACCTGGGTAAAAAATCTCTTACTGAGATTAAAGACGTGCTGGCTTCACGTGGTCTGTCTCTGGGCATGCGCCTGGAAAACTGGCCACCAGCAAGCATTGCTGACGAGTAACCGGATCACAGGTTAAGGTTTTACTGAGAAGGATAAGGTCATGCGCCATCGTAAGAGTGGTCGTCAACTGAACCGCAACAGCAGCCATCGCCAGGCTATGTTCCGCAACATGGCAGGTTCACTGGTTCGTCATGAGATCATCAAGACGACCCTGCCTAAAGCGAAAGAGCTGCGTCGCGTAGTTGAGCCGCTGATTACTCTTGCCAAGACTGACAGCGTTGCTAATCGTCGTCTGGCATTCGCCCGTACTCGTGATAACGAGATCGTGGCAAAACTGTTTAACGAACTGGGCCCGCGTTTCGCGAGCCGTGCCGGTGGTTACACTCGTATTCTGAAGTGTGGCTTCCGTGCAGGCGACAACGCGCCGATGGCTTACATCGAGCTGGTTGATCGTTCAGAGAAAGCAGAAGCTGCTGCAGAGTAATCTGTAGCAACGTAAAAAAACCCGCCTCGGCGGGTTTTTTTATATCTGCTGGATCCCCACTTACCTACAATAGTCGTATTCATTTTATTCTCTGCGGAGTTTTGCTATGTGGTTACTTGACCTGTGGGCAGAACGACACATTCTTGACGCTCAACGCCAGGGTGAATTCGATAATCTGCCCGGGAGTGGGCACCCGCTGATGCTGGACGATGATTCTCATGTTCCTGCTGAACTGAGAGCGGGTTATCGGATGTTGAAAAATGCAGGTTGCCTGCCGCCAGAGCTTGAGCAGCGTAAAGAGGCAGTTGAACTCGCTCAATTACTCGATTCGGTCAGACAGGGGTCTGCAGAGCATACGGATTACAGCCGTCGTCTTGCACTTCTTGAGCTTAAGCTTCGTCAGGCGGGAGTGAACACAGATTTCCTGCGTGGCGACTATGCCGATCGGTTAGCGTCAAAAATGAATGAGGAATAACGATGTATCGTATTGGTGAGATTGCGAAGCTGGCTGACGTCACCCCTGACACCATCCGTTATTACGAAAAGCAGCAGATGATGGAGCATGAAATTCGCACGGAAGGTGGCTTTCGGTTGTATACCGATAAGGATCTTCAGCGTCTGAAGTTTATTCGCCATGCCCGGCAGCTGGGATTTACGCTGGAGTCGATCCGTGAACTGCTGTCGATCCGTATCGATCCCGAACACCATACCTGCCAGGAATCAAAAAGCATTGTGCAGGCGAGGCTGAGTGAGGTCGAAGCGCGTATTGAAGAGTTACAAACGATGCGCCTGTCACTGCAGCGATTGAATGATGCCTGTTGTGGCACCGCGCACAGCAGTGTCTACTGCTCTATACTGGAAACCCTCGAGCAAGGAGCAAACGGGGAAAATCGCGGCTGTTGATTTTATTGCCGTCAGCTTCTACACTCGCGTGGATATTTTATATACCGGAGAATTTATGAGCCATTATCAGCATAAGAAAGGCCAAATCAACGATAACGCTATCGAGGCATTATTACATGATCCTTTATTCAGGCAGCGGATCGAGAAAAACAAGAAAGGGAAAGGAAGTTATCTGCGTAAAACTAAACATGCAAAACGGGGTAACTGGGAGGCCAGTGGCAAGCAAGCGAATCGCTTTCTTACCACTGGCCTTCTTGCTTTCAGAGCCTTACAAAGTGCGGTTGTTCTGCGCTTTCAGTAAGTCACGAATTTCTGTCAGCAATACTTCTTCTTTCGATGGGGCTGCCGGTGCGGCAGGTTCTTCTTTTTTCTTACGGTTCAATCTGTTGATGAGCTTTATAGCCATGAAGATGGCAAAAGCAACAATCACAAAATCAAATACGTTCTGAATAAACACGCCGTAATGCATTACTACTGCAGGAATATCACCTTGTGCTTCACGCAGGGTTATGGCGAATTGTTTGAAATCAATCCCGCCAATTAACAATCCCAGCGGGGGCATGATGATATCAGCAACCAGTGATGAAACGATCTTACCAAACGCTGCACCAATAATTACACCCACAGCCAAATCCACTACATTCCCGCGCATCGCAAATTCGCGAAATTCTTTAATAAAACTCATTTTGTTCTCCTTGTGCCAGCTGACAAATACAAGTCTAACAAATCATTAGCGGATTGCCATTGAAGAGAGATATGCGTCACAGAAATATAACCCTTACATATTATTGGGTTAAATAAGTAAAGGTGCTGATAACAGCACCTTTGAGGTATTACAGGAAGAAAGGACTCGGCTGGAAGAGGCGTTCGACGTCGGTAATAAACTTTTTATCAGTGAGGAACATAATCACATGATCCCCCTGCTCAATACGTAAATTATCATTGGCGATCATCACGTCATTGCCCCGTACTACCGCGCCAATGATGGTACCCGGTGGGAGCTTAATCTCATCAATGGAACGTCCAACCACACGAGACGTACTCTCATCGCCGTGCGCCACGGCTTCGATAGCTTCTGCCACCCCACGACGTAGAGAAGATACGCCCACGATATCCGCTTTACGCACATGGCTCAGCAGGGCAGAAATGGTGGCCTGTTGTGGCGAAATCGCAATATCGATAACGCTTCCCTGCACCAGATCCACGTAGGCGCGGCGCTGGATAAGCACCATTACCTTTTTTGCCCCCATCCTTTTTGCCAGCATCGCTGACATGATGTTGGCTTCGTCATCGTTGGTAACCGCGATGAAAAGATCGACTTGATCGATATGCTCTTCGGCAAGCAGCTCCTGATCCGACGCATCGCCATAAAAAACGATCGTATTCTGCAGTTTTTCGGCCAGCTCAGAAGCACGCTGTTGATCGCGTTCGATCAACTTAACGCTGTAATCTTTTTCCAGCTGGCGAGCCAGACCGGCACCAATATTACCGCCCCCGACCAGCATGATCCGCTTATAGGGTTTTTCCAGTCGCTGAAGCTCACTCATCACCGCGCGAATATGTTGCGACGCGGCGATAAAGAACACTTCATCTCCGGCTTCGACAATGGTGGAACCTTGCGGACGGATAGGACGGTCATGTCGGAAAATCGCGGCAACACGGGTATCGATGTGCGGCATATGTTCGCGCATGGTGGAGAGCGCGTTACCAATCAGCGGGCCACCATAATAGGCTTTTACCACCGCAAGACTGACTTTGCCTTCCGCGAAATTCACTACCTGCAGTGCTCCAGGGTATTCGATCAGCCGGTAGATACTGTCAATTACCAGCTGTTCTGGCGCGATGAGATGGTCGATCGGAACCGCATCGGAATTGAACAGCTTATCGGCATCACGTACATAATCCGGGGAACGGATACGCGCGATGCGGTTTGGCGTGTTGAATAACGAATAGGCCACCTGACAGGCAACCATATTGGTTTCATCGGAACTGGTAACGGCAACCAGCATATCGGCATCATCCGCACCGGCTTCACGTAATACCCGGGGATGGGAGCCATGCCCCTGAACCACGCGCAGATCGAATTTATCCTGCAGGCTGCGCAGACGATCGCCATTGGTATCAACAATAGTGATGTCATTATTCTCACCGACCAGGTTTTCTGCCAGCGTACCGCCCACCTGTCCCGCGCCCAGAATGATTATCTTCATATCTTGTGACCCGTTATCAACATCACGCTTTGATTAGCTTAGCGTAAAAGAAGCCATCACCTTCTTCTGCCCCAGGCAGGTTTTGTTTGCCGGGCTGCTCTGGCGTACCGGTCAGATGTAGACGCGCATCTGGCGTACGCTTCAGGAACGCCGCGATCTGCTGACTGTTCTCTTCTGGCAGTACGGAACAGGTGGCATAAACCAGCGTCCCACCTGTTTTCAGATGTGGCCAGATAGCATCAAGGATCTCTGACTGCAGCTGTGCCAGCTCATTAATATCCCGGTCGCGGCGTAACCATTTAATATCCGGATGACGGCGAATCACCCCGGTAGCTGAACATGGGGCGTCCAGTAAAATACGATCGAACTGCTCATCCCCGCACCACTGCGCAGGCGTGCGCCCGTCGCCCTGCTTAACCTCAGCCTTCATGCCCAGACGCTTAAGATTATCGTAGACCCGGGACAGACGCTGTTCATCAACATCGACGGCCATCACGCTTGCCTGTGGCGCAACTTCCAGAATATGCGTTGTCTTACCGCCAGGTGCGGCACACAGATCGAGGATACGCTCACCGTTTTTCGGCTCAAGCCAGGTCATGCAACCCTGAGCGGAGGCATCCTGAACGGTAACCCAGCCTTGTTCAAATCCCGGAAGAGCAAGTACCGGCGCTGGTGCGGCAAGACGAACCGCATCACTATAATCCGGATGCGAGAAACCACTCATCCCGGCTTCTTCCAGTAGGGCCAGCCACCCATCGCGGGAGTGGTGGTTACGGTTGACACGTAACCACATTGGCGGCCGCTGGTTATTGGCCTCAACCACCGTTTCCCACTGCTGAGGATAGGCTTTTTGCAGACGTTTTAATAACCAGTCGGGATGCAGGAAACGTTTTTCGGAGCGGGTAAATTCAGCCAGTAACTCATCCTGTTGGCGCTGAAACTGACGTAATACGCCGTTAATCAGCCCCTTAAGCTGCGGACGCTTAACCGCAACCGCACCCTCTACCGTTTCAGCCAGTGCGGCATGAGGCGGAATACGGGTATGCAGTAACTGATAGAAGCCGACCATAATCAGATAATGAAGCACGCGCTGTTTGCCCGCCATCGGGCGCGCCATCAGTTTGCCGATTAGCCACTCCAGCTGAGGTAAGGTGCGCAGAACGCCAAAGCACAATTCCTGAAGCAGTGCTTTATCCTTATCGGAAACTTTTTGCTGTAACGGTGGCAGGACATTGCTCAGGGATTGGCCCTGTTCGACCACTTGTTCAATCGCCTGTGCTGCCAGGCTGCGTAAATTTTGTTTTTTCATAACCGCAAAAATAAAAATGCCCGGAAACACCGGGCCTTAAATGGAGATGATTTCAGGCGAGACTATTGCCAGGCGTAAACCATTCGCGGCGTGAGTTCAGAAGGTCCTGCGCGCTCATGGCTTTTTTACCTGCAGGTTGTAAGGATTCCAGATTGAGGATCCCTTCAACAGTTGCGACCTGAATACCCTGCTTACTGGCTTCAATAATCGTTCCGGGCGCGGCGTTTGCCTGTCCGTCAATCACGGAGGCCTGCCAAACTTTCACCGGCTGCCCGTCTATCTCCAGCCAGCTCATTGGCCAGGGATTAAATGCCCGGATGCAACGTTCAAGCTGGGCTGCGGAAAGTGACCAGTCGAGGCGGGCCTCTTCTTTGCTGAGCTTTTCGGCGTAGGTCACCAGGGCTTCGTCCTGTACTTCTGGCTGAGTATGGTTATCCGCCAGCTGTTGCAGCGTATCGATAAGCCCTTGTGGTCCAAGTTCCGCCAGTTTGTCATACAGCGTGGCGCTGGTGTCTTCGGCAGTAATGGGGCAGGAGAGCTTATAAAGCATGTCGCCAGTATCCAGACCCACGTCCATCTGCATGATCGTCACGCCAGTGTCGGCATCGCCGGCCCACAAAGAACGTTGAATCGGCGCCGCTCCGCGCCAGCGCGGAAGCAGTGAGCCGTGGACGTTAATGCAACCCAGGCGCGGCATATCAAGCACCGCTTTTGGCAGGATGAGGCCATATGCCACAACCACCATGACATCCGCATTTAAATCAGCGACCAGCTGCTGGTTTTCCTGCGGACGTAACGAAGCAGGCTGAAACACCGGTAAGCCATGTTCTTCCGCCAGCACTTTAACCGGGCTCGGCATCAATTTTTTACCACGGCCTGCCGGGCGATCGGGCTGAGTAAAAACGCCCACAACCTGATGGCCAGACGACAACAGCGCGTCCAGATGACGCGCTGCGAAGTCAGGTGTTCCTGCGAAGATGATACGTAGTGATGTAGACACGTTATTCCTTGTATCCGGGGTCACATTATGCGCGGGTGCGCATACGATCCAGTTTCTCTACTTTCTGACGAATACGTTGCTGTTTCAGTGGAGAGAGGTAATCGATAAACAGTTTACCGACCAGATGATCCATCTCATGCTGAATGCAGATTGCCAGCAGGTCGTCTGCTTCCAGTTCAAAAGGCTTACCGTCGCGATCGAGCGCGCGGATTTTGACTTTTTCTGCACGAGGAACCAGCGCTCTCTGCTCAGGAATAGAGAGACAGCCTTCTTCGATTCCGGTTTCGCCGCTTTTTTCCAGTAACTCCGGGTTAATTAACACCAGGCGTCCTTCACGGTTTTCGGAAACGTCGATCACGATAATGCGCTGGTGAATATCAACCTGCGTCGCCGCGAGACCAATGCCTTCTTCGGCGTACATCGTATCGAACATATCATCAATGATACGTTGAGTTTCTGCATTCACTTCTTTTACCGGCTCGGCGACTTTGCGAAGGCGCTCGTCCGGGATATGTAACACTTGCAAAACTGCCATATTTTTCCAGAGTCGTGTTCAGGAGTTGATAAGAATATACCCTCTATTCTAGACAAAACCCCCTCTGATTGACAGCATCAGTGACCAATCGCAAAGATTGCTATAGCGGCTTGTGGCAGGGGAAAGGATGACATCCACAGAGATATGGTTACGCCTGATCAGCACTGGAGAATTGTACGGCGATAAGATGGTGGCGATAGCGCAGCAGTTACAGCGCCAACCCCATATTGATGGTGCTGTGCTGACAGGAATGGGGCTGACCCAAAAGCAAAAGGCGCGGTTTCTAACATTTTCGCCGCGTGAAATTGATCGCAGCATGCAGTGGCTGGCAGAACCGGATCATCACCTGATATGTGCAGACAGTGCTCTCTATCCCGTCCAGCTACGCGCCATTACGGATTATCCGGGCGCCCTGTTCGTCAGGGGGGCTGTGAAGGTGCTGTCGAGCCTGCAGCTGGCCGTCGTTGGTAGCCGTTCCCACTCCTGGTATGGCGAGCGGTGGGGAACACTCCTGTGCGAGCAGCTGGCCCAGGCGGGCCTGACGATTACCAGCGGCCTGGCCTGCGGAATCGATGGGGTCGCGCATCGCGCCGCGCTTACCGTAAAGGGGAAGAGCGTGGCGGTTTTAGGCAATGGTTTGTCCGACGTCTATCCCCGACGCCATACCTCGCTGGCCACGCGTCTTGTTGAGAGCGGTGGCGCTGTGATTTCGGAGTTTCCTCTCGCTACGCCTCCCTGGCCCGGTAATTTTCCCCGGCGTAACCGTATCATTAGTGGCCTGAGCCAGGGGGTATTCGTCATCGAAGCGCGGTTAAAGAGCGGCTCACTCGTTACCGCGAAATGTGCACTCGAACAGGGGCGCGAAGTCTTTGCGCTACCAGGGGCGATTGGAAACCCAGGTTGCGAGGGACCTCACTGGTTGATAAAGCAGGGCGCCACGCCAGTGACGGCGGTAGACGATATTCTGGAAAGTTTGCGTTATGGCCTTAACTGGCTGCCACAGGATCCCGAAAATGGGCTTTATTCATCAGATCAGGACCAGGTAGCATTGCCATTTCCTGAGCTCCTGGCTAACGTAGGAGATGAGGTAACACCTGTTGACGTTGTCGCTGAACGTGCCGGCCAACCTGTGCCAGTAACGGTAGCACAGCTACTGGAACTGGAGTTAGCAGGATGGATCGCAGCTGTACCCGGCGGCTATGTCCGATTAAGGAGGGCAAGCCATGTTCGACGTACTCATGTATTTGTTTGAGACTTACATCCATAACGAAGCTGAAGCACGCGTGGATCAGGACAAACTTACACACGATCTCACCGATGCAGGTTTCGAACGGGAAGATATTTACAACGCGTTAATATGGCTCGAAAAACTGGCTGATTATCAGGAAGGCCTCGCCGAACCGATGCAGTTAGCTTCCGATCCGCTGTCTGTACGCATTTATACGGCTGAAGAATGTGAAAGGCTGGATGCCAGTTGCCGGGGATTTGTTTTATTCCTGGAGCAGATTCAGGTGCTGAACCTCGAAACGCGAGAAATGGTGATAGAGCGCGTCATGGCGCTGGATACGGCAGAATTTGAACTGGAAGATCTGAAATGGGTCATCCTGATGGTTCTGTTCAACATTCCAGGCTGCGAAAATGCCTATCAACAAATGGAAGAATTACTCTTTGAAGTGAATGAAGGTATGCTGCATTAATTCATCATGCAGCACCAAGAGTTGTTATGGCCAAATCAGCACTATTTACGGTGCATAAAAATGAGCCCTGCCCACAGTGTGGAGCAGAGCTTGTTATCCGGTCCGGTAAGCACGGGCCGTTTCTCGGTTGTTCACACTATCCAGACTGTGATTATGTCCGTCCCCTGAAGAATCAGGCGGACGGACATATTGTTAAAGTTTTGGAGGGGCAGCCGTGCCCACAATGTGGCGCGGATCTGGCGTTGCGTCAGGGTCGTTATGGCATGTTTATCGGCTGCAGCCGCTATCCTGAATGTGAGCACACTGAACAGATAGATAAACCCGATGAAACAGCGTTGGCCTGTCCACAATGCGATAGCGGTCATCTTGTTCAACGGCGTTCACGTTACGGTAAGACATTCCACTCCTGCGATCGTTATCCTGAATGTCAGTTCGTCACCAATTTCAAACCGGTGGCGGGGAGCTGTCCTGAATGCCGCTACCCGCTACTTATCGAGAAGAAAACGGCGCAAGGCATGAAGCGTTTTTGCGCCAGTAAACAATGTGGAAAGCCGGTTTCGGCGGATCAAAAAAGTGAATAATAACCTGCAGTCAGGCTCCATCGCGCATGCGGTGGACGTACTGAATAAAGAAAACGTCATCGCTTATCCAACAGAAGCTGTTTTTGGGGTTGGGTGCGATCCCGACAGCGAAATGGCCGTATCGCGCCTGTTAACACTTAAGCAGAGACCGGTTGAAAAAGGCCTGATTCTCATCGCGGCCAGTTTCGAACAGCTTAAACCTTATATTGATGATTCCATGTTGACGTCAGCGCAGCGTGAGGCCATCGATGCCGCATGGCCCGGACCCGTGACCTTTGTGTTCCCCGCGCTGCCAACTACGCCGCGATGGCTGACGGGACGGTTTGATTCACTCGCCGTTCGCGTGACCGACCATCCATTGGTTATCGAACTCTGTAATCGTTTTGGTAAACCGCTGGTCTCAACCAGTGCCAATCTGACGGGATTGCCCCCTTGCCGCACCTCAGAAGAGGTATTAGCGCAGTTTGGTGACGATTTCCCGGTAGTTATCGGTGAAACCGGTGGCCGCCTGAACCCGTCTGAAATTCGTGATGCGTTGACCGGCGAACGTTTTCGCCAGGGGTAATCAAATGGAAGCGTACGCCGTTTTTGGTAATCCAATTGCTCACAGCAAGTCGCCGTATATTCATCAGCAATTTGCGCAGCAGCTGCGCATCGAGCACCCTTATGGTCGCGTACTTGCGCCTGTCGACGCATTTGTAACAACGCTGGATAGTTTCTTTGCTGGTGGCGGAAAAGGAGCGAATGTCACTGTGCCTTTTAAAGAAGAGGCATTTGAACGCGCCGATGAGTTAACGGAACGCGCGGCTCTTGCAGGCGCTGTGAATACCCTTAAACGGCTTGAAGATGGTCGGATTCTCGGAGACAACACGGACGGCATTGGCTTGCTAAGCGATCTGGAACGACTGTCATTTATCAAACCGGGTGCGCGTATTCTGTTGATCGGTGCGGGTGGTGCGTCGCGGGGCGTGATTCTGCCGCTACTCTCTCTGGATTGCGCCGTGACCATTACGAATCGTACTTATTCCCGTGCAGTAGAGCTGGCCACCCTGTTTGCCCATACCGGGAGTATTCATGCAGTAGCTCTGGACGCGCTGAGCGGCCATGAATTTGATCTGATTATTAATGCGACCTCCAGTGGTATAGCCGGTGACGTTCCCGCTATACCCTCTTCATTAGTTAACGCCCAGGTTCACTGCTATGACATGTTCTACCAAAAAGGCAAAACGCCTTTTCTGAACTGGTGTGAACAGCAAGGCGCAAAACATGTTGCTGACGGGCTGGGAATGCTGGTGGGGCAGGCGGCACACGCCGTAATGCTCTGGCATGGTGTATTGCCGGCAGTAGAGCCGGTCATTGAAAAGCTTAAACAGGAGTTGTCGGCATGAACCAGGCGATCCAGTTTCCGGATCGGGAAACGTGGGACGACGAAAAGCAGGCCGTCTGTTTTCCCGCTCTGGTGAATGGTATGCAAATGATGTGTGCGATCGAAGGGACAACGCTGGTTCGTCGTTTTGGCGAAGGCTTTCCGCTCAATATCTTTCGCGAACATCGCTGGGATCTGGAAGAAGAAGCCAGCGATGCGATCCGCGAGGGTGACGAGGACGATCAGGGATGGTTCTGGCTCTCTTGATCCAGATAGTCATTCTTCCATTTAACGTAGTTATTGGCTGAGTACTTCAGACCTTCCTTTTCCGCTTCCGTCAGGGGGCGGATCTGTTTGACCGGGCTTCCTAAATAGAGAAAGCCACTTTCCAGCCGCTTATTTTGCGGAACCAGACTCCCGGCACCAATCATCACCTCATCTTCTATTACTACACCATCCAACAAAATCGATCCCATACCCACCAGAACGCGATTGCCAATCGTGCAGCCGTGCAGCATCACTTTATGGCCGACTGTCACCTCTTCACCGATGACCAGTGGGTTGCCTTCAGGGTTATAAGCCGATTTATGGGTGACATGCAGGACGCTGCCATCCTGAATATTGGTCCGTGCGCCAATAGAGACATAGTTAACATCGCCGCGTATAGCGACCAGGGGCCAGATACTGACGTCGTCGTCCATTCGGACATCGCCAATGACCACACTACTGCTGTCGATCATGACGCGATCGCCTTGTTTAGGGAAAAGATCTTTATAGGGACGGAGTACTGCGGACATATCAACCTCTACTAATGAGCACTATATAGAAGACTGTGAGCCTGTTATTCGGCTTGATCAAGGGAGAATTACGTCATTATTTGAGCGGATCGCGTGGGATTTCGGCGAAAAGAACGAAAAAAGAACAGTCAGCAGAAAAGATCGAAAAAATGCTTGTGCTAAAAACTGGGATCCCTATAATGCGCCTCCATCGACACGGCAGATGTGAATCACTTCACACAAACAGCCGGGCCGGTTGAAGAGAAAAGCGAAAATAAACGCTTGACTCTGAAAGAGGAAAGCGTAATATACGCCACCTCGCAACGGTGAGCGAAAGCCGCGTTGCACTGCTCTTTAACAATTTATCAGACAATCTGTGTGGGCACTCAAAGTGACATGGATTCTTAATGTCTTCGGACAATAAATGAATACCAAAGTCTCTGAGTGAACATACGTAATTCATTACGAAGTTTAATTCACGAGCATCAAACTTAAATTGAAGAGTTTGATCATGGCTCAGATTGAACGCTGGCGGCAGGCCTAACACATGCAAGTCGAGCGGTAGCACAGGGAGCTTGCTCCTGGGTGACGAGCGGCGGACGGGTGAGTAATGTCTGGGAAACTGCCTGATGGAGGGGGATAACTACTGGAAACGGTAGCTAATACCGCATAACGTCGCAAGACCAAAGAGGGGGACCTTCGGGCCTCTTGCCATCAGATGTGCCCAGATGGGATTAGCTAGTAGGTGGGGTAATGGCTCACCTAGGCGACGATCCCTAGCTGGTCTGAGAGGATGACCAGCCACACTGGAACTGAGACACGGTCCAGACTCCTACGGGAGGCAGCAGTGGGGAATATTGCACAATGGGCGCAAGCCTGATGCAGCCATGCCGCGTGTATGAAGAAGGCCTTCGGGTTGTAAAGTACTTTCAGCGAGGAGGAAGGCGGTGAGGTTGATAACCTCATCGATTGACGTTACTCGCAGAAGAAGCACCGGCTAACTCCGTGCCAGCAGCCGCGGTAATACGGAGGGTGCAAGCGTTAATCGGAATTACTGGGCGTAAAGCGCACGCAGGCGGTCTGTCAAGTCGGATGTGAAATCCCCGGGCTCAACCTGGGAACTGCATTCGAAACTGGCAGGCTAGAGTCTTGTAGAGGGGGGTAGAATTCCAGGTGTAGCGGTGAAATGCGTAGAGATCTGGAGGAATACCGGTGGCGAAGGCGGCCCCCTGGACAAAGACTGACGCTCAGGTGCGAAAGCGTGGGGAGCAAACAGGATTAGATACCCTGGTAGTCCACGCCGTAAACGATGTCGACTTGGAGGTTGTTCCCTTGAGGAGTGGCTTCCGGAGCTAACGCGTTAAGTCGACCGCCTGGGGAGTACGGCCGCAAGGTTAAAACTCAAATGAATTGACGGGGGCCCGCACAAGCGGTGGAGCATGTGGTTTAATTCGATGCAACGCGAAGAACCTTACCTACTCTTGACATCCAGAGAACTTAGCAGAGATGCTTTGGTGCCTTCGGGAACTCTGAGACAGGTGCTGCATGGCTGTCGTCAGCTCGTGTTGTGAAATGTTGGGTTAAGTCCCGCAACGAGCGCAACCCTTATCCTTTGTTGCCAGCGGTCCGGCCGGGAACTCAAAGGAGACTGCCAGTGATAAACTGGAGGAAGGTGGGGATGACGTCAAGTCATCATGGCCCTTACGAGTAGGGCTACACACGTGCTACAATGGCGCATACAAAGAGAAGCGACCTCGCGAGAGCAAGCGGACCTCATAAAGTGCGTCGTAGTCCGGATTGGAGTCTGCAACTCGACTCCATGAAGTCGGAATCGCTAGTAATCGTAGATCAGAATGCTACGGTGAATACGTTCCCGGGCCTTGTACACACCGCCCGTCACACCATGGGAGTGGGTTGCAAAAGAAGTAGGTAGCTTAACCTTCGGGAGGGCGCTTACCACTTTGTGATTCATGACTGGGGTGAAGTCGTAACAAGGTAACCGTAGGGGAACCTGCGGTTGGATCACCTCCTTACCTTAAAGAACCTGCCTTTGCAGTGCTCACACAGATTGTCTGATGAATGATGAACTTCTAAATGTACTTTCGAGTGCATTGAGAAGTTTTGCTCTTTAAAAATCTGGATCAAGCTGAAAATTGAAACGACACACTGTGTCTGCTCTCCGTAATAAGAGCAGATGAGCGGTGTGTTCGAGTCTCTCAAATTTTCGCAATCAGAAGTGAAACAGCTTCGGGTTGTGAGGTTAAGCGACTAAGCGTACACGGTGGATGCCTAGGCAGTCAGAGGCGATGAAGGACGTGCTAATCTGCGATAAGCGTCGGTAAGGTGATATGAACCGTTATAACCGACGATTTCCGAATGGGGAAACCCAGTGCAATCCGTTGCACTATCGTTAAGTGAATACATAGCTTAACGAAGCGAACCAGGGGAACTGAAACATCTAAGTACCCTGAGGAAAAGAAATCAACCGAGATTCCCCCAGTAGCGGCGAGCGAACGGGGAGCAGCCCAGAGTCTGAATCAGCATGTGTGTCAGTGGAAGCGTCTGGAAAGTCGCAGGGTACAGGGTGATACTCCCGTACACGAAGATACACCTGCTGTGAACTCGAAGAGTAGGGCGGGACACGTGGTATCCTGTCTGAATATGGGGGGACCATCCTCCAAGGCTAAATACTCCTGACTGACCGATAGTGAACCAGTACCGTGAGGGAAAGGCGAAAAGAACCCCGGCGAGGGGAGTGACAAAGATCTTGAAACCGTTTACATACTAGCAGTTGGAGGACCTTCGTGGTGTGACTGCGTACCTTTTGTATAATGGGTCAGCGACTTATATTCTGTAGCAAGGTTAACCGTATAGGGGAGCCGAAGGGAAACCGAGTCTTAACTGGGCGTTAAGTTGCAGGGTATAGACCCGAAACCCGGTGATCTAGCCATGGGCAGGTTGAAGGTTGGGTAACACTAACTGGAGGACCGAACCGACTAATGTTGAAAAATTAGCGGATGACTTGTGGCTGGGGGTGAAAGGCCAATCAAACCGGGAGATAGCTGGTTCTCCCCGAAAGCTATTTAGGTAGCGCCTCGTGAACTCATCTCCGGGGGTAGAGCACTGTTTCGGCTAGGGGGCCATCCCGGCTTACCAACCCGATGCAAACTGCGAATACCGGAGAATGTTATCACGGGAGACACACGGCGGGTGCTAACGTCCGTCGTGAAGAGGGAAACAACCCAGACCGCCAGCTAAGGTCCCAAAGTCATGGTTAAGTGGGAAACGATGTGGGAAGGCACAGACAGCCAGGATGTTGGCTTAGAAGCAGCCATCATTTAAAGAAAGCGTAATAGCTCACTGGTCGAGTCGGCCTGCGCGGAAGATGTAACGGGGCTAAACCATGCACCGAAGCTGCGGCAGCGACACTATGTGTTGTTGGGTAGGGGAGCGTTCTGTAAGCCGTTGAAGGTGGACTGTGAGGTCTGCTGGAGGTATCAGAAGTGCGAATGCTGACATAAGTAACGATAAAGCGGGTGAAAAACCCGCTCGCCGGAAGACCAAGGGTTCCTGTCCAACGTTAATCGGGGCAGGGTGAGTCGACCCCTAAGGCGAGGCCGAAAGGCGTAGTCGATGGGAAACAGGTTAATATTCCTGTACTCGGTGTTACTGCGAAGGGGGGACGGAGAAGGCTATGTTGGCCGGGCGACGGTTGTCCCGGTTTAAGCATGTAGGCGGAGGTTCCAGGTAAATCCGGAACCTTACTAACGCTGAGGTGTGATGACGAGGCACTACGGTGCTGAAGCAACAAATGCCCTGCTTCCAGGAAAAGCCTCTAAGCATCAGGTAACATCAAATCGTACCCCAAACCGACACAGGTGGTCAGGTAGAGAATACCAAGGCGCTTGAGAGAACTCGGGTGAAGGAACTAGGCAAAATGGTGCCGTAACTTCGGGAGAAGGCACGCTGATGGTAAGTGAAGCGACTTGCTCGTGGAGCTGAAATCAGTCGAAGATACCAGCTGGCTGCAACTGTTTATTAAAAACACAGCACTGTGCAAACACGAAAGTGGACGTATACGGTGTGACGCCTGCCCGGTGCCGGAAGGTTAATTGATGGGGTTAGCGGCAACGCGAAGCTCTTGATCGAAGCCCCGGTAAACGGCGGCCGTAACTATAACGGTCCTAAGGTAGCGAAATTCCTTGTCGGGTAAGTTCCGACCTGCACGAATGGCGTAATGATGGCCAGGCTGTCTCCACCCGAGACTCAGTGAAATTGAAATCGCTGTGAAGATGCAGTGTACCCGCGGCAAGACGGAAAGACCCCGTGAACCTTTACTATAGCTTGACACTGAACACTGGTCCTTGATGTGTAGGATAGGTGGGAGGCTTTGAAGCGTGGACGCCAGTCTGCGTGGAGCCAACCTTGAAATACCACCCTTTAATGGCTGGTGTTCTAACGTGGACCCGTAATCCGGGTTGCGGACAGTGTCTGGTGGGTAGTTTGACTGGGGCGGTCTCCTCCTAAAGAGTAACGGAGGAGCACGAAGGTTAGCTAATCCTGGTCGGACATCAGGAGGTTAGTGCAATGGCATAAGCTAGCTTGACTGCGAGAGTGACGGCTCGAGCAGGTGCGAAAGCAGGTCATAGTGATCCGGTGGTTCTGTATGGAAGGGCCATCGCTCAACGGATAAAAGGTACTCCGGGGATAACAGGCTGATACCGCCCAAGAGTTCATATCGACGGCGGTGTTTGGCACCTCGATGTCGGCTCATCACATCCTGGGGCTGAAGTAGGTCCCAAGGGTACGGCTGTTCGCCGTTTAAAGTGGTACGCGAGCTGGGTTTAGAACGTCGTGAGACAGTTCGGTCCCTATCTGCCGTGGGCGCTGGAGAATTGAGGGGGGCTGCTCCTAGTACGAGAGGACCGGAGTGGACGCATCACTGGTGTTCGGGTTGTCATGCCAATGGCACTGCCCGGTAGCTAAATGCGGAAAAGATAAGTGCTGAAAGCATCTAAGCACGAAACTTGCCCCGAGATGAGTTCTCCCTGACCCTTTAAGGGTCCTGAAGGAACGTTGAAGACGACGACGTTGATAGGTCGGGTGTGTAAGCGCAGCGATGCGTTGAGCTAACCGATACTAATGAACCGTGAGGCTTAACCTTACAACGCCGAAGCTGTTTCGGCGGATTTGAAGACGATTTTCAGCTGATTACAGATTACTCATCACGCCTGAGGGCGGGGTGAACAACAGAATTTGCCTGGCGGCTGTAGCGCGGTGGTCCCACCTGACCCCATGCCGAACTCAGAAGTGAAACGCCGTAGCGCCGATGGTAGTGTGGGGTCTCCCCATGCGAGAGTAGGGAACTGCCAGGCATCAAATTAAGTGTGCTGATATGGCTCAGTTGGTAGAGCGCACCCTTGGTAAGGGTGAGGTCCCCAGTTCGACTCTGGGTATCAGCACCAGTTTTTAGGTTAAAGTTCGGCGCGTAGAAAAGAATTTGTCTGGCGGCTGTAGCGCGGTGGTCCCACCTGACCCCATGCCGAACTCAGAAGTGAAACGCCGTAGCGCCGATGGTAGTGTGGGGTCTCCCCATGCGAGAGTAGGGAACTGCCAGACATCAAATAAGTGAAAAGGCCATCCGCAAGGATGGCCTTTTTGCGTTTGCGCGGGCATAAAAATGCCAGACCCGGCGCGCAAAGCGCCACCGGGCAGGGTAATTATTAGTGAATAACCTGTGATAAGAACGCGCGCGTACGCTCTGATTTTGGGTGGGAGAAGAACTCTTCCGGCGCTGCTTGCTCGACGATTTCCCCGCGATCCATAAAGATCACCCGATCCGCGACGGTTCTGGCGAAACCCATCTCATGCGTCACACACAGCATCGTCATGCCCGATTCAGCCAGCCCTATCATGGTATCCAGAACCTCTTTTACCATCTCCGGATCCAGCGCTGAGGTCGGCTCATCGAACAGCATGATTTTAGGTTTCATGCATAAAGAGCGGGCGATTGCCACGCGCTGTTGCTGTCCACCCGAGATCTGCCCCGGAAACTTATGCGCATGTTCTGCAATGCGCACGCGTTCCAGATAGTGCATGGCCAGCGCCTCGGCTTCCTTTTTCGGCATTTTGCGCACCCAGATTGGGGCCAGAGTGCAGTTTTGCAGAACGGTCAGATGGGGAAACAGATTGAAATGCTGGAAAACCATGCCGACTTCCTGGCGGACACGCTCCACGTTACGGATGTCATCGTTTAGCTCAATACCATCAACAACAATCCGTCCCTGCTGATGCTCTTCCAGATGGTTAATACAGCGGATAGTCGTGGATTTACCCGAGCCTGACGGCCCACAAAGAACAATACGCTCGCCCTGTTTCACCTTCAGGTTAATGTCTTTCAAAACATGAAATTGTCCGTACCACTTATTCACATTATCCAGCGTAATCATCGCGTCAGCGGGGGTCATAGTTATCTGGCTCATAGGTTCCTCAGTGCGGTGTACGCCCGGTGTTAAAGCGCTTTTCCAGATGCTGGCTGTAGCGCGACATGCTAAAACAGAAAATCCAGTAGATAAGCGCAGCAAAAACATAGCCTTCTGTCGACATGCCTAGCCACGCCGGGTCGACGGTAGCCTGCTGCACGCTACTGAAAAGATCGAATAATCCAATGATGATCACCAGACTGGTATCTTTGAACAGCGCGATAATGGTGTTCACCAGTCCGGGGATCACCAGCTTCAGCGCCTGTGGCAGGATCACTAGTCCCTGCGTTTTCCAGTACCCCAGCGCCAGCGATTCGGCGGCTTCGTACTGGCCTTTGGGTAGCGCCTGCAGCCCGCCGCGTACGACCTCAGCCACATAGGCAGACTGGAACAGAATGACGCCAACCAGGGCGCGGATCAGTTTGTCGATGGTGGTGCCCTCCGCCATAAACAGCGGCAGCATTACCGACGACATAAACAGCACGGTGATCAGCGGAACGCCGCGCCAGAACTCGATAAAAATCACCGAGAGGATGCGTACGACCGGCATGGTTGAGCGACGGCCCAGGGCCAGTAAAATGCCTAAAGGCAATGCGCCGGCGATCCCGACCGAGGCGATGATCAGCGTCAGCGTCAAGCCACCCCACTGCCGGGTTTCCACCCGCTCCAGTCCCAGCATCCCGCCATACAGCAGGAACCAGACGATAAGCGGATAGACCACCGCCCAGCAGGCGATGTACCGTCCCCGCTGCGGCATCCCTTTCCAGAACATCGGGATGATGGAGAGTAGCCCGACGAGCAGCGCAAGATTGATGCGCCAGCGCTGGTCGTGAGGGTAGAGCCCATACATGAACTGGCCGAAACGCTGATGAATAAAGACCCAGCAGGCTCCCTCTTTCGTACAGTCGGCGCGGGTGGTGCCGATCCAGTTGGCCTGCAAAATCGCCCAATTGAGCAGCGGTGGGATCAGCTCCCACATCAGCCAGAAGCAGAGCAGCGTGAGTAAGCTATTACTCCAGCTGGAGAACAGATTTTTACGTGCCCAGAGAATAATGCGTCCGTTGCCGGTAGTGGCCGGACGCACAGGGTGAGACAAGACGGCTTTTGTCATCATGGTTCCTTAGCGTTCAACCAGCGCGATGCGACGGTTATAGATATTCATTAACAGGGAAATGGTCAGGCTGATAATCAGGTAGACCGACATGGTGATGGCGATAGTTTCGATGGCCTGGCCCGTCTGATTGAGCACGGTGCCGGCAAACAGGGAAACCATATCGGGATAGCCAATCGCAGCCGCAAGGGACGAGTTTTTCACAATGTTGAGATACTGGCTGGTCAGCGGTGGAATGATGACCCGCATGGCCTGAGGGATGATGACCTGACGCAGCGTGACCGGGTTTGGCAGGCCGAGGGAACGGGCGGCTTCATGCTGACCGTGCGGAACGGCCTGGATCCCGGCGCGAATAATCTCTGCGATAAAGGCCGAGGTATAGATCGAGAGTGC
The DNA here is from genome assembly GCF_916618945.1 of Leclercia sp. Marseille-Q4284. NCBI lineage: Bacteria > Pseudomonadati > Pseudomonadota > Gammaproteobacteria > Enterobacterales > Enterobacteriaceae > Leclercia > Leclercia sp. Marseille-Q4284. The sequence continues at coordinate 1,354,410 of NZ_CAKAKG010000002.1, forward strand.
CAGGGTCAGGGCTGCCAGTTCCGGGATCAGAACCATGCCGCCGCGAAAGTTAAACCCCTGCAACGTCGGAATATCCCAGTGCATCGCCGGGCCCGCAATGAGGTGTGCCAGCCCCGACAGGATCACCAGCAAGGCCAGCGTGACGGGCCAGGTGCGTCGCAGCTGGCCGGTTTTCATCTGATGCTTGCGGTTATAGCGAAACAGCCCAACGGTAATCACTGCGACACAGGCCAGAGCCGCCAGCAGCGCCAGCATCCCTTCGGCAATCTGCGGCGCCGGGATATACAAACCACGATTGCTTAAAAAGGCCAGATCGAACGCATCCACCGCCTGACGTGGCCCGGGCAGGTTGCGCAGGACGGCGAAATACCAGAAGAAGATCTGCAGCAGCGGCGGAATATTACGGAAGGTCTCGATATACAACGTGGAGAGCTTACGCAGCAGCCAGTTATCAGACAGGCGTGCGAGACCGAGGAAAAAGCCCAGCAGAGAAGCAAAGACAATGCATAATCCGGAGACCAGCAGCGTATTCATCAGGCCGACCAGGAAGACGCGACCGTAGGTATCTCCTTCATCGTAATCAATTAAATGCTGAACAATGCCAAATCCCGCACTGCGGTCAAGGAAGGCAAAGCCCGAAGTAATGCCGCGTGTGCTCAGGTTGGTAACGGTGTTATGGAATAAGTAGATCGCGACGGCCAGGACAGCGAGAACAGCGAGGATCTGAAACAGCCAGGCGCGAACCGCAGGATTAGAAAAGGAGAGGGCTCCTTTCAGGGCTAAGCGGCGATGGGACATAAAAAACCTCGGGTAACCATGACTCTGGACTGGGCACCGCACCGGCAGTGCCCGTTACAGCAAGCTGCTTAGCGTACTGGCGGAGCGTACTGAATGCCGCCATTGTTCCAGAGGTTGTTCTGACCACGGCTGATCTTCAACGCGCTTTCAGAGCCAACATTACGCTCGAAGATTTCAGCGTAGTTACCTACCTTTTTAATGATGTTGTACGCCCATTTATTATCCAGCTTCAGATCCTTGCCGTAATCACCCTCTTTACCTAACAGGTGAGCCATATCCGGCGTGGATGGATTGGCGGCTTTCTCATCGACGTTCTTCGAGTTGATACCCATCTCTTCGGCGTTGAGCATGGCGAACAGCGTCCAGCGCACCACGGCGTTCCATTCATCATCCCCTCGGCGCACTACCGGGCCCAGCGGCTCTTTAGAGATCACCTCTGGCAGAACGATAAATTCAGCCGGATTACTCAGCTTGATCCGCAGTGCGTACAGCTGGGACTGATCCGATGCCAGGGTATCACAGCGGCCCGATTCCAGCGCTTTGGCCGATTCGTCAGAGCGATCGAAGGTCACCGGCGTATATTTCATGTTATTGGCTTTGAAATAATCGGCGACGTTCAGTTCGGTGTCGGTACCCGCCTGAATACAGACCGTCGCGCCATCCAGCTCTTTGGCACTCTTCAGGCCCGCTTTATTGTGCGTCAGGAAACCAATACCGTCGTAATAGGTCACGCCGGTGAAGGACATGCCCATGCCGGCATCACGTGACGAGGTCCAGGTGGTATTACGTGAAAGCAAATCCACTTCGCCAGATTGCAGGGCGGTAAAACGCTCTTTCGCCGTCAGTGGGGTGTATTTCACCTTGGTATCGTCACCTAATACCGCCGCAGCAACCCCACGACACACGTCGACATCGATACCGGAGAATTTACCGTTGGCATCTGCGTAGGAGAAACCTGGCAGGCCGTCGCTGATCCCACATTGCACAAAACCTTTCTGCTTAACGGCATCCAGCGTGGCACCCGCCTGAGCCTGGCCGGCGATCGCAAGAAGCACACCTGCAGCGGCGAGGCTGGCCATCATCATCTTTTTCATAATGCATCCTGTGTGGCGAAAATTATCGTTATAGTGAAGCGTTTATAAACGCTTTAACCTGTCTGTGGCTGTGGCCGACGTTAATAAAGCAAACGTGATGCCAGTTTTTGCATTCAACGTAATAAACGATTACGCAACGCGTAAAGCTGAGTGTAGACAGTGATAATTAAATCGAGCGCCCTGAAATGGTGCGAAATTACAACCTGCGCCACAAATCAGAGCAAAAGTCTGATTGAGAAACGAATGAATAGAGGGAGAGTTTATGGCGTGAATATTGTAAGTCAGCAAGGTGTGAATAACGTCACGTCGCCACATTGAAAGGAATATAAAAAAGCAAAAAGATGTGAGCAGATTCAGATTTAATTATTAACCTAAATCGGGAAAGCAAAAGCGCGAACGAATTCGCGCTTTGTGGATTACTTGGACACGGCAATGATGCCCAGCGTCAGACCTGCAACGGCTGCTGCGCCACCGGCGATCGCTCCTGCAGTTTCCCAGTTATCCTGCGTGGTGCCTTTCATACAGGTATTGGTATGAACCAGTCGGCCCTGATCGTCGTATGTCGGTACGCACGGAGAGTCATGCGCGCAACCCGCAAGTAGCGCGGTAAGGAGTGCAACCGAAATGAGTCTTTTCATGGTGTTACCTCAAAATGAAATCTAACTTTGCGATATAGTCAGTACGGTCTTCTGCAAAGCTGATGGTTATATTACCACCGCTTAAAAACAGCCATGAAGAGTGAATAATCTCAAATTATTTGGATTGTAAAAAAGATGGAGGAATCTCTCTTTTTGCACGCCAATAATGGAGAGGTTAGGGAGGCGAATTGATTAAGTGTGCAAGCTAAAAATCGCAAGCAAACAATTCATTGGCGCGCTAATTAATAAGTTAAATAAATGGATAAGAATAAATTTCCGTTTATTATCATCAGTAAAGGCGCCGAAGCGCCTTTATCTATTACTCTTCGTGATGACGCGTAAAGCGTCTGCGTACCACGACAAAGAAGACCGGCACGAAGAAGATGGCCAGCAGGGTGGCCGAAAGCATGCCGCCCATCACCCCGGTGCCTACAGCATTTTGTGCACCACTGCCTGCGCCGTGACTGATGACCAGCGGCATCACGCCAAGAATAAACGCCAGCGAGGTCATCAGAATCGGACGCAGGCGCATGCGCGCTGCCTCAAGGGTGGCTTCAACAATCCCTTTCCCCTCTTTCTCCATCAGGTCCTTGGCAAATTCGACAATCAGAATGGCGTTCTTTGCCGACAGGCCGATGGTGGTGAGCAGCCCCACCTGGAAATAGACATCGTTGTTCAGCCCCCGCAGGGAGGCGGCCAGCAGGGCACCGACCACCCCTAACGGCACCACCAGCATCACCGAGAACGGAATCGACCAGCTTTCATAGAGTGCCGCCAGGCAGAGGAACACGACCACCAGTGAGATGGCATACAGGGCAGGGGCCTGGTTGCCTGACAGTCGCTCCTGGTATGACATGCCCGTCCAGTCGAAACCAATACCCGTCGGGAGTTTCGCCGCCAGCTGCTCCATTAACACCATCGCTTCACCGGTACTTTTCCCTGGGGCGGCCTCGCCGAGGATCTCCATAGAGGGGGTGCCGTTATAGCGTTCGAGGCGCGGTGAACCATAGATCCAGTGCGACTCGCTGAACGCCGAAAGCGGAACCATTTCACCGTTGGCGCTGCGCACGTACAGGCGATTGATATCCTCAGGCAGCATCCTGAATTGTGCGTCTGCCTGGACATAGACTTTCTTCACCCGGCCACGGTCAATGTAGTCGTTGACGTAGGTGCCTCCCAGGGCGGTGGAGATGGTCTGGTTAATATCCGACACGCTGACGCCCAGCGCCTGGGCTTTTTCCTGATCGATATCCAGCTTGAACTGCGGGGTATCCTCCAGACCATTAGGCCGCACGCGAACCAGCAGATCGGAATGGGCTTTGATCATGCCCAACAGCTGGTTTCGGGCCTGCGTCAGCTGATTGTGGCCCAGGTTGGCCTGGTCGATCAGCTCAAAATCGAAACCTGTTGCGGTACCCAGCTCGATAATGGCGGGCAGGTTAAAGGGGAACACCAGCCCATCTTTGATCTGGCTGAAGGCCCGGGTGGCACGGCTGACGATAGCCCCCACGCTGTTAGCGGCACCGGTGCGCTCCTCCCAGGGTTTAAGGCTGATAAACGCCACCCCGGCATTTTGCCCCTGGCCGCTGAAGCTGAAACCGTTAACGGTAAAGACCGACGCCACGTTGGCTTTTTCCGTGGTGAGATAATAGTGCTCAACCTGATCCAGCACCTGCTGGGTACGGGTTTGTGTAGCGCCCGCCGGGAGCTGCACCATGGTCATAAAGACGCCCTGGTCCTCTTCCGGGAGGAACGAGGTTGGCAGACGCAGGAACAGCACCGCCATGCCGCCGACAATCAGGACATAGACCACCAGGTAGCGACCGGTCTTACGCAGAATATGGCTGACGCTGTTGCTGTAGTGCGCCACGCTCCTGTCAAACAGGGCATTGAACCAGCCGAAGAACCCGCTTTTATGCCCATGATCCTCGTCCGGCGCTTTGAGCAGAGTGGCGCACAGCGCCGGGGTCAGGATCAGCGCTACCAGCACGGACAGTGCCATGGCCGAGACAATCGTCAGGGAGAACTGACGGTAAATCGCCCCGGTGGACCCGCCGAAGAAGGCCATCGGGATAAATACCGCCGACAGCACCATAGCGATGCCGACCAGCGCCCCCTGGATCTGCGACATCGATTTCTGCGTCGCCTCTTTTGGCGGTAGCTTCTCCTCCACCATTACGCGCTCGACGTTCTCCACCACCACGATAGCGTCATCCACCAGCAAGCCTATCGCCAGCACCATACCAAACATGGTCAGGGTATTGATGGAGAAGCCAAACGCCGCCAGTACTGCAAAGGTGCCCAGTAATACCACCGGCACGGCGATAGTCGGGATCAGCGTGGCGCGCAGGTTTTGCAGGAACAAGTACATCACCAGGAAGACGAGGATGATGGCTTCAAACAGCGTCTTCACCACTTCATGGATGGAGATCTTCACAAACGGCGTGGTGTCGTAGGGATAGACCACCTTTAGTCCCTGGGGGAAGAAGGCTTGCAGCTGCGCCAGTTTGCTCTTGATCGCCGCGGCGGTATCCAGAGCGTTGGCGCCGGTGGCGAGCTTGATCCCCAGCCCGGTCGCCGCCTGGCCGTTGATTTTGGTCACCATGTTGTAGTTTTCACCGCCAGGCGCAATCCGGGCCACATCTTTCAGATGCACCATCGACCCGTCCTGATTGACCTTCAGAGTGATGTCGCCAAACTCTTCGGCGGTTTTCAGGCGCGTCTGGGCGATGATCGAGGCGTTGAGCTGCTGGCCCGGCACCGACGGCGTACCGCCCAGCTGACCGGCGGCAATCTGGTTATTCTGGGTTTTGAGCTGATTGATGACGTCTAAAGGCGTCAGCTGATAGGCGTTCAGCTTATTCGCATCCAGCCAGATACGCATCGCATACTGGGCACCGAACAGCTGCACATCGCCTACCCCGGAGGTGCGGCTGATGGCATCCTTCACGTTAGAGGCGACGTAGTCAGAGATATCGTCCTGGCTCAGGTCTTTATTGTCCGAGACAAAGCCCGCCACCAGCAGGAAACTGCTGCTCGACTTCTCCACGCCGATCCCCTGCTGCTGCACTTCTTGCGGCAGCAGCGGCATCGCCAGCTGGAGTTTGTTCTGCACCTGCACCTGGGCAATATCCGGATCGGTACCCGACTGGAAGGTCAGGGTGATGGTCACGCTGCCCGCCGAATCGCTGGTGGAGGACATATACATCAGGTTATCGATGCCGTTCATGTTCTGCTCGATAACCTGGGTCACCGTATCCTGCACCGTCTGCGCGTCGGCACCAGGGTAGGTCGCGGAGATCGCCACGGCTGGCGGAGCAATGGTGGGATACTGGGCGATCGGCAGCTTCAGGATCGCCAGCCCGCCCGCAATCATCAGGATAATGGCAAGTACCCACGCAAAAACCGGGCGCTGAATAAAGAAGTTGGCCATGCTCTGTTCCTTATCCCGCTTTCTGCGCGGCGGTGTCTGGCGTGGCGACAACCGCGACGCCAGGGCGCACTTTTTGCAGCCCACTGACGATCACCCGATCGCCTTCCTGCAGGCCGTCGGTAATCAGCCATTGATCGCCAATCGCCTGCGGCGCGACGACGTTCCGCGCTTCGGCCTGATTCTTCGCGTTCACCACCATCACGCTGGCTTCACCGCGTAGGGTGCGAGTTACCCCCTGCTGCGGTACCAGGATGGCGTGGGGCTGGGTGCCTTCATCAATACGCGCCCGGACAAACATACCCGGCAGCAGGACATGTTGCGGGTTAGGGAAGATCGCCCGCAGAGTAATGGAGCCAGTGCTCTCGTCCACCGTGACATCGGAAAATTGCAGCGAGCCTTTCAGCGGGTACGGCTGACCGTTCTCCATCAGCAGCTGCACGCTGCTGGTACTTTCGCCCGTCTGCAGGCTGGATTGCTTCAGGCGCATAAAATCGTTGCTGGATTGCGTCACATCGACATAGATCGGATCCAGCTGCTGCACCGTCGCCAGTGCTGACGCCTGGCCGTTCGCCACCAGCGCCCCCTCGGTGACGCTGGATTTGCCGATGCGCCCGCTGATAGGTGAGGTCACTTTGGTGTAGGCCAGATTAATGCGCGCGGTCTCAACATCTGCCTGGGCTGCAATCACCGACGCATCGGCCTGACGGGCGGTAGCAATGGACTGATCGTACTCCTGCTTACTGACGTACTGGGTGCCCATCAGCGGTAAATAGCGTTTTACGGTCAGGTGGGCGATGTTGGCAGCGGCCTGGGCTTTGGCCAGCTCCCCTGACGCGCTGTCAAAGGCCGCCTGATAAGTGGCCGGATCGATCTGATACAGCGATTCCCCCGCTTTAACGTCGCTGCCCTCGGTAAAGTTGCGCTTCAGAACAATGCCGCTCACCTGAGGGCGAACCTCTGCAACGCGATACGCATCGGTACGGCCCGGCAATTCGGTGGTGACGACCAGCGGTGCGCTTTTCACCACATGAACCACAACCTGTGGTGATGGCGGCTGCTGGGCTTGCTCGCTGTGATCATCACAACCCACGAGTAATGCGGCACCGATGATAAAACCGGATAAGGGTAAAAACCTGAAATGAGGCGTCATGGCTATTCCTTCAAAATCATCAACCCGCATTAACCGATAGCGGTTAAGCGTTAAGGAGAGGTAAACAGAAAACGGCGGCCGCCATAATAAAGAATGGCCGGGCGGGTTTTTGATTTATAAGTGCGGAGAAAGAATCGAAGAGAAAAAAAACGAGGCTGAATGTGATTAAACAACGGGATAGCATTCCCGATTATCTATTTCACGGCATTATGCTTTAGACACATATATGTGTTTAATGAATAAAATGATGTTTAAACATCATTGAGATTAATAAATTAAGCGTGTTGACGTTTTTTGTTCAAAATTATTTTTTGCAGTGATGGATAATTGACGACCTGACAATTGTCACCGTTGTTTGATAAATGTAATTAATCCGTTAAAAGAGTGACTCCCTATGGCGCGTAAAACGAAGGCCGAGGCGCAGAAGACACGCCAGCTGTTGATTGAGGCAGCGATAGAGCAGTTTGCCGCACGGGGTGTGGCAAGCACCACGCTGACCGATATTGCTGATGCCGCGGGTCTGACCCGGGGGGCCGTTTACTGGCATTTCAGCAGTAAGGCGGAGATATTTAATGCTATCTGGCAGGAGCAATGTCCGCTGCGGGAGATTATTCGCGGTCTGTTGTCGCAGGGAGAAGAGGACAAGCCGTTATTTATTTTACGTGAACTGTTTGTTACCGCGTTGCAATATATTGCCCGGGATCGCCGCCAGCGTACGCTATTGCAGATCCTCTATCACAAATGTGAATTTGAACCGGGCATGATTTCAGAATATGAAATTCGGGAGAGGATCGGCTTCAACTATGAAAACGTTCGTCAGATCCTGCAGAGATGCATTGCGACAGGCGCTATTTCCGCGCAGATCAATATCGACACGACCTTAATTGTTTTCCATGGCTTTTTTTGTGGATTGATTAAAAACTGGTTAATGAGCCCGGAAAGGCTGGACCTGTATCAACAGGCCCCGGAGCTGGTGGATAACATCCTCTCGACGTTACCGCTTGCTCCGGCGCCGCACCGTTTCTACGACGCCGCCTCATAGCGGCATCGGCCCGGTCAGATTTGCTGGGTCAGCATGGCTTGCGGATCCTGACTCATGGCCTTGATGGTCTGCGCCGAAACCGGTTTACCCAGCAGATAACCTTGTAAGGTGTTACACCCGAGCCTGGTCAAAAACGCCTGCTGCTCCTGCGTTTCCACCCCTTCTGCTACCACCTTAAGATTGAGGGTCTTTGCCAGCGCAACAATGGCGGCAACAATAGTGGCATCGTCCCCCTCGCCCTTGAGATCTTTAACAAACGCCCGATCGATCTTCAGCTCACAGGCTGGCAGCTTTTTCAGGTACAGCAGGCTGGAATAGCCCGTACCAAAATCATCGATGGAGGCTTTCACCCCCGCCTGCGTCAGTTCGGTCAGCACCCGCACGCTCTCATCCGGATTATTCATGGCCGTCGTTTCGGTCACTTCCAGGATCAGGGTGTGGGGCGGAATGTGATGTCGCGCCAGGCTACTCATCACCGTCTCAACCAGCAGGGGTTGCTCAAACTGCAGCGTGGAGAGATTCACCGCCATCGACCACTCGGTATGCCCTTCAAGATGCCAGACGCGGAGCTGGCGGCAGGCCTCATCAATCACCCAGTTGCCGATAGGAATGATCAGCCCGCTTTTTTCCGCCAGCGGCAGGAACTGGTCAGGGCAGAGTAGCCCCTGGGAAGGGTGCTGCCAGCGCAGCAGGGCCTCAAAACCGACGATAGGGCCCACCGGGGCCTGGAACTTCGGCTGATAAACCAGATGCAGTTCCTGTCGATCCAGCGCCAGCCACAGATCGTTCATCAGCTGCAGCTGTTTTTGCGCCAGGGTGTTCATCGACGGCTGGAAGAAATGGTAGCCGTTACGCCCCATATGCTTGGTGTGGTACATCGCCGCATCGGCGTTAAACATCAGCTCCCGCTGGTTTTTGCCATCGTGTGGATAGATAGCAATCCCCACGCTGAGGGTCACCACCAGATCGTACAGCTCAAGGCTGAAGGGCTGGTCGATCACATGCACCAGCGCGCTGGCCAGTGAAGCGGCGTCGTTGGGGGTATCGATCTCGGCCAGCAGAACAAACTCGTCGCCGCCAATACGGGCGAGGGTGTACTGACCTTTCAGCGGTTGTTCCAGACGTTCCGTAACGGCAATCAGCAGCTTATCGCCGGTGTCATGTCCGTAGGCATCGTTGACGGCCTTGAAGCCGTCCAGATCCATAAACAACAGCGCGAATAACTTTCCTTCACGATCGGCTTTGTTGATCGCCTGATCGAGACGGTCCTCCAGCAGCACGCGGTTTGGCAAGCGCGTCAGCGTGTCGTGCAGCGCCAACTGCGCCAGCTCACGGTTCGCTTCCGCCAGCGACGAGGCCAGAAGGGCGGTGCGGGCCTGCAGCCTGGCGTCAAACATCGAGACCAGCAGCGTAATACCGAGAATAGAGAGCGCCACGACGCTCACCAGTACCGCCAGCCAGCTGCCGTTCACTCCCTGATGGTGCATATGGACCTGAACCGGGAACTGGGCGGCCTTCATCCCGGTATAGTGCATGCCGGCAATCGCCATGCCCATCAGTACGGCGGCACCCACGCGCATCAGCGCAACCTGGGCGGCGTCGCGACGCAGACGAAACGTAAGCCACAGAGCGGCCAGCGAGGCGAGCAGGGCAATTACCACCGACAGCGCAACCCAGCGCATATCCCAGACGATAGCGGGCTCAACCTGTAATGCCGCCATCCCGGTGTAGTGCATCGCGACAATCCCGCTGCCCAGAATCACGGCACCGGTGAACAGACGACGCCTGCGCAGGTGATCCCGGCTTACCAGCCAGAGGGCGAACAGCGAGGCGCCGATGGCAATGAACATCGAGAGAGCCGTTTGCATCAGGTCGTAGTTCAGGCGCATGGAGACATCCATCGCCAGCATGCCGATAAAGTGCATGGCCCAGATGCCGATGCCCATGGCAATACCGCCGCCCGTCAGCCAGACGCGTGCCGCGATGCCCGTACTGCCGACAACCCGGCCTGCCATATTCAGGGCGGTGTAGGAGGCAAGAATGGCGACAACAAAAGAGATAACCACAAGAAGTTGGTCGTATTGGCTAACCAGCATGATCTCATCAACTCAAACGCAGGGGGTATTACGTGATACCGGATGTGACGGGCGGAGACATTATCATCCAACCGGGATGCCTCAAAGGCTTTTAAGCCCGTACATTTTCGAGGGAAAGTAGGGGATTAATCCAGATCCGCGCAGTTGATCAGCTTGAGTGGATTCACCGAGTTCATGTTGCGGCATTTGTCCGTTTCCGTAGACATCAACTCGATCCACTGCATTAACAGTGCATCAAAAAGGAAAACGGTAATCGCGAAGACGACTAACCACCCATACTTACGGATCATTCGGAGTTCCGGGAACAAAGGAAAAGAGTGCAGGAAATATACACGAAAAATAGCGGCTGAGAAGTGGGCAGACGGATGTTTACGTTTCGGCTGTTAGCGCTGTGATGAGGGGAGCAAAAGGCGGGAAAAGCGGGCATAAAAAAAGGCGCGTCCCCATGCCGGTTTGCGCCTTTTTATACAAGCATTTAGCTAATCGAAATTAGTTCATGCCGTACTTTTTCAATTTCTTACGCAGCGTACCACGGTTGATGCCCATCATCAGGGCAGCACGGGTCTGGTTACCGCGGGTGTATTGCATCACCATGTCCAACAGGGGCTGTTCAACTTCAGCCAGTACCAGCTCATACAGGTCATTAACGTCCTGACCGTTCAGTTGAGCAAAATAGTTCTTCAGTGCCTGTTTAACCGAGTCACGCAGGGGCTTTTGTGTTACTTGATCCTGAGAGTTAACGGTGGAAACGGTCAGTACGTCAGAATTTACGCGTTGTTCGAACATAGTTCTGTCAGCTCTTTATTTCATTACGCAAGATTTTCGAAGTATGCCTCCAACGCCTCCAGCTGATCGCTGGCATCCTCTATGGCGTTGAATGTGCGCCGAAACTGGTCATTTGGAGCGTGCTCCTGGAGATACCAGGATACGTGTTTACGCGCAATTCGGTACCCTTTTGCCTGACCATAAAAGCCATGCAATTCCCGAACGTGCGAACAAAGCAAGCGCTTAACCTCTGCCAGCGGCAGCGGGGCAAGCAGCTCCCCAGTGTCCAGATAATGCTGGATTTCCCGAAAGATCCAGGGTCTTCCCTGAGCCGCACGTCCTATCATCAGAGCATCAGCTCCCGTATAGTCGAGCACAGCTCTGGCTTTAAGCGGGTCAGTAATGTCGCCATTCGCGATAATCGGAATGGAAACTTTCTGCTTAACTGCCCGAATGCTGTCGTATTCAGCTTCGCCGTTGAACAAACAGGCGCGGGTGCGTCCATGTATGGTCAGGGCCTGAATGCCACAGTCTTCAGCCAGTTGGGCAATCTCTACACAGTTACGGTGATCCGGCGACCAACCCGTGCGAATCTTCAACGTAACAGGAACGTCCACTGCGCTGACAACCGCCGTCAGGATTGACTTCACCTGGTCGGGGTATTGCAGAAGGGCTGAACCTGCCAGCTTGCGATTCACCTTTTTGGCCGGGCACCCCATATTGATATCAATAATCTGGGCACCACTTTCCACGTTAATACGCGCGGCGTCTGCCATCTCTTCAGGCACGCTTCCGGCAATTTGCACGGTGCGGATACCTGGTTCGTCAACATGCACCATCCGAAGACGGGATTTATCGCTTTCCCAAACCTGCGGGTTAGACGACATCATCTCGGAAACGGTGAGTCCTGCTCCCATCTCATAGCACAGCGTCCTGAAGGGCCGGTCGGTAATACCTGCCATAGGTGCTGCGATCAGGCGATTTCTAAGCTGGTGGTTTCCGATGCGCATGAGTTAAGAAATGACCATACTGTGACTGCAAGGCGGCGTATCTTACGCATTTTTTGCACGAGATGAAAGGCCAAACTTTGAACAATCACCTGTTGCAGATCATGGAATCAGGCACAAAGCATAGCCTGTAAAATTATATGCGATATAAATCATTCACTTAAATTGGTGTGATGATTTTATGGCCGCTTACAATTTCCCAAAACTTCTCGTTTTTTCTTAAAGAATGAAACCTTAAGCCGAATAATCTGCTGTTTTAACCAGCAGATTTCCGCGGTTCTTTGCGATCTGCGTCGCATTTTAGAACATGATCGTTAGCAATGGATCGCCTGTTCTTTAACCAAAAGGGCAGTTTAAAAAACAGGCACCCGATTAAACCCTTACTTTTTACGACCGGTAATGCGGCACCACTCCTCTTTTTCGACCACCGGGTCGAGTGTAAAGAGGTCGGCGTAAGCTTCGCAGACGCTTTCTGCCTGGCTGGCAAGAATACCGGAAAGCCCCAGCAGGCCACCCTCAACGGGCAGGACGCTGATTAACGGTGACAGCTCGCGTAACGGGCCGGCCAGGATGTTGGCGACCACCACATCGGCTTTCATCACCGCAGGCTGGTCATTCGGCAGATACAGTTCCAGACGGTCGGAGACGCCGTTGCGCTGCGCGTTATCGCGGCTGGCCTGGATTGCCTGCGGATCGATGTCGATCCCGATCGCTTTTGCCGCACCCAGCTTCAGGGCAGCGATGGCGAGGATCCCGGACCCGCAGCCAAAGTCGATCACTGTTTTACCGTCCAGATCCAGACCATCCAGCCACTGCAGGCACAGGGAGGTTGTCGGGTGGGTGCCGGTCCCGAAGGCCAGGCCCGGATCGAGCATCACGTTAACGGCATTTTCATCCGGCACGTCGCGCCAGCTCGGGCAGATCCACAGACGCTTGCCGAACTGCATCGGATGGAAGTTATCCATCCACTCGCGCTCCCAGTCCTTGTCTTCCAGCTGCTCAATTTTGTGCGCAAAACCGGCGCCCAGCAGCGGATGATTCTCCAGAATCGCGACCACCTCGGCCATATCCGTTTCGGCATCAAACAGGCCGATGACATCGGTATCGCCCCACAGGCGGGTTTCACCCGGCAGCGGTTCAAACACCGGAGTGTCATGCGTGTCCTGGAAGGTGACAGAGACCGCACCGGCCTCTACCAGGGCATCACTCAGCGCTTCGGCATTAGCGCCGGTCGTATTCAGTTTTAATTGGATCCACGGCATGGAAAAACTCTTTATTTATCAGTAGAAATGACGGCCATCTGCGGTGTGGGTTGACCGAAACGGTTCCCCACCACAAACGCCAGCAAACTTAGCAGTAGCGAGGGCACAATTGGATGGAAGCCCAGGTACTGAATATTAAAGGAGGCGAGCACGGCATAGAGCACGCCACCGACGATCATTGCGCTCAGGGCACCCGCCGCGTTGGCGCGCTCCCAGTACAGGCCCAGCACCAGCGGCCAGAGGAACACCGCTTCCAGGCCACCAAACGCCAGCAGGTTCAGCCAGATGATCATCTCAGGCGGCCGCCACGCGGCCAGCAACAGCAACGCCCCCAGCACCAGCGTGATCACAGCCGACATCCGCTTCAGAAGTCGCTCATTATTCATCTGCGCCGGGCGCATGTTCAGGTAGAGATCTTTAATGATCGTAGCGGAACTTTGCAGCAGCTGGGCGTTAATTGTCGACATGATCGCTGCCATTGGCGCGGCAAGGAAGATCCCGGCCGCAAACGGCGGCAGGACTTTTACCATCAGGGTCGGGATCACCAGGTCCGGCACGGTTAAGTCCGGGATCACCGCCCGGCCGAGCGCCCCGGCAAGGTGCATGCCGAGCATCAGGATCGCCACGACGATGGTGCCGATAATAATTCCCCGGTGCACCGCCTTGCTGTCTTTATAGGAGATGCAGCGCACGGCCGTATGCGGCAGGCCAATCACCCCGAAGCAGACCAGCACCCAGAAAGAGGTCATAAAGGTGGGGGAGAGGATGTCATCCGCACCCTGAGGCGATACCAGCTTCGGATCGATGGTCTGCAGGGTTTCCACTGCATGGGTTAAACCACCCGCCGCATGCACTACGCCCACCAGCAGAACAATGGTGCCAATCAGCATCACCATGCCCTGCATGGTGTCGTTGAGCACGCTGGCGCGGAACCCACCAAAGGCGGTGTAGAGCGCGATACTGATACCAAAAATCAGCAGGCCCGTTTCGTAAGGGATCCCGGCGGCGGTCTCAAGCAGGCGCGCGCCACCGATAAACTGCACGGTCATGGCACCGATAAAGGCCACCAGCAGGCTCAGGCTGGCCAGCCAGACCAGCAGCCGACTCTGATAGCGGGCAAACAGCATATCGTTGAGGGTCACCGCATTATAGCGGCGCGCCAGAATCGCGAATTTTTTCCCGAGAATACCCAGCGAGAGCCAGATGGCAGGCAGCTGGATCATCGCCAGCAGTACCCAGCCCAGCCCGTATTTATAGGCCGCACCCGGGCCACCAATAAAGGAGCTGGCGCTGATGTAGGTGGCGGTCAGGGTCATCGCCAGCACAATACCGCCCATCGAGCGGCTACCAAGGAAATACTCGTTCAGGAAGGTGCCCGTCGTTCGTTTGCGCATGGCGTAAACGGACAGGCCAAAAACAACAAACAGATACGCGACGAGGGGCAGGATCACTTCAAGCTGCATTATCGTCATCCTCCAGCGGAATATCGCGATAGATAAATTTCACCATCGCCCAGCAGAGCAGAATAAACACCAGCGGGAGCAGCAGGCAGGCCATCTCAAACCAGTGCGGCAGACCGGTAATGCCAATGGCAGAGTCAGGTATGTAAGCAGTTACTAACCACGCGGCGAGATAGAGAAGGGTTAACCACAGCGCCCAGCGCGCTTCTTTGTGGGCCTGAACAAAACGCTTGTCCATTTTTTGTCCCTTGTGGAAAAAGAAAGCGGGGATTGTACCTTATGGGGCCTGGCGATCCCCAGAAATAAAAAAAGGCCGGATTAACCGACCTTTTTACGCTTACGCAGGCTTATTTTTCATTGAGACCGAGCTTCTTCTCAAGATAGTGGATGTTAGTACCACCATGCTGGAAGTTCTCGTCGCTCATAATACGCATCTGCAGATCAACGTTAGTTTTGATGCCGTCGATGATCAGCTCCTGCAGGGCGTTCTTCATGCGGGAAATCGCCACATCGCGGGATTCGCCGTAGCAGATCAGCTTGCCGATCATGGAGTCATAGTACGGCGGTACGGTGTAACCGGCGTAAATATGGGACTCCCAGCGCACACCAAAGCCACCCGGCGCGTGGAAACGCGTGATTTTACCCGGGCTCGGCAGGAAGGTGTTCGGGTCTTCGGCGTTGATACGGCATTCCACCGCATGGCCTTTAACCACAACTTCTTCCTGCTTGATGGACAGCGGTTGACCCGCCGCGATACGCAGCTGCTCTTTGATCAGGTCAACGCCGGTGATCATTTCGGTAACCGGGTGTTCAACCTGAATACGGGTGTTCATCTCGATGAAATAGAACTCGCCGTTTTCGAACAGGAACTCAAACGTACCCGCCCCGCGATAACCGATATCGACACAGGCTTTAGAGCAACGCTCGCCGATGTAGCGACGCAGTTCCGGAGTGATACCCGGAGCTGGTGCCTCTTCGACCACTTTCTGGTGACGACGCTGCATGGAGCAGTCACGTTCTGCCAGGTAGATCGCGTTACCCTGACCGTCAGCCAGCACCTGAATTTCGATGTGGCGTGGGTTTTCCAGGTATTTTTCCATGTACACCATGTCATTGCTGAAAGCTGCTTTCGCTTCCGCTTTGGTCATGGAGATGGATTGAGCCAGTTCAGCATCGCTGCGCACAACGCGCATACCGCGACCGCCGCCGCCGCCGGACGCCTTGATGATAACCGGGTAGCCAATGCGTTTCGCATGAGCACGGTTAGCATCCATGTCGTCGGTCAGAGGACCGTCGGAGCCCGGTACGGTTGGAACACCGGCTTTTTTCATTGCGGTGATCGCAGACACTTTGTCGCCCATCAGGCGGATGGTGTCAGCTTTCGGGCCGATGAAGATAAAGCCAGAGCGTTCTACCTGTTCAGCAAAGTTGGCGTTCTCAGAGAGGAAGCCATAACCCGGGTGAATCGCCACCGCGCCAGTGATCTCAGCGGCGCTGATGATAGCCGGGATATTCAGATAGCTTTTGACGGACGGAGCCGGGCCAATACAGACCGTCTCATCCGCCAGTAATACGTGTTTCAGATCGCGGTCCGCGCTTGAGTGCACAGCGACAGTCTTAATGCCCAGCTCTTTACAGGCACGAAGAATACGCAGTGCGATCTCGCCGCGGTTGGCGATAACAATTTTATCCAGCATGTTCGCCTCGTTACTCGATGACGACCAGCGGCTCGTCAAATTCAACCGGCTGACCACTTTCGACCAGAATCGCTTTCACAGTACCTGACTTGTCAGCTTCGATCTGGTTCATCATTTTCATGGCTTCAACGATGCACAGGGTATCGCCCGCGTTAACTTTCTGGCCCACTTCGATGAACGCTTTAGCGTCCGGGCTCGGGGTGCGGTAGAAAGTACCAACCATTGGGGAACGTACGATGTGACCACTGATTTCCGCTGCTGCTGGTGCTTCCATTGCTGGAGTCGTCGCCGGCGCGACAGCGTTAGACAGAGCTGGCTGCTGCATCATTGGTGCAGCATAAGCTTGTTGCATAACCGGGTAGCCTGCGTTTGGCGCGGCACGGCTGATGCGTACAGACTCTTCGCCTTCAGAAATTTCCAGTTCGGAGATGCCTGATTCTTCAACCAGCTCGATCAGTTTTTTAATCTTACGAATATCCATGAGTGGGTTCCGTACTCTTTGTTTAGTGTGATTGTGACAGGCGTTTTACCGCTGTCTGTAAAGCGAATGAATAACCGTCAGCCCCCAGTCCACAGATGACGCCAGCGGCGATATCCGACAGGTAGGAGTGGTGGCGGAACGGCTCCCGCGCATGCACGTTGCTGAGGTGGATCTCGATAAACGGGATGCTCACTGCCAACAGCGCGTCACGAATAGCAACACTGGTGTGCGTAAACGCGGCCGGATTAATCAGGATATAGTCCGTGGTGTCTTTAGCCTGATGAATGCGGTCGATGAGTGCGTACTCCGCGTTTGACTGAAAATGGTCAAGTTCCACATTGAGTGCCGCCGCTTCGCTACCCAAACGGTTAACAATTTCGGTTAACGTCAGCGTGCCGTACTTCTCGGGTTCACGGGTGCCGAGCATATTCAGGTTCGGTCCGTTCAAAACTAAGATGTGAAACTTGTCAGCCATTGTGCCGCTATCTCCTGCGATTCTCCGGTAAAAAACAAAATATACCTTCGATGCGCGATTGTCACCCTTTCTGGCTATGAAAAACCCATCGGGAAAACCAAAGTTGCACATTATAACGATTTCGTAGCATTTGGCAGCTAAATACTGGTCTTATCAGGGAAGATTATCAACAGCATTCGGATAAACGCCCGGGAAGGGTAAGCGTTCTGCGGGGATCTGCACACTTTCGCCCATTATCGCCACCACTGACGAAACTTCTTATATCGCCATGCCAGAAGCACTATTGCCAGCACGGCATAGATGATCGGCTGCGGTGAGAGAATTTTCACTGACCAAAGGTAGTGGATGGGGGCGAGGATCGCGACAAGATATACAAAATTATGCAGAAGTTGCCAGCGCCTTCCCAGTTTTCGCTGAGCGGACTGCGTAGAGGTGAGGGTCAACGCCAGTAAAATCACCCAGCTGATAATCCCCAGGGTTAAGTAAGGGCGGGTAACCAGTTCGCTTCCCAGCAGGGCCAGATTGTTAATGCCCAGCTCCAGAAACGCATAGCTGGTGAGATGCAGCGTCGCCCAGGCGAAACACCATAGCCCAAGCAGGCGGCGGGTGCGAATCAACAAAGGCTGTTTCGCGTAGCGCGCCAGGGGAGAGATCAGCAGAGTCGCCAGTAAAAACTTTAGCGCGGTGCGGCCGGTGAAATGCTGGATATCTTTAGCCGGATCGGCACTCAGGCCGCCGTGGTTGATGGCCCAGAATAGCCATATAAAAGGAAGCAACCCTGCAAGATGCAGGGCGACTTTCAGCCAGGTAATCTGTTTTGCCGTCAGACGCACTTAAAAAAACTCCCGTAAGTCGAGGCCGCGGTAGAGCGATGCGACCTGGTCGGCATAGCCATTGAACAGCAGCGTCGGCTGACGCTTAACGTCCAGCGCCCCGCCCGAGCCAATAAACCGCTCAGTCGCCTGCGACCAGCGCGGGTGATCGACGTGCGGGTTAACATTAGCGTAAAAACCGTATTCATTCGGTGCGGCAAGGTTCCAGGTGGTCGGTGGGCGTTCACGGGTCAGCTTGATGCTGACAATCGATTTGATGCCCTTAAAGCCATATTTCCACGGCACGGTCAGGCGGATGGGTGCACCGTTTTGCGGCGGCAGCGCTTTGCCGTATACGCCGACGGTAAGCAGCGTCAGCGGGTGCATGGCCTCGTCAATGCGCAATCCCTCCACGTACGGATAGTCGAGCCCACCGCCAATAAACCGGTCTTTCTGGCCGGGCATGATCTCCGGTGCGTAAAGGGTCTGGAAGGCGACATACTTCGCGTCGCTGGTGGGCTCCACCATCGCCAGCAGCTTATGCAGCGGAAAACCAATCCACGGCACCACCATCGACCAGGCCTCGACGCAACGCATGCGGTAGATTCGCTCTTCCAGCGGGAAGCGGGTGGTCAAATCGTTGTAATCGAGGGTCAGCGGTTTTGCCACTTCGCCGTCGATGGTCAGCGTCCAGGGATCGGTCTTCAGGCTGCCGGCATTGGCCGCCGGATCGGCTTTATCCAGGCCGAACTCGTAGAAGTTGTTATAGCCTGTCACTTTCTCTTCGGGGGTTTTGGCGAGCGTGCTCTGCCACTGGGCGGGTTGGGTAAAAGTAAGCGGCTTCCCTGGTGGCGCTTTAGGACGATCGTTACCCTTAAACCAGTCCAGCAGGTCGGCCTGTGCGAGGGGAGATAGCGTCAGCGCACCGGCACCGATCCCCAGCATTTTCAGGATCTGGCGGCGCTTCAGCATAAAAACGGATTCCGCGGTGATATCGGCTTCCGTCAGGGGTTTCACTTTCATGGCATCCTCCGTCATGCGTTTTTCTAAGCATGACGGAGGAGCAGGGTTAAAGCGAATATGTCACGAAAATTTGAAGATTACGCCAGCTTCACCAGAGTACGGCCCTGGATCTGATTATTGATGATCTTTGCGGCATACTCCGGGGCCTGCTCAAGGCTAATCTGGGTGGCGCTTTGATCATAGAAGGAGGCAGGCAGGTCGCGAACCAGTCGTTCCCAGGCCTGGGCCCGGCGCTCTGGCGGGGTCATCACGGAATCGACACCCTGCAGACGAACGTTACGCAGAATAAACGGCATTACCGTGGTCGGCAGGGCAAAACCGCCCGCCAGGCCGCAGGCCGCCACGCAGCCGCCGTAGTTCATCTGCGCCAGCAGTTTCGCCAGCACTTTGTCTCCAACGGTATCGACGGCACCGGCCCAGATCTGTTTCTCCAGCGGGCGGGTCTCAGCGAACTCGTCGCGGCCCAGAATGCGGCTGGCACCGAGGCTACGCAGATAGTCATGGGTACTTTCACGTCCGGAGACTGCCGCCACCTGATAGCCCAGCTTATGCAGCAGGGCGACCGCGGTACTGCCGACGCCGCCGCTGGCGCCCGTCACCACTACCTCACCGGACTGCGGCGTAACGCCAGCCTCTTCCAGCGCCATCACGCACAGCATGGCGGTGAAACCGGCGGTGCCGATGATCATCGCTTTACGACCATCCAACCCGTTCGGCATCGGCACCAGCCAGTCGCCGTTGACGCGTGCCTGCGCGGCCAGCCCGCCCCAGTGATTCTCGCCCACGCCCCAGCCGGTCAGCAGCACCTGTTGGCCGACATGGAAACGCGGATCTTCGCTGGCATGTACGCGGCCCGCAAAGTCGATACCTGGAACCATTGGGAAATTACGCACGATCTTGCCGGTGCCCGTAATGGCGAGCGCGTCTTTGTAATTCAGACTGGACCAGTCGATATCAACGGTCACGGCCCCTTCCGGCAGGCGGCTCTCTTCGATAGATTGCACTGATGCAAGAGTTTTGCCTTCCTGCTGTTCTAAGATCAAAGCCTGCATACGAATTCCTTACTCAGCATGATGATTGGAAAAAAATTTTTGAAGACTATACTCGCTCATTGACATGCAATGCCGATTTAACGCAATAAATTGCCAGATACACCGGATTTGGTAGTATGCCGATGCCGTATTGCGAGTTAGTGCTCACTTGCTATCCTCATCAACTCACGGAGTAATCTCAAGGATGCGATTATCGACGAAGTTCTCCGCTTTTATTGCCTTGCTAACCGGTTTGACTATCTTTGTCACCCTGATTGGCTGCTCGCTCAGTTTTTATAATGCGATCCAGGGAAAGCTGGTGAACCGCGTCCATTCCGTAGCGTCGGTAATTGATTCCCGCCTTGTCAGTACGCCCTTTCCGGAACTGTCTCGTCAACTGGATGAGCTGATGGCTCCGGTTGATATCACGCGTGTCGAGATTACCCAGGGCGGAAAAACCCTCTTCAGCCACAGCGGGCAAAAGGGTTATCGACCGGCCGGTGCGCCACCCCAGCATCTGGAACTGACCGTCTCCTCCCTGAAAAACCCCGGGATGACCATAAGCCTGGCCTATCTGGACCCCATGGACAGTTATTATCGCTCACTGATGACCACCGCGCCCCTGACGGTGGCGGTGATCTTCGTGGTGGTGCTGATCTTTCTGGCGGTGCGCTGGCTGCGTCGCCAGCTCTCGGGACAGGAGCTGCTGGAGTCGCGCTCGGTACGGATCCTCAACGGTGAACGTGGGCCTCAGGTGCGCGGCTCCGTCTATGAATGGCCGTCCCGCACCAGCAGCGCGCTGGACGTTCTGCTGTCCGAAATTCAGTTTGCCAGCGACCAGCGCAGCCGGATAGACACGCTGATCCGCTCCTATGCCGCCCAGGACAACAAAACTGGCCTCAATAACCGTCTTTTCTTTGATAATCAGCTGGCTACCCTGCTGGAAGATACCGAAAAAGTCGGATCGCACGGGGTGGTAATGCTTGTCCGTCTGCCGGACTTCGATCTGCTGAAGGACAACTGGGGTCGGGCGGTGGCGGAGGAGCATCTGTTTATGCTCATCAACATGCTCTCCACCTTTATGATGCGCTATCCCGGCGCACTGCTGGCGCGCTATCACCGCAGTGATTACGCCGTGCTGCTGCCGCATCGCTCCCTGAAAGAGTCAGAGAGTATTGCCAGCCTGCTGTTAAAGTCGGTGGATGCGCTGCCACCCAGTAAAATGCTCGATCGTGATGATATGGTGCATATTGGCATATGCGCCTGGCGCGGCGGCCAGACCACCGAGCAGGTGATGGAGCATGCCGAAGCCGCCACCCGCAATGCCGTGCTGCAGGGGGCTAATGGCTGGGCGATTTATGATGACTCCTTGCCAGAGAAAGGGCGCGGCAACGTGCGCTGGCGCACCCTGATTGAGCAGATGCTCACCCGCGGCGGGCCGCGGATCTATCAAAAACCGTCGGTGCTGGTTAACGGCCAGGTTCACCATCGGGAGCTGCTGTGCCGCATCTTTGACGGCAATGAAGAGGTGGTCTCGGCGGAGTATCTGCCAATGGTGCTGCAGTTTGGCCTGTCGGAAGAGTACGACCGTCAGCAAATCTCCCGATTGATGCCATTCTTATCCTACTGGCCCGAAGAGCATCTGGCGCTGCAGGTGACGGTGGAGTCGCTGATCCGCCCGCGTTTCCAGCGCTGGCTACGCGATGTGCTGATGCAATGTGAAAAATCGCAGCGTAAACGCATTATTTTTGAACTTGCAGAGGCGGATGTTTGTCAACACATCAGTCGGTTACAGCCGGTGGTTCGTTTGATCAATGCGCTGGGGGCTCGTGTGGCGGTGACGCAGGCGGGTCTGACGCTGGTCAGCACCAGCTGGATTAAGGCGCTGGAGGTAGAGCTGTTGAAGCTACATCCGGGGCTGGTAAGGAATATCGAAAAACGTACGGAAAACCAGCTGCTGGTGCAGAGTCTGGTTGAAGCCTGCAAGGGAACGCAAACCCATGTTTTTGCCACAGGCGTGAGGTCCCGAACCGAATGGCAGACGTTGACAGAGCGCGGAGTTACAGGGGGTCAAGGCGATTTTTTTGCAGCCTCTCAGCCTCTTGACAGCAATGTGAAAAAATATTCGCAAAGATACTCTGTTTAACCTGCCGTTTGGTAAGTTTTCACGTAGAATATCGCGCCTGTAGCGTGATGTATGACGCACAACACGACAGTAAACGACCTTTATCGGGTTACAAATGAACGTGAGGAACGCTGTTTTTTCTCAGCCCTGAGGGAGTCAGGCGACGATTTGTAACAAAGGAAGCGTGCTGCACAAATTTTCACCGTAGCAGGCGATTTTTGCGCCTTGTCGCTGCTGCGTGTGGTTGGTAAAGTAAGCGGATTTTGTTTTCCGCCCCAGCTTTCAGGATTATCCCTTAGTATGTTGAAAAAATTTCGTGGCATGTTTTCCAATGACCTGTCCATTGACCTGGGTACCGCGAATACCCTCATTTATGTAAAAGGACAAGGCATCGTACTGAATGAGCCTTCAGTTGTGGCCATTCGTCAGGATCGTGCTGGTTCACCGAAAAGCGTAGCGGCCGTCGGCCATGACGCTAAGCAGATGCTTGGTCGTACGCCGGGTAATATCGCTGCCATTCGTCCGATGAAAGACGGCGTTATCGCTGACTTCTTCGTGACCGAGAAAATGCTTCAGCACTTTATTAAACAGGTGCACAGCAACAGCTTTATGCGTCCGAGCCCACGTGTTCTGGTGTGTGTGCCGGTTGGCGCTACCCAGGTTGAACGTCGTGCTATTCGTGAATCCGCTCAGGGCGCTGGTGCGCGTGAAGTCTTCCTGATTGAAGAGCCAATGGCTGCCGCCATCGGTGCCGGCCTGCCGGTTTCCGAAGCGACCGGCTCCATGGTGGTGGATATCGGTGGCGGTACCACTGAAGTGGCCGTTATCTCCCTGAATGGTGTGGTTTACTCCTCTTCCGTACGTATTGGTGGTGACCGCTTCGACGAAGCCATCATTAATTATGTTCGCCGTAACTACGGCTCTCTGATCGGTGAAGCCACCGCAGAGCGTATTAAGCACGAAATCGGTTCTGCTTACCCGGGTGACGAAGTGCGCGAGATCGAAGTGCGCGGCCGTAACCTGGCAGAAGGCGTTCCACGTGGCTTTACCCTGAACTCCAACGAAATCCTCGAAGCGCTGCAAGAGCCGTTGACCGGCATTGTAAGCGCCGTCATGGTTGCCCTCGAGCAGTGCCCGCCGGAACTGGCTTCCGATATCTCCGAGCGCGGTATGGTTCTGACCGGTGGTGGTGCGCTGCTGCGTAACCTCGACCGCCTGTTGATGGAAGAGACAGGTATTCCTGTCGTAGTTGCTGAAGATCCACTGACTTGCGTAGCCCGTGGCGGCGGCAAGGCGCTGGAAATGATCGACATGCACGGCGGCGACTTGTTCAGCGAAGAGTAGTCAGGTGTGAAAGGGTAGCGGATGGCTACCCTTTCTCTCTGACGCGAGAGTACGCATAGCCTATGAAGCCAATTTTTAGCCGTGGCCCGTCGCTACAGTTTCGCCTGATCCTTGGGGTGTTGGTAGCGCTTGGTGTCATTATTGCCGATAGCCGCCTCGGTACGTTCAGCCAGATCCGAACGTACATGGATACCGCCGTCAGTCCTTTCTACTTTGTATCAAATGGTCCCCGTGAACTGCTCGACAGCGTCTCGCAAACCCTGTCCTCACGCGATCAACTCGAACTTGAAAACCGCGCGTTACGCCAGGAACTGCTGCTGAAAAACAGCGAAATACTGATGCTGGGCCAGTACAAGCAGGAGAACGCCCGTCTGCGTGAGCTGCTGGGCTCCCCGCTGCGTCAGGATGAGCAGAAGATGGTGACCCAGGTGATCTCCACCGTTAACGATCCCTACAGCGATCAGGTGGTGATCGACAAGGGCAGCGTCAATGGCGTGTACGAAGGCCAGCCGGTGATCAGCGATAAAGGCGTTGTCGGTCAGGTGGTCGCGGTCGCCAAGCTGACCAGCCGCGTGCTGCTGATTTGCGATGCCACCCATGCGCTGCCGATCCAGGTGCTGCGTAACGATATCCGCGTGATTGCGGCCGGTAACGGCTGTACGGACGATCTTCAACTGGAACATCTGCCGGCGAATACCGATATTCGCGTGGGCGATGTGCTGGTGACGTCAGGTCTGGGCGGTCGTTTCCCGGAAGGGTATCCGGTTGGGGTGGTCTCCTCCGTGAAGCTGGACACTCAGCGCGCCTACACCGTGATTCAGGCTCGTCCAACGGCGGGTCTGCAGCGTCTGCGCTATCTATTGCTGTTGTGGGGCGCCGACCGTAACGGGACTAACCCGATGACCCCGGAAGATGTGCATCGCGTGGCGAATGAACGTCTGATGCAGATGATGCCGCAGGTTCTGCCTGCGCCAAACTCAATGGGGCCGCCTGCGCCAGTGCCTGCGCCGGCAACCGGGCTGACCCAGCCGCTGCCTGATGCGCCACCGCCACCGCAACTCTCCCCGGGAGGGCAATAGTGGCAAGCTATCGTAGCCAGGGACGCTGGGTTATCTGGCTCTCGTTTTTGATCGCGCTGTTACTGCAAGTAATGCCCTGGCCGGACGACATTCTCGTTTTCCGGCCAAACTGGGTGCTGCTGATTCTGCTCTACTGGATCCTCGCTCTGCCGCACCGCGTAAATGTGGGCACAGGTTTTGTGATGGGTGCCATACTGGATCTGATTAGTGGCTCAACGCTTGGCGTACGCGCCCTGTCCATGAGTATCATCGCATACCTGGTCGCTCTGAAATTCCAGCTCTTTCGTAATCTGGCGCTCTGGCAACAGGCGCTGGTGGTGATGTTGTTATCCATGGCCGCGGATATCATTGTTTTCTGGGCAGAGTTTTTAGTGATCAACGTCTCTTTCCGTCCGGAAGTGTTCTGGAGTAGTGTAGTTAACGGTGTGCTCTGGCCATGGTTGTTCCTGCTGATGCGTAAGGTTCGCCAGCAATTTGCCGTGCAATAAAAGGTTTCTATGACGTCTTTGTATCTCGCTTCCGGCTCCCCGCGCCGTCAGGAACTCCTGACGCAGTTAGGGGTATCTTTTGAACGCATCGTCACCGGCATTGAAGAGCAACGTGCCGAGGGTGAAAGCGCACAACAGTATGTTTCCCGTCTGGCACGGGAGAAAGCGCAGGCCGGCGTGGCGCAGGTGCCGCGTGATTTACCGGTGCTGGGCGCAGATACTATCGTGATCCTCAATGGTGAAGTCCTCGAGAAACCGCACGACGATGAGCATGCGTTTACGATGCTGCGCAAATTGTCCGGCCATACGCATCAGGTCATGACCGCGGTTGCGCTGGCAGACCGCCAGCACGTGCTCGATTGCCTGGTGGTTACTGATGTCACGTTCAGAGTACTCACAGAAGAAGATATCGCCGGTTATATCGCCAGCGGTGAACCTATGGATAAAGCAGGTGCATACGGTATTCAAGGGTTGGGTGGCTGTTTTGTCAGGAAGATCAATGGCAGCTATCACGCCGTAGTCGGCTTACCGCTGGTGGAAACGTATGAGTTGCTGAGCAATTTTAACTCACTGCGTGAGGGAAGGGATAATTATGACGGCTGAATTGTTGGTAAACGTAACGCCCTCGGAAACCCGTGTGGCCTATATCGATGGCGGAATTCTCCAGGAAATTCACATCGAGCGTGAAGCGCGGCGCGGAATAGTAGGCAATATCTACAAAGGTCGTGTCAGTCGTGTCCTGCCGGGTATGCAGGCGGCATTTGTAGATATTGGCCTCGATAAAGCGGCATTCCTGCATGCCTCCGACATCATGCCGCACACCGAATGCGTGGCGGGTGAAGAGCAAAAACAGTTTACCGTTCGTGATATCTCCGAGCTGGTGCGTCAGGGCCAGGATCTGATGGTGCAGGTGGTGAAAGATCCGCTGGGCACCAAAGGCGCGCGACTGACTACCGACATCACCTTACCTTCCCGTTATCTGGTCTTTATGCCTGGCGCATCGCACGTTGGCGTCTCCCAGCGTATCGAGAGCGAAAGCGAGCGCGAGCGCCTGAAAAAGGTGGTGGGCGCGTACTGCGATGAGCAGGGCGGATTCATTATTCGCACCGCCGCAGAGGGGATCAGCGAAGAGGATCTGGCTTCGGATGCTGCCTACCTGAAACGCGTCTGGACCAAAGTGATGGAGCGTAAAAAACGCAACCAGACCCGCTATCAGCTGTACGGAGAGCTGGCACTGGCCCAGCGCGTTCTGCGCGACTTCGCCGATGCCCAGCTTGACCGCATCCGCGTCGACTCCCGTCTGACCTATGACGCGCTGCTCGAGTTTACCGCGGAGTACATCCCGGAAATGCCGGGCCTGCTTGAGCACTACACCGGCAAGCAGCCCATCTTTGATCTGTTCGATGTTGAAAATGAAATCCAGCGCGCGCTGGAGCGTAAGGTTGAGCTCAAGTCCGGCGGCTATCTGATTATCGACCAGACCGAAGCGATGACCACCGTGGATATCAACACCGGGGCGTTTGTCGGTCACCGCAATCTGGACGACACCATTTTCAACACCAACATCGAAGCGACGCAGGCCATTGCGCGTCAGCTTCGTCTGCGCAATCTGGGTGGCATCATCATCATCGACTTTATCGATATGAGTAACGAAGACCACCGCCGCCGCGTGCTGCACTCTCTGGAGCAGGCACTGAGTAAAGATCGCGTGAAAACCAGCATCAACGGCTTCTCCCAGCTGGGCCTGGTTGAGATGACCCGCAAGCGCACCCGTGAAAGCGTGGAGCATGTGCTGTGCAACGAGTGCCCGACCTGCCATGGCCGCGGTACGGTGAAATCGGTGGAGACCGTCTGCTACGAGATCATGCGTGAGATCGTTCGTGTGCATCACGCCTACGACTCCGACCGCTTCCTGGTCTATGCTTCTCCTTCGGTGGCGGAAGCCCTGAAAGGGGAAGAGTCCCACGCGCTGGCAGAAGTGGAAATCTTTGTCGGCAAACAGGTAAAAGTGCAGATAGAGCCGCTCTATAACCCGGAGCAGTTTGACGTGGTGATGATGTAATCCGCAGGTACTGCGAGACAAGAACGGCTGACAAGGAGAGACGCGTGAGGCGATTGCCGGGGATTTTACTGCTTACAGGGGCAACGCTGATTGTGATTGTCGCGCTGCTCGTAAGCGGGCTGCGTCTCATATTGCCGCATCTGGATAGCTGGCGCCCTGAGCTGCTGGCAAAAATCGAATCCGCGACCGGCATGCCCGTCGCGGCCAGCCAGCTCAACGCAAGCTGGCAGAACTTCGGCCCGACCCTGGAAGTGCGCGATATCAATGCGCAGCTGAATGACGGCGGCCATCTGAAAATCAAGCGCGTGACCCTGGCCCTGGACGTGTGGCAGAGCCTGCTGCACCTGCGCTGGCAGTTTCGCGATCTCACCTTTTATCAGCTGCAATTTCTGACCAACACCCCGCTACGCAGCGACGACCAGGGCGAAGGCTTCGAAGCCAACCGCATCAGCGATCTGTTCCTGCGCCAGTTCGATCATTTCGATCTGCGCGACAGTGAGATCAGCTTTATTACCCTCTCCGGGCAGCGCGCCGAACTGGCGATCCCGCAGCTCACCTGGCTCAACGGCAAAGAGCGGCACCGTGCGGAAGGTCAGGTCAGCCTCTCCAGCCTGAACGGACAGCATGGCGTGATGCAGGTGCGGATGGATCTGCGCGACGACAATGGCCTGCTGAATAACGGCAAGGTGTGGATGCAGGCAGATGACGTTGACGTCAAACCCTGGCTGGGTGAGTGGGTGCAGCAGAACATGCAGCTGGAAACCGCGCGTTTCAGTATTGAAGGCTGGATGACCCTCACCAACGGCCAGTTCGCCAGTGGCGATATCTGGCTGAAACAGGGCGGCGCCAGCTGGCCGGGAAAGGCGCGTCAGCATCAGCTTTCGGTTGATAATCTCACCGCGCACGTCACCCGTGCGAAAGAGGGCTGGCAGTTTGCCATCCCGGATACCCGCATTACCATGGACGATAAGGCGTGGCCGCGTGGAGCCCTGGCCCTGGCCTGGATCCCGGCGCAGGACGTCGGCGGCGTCGACAGTAAACGCAGCGACGAGCTGCGTATTCGCGCCAGCAATCTGGAGTTGTCAGGCCTGGAAGGGCTGCGAACCATCGCGGCGAAGCTCTCCCCGGCGCTGGGCGACGTCTGGCAGGCCACCCAGCCGGTAGGGGCAATCAACACCCTGGCGCTGGATATTCCGTTGCAGGCGACAGAAAAGACCCGCTTCAACATCGCCTGGACCGATCTTGCCTGGAAGCAGTGGGAGCTGCTGCCGGGGGCCGAGCATTTCAGCGGCACGCTGCAGGGCAGTGTGGAAGATGGTCGCCTGGTGGCCAACATTCGCGATGCGAAAATGCCTTATGAAACCGTCTTCCGCGCCCCGCTGGAGGTGGAGAAAGGTACCGCCACCCTCCACTGGCTGAAGAACGAGAAAGGTTTCCAGCTCGACGGGCGTAACATCGACGTCAAAGCCAAAGCGGTACATGCCCGGGGGGATTTCCGCTATCTGCAGCCGGCGGGCGATGAGCCCTGGCTGGGGATACTGGCGGGCATCAGCACCGACGACGGGTCACAGGCCTGGCGCTATTTTCCTGAAAACCTGATGGGCAAAGCGCTGGTGGACTACCTGAGCGGCGCGATTCAGGGTGGGCAGGCCGATAACGCCACCCTGGTCTACGGCGGCAACCCGCACCTGTTCCCCTATAAGTACAACGAAGGCCAGTTCCAGGTTCTGGTGCCGTTACGCAATGCCACCTACGCCTTCCAGCCCGAGTGGCCGGCGCTGAAAAACCTCGATATTGAGCTTAACTTTATCAATGACGGGTTGTGGATGAAGACCGACGGCGTGGCGCTGGGCGGAGTGAAAGCCAGTAACCTGACGGCGGTGATCCCGGATTATTCGAAAGAAAAGCTGCTGATCGATGCCGATATCAACGGGCCCGGGAAAGCCGTTGGGCCGTACTTTGACGAGACGCCGCTGGATGACTCTCTGGGTGCCACGCTCCAGCAGCTCCAGCTGGATGGCGATGTGAATGCTCGCTTACATCTGGATATCCCGCTGGACGGCACCATGACCACCGCTAAGGGCGACGTCAGGCTGAAAAATAACAGCCTGTTCATTAAGCCGCTGAACAGCACCATTAACAATCTCAGTGGGCAGTTCAACTTCGTGAATGGCGATCTGAAAAGTGGGCCGCTGACCGCAAGCTGGTTTAATCAGCCGGTAAATATCGATTTCTCTACCACCGAGGGCGAGAAAGCCTATCAGGTTGGGATCAATCTGGATGCCAACTGGCAGCCTTCGCGGATGGATGTATTGCCAAAAACTATCAGCCAGTCGCTGGAAGGCCGCCTGCCGTGGAAGGGTAAGGTGGCGATTGAGCTGCCTTATCGTGGCGGTGCCCGGTATAAGGTGGATATCAGCGGCGATCTGAAGAACGTCAGCAGCGACCTGCCGTCGCCGCTGGAGAAGAGCGCGGGCGAGCCGCTGCCAGTGAAGCTGAACGTCGACGGGGATCTCAACAGCTTTACCCTGACGGGCAACGCTGGCGGCAAGAATCACTTTAACAGCCGCTGGCTGCTTAACCGCAAGCTGACGCTGGATCGCGCTATCTGGACCTCTGACAGCCGCACGCTGCCGCCGCTGCCGGAGCAGTCGGGCATCGAACTCAACCTGCCGCCGATGGATGGTGCCGAATGGTTAGCGCTGTTCCAGCGTGGTGTCGGGCAAAATGTGGATGATACGGCGCAATTCCCGCAGCACATCACGGTGCGCACTCCCGCTCTGGCGCTGGGTGGACAGCAGTGGAATAACCTGAGCATCGTCTCGCAGCCCACCCTGAACGGCTCAAAAGTCGAGGCGCAGGGGCGGGAGATCAATGCCACTCTGCTGATGCGCGACACTGCGCCATGGCAGGCGGAGATCCGCTACCTCTATTTCAATCCGGCGACCGCTACTGCCGGGAAAGGCAACGTCGCTTCGCCATTAGCCAGCACCACGCGGGTCAATTTCAGCGGCTGGCCTGATTTACAGCTGCGCTGTGCCGAGTGCTGGCTGTGGGGGCAGAAATACGGCCGTATCAACGGTGATTTCACCATTAAGGGCAACACCCTTACCCTGGCGGGCGGGCTGATTGATACCGGCTTCGGCCGTCTGACCGCCAACGGCGAGTGGGTGAACGGCGCCAACGAGCAGCGCACCTCCCTGAAAGGACAAATCAAAGGCAACAAGCTGGATGCGGCATCGAACTATTTCGGTGTGAGTACCCCGATTCGCGGTTCGTCGTTTGACCTCGACTACGATCTGCACTGGCGCGACCAGCCGTGGAAGCCTGATGAAGCCACATTGAACGGCATCCTCAAAACCCGTCTTGGCAGAGGTGAAATTGCCGATCTGAGCACCGGCCATGCGGGTCAGCTGCTGCGCCTGCTCAGCTTCGACGCCCTGCTGCGTAAGCTGCGCTTTGACTTCAGCGATACCTTTAACGAAGGCTTCTACTTCGATTCGATCCGCAGCACCGCGTGGATCAAAGATGGTGTCCTGCATACCGATGACACCCTGGTCGACGGGCTGGAAGCGGATATCGCCATGAAAGGCTCCGTCAATCTGGTGCGTCGCGAACTGGATATGGAAGCGGTGGTGGCCCCGGAAATTTCCGCCACCGTTGGCGTGGCGGCGGCCTTCGCCGTGAACCCGATCGTCGGTGCGGCGGTGTTTGCCGCCAGTAAAGTGCTGGGGCCGCTGTGGAGCAAAGTCTCCATTCTGCGTTACCACATCACCGGCCCGGTGGATAAACCGCAGATTAATGAAGTGCTGCGTCAGCCACGCAAAGATGCACAGCAATGATTTGACGCGGGCAATTAATTGCCTCACTCTCAATAGATAAGATCTTAGATACGTCCTGTGGACGGCAACGAACGAGTAGCAAAACGATGAGTCTGAACCTGGTAAGTGAACATCTGCTGGCAGCGAACGGCCTGAGCCATCAGGACCTGTTTTCCATTCTTGGTCAACTGACCGAACGTCGTCTCGACTACGGCGATCTCTACTTTCAGTCGAGCTATCACGAATCCTGGGTTTTAGAAGACAGCATCATCAAAGATGGCTCGTATAACATCGACCAGGGCGTTGGTGTCCGCGCCGTTAGCGGTGAGAAAACCGGTTTTGCTTATGCGGATCAGATTAGCCTGACTGCCCTGCAGCAGAGCGCGCAGGCGGCACGTACTATCGTGCGCGACAGCGGTGATGGTCGCGTCAAAACCCTGGGCGAAGTGCAGCACTCTGC
This sequence comes from Leclercia sp. Marseille-Q4284, assembly GCF_916618945.1. Taxonomy (NCBI): domain Bacteria; kingdom Pseudomonadati; phylum Pseudomonadota; class Gammaproteobacteria; order Enterobacterales; family Enterobacteriaceae; genus Leclercia; species Leclercia sp. Marseille-Q4284. The sequence goes on from NZ_CAKAKG010000002.1 coordinate 1,386,053, forward strand.
GCTCTACACCAGCGTCGATCCGCTGCAAAGCATGAGCCGCGAAGAGAAGCTGGATATCCTGCGCCGGGTGGACAAAATGGCCCGTGCGGAAGATAAGCGCGTGCAGGAGGTCTCTGCCAGCCTGAGCGGCGTGTATGAGCTGATTCTGGTGGCGGCAACCGACGGCACCCTGGCCGCCGACGTGCGTCCGCTGGTTCGTCTTTCCGTCAGCGTGCTGGTGGAAGAGGACGGCAAACGCGAGCGCGGCTCCAGCGGCGGCGGCGGTCGTTTTGGTTACGAATGGTTCCTCGGTCTGGAAGCGGGCGAAGTGCGCGCGGATGCCTGGGCGAAAGAGGCGGTGCGAATGGCGCTGGTCAACCTTTCTGCCGTGGCGGCGCCTGCGGGTACCCTGCCGGTAGTGCTGGGCGCAGGCTGGCCTGGCGTGCTGCTGCACGAAGCGGTGGGTCACGGTCTGGAAGGCGACTTCAACCGTCGTGGCACCTCGGTCTTCAGCGGCCATATGGGCGAGCTGGTGGCCTCTGAACTCTGCACCGTAGTCGATGACGGCACCATGTCCGATCGTCGTGGCTCGGTCTCTATTGACGATGAAGGAACGCCGGGTCAGTACAATGTGCTGATTGAGAACGGGATCCTGAAAGGCTACATGCAGGACAAACTGAATGCGCGCCTGATGGGCGTGGCCCCGACCGGCAACGGCCGTCGCGAGTCCTACGCGCATCTGCCGATGCCGCGTATGACCAACACCTATATGCTGGCGGGTAAATCCACGCCGCAGGAGATCATCGAGTCGGTGGAGTACGGCATCTACGCGCCAAACTTCGGCGGCGGCCAGGTGGATATCACCTCCGGCAAATTTGTCTTCTCGACCTCAGAAGCCTATCTGATCGAGAAGGGCAAAGTGACCAAAGCGGTGAAAGGGGCGACCCTGATTGGCTCCGGCATCGAAGCGATGCAGCAGATCTCGATGGTCGGTAACGATCTGAAGCTGGATAACGGCGTCGGCGTCTGCGGTAAAGAGGGCCAGAGCCTGCCGGTGGGCGTCGGTCAGCCGACCCTGAAGGTGGATAACCTTACCGTCGGCGGTACCGCATAATTTCCCTTCCGAAATTCCCTCTCCCTGTGGGAGAGGGTTATTCCTTCCTTCCCCGCATCTCCTGAAACAGCGCCGCCACCTGTACGAAATAATCCGTCAGATAGTTAATGCACACCTGCACCTTCAGCGGCAGTTTGTCCTTTTCGGTATAGACCGCATACACCGGGCGCGGATCCGACTGATAGCGCGGGAAGAGGATCTCCAGCTCGCCGCTGTTGATCTCATTGATCACCCACATCAGCGGGACGTAAGCGATCCCGGCCCCGGCCACCAGCCAACGGGAGATGGTCATCGGATCGTTGGTGACAAAGCGGCCCTGCGGCAGCAGTTTTGTCGAAAGCCCTTCGGGGGCAATCAGCTCAAATTCATTGTCCGGGCGCACGCTGTACTCCAGCCAGGCGTGATTGCTGAGATCTGCCGGTTTCTCCGGAATCCCCGCTTTGGCGAGGTACTTTTTCGCCGCGCACACCACCATCGGCATACTGCCCAGGCGGCGGGAGAAGAGGCTGGAATCCTGCAAGGCCCCGACGCGGATCACCAGATCCAGTCCATCGGCAATCAGATCCGGGGCGGGAATGCCGGTGACCAGATTAACCGTCAGCCCAGGATACTCCTGCAACATCTCGGCGGTCATTCCCGCCAGGACATTTTGTGCCATAGTTGAAGAGCACCCGATACGCAGCGTGCCGATAGGGGTGTTGTTGAAAGCGTAAAGCTGCTCGTGCACCGACTGGGCCTCATACAGCATCCGCCGACAGCCCTGATAGTAGATTTTGCCGGCTTCGGTCAGGCCCAGGCTGCGGGTGCTGCGGTTAAGCAGCTTCACCTGGAGGTCATCTTCCAGTTTGGCGACGGTCTGACTGATTGATGAGACGCTCATCTGTAGTTGCCTGGCTGCGGCGGTAAAGGAGCCCAGCTCAACGACTTTGGCAAAAACCGACATCCGTTTTAGACGTTCCATTATTCACTCTGGCTTAAAAGTGATTTAGATCACATATGATAGATAACAGCATAACAGTTACGCTAATATATTATTTATACATTATAGCTACGCCACTCTCGCCCGGCTTTTCTTGCCCCTTCTGCGGTGCCGTATGCTGAATAATTCTTTCGCCTGCTCGCTCTAATCAAGGTCAACATGAGTCTGTTTCCCGTTATCGTGGTGTTCGGATTATCGTTCCCCCCGATTTTCTTCGAACTGCTTTTATCACTGGCGATTTTTTGGCTGGTGCGAAAGGTGCTGGCTCCTACCGGGATCTATGATTTCGTCTGGCACCCTGCATTGTTCAATTCCGCGCTGTATTGCTGCCTGTTCTATCTGGTATCGCGACTGTTTGTTTGAGGTAGATGTGAAAACGCTAACAAGAAAAATCTCCCGTACCGCCATTACTCTGGCACTGGTTCTCCTCGCGTTCATCGCTATTTTTCGCGCGTGGGTTTACTACACCGAATCACCCTGGACGCGCGATGCACGCTTTAGCGCCGACATCGTCGCCATTGCTCCGGATGTCGCGGGGCTCATCACTGCCGTCAATGTGCATGACAACCAGCTGGTGAAAAAGGATCAGGTGCTGTTTACCGTTGATCAGCCGCGCTACCAGAAGGCGCTGGAAGAAGCGGAAGCGGATGTTGCCTACTACAAGGCACTGGCTGCGGAAAAACGCCGTGAGGCAGGGCGCCGTAATCAGCTCGGCGTGCAGGCGATGTCCCGCGAGGAGATCGACCAGTCTAACAACGTGCTGCAAACCGTGCTGCATCAGATGGCGAAGGCCGAGGCCACGCGGGATCTGGCAAAGCTCGATCTTGAGCGTACCGTGATCCGCGCCCCGTCCGACGGCTGGGTGACTAACCTCAACGTCTATACCGGCGAGTTTATTACCCGCGGCTCTACCGCCGTGGCGCTGGTCAAACAGCACTCCTTCTATGTGCTCGCCTATATGGAAGAGACCAAGCTGGAGAACGTCCGTCCTGGCTATCGGGTAGAAATCACCCCCCTGGGCAGCAACCGTGTCCTGAAAGGGACGGTCGACAGCGTGGCGGCAGGGGTGACCAACTCCAGCGCCACCCGCGACAGCAAAGGGATGGCAACCGTTGACTCCAATCTGGAGTGGGTGCGTCTGGCCCAGCGCGTGCCGGTGCGTATTCGACTCGACGATCAGCAGGGCAACCTGTGGCCGGCGGGTACCACCGCCACCGTCGTCATCACCGGCGAGAAAGACCGTGACGCCCGCGATGATTCGTTGTTCCGCAAAATTGCCCATCGCCTGCGCGAGTTCGGTTAATCGCCATGGGCATCTTCTCCATCGCCAACCAGCACCTGCGCTTCGCGGTTAAGCTGGCCTTCGCCATCGTGCTGGCGTTGTTCATCGGTTTTCACTTTCAGCTGGAAACCCCCCGCTGGGCGGTACTGACGGCAGCGATCGTTGCCGCAGGCCCGGCGTTTGCGGCGGGGGGTGAACCTTACTCCGGCGCCATCCGCTACCGTGGGATGCTGCGTATTGTCGGCACCTTTATTGGCTGTATCGCCGCGCTGACCATCGTGATCCTGATGATCCGTACCCCGCTGCTGATGCTGATGGTGTGCTGTATCTGGGCCGGTTTTTGCACCTGGATCTCCTCCCTGGTGCGGGTGGAAAACTCCTACGCCTGGGGGCTCTCCGGCTATACCGCCCTGATCATTATCATCACCATCGAGACCAATCCGCTGTTGACGCCGCAGTTTGCCGTGGAGCGCTGCAGTGAGATTGTGATGGGGATTGTCTGTGCGATCGTGGCGGATCTCTTGTTCTCTCCCCGTTCCATTAAGCAGGAGGTCGATCGCGAGCTGGACGCGCTGATCGTTGCCCAGTACCAGCTGATGCAGCTGTGCATTAAGCATGGCGACAGTGAAGAGGTCGATAACGCCTGGAGTGCGCTGGTGCGTCGTACCACCGCTCTGGAAGGGATGCGCAGCAACCTCAATATGGAGTCGTCGCGCTGGTCACGGGCAAACCGCCGCCTGAAGGCGCTGAATACCGTCTCCTTAACGCTGATCACCCAGGCCTGTGAAACCTATCTGATCCAGAATACCCGCCCCGAGGCGATCACTGAGACCTTCCGGGAACAGTTTGCCGTCCCCGTCGAGACGGTCCAGGATGTGCATAAACAGCTCAAACGCATGCGGCGAGTCATCGCCTGGACCGGCGAACGTGACACCCCGGTCACTATCTATACCTGGGTTGGCGCGGCGACGCGCTACCTGCTGCTCAAACGTGGGGTGATCGGCAATACCAAAATCAGCGCCACCGAAGAGGAAGTCCTGCAGGGCGAGGTGGTGGTCAAAGCCGAGTCGGCGGAACGTCACCACGCGATGGTCAACTTCTGGCGCACCACGCTTGCCTGCATGCTCGGGACGCTCTTCTGGCTGTGGACCGGCTGGACCTCCGGCAGCGGTGCGATGGTGATGATCGCCGTGGTCACCTCGCTGGCGATGCGTCTGCCCAATCCGCGGATGGTGGCGCTCGATTTTCTGTACGGCACCCTGGCAGCGCTCCCGCTGGGCGCCTTCTATTTCTTGGTGGTTCTGCCCTCGACGCAGCAAAGTATGCTGCTGCTCTGTATCAGCCTTGCGGTGATGGCCTTCTTTATTGGTATAGAAGTGCAGAAGCGCCGCCTGGGCTCGCTCGGGGCGCTGGCCAGTACCATCAATATTCTGGTGCTGGATAACCCGATGACGTTCCACTTCAGCCAGTTCCTCGACAGCGCGCTGGGGCAGATTGTCGGCTGTTTCCTCGCGATGATGGTCATTCTGCTGGTACGTGATAACTCCCAGGCCCGTACCGGGCGCGTGCTGCTGAACCAGTTTGTCTCCGCGGCCGTTTCAGCGATGACCACCAACACCGCCCGGCGCAAGGAGAACCATCTCCCCGCGCTCTATCAGCAGCTGTTTTTACTGCTGAACAAATTTCCGGGCGATATCGCGAAATTCCGGCTGGCTCTGACCCTGATCATTGCTCACCAGCGTCTGCGCAACGCACCGATACCGATCAATGACGATCTCTCTGCGTTCCATCGCCAGCTGCGACGCACTGCCGATCACGTCATGTCGGCCTCCAGCGACGATAAGCGGCGACGCTACTTTGCCCAGCTGCTGGCGGAGCTGGACATCTATCAGGAAAAACTGCGCATCTGGGAGGCACCGCGACAGGTGACCGAACCGGTGCAGCGGCTGGTGGGGATGTTGCATCGATACCAGAATGCCCTGACCGACAGCTGATCCTCCTGAAAACCGACGCCGTAAGCGTCGGTTTTTTTGTGACTATACTTATTCGGGCAAGTACTTAAACCCCGAATGGGAGGATACATGACTACCCAGGCTCTTCAGGACAGTGCGCTATTTCAGACAGGATATTTGGTCGATGGCGTATGGAAAACGCTCGATACCACATTCGATGTCGTTAACCCGGCCACTGGTGAGGTGATTGCCAGCGTGGCCAAAGCGGGCACCAAAGAGACCGAAGAGGCTATCGCCGCCGCGAGCCGTGCTTTCCCGGCGTGGCGTGCCAGAACCGCAAAAGAACGCTCGGCCATCCTCTATCGCTGGTATGAACTCATCATTGAGAACAAGCAGTGGCTTGGACAACTGATGACCACCGAGCAGGGTAAACCGCTGAAAGAGGCGGAGGGCGAGGTCGAGTATGCGGCCAGCTTTATTCAGTGGTTCGCCGAGCAGGCCAAACGCGCCAACGGTGAAATCATTCCCCCTGTGAAACCCGGCTCCCGCATTCTGGCCACCCGCGAACCCATTGGTGTGGTGGCAGCAATCACACCGTGGAATTTCCCGATGGCGATGCTGACCCGTAAACTCGGCCCGGCACTGGCCGCAGGCTGTACCGGGGTGATCAAGCCAGCTAACAATACGCCGCTCAGCGCCTTTGCCCTGCTGACCCTGGCCAAAAAAGCAGGCGTCCCGGATGGCGTACTCAACGCGGTGGCGGGCAGTACCTCCGAGATCAGCGATGCGATCATGGCCAGTCATGAGGTGCGCAAAATCTCTTTTACCGGCTCGACGGCGGTCGGCAAAACGCTGGTACGCAATGCCGCCGAGACCATGAAAAAAGTCTCGATGGAGCTGGGCGGGAATGCGCCCTATATCGTCTTTGACGATGCCGATATTGATGCTGCGGTGAAAGGCGCCATCGCCAATAAATTCCGCAATGCAGGCCAGGTCTGCGTCAGCGTCAACCGCTTCTATATTCAGGAGTCGGTATATGACGCCTTTGTCAGCCAGCTCGCCGCCGCCGTAAACGACTTAAAAGTGGGGAACGGCCTGGAGGAGGGCACCGTAGTCGGGCCGCTGATTGAACCTGCCGCCGTGGACAAAGTGCGCGAGCATGTTGAGGACGCGGTCGCCAAAGGGGCGACGGTACTGGCAGGCGGCAAGGCGCACGAGCTGGGCGGCAACTTCTGGCAGCCAACGGTGTTGGGCGATTGTCATGAAGGCATGATGCTCGCCAGCGAAGAGACCTTTGGGCCCGTTGCGGCCTGCTTCCGTTTTACCTCCGAAGAGGAGGTTATCCAGCGCGCCAATAATACGCCGTTTGGTCTGGCCGCCTATTTCTACACCCAGAATCTGCAGCGGGTATTCCGCGTCTCACAGGCCATTGAGAGTGGGATGATCGGGGTTAACGAATGTGCGGTTTCCACCGAACTGGGGCCATTTGGCGGGGTAAAAGAGTCAGGGCTGGGCCGTGAAGGGTCAGTATTGGGACTGGAGGAGTTCCTGGAAGTGAAAACCCTGCATATCGGGGGATTATAATCGACAGGGCGGCAGCAGCCGCCCGCCTGGACGGGGTGGCGGGAAATGAATATCTATACGTTTGATTTTGATGAAATCGACAGTCAGGAAGACTTTTATCGTGAGTTTTCACGAACCTTTGGCATAAGACGGGAGAGCGTGACGGACCTGGATTCTCTGTGGGAGATTGTCACCGGTAACCAGTTGCCGCTGCCGCTTGAAATCGAGTTTACCCATTTACCGGAAAAACTGCGCAGGCGCTTCGGGGCGTTGATCCTACTGTTTGATGAGGCGGAAGAGGAGCTGGAAGGTCAGATTCGCTTTAACGTTCGTCCGTAAAAGGCAAAAAAAAGCCCCTGCGAGGCAGGGGCAAGTCGTAGTTCAATACGACGAGGGTTTATTTGTACAGCTCGGCCGTGGCATGCCAGTGGTCGCCTGTATTCATCTCGGTAATGCGATAGCTGCTGGCGCCCGCTTTTTCAGCTTTTGCGGCCAGGGCCTGACGGATATCCATTGGAGAACCGGCAACTTCAGTCACGCCTACGCTACCCATTGATTGCAGGTTTTGTGCTTGCTCCGCAGTAACCTGATGCACAGCTGCGCTGGCACCGAATGAGAGAACGGAAGCTAAACCAAGGGTGGCGATGATTAATTTAGTGTTCATAGTCTTTACTCCTTACAGGGCACGTTCAACGGCAAGAAGGGTTGTGCTGCTATTTTTATGCCTGGTGTCGTTGAACTGAGATAACGGGTAGTTCGGGTTATGCGCGGTACGTCTTATTTGTACAGCTCAGCAGTAGCATGCCAGTGGTCACCGGTACGCGCTTCGATCACGCGGTAGGAGGAGGCACCCTGTTCCTGCGCTTTTTTGTTCAGCATCTGGTTCATGTCCATCGGAGAAGTACCGATTGCACCAACAGAAACAGTACCGATAGATTCGCGGGACTGGGCCTGATCGGCATTAATTGAATCGGCGGCAAAGGCACCGAAAGACAGGACAGACAGAACGCTTAGAGTGGCTACGGTTGTTTTGATTTTCATGATTCTTTTCCTCGTCATATTCTTTACTGGGGTCTTCGTTTCGTGACCCTCATCACAAAATCAAGTATACACTAATAACGGCAAAAATTAATACCATGCTAATTGTTTCTCGTGAAATTACGTATTAAGCAGACGATGTTTTATAACTGAAGAGAATAAAAAAGCAGGATTTAGATGCGTGACAGAGGATTATTTTTAGCAAAATCAGGGGGATAGTAGAATTTGATTATTCGTGCGGTCGTGAAAGTATCATCCACTATATGAATGAATTGAAGTGGAAAAACGCACTATTTGTTAAATCGCAGATAACAGATTGTAAGGCAAAACGAGGCGGGAGCCGAAGATTCCCCGCTGCGCCAGGCAGCAGGGAAGAAGATCAGAGTTCCTGTTCGAACAGCACCAGAATGGCTTCGTAGAGGTCTTTCACCGAGAAACCATTAGCCGGGGTGGTGAAGATGGTATCGTCGCCGGCGATGGTGCCGAGAATACCTTCTGCTTTGCCGAGCGAGTCAAGCAGACGCGCAATCAGCTGGGCAGCGCCCGGGCTGGTGTGGATCACCACCACCGCATCGTTATAGTCGATATCCAGCACCAGATTCTTCAGCGGGCTCGAGGTGGTCGGTACGCCCAGTTCAGCAGGCAGACAGTAAACCATCTCCATTTTGGCGTTGCGGGTACGTACCGCGCCAAATTTGGTTAACATGCGGGAGACTTTCGACTGGTTGATATTTTCGAAGCCTTCTTCCTGTAAGGCCTGAACGATCTCACCCTGAGAACTAAACTTTTCTTCTTTAAGCAGCGCTTTGAACGCCTTAACCAATTCTTCTTGTTTAGAAGAGATTCGCATAAATCACCCGAAATATAGCGGTAGAAACAACATTATTATGCACATGGATGAATTTTTATGCAAACTATCTGCCCAATCTTAGGCTGAAATAATGTTATGAAAGGGAGTGATTTTATCAAATTTCGTTATCGAGGAACATGCCTGCATCACGCCTCGTAAATAAGCTTAAAAGTAAATTAAATGTTATCAAATTGATGTTGTTTTGGTGGCTGGCGAGGGTGTATTGTAACCCCCTCTTGATTCGTTGCTTAGTTATCGCATAACGCCTGATAGCCTTCCGGCAGAAGCGAAAAGCGCGTGACCGCTAATTCTCAAACCATGAAGATTGTAATTATTGATCTGCTGAATTAAGGTCGCCGCGACGGAGTAACAGAAAGTTAGCTCACCATAATAAGGAGTTTAGGATGAAAGTCGCAGTCCTCGGCGCTGCTGGCGGTATCGGCCAGGCGCTTGCCCTACTACTGAAAACTCAGCTGCCTGCAGGCTCAGAACTCTCTCTGTACGACATTGCCCCGGTAACCCCTGGTGTGGCGGTTGACCTGAGCCACATCCCGACGGCTGTCAAAATCAAAGGCTTCTCCGGTGAAGATGCGCGCCCGGCGCTCGAAGGCGCAGACGTTGTGCTGATCTCCGCAGGCGTGGCGCGTAAGCCAGGCATGGATCGTTCCGATCTGTTCAACGTGAATGCCGGTATCGTTAAAAACCTGATTCAGCAGGTCGCGACAACCTGTCCGAAAGCCTGCATCGGGATCATCACTAACCCGGTTAACACCACTGTTGCTATCGCAGCAGAAGTGCTGAAAAAAGCGGGCGTGTATGACAAGAACAAACTGTTTGGCGTGACCACGCTGGACATCATCCGCTCCAACACCTTTGTAGCGGAACTGAAAGGCAAGCAGCCAACTGAGCTGGAAGTGCCGGTTATCGGCGGCCACTCTGGCGTGACCATTCTGCCACTGCTGTCCCAGATCCCAGGCGTCAGCTTCACCGAGCAGGAAGTGGCTGACCTGACCAAACGTATCCAGAACGCTGGCACCGAAGTGGTGGAAGCGAAGGCGGGTGGCGGCTCTGCAACCCTCTCTATGGGTCAGGCGGCAGCACGTTTCGGTCTCTCTCTGGTGCGCGCCCTGCAGGGCGAGAAAGGCGTGGTGGAATGTGCGTACGTTGAAGGCGACGGCGAGCATGCACGCTTCTTCTCTCAGCCGCTGCTGCTGGGCAAAAACGGTATCGAAGAGCGTAAATCTATCGGCACCCTGAGCGCGTTTGAGCAGCAGGCGATGGCCGGCATGCTGGACACGCTGAAGAACGATATCGTTCTGGGCGAAGAGTTCGTTAACAAGTAAGCGACGCACTCCCCGTCAGGGCAATAAAAAACCGGAGCACTGACTCCGGTTTTTTTATGTCTGCTGACTTAGTTGGTGGCCGGGTATTCCTGAATGGTCACCTGCAGGGTCAGCTTCTTATCATCCCGCATCACTTCCACCGGAATGATGGAGCCAGGCCTGATCTCAGCCACCTGATCCATGGTCTCGAGGGCTGACAACGCCGGTTTACCGTTCACCGAGACGATAACGTCATTAACCTTAATGCCAGCTTCCGCCGCCGGGCCGCCGGGAGTGACTTCGTTAACCACAATCCCCTGGATCTGATCGATGCCGCCACCCTGGGTATGCAGCGGAGCAATCTCACGCCCGCCAATGCCAATGTAGCCACGGATCACCCGTCCGTCGCGAATGAGCTTATCCATAATCTTGTTGGCCAGCTGGAACGGGATGGCGAAGCCAATGCCTTCGGGCGTTTCCCCGTCGTTGCTCTTATCAAACGAGAGGGTATTGATGCCCATCAGCTCGCCCAGCGAGTTCACCAGCGCGCCGCCGGAGTTGCCGTGGTTGATGGAGGCGTCCGTCTGCAGGAAGTTCTGCCGTCCGGAGGGGTTCAGGCCGATACGCCCCGTCGCGCTGATAATCCCCTGGGTGATGGTCTGACCGAGGTTGTAGGGGTTACCGATCGCCAGCACCACGTCACCGATATGCGGGGTACGTTTACGGTTGATAGGGATGATGGGCAGGCCGCCCGTGGCGTTAATTTTGAGGACCGCCAGATCCGTCAGGCTGTCAGAACCCACCAGCAGAGCCTCAAAGACGCGACCATCCTGCAGCGCAACGATGATCTGATCGGCATCGTTGATCACATGTTTGTTGGTAATGATGTAGCCGCGTTCATCCATGATCACCCCGGAGCCCAGGGTACGGATCTCCAGCTGATTATGGCTGGTGCTGTTCAGGCCGCGGTTATAGACGTTAACCACCGCAGGCGCGGCGCGGCGTACTGCCTGATTGTAACTGGCAGGTGTTTCATCTGCGCTGTCAAATTGCGGCGCAGCCAGCTGATTAAACTGACGTAAAGAGGGCATCGCGACCAGTAACAGGCCACCTACAACCAGGCCGATGGCGACCGAACGAATGAGCTTTAAAACCATGATACGGGCGTCGTTAAGGGAAGATCGCAAGCAGCATAGCATGACTTATCCGGACATCACACGTGGCGATGTCCGGACGTGTACAGGCTTAACGCAGCAAAATATAGAGTGTATCGTTACCGCGCACGATCTGCAGGGCGATAACGGTCGGTTTGCCTTCCAGCACTTTGCGCATTTCGGCGATGGACTGCACGCGAACGCGGTTCACCCCGATGATCACGTCATTCTCATGCAGACCGGCCTGGGCGGCAGGGCTGCTCTTCTCGACGCTGTCGAGGGTGATGCCTTTAGTGCCGTCTTTCAACTGCCCGTCGCTTAAGGTCGCCCCTTGCAGCGCTGGGGCAATCATCTCTGCGCTGGCGGATGATGAGGTGCTTTTGTCCAGCGTGACCTGCAGATCCAGCGGCTTGCCGTCACGCAGAATGCCGAGCTTAACCGTGGCACCCGGCTCCGTGGTAGCGATGCGCGAACGCAGTTCGGCAAAGCTGCTTAACGGTTTGTCATTCAGGCTGACGATCACGTCCCCGGATTTGACCCCCGCTTTTGCCGAGCCGGAGTTCGGTAACACTTCGCTGACGAAGGCGCCGCGCTGCACGTTCAGGTTGAACGCTTTGGCAATATCCGCGCTCATTTCCGTGCCTTTGATGCCCAGCAGCCCACGTTTGACTTCGCCAAACTCAATCAGCTGCTGTGCCAGGGTGCGGGCCATATTGCTGGGGATGGCAAAACCGATCCCGACGCTGCCGCCGCCAGGCGCCAGAATGGCGGTATTAATGCCGATCAGCTCCCCATTCAGGTTCAGCAGGGCGCCGCCGGAGTTACCGCGGTTAATAGAGGCGTCAGTCTGGATAAAGTTTTCCAGCCCTTCGAGGTTCAGGCCACTGCGACCCAGGGCAGAAACGATGCCGGAGGTGGCCGTCTGGCCGAGGCCGAAGGGGTTACCGACCGCGACGGCGAAATCCCCGACGCGTAACTTGTCGGAATCCGCGATGGCGATCTGCGTCAGGCCGGTTGGGTTCTGTAACTGCAGCAGGGCGATATCACTCTGATCGTCCCCGCCAATCAGTTTGGCCTCGAACTCGCGACCATCGTTCATCTGGACGCTGATTTTATCGGCATGGCTGATGACGTGGTTATTGGTCAGGACATAGCCTTTCGCGGCATCGATCACCACGCCGGAGCCGAGACCCTCAAAAGGCTGGGCCTGGTCAGGGGCCTCATCGCCAAAATACTTTTTCAGCTCCTCCGGGATGCGCTGGCTTTGCACAGCGGTGCCTTCAACCTGCACGCTGACGACCGCAGGCAGGACTTTTTCCAGCATCGGGGCAAGGCTCGGGAGCGCCGCCTGGCCCGGGACCTGCGAGGGGATTGCGGCCGCCGCCGGATAGGATGCCGACAGCGATAATCCGATACTCAATGCTAACGCGCTCAACAGCTGATTTTTTTTGTTCATTTATGCTGGCTCTCGCAACCTGGAATGGAGGAATAACGGCCCTAAAACAGTCTGATGTTATTGAATTTTAAAACGCTGGACAATGAGGTGTTTGACTAAATAATAGCTGGGGTCGGGAAGAAAGGACGGGCGCAATGCCTGCGCCCGTAAAATTTATTTGTGATGTGCGATTAATCGCGCTTTGCGCCACCGCGCAGCAGGCCGGATGCGCCTTCGGAGTAGTCACGTGGCATCTGTACGGGCGCCTGATCGTTACCGGCTTCGGACTCCGCCAGACGGTTGCGGAACGGATTGTTCTCCGCGCTCATCTCCGGCAGCAGGCTGCTGGAGCTTTTCGCCATGTGCTGATAAAGCTTGCGGTAATCATGGGCCATGTTGTCCAGCAGCTCGGCGCTCTGGGCAAAGTGGCTTACCAGCTCTTCGCGATACTCATCCAGCTCAGCTTTGTTCTTTTCCAGTTCGTACTGTAACGCCTGTTGCTGGCGCAATTTACGATTTCCAAAACGCATGGCCACGGCGCCAATAGCGATGCCGACGACTAAACCAATTAGCGCATATTCCCAGGTCATGAACTTCTCCCGTTGTCTTGTGGTTCCGTAGGGTGTTGGCTCGGCTTCATGCCTGTGCCTGATTATGCCACTATAACCGCTATTTCCTTAGAAGTGGAATCCCACCGCATCATCGCGTACTGTAGAACGGCCTTTTTTTCGCCAACTGAGCAGGCTGGCGGGTATTAATTGAAGGAATAACAATAAGATTATGCAAAGCCTTTCCCCGACATCGCGTTACCAACAGGCCCTGAATGAGGGCTCCCACCAGCCAGATAATGTACAGCGTGAAGCGGTAAATCGTCTGGACAGTATCTGGCAGTCATTGACCACCCAGCCGACCGGGACCGCACCTGCGGCAGGACTCAAGGCTGCGTTTGGACGGCTGCTGGGTAAGAAAGCGCCGCAGAGCGTCACGCCGGTACGCGGTTTATATATGTGGGGAGGGGTAGGGCGCGGTAAAACCTGGCTGATGGATCTGTTTTACCAGAGCCTGCCGGGAACGCGTAAGCAGCGTCTGCATTTTCACCGCTTTATGCTGCGGGTGCATGAAGAGCTGACCGCCCTGCAGGGGCAAAGCGATCCGCTGGATATCGTTGCCGAACGCTTTAAAGCCGAAACCGACGTGCTGTGCTTTGATGAGTTTTTTGTGTCAGATATTACCGACGCCATGCTGCTGGGTGGGTTGATGAAAGCGCTGTTTGCCCGGGGCATTACGCTGGTGGCAACCTCCAACATCCCACCGGATGAGCTGTACCGTAACGGTCTGCAACGCGCTCGCTTCCTGCCCGCTATCGATGCGATAAAAGCGCATTGCGACATCATGAATGTCGATGCTGGCGTCGACTATCGTCTGCGGACGCTGACTCAGGCTCATCTGTGGATTTCGCCGTTGAACGACGACACGCAACGGCAGATGGACAAACTGTGGCTGGCGCTGGCCGGGGCCGAGCGTGATAACGCTGCCGTGCTGGAGGTGAATCATCGCCCGCTGCAAACCCTGGGCACCGTCAATCAAACCCTCGCCGTGTCGTTTGCGACCCTCTGTGTCGATGCCCGCAGCCAGCACGACTATATTGCGCTCTCACGCCTGTTCCATACGGTGATGCTGTTTGATGTCCCGGTGATGACCACGCTAATGGAGAGCGAAGCCCGACGCTTTATCGCGCTGGTCGATGAGTTTTACGAACGCCACGTCAAGCTGGTGGTGAGCGCCGCTGTGCCTTTATATGACATCTATCAGGGGGAGCGGCTGAAGTTTGAGTTCCAGCGCTGTCTGTCGCGCCTGCAGGAGATGCAAAGCGAAGAGTACCTGAAGCGCGAGCACATGCCGTAATAAATGCCACCCTCTCCCCGTGGGAGAGGGGCTGGGGGTGAGGGCACCAGACCGCACTGTTCACCGTAAGAGAGAGGCCAGGGGTGAGGGCACCAGACCGCACTTTCCTCACCCCGGAAAAACCCGCGGCAAATCACAATTAGGGGTCGACCTTTACCCCTGACTTCTCTATAATCTTGCGACCCCACGTTACAAGAAGGTTTTTTTCCCAAAACTTTCTCTGCGCCGGCATAGGCTATTCGAAGGGGTAGGTTTGCTGGACAATGTCGTGTGAACCTCAACTACTAAACGTTTGGGTGTTCACCAACGTGTAACTTATTTATTTGGGTAAGCTTTTAATGAAAACTTTTACAGCTAAACCAGAAACCGTAAAACGCGACTGGTATGTTGTTGACGCGACCGGTAAAACTCTGGGCCGTCTGGCTACCGAACTGGCTCGTCGCCTGCGCGGTAAGCACAAAGCGGAATACACTCCGCACGTAGATACTGGTGATTACATCATCGTTCTGAACGCTGACAAAGTTGCTGTAACCGGCAACAAGCGTACTGACAAAGTGTACTATCACCACACCGGCCACATCGGCGGTATTAAACAAGCGACCTTTGAAGAGATGATTGCCCGCCGTCCTGAGCGTGTGATTGAAATCGCGGTTAAAGGCATGCTGCCAAAAGGCCCGCTGGGTCGTGCTATGTACCGTAAACTGAAAGTTTACGCAGGTAACGAGCACAACCACGCGGCACAGCAACCGCAAGTTCTTGACATCTAATCGGGATTATAGGCAATGGCTGAAAATCAATACTACGGCACTGGTCGCCGCAAAAGCTCCGCCGCTCGCGTGTTCATCAAACCGGGCAGTGGTAAAATCGTAATCAACCAACGTTCTCTGGAACAGTACTTCGGTCGTGAAACTGCCCGCATGGTAGTTCGTCAGCCGCTGGAACTGGTCGACATGGTTGAGAAACTGGATCTGTACATCACTGTTAAAGGTGGTGGTATCTCTGGTCAGGCTGGTGCGATCCGTCACGGTATCACCCGCGCTCTGATGGAGTACGACGAGTCCCTGCGTGGCGAACTGCGTAAAGCAGGCTTCGTTACTCGTGATGCTCGTCAGGTTGAACGTAAGAAAGTCGGTCTGCGTAAAGCACGTCGTCGTCCACAGTTCTCCAAACGTTAATTGGTTTCTGCTTCGGCAGACAACAATTGGCGAAAAACCCGCTTCGGCGGGTTTTTTTATGGGTAACGCCCGGGTTATCCACAATCAGACGTCCTTTCTGCCCTCTTTTTCCGCATTTCCAGAATCGCCTCACCACAAAGGCCGCAAAATCTGGTAAACTATCATCCACTTTTCTGTCCAGATAACGGTGAATGCTCGATTTTTGTTCTCTTTTTGAACAAGAGGAGAAATTCTCAGGGATGGACAACAAAACATCTGGCTAGCCTGTATGGCTGGTAGCAGTAAAAATTCTGAATATACCTGGAGGTTTTCATGGCTGTCGCTGCCAACAAACGTTCGGTAATGACGCTGTTTTCTGGTCCTACTGACATTTATAGCCATCAGGTTCGTATCGTGCTGGCCGAGAAGGGTGTCAGTTTTGAGATCGAGCATGTGGAAAAGGATAACCCGCCTCAGGATCTTATCGATCTCAATCCAAGCCAGAGCGTACCAACGCTGGTGGATCGTGAGCTGACCCTGTGGGAATCCCGTATCATTATGGAATACCTGGATGAGCGTTTCCCTCATCCGCCACTGATGCCGGTCTACCCGGTTGCACGTGGTGAAAGCCGCCTGTACATGCAGCGTATCGAGAAAGACTGGTATACGCTGATGAACGTTATTGTGAAGGGTTCTTCTTCAGAAGCCGATGCTGCACGTAAACAGCTGCGTGAAGAGCTGCTGGCGATTGCACCGGTATTCGGTCAGCGTCCGTTCTTCCTGAGTGACGAATTCAGCCTGGTCGATTGCTACCTGGCTCCGCTGCTGTGGCGTCTGCCGATTCTGGGCGTCGAGTTTAGCGGCCCGGGTGCGAAAGAGCTGAAAGGCTATATGACGCGTGTCTTCGAACGCGACTCTTTCCTGGCTTCACTGACAGAAGCTGAACGTGAAATGCGTCTCGGCCGGGGTTAATGATTGTGGAAATGTCACAGCTGTCTCCACGCCGTCCGTATCTGCTGCGCGCCTTCTATGAATGGCTGCTGGATAACCAGCTCACGCCGCACCTGGTTGTGGATGTGACGTTGCCGGGCGTGCAGGTTCCTATGGAATATGCACGTGACGGTCAAATCGTATTGAACATTGCCCCGCGAGCCGTCGGTGGTCTGGAGCTGGCGAACGATGAAGTTCGCTTCAATGCCCGCTTCGGTGGTGTGCCGCGCCAGGTCTCTGTGCCGCTGGCTGCCGTACTGGCCATCTATGCCCGTGAAAACGGCGCAGGCACCATGTTCGAGCCGGAAGCGGCATACGATGAAGAGGGTGCCACGCTCAACGATGAAAACGGCGGAACCGAAAGCGAAACGGTCATGTCGATCATCGACGGGGATAAACCGGATCACGATGATGATCCTGATGATACACCACCTCCGCGTGGCGGCCGTCCGGCACTGCGCGTTGTGAAATAAAAAAAGGGCCTCAGGCCCTTTTTTTGTAATCTAAAAACATGCTTTCTACGGCCCGGCAGGAGTGTATCCCGCCGGGCCGAATTGTTTAGACTTCGAGGAAGTTCATGATGCCGTCTGCCGCTTTACGGCCTTCGGCAATGGCGGTCACTACCAGGTCAGAACCACGAACGATATCACCACCGGCGAAGATTTTCGGGTTGCTGGTCTGGAAGGCGTTTTCGCTGCCTTCCGGGGCGATGATGCGGCCCTGAGAGTCCAGCTCGACGCTGTGCTTCGCCAGCCACTCCATGCTGTGAGGACGGAAACCAAACGCCATCACTACCGCATCGACCGGGATCACATACTCGGAACCGGCAACAATTTCCGCACGACGACGGCCTTTGGCATCCGGGGCGCCCATTTCGGTACGCGCCATCTTCACGCCGCTGACCTTGCCGTTGGCATTAACTTCAATACCCAGAGGCTGGATGTTGAACTGGAACTCGACGCCCTCTTCACGCGCGTTTTTCACTTCGCGTTTTGAGCCCGGCATGTTCTCTTCGTCACGACGATAGGCGCAGATCACGTGCGTCGCATTCTGACGAATGGAGGTGCGCACGCAGTCCATCGCGGTATCACCGCCCCCAAGCACGACCACGCGTTTGCCTTCCATGCTGACGTAGGGCTCAGCGGCGGTTTCGCCGTAACCCATCATCTGCTTGGTGTTGGCAATCAGGAACGGCAGGGCATCGAATACGCCGTTGGCATCTTCGTTTTCCAGTCCGCCACGCATCGACTGATAGGTGCCGACGCCCAGGAATACGGCGTCGTAATCTTTCAGCAGATCGTCGAGCTGCACGTCACGGCCCACTTCGGTATTGAGTTTGAACTCAATACCCATGCCGGTGAAGATGTCACGGCGACGGGTCATCACCTCTTTTTCCAGCTTGAAGGCCGGGATACCGAAGGTCAGCAGACCGCCGATCTCCGGATGACGGTCAAACACCACCGCTTTCACGCCGTTACGGGTCAGGACGTCGGCACAGGCCAGGCCTGCCGGACCTGCGCCGATGATCGCCACACGTTTGTCAGTCTGACGCACGCCGGTCATATCCGGGCGCCAGCCCATCTCGAACGCTTTATCGTTGATATAGCGTTCGATGTTGCCGATGGTCACCGCACCGAACTCGTCGTTCAAGGTGCAGGAGCCTTCACACAGACGGTCCTGCGGACACACGCGGCCGCACACTTCCGGCAGGGTGTTGGTCTGGTGAGACAGTTCGGCGGCCTCGAAAATACGCCCTTCGTTGGCCAGCTTCAGCCAGTTCGGGATGTAGTTATGCACCGGGCATTTCCACTCGCAGTACGGGTTACCGCAGGACAGGCAGCGGTCTGCCTGTGCTTTGGCCTGGCCTTCGGAAAACGGCTCGTAAATTTCAACAAATTCAATTTTACGGATCTTCAGCGGCTTCTTCGGCGGATCCACACGCTGCAGGTCGATAAACTGGTAAACATTCTGGCTCATCTGAATTCCTTACTGCGCCTGCACACGCAGCTCTGCTGCGCTACGACTACGGTGACCCAACAGGGCTTTAACATCGCTGGACTTCGGTTTAACTAGCGCGAATTTCGCAGAGAACGCCGGCCAGTTCGCCAGGATCTCTTCGCCGCGCACGGAACCGGTATGATGCACGTGCTCGGTGATCAAGCCACGCAGATGCTCCTCATGGATCGCCAGGGATTCAACGTCAAGGATTTCCACCAGCTCCGGGTTCACGCGTTTGCGGAAGTCACCGCTTTCGTCCAGGACGTAGGCGAAACCACCGGTCATACCTGCCCCAAAGTTGACGCCGGTTTTGCCCAGCACGCAGACAATCCCGCCGGTCATGTATTCACAACCGTTATCGCCGATACCTTCCACCACGGTGATGGCACCGGAGTTACGCACCGCGAAACGCTCACCTGCACGCCCTGCGGCAAACAGACGACCCCCGGTGGCACCGTACAGACAGGTGTTACCGATGATGCTGGCATCGCAGCTGCGGAAAGCAGAACCGACCGGAGGACGCACCGCCAGCAGACCGCCTGCCATGCCTTTACCGACGTAGTCGTTGGCATCGCCAGTCAGGTACAGCTCAACGCCACCGGCGTTCCACACGCCGAAGCTCTGGCCCGCGGTGCCGCTGAAGTGAGCGGTAATCGGATCGGCAGCCAGGCCCTGGTCGCCGTGGGTCTGCGCAATGTAGCCCGAGAGCGTTGCGCCGACTGAACGGTCGGTGTTGCGAATATCAAACCAGAAGGTTTTGCTCTGCTTCTCATCCACAAACGGCTTCGCCTGTTGCAACAGCTGGGCGTTCAGCACGCCATTGTCGAACGGCGGGTTGTTCTCGGTGCAGTACACCGCTTTGCCCGGATGCGGTTCAGCCGTTTCCAGCAGACGGGACAGCTTCAGGTTCTGCTGCTTAGCCGTGAATCCGTCCAGCTCTTTCAGCAGATCGGTACGGCCAATCAGATCCACCAGACGCGTCACGCCCAGCTGCGCCATCAGCTCGCGGGTTTCGCGGGCGATGAAGTCAAAGTAGTTGGTCACTTTGAACGGCAGGCCGTGATAGTGGTTCTTACGCAGCTTCTCGTCCTGGGTTGCAACGCCGGTTGCGCAGTTGTTCAGGTGACAAATCCGCAGGTATTTACAGCCCAGCGCCACCATCGGGCCGGTACCGAAGCCAAAGCTCTCTGCACCGAGGATGGCCGCTTTGATGATGTCGAGGCCAGTTTTCAGACCGCCATCCACCTGCAGACGGATCTTGTGACGCAGACCGTTCGCCACCAGCGCCTGCTGGGTTTCCACCAGGCCCAGCTCCCACGGACAGCCGGCATATTTCACGGAGGAGAGCGGGCTCGCCCCGGTGCCGCCGTCGTAACCGGCGATGGTGATCAGATCCGCATAGGCTTTTGCCACGCCGGTGGCGATAGTGCCCACGCCCGGCTCGGAAACCAGTTTCACGGAGATCATCGCTTTCGGGTTGACCTGTTTCAGGTCGAAAATCAGCTGCGCCAGATCCTCGATAGAGTAGATATCGTGGTGCGGCGGCGGGGAGATCAGCGTCACGCCCGGTACCGAGTAGCGCAGTTTGGCGATATACGGGGTCACTTTGTCACCCGGTAACTGTCCGCCTTCGCCCGGTTTCGCACCCTGGGCAACTTTAATCTGGATTACGTCGGCGTTGACCAGGTACGCTGGGGTCACACCGAAGCGGCCGGAAGCGACCTGCTTGATGCGCGACACTTTATTGGTGCCGTAGCGCGCCGGATCTTCACCGCCTTCACCGGAGTTGGAGTTCCCGCCGATGCTGTTCATCGCTTCTGCCAGCGCCTCGTGGGCTTCCGGGCTCAGCGCGCCGATAGACATCGCGGCGGTATCAAAGCGTTTGAACAGTTCCGTGGCCGGTTCAACGTCGTTAATGCTCACAGCGGTATCGCCCGGGTTCACCGCCAGCAGATCGCGCAGCGTGGCCGCAGGACGGTTGTTCACCAGCTCGGCATACTGCTGATAATCGCTGTACTCGCCGCTCTGGACGGCCTGTTGCAGGGTACGCACCACGTCCGGGTTATAGGCGTGGTATTCACCGCCGTGGACATACTTCAGCTGTCCGCCCTGATCCAGTGGCTTACGAGCCAGCCAGGCGCGTTTGGAGAGGTTCAGCAGATCCTGCTGGAAGTCGCTAAAGCCCGCTCCGCCGATACGGCTGATCACGCCCTGGAAGCAGAGGTCGGCCACGTCGTCATGCAGACCGACAGCTTCGAACAGCTTGGAGCAGCGGTAAGAGGCGATGGTCGAGATGCCCATCTTGGACATGATCTTGTACAGGCCTTTGTTGATGCCGTTACGGTAGTTCAGCATCACGGTACGGTAATCTTTGTCGATGGCCTGACCGTCTACCAGCTTGGCCAGCGTTTCGTAGGCCAGGTACGGGTAGATTGCCGTCGCACCGAAGCCCAGCAGCACCGCGAAGTGGTGCGGGTCACGCGCGCTGGCGGTTTCCACAATGATGTTGGCATCGCAGCGCAGGCTCTTATCGACCAGACGGGTCTGGATAGCACCGACGGCCATTGGCGCCGGAACCGGCAGGCGGTTCTTCGCAATGTTACGGTCGGACAGCACCAGCAGAACGGTGCCGTTACGCACCATCTGTTCCGCTTTGTCACACAGCGCATTCACCGTCTCTTCGAGGGTCGCTTCGGTCACGTCGAAGGTGATATCGAGCGTGTCGGCGCGGTAGTGCTCCTCTTGCAGAGTGGTGAGCTGTTTGAAATCGGAGTAGAGCAGGATCGGCGATTTAAAGGTCAGACGGTGCGCCTGACCTTCGGCTTCGCAGAAGACGTTCATCTCACGACCGATGCTGGTGGCCAGCGACATCACGTGGGCTTCACGCAGCGGATCGATCGGCGGGTTAGTCACCTGCGCGAACTGCTGACGGAAGTAGTCGTAAATGATACGCGGCTGGCTGGAGAGCACGGCAAATGGGGTGTCATCACCCATGGAGCCGACCGCTTCCTGGCCGTTTTCGCCTAACACGCGGATAACCGAGTCCAGCTCTTCCGCGCTGTAGTTAAACTGTTTCTGGTAGCTGGCGAGGGTATCGTCATCCAGCTCGCGGCTGCCCACGTCCTGATCCGGCAGATCTTCAAACGGCACCAGACGGCGAACGTTTTTCTCCATCCACTCTTTGTACGGATGACGGCTTTTCAGATCGTTATCGGTTTCCGCGGAGTGCAGGATGCGGCCACCGCGGGTGTCGATCACCATCAGCTCGCCAGGCCCTACGCGGCCTTTCTCGACCACTTCGTCAGGCTGGTAATCCCAGATCCCCACTTCAGAGGCGCAGGTGATCAGCTTGTCTTTGGTGATGACGTAGCGCGCCGGGCGCAGGCCGTTACGGTCGAGGTTACAGGCGGCAAAGCGCCCGTCGGACATCACGATACCGGCCGGACCATCCCACGGCTCCATGTGCATGGAGTTGAAGTCGAAGAAGGAACGCAGCTCAGGATCCATATCCGGGTTGTTCTGCCAGGCTGGCGGAACCAGCAGGCGCATGGCGCGGACGATATCCATCCCGCCGGCCAGCAGCAGTTCCAGCATGTTATCCATGGAGCTGGAGTCAGAGCCGGTTTCGTTGACGAACGGCGCTGCATCGTGCAGATCCGGGATCAACGGGGTCTGGAATTTATAGGTACGGGCGCGTGCCCACTGGCGGTTACCAGTGATGGTGTTGATCTCGCCATTGTGCGCCAGATAGCGGAACGGCTGAGCCAGTGGCCAGCGTGGAACGGTGTTGGTGGAGAAGCGCTGGTGGAACAGGCAAATGGCCGATTCCAGACGCAGGTCCGCCAGGTCCAGGTAGAAGCGCGGCAGGTCAGCCGGCATACACAGACCTTTATAGATGTTCACCAGGTTCGAGAGGCTACAGACGTAGAACTCTTTGTCTTCCTGGAGACGTTTTTCAATGCGGCGACGGGCGATAAACAGGCGGCGTTCCATATCACGTGGACGCCAGCCCGCAGGCGCGTTGACAAAGATTTGCTCGATACGAGGCAGCGAGGAGAGGGCGATTTCACCGAGTACCCCTTCGTTGGTGGGCACTTCGCGCCAGCCGACAATAGACAGGGTTTCGCGTTGAAGTTCTTCTTCGACGATGCGGCGCGATACGGCGGCTTTTTCCGCGTCCTGATTCAGGAACAGCATGCCGACAGCGTAGTTTTTGGCTAAACGCCAGCCGCGCTCTTCCGCTACGATGCGAAAGAAACGATCCGGTTTTTGCAGCAGCAGACCGCAACCGTCGCCGGTTTTACCATCCGCAAGGATAGCGCCACGGTGCTGCATACGGGCCAGTGCGTGTATAGCGGTACGCACTACCTTGTGGCTAGGTTCGCCTTCTATGTGGGCGATCAGGCCGAAACCACAGTTATCCTTCTCAAGGGATTTATCGTACAACATATCAGTGAACCTCCCCAGGCTCTTCGGGACTTCTCTCCGGACCGTGGCGCACAGGCACAGCAAGAGCGCGGCGACGGGGTTTGCGTTTCATACGCGTACCTCGCATTCGCCCTCTTAATATCCTTTTCGCACAGGTCAAACAAGTTTGAGGACTTGCTTCAGAGGGAATCTCAACTACTGCATAAATATGATGAGCAGGCTGCTCATCCAGAAAGCTTCCAGCGGATTTCCAACTTATCGGGAATCCGTACACAGGTCAAATGGCAATCTTATTTATACAAAAATGTGCTAAAGGAAGGTTATCAATCTGATTTTATTAGGTATTTAACGGGATTCACATCCCGGTAACCTTGCTGTGGGCTTTAGGGGAGCGTGATCTGACTCACTATATGAAAGCGGTATTAGAGCGGTAGCATGCTAAATAGTGCGATTTAAGCAGGATTTAATACTGCTTATTGGTAGTGGCCCGCATGATGTCACTGTTTTTCAGCGCAGGCGATATAAATGAAAAAATCCTGTTGAACATAAGGAAAAGTAATTAGAAAGGCGATGAATGAAATTGCAATTATCCTGGGTATTTATGCAAAGGATAAAAGCACGCCGGGACGATTGATCCAGGTCATCGCCGTCGGAGGTGAAAAATGGCAGGCTTGTCCCCTTTCAATGGGGCGGTCTATCAGATTATGCAGTTACAGAAATTAGTCAATATGTTTGGTGGGGATCTTTCACGCCGCTACGGGCAGAAGGTCCATAAGCTGTCGCTCCACGGGGGATTTAGCTGCCCGAACCGCGACGGCACTATCGGGCGTGGCGGCTGTACCTTCTGTAATGTGGCCTCGTTTGCCGACGAAGCGCAGCAGCATCAGTCTATCGCGGCACAGCTCGCCCACCAGGCAACGCGGGTTAACCGGGCAAATCAGTATCTGGCCTATTTTCAGGCCTATACCAGCACATGGGCGGAAGTGCAGGTGCTGCGCTCCATGTATCAGCAGGCGGTGAGCCAGGCCAATATCGTCGGGCTCTGCGTCGGGACACGGCCTGACTGCGTGCCGGAGGCGGTGCTGGATCTGCTCAGCGAATACAAAGAGCAGGGGTATGAGATCTGGCTGGAGCTGGGATTGCAGACCGCCCACGATAAAACCCTGCACCGTATCAACCGCGGTCATGATTTTGCCTGCTATCAACGC
This sequence comes from Leclercia sp. Marseille-Q4284, assembly GCF_916618945.1. Lineage (NCBI taxonomy): Bacteria > Pseudomonadati > Pseudomonadota > Gammaproteobacteria > Enterobacterales > Enterobacteriaceae > Leclercia > Leclercia sp. Marseille-Q4284. The sequence continues at coordinate 1,410,404 of NZ_CAKAKG010000002.1, forward strand.
ACCACCCGGCTGGCACGCGAGCGTGGGCTGAAGGTCTGTACCCATCTGATTGTCGGCCTGCCGGGAGAAGAACAGCATCACGGCCTGGAAACGCTGCACCGCGTGGTAGAGACCGGTGTCGACGGCATCAAGCTGCACCCGCTGCATATCGTGACGGGCAGCATTATGGCTAAAGCCTGGGAAGCCGGGCGACTGAATGGCATTGAGCTGGACGACTACGTGGCGACGGCCGGAGAGATGATCCGCCACACGCCGCCGGAGGTGGTGTATCACCGCATCTCCGCCAGTGCCCGCCGTCCAACGCTGCTGGCACCGCTGTGGTGCGAGAACCGCTGGACGGGGATGGTGGAGCTGGATCGCTACCTGAACGAGCAGGGGGTTCAGGGCTCGGCGCTGGGCACGCCGTGGATGCCTGCGTTACCGTCGGCGTCCGCCTAATAAGCTACCCAGCACACCGCGTACAATCTGATTCGTCACCTGACGCGCCGCGCTTTTCGCCATGGTTTGCACCACCCCGTCGCGTTTACCGCCGCGCGGGCCGGTGCTGCCAAACAGGATGTCTTTCAACCCGCCGAGGATCCCATCATCGACCTCAACCGACTGGCCCTTCGCGGCGGGGGCCTCCTGCTGGGCCGGGCTGGCCTGTACCCCTTTTTGCAGCATCTCGTACGCCGATTCTCTATCGACGTCGTCTTCGTATTTCCCATAGACCGGGGAGTGGTTAATCAGCCCGTTACGCTCATCGTCACCGATCGGCCCCATCCGGGAATTGGGGGCGATTACCATTGCGCGCTCTACCACTGATGGGCTGCCTTTGGCATCAAGAAAAGAGATCAGCGCCTCGCCGGTCCCCAGCGCCTGAATGGCCGCTTCGGTATCAAAGGCCGGGTTGGCGCGCATGGTCTGCGCTGCGGCTTTCACCGCCTTCTGATCTTTTGGCGTAAAGGCGCGCAGGGCATGCTGGACACGGTTGCCCAACTGGCCCAGCACGTTATCGGGAATATCGGCGGGGTTCTGCGAAACAAACCAGACACCCACGCCTTTAGAGCGGATCAGGCGGATCACCTGTTCGATCTTATCCAGCAGCACCTGCGGGGCATCGCTGAACAGCAGATGGGCTTCGTCAAAGAAGAAGACCAGCTTCGGTTTTTCCAGGTCGCCCGCCTCCGGCAGTTGCTCAAAGAGATCGGAGAGCATCCACAGCAGGCTGGCGGCGTAGAGCTTTGGCATCTGGTAGAGCTTTTCCGCACTCAGAATATTGATGATGCCTTTGCCGTTGCTGTCGGTGCGCATCCAGTCTTTGATATCCAGCATAGGTTCGCCAAAGAAGTGTTCAGCACCCTGTTGCTCCAGCGTCAGCAATCCACGCTGGATAGCCCCCACGGAGGCGTTGCTGATATTGCCATACTGATTCTGGAAAGATTTGGCGTTATCCCCGATGTACTGCGTAATGGCCCGCAGATCTTTGAAATCGAGCAGCAGCAGCCCCTGATCGTCGGCAATGCGGAAGATGATGTTCAGCACGCCAGTCTGTACCTCGTTGAGGTCGAGCAGGCGCGCCAGCAGCAGCGGGCCGAGATCGGACACAGTGGCGCGCACCGGGTGCCCTTTCTCCCCGAAAATATCCCAGACCACCACCGGATTACCCTGTGGTTGCCAGTCGGTAACGCCGATGTTGTTCAGCCGTTCAAGGAGCTTTTCCGAGCCGACCCCTTCCCGGGCAACGCCGCTGAGATCGCCTTTAACATCGGCCATAAAAACCGGCACGCCAATACTCGAAAATGACTCGGCCAGCTTTTGCAGCGTCACGGTTTTACCCGTGCCGGTGGCACCGGTAATCAGGCCATGTCGGTTAGCCATTGCGGGCAGGAGAAATTGTTCGTTATCCCGCGTCCGGGCAATCAGCAGGGGTGTACTCATGGTCGGCTTCCTCGTTCAGTCCTGCGTGGAGTATAGGCAACCTGACGGCAAAAAGAGCGGGTCAATTTCTGACTTTGCGGCGCGATATCCAGCACGGACTATGCTTTTGCATACGATTCACAACATATTGGAAAGCTATGTCCAGATTCTTCTTTAATGACCGCAAACAGCTGGTTAATGACGCCATTGAAGGTATGCTCATCTCCGCCCCGCACGGCAATCTCGTCAAACTGGATAGCGATCCGGCGATCCGTGTGGTGGTGCGCGCCGACTGGGATAAAAGCCGCGTGGCGGTGATTTCCGGCGGCGGATCCGGTCATGAACCGGCGCATGCGGGGTTTGTGGGTAAAGGGATGCTGACCGCTGCCGTCTGCGGCGATCTGTTTGCTTCCCCGAGCGTAGAGGCGGTGCTTAATGCCATCGTGGCGGTGACCGGCGAGCAGGGCTGTCTGCTGATCGTCAAAAACTACACCGGGGATCGTCTCAACTTTGGCCTCGCAGCAGAAAAAGCCAAGCGCTTCGGGCTCAAAGTGGAGATGGTGATTGTGGCCGATGATATCGCTCTCCCGGATAACAAACAGCCGCGGGGCATTGCCGGAACCGCGCTGGTGCATAAAATTGCCGGGCATGCTGCCGAACAGGGGAAATCGCTGAGGGACGTGCGGGATATGGCCCTTCAGGCCTGCGATAATCTCTGGAGTCTGGGCGTGGCGATGCAGACCTGCAATCTGCCGGGCAGCGACGATGACGATGAAGCGGGGCGCATCAGAAAAGGTCACGTCGAGTTGGGTCTGGGGATCCACGGTGAGCCCGGGGCGTCGGTGGTCGAGACGCAAAACAGTAGGGCGATTATCGAGACGCTGGTGAAACCCTTGCTGGCGCAGGCAGGTGTTGGGCGGCTGGCGGTGCTGATCAATAACCTCGGCGGCGTCTCGGCGCTGGAGATGGCGCTGCTGACCAAAGAGCTGGCGCATTCGGCGCTGAAAGATCAGATCGCGTATTTGATTGGTCCGGCACCGCTGGTGAGTTCGCTGGACATGAAGGGCTTTTCCTTGTCCCTGCTGAAGCTGAACCCGGACTTTGAGGAGGCGCTCAACGCGCCGGTAGAGACGCTGGGCTGGCAAAAGTCGGTGGCCTTTGCGCCGCTGCGTTCGCAGGCACACACCCCGCTGCATGACAGCGAGGAATTTACCCCGTCAACGAATGCGAACGTCGCGCAGTACCTCGCCGCGGCCACGGGTTGCTTAATCGCCCTGGAAAATCGCCTTAACGCCCTGGATGCAAAAGTGGGGGATGGCGATACAGGGTCGACCTTTGCGCAAGGTGCACGGGACATTGCGCAATGGCTGGAGGAGGAGCGCCTGCCGCTGAACGATCTGCCGCAGCTGCTGCTGGTGGTGGGCGAGCGGCTGGCGACGGTGATGGGGGGATCGAGCGGGGTGTTGATGTCGATCTTCTTTACCGCCGCCGGGCAGGCACTGCGGAGCGGGAAAGCCTTGCCCGCTGCCTTGCTGACCGGGCTTGCGCAAATGAAACAGTATGGCGGGGCCGATCGCGGGGATCGCACCTTGATCGACGCGCTCCAGCCCGCGCTGGAAGCGTTTCAGACAGGGGATATTCAGGCTGCCGCCAGGGCTGCACAAGAGGGGGCGGATGCCACGGCGAGTATGAGCAAAGCCGGAGCGGGGCGCTCATCCTATGTGAATAAAGAGAATCTTGACGGGGTAGCCGATCCTGGGGCGGTGGCAGTGGCTGAGGTATTTGCGGCCCTGGTGCGGTAGTGGGAAATTGCCGGGTGGCGAGGTAAATGCAAAACGGTAACAACCGTTACCGTTTTTAATGTTTGCTCCCTCTCCCGGTGGGAGAGGGACGGGGTGAGGGCATCAGACCGCCCCGCCACCGGGCAACAACAGCTTAAAAGTCTGCTTTCAGCACCACGCGGTAACGAGCTTTGCCGTCACGGACGTGCTGGATAGCGTCGTTGATTTTCGACATCGGGTACATCTCGATGGTCGGCGCAACTTTGGTGCGGCCGGCAAATTTCATCAGCTTACGCAGCTCATAAGGTGTGCCCGTTGCAGAACCCGACACGCTGCGATCGCCGCCAATCAGCGTGAACGCCGGAACAGGCAGTGGCTTCAGGACCGCACCCACGGTATGGAAATTACCGCCGTAGGCCAGCGCTTCAAAGTACGGCTGCCAGTCGAGATCGACGTTAACGGTGTTGATGATCAGATCAAACTGACCGGCCAGGGCTTTCAACAGCTCAGGGTCGCGGCTGTTCACCACCTTGTCAGCACCCATTGCCAGCACTTCCTGCTCTTTCGCCGGGTTGGAGCTGAACGCCGTTACTTCACAGCCCATCGCGTGCAGAAGCTTGATGGCAATATGGCCCAGGCCACCAATACCGATTACCCCCACGCGGCTGGTGGCGGTGATGTGGTGCATCAGCAGTGGTTTAAAGACCGTGATCCCGCCGCACAGCAGCGGACCGGCAGATTCGATATCCATCTGCTCAGGAAGAGGAATGACCCACTGCCAGTCGGCGCGCAGTTTGTCAGCGAAACCGCCGTTATTCAGAATGGTAGGGGTGGCGCCTTCCAGACAGTTAATCTGGTTACCGCTGATACAGGCGTCGCAGTGACCACAGCTGCGTGCAGTCCAGCCGATGCCCACGCGTTGGCCAATCTTCAGCCCTTTTTCCTGCGCGGCACTGCCCAGGGCCACCACGCGGCCAATCACTTCGTGCCCGGCAATCAGCGGGTATTGCGAAAAGCCCCATTCGTTATCGATCATCGACAGATCGGAATGGCAGATCCCGCAGTAATCAACCTGGACTTCAACGTCTTCTGCTTTCAGCTCGCCCGCATCGTATTCGTACAGCTCAAGTTCTGCACCCGCCTGCGGTGCGGCGTAGCTTTTTATCTTCGACATGATATTACCCCCTGATGGTGTGGAACTGAGAGTGTAGAGCATTCAGTTTACAGCCGCTTAACAGAAGGGGGCAGGAAAGGAATTATAACATTTTCAACATTCGCACTTCGCAATCAACATGGCCGGTACATCCCAGCGGCTGGTCGATATGCTCAAAGCCGAGATGTTCGTACAGTCTGATGGCGTCGGTCAGAAAGGCGGTGGTTTCAAGATAGCAGCGTTTAAAACCCTGCGCGCGGGCATGATCCAGTGCCTGTAACGCCAGTTTTTTCGCTAAGCCTTGTCCACGGACGACGGGCAGGAAATACATTTTTTGCAGTTCGCAGATGTCCGGCTCGCTGCAGGAAAGCGGCGCAACGCCACCGCCACCCACAACCTGGCCATTCTGCTCCACCACCCAATAGGCATGCCCCGGCTGGCTGTACACCGCGTACAGTTCATCGAGATTGGGATCCGCAACGGTATAACCTTTATCGGCCGTCAGGCCGTATTCGGCAGATACCCGGCGGATAACGCCGGCGATTGCCGGGTTATCCGTGGCGGTGATACGGCGCAGATGCGCCGTTACAGAGGCATTTACATGCATAGCTTCACTCATCACAGCGCGCTAATGACAGCCTGTTGCTCGATCAGTTTCGCTTTAGCATCGGCGAAACCAACCAGACGCTCACGCTCTTTAGCGATAACCGCTTCCGGTGCGCGGGCGACAAAGCCTTCGTTAGACAGTTTGCTTTCGATCTTACCGATTTCAACTTCAACTTTAGCCACTTCTTTTGCCAGACGCGCCAGCTCAGCCTCTTTGTCAACCAGGCCAGCCATCGGGATCAGCAGTTCGGCACCGTCGATGATTTTGGTCACGGAGACCGGACCTTTATCATCTGCCGGCAGCACGGTGATGCTCTCCAGACGTGCCATGGTCTGCAGGAAGGTGCTGTTCTCCGTCACGCGACGAACCGCAGCCTCGCTGCAACCACGCAGCAGCAGTGCCAGTGGTTTACCCGGGGAGATGTTCATCTCTGCACGGATGTTACGCACGGCAACGATCGCCTGCTTCAGCCACTCGGTATCGGCAGCGGCAGCTTCATCAACCTGCGCAGCATCGAAGGCCGGGAACGGCTGCAGCATGATGGTATCGGCATTGATACCGGCAATCACCTTCACGCGCTGCCAGATGGTTTCGGTAATGAACGGGATGATCGGGTGCGCCAGGCGCAGCAGACCTTCCAGAACGGTAATCAGGGTGTTGCGCGTGCCGCGCAGCTCCGCTTCAGATCCGCCGTTCATCACCGGCTTGGTCAGCTCCAGGTACCAGTCACAGAACTGGTTCCAGGTGAACTCGTACAGGATGCCTGCCGCGATATCGAAGCGGTAGCTGTCCAGCGCCTCACGGAACGCTTTGGTGGTCTGGTTGAATTCCGCCAGGATCCAGCGGTCAGCCAGCGACAGAGTCATTTCGCCGCCGTTAAAGCCGCAATCCTGATCTTCGGTGTTCATCAGCACAAAGCGGCTGGCGTTCCACAGCTTGTTACAGAAGTTGCGGTAACCTTCCAGACGTTTCATGTCCCAGTTGATGTCGCGACCGGTTGAGGCCAGCGCCGCCAGGGTGAAACGCAGGGCGTCGGTGCCGTGTGGCTCGATGCCGTCCGGGAACTGCTTCTCGGTGCGCTTGCGGATCTTCTCAGCCAGCTGCGGCTGCATCATGTTGCCGGTACGTTTCTCCAGCAGATCTTCCAGCGAGATACCGTCAACCATGTCCAGCGGGTCGATAACGTTACCCTTGGACTTGGACATCTTCTGGCCTTCGTCGTCACGGATCAGACCGGTCATGTAGACGGTATGGAACGGAACCTGCGGCTTGCCATCTTCATCTTTGATGAAGTGCATGGTCATCATGATCATGCGGGCGATCCAGAAGAAGATAATGTCGAAGCCGGAGACCATCACGCTGGTTGGGTGGAACTGACGCAGCGCATCGGTATTCTCTGGCCAGCCGAGGGTGGAGAAGGTCCACAGCGCGGAAGAGAACCAGGTATCCAGCACATCTTCGTCCTGACGCAGGGCGACGTCAGCGCTCAGCTTGTTTTCCTGACGCACTTCGTCTTCGGTGCGGCCAACGTAGACATTGCCTTCGTTGTCGTACCACGCCGGAATACGGTGACCCCACCACAGCTGACGGGAGATACACCAATCCTGGATATCGCGCATCCAGGAGAAGTACATGTTTTCGTACTGTTTTGGCACGAACTGGATGCTGCCGTTTTCAACCGCTTCAACAGCCGGTTTTGCCAGCACGTCGGCACGCACGTACCACTGGTCGGTCAGCATCGGTTCGATCACCACGCCGCCACGGTCGCCGTAAGGAACGGTCAGGTCGTGCGGTTTGATCTCTTCCAGCAGGCCCAGGGCGTCAACAGCGGCAACTACCGCTTTACGCGCGGCAAAACGCTCCAGATTCTGGAACTCAGCCGGGATATCGCTGGAATAGACGTCAGATTCTTCGCCTTTGGTGTCATACACTTCCGCGCTTTCGCGGATGTCGCCATCAAAGGTCAGGATGTTGATCATCGGCAGGGCGTGACGACGACCCACTTCATAGTCGTTAAAGTCATGTGCCGGGGTGATCTTCACGCAGCCGGTGCCTTTTTCCATGTCGGCGTGTTCATCGCCCACAATCGGAATACGGCGGTTGACCAGCGGTAGCACCACGAATTTACCGATCAGATCTTTGTAACGCGGATCTTCCGGGTTAACGGCCACACCGGTATCGCCCAGCAGGGTTTCCGGACGGGTGGTGGCCACCACCAGGTAATCTTTACCGTCTGCGGTTTTCGCGCCGTCGGCCAGCGGATAGCGGATATGCCACATGGAGCCTTTAGACTCGCGGTTTTCCACTTCCAGGTCAGAGATGGCGGTGCGCAGTTTTGGATCCCAGTTTACCAGGCGCTTGCCACGGTAGATCAGGTCTTCTTTATACAGACGGACGAACACTTCTTTAACGGCGTTGGACAGGCCTTCGTCCATGGTGAAGCGCTCGCGCTCCCAGTCCACGGAGTTGCCGAGACGGCGCATCTGACGGGTAATGGTGCCGCCGGATTCCGCTTTCCACTGCCAGATTTTGTCGATAAAGGCGTCGCGACCGTAGTCGTGGCGGGTTTTACCTTCTTCAGCGGCAATTTTACGTTCGACCACCATCTGGGTAGCAATACCCGCATGGTCGGTACCCGCCTGCCACAGGGTGTTTTTGCCCTGCATGCGCTGGTAACGGATCATGGTATCCATGATGGTCTGCTGGAAGGCATGCCCCATATGCAAACTGCCGGTGACGTTCGGCGGCGGGATCATGATGCAGAAGGACTCTTTGCTTTCGTCGCCGTTAGGCTTGAAATAGCCCTGCTGTTCCCAGTGCTCGTAAAGCGGCTGTTCGATATCGCGTGGGTTGTATGTCTTTTCCATTATTTCCAGGTTGCCGTATTCAGGTTAAAACCAGCCAGGCGGTACGCTTTATAGCGTTCGCGCGCCAGTTGTTTCAAAGAATCTTCGTGAGGGACAAAGTCTACCACTTCTGTGAAAGCGGTGGCAAAATCTGCAAAGCCGGTACGCAGGCTGATTAAAATATCCCGCGGGCTGCTGTTGCGTTTTTGCGGCCAGGCGATCTCCACCGGTGCGCCACCGCGTGGTCCTTCCCCCGCGAGATTATGCGGAACAAAACTTTCCGGCGGTCGCGCCCACAGGGCTTCATCCAGACGGATGGCCTGCTGCTCATCTTCACAGGCAATCAGCACGCGTTTTCCACCGCGCCAACGTTCTGCGGCAATCTCACACACCAGCTGTTCGACGGCGCTGAGGCCATCCTGTTGTGTGTCATTGTCCAGAAGATAGAACGTCGCGTTTTTCATATATGGGGCTTCTTGTGGTGAGTTTAAACGTATTGCCCGGTGGCGCTGCGCTTACCGGGCCTACGGTTTGTTGCCGTTGTAGGCCGGGTAAGGCGAAGCCGCCACCCGGCGTTTAACATTACTCTTCGCCGTTAAACCCGGCGCGGTTCAGCAGGAACTGCGACAGCAGGGCAACCGGGCGGCCGGTGGCGCCTTTGGCTTTACCGGAACGCCATGCGGTACCGGCGATGTCCAGGTGGGCCCAGTTATATTTACGGGTAAAGCGCGCCAGGAAGCAGGCTGCGGTAATGGCACCGCCAGGACGCCCACCGATGTTGGCCATATCCGCAAAGTTAGACTCCAGCTGCTCCTGGTACTCATCGGCCATCGGCAGACGCCAGGCGCGGTCGCCCGCCTGTTCGGAAGCACCGATCAGCTCATGGGCCAGCGGGTTGTGGTTCGACATCAGGCCGGTGATGTGGTGACCCAGCGCAATTACGCAGGCACCGGTCAGGGTTGCCACGTCGATCACCGCTTCAGGCTCGAAGCGTTCTACGTAAGTCAGCACGTCGCACAGCACCAGACGGCCTTCGGCGTCAGTGTTCAACACTTCAACGGTCTGGCCGGACATGGTGGTGAGCACGTCGCCCGGACGATAGGCGCGGCCGCCCGGCATGTTTTCACAGCCTGCCAGCACGCCGATCACGTTGATAGGCAACTGGAGTTCCGCCACCATACGCATCACACCGTAGACCGCCGCCGCACCGCACATGTCGTACTTCATCTCATCCATGCCTTCGGCCGGTTTGATGGAGATACCGCCGGAGTCGAAGGTCAGGCCTTTACCGACCAGCACAATCGGACGCACGTCTTCAGATGGGTTGCCCTTGTACTCGATGACCGACATCAGGGATTCATTTTGTGAACCGTTGCCGACAGCCAGGTAGGAGTGCATCCCCAGCTCTTTCATCTGCTGCTCGCCAATCACGCGGGTGACGACATTTTTGCTGTAGGAGTCAGCCAGCTGGCGCGCCTGGGAGGCAAGATAACCGGCGTTACAGATGTTTGGCGGCATGTTGCCCAGATCTTTCGCGGCTTTGATACCAGCAGCGATCGCCAGACCATGCTGAATGGCGCGCTCGCCGCTGGTCAGCTCACGACGAGTCGGAACGTTAAAGACCATTTTACGCAGCGGACGACGAGGTTCGCTTTTAGTGGTTTTCAGCTGATCGAAGCTGTAGAGGGTTTCTTTTGCGGTCTCAACCGCCTGGCGCACTTTCCAGTAGGTGTTGCGGCCTTTGACGTGCAGTTCGGTCAGGAAGCACACGGCCTCCATTGAGCCAGTATCATTCAGTGTATTAATCGTTTTCTGAATAACCTGTTTGTACTGGCGCTCATCCAGCTCGCGCTCTTTGCCACAGCCAATCAGCAGGATGCGCTCGGACAGTACGTTCGGCACATGATGCAGCAGCAGCGTCTGACCCGGTTTGCCTTCCAGCTCGCCACGGCGCAGCAGGGCGCTGATGTAGCCGTCGCTGATTTTATCGAGTTGTTCTGCGATCGGAGAGAGTCTGCGGGGTTCAAACACGCCGACGACGATGCAGGCACTCCGCTGTTTCTCCGGGCTACCGCTTTTTACACTGAACTCCATGAACTACGCTCCTGAATCTTAAAGACAACAGCGGCAGCTACGGATAGAATTGAAACCTTTCGTAACTCATGCCCGCTGTTGCGGTGACTTCGTGTTAATCTTACGTTATTACGGTTTCGACACGTCATAGTAACTACTGAAGCGCGAATCCGCCGGGTGTTCTAATCTTAGCGATGATTTCGACGACTCAAGAGAATAAATGACGTTTAAGCCATGAAACAAGCGATTTTCCTGCAAAGAGACGGGTTTTTACGGGCGTATTTAATGTGATAATCATAAGATATCTGGTGCGGGAGACGCTCAAAAGCCAGCTGGCGATACTCTTCATCCTGCTTCTGATCTTTTTCTGTCAGAAACTGGTGAGGATCCTCGGCGCGGCTGTCGACGGTGAAATTCCCACAAATCTGGTGCTTTCTCTGCTCGGGTTAGGTGTGCCTGAAATGGCGCAGCTTATCCTGCCATTAAGCCTTTTCCTCGGACTGCTGATGACGCTCGGTAAACTCTATACCGAAAGTGAAATCACCGTCATGCACGCATGTGGTCTGAGCAAAGCGGTACTGATTAAAGCTGCGATGGTCCTGGCGCTGTTTACCGGCATCGTGGCCGCGGTGAACGTGATGTGGGCCGGGCCTGTCTCCTCGCGACATCAGGACGAAGTGCTGGCTGAAGCGAAAGCGAACCCCGGCATGGCCGCACTGGCGCAGGGGCAGTTCCAGCAGGCAACCGACGGTAACTCCGTGCTGTTTATTGAAAGCGTGGATGGCAGCCGCTTTAACGACGTCTTCCTCGCGCAAATCCGTACCAAAGGTAATGCCCGTCCGTCCGTGGTAGTGGCCGATTCCGGTCAGCTCGCCCAGGATAAAAACGGTTCGCAGATCGTGACCCTGAACCAGGGTACTCGCTTTGAAGGCACGGCGATGCTGCGTGATTTCCGCATTACCGACTTCCAGAACTATCAGGCGATTATTGGTCATCAGACGGTGGCGCTGGATCCTACCGATACTGAGCAGATGAGCATGCGTACGCTTATCAACACCGATACCAATCGCGCCCGCGCGGAGCTGCACTGGCGACTGACTCTGGTATTCACCGTCTTTATGATGGCATTGATGGTGGTGCCGCTCAGCGTGGTCAACCCACGTCAGGGCCGCGTGCTCTCCATGCTGCCCGCGATGCTGCTTTATCTGGTGTTCTTCCTGCTGCAGACCTCGATCAAATCGAATGGCGGTAAAGGAAAAATCGACCCGGTTATCTGGACCTGGGTGATTAACGGACTCTATCTGCTGTTGGCGGTCATCCTCAACCTGTGGGATACCGTGCCGATGCGCCGTGTACGAGCCCGGTTTACGCGTAAAGGAGCGGTGTAATGCAGGCGTTTGGCGTTCTTGACCGCTATATCGGTAAAACCATTTTTACCACCATCATGATGACGTTATTCATGCTGGTGTCGCTCTCCGGCATCATCAAGTTTGTCGACCAACTGAAAAAGGCCGGGCAGGGGAGCTATGATGCGTTGGGGGCGGGTATGTATACCCTGCTCAGTATTCCGAAAGACGTGCAGATCTTCTTCCCGATGGCGGCGCTGTTAGGCGCTCTGCTGGGGCTGGGGATGCTGGCGCAGCGCAGTGAGCTGGTGGTGATGCAGGCGTCGGGCTTTACCCGTATGCAGGTTGCGCTGTCGGTGATGAAAACCGCGATCCCGCTGGTATTCCTGACCATGGCGATGGGTGAGTGGGTTGCGCCGCAGGGCGAGCAGATGGCGCGTAACTATCGCGCGCAGATGATGTATGGCGGCTCGCTGCTCTCGACCCAGCAGGGGCTGTGGGCGAAAGACGGGAATAACTTTGTCTATATCGAACGCGTTACCGGCGAGAACACGCTCGGCGGCGTGAGCATCTACAGCTTTAACGATCAGCGTCGTCTGCAGGCAGTGCGTTATGCGACCTCTGCGACCTTCGATACGGAGAAAAAGGTCTGGCGTTTGTCCCAAGTGGATGAGTCAAACCTGCAGGATCCAAAACAGATCACCGGTTCGCAGACGGTCACTGGCACCTGGAAAACCAACCTGACCCCCGACAAGCTCGGCGTGGTGGCGCTGGATCCGGATGCGCTGTCCATCAGCGGCCTGCACAACTACGTGAAGTACCTGAAGTCGAGTGGCCAGGACGCCGGGCGTTACCAGCTCAACATGTGGAGCAAGATCTTCCAGCCGCTCTCCGTGGCGGTGATGATGCTGATGGCGCTGTCGTTTATCTTCGGCCCGCTGCGTAGCGTTCCGATGGGGGTACGTGTCGTGACCGGCATCAGCTTCGGTTTCGTCTTCTACGTCCTCGATCAGATTTTTGGTCCGCTGACCTTGGTTTACGGTATCCCGCCAGTTATTGGCGCGCTGCTGCCAAGCGCCTCCTTCTTCCTGATCAGCCTCTGGATGCTGTTGAAGCGCTCCTGACCCCTGATACCTCACCTCCTCCTTTGGGAGGTGAGGTGCATCCTCTGTTCTACCCCTCACTTTTTTGCACAACCTTCAACGTCTTGCCTGGAATTTGAGTATTATTGTGCGATGACGTCGTGAAGAGATCCCCTATGAAGCAAATTCGGTTACTGGCGCAATACTATGTCGATCTGATGATGAAGCTCGGCCTGGTACGCTTCTCCCTGCTGCTGGCGCTGGCGCTGGTGGTGCTGGCGATTGTGGTGCAGATGGCCATTACCATGGTGCTGCACGGCCAGGTTGAGAGCATTGACCTCATTCGGTCTATTTTCTTCGGCCTGCTGATCACCCCCTGGGCGGTCTATTTCCTCTCGGTAGTGGTTGAACAGCTGGAGGAATCCCGCCAGCGGTTGACCAGGGTAGTGGAAAAGCTGGAGGAGATGCGCGAACGCGATCTGAAGCTCAACGTGCAGCTGAAAGATAACATCGCTCAACTGAACCAGGAGATCTCAGATCGTGAGAAAGCCGAGGCCGAGCGCCAGACCACCCTGGAACAGCTGAAAATCGAAATGAAGGAGCGCGAGCAGACGCAGATCCAGCTTGAGCAGCAATCCTCATTCCTGCGCTCTTTCCTCGACGCCTCCCCGGATCTGGTCTTCTACCGCAATGAAGATAAAGAGTTCTCCGGCTGTAACCGGGCGATGGAGCTCCTGACCGGCAAAAGCGAAAAGCAGCTCGTCAGTCTGCGCCCCCAGGACGTCTACTCCCCCGAGGCGGCCGCCAAAGTTATCGAAACCGACGAGAAGGTATTCCGTCATAACGTCTCCCTGACCTACGAGCAGTGGCTCGACTACCCGGACGGGCGCAAAGCCTGCTTCGAAATCCGCAAAGTGCCATATTACGACCGCGTCGGGAAACGCCACGGGCTGATGGGCTTCGGGCGCGACATTACCGAGCGTAAGCGCTATCAGGATGCCCTCGAGCGCGCCAGCCGCGATAAAACCACCTTTATCTCCACCATCAGCCATGAGCTGCGTACCCCGCTTAACGGCATTGTGGGATTAAGCCGCATTCTGCTCGATACCGACCTGACGACCGAGCAGGAGAAATATCTGAAAACGATCCACGTTTCAGCGGTCACGCTCGGCAATATCTTCAACGATATTATCGATATGGATAAGATGGAGCGACGCAAAGTCCAGCTGGATAACCAGCCGGTGGACTTCACCGGTTTCCTGGCCGATCTGGAAAACCTCTCCGGCCTGCAGGCGCAGCAGAAAGGGCTACGCTTTGTGATGGAGCCAACGCTGCCGCTGCCGCACAAGGTGGTGACTGACGGCACGCGCCTGCGCCAGATCCTCTGGAACTTGATCAGCAATGCGGTCAAGTTTACCCAGAGCGGTCAGGTGGCGGTTCGCGTGCGTTACGGCGAAGGCGAGATGCTGCACTTCGAGGTGGAAGATTCCGGGATCGGAATTCCGCAGGAGGAGCAGGACAAGATCTTCGCCATGTATTATCAGGTTAAAGATAGCCAGGGAGGCAAGCCCGCTACCGGCACCGGCATTGGCCTGGCGGTATCGCGTCGCCTGGCGAAGAGCATGGGGGGCGACATTACGGTGAGCAGCAGCCCTGGACAGGGATCGGTGTTTAAACTGAGCGTTCGAGCCCCAGCCGTGGCGGAAGAGGTCGAAGATACCTTTGCCCATGACGATATGCCGCTGCCAGCTCTGCACGTGCTGCTGGTGGAAGATATTGAACTGAACGTAATAGTGGCGCGCTCGGTGCTGGAGAAACTCGGCAGCAGCGTGGATGTCGCCATGACCGGCAAGGCCGCACTGGAGATGTTCACCCCTGGGGAATACGATCTGGTGCTGCTGGATATTCAGCTCCCGGACATGACCGGGCTGGACATCTCCCGTGAACTGACCAGCCGTTACGCCAGCGATGAACTGCCGCCGCTGGTGGCGTTGACCGCTAACGTGCTGAAAGATAAAAAAGAGTACCTTGATGCCGGAATGGACGATGTACTGAGCAAACCGCTGGCGGTACCTGCCTTAACCGCCATGATTAAGAAGTACTGGGACACCAGTGACGAAGAGGAGAGCACCATGACGACGGTAGATACGGAAAAAGCGCAGTCTTTGCTGGATATCGAGATGCTGGAACAGTACATCGATCTGGTGGGTCCGAAGTTGATCACTGACGGTGTGGCCATGTTCGAAAAAATGATGCCAGGCTATCTGAACGTGCTGGAGTCCAACCTGACGGCGCGGGATCAAAAAGGCGTTGTTGAAGAGGGCCATAAGATCAAAGGAGCCGCCGGTTCTATTGGTTTGCGCCATCTGCAGCAGCTGGGTAAACAGATCCAGTCCCCGGATTTACCGGCGTGGGAAGATAACGTGGGTGAATGGGTTGAAGAGATGAAGCAGGAGTGGCAGAACGATGTGGCCGTCCTGAAAGCCTGGGTGGAGAGCAGAAAAAAATGACCCCGGCTAAACCGGGGTGCGCGAATACTGCGCCAACACCAGGGAAATCTTGGCTGCGCCTTGATAGGTTATTTTTAGGATAATGGCGTAGCCGGAAAATTCAGGCCGCACGCAGTTAAGATAGCAAATCTTAAATACTTTGTTACATGAATCAGTTAAATGTGTGAAGCACACCGTTTTAATCAGAATTTTTAATGTGCATGTAACATTTTTCGAGAGGGATCGCAGGATGAAAAAGGTCGGCGTAGTACTGAGCGGGTGCGGTGTTTACGATGGTTCTGAAATACATGAAGCGGTTCTGACGCTGCTGGCGCTGGCGCGCAACGGTGCAGAAGCGGTCTGTTTCGCACCAGACAAAACTCAGTCCGATGTCATCAACCACCTCACCGGTGAACCGCTGGCGGAAAGCCGAAATGTCCTGATTGAGGCGGCGCGCATCGCCCGCGGGCAGATCCGTCCGCTCAGTGAGGCCCATGGTGCCGAACTGGATGCGCTAATTGTGCCGGGCGGTTTTGGTGCCGCAAAAAACCTCAGTGATTTTGCCCACCAGGGCAGCGCCTGCCGGGTGGATAGCGATTTTAAAACCCTGGCGCTGCAGATGCATGAGGCCGGTAAACCGCTGGGCTTTATCTGTATCGCCCCGGCGATGCTGCCAGCCATCTTTGATATCCCGCTGCGTCTGACTATCGGCACCGACATTGATACCGCTGAAGCCATCGAAGACATGGGCGGGGAGCATATCCCGTGTCCGGTAGACGATATCGTGGTCGACGAAGAGAACCGAATCGTGACCACCCCCGCGTATATGCTGGCGGAGAACATTGCCGAAGCTGCGACAGGTATTGAGAAGCTGGTCACCCGCGTGCTGGTGCTGGCGGAATGAGATTGAAGCGTCCCCGATCCGGCTGGGTAAGGCGGATCGTCATTCGTGTCCTGGTGGTGATGGCGGTCTTCTGGGGCGGCGGCATCGCCTTGTTCAGCTTTCTGCCGGTGCCGTTTTCCGCGGTGATGATTGAACGTCAGCTGGGGAGCTGGCTGCGAGGCGATTTCAGCTATATCGCCCATTCTGACTGGGTGAGTATGGATGAGATCTCGCCGTGGATGGGGCTGGCCGTTATTGCCGCCGAGGATCAGAAATTCCCGGATCACTGGGGGTTTGATGTTGGGGCAATAGAAAAGGCGTTAGCGCACAACGAGCGTAATGAGAGCCGCATTCGCGGGGCGTCGACGCTTTCTCAGCAAACGGTGAAAAACCTGTTTTTGTGGGACGGACGCAGCTGGATGAGAAAAGGATTTGAAGCCGGACTGACGTTAGGCATCGAAACGGTGTGGAGTAAAAAACGCATCCTGACGGTATACCTGAATATCGCGGAGTTTGGCGAGGGGGTGTTTGGTGTCGAAGCTGCTGCCCAGCGCTATTTCCATAAGCCCGCGAGCCGTCTGTCGGCTTCTGAGGCCGCGCTGCTGGCCGCCGTGCTACCGAACCCCATCCGCTTTAAGGCCAGCGCGCCTTCAGGCTATGTACGCAACCGTCAGGCGTGGATCCTGCGCCAGATGCGGCAGTTGGGCGGGGAAGGATTTATGCAGGCCAATAAGCTGCATTAATCCTCATCAAAGCCGGCGTTGAACAGCGCAATGACTGCTGCCAGCGCCTCTTCTTCCTGTGGGCCGGTAGCTTCGATTTCGATCTGGCGGCCCTTGGCGGAGTCCAGCATCAGCAGGGCAATTACGCTGTTGGCTTCGGCTTCGGTGCCCTCGTCATTACGCAGCAGAACCTCCGCGTCAAACCCTTGCATCAGTTCAAATAACTTCATCGCCGGGCGTGCATGCATGCCCAGCTTATTGGTGATCTCAACGGTCTGCTTTACGGTCATGTTTTGCGTTTTTCCAGCGTACGATGACGGGACTGCACGTTTTTGCCGCGCGAGCGGAAATAGTCAGCCAGTTGCTCAGCAATATAGACCGAACGGTGTTTGCCCCCGGTACAGCCAATCGCCACCGTCAGGTAGCTGCGATTGTTTGTCTCCAGCATCGGCAACCAGAGTTCAAGGTAGCTGCGCGTCTGATAAATAAAGTTATGCACTTCCGTATGCCTGTCGAGGAACGCGGCGACGGGTTTATCCAGGCCGGTCATCGGACGCAGCTTTGGATCCCAGTGCGGGTTCGGCAGGAAGCGCACGTCAAACACATAGTCTGCATCGATCGGGATACCGTGCTTAAAGCCGAAGGATTCAAACACCATCGTCAGCTCGCGCTCGCGTTTGCCCAGCAGGCGGGTACGCAGCATTTCCGCCAGTTCATGGACAGACATTTCGGAGGTATCAACGATCAGGTCGGCGCGGGAACGCAGCGGCTCCAGTAGATCGCTCTCCTGGTCAATGGCGCTTTCCAGCGACAGGTTTTTGCTGGAGAGCGGATGCAGACGACGGGTATCGCTGTAGCGACGGATCAGCGTGTTGCGATCGGCATCAAGGAACAGCAGCTGAGGTGAAAACGCCTCCGGCAAACTGCTCATCGCCTGCTCAAAGATCTCCGGGGATTCCGGCATGTTACGCACGTCGATGCTGACCGCGGCGGAAATCTGCCGATCGGCCAGTGATTTCGCCAGCTCGGGCAGCAGCACTACCGGCAGGTTATCCACGCAGTAAAAGCCCATATCTTCCAGCGCTCGCAGGGCCACCGATTTTCCGGACCCTGAACGACCGCTGACGATCATCAGCACCATGTACCGTTTCTCCTCAGGACTACAGATGTCAACGCCATCACCCGATTACGCATCATCCTGATTGCCTTCCGTTTCCGTAATGATTTGATAAAGCTCCTCATCGCTCTGAGCCGCGCGCAAACGGCGACAGATGGTTTTATCCGCCAGGCGTTTGGCCACCAGCGAGAGGGTGTGCAAATGTGTTTTGGTCTGATCCGCTGGCACCAGCAGGGCAAACAGCAAATCGACAGGCTGGTTATCAATAGCATCAAAGGCGATAGGTGTTTCCAGCTGAACAAACACCCCTACAGCACGCAGGGTATCCTCTTCAAGTTTGCCATGGGGAATGGCGATGCCGTTGCCGATGCCGGTACTGCCCATTTTTTCACGGGTCAGAATCGCTTCAAATACCACTTGTGGCGGCAGGCTCAGCTGTTTTGCGGCCAGTTCACTGATGATCTCCAGGGCACGTTTTTTGCTCTGGCAGTGGACGGCACTGCGGGTACATTCCTGATTAAGGACACTGCTCAGTTGTAGAGTTGAATCGTTATTCATCATAATTTCACCTAAGCGCTAACTGTACAAAGGGCCCGTTGTGTTTCACAACAGGCCAACCTGCACCCGTTAACTGCCCGGACAATTAGTGTTGTTTCAGTTTATCTTTATGTTTGTTTAGCTGTCGGGCGAGCTTGTCAATCAAGCCGTCGATAGCCGCGTACATGTCTTGTCCTTCCGCACTGGCATGAATTTCGCCTCCGTTGACATGCAGGGTCGCATCCGAGATATGAGTCACTTTTTCCACTTTTAACACAATGTAGACCTGATTGATCCTCTCGAAGTACTGCTCAAGCTTGGCGAATTTTGTATTCACAAATTCACGCAGGGCCTCAGTAATTTCGACGTTGTGTCCAGTGATGTTGAGCTGCATAGTGTCTTCCTTATCGGTTGTGTCAGACCAGTTGTTTACGCTGGTTTGACGGCGGAATGGATAAAGACTCTCGATACTTCGCAACAGTACGGCGTGCCACCATGATACCTTGATCGGACAGCATGGTGGTTAACTTACTGTCGCTCAGTGGTTTCGCGGGGTTTTCCGCGGCGATCAATTTTTTCACCAGCGCCCGAATGGCCGTCGACGAGGCTTCGCCGCCGCCTTCGGTATTGACGTGGCTGGAGAAAAAATACTTAAGCTCAAAAATACCGCGCGGACTGTGCAGATACTTCTGCGTCGTCACGCGGGAAATCGTCGATTCATGCATCTCGACGGCCTGGGCGATATCGGCCAGCACCATCGGCTTCATAAATTCTTCACCCTGCTCAAAAAACGCCTGCTGTTGTTCGACGATGCAGCGGCTGACGCGCAGCAGGGTGTCATTGCGGCTCTCGAGGCTTTTGATCAGCCAGCGCGCCTCCTGCAGATTGCTGCGGATAAACTGATTATCCGAATCATTGCGCGAGCTGGTGCACATCGAGGCGTAGTGCTGATTGATTTGCAGGCGCGGGATGCTGTCGGAATTCAGTTCCACAACCCACAGGCCGTTATGCTTACGCACCAGCACATCGGGAATAACGTACTCGGGCTCGCTGGTCTGGATGGACTGCCCCGGACGTGGATCCAGCGACTGAATCAGATTAACCGCTTCTTTCAGGATCTCTTCTTTCAGGCGCGTTACGCGCATCAATGAGCGGAAGTCGTGGTTGGCCAGCAGATCCAGATGCTCGCTGACGATCAGGCGAGCCTCTTCCAGCCACGGCGTCTCTTTAACGAATTGCGAAAGCTGAATCAGCAGGCAGTCACGTAAATCGCGTGCTGCGACGCCAACCGGATCGAAACGCTGAACACGCTTCAGAACCGCTTCGACCTCTTCAAGATCGATCTCATCATCACCGATGCTTTCCAGAATGTCGTCCAGCGACACGGTCAAATAGCCGGTCTCATCGACGGCATCGACAATGGAGGTAGCGATGGCGCGATCGGTATCGGAAAACGGCGTGAGCTCCACCTGCCACATCAGGTAATCCTGCAGCGACTGGGTGGTCTCGCCCTGATACACCGGTAATTCATCATCCTGGTAGTCTGCGCGCGTGCCGGATGGCGTGCCGGCGGTGTAGATCTCATCCCAGCTGGCATCCAGAGGAAGCTCGTCAGGCATCTCTTTTTGCTCCAGCGCATCAACGCTGTCGAGATTTTCGGTGTCCTGAGTTTGCTGAGTTTCTACCTCGTCGTGAAGATCGGTTTGCTCAAGCAGGGGATTGCTGTCCAGCGCTTGCTGGAGCTCCTGCTGGAGTTCTAGCGTCGACAGCTGCAACAGACGAATGGCCTGTTGGAGCTGCGGCGTCATTGCCAGCTGTTGGCTGAGCCTTAATTGCAAACCTTGCTTCATGTTCAGAGCATTTTTCTCCGTTTACGCGAGACTGTACTTCTACCCTATCAGAGTCTGAAGTCTTCCCCAAGATACACGCGCTTAACATGATCGTCTTCGAGGATCTGCTGCGGTGTGCCGTGGGCAATCAGATGGCCCTGGCTGACAATGTAAGCCCGCTCACAGACCGCCAGCGTCTCACGCACGTTATGGTCGGTGATAAGCACGCCCAGACCACTGTCGCGCAGATGCTCAATAATTCGTTTAATATCAATAACCGAAATCGGGTCAACGCCCGCAAAAGGTTCATCGAGCAGAATAAATTTCGGGTTGGCTGCCAGCGCGCGGGCAATTTCCACACGGCGACGTTCACCACCGGAGAGCGCCTGACCCATGTTGTCGCGCAGATGTTCGATATGGAACTCTTCCATCAGCTCGTTGGCGCGATCCTGACGCTGCTCGGAGGTCAAATCGTCACGGATCTGCAGCACCGCCATCAGGTTGTCGAAGACGCTCAGACGGCGAAAGATCGACGCTTCCTGTGGTAGGTAACCGATACCGCGACGCGCACGTGCATGAAGCGGCAGCAGGCTGATATCTTCGTCATCGATGATGATGTTACCCGCGTCGCGCGGCACAATCCCTACCACCATGTAAAAGGTAGTGGTTTTACCCGCACCGTTAGGACCCAACAGGCCGACAATTTCGCCGGAGTTGACGGTCAAACTGACATCTTCCACTACGCGACGGCCCTTGTAGGCTTTGGCGAGATTCTTTGCAGTTAATGTTGCCATAACGAATTAGTTACTCTTTTTCTGTGCCGGGGCCTGAGTGTTGTTTTTGTCCTGCAGCTGCGATGGAACCAGGACGGTGGTTACGCGTTTGCCTTTTTCACTGAAGGCCTGCATTTTTTGCTCTTTCACCAGATAGGTGATCTTGTCGCCCTTGATGTTGCTGTCGAGCTGCTCCAGGAAGGCATTGCCGGTCAGCACCACAAAATCCTTCGCCAGCTCGTAGTGCATCTGGGAGGCACGGCCTTTCACCGGCTTACCGTTGTCCTGCATCTGGTAGAAGGTGGCCGGGTTGCCGTAGCCATCGATAATCTCTTTACCATCTTCCCCGCCAGGACGCGTCACCACTACCTTGTCGGCGTTGATTTTGATGGTGCCCTGGGTCACGACCACATTGCCGGTAAAGGTCACCACGTTGCCCTGCATATCGAGCGACTGCGTATCGGATTCGATATGAATCGGCTGCTCGGTATCACCCGTTACAGCAAGCGCAGGCAGGCTGACGGCCAGCAGCGCGCTGGCAATAACAAATTTAAGGCTGAGTTTGTTTGCTTGGAATTTCATAGGAGGTTCTAACCTTTTCAATCAGCTCTGCGTTCTTGCTGCGTAAGTTCCCGCGCATTCTCAGACCGCTGGAATTAAATGTGGTGCCGTATAACGTAACCAGATCCTGCGACGTGACATCCTGCGTCACAAGGTTAATCTGTGCGTTATCGGTTGTGATTTTGCGCAGCTGTGAGTCTGCGGTCAGCGCATTCACCTCAACATGACCATACAGATAAAGCATACGGTCATTCGTCAGTTTTGCCCGGTCTGATTTAATCGACCAGGTCGGCACTTTATTGGTATCAAACGTGGTCATCACCGGTTGGGTAAACCAGGAGACGCCCTGTTCGGAAAAATACTCAACATGCTGAGCGATAAGGCGATAATTCAAAGCCCCTTCCGGGCTGTACACCACGGTATCGCTATGATCGCTTCTGTATGTTGGATCGTTAGTATTGACCGCCGGCGCTTGTTCGTCGTCCTTGTCAGCGAGATTCACGCCAATCAGTACCAGTGCTACCAGCGAAAGCAGAATAATAACCCAACGTCTGGTTTTACTCATATCGATTGCCCTTTGGCCTCATCAAGCTTACCTTGCGCCAGCAGCAGCAGGTCGCAGACTTCTCTTACTGCGCCGCGGCCACCGTTGATACGGGTGACATAGTCAGCGCGCGGGATCAACAGCGGATGGGCATCAGCCACGGCGACGCTCAAACCCACTTCTGCCATCACTGGCCAGTCAATCAGATCGTCTCCGACGTAGGCGACGTTTTCCGGGGCGATGGCCAGTTTACCAAGTAAGTCCCTGAAAGCGACCATCTTATCGGATTGTCCCTGATAGAGATGGGTAATGCCCAGCGTTTCGCAGCGATCTTCTACTAGTTTAGCCTTACGCCCGGTGATGATGGCAACTTCTATGCCAGACGTGAGCGCACAGCGAATGCCGTAACCATCACGGACGTTGAAGGCCTTCAGCTCTTCGCCATTGTTGCCCATATAAATCAGGCCGTCAGACAGCACGCCATCGACATCCAGAATCAGCAGGCGAATGTTTTCGGCCTGCGACATCATCTGCGCACTGACCGGGCCGTAACAGGTTGCAAGGGATGCACCCGCATTAATCATTGTCTTATCCTTCATTACACTACGCCTGCGCGCAGCAGATCATGCATATGTACCACACCCAGCAACTGGTCGCCATCAGCAACCATGACGGAGGTGATATGGCGGGACTGCATCAGGTTTAATACTTCGACAGCAAGCAGGCCGGGACGCACCCGAATCCCCCCGGGGGTCATCACATCGGCGATACCCAGCTTACGAACATCTATACCCATATCGAACACGCGGCGCAGATCCCCATCGGTGAAAATCCCGTCAATTTTCATCTGATCATCGCAGATGACGGTCATGCCGAGGTTTTTACGGGTGATCTCCAGCAGCGCATCGCGCAGGGAGGCCTCTTTACTGACGCGTGGAATTTCATCCCCGGTATGCATGATGTCATTCACCCGCAGCAGCAATTTACGTCCCAGCGCACCACCCGGATGGGAGAGGGCGAAATCTTCGGCGGTAAAGCCGCGGGCTTCGAGCAGGGCGACGGCCAGCGCATCTCCCATTACCAGCGCAGCGGTGGTGCTGGAGGTCGGTGCCAGTCCCAGCGGGCAGGCCTCTTTTGGCACTTTGACGCACAGATGGATATCTGCGGCGCGCGCCATGCTGCTCTCAGGACGGCTGGTGATACAAATAAGGGGAACGTGGAGCCGCTTCAGCACCGGGATCAGGGCCAGGATCTCATTTGATTCACCGGAGTTGGATAACGCGATGACGATATCCTGCGCTGAGACCATGCCGAGGTCACCGTGCGCCGCTTCACCGGGATGAACGAAAAAGGCGGTGGTGCCGGTACTGGCGAAGGTGGCCGCCATTTTACGACCAATGTGCCCGGATTTGCCCATTCCCATCACCACGACTTTGCCGGTGCAGTGGAAAATTTTTTCACACGCGAGGCTAAAATCCTGATTAATGTATTGATCTAACTGCGCCAGACCTTCACGTTCTATCTCCAGAACTTCTTTTCCTGCTTTCTGAAAGTCAAAACCCGGCTGCAATTCTATTTGCGACATAATGCGTTTCCGTTTACCCAGAGAGAAGAGGCGAGAGCCAGTACAGCATCGCCATCCATACGATAAATCCCACCGTCAGCAGCGCGCCAGCGCCCTGACCAATCTGCCTTTTACGTCGCCAGCAGAGCAGGGCGAAGATAGCGCTGACTAACACCATCACCCCGTAATCCCGGCTGAACGCCAGCGGATTAAAGGCGCCGGGAGCAATCAGGGCCGGCAGACCCAGCACAATGGCAATATTGAAAATATTGGAACCGATGATATTACCAATCGCTATGTCATCTTCGCCTTTACGCGCGCCGGCAATCGCCGTGGCCAGCTCGGGGAGACTGGTGCCAATGGCAATCACCGTCAGGCCGATGGTTAATTCGCTCATGGCGAAGTAGTTGGCCAGCACCGTCGCATTATCAACGATCATCTGGGTCGCCATCGGCATGATGATCAGCGCCACCCCCAGCCAGAGCAGCGCAACGGGCAAATTTCCCTCACGCGGTAGCTCTGCAACCTGCTCAAGGGTCAGGGTGTCATTGCCCTGCTTTTCTGCCGCCCGGGCCAGCTTAACAATATAAAACAGCCAGATGACCGCCAGTGCCAGCAGGAAAATGCCATCGCTAAGCGTTAACTGCCCGTCATATAACACATAACCGGCCAGCAGACTGACAATTAACATTAGCGGTAATTCGCGTCGCAGAACATCAGAATGCACGCGAAATGGATGGAGCAGTGCAGCAAGTCCCAGGATGAGCAAGATGTTGACGATGTTGGAGCCAATGGCTGTTCCCACGGCGAGATCAACCTGATCGTGCAGCGAGGCGGCGACAGAGACGATAATCTCCGGCAGGGAGGTACCCACGCTGACCACCGTCATCCCAATAATCAGGGGGGGAACACCTAATAAACGACACAGAATTGATGCGGAGAACACCAGACGGTCGGCACTGTAGACCACCAAAAGTAAACCAATTATTAACAGTGCCGTTGCAAGAAGCATCAAAAGTCCTTTCTTCAGGTATACTCGCCGGTCCACCGAGAAAAAATCTCTGCCGCTGCATACTGTCTGTAGACGTAACGTATTCCTAATTTTGACTTTATGCGTTGTAAAAGTAAAACAAATGCCAGCTTTCGCTTACCTGCAGAGGTAATATTCTGTAAAAATGTTGGGTTTGCGGCGAAATCAGGCATCAAGCTGATCCTGAACCGGCAATAGAAAGGAAATGTACATGAGCCTGAATGGAGCGAATATAGTCGATGTCCGTGGCGTCAGCTTCACGCGCAGCAGCCGGGTCATTTTTGACAACATCTCTCTCACCGTGCCTCGCGGTAAAATCACCGCCATCATGGGCCCGTCCGGCATTGGTAAAACGACGTTATTGCGCCTGATTGGTGGGCAGATCCCGCCGAGCCAGGGCGAGATCCTCTTTGACGGCGAAAATATCCCGGCGATGTCCCGCTCGCGCCTTTATACCGTACGTAAACGCATGAGCATGCTTTTTCAGTCCGGCGCGCTTTTTACTGACATGAACGTCTTCGATAATGTCGCTTATCCGCTGCGTGAGCATACGCATCTGCCGCCGGAACTGTTGAAAAGTACCGTCATGATGAAGCTCGAGGCTGTCGGCCTGCGTGGCGCAGCCAAACTGATGCCTTCTGAACTCTCCGGCGGGATGGCCCGTCGTGCGGCCCTGGCGCGCGCGATCGCGCTGGAACCCGATCTGATCATGTTCGATGAGCCATTCGTCGGCCAGGATCCCATCACCATGGGCGTGCTGGTCAAACTGATCTCTGAACTGAACAGCGCCCTGGGCGTGACCTGTATTGTGGTCACCCATGACGTACCCGAAGTGCTGAGCATTGCCGATTACGCCTATATCGTGGCGGATAAAAAAATTGTGGCGCACGGTAGCGCACAAGCATTACAGAGTAACTGCGATGCCCGCGTCCGTCAGTTCCTCGACGGTATTGCAGATGGCCCCGTACCGTTCCGTTATCCGGCGGGCGATTATCATAAAGATTTATTGGGAATAGGGAGTTAAGCCACTCATGCTGTTAAATGCGTTGGCCGCTCTTGGACACCGTGGCATAAAAACCATCAGGACGTTCGGGCGTGCCGGGTTGATGTTATTCAATGCGCTGGTCGGGAAACCGGAATTCCGCAAACATGCCCCTCTGCTGGTTCGCCAGCTGTACAATGTCGGCGTGCTGTCGATGCTCATTATCATCGTTTCCGGCGTCTTCATCGGGATGGTGCTGGGGCTGCAGGGGTATCTGGTCCTCACCACCTATAGTGCGGAAACCAGCCTCGGTATGCTGGTGGCGCTCTCCCTGCTGCGTGAGCTGGGGCCGGTGGTTGCTGCGCTGCTGTTCGCCGGGCGTGCCGGGTCGGCGCTGACGGCAGAAATTGGCCTGATGCGTGCCACCGAGCAGCTCTCCAGTATGGAGATGATGGCTGTGGATCCGCTGCGTCGGGTGATCGCGCCGCGCTTCTGGGCGGGCATGATCTCCTTGCCGTTGCTGACTATCCTGTTTGTTGCGGTGGGGATCTGGGGCGGATCGATGGTTGGCGTACAGTGGAAAGGAATTGATGCCGGTTTCTTCTGGTCGGCGATGCAGAGCGCCGTTGACTGGCGTCTGGATCTGATTAACTGCCTGATTAAAAGCGCGGTATTTGCCATAACGATCACCTGGATTGCGTTGTTCAATGGCTACGATGCCATCCCGACGTCTGCCGGTATCAGCCGGGCAACCACCCGCACTGTTGTGCATTCGTCGCTGGCCATACTGGCTCTGGATTTTGTGCTCACCGCACTGATGTTTGGGAAATGAGTTCATGCAAACGAAAAAAGTAGAAATTTGGGTAGGCGTATTTGTTTTGCTGGCACTGCTGGCCGCACTGTTTTTAAGCTTCAAAGTGGCAGATGTCACGACGATCCGTACCGAGCCGACATACCGCATTTATGCCACCTTCGATAATATCGGTGGCCTGAAAAGCCGTTCCCCGGTGCGTATTGGCGGGGTCGTGGTCGGGCGTGTGGCCGACATCACTCTCGACGAGAAAACCTATCTGCCGCGCGTTGCGCTGGATATTGAAGAGCGCTACAACCACATCCCGGATACCAGCTCCCTGTCTATCCGTACCTCCGGCCTGTTAGGTGAACAATACCTGGCGCTGAACATCGGTTTTGAAGATCCCGAACTGGGAACGACTATCCTTAAAGACGGTGGCGTGATTCAGGATACGAAGTCAGCCATGGTGCTGGAAGATATGATTGGTCAGTTCCTTTACAACAGCAACAGTAAAGGGGGTGACGAGAATCAAGCTGCTCAGACACCTGCGCAGAGTGACATTACGCCGCCTGTTGGCACGACGAATTCATCTCAGGAGAAGTAATTCATGATTAAACGACTGTTAATGGTTGCCATGCTGATGATTGCCCCTTTGACTGCCGCTAACGCAGCCGATCAGAGCAATCCCTATCAACAGATGAATGAGGCGGCCAAGAAAACCTTCGATCGCCTTAAAAATGAGCAACCGAAAATTCGGTCCAATCCCGATTATCTGCGCGATGTGGTTGATCAGGAGCTGCTGCCGTATGTGCAGGTAAAATATGCCGGGGCCCTGGTGCTGGGTCGTTACTACAAAGACGCAACGCCAGCCCAGCGTGATGCCTATTTTGCTGCGTTTCGTGAGTACCTGAAGCAGGCTTACGGTCAGGCGCTGGCGATGTACCACGGTCAGACGTATCAGATTGCGCCGGAACAGCCGCTGGGTTCTGCCACCATCCTGCCTATTCGCGTGACCATCGTCGATCCGAACGGTCGTCCGCCAGTGCGTCTGGACTTCCAGTGGCGTAAGAACAGCCAGAACGGTAACTGGCAGGCATACGACATGATTGCCGAAGGCGTCAGCATGATTACCACCAAGCAGAACGAATGGAGTGACCTGCTGCGCACCAAGGGCATTGATGGCCTGACTGCCCAGCTGAACAGCATCTCGCGTCAGAAAATCACCCTGGACCAGAGCAAATAATGATGTCGCAGCTCAGCTGGACCCGTGAGGGTGAGACGCTGTTACTCACTGGCGAGCTGGATCAGGATTATCTGAATCCTCTGTGGGATGCGCGTCATGAAGCCATGCAGGGAATCTCCTGTATCGACCTTGGCGGCATTTCTCGCGTGGATACGGCAGGCGTCGCGCTGCTGGTTCATCTGGTGGCAGCAGGCAAAGGGCAGGGCAGGCAGGTGACGCTGGCGGGTGCCAGCGACAACGTCATCACCCTGGCTCAGCTCTATAATTTGCCGGAAGACGTATTGCCTCGCTAATTTTTTCAGTACGTTACTATCAAAAGCCCCGACTGTTTCATCGTCGGGGCTTTTTGCTTGTTTAAGACCGCGCCACTTTGCTCTAAGATGTTGGGCTTGTTTTCACACCAGATGATAGAGATCCCATGGAAAATCATGAAATCCAGACCGTGCTGATGAACGCACTTGCCCTCCAGGAAGCCCACGTCTCCGGCGACGGCAGCCACTTTCAGGTTATTGCTGTGGGAGAGATCTTTGACGGCATGAGCCGCGTGAAAAAACAGCAGGCTGTTTATGCGCCGCTGATGGAATATATCGCGGATAATCGCATCCATGCCCTGTCGATCAAGGCGTTCACCCCGACTGAGTGGGCACGCGATCGCAAACTGAACGGTTTTTGAGCTGAGGGTGAGTTGCCCGCAGCACGGTTGAATTCATACAGAGAGTAATCACATGGACAAATTTCGTGTTCAGGGACCTACGCGTCTCCAGGGCGAAGTCACAATTTCCGGTGCCAAAAACGCCGCGCTGCCGATCCTCTTTGCCGCACTGCTTGCGGAAGAGCCGGTAGAGATCCAGAACGTCCCGAAACTTAAAGACATTGATACCACCATGAAGCTGCTCGGCCAGCTGGGTACCAAGGTAGAACGTAACGGCTCCGTGTGGATCGACGCCAGCAACGTGAACAACTTCTCCGCGCCGTACGACCTGGTGAAAACCATGCGCGCTTCCATCTGGGCGCTGGGTCCGCTGGTGGCCCGTTTTGGTCAGGGCCAGGTCTCACTGCCGGGCGGCTGTGCCATTGGCGCGCGTCCGGTCGATCTGCATATTTTCGGCCTCGAGAAGCTGGGCGCCGAAATTAAGCTGGAAGAGGGTTACGTCAAAGCTTCCGTCAATGGCCGCCTGCAAGGCGCGCATATCGTGATGGATAAGGTGAGTGTTGGCGCAACCGTCACCATTATGTCTGCAGCAACCCTGGCTGAAGGTACCACCATTATCGAGAACGCCGCGCGTGAGCCAGAGATTGTGGACACCGCGAACTTCCTGAATACGCTGGGGGCGAAGATCACCGGCCAGGGTACCGACCGTATCACCATTGAAGGTGTTGAGCGCCTGGGCGGCGGCGTGTATCGCGTTCTGCCTGACCGTATTGAAACCGGGACCTTCCTGGTCGCAGCGGCCATCTCCGGCGGTAAGATCGTTTGTCGCAATGCACAGCCTGATACGCTGGATGCGGTACTGGCTAAGCTGCGTGATGCCGGTGCGGACATCGAAATCGGTGAAGACTGGATCAGCCTGGATATGCACGGTAAGCGTCCTAAGGCCGTGAACGTGCGTACTGCTCCGCATCCTGCGTTCCCGACCGATATGCAGGCGCAGTTCACTCTGTTGAACCTGGTGGCAGAAGGGACTGGCTTCATTACCGAAACCATCTTCGAAAACCGCTTTATGCACGTACCAGAACTGATCCGTATGGGTGGCCATGCTGAGATCGAAAGCAACACCGTGATCTGTCATGGTGTGGAAAAATTGTCCGGGGCGCAGGTGATGGCGACGGATCTGCGTGCGTCTGCAAGCCTGGTGCTGGCGGGCTGTATTGCGGAAGGTACAACGCTGGTGGACCGTATTTATCACATCGATCGCGGCTATGAGCGCATCGAAGATAAACTGCGTGCCCTGGGTGCAAATATTGAGCGTGTGAAAGGCGAGTAATCGTTAAGGCAGCCCCCTGCCATTTCGACCGGGGGGTTGCTGGTCCCGTTTAAAGGAGCGTCATTGTTGGCGCTCTTTTTGTTTTCTGCTCTGGCGCATCATGCGCGTTCTGTCGACAAATTCGTGGGTTAGCGGGTCATGGTAGCGTGATGGCCAAATGACCCAGGGATCGGTATCTAACGCCGTTGCAATGATCAGTTCTCCCTTCGGCCAAGGGCGCGTCAGCGCGTTTGCCAGGGTGGATGAACTGAGGCCATTACGACGGGATTCTGCCGCCAGTGATGTTCCCTTTTTACGCAGCGCGGCAATAATATCGGCCGAGTGCCAGTCGATAAATTTCTTATCCATTCAGCGGTCCCTCTGTTCTGGTACGTTTACGTCATTTCAATTAAATGACGTTTTTACTATACCTTCTTCGAACAGCGGTTCTAAAAAGTTCGCGTTACTGGAAGCAACATTCAGATTTTGCCAGGGCTTTAATCATGCGGCCTGTAAGCGGATTCTTTAACAACGTTATGGATATTATTGGGAACTTATCGGAACTCTCTCTTCATGAAAAAGAGAGTTCCTGGAACTGCTTATCGATCGCGTTGGACAGCAATATGGGCGAGACCGATCAGGGCATCACGCCATGGACTGTCAGGGATCACCTGAAGTGCGACGATGGCTTTATCCGCTTCTTCCTCGGCACGCTGACGCGTCCATTCCAGTGAACCACAGGTTGCCATTGCTTCCAGTACAGGTTCCAGAAGGTGTCGGCCGTTTCCTTGTTCAATGGCTTCGCGGATCAGGTTTGCCTGTTCAGGGGTGCCGTTACGCATGGCATGCAGCAGCGGGAGCGTCGGTTTGCCCTCATTGAGGTCGTCCCCGACGTTTTTGCCCAGCGTCTCGCCATCGGCGCTGTAATCGAGCAGATCGTCGATCAGCTGGAAGGCGGTGCCAAGATAGCGCCCGTAATCCTGCAGGCCACGTTCCTGCTCCTCACTACAGCCAGCAAGAATACCGGAGCACTGGGCCGCCGCCTCAAACAGACGTGCGGTTTTGCTGTAGATCACCCGCATGTAGTTCTCTTCGGTGATGTCCGGGTCGTTGACGTTCATCAGCTGCAGAACTTCGCCTTCCGCGATCACGTTCACCGCTTTGGACATCACTTCCAGCACCTTCAGCGAGCCTAGGCTGGTCATCATCTGGAAGGCGCGCGTATAGATAAAATCACCGACCAGCACGCTGGCAGCATTGCCAAATGCCGCGTTGGCGGTGGCTTTGCCACGACGCATGTCGGACTCATCGACAACGTCATCATGCAGCAACGTAGCGGTATGAATAAATTCGATCAGCGCCGCAATAGTGACGTGCGCATTCCCCTGATAGCCTACCGCGCGAGCGGCCAGCACAGCGATCATTGGACGGATGCGTTTGCCCCCACCGCTGACGATGTAGTAACCCAACTGATTGATTAGGGAAACGTCAGAGTCGAGCTGTTCCAGGATCGCTGCATTTACACCCGCCATATCTTGCGCGGTTAACTCATTGATTTTTTCTAAATTCATCGCAAAAGCCGGGCTTGTAGTCCTGTTTTCCACATTTCAAATGGGTTAACGTAGGGTTCGGTTTATCAATAGTAGCGCTGATTGTACTGAAAAAACGCCTCAGATAAACGTTACCGTACGTGTTGTGTTTTTTTTCTTCATGTATTGACGGTAGCACTTGTCAAAGGCTCGCGTTTTGCGTAATATTCGCGCCCTATTGTGAATATTTATAGCGCACTCTGAATCACACGAGGATGTGCGCGGAAGCGGAGTTTATATGTACGCGGTTTTCCAAAGTGGTGGTAAACAACACCGAGTAAGCGAAGGTCAGACCGTTCGCCTGGAAAAGCTGGACATCGCAACTGGCGAAGCTGTTGAGTTCGCTGAAGTTCTGATGATCGCAAACGGTGAAGAAGTCAAAATCGGCGTTCCTTTCGTTGATGGCGGCGTTATCAAAGCTGAAGTTGTTGCTCATGGTCGTGGCGAGAAAATTAAGATCGTTAAGTTTCGTCGTCGTAAACACTACCGTAAGCAGCAGGGCCACCGTCAGTGGTTCACTGATGTGAAAATTACTGGCATCAGCGCCTAAGACCTGAGGAGAGATTTAAATGGCACATAAAAAGGCTGGCGGCTCCACACGTAACGGTCGCGATTCAGAAGCTAAACGCCTTGGCGTTAAGCGTTTCGGTGGCGAAACTGTTCTGGCGGGTAGCATCATCGTTCGTCAGCGTGGCACCAAATTCCACGCTGGTAACAACGTAGGTTGCGGTCGTGACCACACTCTGTTTGCTAAAGCAGACGGTAAAGTGAAATTTGAAGTTAAAGGCCCGAACAACCGTAAATACATCAGCATTGTTGCTGAGTAAGGTTTTCTCGGTCCGGTAACGGATTAAAGCCCCGCAACGTGTTGCGGGGCTTTTTACATTGGAAACCCGGTAATTTTTTCTGTAGGGAAAACGGGCATGAAGCAGCAAGCCGGCATTGGTATTCTCCTGGCACTCATCACCGCGATGTGCTGGGGCGCATTGCCCATTGCAATGAAGCAGGTTCTTGAAGTGATGGAACCACCAACGGTGGTGTTTTATCGCTTCCTGATGGCCGGTGTTGGTCTGGGGACTATCCTGGCAATCAAGGGTAAGCTTCCGCCGATGCGCATTTTTCGCAAGCCACGCTGGATTATTGTACTGGCGATTGCGACAGGTGGTCTGTTCGGCAACTTCATCTTGTTCAGTTCTTCCCTGCAGTATCTTAGCCCTACCGCCTCGCAAGTTATCGGTCAGCTGTCACCGGTTGGCATGATGATCGCCAGTGTCGTTATCCTCAAAGAGAAGATGCGCGGCACGCAGGTGATTGGGGCAATGATGCTGCTTTGCGGTCTGGTGTTGTTCTTCAATACCAGTCTGATAGAGATCTTTACCCGCCTGACGGATTACACCTGGGGTGTGATTTTCGGCGTGAGTGCGGCGGCGGTGTGGGTAAGTTATGGCGTCGCGCAAAAGGTGTTATTGCGTCGTCTGGCGTCACAGCAGATCCTGTTTTTGCTGTACACTTTATGTACTATTGCACTGTTGCCGCTGGCGAAGCCGGGAGTCATTACCCAGTTAAGCGACTGGCAGCTGGCGTGTCTGATCTTTTGTGGTCTGAACACGTTAGTCGGTTATGGCGCCCTGGCGGAAGCGATGGCGCGCTGGCAGGCAGCACAGGTGAGCGCACTGATTACGCTTACCCCGCTGTTTACGCTGTTATTTTCAGATTTATTATCAATGGCCTGGCCCGATTTCTTCGTCAAACCGATGTTAAACCTGTTGGCTTATATCGGTGCGTTTGTCGTGGTTGCGGGCGCGATGTATTCCGCCATTGGTCATCGTCTTTGGGGACGTTGGCGCAAAAGTGAAGCGGTTGTAGTTGTCCCCCGCTCAGGCGAATGATTTACGGAGAGTAAAATGAAGTTTGTTGATGAAGCAACGATCCTGGTCGTGGCAGGTGATGGCGGTAATGGTTGCGTAAGCTTCCGCCGTGAAAAATACATTCCGCGTGGCGGCCCTGACGGCGGCGATGGCGGTGACGGCGGGGACGTATGGCTTGAAGCCGACGAGAACCTTAACACCCTGATCGACTACCGTTTCGAGAAAGCTTTCCGCGCAGAGCGTGGCCAGAATGGCCAGAGCCGTGACTGTACCGGCAAGCGCGGGAAAGATGTCAGCGTGAAAGTGCCGGTCGGGACGCGCGTTATCGATCAGGGCACGGGCGAAACCATGGGTGATATGACCAAACACGGTCAGCGCCTGATGGTAGCGAAAGGCGGCTGGCACGGTCTGGGTAACACCCGTTTCAAATCCTCAGTTAACCGTTCCCCACGTCAAAAAACGATGGGTACGCCGGGCGACAAGCGCGATCTGCAGCTCGAGCTGATGCTGCTGGCAGACGTCGGGATGCTGGGGATGCCGAATGCCGGTAAATCTACCTTCATCCGTGCAGTCTCTGCGGCCAAGCCGAAAGTGGCGGACTATCCGTTTACCACCCTGGTGCCAAGCCTCGGCGTGGTGCGTATGGACACCGAGAAGAGCTTCGTGGTTGCGGATATTCCGGGCCTGATCGAAGGCGCCGCGGAAGGTGCTGGTTTAGGGATCCGCTTCCTGAAACACCTTGAGCGCTGCCGCGTTCTGCTGCACCTCATCGATATCGATCCGATCGACGGTTCCGATCCGGTAGAGAACGCCCGCATCATTATTGGCGAGCTGGAAAAATACAGCGATAAGCTGGCTGCTAAACCGCGTTGGCTGGTCTTCAACAAGATCGACCTGATGGACAAAGCAGAAGCCGAAGCGAAGGCGAAAGCCATTGCGGAAGCGATGGGCTGGGAAGATAAGTACTACCTTATCTCCGCGGCAAGCCAGATGGGCGTGAAAGATCTGTGCTGGGACGTGATGACCTTCATCATCGAGAACCCGGTAACGCAGGCAGAAGAAGCGAAGCAGCCTGAGAAAGTCGAATTCATGTGGGATGACTACCACCGTCAGCAGCTTGAAGAGCAGACGGAAGAAGAAGACGACGAAGACTGGGATGACGACTGGGACGAAGACGACGAAGAAGGCGTTGAGTTCATCTACAAGCGTTAAGACCGTCAATGGCCCCCTTATCAAGGGGGCTTTTTTTTAATTCAATTTTGCCGGTAGCCAGCAGCTGACCGTCAGCCCACCTTCGGGACGGTTTTCCAGCGTCAGCTTGCCGCGATGCAGCTGCACGATACGCTGGACGATGCTTAACCCCAGCCCACTGCCGCCATAGCGTTGATCGATACGGCGAAACGGCTCGGTAATGGACTGGCGATGTGCCTCATCAATGCCAGGCCCCTGATCGCAGACACTTACCAGGGTACCATCGTCGACTTCCTGCATGCTGACTTCAATGGTGGTTCCCGCCGGGCTGTAACGCACCGCGTTCTCCAGCAAATTGCGCAGCATCAGCCGCAACAGGATGGCGTCTCCCTGTACGCTCAGGGAGCCCGTCTGCGGCCAGATCAGAGTGTGATCTTTGGTCTCATTCTCCAGCGCCAGCGGCGCAAAGATGGATTCGCTCCAGTTAACCGTATCGTAATGACCGCTGGCCAGAGCCTGGCCCGCCCGGGCCAGCATCAGAAGTTGCTCCACGGTATGCATCAGTTGATCGATACGGGCAATCAGCGTAGAGGCCTGAGGCGAGCCTGACTGTGCCATAAGCTCCAGATGCAGGCGGATGCCCGCCAGGGGCGTACGCAGCTCGTGTGCGGCGTCAGCAGTGAACAGACGCTCCTGCTGAATGGTTTGATCCAGCCGGGCAAGGAGTTGGTTCAGAGAGGTGGTCACGGCGCCAACTTCTTCCATATCGGAATACATCGGCAGCGGGGTGAGATTGTCGGCAGAGCGGTTTGCCAGGCTGGAGCGGAGCTGATTGAGGGGGCGGGTGATCCAGCTGACGGCCCAGAAGGAGAACAGCAGCGTAAAACCGACCATTACCAGGGAAGGCACCAGCAACGAGGCGATCGCCTCCCGGATCTCTTTCTCAACATGCTGGTTGCGTGATTTGGCAGAAAGCGTCTCGCTGACAAGGAAGCCGATTTGCTCCCGGCTTTCATGCCAGAGCCAGATAACGCTGATGAGTTGAAAGAACAGCAGAATGACTGCTAACAGCACCATCAGACGACGGCGCATGCTGTTCATTTTTGGCTCTCCAGACGATAGCCCACGCCGCGCACGGTTTTGATGCGGTCTTTACCCAGCTTGCGCCGCAGGTTATGGATATGAACCTCAAGGGTGTTCGAGCCGGGATCGTCCTGCCAGGAGTAGATATCCTGCTGTAAGGTCTCACGATGGACGGTCTGCCCGGTGCGCATGATCAGCCGCGTTAGCAGGGCGAACTCTTTCGGGGTGACCTCAACCGGCTGGGACTGCTGTAATACCTGCTGCGTTTGCAGGTTTAGCGTTAGATCGCCGTCGCTGAGCAGATTATCACTGTGCCCCTGATAACGCCGGATTAAGGCCCTTGCCCGCGCCTGTAGTTCCGCCAGGGCAAAAGGTTTCACCAGATAGTCGTCGGCGCCGGAGTCGAGGCCGTTGATCCTGTCTTCCAGCGCATCGCGCGCCGTCAGGATCAGCACCGGATTATCCACCCCACGACGACGCCACTGGCTCAGCAGGGTAGCTCCGTCTTTATCCGGCAGGCCAAGATCGAGGATCACCAGGCTGTACTCGCCGCTCTGGATAAGGCCATCAGCCTCGGCGGCAGTGCCAGCGCAATCGAGCGTATAGCCCTCCGCAGAGAGCGCCAGAGCCAGTCCTTCCTGCAGTAGCAGATCGTCTTCGACAATGAGTAATTTCATCGCTAGTTATTCTGATAAATATCCTTGTAAAGCCGGCTCTCAAAGCGCACCAGCGGGATACGGCGATTGCGTTGGTCTGCAGGTTCAACTGCGTAGCCAGAAAGATACTGCACAAAAGCCATCCGCTGCCCGCTGGCGGTAGTGATAAACCCGGCCAGGTTATAGACGCCCTGGAGCGAGCCCGTCTTAGCGGAGACTTTGCCATCCACGCCCGCGGCGTGCAGGCCAGCCCGATACTGCAGGGAGCCATCATAACCGGCGAGCGGCAGCATCGAGATAAAGTTTAGTTCAGTGTCGTGTTGAGCAATGTACTGAAGGACCTGCATCATGGTGGCAGGGGAGATCAGGTTATGGCGCGACAGACCTGAGCCATCAACCGCGATGGTATTCCCGAGCTCAATACCGGCCTGCTGACGCAGGATCTGCCGGACCGCATCCGACCCGGCACGCCAGGTGCCAGGAACGCCGAAGCGGGCGTGGCCGATCATGCGAAACACGGTGTCGGCAATCATGTTGTCCGATTTTTTCAGCATGATCTTCAGCAGGTCGTGCAGCGGCGCCGATTGCTTACTGGCAATCACGGTGCCCGGCTCGTTGCTCTGGGTCTGACGTAACAGCGTGCCGCTATAGGTGATGTTGGCCTGCTTCAGCTCATCTTTGAGGATCGCCCCGGCATAGCCTGCGCCATCCTGAATGGCGAAGGCCAGTGGCAGCGGATCGGCGCGCTGCGTCAGGCATCCGGTCAACGTAAAGCGGTTAAGATCTCCCGGTACCACGTCCAGTTCGCAGTACTGCGCTTCCGGCGACCCTTTCGCCAGGGTACGCACCTGGCTGAACATAGTGACCGGATAGTAGGATGCCACCCGGATAAAAGCTAAATCATTGGGTTTTGGTGCACTGTACAGCGAGACGGAGAAGCAGTTGCGATCGACAATCGCGGCCGCAGGCGGCGCGCTAAAGCACTGGGTCATGTCGTTCCACGGCCAGCCCGGGGCTTTATCATGGCTGGCGAAGATAGAGGTGTCGATAAGCACATTGCCTTCAATGCGCTGCACGCCCGACTTCTTTAGCACGGCGACCATATTGCGAATATCCTGACGCTTAAAGGTCGGATCCCCGCCAAAACGGGCGATAAGATCGCCTTTCAGCACACCGCCCTCAACGTTGCCTTTGCTCTCCAGCGTGGTGGTGAAGCGAAAGTCGGGCCCCAGCTGCAGCAGGGCGGCCAGGCCCGTGATCACCTTTTGCGTACTGGCGGGCAGGGCCATCTGCTGGCTGTGGTAATCAATCTTAGGGGCCTGGGCACCTATCTTTTGCACCATCAGGGCAAGATTGGCACCATCGGGCAGCTGATTAATATACTCGTCAACGTTCGCTGCCTGGACAGTGAACGCAAATGTGGTGGTCAATCCGATGATAAATCTGGAAAATCGCATAATCTCGCGCTAACAACCCGGAAACAAACCGCCATACTACGGCCCAACGCCCTGTAAAGTAAACGATGACCCATACTGAACTTCGCGTTAAAATGCGTATCAAATTGAAAAATTGCTGCTGTCCTGGAACTTTGCTTCCGGGTCAGTTTTCTTTTGCTTCTGACCTGTGCCAGGCTGTGATGCCTGCGGGGCCAGTCGTCGGGTCAGTTACCCGTACCTAACAGGAATGTCAAAGAGGTATAACAAATGCAAGCTATTCCGATGACCTTACGTGGGGCTGAAAAACTACGCGAAGAGCTGGATTTTCTGAAATCTGTTCGCCGCCCTGAGATCATTGCAGCCATCGCCGATGCGCGTGAGCATGGCGATTTGAAAGAGAACGCCGAGTACCACGCTGCGCGTGAGCAGCAGGGTTTCTGCGAAGGGCGTATTAAAGATATCGAAGCCAAGCTGTCGAATGCGCAGGTGATTGATATCACCAAGATGCCAAACAACGGGCGAGTCATTTTTGGTTGCACCGTTACCGTAATCAATCTGGATAACGATGAAGAAGTTTCTTACCGCATCGTGGGTGATGACGAGGCCGATTTTAAGCAGAATCTGATCTCGGTAAACTCACCGATTGCCCGCGGCCTGATTGGCAAAGAGCAGGACGATGTGGTCACCATCCGTACCCCGGGTGGGGAAGTGGAGTTCGAAATTATCAAGGTTGATTACCTGTAATTCGCATCTCCTGCCAGATGTTGATACATTGTAAAGATAGGAAAAAGGCCGCATAGCGGCCTTTTATCAACTCAAGGAGCATGGCATTTTGCTCACCTGCTTAAGAAAAACCCCTCGTTTTACACAGTAAATGTGTTCAATTCAGGATAATCTTAGCGTGGCAGCGAGATTTTACGCTCTTTAGATGGACG
The DNA here is from genome assembly GCF_916618945.1 of Leclercia sp. Marseille-Q4284. Classification (NCBI taxonomy): domain Bacteria; kingdom Pseudomonadati; phylum Pseudomonadota; class Gammaproteobacteria; order Enterobacterales; family Enterobacteriaceae; genus Leclercia; species Leclercia sp. Marseille-Q4284. The sequence continues at coordinate 1,448,980 of NZ_CAKAKG010000002.1, forward strand.
GTAGAGCACCAGCGTTTTACCGATGACCTGTACATTACAGGCGCCGGTTTCGCGCACGATTGCTTCCACGATCAAAGTCTTGGTCTCTCTGTCTTCAGAGGCGATTTTCACTTTGATTAATTCGTGGTGCTCCAGCGCTTGTTCAATCTCGGCCAGTACCCCTTCGGTCAAACCATTGTTGCCAAGCATAACTACAGGCTTGAGCGGATGTGCCAGACCTTTAAGGTGCTGTTTTTGTTTAGTACTCAGATTCATCGTATATTTTTGCTTACGTTGGGATTGAAAACGGTTCATTCTACCGCCATCTCCCTAATATCGCCAAATTGCTGAGTGGAAATTTACACCACAGGCTACGATGAACCAGGACGGAAAGTTAAATGACAGGTAAAAAGCGTTCTGCAAGCTCGAGCCGCTGGCTCCAGGAACACTTTAGCGATAAATATGTTCTACAGGCACAGAAAAAGGGGTTACGTTCCCGTGCCTGGTTTAAACTTGATGAAATACAGCAAAGTGACAAACTCTTTAAGCCGGGGATGACGGTAGTCGACCTCGGTGCAGCGCCCGGCGGATGGTCGCAATATGCGGTGACACAAATCGGCGGAACTGGCCGAATCATCGCCTGCGATCTTTTGCCTATGGATCCCATCGTTGGTGTGGACTTCCTTCAGGGCGATTTTCGTGATGAATTAGTACTGAAAGCGTTACTTGAACGTGTAGGTGACAGTAAAGTTCAGGTTGTCATGTCCGATATGGCGCCAAATATGTGCGGAACACCGGCGGTGGATATCCCTCGCTCCATGTATCTGGTAGAACTGGCGTTAGAGATGTCCCGTGATGTCTTAGCGCCGGGTGGTAGTTTTTTAGTGAAGGTGTTCCAGGGCGAAGGTTTCGAGGAGTATCTGAAGGAAATTCGCTCCCTGTTTGCGAAGGTCAAAGTTCGTAAGCCGGACTCTTCTCGTGCTCGTTCACGTGAAGTGTATATTGTAGCGACCGGGCGAAAATGATAGCCGGTAAGTTTCAGGCGAAAGTTTGAAATGAATCGGATACTGAGTATCCTGACGCTGTTTTTAACACAGTTGTAATAAGAGGTTAATCCCTTGAGTGACATGGCGAAAAACCTAATACTCTGGCTGGTCATTGCCGTTGTGCTGATGTCAGTATTCCAGAGCTTTGGGCCCAGCGAGTCTAATGGCCGTAAGGTGGACTACTCTACCTTCCTGCAAGAGGTCAACCAGGATCAGGTTCGCGAAGCGCGTATCAACGGACGTGAGATCAACGTTACCAAGAAAGATAGTAACCGTTACACGACTTACATTCCGGTGAACGATCCTAAGCTGCTTGATAACCTTCTGACTAAAAACGTCAAGGTGGTAGGTGAGCCGCCGGAAGAGCCAAGCCTGCTGGCTTCTATCTTCATCTCCTGGTTCCCGATGCTGCTGCTTATCGGCGTCTGGATCTTCTTTATGCGTCAAATGCAGGGCGGCGGTGGCAAAGGTGCCATGTCGTTCGGCAAGAGTAAGGCGCGTATGTTGACGGAAGACCAGATCAAAACCACTTTTGCTGACGTAGCTGGTTGCGACGAAGCAAAAGAAGAGGTGGGTGAGCTGGTTGAATACCTGCGTGAACCGAGCCGCTTCCAGAAACTGGGCGGTAAGATCCCGAAAGGCGTCCTGATGGTCGGCCCTCCGGGTACCGGTAAAACCCTGCTGGCGAAAGCCATCGCCGGTGAAGCGAAGGTCCCGTTCTTTACCATTTCCGGTTCTGACTTCGTGGAAATGTTCGTTGGTGTCGGTGCATCCCGTGTGCGTGACATGTTCGAACAGGCTAAGAAAGCGGCACCGTGCATCATCTTCATCGATGAAATCGACGCCGTAGGCCGCCAGCGTGGCGCAGGTCTGGGCGGTGGTCACGATGAACGTGAGCAGACGCTGAACCAGATGCTGGTTGAGATGGACGGTTTCGAAGGTAACGAAGGTATCATCGTTATCGCGGCAACTAACCGTCCGGACGTTCTTGACCCTGCGCTGCTGCGTCCAGGCCGTTTCGACCGTCAGGTTGTGGTCGGTCTGCCAGACGTTCGTGGTCGTGAGCAGATCCTGAAAGTGCATATGCGTCGCGTACCGCTGTCTCCGGACATCGATGCGGCAATCATTGCGCGCGGTACCCCAGGCTTCTCCGGTGCGGATCTGGCTAACCTCGTGAACGAAGCTGCACTGTTTGCTGCTCGCGGCAACAAGCGTGTGGTCTCGATGGTGGAGTTCGAGAAAGCGAAAGACAAAATCATGATGGGTGCGGAACGCCGCTCCATGGTGATGACGGAAGCGCAGAAAGAGTCCACGGCTTACCACGAAGCTGGTCATGCGATTATCGGTCGCCTGGTACCGGAACACGATCCGGTGCATAAAGTGACGATTATTCCGCGCGGTCGTGCGCTTGGCGTAACATTCTTCCTGCCGGAAGGCGATGCCATCAGCGCCAGCCGCCAGAAACTGGAAAGCCAGATTTCAACCCTGTACGGCGGTCGTCTGGCGGAAGAGATTATCTACGGTGTGGAACATGTTTCGACCGGTGCGTCTAACGACATTAAAGTCGCGACCAACCTGGCACGTAACATGGTGACCCAATGGGGCTTCTCCGACAAACTCGGTCCGCTGCTGTATGCGGAAGAAGAGGGCGAAGTGTTCCTGGGCCGTTCTGTGGCGAAAGCGAAGCATATGTCCGATGAGACAGCACGTATCATCGATCAGGAAGTAAAATCTCTGGTTGAGCGTAACTATGCACGTGCTCGCCAGATCCTGAACGACAATATGGACATCCTGCATTCGATGAAAGATGCGCTCATGAAATATGAGACCATCGATGCACCGCAGATCGACGATCTGATGGCGCGCCGCGAAGTGCGTCCGCCAGCAGGCTGGGAAGACCCAGGCGCTTCCAATAATTCTGACAACAATGGCACCCCGCGTGCGCCGCGTCCGGTCGATGAACCGCGTACGCCAAACCCGGGCAACACCATGTCAGAACAGTTGGGCGATAAATAAGTCACCGCTGTAGATGTTCGCTTTACCTGAAACCCTGGGGCTTGCCCCGGGGTTTTTCTTGTCTGCTTAACTAAAAAATCAGGGAATTGCCATGAAACTCTTCGCCCAGGATTCTTATCTCGATCTGACTCATCCGCATGTGATGGGGATCCTGAACGTTACGCCAGACTCGTTCTCCGATGGCGGGACGCATAACACGCTGATCGAGGCGGTCAGGCATGCGAATCTGATGATCAATGCCGGGGCGACCATCATTGACGTTGGTGGAGAATCGACGCGACCGGGCGCGGCAGATGTCAGCGTTGACGAAGAGTTGTCCCGGGTGATCCCGGTGGTGGAAGCCCTCGCGCAGCGTTTCGAAGTCTGGATTTCGGTGGATACCTCTAAGCCTGAGGTGATTCGCGAGTCAGCGAGAGTGGGCGCTCACATTATTAATGACATTCGATCCCTCACCGAACCGGGAGCGCTTGAGGCCGCGGCAGAGACCGGGTTGCCGGTCTGTCTGATGCACATGCAGGGCCAGCCGAAAACCATGCAGGATGCCCCGAAGTATGATGACGTGTTTGCTGATGTGAACCGCTACTTTGTTGAGCATATTGCGCGTTGTGAGCGTGCCGGTATCGCAAAAGAGAAATTGCTGCTCGACCCGGGATTCGGTTTCGGTAAAAATCTCTCTCATAACTTCGAGCTTCTTGCGCGCTTATCTGAATTTCACCATCTTGGCCTGCCGCTGCTGGTCGGGATGTCACGAAAATCTATGATAGGCCAGTTGCTTAACGTCGGGCCATCAGACCGCCTGAACGGAAGCCTGGCCTGCGCGGTTATTGCAGCGATGCAGGGAGCGCATATTATTCGCGTCCATGACGTAAAAGAGACAGCAGAAGCCATGCGAGTGGTGGAAGCCACACTGGCAGCTAAGGAAAACAACCGCTATGAGTAATCGTAAATATTTTGGTACCGACGGCATTCGTGGGCGCGTGGGCGATGCGCCAATCACTCCTGAGTTTGTACTGAAGTTAGGCTGGGCGGCAGGCAAGGTGCTGGCCAGTCACGGCTCGCGCAAAATCATCATTGGTAAAGATACGCGCATCTCCGGCTATATGCTTGAATCGGCGCTGGAAGCCGGTCTTTCTGCCGCCGGGCTCTCTGCCTCCTTTACCGGCCCAATGCCAACACCTGCTGTTGCCTATCTCACCCGGACCTTCCGTGCGGAAGCGGGGATTGTGATCTCCGCCTCGCATAACCCGTTCTACGATAACGGCATCAAATTCTTCTCTATCGATGGCACCAAGCTGCCGGATGAAGTTGAAGAAGCCATCGAAGCGGAAATGGAAAAAGAGCTCACCTGCGTGGACTCCGCTGAGCTGGGTAAAGCCAGTCGTATCGTCGATGCGGCTGGGCGCTACATTGAATTCTGTAAAGGTACCTTCCCGAACGAGTTGAGCCTCAGCCATCTTAAAATCGTGGTGGACTGCGCGAACGGGGCAACCTACCACATCGCCCCAAACGTGTTCCGCGAACTGGGTGCGCAGGTGGTGGCTATTGGCTGTGAACCTAACGGGCTGAACATTAATGCTGAAGTGGGGGCAACGGACGTTCGCGCTCTGCAGGCGCGCGTGCTGGCAGAGAAGGCCGATCTGGGTATCGCCTATGACGGCGACGGCGACCGCGTCATCATGGTTGATCATGAAGGCAATAAGGTCGATGGGGATCAGATCCTCTATATTATTGCTCGTGAAGGCCTGCGTCAGGGCCAGCTGCGCGGCGGTGCCGTCGGTACGCTGATGAGCAACATGGGTCTGGAGCTGGCACTTAAGCAGCTGGGGATCCCGTTTGTGCGCGCAAAAGTGGGCGATCGCTACGTTCTGGAAAAACTGCAGGAGAAAGGCTGGCGCATTGGCGCGGAAAACTCCGGCCACGTGATCCTGCTCGATAAAACCACCACCGGTGATGGCATTGTGGCCAGTCTGCAGGTGGTTGCGGCAATGGTGCGTAACCATATGTCCCTGCACGATCTGTGCAGCGGCATGAAAATGTTCCCGCAGATCCTGGTTAACGTCCGCTTTACCGCCGGTAAAGGCGATCCGCTGGAAAACGACAACGTGAAAGCGGTGATGGCTGAGGTTGAAGCGGCGCTGGGCTCCCGTGGCCGCGTTCTGCTGCGTAAGTCAGGCACCGAACCACTGATCCGGGTGATGGTTGAAGGTGAAGACGAAGCGCAGGTGACTGAGTTTGCCCATCGCATCGCGGATGCCGTGAAAGCGGCGTAACATTTTTGGTAAGTGTTTAAAAAGGCGGCGTCTGCCGCCTTTGTTTTGTACAGTTGCGGGTCTTTTGCTGTTTTTTTCCGCACTTGATACAATGCGCTGAAATTGCCCTTGCGAAGGTCATTCGCTTTGGTTAGTATTCACACCCGCTTCAGTGGGAAAGCAAATTCCTGCTTATTGGTCGAAGCATTGGTATGCGGCAAATCCGCAAGGAACAGGTTGATTATGTACGAAGCTCTTTTAGTAGTTTTCCTTATTGTAGCCATCGCTCTGGTAGCGTTGATCATGCTGCAGCAAGGTAAAGGCGCTGATATGGGGGCCTCTTTTGGAGCAGGCGCTTCTGGTACGCTGTTCGGTTCAAGTGGTTCTGGTAACTTCATGACCCGCGCAACGGCGATTCTGGCAACGCTGTTTTTCATCATCAGTCTGGCGCTTGGCAATATCAACAGCAACAAGACCAGTAAAGGAAGCGAGTGGGAAAATCTGAGCGCGCCGGCGAAATCCGAGCAGACTCAGCCAGCTGCACCGGCTAAGCCGACCAGCGATATCCCGCAGTAAGAGTAGTATCTGTGCTGAGGTGGTGGAATTGGTAGACACGCTACCTTGAGGTGGTAGTGCCCTAACGGGCTTGTGGGTTCGAGTCCCATCCTCAGTACCAATATTCCGAAGAAAAGACGTCGCAAGACGTCTTTTTTTTCGTCTGTAGTCTTATCTTTTCGTAGGCCCGGCAAGCGCAGCGCCGCCGGGCGAAAAGACGGCGGGGGCGCTACGCTTGCCCGCCCTACAAAAGAGCATAAAAAAGGCGCCTTCAGGCGCCTTTTGCATTCGGTACAGTGATGATTACTTCTTATCGCTGTTTTCCAGATTCTCTACCTGCGGCAGGCCATTCCCCGTTGATACGGAGAGCAGACCGTTCTCGGTATAGGTGAACAGCTTGGCACGGGTATCGGTGATATCCAGATTGCGCATGGTCAACTGGCCAATACGATCGTCCGGCGAGAAGACCGAGTCACCTTTCTCCATGGTCAGACGCTCTGCCTGATAGGTCAGGTTGTCAGACACGGTGTTCAGAATGGAATAATCATTGCCACGACGCAGTTCCAGGGTCACTTCACCGGTAATTGCGCTTGCCACCCAACGCTGCAGAGCATCACGCAGCATCAGCGCCTGCGGATCGAACCAGCGACCCTGATACAGCAGTTTGCCCAGCTGGCGACCATGAGAGTGATACTGCTCAATGGTATCTTCGTTGTGAATACCGGTCAGCAGACGCTCATAAGCGATGTGCAGCAGCGCCATCCCCGGGGCTTCATAAATGCCACGGCTTTTCGCTTCGATGATACGGTTTTCGATCTGATCGCTCATCCCCAGACCGTGACGGCCGCCGATGCGGTTAGCTTCCAGCATCAGTTCTACATCATCAGAGAAGGTCTGGCCGTTCAGGGCAACCGGGTGGCCGCGTTCGAAACGTACGGTCACTTCTTCTACCTGGATTTTGACGTTTTCGTCCCAGAACTTCACGCCCATGATCGGGTTAACGATCTTCACGCTGGAGTTCAGGAATTCCAGGTCTTTTGCTTCGTGTGTCGCACCCAGCATGTTGGAGTCGGTGGAGTAAGCTTTCTCCACTGACATTTTGTAGTCAAAGCCACAGGCGATCATGAATTCGGACATTTCGTGACGGCCACCGAGTTCGTCGATGAAGTCAGTATCCAGCCACGGCTTGTAGATCTGCAGTTCGGCGTTGGTCAGCAGGCCATAACGGTAGAAACGCTCAATGTCGTTGCCTTTATAGGTGCTGCCATCACCCCAGATGTTGACGCCATCGTCTTTCATCGCGGCAACCAGCATGGTGCCGGTAACGGCACGGCCCAGCGGGGTGGTGTTAAAATAGGTCAGGCCACCGGTGGTATTATGGAAAGCGCCACACTGGATGGCAGCGATACCTTCGGCAACCAGCTGCTTACGGCAGTCAATCAGGCGTGCGTTCTCTGCACCGTACTCCATGGCACGACGAGGGATCGCATCATAATCGTCCTCATCTGGCTGACCCAGGTTCGCAGTATATGCATAAGGAACCGCTCCCTTCTGGCGCATCCACAGCAGTGCAGCGCTGGTATCCAGGCCGCCTGAAAAAGCGATGCCAATACGTTGTCCTTGCGGAAGATGCTTGAGAATCGTCGTCATAAAATAAAACCCTGCTTGATTGACTGATGAGTGATCGCTTTCACCCTAAATGCATTTTTATGCAGAATAAGTGAGTTTTCATTTAATCATCTTTTGGCAAGCACCGAAAGCAATTCGTGTATTTTTTGTAAAAATTTCCCGCCGGAATCGCTGCGGTTGGCAGGGTTGACAGAGGGCGTCCACTATCAATATACTGAACGCCGATTTTACGTCCCGTCCTCGGTACCAAATCCCAGCATTATTTGCATTTTTTACCCATAAAGAGTAGAATTTGCCACGTTTCAGGCGCGGGGTGGAGCAGCCTGGTAGCTCGTCGGGCTCATAACCCGAAGGTCGTCGGTTCAAATCCGGCCCCCGCAACCACTTTCCTATAAAGTCCTTTTTCAAATATACTGTGAAGACTTAGCGCCTTCGTAGCTGGATTTGAAAAAATTCTTTTTGAAAGTGCTCCAGGCCACTGCTGTGGCTATAGGGTTCAGTTATCTAAAGCCCCGATTTATCGGGGTTTTTTGTTATCTGACTACAGAATAACTGGGCTTTATGCCCTTTTTTTACGTCTTGGGGGTGGGCTTGTCCACATTAGACCAAAAATTAACAGAGATGATTAAGGCACCAGTCGAAGCACTGGGCTACGAACTGGTCGGCATCGAATTTATTCGCAGCCGTACATCCACGCTGCGCATCTATATTGATAGTGAAGATGGCATCAATGTTGATGATTGTGCTGATGTTAGCCACCAGGTGAGTGCGGTTCTTGATGTTGAAGATCCTATTACCGTCGCCTATAACCTGGAAGTTTCCTCGCCTGGTCTGCATCGCCCGCTGTTTACTGCTGAACACTACACGCACTACATTGGTGAAGAAGCGGCTCTCGTCCTGCGAATGGCTGTACAAAACCGCCGTAAATGGCAGGGCGTTATTAAGGCCGTTGACGGTGAGATGATCACAGTAACAGTCGAAGGCAAAGATGAAGTGTTCGCGCTGAGTAATATCCAGAAGGCGAACCTGGTTCCCCACTTTTAACAGTCTGGATGAGGTGAAAAGCCCGCGATGAACAAAGAAATTTTGGCTGTTGTTGAAGCCGTCTCCAACGAAAAATCACTGCCGCGCGAGAAGATTTTTGAAGCGCTGGAAAGTGCACTGGCTACGGCAACCAAGAAAAAATACGAACAAGAGATCGATGTTCGCGTAGAAATCGATCGTAAGAGCGGCGACTTCGATACCTTCCGTCGTTGGGTTATCGTTGAAGAAGTGACCCAGCCAACGAAAGAGATCACTCTGGAAGCGGCGCGTTATGAAGATGAAAGTCTGAACGTTGACGATTACGTTGAAGATCAGATCGAATCCGTCACCTTCGACCGTATCACCACCCAGACTGCTAAACAGGTTATCGTACAGAAAGTTCGTGAAGCTGAGCGCGCCATGGTCGTTGACCAGTTCCGCGAACACGAAGGTGAGATCATCACCGGCGTAGTGAAGAAAGTTAACCGCGACAATATCTCCCTGGATCTGGGTAGCAACGCTGAAGCTGTCATTCTGCGTGAAGATATGCTGCCACGTGAAAACTTCCGTCCGGGTGACCGTATTCGCGGCGTACTCTATTCCGTGCGTCCAGAAGCGCGTGGCGCACAGCTGTTCGTGACCCGTTCTAAACCTGAAATGCTGATCGAACTGTTCCGCATTGAAGTGCCAGAAATTGGCGAAGAAGTGATCGAGATTAAAGCCGCTGCCCGCGATCCGGGTTCTCGTGCGAAAATCGCGGTGAAAACCAACGACAAGCGTATTGACCCGGTAGGGGCTTGCGTCGGTATGCGTGGCGCACGTGTTCAGGCTGTTTCGACTGAACTGGGTGGCGAGCGTATTGATATCGTCCTGTGGGACGACAACCCGGCGCAGTTCGTGATTAACGCGATGGCACCGGCTGATGTTGCGTCTATCGTGGTAGACGAAGATAAGCACACCATGGATATCGCCGTTGAAGCTGGCAATCTGGCGCAGGCGATCGGCCGTAACGGTCAGAACGTGCGTCTGGCTTCACAGCTGAGCGGCTGGGAACTCAACGTAATGACCGTTGATGACCTGCAGGCTAAGCATCAGGCTGAAGCCCATGCAGCTATTGATACCTTTACCAAGTACCTGGACATTGACGAAGATTTCGCCACCGTTCTGGTTGAAGAAGGTTTCTCCACGCTGGAAGAACTGGCCTATGTGCCAATGAAAGAACTGCTGGAAATTGACGGCCTGGATGAAGCCACCGTTGAAGCCCTGCGTGACCGCGCTAAAAACGCACTGACCACCCTGGCACTGGCTCAGGAAGAAAGCCTTGGTGATAACAAGCCGGCTGATGACCTGCTGAATCTGGAAGGTCTTGATCGTGCGATTGCGTTCAAGCTGGCTGCCCGTGGTGTTTGTACGCTGGAAGATCTCGCTGAACAAGGCGTTGATGACCTGGCTGATATCGAAGGTTTAACCGACGAGAAAGCCGGCGAGCTCATCATGGCCGCACGTAATATTTGCTGGTTCGGCGACGAAGCGTAATAAACTGTAGCAGGAAGGAACAGCATGACTGATGTAACTGTAAAAACGCTGGCTGCTGAGATTCAGACTTCCGTGGACCGCCTGGTACAGCAATTTGCTGATGCAGGGATCCCGAAGTCTGCTGATGACTCAGTGACCGCGCAAGAGAAACAAACCTTATTATCGCACCTGAACCGTGAACACGGCTCGGCGCCTGATAAACTGACGTTACAGCGTAAAACGCGCAGTACGTTAAATGTTCCAGGTACCGGTGGAAAAAGCAAATCGGTACAAATCGAAGTCCGCAAGACACGCACCTTTGTAAAACGTGATCCGCAAGAGGCTGAACGCCTTGCCGCGGAAGAGCAGGCGCAGCGTGAAGCGGAAGAACAAGCTCAGCGTGAGGCGGAAGCAACCGCCAAACGTGAGGCAGAATTAAAAGCTGAACGTGAGGCCGCAGAAAAAGCGAAGCGCGATGCCAGTGATAAAGCGAAGCGTGACGCGGCGGAAAAAGACAAAGTGAGCAATCAACAGACTGACGAAATGACCAAAACTGCCCAGACGGAAAAAGCCCGTCGTGAAAATGAAGCTGCCGAGCTGAAGCGTAAAGCGGAAGAAGAAGCTCGCCGTAAGCTGGAAGAAGACGCACGTCGTGTTGCTGAAGAAGCGCGCCGTATGGCAGAAGAGAACGAGAAGAACGGTGTGAATCCTGTTGAGCAGACAGAAGACACCAGTGATTATCACGTGACTACTTCTCAGCATGCGCGCCAGGCAGAAGACGAAAACGACCGTGAAGTTGAAGGTGGTCGTAGCCGTACCCGTACCGCATCAAAAACTGCCCGTCCTCAGAAAAAGGGCAACAAGCACGCTGAATCCAAAGCCGATCGCGAAGAAGCCCGTGCAGCGGGTCGCGGTGGTAAAGGTGGTAAGCGTAAAGGTTCCGCTCTGCAGCAAGGCTTCCAGAAGCCAGCTCAGGCTGTTAACCGTGACGTTATCATCGGCGAAACCATCACCGTTGGCGAGCTGGCGAACAAGATGGCCGTTAAAGGCTCTCAGGTCATCAAAGCGATGATGAAGCTGGGTGCAATGGCGACCATCAACCAGGTTATCGACCAGGAAACCGCACAGCTGGTTGCCGAAGAGATGGGCCACAAAGTTATCCTGCGTCGTGAAAACGAGCTGGAAGAAGCGGTAATGAGCGACCGTGACACTGGCGCAGCGGCTGAACCGCGTGCACCGGTTGTAACCATCATGGGTCACGTTGACCACGGTAAAACCTCTCTGCTGGACTACATTCGTTCTACGAAAGTGGCCTCCGGCGAAGCAGGCGGCATTACCCAGCACATCGGTGCCTACCACGTAGAAACCGACAACGGGATGATCACCTTCCTGGATACCCCGGGCCACGCCGCGTTTACCTCCATGCGTGCTCGTGGTGCTCAGGCGACGGATATCGTTGTTCTGGTGGTTGCAGCAGACGATGGCGTGATGCCGCAGACTATCGAAGCAATCCAGCACGCGAAAGCGGCGCAGGTGCCTCTGGTCGTTGCAGTGAACAAAATCGATAAGCCAGAAGCGGACATGGATCGCGTTAAAAACGAACTGTCTCAGTACGGTGTTATGCCGGAAGAGTGGGGCGGTGAGTCTCAGTTCATCCCGGTTTCTGCAAAAGTGGGTACCGGTATCGATGACCTGCTGAACGCTATCCTGCTGCAGGCTGAAGTTCTGGAGCTGAAAGCGGTTCGCAATGGTATGGCGAGCGGTGCGGTGATCGAATCCTTCCTGGATAAAGGTCGTGGCCCGGTTGCTACCGTTCTGGTACGTGAAGGTACCCTGAACAAAGGCGACATCGTGCTGTGTGGCTTCGAATATGGCCGTGTTCGTGCAATGCGTGACGAACTGGGTCGTGAAGTGCTGGAAGCAGGTCCATCCATTCCGGTGGAAATCCTCGGTCTGTCCGGTGTTCCGGCTGCCGGTGATGAAGTGACCGTTGTTCGTGACGAGAAGAAAGCGCGTGAAGTTGCGCTGTATCGTCAGGGCAAATTCCGTGAAGTTAAACTGGCTCGCCAGCAGAAATCTAAACTCGAGAATATGTTTGCCAACATGACCGAAGGCGAAGTTCACGAAGTGAACGTCGTTCTGAAGGCCGACGTTCAGGGTTCTGTGGAAGCGATCTCCGACTCTTTACTGAAACTGTCTACCGACGAAGTGAAAGTGAAGATCATCGGTTCTGGCGTAGGTGGTATCACCGAAACCGACGCAACCCTGGCTGCAGCGTCCAACGCAATTCTGGTTGGCTTCAACGTCCGTGCCGATGCTTCTGCGCGTCGCGTGATCGAAGCGGAAAGCCTGGATCTGCGTTACTACTCCGTCATCTATCACCTGATCGACGAAGTGAAAGCGGCAATGAGCGGTATGCTGTCTCCGGAACTGAAACAGCAGATCATCGGTCTGGCTGAAGTACGTGACGTGTTCAAATCACCGAAATTTGGTGCGATCGCGGGCTGTATGGTTACCGAAGGCAACATCAAGCGTCACAACCCAATCCGCGTTCTGCGTGACAACGTGGTTATCTATGAAGGCGAGCTGGAATCCCTGCGCCGCTTCAAAGATGACGTTAACGAAGTCCGTAACGGCATGGAATGTGGTATCGGCGTGAAGAACTACAACGACGTTCGCGTTGGCGACATGATCGAAGTGTTCGAGATCATCGAGATCCAGCGTACCATCGCTTAATCTGCGTAGAATGTAGGCCGGGATCGCCTCGCGCCACCCGGCAAGAATTAACAAAAGGGGCTTAGAGCCCCTTTTTTGTCTGGAGAATTTATTATGGCGAAAGAATTTGGTCGCCCGCAGCGCGTTGCTCAAGAGATGCAAAAAGAGATCGCAATCATCCTGCAGCGCGAAATTAAAGACCCACGCCTGGGCATGATGACAACGGTATCCGGGGTTGAAGTATCCCGCGATCTGGCCTATGCCAAAGTGTTTGTGACTTTCCTGAATGACCAGGATGAAGCGGCAGTTAAGCTGGGCATCAAAGCCCTGCAGGATGCCTCTGGTTTTATCCGCTCTCTGCTGGGCAAAGCTATGCGCCTGCGTATCGTGCCGGAACTGACCTTCTTCTACGATAACTCACTGGTTGAAGGGATGCGCATGTCCAACCTGGTCACCAGCGTGGTGAAGCAGGATGATGAGCGTCGTGTGAACCCGGACGATAACAAGGAGGACTAATGAGTCGTCCTCGTCGTCGCGGTCGCGACGTGCACGGCGTGCTGCTGCTGGATAAGCACCAGGGTGCCTCCAGCAACGACGTGCTGCAAAAAGTAAAGCGTCTCTATAATGCCAACCGCGCCGGTCATACCGGTGCGCTGGATCCGCTGGCGACCGGCATGCTGCCGGTTTGCCTGGGCGAAGCGACGAAGTTTTCCCAGTATCTGCTGGATTCCGATAAACGTTACCGCGTGATTGCGAAGCTGGGTCAGCGCACGGATACCTCCGATGCGGACGGCCAGGTGGTCGAAGAGCGTCCGGTGACGTTCAGCGGCGATCAGCTTGAGGCGGCGCTGGAAAGTTTCCGCGGCGACACCGAGCAGGTGCCGTCGATGTATTCCGCACTGAAATACCAGGGCAAAAAACTCTATGAGTATGCACGCCAGGGTATCGAGGTGCCGCGCGAAGCCCGTCCGATTACGGTGTATGAACTGCTGTTCATTCGTCATGAAGGCGATGAACTGGAGCTGGAAGTCCACTGCTCAAAAGGCACGTACATCCGAACCATCATTGACGATCTGGGTGAAAAGCTGGGCTGTGGCGCGCACGTGATCTATCTGCGCCGTCTGGCCGTCAGTAAGTATCCTGCAGAACGGATGGTGACGCTGGAGCAGCTGCAGGCGCTGGTTGAGCAGGCTCATGAGCAGGGTATTGATGCTGCCGAGTTGCTGGACCCACTGTTGATGCCGATGGACAGTCCAGCTTCGGACTACCCGGTCGTCAATCTGCCGCTGACCTCGTCCGTTTACTTCAAAAACGGTAACCCGGTGCGCACCACCGACGTCCCTCATCAAGGGCTGGTTCGCGTTACGGAAGGCGACGACAACACCTTTATCGGTATGGGTGAAATTGACGACGAAGGTCGTGTTGCACCGCGCCGTCTGGTGGTCGAATATCCGGCATAAGCTGACGCCTTACCTTGCGATAACCAGGGGAGGCGGGTAGAATATTGCCGCTTAACGTCTGTTGAATTGTTTAACAATTGGCAAGCGTTATACATGGGATAGCTGAATTAGAGATCGGCATCCTTTCATTCTTTATACTTTGGAGTTTTAAAATGTCTCTAAGCGTTGAAGCTAAAGCTAAAATCGTTTCTGAGTTTGGTCGTGATGCTAACGACAGCGGTTCTACTGAAGTTCAGGTTGCACTGCTGACTGCACAGATTAACCACCTGCAGGGTCACTTTGCAGAGCACAAAAAAGATCACCACAGCCGTCGTGGTCTGCTGCGTATGGTTTCTCAGCGTCGTAAACTGCTCGACTACCTGAAACGTAAAGATGTTGCACGCTACACCTCGCTGATCGAGCGTCTGGGTCTGCGTCGCTAAGTCTTGCGAGTTTCAGAAAAGGGGGCCTTATGGCCCCTTTTTTCAACCAGACCGCAGCAATTCACTGGAAACTAATGTATTGTTGCTATAAATGATCTTCATTGCAGAGGTTCGCGCGGCTAATGAGAGGCTTCACCCATGGGGGTGTCGGTTGTCATTAGTCGCGAGGATGCGAAGAAGGTCCGGTTAAACGTCAGCACGCCTCTGGTGTGCTGTCATTCATTTAAGAAAGGACAGAATCTTGCTGAATCCGATCGTTCGTAAATTCCAGTATGGTCAACACACCGTCACGCTGGAAACCGGCATGATGGCGCGTCAGGCCACTGCTGCTGTTATGGTAAGCATGGATGACACCGCGGTATTCGTAACCGTGGTTGGCCAGAAAAAAGCAAAACCAGGTCAGGACTTCTTCCCGCTGACCGTTAACTACCAGGAGCGTACCTACGCTGCCGGTAAAATCCCGGGTGGTTTCTTCCGTCGTGAAGGCCGTCCAAGCGAAGGCGAAACCCTGATCGCGCGTCTGATTGACCGCCCGGTTCGCCCGCTGTTCCCGGAAGGCTTCGTAAACGAAGTTCAGGTTATCGCGACCGTTGTTTCCGTTAACCCACAGGTTAACCCGGACATCGTGGCGATGATCGGCGCATCTGCAGCCCTGTCCCTGTCTGGTATTCCATTCAACGGTCCAATCGGTTCTGCTCGCGTGGGTTACATCAACGACCAGTACGTTCTGAACCCAACTCAGGACGAGCTGAAAGAGAGCAAGCTGGACCTGGTTGTTGCCGGTACCGAAGCGGCAGTACTGATGGTTGAATCCGAAGCAGAACTGCTGAGCGAAGACCAGATGCTGGGCGCGGTGGTCTTTGGCCACGAGCAGCAGCAGATCGTTATCCAGAACATCAACGACCTGGTGAAAGAAGCCGGTAAACCACGTTGGGACTGGCAGCCAGAAGCAGTGAACGAAGCGCTGAACGCGCGCGTTGCTGCGCAGGCTGAAGCCCGTCTGAGCGATGCTTACCGCATCACCGACAAGCAGGAGCGTTATGCTCAGGTTGACGTCATCAAATCTGAAACCATCGCTACGCTGGTTGCAGAAGATGAGTCTCTGGATGCGAACGAGCTGAGCGAAATTCTGCACGCGATCGAGAAAAACGTTGTTCGTAGCCGCGTTCTGGCTGGCGAGCCGCGTATCGATGGCCGTGAAAAAGACATGATCCGTGGTCTGGATGTGCGTACTGGCGTGCTGCCACGTACTCACGGTTCCGCACTGTTCACCCGTGGTGAAACTCAGGCGCTGGTAACTGCGACCCTGGGTACTGCCCGTGACGCACAGAACATCGACGAACTGATGGGCGAGCGCACTGACAGCTTCCTGTTCCACTACAACTTCCCTCCGTACTCCGTCGGTGAGACCGGTATGGTGGGTTCACCTAAGCGTCGTGAAATTGGTCACGGTCGTCTGGCGAAGCGCGGCGTGCTGGCAGTGATGCCAGATGCTGACAAATTCCCGTACACCGTTCGCGTGGTTTCTGAAATCACCGAATCTAACGGTTCTTCTTCTATGGCTTCCGTGTGTGGTGCTTCTCTGGCACTGATGGACGCGGGTGTTCCGGTGAAAGCGGCCGTTGCGGGTATCGCAATGGGTCTGGTGAAAGAAGGCGACAACTACGTTGTTCTGTCTGACATCCTGGGCGACGAAGATCACCTGGGTGATATGGACTTCAAAGTTGCGGGTTCCCGCGAAGGTATCTCTGCTCTGCAGATGGATATCAAAATTGAAGGCATCACCAAAGAGATCATGCATGCTGCGCTGAACCAGGCGAAAGGTGCACGTCTGCACATCCTGAGCGTGATGGAACAGGCGATTAACGCGCCACGTGGCGACATTTCTCAGTTCGCACCGCGTATCCACACCATCAAGATCAGCCCGGACAAGATCAAAGACGTTATCGGTAAAGGCGGTTCTGTTATCCGTGCTCTGACCGAAGAGACCGGCACCACCATCGAAATCGAAGATGACGGTACTGTGAAGATCGCAGCGACCGACGGCGAGAAAGCGAAATTCGCTATTCGTCGTATCGAAGAGATCACTGCAGAGATCGAAGTGGGCCGTATCTACAGCGGTAAAGTGACCCGTATCGTTGACTTTGGCGCATTCGTTGCCATCGGTGGCGGTAAAGAAGGTCTGGTTCACATCTCTCAGATCGCTGACAAGCGCGTTGAGAAAGTGACCGATTACCTGCAGATGGGTCAGGAAGTTCCGGTTAAAGTTCTGGAAGTTGACCGTCAGGGCCGTATCCGTCTGAGCATTAAAGAAGCGACTGAGCAGTCATCTGCCGCTGCACCGGAAGCTCCGGCAGCAGAACAGGGCGAGTAAGGTTGCTGTTTGCCCTCCGCGCAAGCGGGGGGCTTGTTATCAGGCAGGACGCCTTGTTGAGCCGCCGGGGGACAGGACGTTCATCCAATAGTTGTCTTCGGGAGTGGGAAATGAAGCCTTTTCTGCGCTGGTGTTTCGTTGCGACAGCTTTGACGCTGGCAGGATGCAGCAACTCTGCCTGGCGTAAAAGTGAAGTCCTCGCAGTGCCACTGCAACCGACTTTGCAGCAGGAAGTGATTCTGGCACGCATGGAACAAATTCTTGCCAGTCGGGCTTTAACCGATGACGAACGCGCACAGCTTTTATATGAGCGCGGAGTGTTGTATGATAGTCTCGGTCTGAGGGCACTAGCGCGAAATGATTTTTCACAAGCGTTGGCGATCCGACCGGATATGCCTGAAGTATTCAATTACTTAGGCATTTATTTAACGCAGGCAGGCAATTTTGATGCTGCCTATGAAGCGTTTGATTCTGTACTTGAGCTTGATCCAACTTACAACTACGCGCACTTGAATCGCGGGATCGCCCTGTATTACGGCGGTCGTGACAAGTTAGCGCAAGATGATCTGCTAGCGTTTTATCAAGACGATCCTAACGACCCTTTCCGTAGCCTGTGGCTTTACATTGTTGAGCAGAAGCTCGATGCAAAGCAGGCCAAAGACGCGTTAAACCAACGCTTCGAAAAATCGGACAAGGAACAGTGGGGATGGAATATTGTCGAGTTCTACCTGGGCAACATCAGCGAAGCAACGCTGATGGAAAAGCTCAAGGCAGACGCAACGGATAACACCTCGCTCGCTGAGCATCTCAGTGAAACCAACTTCTATTTAGGTAAGTACTACCTAAGTCTGGGGGATATGGACAGCGCCACGGCACTGTTCAAATTAGCGGTTGCTAACAACGTACACAACTATGTTGAGCACCGTTATGCATTGTTGGAATTATCGCTCTTGGGCCAGGAGCACGACGACCTGGCAGAATCGGACCAGCAATAGCTGACGTCAACACATCAGCCCATAATCATTTTTTGATTGTCATCATCTTAACGGGTGAGGGCGTTGTTGTTCGTCAATACACCTACTTTGAGCCGGTTCACACTTTCAATGAAAATTACCGAAAATTTTCACGATGAGTTATGTAGACTGGCCGCCATTAATATCGAGGCACTTGTACTACATGGCTGAATTCGAAACCACTTTTGCAGATCTGGGCCTGAAGGCTCCTATCCTTGAATCCCTTAACGATCTGGGTTACGAAAAACCATCTCCGATCCAGGCAGAATGCATCCCGCATTTACTCGCCGGTCGTGACGTGCTGGGCATGGCCCAGACTGGTAGCGGAAAAACCGCAGCGTTCTCGCTGCCGCTGCTGAACAACATCGATCCGGACCTGCGTGCACCGCAGATCCTCGTACTCGCTCCGACCCGTGAACTGGCTGTTCAGGTTGCGGAAGCGATGACTGAATTCTCTAAACATATGCGCGGCGTAAACGTGGTTGCCCTGTACGGCGGCCAGCGTTATGACGTGCAGTTACGCGCCCTGCGTCAGGGTCCACAGATCGTCGTCGGTACCCCGGGTCGTCTGCTGGATCACCTGAAACGCGGTACGCTGGATCTCTCTAAACTGAGCGGTCTGGTACTGGATGAAGCTGACGAAATGCTCCGCATGGGCTTCATCGAAGACGTAGAAACTATCATGGCGCAGATCCCGGAAGGTCATCAGACCGCTCTGTTCTCTGCAACTATGCCGGAAGCGATCCGTCGCATTACCCGTCGCTTCATGAAGGATCCGCAGGAAGTGCGTATCCAGTCCAGCGTCACCACTCGCCCGGACATCAGCCAGAGCTACTGGTCTGTATACGGTATGCGTAAAAACGAAGCGCTGGTGCGTTTCCTGGAAGCAGAAGATTTTGATGCGGCGATCATCTTCGTTCGTACCAAAAATGCAACCCTGGAAGTGGCTGAAGCCCTGGAGCGTAGCGGCTACAACAGCGCCGCGCTGAACGGCGACATGAACCAGGCCCTGCGTGAGCAGACTCTGGAACGTCTGAAAGACGGTCGTCTGGATATCCTGATTGCAACCGACGTGGCAGCACGTGGTCTGGACGTTGAGCGTATCAGCCTGGTTGTTAACTATGACATCCCGATGGACTCCGAGTCTTACGTTCACCGTATCGGTCGTACCGGCCGTGCAGGTCGTGCTGGCCGCGCGCTGCTGTTCGTTGAGAACCGCGAGCGTCGTCTGCTGCGTAACATCGAACGCACCATGAAGCTGACCATTCCAGAAGCAGATCTGCCGAATGCAGACCTGCTGGGCAAACGCCGTCTGGAAAAATTCGCCGCGAAAGTACAGCAGCAGCTGGAAAGCAGCGATCTGGATCAGTACCGTGCGCTGCTGGCGCAGATCCAGCCAACCGCTGAAGGCGAAGAGCTGGATATGGAAACGCTGGCTGCCGCACTGCTGAAGATGGCACAGGGCGAACGTTCTCTGATCGTGCCACCAGATGCACCGATGCGTCCTAAGCGTGAATTCCGTGAGCGTGATGAGCGTTTCGAGCGTCGTGATCGTAACGATCGTGGCCCTCGTGGTGACCGTCCTGAGCGTGCTGCTGGTGAAGATCGTCCACGTCGTGAGCGTCGTGACGCTGGTGAAATGGAACTGTACCGCATTGAAGTGGGCCGTGATGACGGTGTTGAAGTTCGTCATATCGTTGGCGCGATCGCTAACGAAGGCGACATCAGCAGCCGTTACATCGGTAACATCAAGCTGTTCGGTACCCACTCCACCATCGAGCTGCCAAAAGGTATGCCGGGCGACGTGCTGCAGCACTTTACCCGTACCCGCATCCTGAACAAGCCGATGAACATGCAGCTGATGGGTGATGCCCAGCCGCGTCCGGACCGTGGTCCGCGTCGTGAAGGCGATCGTCCTGCTGGCCGTGGTTTCGGTGGCGGTGAGCGTCGTGAAGGCGGTCGTGGTCCTCGTCGTGAAGGCGCTGCACCAGCTGGTGCAGGTCGTTTCAGCGGTGAGCGTCGTGAAAACCGCGGCCCACGTCGTGAAGATGGCAGTGCACCTACCCGTCGTCGTGACGCGTAAGCCTTACGCTTCAGTCGTAAAGTAATATATACAGCCCCGATAGCGATATCGGGGCTTTTTTTATTCCCTTTGTACTATTGTACTGGTACAGTGCAGCACATTAAGATGCAGGTCCCAAATTTTTGACTGGAGAATAGGCTGTATGGCGACACTAACCACCACCCAAACGTCACCCTCGCTGCTCGGCGGTGTGGTAATCATCGGCGGTACCATCATTGGCGCAGGTATGTTCTCTCTGCCGGTGGTGATGTCCGGGGCGTGGTTCTTCTGGTCGCTGGCGGCACTGGTCTTCACCTGGTTCTGTATGTTGCACTCCGGCCTGATGATCCTCGAAGCTAACCTGAACTACCGCATTGGATCGAGCTTCGACACCATCACCCGAGACCTGCTCGGCAAACGCTGGAACATCGTCAACGGCATCTCCATTGCCTTTGTGCTCTATATCCTGACTTACGCCTATATCTCGGCGAGCGGTTCGATTCTGCACCACACCTTCTCAGAGATGTCGCTGGATGTTCCGGCGCGGCTGGCGGGGCTGTGCTTCGCCCTGGCCGTGGCATTTATCGTCTGGATGAGCACCAAAGCGGTAAGTCGGATGACGGCCATTGTGCTGGGCGCCAAGGTCATCACCTTTTTTCTGACCTTCGGCAGCCTGCTGGGGCACGTCACCCCGGCCACGTTGTTTAATGTCGCCGAGAGCAATACCTCGTACTCGCCGTATCTGCTGATGACCCTGCCGTTCTGTCTGGCGTCGTTTGGCTATCACGGCAACGTCCCGAGCCTGATGAAGTACTACGGTAAAGATCCGCGCACCATCACTCGCTGTCTGGTCTACGGCACGTTGCTGGCATTGGGTTTGTATGCGATCTGGCTGCTGGGGACGATGGGTAATATCCCGCGTCCGGAATTCATCGGCATCGCGCAGAAGGGCGGTAACATTGATGTGCTGGTGCAGGCGTTGAGCGGAGTGTTGAACAGCCGCAGCCTGGATCTGCTGCTGGTGATTTTCTCTAACTTTGCCGTGGCAAGCTCGTTCCTCGGCGTGACCCTGGGCCTGTTTGACTATCTGGCCGACCTTTGTGGCTTTGATGATTCGGCGATGGGCCGTCTGAAAACCGCGCTGCTGACCTTCCTGCCGCCGGTGATCGGTGGCCTGCTGTGGCCGAACGGTTTCCTGTATGCCATTGGCTATGCGGGGCTGGCGGCAACCATCTGGGCGGCGATTGTGCCGGCGCTGCTGGCACGTAAATCACGTAAACGCTTCGGCAGCCCAAAATTCCGTGTCTGGGGCGGCAAGCCGATGATTGCGCTGATCCTGGTGTTCGGGGTTGGCAACGCGCTGGTGCACCTGCTGTCGAGCTTTAATCTGCTGCCGGTATATCAGTAAATCGTGCGGCCTGGTCCCCTCACCCCAACCCTCTCCCGAAGGGAGAGGGCGAAAACCGTAGGCCGGGCAAGCGCAGCGCCGCCCGGCAAGAAACTACCCGAGAAGTTCCTCTTTCACCTGCATCGCCAGATCGAACGAATGCAGTCGCGCCTGATGATCGAAAATCTGCCCGTTCACCATGATCTCGTCGGCCTGGGTTTCGCGCAGCACCGCTTCCAGCCCGTGGCGCACTTTCGCTTTATCACCCACCAGCGACATGCTTAACGCCTGCTGCACACCATACTGTTCTGACGCCGACCACAGCTGATGCATATTTTCTACCGGCGGCGGCAGTTGGCCTGTTTCGCCGCGGCGCAGCTTCATAAACGCCTGCTGCATGGAGGTAAACAGGAATTCTGCATCGCGGTTGCTGTCGGCGGCAATGATGTTGATACAGACCATCGCGTACGGTTTTTCCAGTCGCGCCGAGGGTTTGAAGTTCGTGCGATAGAGATGCAGCGCCTGGTGCAGCATATCCGGCGCAAAGTGTGAGGCGAACGCAAACGGCAGGCCCAGCTGGGCAGCCAGTTGGGCGCTGTACAGGCTCGAACCCAGCAGCCAGACCGGGATCCGCTCGCCGTAGCCCGGCACCGGGCGGACATGCGGGTTCGGGTCCTGCGCGTCGAACCAGTCCACCAGCTCCGCCACGTCGCGCGGGAAGTTGTCGATATCGCCACTCATATGACGGCGCAGCGCGCGCATGGTTGGCTGATCGCTGCCCGGCGCACGGCCCAGCCCCAGATCGATGCGGCCAGGGTAGAGGGTGTTCAACGTGCCAAACTGTTCGGCAATCACCAGCGGGGCGTGGTTCGGCAGCATCACGCCGCCCGAGCCTAAATGCAGGGTAGTGGTATTGGCCGCCAGATAGCCGAGCAGCACCGAGGTGGCCGCACTGGCGATCCCGACCATATTGTGGTGCTCCGCCAGCCAGTAGCGACGATAACCGCGCTGTTCAGCCAGGCGGGCGAGATCCAGAGAGTGGGTAAAGGCTTCTCTTGCTGAGGAGCCTTCAGGGATCGGCGCCAGGTCCAGCACCGAAAACGGAATGGATTTATCAGTCATAACAGCTCACTTTGTCGACGGTGAATCTTCAATATTGCATTAAAGTTTACTCATCATTGTTAACAAAGTGAGCCTTTTTTAGGCCTGAAGCTCCAGCCCGGCGAGACGTCGCCAGTAGCCGTTGCACTCGCTGTTGGCGGTCAGCGGCAGCCGGGCCGCGCCATTCTCGTTGGCGCGGAAGGCGTCAATCATGGCGAAGGTGTCTGGGCCTAATGGCGACAGACGCACCATATCCACCAGGCCGTGCATCGAGGCCAGCTCGTTGCCGAGGTTGTACACGTAGCCGCTCATGGTCTGAATACCGTTCAGGACAAACACCTGCTGATTCTCCTGCGACAGCACGCTGCGCCCGTTCGGGTACTTGATGCAGCAGGTTTCGCATTCGTCTTTCGGCAGGTTCTCTGAGCGCGCGGTAAAGCAGCGGGCGGAATAGGCCAGCGGCAGATGGCCGTAACTCAATACTTCCACTTCAAACTGATCGCGGATCCCCAGATCGTCGCACTGGGTCAGCAGGTTCACCAGCCAGTCGCGGGAAAGCTCCACCGGCATACACCAGCGGATCATGCCCTGTCTGAGGAGCACGCGCAGGGTCACGGCGTTATAGCAGTTCAGTGCATGCCCGGCGACAAACGGCAGCTTGCGCTCGGCGCACAGGTTCACCACGCCGAGATCGCTCGCTTCCAGCAGAAAGTCGCCGTTATCCACGTAGCGTTTCAGTTCGTTAAGTTCCGATGAGGCCTGCACCAGCGCCAGGGTGGAGAGCACCACCTGCTTGCCGCTGTCGGCCAGGTTTTTCGCCATCTCCAGCCAGTCGCCGACTTTGGTGGCGCGACGCTTACTGCACACCGCCTCACCGAGATAAATCACATCGGCCTGGCTGGTTGCCGCCTGCTGATAAAAATCTTCCAGCGTCTCTTTTGACCAGTAGTAGAGCACCGGTCCTAATGAATATTTCATGCGTTATCTCACTGCCATTTACGGTGATACGCGCCCAGCGTGGTCTGGGTACCTTCGGACATGGCGCCGAGGGTCTCCATCCATGCGGGCTGCGGGGCATATTGCTTTGGATCCGCCATGCAGCGATCGATCGCCTGACGCCACACTTTTGCCACCTGGCTGACGTACGCCGGGCTGCGCTGACGGCCTTCGATTTTCACCGATGCGATATTGGCCGCCAGCAGCTCCGGCAGCAGCTCCAGGGTATTGAGGCTGGTGGGCTCTTCCAGGGCATGATAGCGTTCGCCATCCACCAGATAGCGGCCTTTGCACAGCGTTGGATAACCGGCGTTTTCATCGTCCTGATAGCGGTCGATCAGCACCTCGTTCAGACGCGACTCCAGCCCCTGCGGAGTCTGCTGCCAGCGCACAAAGCGGGCCGGCGAGCAGGCGCCCACGGTGTTAGGGGATTCACCGGTCAGGTAGGAGGAGAGATAGCAGCGCCCTTCAGCCATAATGCACAGACTGCCAAAGGCAAAAACTTCCAGCGGCACTGGCGTGACGCGTGCCAGTTGCTTAACCTGATGAATAGACAGCACTCGCGGCAGCACCACGCGCGCCACGTCGAAGTGACGATGGTAAAAGCGAATGGCCTCTTCGTTGGTGGCCGATGCCTGAACCGAGACATGGCGCTCAATATGAGGGTAGCGTTCGGCGGCATACTCCAGCATGGCGAGGTCGGCAAGGATCAGCGCGTCGGCCCCCAGTTGCGCCGCCATATCCACCGCGCGCTGCCAGCGGTTATAACCGTCGGGGTGGGCAAAGGTATTAATGGCGATATGCAGCTTGCGGCGATGCTGGTGCACGAAGCTCACCGCTTCCTGCAGCTTTTTCTCGGTAAAATTGAGACCAGCGAAGTGACGGGCATTGGTATCGTCCTTCAGCCCGATATAAACCGCATCGGCGCCGTTTTCGATGGCCGCCTTAAGCGCCGGTAGATTTCCAGCAGGGCAGAGCAGCTCCATAATTTATCCTGACGTTCGCAGCCCCAGAGGGATGCAAAATTGTTATCGAACAGCGATTTTAATTAACCATCAGGCGACAAATTTTGATTTAAGGCAGCTAATGGCGTATTGATGGCACCAATAATGGATTACGCCGGACGTCAGTTTGTTGATTTACGCCGCTATACCAACGACTGGATATGGCAAAATATCAGGACTATAGATATCAGGGAGTATTGCTCGTGCTGGATAAACTGCGTTCACGTCTCGTACAATTTGGTCCATCGCTGCTGAGCGTGCCGGTGAAGCTGGCACCCTTTGCGCTGAAGCGCCAGGTGCTGCAACAGGTACTCAGCTGGCAGTTCCGTCAGGCGCTGGCGGAGGGCGAGCTGGAGTTTCTGCAAGGGCGCTGGTTAAGTATCGAAGTGCGGGATATCGGCCTGCGCTGGTACACCTCCGTTGAGAATGAACAGCTGGTGGTCCGCGAATCCGCAGAAGCGGATGTCAGCTTCAGCGCTGATGCCAGCGATCTGCTGATGATCGCGGCGCGTAAACAGGATCCTGATACGCTCTTTTTCCAGCGCCGTCTGGTGATTGAAGGCGATACCGAGTTAGGTCTGTATGTCAAAAACCTGATGGATGCCATTGAACTGGAACAGATGCCAAAGCCGCTGCGCGTGGCGCTGCTGCAACTGGCCGATTTTGTCGAGGCGGGTTTGAAAACGCCGCCGGAAAGTAAACACACTTCTGTAGGTGAGCCATGTTGATTCGAGTCGAGATTGGTATCGATGCCCCGGGTATCGATGCCTTATTACGCCGGACCTTTGAAGGGGACGGTGAAGCGCAACTGGTTCAGGACCTTCGTGAGGATGGCCTGATTACGCTGGGCCTGGTGGCTACCGACGATGAGGGGCAGGTGGTCGGCTATGTCGCCTTTAGTCCGGTCACCGTGCAGGGCGAAGAGCTGCAGTGGGTCGGCATGGCGCCGCTGGCGGTAGATGAAAACTACCGTGGACAAGGCCTGGCGCGTCAGCTGGTCTACGAGGGGCTGGATTCGCTCAATGAGTTTGGCTATGCCGCGGTGGTTACGCTGGGCGATCCGGCGTTCTACAGCCGTTTAGGCTTCGAGAAAGCGGCCCATTACGACCTGCGTTGCCGCTGGCCGGGCACCGAGTCGGCATTCCAGCTGCACCCGCTGGCGGATGATGCGCTTAACGGCGTCAGCGGCCTGGTGGAATACCACGACCACTTCAATCGCTTTTAATCAGCGGCGTTTGCAGGCTCTCGCGTAGCGCCTCAAACGACCCGTCGCCACTGACGAGGCGCTCTTTCTGGCGCTTCGTCAGCTGTTTGATCCGATACTCCAGCCGCAGCGCCAGCGAACGATCCCCTACGACGGCGGAAAACGCCAGCGTCAGCTCCCCTTTGCCGCGTAATGCCTTCGCCCCTTTTCCCGTCTGATGTTGCAGGAAGCGGCGCGGCACATCGGTAGTAATGCCCGTATAGAGCGCATTATCAGCGGTTCGAACAAGATAGAGAAACCAGCACACGGCGACAGATTCAGTATGTTAAGGTGAACGCACCTTAGCACGAGAGAGAAGCGAAATGGAAACTCTGGCCGCCATCAACCGCTGGCTGGCGAAGCAGCACGTTGTCACCTGGTGCGTTCACCATGATGATGAGCTGTGGTGCGCAAATGCCTTTTACTATTACGATCCGCAGCGCGTGGCGTTTTACGTTCTGAGCGAAGATAAAACCCGTCATGCGCAGATGAGCGGCAGGCTGGCGAAAGTGGCGGGCACCGTCAACGGGCAGCCGAAAACGGTGGCATTGATCCGCGGGGTGCAGTTCAAAGGGGAAATTCGACGTCTGGAGGGGGAGGAAAGCGACGCGATGCGTAAGCACTATCTTCGTCGCTTTCCGGTTGCCGCCGCCATGCCAGCTCCCGTGTGGGAGATCCGCGTGGATGAACTCAAGTTCACTGACAACACGTTAGGCTTTGGCAAAAAACATCACTGGCTACGCGCCGAGTAAGCGCAGTGCCTCACGGTTAAAGGCGATCAGGTCCTCTGGCGTCCGGCTGGTAACCAGCTGATCCTTATCGACTACCACCTCTTGATCGTAAAAATCCGCTCCGGCGTTTTTCAGATCGATGGCGATCGATTTCACGCCTGTCAGTTTGCGACCACGCACCACTTCGGCGCTGATCAGCAGCTGCGGGCCGTGGCAGATGGCAAACACCGGTTTACCGGCGGCGACAAAATCACGGGTAAAGGTTACGAAGCGCGAGTCGCTGCGCAGTGAGTCCGGGGAGTGGCCGCCGGGCAGCAGCAGGGCATCAAAGTCCGCAGGCCGCACCTCGTCGATAGCCTTATCAATGGAAACGCTGGCTTCACCTTTATGGCCTTTCACCGTTTTTCCCGCCTGTTTTTCGATTGTAATCACCTCATGTCCCGCTTTGCGAAACGCCTCGGCAGGCGAGGTGAATTCTGAATCTTCAAACTCGTCGGTGATCAAGACTGCAATTTTCTTGCTCATGCTTCCTCCGTTGTTTTGGCTTCAGACAGCTTTTTCTTCGCTTGTGGTAAATACTTAGCAATGAGACTACTAAGTGTGGTTGAGGAGCATGAAATCGCATACGGACTAATCTGCAAAGGAGGAATAATGAGTCAGGTTTTAATTACCGGCGCGACCGGCCTTGTGGGTGGGCATCTGCTGCGTATGCTGATTCAGGAGCGGAAGGTCAACTATATTGCCGCCCCAACACGTCGCCCGCTGGGCGATATCGAGGGCGTGTTTAACCCGCACGATCCGCAGCTGACCGACGCGCTGGCGCAGGTTCAGGATCCGGTGGACACCGTCTTTTGCTGTCTGGGTACTACGCGGCGTGAGGCGGGCAGCAAAGAGGCCTTTATCCATGCCGACTACACCCTGGTGGTGGATACGGCCCTGACCGGTAAACGGCTCGGAGCGAAGCATCTGCTGGTGGTCAGTTCGATGGGGGCCAACGCGCATTCGCCGTTCTTCTACAACAAGGTGAAAGGCAAAATGGAAGAGGCACTGATTGCCCAGAAGTGGGAGCGGCTGACCATCGTGCGACCGTCAATGCTGCTGGGCGATCGGGAAAAACACCGCTTCAGCGAATCACTGTTTGCACCGCTATTTAGCCTGTTGCCTGGCAATCTCAAGTCGATAGACGCGCGCGATGTAGCGCAGGTGATGCTGCAGGAGGCGCTGAGCGCGTCCACGACGGGCGTCAATATCATTCCGTCAGCGAAGATCAGGGAGATGGCGCAGGGGGAGGGCTAATGGCCCTCTGCCGATGGCAGAGGGCAGGGAAGGTTACTTGATGTAGGTAAAGGCGGTGGTGACGTGCTTCACGCCGCTCACCCGGCTGGCGATATCCGCCGCCGCTTTGCCTTCACGGTCAGTCACCAGGCCGAGCAGGAACACTTCGCCGTTCTCGGTGGTCACCTTCACGTTAGAAGATTTAACCTGATCGCTACCTAACAGCTGAGAGCGCACTTTGGTGGTGATCCAGGTGTCGTTGGAGGCATCGCCCAGGCCAATCGGCTGACCCTGACGCACTTCGTTAAACACTTCGGTGGTGCCTTCTACACCCATAGCGATCTGCTTAGCGCGGGCGGCGAGTTCGGTATTGGGTGCCTGGCCTGCCAGCAGAACTTTGCCCTGGTATGCCGTCACGTTGATGCGCGCTTCTTTCTTAATCTGTTGGTCTTTGGACAGGGCGCTGTTCACGCGCAGCTCCAGAGTGCTGTCATCCACCTGTGTGCCCACGGAACGCGGGTCAGTTGCGGCTTTGGTGCTCACTGCCGCGGTACCCACTACCGCTGCAGCGACACATCCCTGAAGCAGCAGCGCAGAAATAAGGACTGCGAGGGGCGAAAGTGCCTTCATGTAAACTCCTTAATCATCCTGGTGAGGGAAAAGCGTGTTATCAATCAGATCGCATAAACAGTTCACCGTCAGCATGTGCATCTCCTGAATGCGCGCGCTGCGGTGGGAAGGAATACGGATCTCAACATCATGAGGACCTAACAGCCCCGCCAGCTCGCCGCCATCGTAACCGGTCAGCGCGACGATGGTCATGTCGCGTGTGACGGCGGCTTCAACGGCTTTGACGATGTCGCGGCTGTTGCCGCGCGTAGAGATAGCCAGCAGCACATCACCGGCATGCCCTAACGCACGCACCTGTTTGGCATAGATCTCATCATGAAGACGATCGTTAGCAATCGCCGTTAAGACCACGTTATCGGTATTAAGTGCAATGGCAGGTAAGCTGGGGCGCTCTGTCTCAAAACGATTAATCATACTGGCAGCAAAATGCTGTGCGTTGGCGGCCGATGTGCCGTTGCCACAACAGAGGATTTTGTTGCCGTTGAGCAGGGACTGTACCAGCGTCATCGCCGCGCGGGAGATGGCGTCCGGCAGCGCTTCTGCCGCTGCGATCTGAGTCTGAATGCTTTCGGTGAAGCACACCTTAATTCTTTCGAGCACGGTATCCCTTAACGATCTGATTTACGCGTCTGCGCCGAAGGCGTTTTTGAACCATTCGATGGCGTTTCCGGTGAAGGCTACCACATCGAACCGGCAATCCACAGTATCAAAGCTGCCATTATGCCGGACAAGCCACAACTGGGCGGTGAGTAATAATTTTTGTTGCTTGGCCCGGGTCACGCTGGCGGCGGCCCCGCCATAGCGGGATGACTGGCGGTAGCGCACCTCGACGAACACAATGGTCGGGCCGTCCTGCATGATAAGGTCAATTTCACCGCCGCGCGCGCGAACGTTGGCGGCGATAAAGCGCAGTCCGTTGCGCTCAAGCCAGCGACGCGCCTGAAGCTCGCGCGCGTCGCCGGTCTGTTTGCGGGTTAGCTGGCCGGAACGATCTGTCCTTGCTGGTATTTGAGCCATGATAACTTCCTGTTAATCACGCAGTCCTGAGTGGCGGTAAGATCGCCGGTATTGCCGCTAATTTCAAAGCCTGGCACCTGGCGCATCTGGGTGAAATGGTTTGCCAGCGTCCAGGCGTCCACGCCCATGGCATACAGACGCGCCAGGGAGTAGTCGTTGCGTACGCTGCTCAGCGCCTGTTGCATCAGCGCCGGGTTGCTGCCTGCCAGCATCGGGATCTCGCTGTACTGCAGGCCATCCATCTCGAGACGGAAGTCCGGGCCAGCGGTGCCCTGCGCGCTGCGCGAGCTGGCATACAGCGACACGCCAGCCTGGCTGCCGTTACGCATGGCGATCATCGGCTTGATAAAGGCGATCTCTTCCGGGGTGGCGACGATGTAAGCCGCATCGACGCTGCCGCCGCCGCTAATCTGCGCGTCCGTAGGCGGGGCCGGGATAGTCAGGCCGCCAATGGTCACGCCCTGCTGCTGCGGCAGGCTGGAGGTGACCGGGCTGCCGGTCAGAGCAATGCCTGAGCCGCCGTTAACGCCCGCGCGCAGTTCGGAGCTTGAGCCAAATTTCTGCTGCAGAACAATGCCGCCGCCGAGCTGTTGCCACTCCTGGGCAAAGGCGGTGGCGACGCGGTCACCCAGCTGGCTGCGCGGGATCAGCAGCAGGGGAGCCTGCTTACCTTGTTCGTGGATATGACGCGCGGCATCACGGGCTTCGTCTTCTGGCGACAGAGCGAAATAGCAGACGTTCGGGCGATTCTGCACCTGCTCCGGCTGGTTGAGGGCCAGCACGTTCAGCGGGGTGTTGCTCTTCATCAGCTCTTCGACGTTGTTTTTCAGCAGCGGGCCGACCACGATGCTGGCGCCATCCTGCTGGACCTGATTCAGTACCTGGTCGAGCGGCTGGGTGCTGGTGTCATACACCTTGACCTCGGCGGCCGGGTTGGCGATAGCCGTGGCCTGAGGGGCTTGTGCGGTGGCAGGTGCCTGCATCGGGTCCTGCACGCTGTTATCCGGCGCGGTGGTGGGGGTAGTCTCAGGGGCCTGGACCGGGTCCTGCATCGTCCCTTCCTGCACGGCGACAGGTTGGGCCGTGGTCAGGTCATTGGTTTCGGCACTGGACGGGCTCACCACATCACCGGCATTGGCCGCCTGGGCGACCTGGGCAGGAACGGCGTTACCCGCGACGGCTGCGGTGCCATTTCTCGCCGCGTCAAAACCCTGCTGGATCGTGCGACCAAACACCGCGGCCTGGCCACCCAGCGGCAGCAGCAGGGCGATTTTGCTGGTGGAGGCAGGCTTGAAGTTCTGCACATTAACCAGCTGCGTTGGCAGCATGGTTGCTCCCGGGTTGTTCGGGTAGCGGGTTTGCCAGTCTTTAATCCCGGCTTTCAACATATCCGGATCGTTGCGGTTATCGAACCAGACGCGCTGCAGATCCAGCCAGCCCTGCAGGACATTTTCGTCGGCGTTAATCACCAGCGCATTGGCTTGATCCGGGTTCATGGCGGAGAGCGTTTGCCAGGTGGCATCGATATTTTTCTGTTTTTCAGCGGCAGGGAGCAACGGCTCCTGGGCAATCAGCGCCCGCAGCAGCGTCAGGGAAGGGCGGCCCTGTTCAGCGGCAATAGCGGCCTGCCAGAAACGGGCCTGCTGGTTTTTATCCAGCACGCTGATGACGATATTCCCGAGGATCTTCTTCGCCCCGGCAACGTCGTTCTGTGCAATTTTCAGTTCAGCGGCCAGCAGGAACTGCTCATAGCGCTGGCGGTCACTTAAGGTTTGCGGCAGTTGCTTAAACAGTTCGGCGGCACGCTGGGTTTTACCCTCTTTCAGCAGTGCACGAATGGCGAGTAATTGCCAGTTGATCCGGGTATCATCGGAGCTCTGCTCCATCTGGTGCAGATAGAAGCCGGAGTCAGCCTGGGCTGTACCCTCCATATGGGCCGCACTTTGATCGGGCGCCTGTGTGCCACAGCCAGCAAAGATCAGGGCTGCCAGCACCAGCGGAAGGCTGCGCGTGACTTTATTATGAAGAAACGTTAAGGGTACCATACTGTATCCAGTGATATTTTTTACGCAATGCTCAATATTAAATCGGCAATACGGATGAAACAATGAAACAACACGAAACGGCAGATAATTCTCAGGGTCAGCTTTATATTGTACCTACTCCTATTGGGAATTTATCTGATATTACCCAACGTGCGCTCACCGTGTTGCAAAGCGTTGATCTTATTGCAGCTGAAGATACCCGCCACACCGGCCTGCTGCTGCAGCATTTTGCGATTAATGCGCGCCTGTTTGCCCTGCACGATCATAACGAGCAGCAAAAAGCGGCCATGCTGGTGGCCAAACTGAAAGAGGGGCAGAACATTGCCCTGGTGTCCGATGCCGGTACGCCGCTGATCAACGACCCGGGCTATCACCTGGTCCGTACCTGCCGCGAGGCGGGTATTCGCGTGGTACCGCTGCCGGGGCCGTGCGCTGCTATTGCCGCGCTGAGCGCGGCGGGCCTGCCGTCAGATCGTTTCTGCTATGAGGGTTTCCTGCCCGCCAAATCCAAAGGCCGTCGCGACGTGCTGAAGGCGCTGGAAGCCGAACCCCGCACCCTGATCTTCTACGAATCCACCCACCGTCTGCTGGAGAGTCTGGAGGATATGGTGACCGTCTGGGGCGAAGCCCGTTACGTGGTGCTGGCGCGCGAGCTGACCAAAACCTGGGAGACCATTCACGGCCTGCCGGTTGGCGAGCTGCTGGCATGGGTGAAAGAGGACGAAAACCGCCGCAAGGGTGAGATGGTGCTGATTGTCGAAGGGCACAAAGCGGAAGAGGACGCGCTGCCTGCGGAAGCGCTGCGTACCCTCGCCCTGCTGCAGGCCGAACTGCCGCTGAAGAAAGCGGCCGCACTGGCGGCGGAGATCCACGGCGTGAAAAAGAACGCGCTGTATAAGTATGCCCTGGAGCAGCAGGGGGAGTAAGACCTGGGCTTCTGCCGGGTGGCGCTGCGCTTACCCGGCCTACATAACTGACTGAAAAAATGCTGATTACATGCAATGTGTCGGAAGAAATGTCGGAAAAATGTCGGAAAAAAATACCGGGCAAGTCTTGAGATAACCTGCCCAGGTTGTATCAGACGGTAATCACTTCTACGTCGCATTTGCTGAGCGAATCTTTATCCTGTCGGCTGATCCCCTGGTCAGTAATCACACAGTCAATCTCCGCCATCGGCAGCACCTGGTTGAACCCACGACGGTTGAACTTACTCGCGTCCAGCACGGCAATCACCTTATGCGCTGCCGCCGCCATCACGCTGCTGATGGAGTAGCCTTCGTTGAAGGTGGTGATGCCATTGGTGGTGTCGATCCCGTCGGCCCCGACAAACATTAAATCCGCGCTGATACCCGCCAGCGAGCGCTCGGCGATGGTGCCATGCATGGAGTGAGTCTTATGGCGCACCGTACCGCCGCAGACCACCAGGGTGATGTCTTTGTTGTCCGACAAGGCGAACGCCGCAGGCAGGCTGTTGGTAATCACCGTGATATTGGCTTTCTTTGCCAGCGCTTCAGCGATCAGCATGGTGGTGCTGCCGCTGTCCAGAATCACCGTCATCCCTTCCTCGATCATCGCCACCGCCGCCAGGGCGATGCGTTTTTTCGGATCGCTGGCGAGGCTGTAGCGATCTTCCAGCAGCACTTCCTGGCTTTCATTTTCGCCCAGATTGCTGCCCGGCCTGGCGGCCCCGCCGTGAAAACGGGTCACCAGCCCTTTCTCTTCCAGTAGCCGCAGATCGGCGCGAATGGTCACTTCGGAGATGCCAAAAGAATTCGAAAGGTCGAGCACTAACACGCTGCCGTTGGCATTCACCAGATCGACGATTTTGTTCCTTCGCTCAAATGAGTTCATTTTGTTTTGCCTGATAATTAACTTACTCCAGTTTAATCGAAGGGATGCGAAAGGTGAACGCTAACGTTCGAAAGTAACTGTGAGCCAGCTCCGGTTGCTGGCTCCTTTGCTTAGTCCAGACGCAGCAGGATTTTGCCCTGCATCGGTGAGCCATTGAGTGCCTGAATGGCACGGGCGAAACTCTCGCAGTCGCAGGTATGAGCGATCAGCGGCGCCAGCTGCAATTTTTTCTCTTTGAGAAGCCGGGCGGCGGTCTCCCACTCTTCGCCTGGCCAGGGCGCAGAGTAGTTCATCCAGCTGCCCAGCAGGGTCAGCTCTTTACGCAGGATCTTGCCAAAAGTCGCGGCGGACAAATTCAGGTCGTGATGCAGGGTTCCCACCAGTGCCAGCTGGGCGCGGGGCCCGGCGATATCGATGGCCAGGGCGACAGTTTGCGGCGTGCCGGCCGTCTCCAGTACCAGCTGATCGAAACGTGTTTCATGCAGGGCGGCCAGCATCGCCTCTGCGCTCAGCGTTTTGCTGTTGAATACCCGGGTTGCTCCCAGCGAGGTCGCCAGCGCCAGCTTGTCGTCATTAATATCAATGGCGGTGACGCTGGCCGCACCCAGCGCCAGCGCGCACTGCATGGCCAGCAGACCGATGGTGCCCGCCCCCACGATGATCACATTTTTGCCCTCGCAGCCCCGGGCAAGATGGAATGCGTGCAGCCCCACGGTAATCGGCTCGATAAAGGCCCCGTCTTCAATGGACATCGCTGCAGGCAGGCGGAACAGGTTGGCGCGCTTCACTACGATATACTCCGCGTTACCCCCTTCGCTGCGGGAACCAACGAACTGGTACTGCTTACACAGTGAGAAGTAACCTTTTTCACACTCGGGGCAGGAGAAGCAGGGCAGCAGCGGCACGCAGGCCACCGCATCGCCCGCCTTCAGGTCGTCGATGCCAGAGCCGCAGGCATCAACGTAGCCGCTAAATTCGTGCCCCAGGGTGATGGGGTAGTAGTGGGCTCCGTTGGCGAAAATACGCGGGATATCCGAACCGCATAATCCCGAGCAGACCACGCGCACACGCACCTCATCCGCAGCCTGAATGTCCGGAACAGGGCGCTCTTCAACACGCACCTGGCCCTCAGCATGAATTACCACTGATTTCATGATTCACTCCAGAAAAAAGAGGGGAGCAGCGCTCCCCGGATATTAAGAAACCGTCTGGCTCTGTGGAGCCTCAGCGCGTTTTTCTGCTGCGCTAAAGGCCCGGGCACGACGCCAGGTGAGCAGCACGCCGGTGATATAGATGGCACCAATCACCACGAATCCCACCACGTTTTGCCAGGTAAAGAGCTGGATCAGCAGCCAGGTGACGGGCGATCCGCCCTGGTCCATCGACGCCACCATCCCGCCCGCTTTCAGCGCGCCGGCATTCTCAGCCAGCCGGGTGTGCAGGCCGATGGTCTGGGTGGCGATCCACAGGGTGATGCCCATGATAATGACGCCGGAGATCAGGGTGCGGAACAGGTTGCCCTGATGCACCGCCACCGCCATGGCGACAAAGAAGCCGATGGTGGCGAGGTCGCCAAACGGCAGGACCTGGTTACCCGGCACCAGCACCGCAATCAGGATGGTCAGCGGGATAAAGATCAGGCTGGCGGAGACCACCGAGGTGTGGCCCAGCAGCAGCGCCGGATCGAGGCCGATTAAGAACTCCTGCCCGCCAAACTTCGCCTGCAGACGCTTACGCGCATGTTTGGCAATTGGGGTGAGGCCATCCATGATCGGCTTGATGACGCGCGGCATCAGCAGCATCACCGCGGCGGTTTTTACCGCCAGCTGCAGGACATTTTTCGCGTCGTAGCCGGCCAGCAGACCGATGACCAGCCCCATCACGAAACCGACGGTGACCGGTTCGCCAAAGGGACCAAAGCGTTTCTGCACGTCGTCGGCGCTGAAGTGGATGCGCTTCAGTCCCGGGACCTTCTCAATGAGCGTGTCGACCAGCACCGCAATCGGGCCAAGGTAGGCGGAGGAGCCGTGCGGGATAGCAATCCCTTCGAGGCCGAAGAACTCCCGCGTGTCTCTGGCAAACCAGTCCCCCAGCTTGTAGACAAAGGCCGCGTGGAGCACCACGCCGAGGATCCCGAGCCAGTAAGAGCCGGTCGCCAGATGCAGCATCGCGCCGGTAAAGGTCATGTGCCAGATGTTCCAGATATCGACATTAACCACGCGGGTCATGCGAGTGACCAGCATCAGCACGTTGACGCCAATCGCCACGGGGATCGCCACCAGCGCAATCTGCGAGGCCCAGGTCATGGGCGATGAGCCCGGCCAGCCGACGTCCACCACGTGAAGGTTAATCTGAAACTGTTCCGCCATCGCTTTGGCCGCCGGGCCGATGGAGTCGAGCATCAGGCCGATCACCAGCCCGATCCCGACAAAGCCAATCCCGATATGCAGACCGGATTTAAAGCAGTCGCCCAGCTTCATCCCCAGCAGCTTCGAGAAGATGATGATAACGATGGGCAGCATGACCGTCGGTCCCAGATCGAGGATATACCGCATGATTTCGGTAAACATGATCTTACCCCTTGAGGATGGTCAGGATTTTTTGCTGCAGGGCATCAATGCCGACGCCCGACACAAATGGCATGCCGTGAACCACCGGGATGTCGCCAAAGGTACGGTCGACTTTCGCGGTGGTGCAGATCAGATCTGCGCCATCCATATAGGTTTCAATTTCGGTCACCCGACACTGGACCAGATCCAGGGTGATGTTGTGGGCGTCACACAGCTCTTTGATCTCTTCGGCGGCCATGGTGGAGGTAGCAACGGCGCCGCCACAGGCAACGATAATTTTGCGTTTCATAGGGTACTCCTTCTTATTATCAGTCTGTTATGAGGCACGCTTGCAGGGTTCGGCCATCAGGATGGCCTCCTCAAACAGGGCCTTTAGCTGGTGCTCCGGCGCGGTCAGCAGCGCCTCCAGCAGGGTCGGGTTTTGCAGCTCACTAAATAACCGGCGCAGCAGGGTGAGCTGCGCCGCAGGGTTTTCCACGATCAGGGCGATAATCAGCGACACGGCAATCTCCGCATCGTCATCCGCCTGTTGAAAATGCACCGGCTTGTTCGGACGGATCAGGTAAAGTGCCGGCTCTTTGGCGTGGACCGCCTCACAGTGCGGGATCGCCACGGCATGTCTTTCCAGGGCGATACCGGTGGGGAACACCGCCTCCCTTTCCAGCAGTGCGGCAGGGTAAGTGGCATGGACCACCCCCTTCGCCAGCATCTCCTCGCCGATATGAGCCAGCGCCTGCTGGCAGGTGGCAAAATCAATGCCGGTACGGACAAACAGTTTGCTCATGGTTTCTCCGGGGTTCAGGCGGCGTCAGGGGCGCAGCCGTAGCGGTACGCGCGTAACACGTCCTCTATTTTGTCGATGACCAGCGCCTGCGGTGTTGGGGCGAGGGCCCGGGCGGTAACGCGTTCAAACTGCACCGGCAGGTACTGGCTGATCAGCCCCAGCGGCAGGGTCAGGGTGTCCAGGTTAGCGAGCAGCTTGTCCACGCTCTGACGGATCCGCGGGTGCGGCCAGTAGTAGCGGATGCGGTCTGACAGGCTAAAGTGAATATCCACCATCGCCTGGCTCCAGGTCGGGCGATAGTACTTTTTCCAGTAATCCGGCTCGTTGAGCATCACCTCGTCGATCACCTCCAGCACGCGGCTGCGGTTTTCGGGGGCGATCAGCGCCGCTTCCATCTGCGCCAGGGCGAAAATCGCCTCGCGCAGGGCGAAGGTGAGGGCCGGGCCAACCTTCAGGATTGCAAAGTGATCCCGCACCAGCGCCCGGTACGCCTGTCTGGACTGGTAATCGGTGGAGTGGGCTTCATAGACCATCGGCGTCTGACGGATCCAGCCCGACAGCGCTTCGGCGGCCTGCGGCTGATAGTGGATGATCTGGGTGTGGTCGAACTCCACGCCGGGCTGCACCACGATGGCAATCACCCGGCTCATCGCCGCATCCAGTCCCAGCGCGTGGAATGCCGCCTGATGTGTTTCAAGGGTACGGGCGGCATCCTCCACCCGGGTGACATGCACGCTGTCGATGCTGCTGGCCTCGCCGCCCGGCACCGGCACTTCGGTGCCAATCACATAGGTCAGCGCCGCCTTCTGCGCGTCGGAGGCGTTCTCTTCTGCCGCCTGGCACAGCCGCGCCGCCCGCTGAGCGACTACCACTGGATCCAGGGGCACGGGATCGTCGGCGCAGGACATCGACGCATCGAGATGGATTTTGCTAAAGCCCGCAGCCACGTAAGCCTGAATCAGAGCGACAGCTTTCTCCATCGCCGTGTCTGCGGGCTCGTTCTGCCAGCAGTTGGGCCCCAGATGATCGCCGCCGAGGATCAGTCGCTCCTGCGGGAAGCCCACCTTTTCGGCGATATTCAGTACAAAATCGCGGAAGTCCTCCGGCTTCATGCCGGTGTAACCACCATATTGATTCACCTGATTGGACGTGGCTTCGATCAGCACGCTATTGTCGCTCGCCAGGTCAAAGCGCAGGGCGGCTTCAATCACCAGCGGGTGCGCTGAACAGACGGAGCAGATGCCGAGATGCTCTCCCGCCTTATGGCGGGCAATAATATTTTTCACCGTTTCCTCCGGGTCGTGTGGGTCAGAGTTTGCCTTCGCAGCCGCAGTCATGAATGACTTTGCGGACCACCTCTTTCATGGCGGCTTTGGCGGGGATCATGTAGTGACGGGGATCGCTGGCCTCGGGGTGATCGACCAGGTAGCTTTTCAGGGCGTCAGAAAATGCAATCTTCAGCTCGGTAGCGACATTCACCTTGCAGATGCCCAGATCTATTGCCCGGCGAATGTCGGCGGCAGAAAGACCCGAGGCACCGTGTAGCACCAGCGGTACTTCTACCTGATGGCGGATCTCCGCCAGACGTTCAAAATCAAGCTTTGGCGTGGCGGTGTAGAGGCCGTGGGCGGTGCCGATGGCGACGGCAAGGGAGTCGATCCCGGTCAGCGCTACGAACTCACGGGCCTGCTGCGGATGGGTATAAAGGGCGTCTTTGCTGTCGACCACCAGGTCATCTTCCTGACCGCCGAGTCGCCCCAGTTCTGCCTCGACGCTGACGTCATAGCGGTGGCAGTAGTCGGTAACCTTTTTCACCAGCGCCACGTTGTCGGCAAACGGCAGGTGCGAGCCATCTATCATCGCCGAGCGCACCCCCGCCTGCACTTTCTGCGCGATATCCTCGAACGTTTCGTGATGATCGAGATGGATCGCCAGCGGCTGGTTGTACGTTTTTGCCAGATCGCCCGCGATAGCTACGATGTTGCCGAGCCCGGCATAGCTGAAGGTGCCTGGCGTCCCGGCGACGATCAGCGGCGAGCGCAGCTCGGCGGATGTCTCGACGACCACCTGCAGCGTTTCGAGATTATGAATATTGAATGCCGGAACCGCGTAACTTTCCCGCTGGGCCTTGCTGAGCATCGCTTTGGTCGAAATGATGTACATCCTTCCTCCGAAACCTTTCGTTTGTTTTCTTCGAAAGAAGATATAGTGTTTCGGAATGCTTTTTTGTGATTGAACTCGTAAAAACGAAAGAAGCGAAAGTGAAAGGAAGGTTGCGAAAGAACGAAAGGCAAAAAAAAAGCATGGCCGGAGCCATGCTAAAAGAGGTTTACTGCAAACTCAGGTCACTGGTGCCGGGTTAAACACCGCCAGCTGGTTATGTAATCCCCATTGATCGGAGAAAGTTTTCTTCCGGCCGCTTGCCACGTCGAGAATGAAGTGGAACAGCTTCCAGCCCACGTCCTCAATGCTCTCTTCGCCGGTGGCGATAGTGCCCGCGTTGATATCCATCAGGTCAAACCAACGGTTCGCCAGCTCGGTGCGGGTCGCCATTTTAATGACGGGTACCGCCATCAGACCGTACGGGGTGCCGCGCCCGGTAGTGAACACCTGGACGGTGATCCCGGAGGCCACCTGCTGGGTGCCGCAGACGAAATCGCTGGCTGGCGTGGCGGCATAGATCAGGCCGCGTTTGGTTGGACGCTGGCCCGGAGAGAGTACCTCGACGATGGCGCTCTGGCCCGATTTGGCGATAGAGCCGAGGGCTTTTTCCACCACGTTCGCCAGGCCGCCTTTCTTGTTGCCCGGAGACGGGTTGGCGCTGCGGTCGGTTTTGCCCATGTCGAGATAGTTATCGTACCAGGCCATCTCTTCCAGCAGGCGTTTGCCCACCTCTTCGTTGATGGCGCGCGGCGTGAGCAGGTGGATCGCATCACGGACTTCGGTGACTTCGGAGAACATCACCGTGGCGCCGCAGCGCACCAGCAGATCCGAGGCATAGCCTACCGCCGGGTTGGCGGTCACGCCGGAGAAGGCGTCGCTGCCGCCGCACTGCATCCCTACTACCAGCTCAGAGGCCGGACAGATTTCACGCTTGCGCTGGTTCAGCTTCGCCAGATGGCGTTCGGCGACCTGCAGAATGTCATCCACCATGGAACGGAAACCGACGTGCTGCTCATCCTGCAGACGCACGATGCTGGCGCTGTCCACCGGAATGGCCTGGGTATCTTCGGTGCCCTGCAGCAGTTTTTCTGGCACCAGTTTTTCGCAACCGAGGCCAACGACCATCACTTCACCGCCGAAGTTCGGGTTCAACGCAATATTGTGGATGGTACGGATTGGCACGATGGCCGCCGGGGCGTTGATCGCCACGCCGCAGCCGTACAGGTGGTTCAGACCCACCACGCCGTCGACGTTCGGGTATTTTGGCAGCAGGTCGCGCTCAATGATTTTCACCACGTAATCGACCACCCCCGCCACGCAGTGGACGCTGGTGCTGATGCCAAGCAGGTTTTTGGTGCCGACGCTGCCGTCCGGATTGCGGAAGCCTTCGAAGGTATAGCCTTCGAGAGCTGGCATTGGCTCCGGTACACGGGTCGCCAGCGGTAGGGTGTTCAGCGGCGGTGCTTCCGGCAGGGCGACGAGCGACTCGTCAATCCAGCTACCCTGCGGGATCGCCCGTACGGCATAGCCGATGACTTCGCCGTAACGCACAATTTCGCCCTGCGCCGGGATATCGACCAGCGCCACTTTATGACCCTGAGGAATATGCTCGATAAGTTCGAGCCCGTCCGGGAAACGCGTTCCGGCTTTTAATCCCTGATCGTTAACAATAATCGCCACGTTATCGGTGTCGTGCACCTTAATATAAAACGCGCCCGGCGACGTTTGTCGAATTTCGATGTCGGCCATTGTCCAGTATTCTCCAGCGAGTGGGGGATAATTAATTGGTCAAAGAGTACGTGTATTTTCTTGTTATCGGAAATAAAGACTCTGCTCAGTGGAATAAAGAATGTCAGGCGCGGACAATTAAAAACGTGATGGCGATCACTCATTTTTGACATTAGCCTGCGCATAAGGGAGGCAATCGCCAAATCTGTGCATCAGCGCCCAGGGGGTTGTGCATATGCTCAAAATAATATTCAAAAAACCTTCCACTATTAAGCAATGCAACAATGCGCGATACCGGGATGGTTGATTATACTCATTAACGATTTCATGGTATCGGATTAATTATCCGTATTGACCTGCCATTACTGAAATAATCAGGAATGCCTCTTTCTTAAATAATAAAAATAATTTCGCTGATGTACCAGAGGAAATAAAAATGTTGCTGGATACTACTGTTGAAACAAAAAAGGGTGCCCCTACCCGCTATTTAATATTGCTCATTATCTTTATTGTTACCGCGGTCAATTACGCTGACCGCGCCACGCTCTCTATTGCCGGAACGGAAGTTGCTAAAGAGCTGCAGTTAAGCGCCGTGTCGATGGGCTACATCTTCTCCGCCTTCGGCTGGGCCTACCTGCTGATGCAGATCCCCGGCGGCTGGCTACTGGACAAGTTCGGCTCGAAAAAAGTTTATACATACAGCCTGTTCTTCTGGTCGCTGTTCACCTTCCTGCAGGGCTTTGTCGATCTCTTCCCGCTGGCGTGGGCTGGCATCTCGATGTTCTTTATGCGCTTTATGCTCGGCTTCTCCGAAGCACCGTCCTTCCCGGCCAACGCCCGAATCGTGGCGGCCTGGTTCCCGACCAAAGAGCGCGGTACGGCCTCGGCCATTTTTAACTCGGCACAATATTTCTCGCTGGCGCTGTTCTCCCCGCTGCTCGGCTGGCTGACCTTCGCCTGGGGCTGGGAGCATGTCTTTACCGTGATGGGTGTCATCGGCTTCGTGCTGACCGGTCTGTGGGTGAAGCTGATTCATAACCCAACCGACCATCCACGCATGTCTGCCGACGAGCTGCAGTTCATTAAGGACGGCGGGGCGGTAGTCGACATGGACCATAAAAAGCCAGGCGACAAAGCGGCCAGCGGTCCGAAGCTGCATTACATCAAACAGTTATTGTCCAACCGCATGATGCTGGGCGTGTTTTTCGGGCAATACTTTATCAACACCATCACCTGGTTCTTCCTCACCTGGTTCCCGATTTATCTGGTGCAGGAGAAGGGGATGTCGATTCTGAAGGTGGGACTGGTGGCGTCCATTCCGGCACTGTGCGGTTTTGCCGGTGGCGTGCTGGGCGGGGTGTTCTCGGATCATCTGATTAAGAAAGGCAACTCGATTACCCTGGCGCGTAAGCTGCCGATTGTGCTGGGTATGCTGCTGGCCTCCTCAATCATTCTGTGCAACTACACCAACAACACCACGCTGGTAGTGGCCCTGATGGCGCTGGCCTTCTTCGGTAAAGGATTTGGTGCCCTGGGCTGGCCAGTGATTTCCGATACCGCACCGAAAGAGATTGTCGGTCTGTGCGGGGGTGTGTTTAACGTCTTTGGCAACGTAGCGTCAATCGTCACTCCGCTGGTGATTGGCTATCTGGTCAGTGAACTGCATTCGTTCAACGCGGCACTGGTATTTGTAGGCTGTTCCGCGCTGATGGCGATGTTCTGCTACCTGTTCGTAGTGGGTGACATCAAACGTATGGAATTGCAGAAATAAGCAAAGGTATAAGCGATGAGTAACGATATTTTCCCGAACAAATTTAAAGCGGCCCTCGCGGCACATCAGATTCAGATCGGCTGCTGGTCCGCGCTGGCAAGCCCAATCAGTACCGAAGTGCTGGGGTTAGCAGGTTTTGACTGGCTGGTACTGGACGGTGAACATGCTCCGAACGACGTCACCACGTTTATCCCGCAGCTGATGGCGCTGAAAGGTAGTTCCAGCGCGGCAGTAGTGCGAGTTCCGACCAATGAGCCGGTGATCATTAAGCGCCTGCTGGATATTGGCTTCTACAACTTCCTGATCCCGTTTGTGGAAAACGTCGAAGAGGCGGTGCAGGCGGTGGCCTCCACCCGCTATCCGCCTGAAGGCATCCGCGGCGTGTCGGTCTCCCATCGCGCCAACATGTTTGGCACCGTACCGGACTACCTCGTCCAGTCGAACAAGAACATCACCATCCTGGTGCAGATCGAGAGCCAGCAGGGCGTGGATAACGTCGATGCCATCGCCGCCACTGACGGCGTGGACGGCATCTTCGTCGGCCCGAGCGACCTGGCGGCGGCCTTCGGCCACCTCGGCAATGCGAATCACCCGGAAGTGCAGCGCGCTATTCAGCATATCTTTGCTCGCGCCAAAGTCCATGGTAAGCCGTGCGGCATCCTGGCTCCTGTTGAGGCTGATGCCCGCCGTTACCTGGAGTGGGGCGCGACCTTTGTTGCCGTCGGCAGCGACCTCGGCGTGTTCCGTTCCGCAACGCAGAAATTAGCCGATTCCTTTAAGAAATAACCACCCCTGAGAGAGAGAAACGTTATGACACTGAAAGTTGGTTTTATTGGCCTGGGTATCATGGGTAAACCAATGAGTAAAAACCTCATCAAAGCAGGTTACTCACTGGTGGTTGCAGACCGTAACCCGGAAGCCATTGCCGAAGTGATTGCCGCAGGCGCAGAAACTGCCGCCACGGCAAAGGCAATTGCCGAGCAGTGCGATGTGATCATCACCATGCTGCCAAACTCCCCGCACGTGAAAGAGGTGGCGCTGGGTGAAGGCGGCATTATTGAAGGCGCCAAACCAGGCACCGTGCTGATCGACATGAGCTCCATCGCCCCGCTGGCGAGCCGCGAAATTAGCGAAGCGTTAAAAGCGAAAGGCGTGGAGATGCTGGATGCGCCGGTCAGCGGCGGCGAGCCGAAAGCCATCGACGGCACCCTCTCTGTGATGGTGGGCGGCGACAAGGCGATTTTCGACAAATATTACGACCTGCTGAAAGCGATGGCCGGCTCCGTGGTGCACACCGGTGAAATCGGTGCGGGTAACGTCACCAAGCTGGCAAACCAGGTGATTGTGGCCCTCAACATCGCCGCGATGTCCGAAGCCCTGACCCTGGCGACCAAAGCAGGCGTTAACCCGGATCTGGTCTATGAGGCAATTCGTGGCGGCCTGGCGGGCAGCACCGTGCTGGATGCTAAAGCGCCGATGGTAATGGATCGTAACTTCAAGCCGGGCTTCCGCATCGATCTGCACATCAAAGATCTGGCCAACGCCCTCGATACCTCCCATGGCGTGGGTGCCCAGCTGCCGCTGACCGCGGCGGTAATGGAGATGATGCAGGCGCTGCGTGCCGATGGTCATGGTAACGACGACCACAGCGCCATTGCCTGCTATTACGAAAAACTGGCGAAAGTGGAAGTCTCTCGCTAACAAAGACGGGCGCGGGAACGCGCCCGCTATTTTTGCCTTAAGCGGTAACAGGCTATAACTATGAAAATCGTAATCGCCCCTGACTCTTACAAAGAAAGCCTGTCTGCCACCGAGGTAGCGCGGGCGAT
Source organism: Leclercia sp. Marseille-Q4284 (assembly GCF_916618945.1). Classification (NCBI taxonomy): domain Bacteria; kingdom Pseudomonadati; phylum Pseudomonadota; class Gammaproteobacteria; order Enterobacterales; family Enterobacteriaceae; genus Leclercia; species Leclercia sp. Marseille-Q4284. Next base: position 1,493,163 of record NZ_CAKAKG010000002.1, read on the forward strand.
AGAAAAAGGCTTTCGGGAGATCTTTCCCGATGCAGAGTATGTTTCGGTTCCCGTAGCGGATGGCGGGGAAGGAACGGTTGAAGCGATGATTGCCGCCACCAACGGCACGATGCAGCACGCGGTGGTGACAGGGCCACTGGGCGAAAGCGTTAACGCCTGCTGGGGGATCTCCGGCGATGGCGTGACGGCATTTATTGAGATGGCCGCAGCAAGCGGACTGGTGCTGGTGCCTCCGGCCCAGCGCAACCCGTTGATTACTACCTCCCGCGGCACGGGCGAGCTGATCCTCGCCGCACTCGATAAAGGCGCGCGCAATATCATTATCGGCATTGGCGGCAGCGCCACCAACGACGGCGGCGCGGGCATGGTGCAGGCGCTGGGCGCAAAACTGACCGACGCCAACGGCACCGAGATTGGCCACGGCGGTGGCAGCCTGATGGCACTGAACAATATTGATATTTCGACCCTCGATCCGCGCCTTAAAAGCTGCGCGATCCGGGTGGCCTGTGACGTGAGCAATCCACTGATCGGCGACCAGGGTGCATCCCGCATCTTCGGGCCGCAGAAAGGGGCCACCGAAGCCAACATCGTCGAACTCGACAATAATCTTTCCCACTATGCAGATGTGATTAATACCGCGCTGCGTATTGATGTCAAAAGCGTGCCCGGTGCAGGCGCGGCAGGCGGCATGGGTGCTGCGCTGATGGCGTTCCTCGGTGCGGAGCTGAAAAGCGGCATCGAAATTGTCACCCAGGCGCTGAATCTCGAAGAGCATATTCACGACTGCACCTGGGTGGTGACGGGTGAAGGGCGTCTGGACAGTCAAAGTATTCACGGCAAGGTGCCAGTGGGCGTGGCGCGCGTGGCCAGCAAGTATCATAAACCGGTGATCGGTATTGCCGGCAGCCTGACTAATGATGTCGGCATTGTGCACCAGTACGGTATCGACGCGGTGTTCAGCGTCCTGACCAGCATCAGCACTCTTGAAGAGGCGTTCCGCGGCGCGTTTGACAATATTTATCGCGCCTCGCGCAATATTGCTGCCACCCTGCGGGTCGGGATGCTCACCGAAGGGTGACAGCGGGGCGCAAACCCTCTATACTGCGCGCCGAAGCTGACCAGACAGTCGCCGCTTCGTCGTCGTCCCTTTCGGGGGAGACGGGCGGAGGGGAGGAAAGTCCGGGCTCCATAGGGCAGGGTGCCAGGTAACGCCTGGGGGGGAAACCCACGACCAGTGCAACAGAGAGCAAACCGCCGATGGCCCACGCAAGTGGGATCAGGTAAGGGTGAAAGGGTGCGGTAAGAGCGCACCGCGCGGCTGGTAACAGTCCGTGGCACGGTAAACTCCACCCGGAGCAAGGCCAAATAGGGGTTCGCATGGTACGGCCCGTACTGAACCCGGGTAGGCTGCTTGAGCCAGTGAGCGATTGCTGGCCTAGATGAATGACTGTTCAACGACAGAACCCGGCTTATCGGTCAGCTTCACCTTCTTTAAACAACAACCCCGCTTCGGCGGGGTTTTTGCTTTTTGCATCCCCCGTCAGCTCTTACCTGCACACGTGTTTATATACTTCATCACAGATCGACATCCGTAATTGAAAAATACTTCAGGGGTGCTTCCCTGACAGATAATTAAGGATCGTGAGATGAAAAAGATTTTCCGTATCGCGCTGATGACGGCCGCCCTGACGGGCTTTATGGGCGTGGCGCAGGCAGCAGAGGTGACCACCGCACCCGCACCAGGCGAGGATCCGATCGTTCAACAGCTGAAACTCAGCAGCGAGCAGACCGCGAAGATCAAGGCTCTGCACCAGCAGCTGGAAGATAACGTCTATAAAATCCCGACGGACAACGTGAAAAATGGCACATTGATTAACGTGATCCAGTCAGGCAAGTGGGATGAAAAAGCGGTCAAAGAGCAGCTGGCGGCGTTCAGCCGTATTGAAGAGCAGGCGCGTTACTATCGCGTGAAATATTACTTCGATGTGAGCCAGGTTCTGACGCCGGAGCAGCGCGCCGAGGTCCGCTCGCAAATCGCTCAGGCGATGACTCAATAAGCGACTCACCCCTGACAAGGGATCTTCTACCCGCGCCTGTCGCGGGTTTTTTTATTTCTTGAAGTGCATCACAATTAGAAAATAGCCTCTCTTCTCATTTCATAAAGAGGATATTTTTCTCTGGATTGTCAAAAACCACATTAATGTTGTGACTTTTTTCTCTTCCTCTCCCGGTATGATTTTTCCATTCAAATAACAAACACCTGCATCTCTCTGACTCATTATCGCTGATGAGCGGATACCCATAAAAATAACTGTTTACCCTACAAAATAAGCGAGAGCCTAATGGATACGGCGACAAACAGCAGCGTGATTGTGAACGACTCCCCGGCGGCAAGACGGGCAGGAATGAGTGAAAGTGAATGGCAGGAAGCGATTAAATTCGACAGTACCGATACCGGTTGGGTCATCATGAGTATCGGGATGGCCATTGGCGCAGGCATTGTTTTTCTCCCGGTGCAGGTTGGCCTGATGGGACTGTGGGTTTTCCTGCTTTCCTCGATTATCGGTTATCCGGCCATGTACCTGTTTCAGCGGTTATTTATTAACACCCTGGCGGAATCACCGGAGTGCAAAGACTACCCGAGCGTGATTAGCGGCTATTTAGGCAAAAACTGGGGCATCTTGTTAGGGGCGCTCTATTTCGTGATGCTGGTTATCTGGATGTTCGTTTACTCCACGGCGATCACCAATGACAGCGCATCCTATCTGCATACCTTCGGCGTGACCGACGGTCTGCTGTCAGAGAACCCGCTCTATGGTTTATTTCTGATCTGTATTCTGGTGGCAATCTCATCGCGCGGCGAAAAGCTATTGTTTAAGGTTTCCAGCCTGATGGTGCTTACCAAATTGCTGGTGGTGGCTGCGTTAGGATTATCGATGATCGGCATGTGGCATCTGCATAACGCCGGGACATTACCGCCGATGGGGCTGCTGATCAAAAATGCCATTATTACGCTGCCCTTTACCTTAACCTCCATTCTGTTTATTCAGACGCTGAGCCCGATGGTGATCTCCTATCGCTCACGTTCGAAATCGATCGAAGTGGCGCGGCATAAAGCCCTGCGGGCGATGAATATCGCGTTTGGCATTCTGTTTGTGACCGTCTTTTTCTACGCAGTTTCTTTTACCCTTGCGATGGGGCATGACGAAGCGGTCAAAGCCTATGAGCAAAATATCTCTGCCCTTGCGATCGCCGCGCAGTTTATCAGCGGTGATGGCGCGGGTTGGGTCAAAATCGTCAGCGTGGTGCTGAATATCTTTGCAGTCATGACGGCATTCTTTGGTGTCTATCTCGGCTTTCGTGAAGCCACTCAGGGCATCGTCATGAACATCCTGCGTCGCAAAATGCCGGCGGAAAAAATCAATGAACGTACCGTGCAGCGCGGCATTATGCTCTTCGCCATTCTGCTTGCCTGGAGCGCCATCGTATTAAACGCGCCGGTGCTGAGCTTCACCTCTATCTGCAGCCCCATTTTCGGCATGGTGGGCTGTTTAATTCCGGCGTGGCTGGTCTACAAAGTCCCTGCGCTGCACAAATACAAAGGCGTGTCGCTGGTGATCATTATCATTACCGGGCTGCTGCTTTGTGTTTCTCCTTTCCTCGCATTTTCATGAGGCGCAATGAAGGTCGTAACGATGTCTGAGCAAATGAATCCTTTATGGAACCTGTTTATTCACGCGGTACAGGAAGAGGTAAAACCTGCGCTGGGATGTACGGAACCTGTTTCGCTGGCGCTGGCCTGTGCCATCGCGGCTGAGCAGTTGAGCGGTGAAATTACGCAAATAGACGCGTGGGTTTCACCAAATTTAATGAAAAATGGACTGGGTGTGACGGTGCCAGGCACCGGAATGGTGGGGCTACCGATTGCTGCCGCGCTGGGCGCTATCGGTGGCAGCCCCCAGGGGGGTCTGGAGGTGTTAAAAGATGCCTCCCCGGTGGCCATCGCCCAGGCGAAAGCATTACTCGACGCCGGAAAGGTGCAGGTAAAGTTGCAGGATCCCTGCGACGAGATCCTCTATTCCCGGGCACGTGTTTATGCCGGGGATAAATCGGCAAGCGTCACCATTGCAGGCGGTCATACCCGGGTTGTGCAGATTGATTTTCAGGGTAAAACCTGTTTCAGGCTCGATGAGCAACCGCAGGGGCGTACCGACGATCCGCTGGCGATGCTTTCGCGCACCACGCTGTCGCAGATCCTCGAGTTTATCGAGCATGTGCCGTTCCCGGCGATCCGTTTTATTCTGCAGGCAGCGCGCCTGAACGATGCGCTGTCCCGGGAAGGATTAACCGGTATATGGGGGTTACATATCGGCGCGACTCTGCATAAACAGCAGGCGCGTGGTTTTATCGCTCAGGGATTAGGATCGGAGATTGTAATCCGCACCAGCGCCGCATCAGATGCCCGCATGGGCGGTGCGACGCTGCCCGCCATGAGCAATTCCGGATCGGGTAATCAGGGGATTACTGCCACTATGCCGGTGGTGGTGGTCGCTGAGCATGTTCACGCTGATGACGAAAAACTGGCGCGGGCGCTGATGCTTTCACACCTGTCGGCGATTTATATCCACTATCAGCTCCCTCGTCTGTCGGCACTGTGTGCGGCGACCACGGCCGCTATGGGGGCGGCGGCAGGTATGGCATGGCTACTGGATGGTCGTTATAAGGCTATCGCCATGGCGATAAGCAGTATGATTGGTGATGTCAGCGGGATGATCTGTGACGGGGCATCTAACAGCTGCGCGATGAAAGTCTCAACCAGCGTGGGCAGTGCCTGGAAATCGGTGATGATGGCGCTTGATGACTCTGCCGTCACTGGCAACGAAGGAATTGTGGCGCATGATGTCGAACAGTCAATCGCCAATCTTTGCGCGCTGGCGTGTCGCTCAATGCAGGCGACCGACCGGCAGATTATCGAAATAATGGCGCAAAAAGCGTCCTGATATGATGCTCCTCTCTCCTTGCGGCGAGAGGAGCCATTTTACACCGGCAAATCAATCAGCAGCGCCCGCAGCGGCGTATCAGCCACCAGGGTGATATTCGCCTCATCGCGGATAAACGCCCCGTCCCCGCAGGTCAGTGCTTCCCGCTCTTCAGCCGGGGTTAGCGCATGCACCGTACCATGAATGGACTGCAGATAGGCGCGCGGACCGTGGAGCTGAAAACTCAGGCGCTCCCCTTTATCCAGCTCAATATGGTGCAGCCACACCTGCTGACGTAACTGCAGACTGCCTGTGCTGCCGTCCGGCGAGGCCAGCAGCTGCTGTTTACCCTCCTGCAGATCGATCTTCTGCAGCGGCGCGTTTTCCCGCTCAGGGCAGGCATCCAGCCACAGCTGGATCCGCGTCAGCGTCTTATCTTTGCTGAGATTATGCTCGCTATAGCTAATGCCTGGCTGGGTGGCTATCAGCAATGCTTCCCCGGCTTTCGCCTGGACATGGTTGCCCTCGCTGTCGCGATACTCTGCTTCGCCTTCAAGAATCAGATTCAGGATATCCACTTTCGGATAGGTACGCGGCTGGAACGAGGCCCCGGGTGCGAGTACTTCCTGATTCAGTACACGCAAAGAGGCGTAGCCCAGCAGTTTCGGGTCAAAGTAGTGTCCAAAGGAAAAGGTGTAGCGAGCCTGCAGCCAACCGAAATCGGCTTGTCCGCACTGTTTGGCTGTTCTTGTCGTAATCATAAACTTGACCTCTCTTTACACTAAAACAATGGTAAAGGTATGGACGCTGCATTGTTAGCCAGATATTCTGCCCGGTATGTTCAAATTTCCTGAATGAGAACGCCATGGCTAAAGAGAGAGCATTGACCCTTGAAGCACTGCGGGTGATGGACGCGATCGATCGACGCGGTAGCTTCGCCGCCGCAGCAGATGAACTGGGGCGCGTGCCATCAGCCCTGAGCTACACCATGCAGAAGCTGGAAGAAGAGCTGGATGTGGTGCTGTTTGACCGCTCCGGTCATCGAACAAAATTCACTAACGTTGGGCGGATGCTGCTGGAGCGCGGCCGCGTGCTGCTGGAAGCGGCAGATAAACTGACCACCGACGCCGAAGCGCTGGCCCGCGGGTGGGAAACACACCTGACGCTGGTCACCGAGGCCCTGGTGCCTACTACTGCGCTCTATCCGCTGGTGGATCGCCTGGCGGATAAAGCCAACACCCAGCTGTCGATCATCACCGAGGTGCTCGCCGGCGCGTGGGAGCGTCTGGAGCAGGGCCGGGCTGATATTGTGATCGCCCCGGACATGCACTTCCGCTCCTCGTCCGAGATCAACTCCCGCAAGCTCTATAAAGTGTTGAATGTCTACGTTGCCGCTCCGGATCATCCGATCCATCAGGAGCCGGAACCGCTGTCGGAAGTGACCCGCGTAAAATATCGCGGCGTGGCGGTGGCGGATACCGCCCGCGAGCGCCCGGTGTTAACCGTCCAGCTGCTGGATAAGCAGCCGCGTCTCACCGTCAGTACGCTGGAAGATAAACGTCAGGCGCTGCTGGCCGGGCTGGGCGTGGCGACCATGCCGTATCCGTTTGTGGAAAAAGATATTGCCGAAGGGCGGCTGCGGGTAGTGAGCCCGGAGTACACCAGTGAAGTGGATATCATTATGGCATGGCGTCGTGACAGCATGGGCGAAGCCAAATCCTGGTGTCTGCGCGAGATCCAGAAGCTGTTTACCCAGAAGTAATCTGTTGGCCCGGCAAGCGTAACGCCGCCGGGCAACGTTTTAACCGTTCAGCAGCGGATCCGGCCCAAACCGGTTTTCACCGACCGTGCCGCGCTGGCAGTTGAAGATCAGAATAATTATCCAGCCGATTACCGGGATCAGTACCAGCAACAGCCACCATGCCGACCTGTCGGTATCGTGCAGTCGGCGAAACAGTACCGCCCACCCTGGCAGAAACACCAGCAGGCCATATACCGTGGTGAGAATGCCTTCCCCGCCAGCCCGCTCCCAGCCCAGCATTTTGTCGATCAGTCCCAGCACGCAGATCAGAATGAAGTTCACCAGAATAAACATCCAGTATTCTTTGCGCCGGGCGCGCCCTTTAAACCCAATATAATTTCGCAGTACTTTGAGATACCAGTCCATTTTTTACGCCTCAGTAGCAATTAATCGCTTGTTTTCTAAGGGATCAAATAAAGCATAGACGGGAATAAAAGAGGGGTAAAGGGCGCCAGCGAGGCGCCCCCTGAGGCTTAGTCGAAACGAGCGTCGCGGCCGTGCGGTTCAGTCAGATCCTGCCACGGGCCAACGGAGATAATGCCCGTCGGATTGATGGTTTTATGGCTGCGGTAATAGTGGTTACGGATGTGGTCAAAGTCCACCGTCTCCGCAATGCCTGGCATCTGATAGATGTCGCGCAGGAAACCGTACAGATTGAGGTAATCGCTGATCCGGCGTTTGTCGCACTTAAAGTGGGTCACGTAAACCGGGTCAAAGCGAACCAGGGTAGTCCACAGTCGGATATCGGCTTCGGTCAGCTGGTTGCCGGTCAAATAGCGGTGCTGACCGAGAATTTGCTCCAGACGTTCCAGCGACGCAAAGACGTTGTTCACGGCTTCGTCATAGGCTTCCTGGCTGGTGGCAAACCCGGCCTTATAGACACCGTTATTGACGTTGTCGTAGATCCAGCTATTCAGGTCATCAATTTTTTCGCGCAGCGCTGGCGGATAGTAGTCGCCCGCCCGGGCGCCGTGGGCATCAAACGCGGTATTAAACATGCGGATGATTTCCGCCGATTCATTGCTGACAATGGTCTGATTTTTTTTGTCCCACAGGACCGGAACGGTGACCCGGCCGGTGTAGTGCGGATCGGCGCGCAGGTAGAGCTGGTAGAGAAAATCGTGGTGATAGAGTGAATCGCCGGTGGCCGCCGGGAAATCGCTGCCGAAAGTCCAGCCGTTCTCCAGCATCAACGGATGCACCACCGAGACGGGGATCAGCGAATCCAGCCCCTTCAGCGCGCGGACGATCAGCGTGCGGTGCGCCCATGGGCAGGCAAGCGAGACATAAAGGTGGTAACGATCTTTCTCTGCCGCGAAGCCACCTTCGCCGCTCGGGCCAGGCGCGCCGTCGGCAGTGAGCCAGTTACGGAAGGCTGACACGGAGCGCTTAAAGCGTCCGCCAGTGGATTTGGTGTCATACCAGGTATCCTGCCAGACGCCGTCTACGAGTTGTCCCATCTTTTCCTCCTTAGATAGCAAAAGCGAGGAGATATCTCCTCGCTTTTTGATTCAGTATAGTCTGCTTACCACTTCTTATTCAGAACGCGGTCGATGCTGTATGCACCCGGGCCGGTGATGGCCAGCAGCAGGAAGCCGCCTGCGATGGTCAGGTTTTTCATGAACATCAGCGAGTTCACACCTTCCGCAAAGTTGCTGTGGAACAGGAACGCGGTCAGCAGGGTGAAGCCTGCGGTGAACAGCGCCGTGGTGCGGGTCAGGAAACCGAACAGAATCGCCAGGCCACCGCCAAACTCAAGCAGAATGGTCAGCGGCAGCAGGAACCCTGGGACGCCCATCGCTTCCATGTACTGCTGCGTACCGGCGTAACCACCGATTTTGCCCCAGCCTGCGGTAATAAACAGGATTGGCATCAGGATACGCGCAACCAGTACACCAACATCTTCTAATTTTTTCATCTTACTCTCCAGGGAACCATTCAGGCTGTAAACACTATTTTGTTTGCGAGATCGGGCGGATGCCGCGGTCTCGCTGTCGATGGAGAGAATCATAAACGGGGTGAATGGCGATTGTTAGCAAGGAAAACTGTCAATCTTCTTCAAAGATATTGAGTAAGGCGGGGCGGCACAAAAAAGTAAAGCGCCAGAAGGCGCTTTACCGGGTGAGGCAGAGGGTAACGTCAGCGTGCGTCGTATTTGCGCAGCTGCTGCTGATTAATTGTCGATTTCACCAGCCTCCAGGCGCTCCAGATACCGAAACCGCGGCGTGCCCAGCGGACCAGCCTGTTCGGATGGCGGACTGCCCGCACCGCCAGAATGCTGCTCCCCACCAGCGCCCAGGCGCGGAGGTTGAGAAGGGCATTCCAGCCACGATCGTAAGCGTGAGTCACCTCCAGCCAGTCACGGCTGCTCGCTGACAGATCCAGCCGTTGTTGCTGGATCTGGCTCAGCAAAAAAGCCTTTTCTCGCTCACGTTCTGCAGCGCTTCTGCTCACTTTTTCTCATCCTCCAGCAATGACCGATCGTTGGCCAGTTCCTTACGGGTATGATGTAGCAGGGTCGAATGACGCACTTTGCGCATCGTCCAGATCCCTCCTATCAGGGCGGCAAGCAGCAGTACCACGGTTGTGCCAATCATGACATTCAGGCGGTACTGCGGATCGACTGCCCAGATAATCAATACCATAAGGCTCATCAGGCCAAAGGCGGCGAAGAGCATGGTCAACCCCAACATCAGTAGCAGCTGGAAGAGGTTCGCTTTCTCTTCTTCCAGTTCAACCACTGCCAGGCGGATGCGCGTCTCTGCGATGCCGACGAGAGTGGTTAAAATCCGCTGTCCGATACCGAGGACGTTTTTTGCGGGCCCTTGTGGTTGACGTGTATCTTCCATAATTAACGTCGCGTCAGGAGCATGCCGATGACGACGCCAACCGCAGCACCGATACCTACCCCGGCCCACGGATTTTCGCGTACGTACTCATCGGCGCGCGCAGCGGCTTCACGGGTCTGTTTCGCCAGCACATCGCTGGTTTCACCCAGACGGTAGCGGCTCTCATGCAGGGCCTGCTCCGCTTTATTGCGCAGTTTACTCAGCTCTTCTTTCGACTTACTGCTCGAGGAGCTCAGCACCTCTTCCAGGGTATCCGCCAGGGACTTCAGTTCAGCGCGTAAATGGTCTGACGTAGTATCTTTTGACATGATTCTCTCCTGTTAAGATGTCCATTAAATCAGTAATCGCGAGACTCCAGCGCTTTCAGCTCGTTCTCCGCTTCCAGCAATTTATGCTCACGTTTAGCAATCTTATCCGCATCGCCTTTCTCTTTAGCCTCCACCAGATCCTGGCGGCGCTCAGCAATCTCCTCTTTCTGATCGGCAATCTTGCGCTGATGATCGGCACGCAGCTTGCTGTCTGAACAGTTAGCTTTAACTTCGCTAAGGGCCTTCTGCAGCCCGTTGATTCGATTCTGATTGTTATGCTTTTCAGCGTAGCTGATCTCGCGTTGAATGTCCTTTTCCTTCTCCTGACACAGGGAAGACGCGAACGATGCTGCACTTAAAGAAAAAAGGGCGAGGCCCAGGGCGATGCGGTAATTCATTATGAAAACCTTCCATTGTTTGTCGACATAACCTACCGGAATGTCGGTTTCCAGAGTTGAGCGGAGTACGAGTGGGAGGTGCTCCGCGTACTTAAGCATAGTAAGTAAACGGTGATATCACCAAAGTGAGTGAAAAGATTCAGAATAGTGGAAATTTAGCCCAGCAGACGCGAGGTATCACGCAGACGCGTCAGCCAGACCACCGCCTGATTATTATCATCCTGTTGCGCAATGATATACCCGTGCGGCAGGCTGCGGTCGAGCACCTTCTTCGCTGCGGCACTCTGCACGCTGGAGTCGAAGGTGATCAGCAGCACATCGTTCTGCGGCGTAATGCTTTTAAACTGAATGCCGTTCGCATCCAGATGATGCCAGACGGAGAAGCCATCGGGCATGCTGACGCCCTGATTGACAGAGCGAATAGCCAGGGTCGATTCCTGCTTTTGCAGCGCCGCCCAAGCCAGCAGCAAGGCGCTGAACATCATCAGCGCAACGATGGCGTAAGAGAGACGGCGCAGTGACGGGGTTGAATTGCTCATCACCTTAGCCCTGACTTCCATGTTTTTTCTTCCACAGCACTACCAGCGAGCCCACCAGGCCGAACACCAGTAATACCACAGGCAACAGCATCAGGCAGGACATCAGCTGGTCTTCGTACTTCAGGAATACCGGGGTCTTGCCAAGCAGGTAGCCGAGGGTGGTCAGGATAAGTACCCACAGCAGGCCGCTCATCCAGTTAAAGAACTGAAAACGCGCGCTGCTGAGGCCGGAGAGCCCGGCAATCGTTGGCAACAGGGTACGAACAAAAGCGATGAAGCGCCCGACCAGCAGCGCGGAAAGCCCGTGCTTATGGAACAGGTGATGCGCTCGCTGATGATAGTGTGCCGGAAGATGGGAAAGCCAATTCTGCACAATGCGCGTGTTGCCGAGCCATCGTCCCTGGATATAGCTCAGCCAGCAGCCGAGACTGGCGGCAATGGTCAACAGCAGTACGGTTTGTGGGAATTGCATTGCCCCTTTTGCGCAGAGCACGCCCACCAGCACCAGCAGGCTATCGCCGGGCAGGAAAGCGGCAGGCAGCAGACCGTTTTCAAGAAACAGGATCATAAACAGGACAAAATAGAGCATGCCAATCATGGAAGGATTGGCCAGCGTTTCGAAATCCTGAGCCCATAAGGCATTCAGTAGTTGGGTCAAAAGTTCCATTCAGTGTTCCTGAAAATCGGTTAACGGCACACCTGTCAACCGGGTCAAACAGCACGGCGACATTTTTTATAATTTCATTATGGTCGCTCGCGGACACAATGTGTGGCCAGAACTGTTCCCTGTTAAGTGGCAAAGTAAGCAAGCACTAACTAACAAGCTAAACGGCTAAATGCATCTAATTGTAACAAAGCCTGAAGGGATCCGTCACAGTATTTGCATCATTCCAGGATTGATTTTGGCTTAACCCAGGCAGGGGACGCGAGGTCTTTTACAAACGCTGACACTCTAAAGGTTTGCTTACCCACCTCAGCGGGAAGGCGCAGCGAAGCGCCTGCTCATGGAAAAAGGAAACTATTTTGCCTGACTGACGGCGGTATCGAGGTGAACCACCGGGTTTTCTGCAAAAAGATAGCGGTCGGCGTTGAATTCGAAGTCGTCACTGGTTTCATTGAACAGCATCTGTTTGGTGTTCTCAAGGTGCTGCCACATCGCCAGTTTCGCCGCGTTTGGATCTTTACGAATCAGGGCTTTGAGGATCTGGTCATGGTCGTCGCACCAGTTATCCACGGAACGGGAGTCGATGTGATCGTGCAGTTTTTTCCAGTACGGGTTATGAACGCGCTGAGTCCACATTTTTTCCACGATTGCTGCCAGAGCGGTATTTTGCGTGGCGAGGGCAACCTGGACGTGAAACTGCAGATCCCACTCGGAGTCGCGGAAACATTTTTCTTTACGCGCGTTATCCTGGATCTCCATCAGCTTCATGATGTCCTGCTTGGTCACCTGGGTCGCGGCGAACTCTGCAATATTGCTTTCGATAAGCTGACGAGCCTGGAGCAGCTCAAAGGGACCGTAGTTGGCAAATTCGAGATTCTCGTCCGGTACCGGTGAGTGTTTTGCCTGGCTGGAGATGACATGAATGCCCGACCCTTTACGCACTTCAACATAGCCTTCCACTTCCAGCATGATGATGGCTTCACGAACCACGGTGCGGCTTACGCTCTTTTCATCAGCGATAAAACGCTCGGCAGGTAATTTGTCTCCCACCAGATAAACGCCTTGCTCGATGCGAGCTTTCAGCTCAGCAGCAAGTTGCTGATAAAGGCGACGGGGTTCGTTGATTTCCATATGCGCTCCAGGCAGGGTATGGCTAATGATTTGTTATACCACTTTTACCCGTTTGTCTCCAGATTCCACCCGTAAAAAAGCCGCTCGTGAGCGGCCTTTCTATGCCCGGCGGCGCGGGCCTCCGGGTTCTCCAGGCCGGGTAAGCGCAGCGCCACCCGGCATTACGCTAACTCTGCGTTGCCGGCTTGCCCACCGACTCTTGCAGCAGCTCCTCTGCGGACTTGCTTTTCAGCACTGTCCAGATAAGCACCGCACCCATCAGGTCGAAGATAGCCAGGACTGCGAACAGCGGGCTGAAGCCGATGGTGTCAGCCAGCGCACCGACCACCAGAGCAAACATGGTGCTGGCAGTCCAGGCAGCCATCCCGGTCAGGCCGTTAGCGGTCGCCACTTCGTTACGCCCAAAGACGTCAGAAGAGAGGGTAATCAGCGCACCGGACAGTGACTGGTGAGCAAAACCACCGATACACAGCAGGCCGATAGCCACGTACGGGCTGGTGAACAGGCCGATCATCCCTGGGCCAATCATCAGCAGTGCGCCCATGGTCACCACCATTTTACGGGAGACAATCAGGTTCACACCAAACCAGCGCTGGAACAGCGGTGGCAGATAGCCGCCGACGATACAGCCCAGGTCAGCAAACAGCATTGGCATCCAGGCGAACATGGCGATCTCTTTCAGGTTAAAGCCGTAGACTTTAAACATGAACAGCGGGATCCAGGCGTTGAATGTACCCCATGCCGGTTCTGCCAGGAAACGTGGCAGGGCGATACCCCAGAACTGACGGGTGCCGAGGATCTGCAGGACAGACATCTTCTTGCCGTTGTTGGTCTGATGCTGAGACTCCTGGCCACCGATGATGTAGTCACGCTCTTCATCAGACAGTTTCTTCTGATCGCGCGGATGTTTGTAGAAGATCAGCCAGGCCATTGCCCAGGCAAAGCTCAGCACGCCAGAGATGATGAACGCCAGCTGCCAGCTGTGCATTACGATAGCCCACACCACCAGCGGCGGTGCGATCATCGCGCCAATAGACGAACCGACGTTGAAGTAGCCCACTGCGATAGAACGTTCTTTCGCCGGGAACCACTCGGAGGCCGCTTTCAGACCCGCAGGGATCATCGCCGCTTCTGCCGCACCGACTGCGCCACGGGCCAGCGCCAGGCCGCCCCAGCTGCCTGCCAGCGCGGTTGCGCCGCAGAAGATAGCCCATGTGACGGCAAAGACCGCGTAGCCGACTTTCGTTCCCAGGATATCCAGCACATAGCCGGCTACCGGCTGCATGATGGTATAAGCCGCGGAGTAGGCCGCGATAATATAAGAATATTGTTGCGTGGAGATGTGCAGCTCTTCCATCAGCGTCGGCGCCGCCGCCGCTATGGTGTTACGTGTCAGGTAGCCCAGCACGGTGCCGAGCGTCACCAGTGCGATCATGTACCAACGTAACCCTTTAATTTTACGCATGTAAAACCTCATCGTTATGTTATTGCCGCACCGGAGTACGGGCATCTCTACGCCAGGCGTGAGATGTTTATCAACGGGAGGGCGTTACCGGGATTGCTCCCGGAACGGCCCGAACCTTGCCATAAGTAAACGTGCATAAGTCGGTATCCTTACCGCTGAGTCCGATGCCTGTGGCACCGGTAACGCATTCCGTCGGCTTATAATTTGCGACGGCGAGAAGATAACTTGTCATACAACTTTAAAAGGTGAGTGACATCACAAAAGTGTCAATCTTTGTAAGGACAATGCCTAGGCGCCGTCAGGCCAGAGCTGGCGCGGTGTTAAGCGATATTTACCACTTTGGGCGTAGATTATTTGTCGACGTTTATTGATCTAACTCACGAAAAAATCATCGGCCTCTGGAAATTGGTGTGATAACTTTGCAGCATCTGAACATCACTTTTCTGACGCACTCGTAAGCTCGTAAGAGGAAGACGATAATGACCCCGTTTATGACTGAAGATTTTCTGTTAGATACCGAATTCGCCCGCCGCCTGTACCACGATTACGCTAAAGACCAGCCGATTTTTGACTACCACTGCCACCTTCCGCCGCAGCAGGTTGCCGAGGATTACCGTTTCAAAAACCTGTATGACATCTGGCTGAAAGGCGACCACTACAAGTGGCGTGCCATGCGCACCAACGGGGTGGCGGAACGCCTCTGTACCGGCGATGCTTCCGATCGTGAAAAATTCGACGCCTGGGCGGCGACCGTGCCGCACACCATCGGTAACCCGCTGTACCACTGGACCCACCTGGAGCTGCGCCGTCCGTTTGGCATCACCGGCAAGTTGCTCTCTCCGGCCACCGCCGATGAGATCTGGAACGAATGTAACGAGCTGCTGGCCCAGGACAAATTCTCTGCCCGCGGCATTATGAAGCAGATGAACGTCAAAATGGTCGGCACTACCGACGATCCGATCGACTCTCTGGAGCATCACGCCGTTGTCGCCAAAGACAGTTCATTTGACGTCAAAGTGCTGCCAAGCTGGCGCCCGGACAAAGCCTTCAACATTGAGCAGGCGACCTTTGCCGACTACATGGCGAAGCTGAGTGAAGTCTCTGATACCGAGATCCGCCGTTTCGGCGATCTGCAGACTGCGCTGGCGAAACGTCTGGATCACTTCGCCGCCCACGGCTGTAAAGTCTCTGACCATGCCCTGGACGTGGTGCTGTTTGCTGACGCCAACGAAGCCGAGCTGGACAGCATTCTGGCGCGTCGTCTGGCGGGTGAAAGCCTGAACGAACACGAAGTGGCGCAGTTCAAAACCGCAGTACTGGTCTGGCTGGCGGCTGAATATGCCCGTCGCGGCTGGGTGCAGCAGTACCACATCGGCGCGCTGCGCAATAACAACCTGCGCCAGTTCAAACTGCTGGGTGCCGACGTCGGTTTCGACTCCATCAACGACCGTCCGCTGGCGGAAGAGCTGTCGAAGCTGCTGAGCAAACAGAACGAAGAGAACCTGCTGCCAAAAACCATCCTCTACTGCCTGAACCCACGCGATAACGAAGTGCTGGGCACCATGATCGGCAACTTCCAGGGTGAAGGGATGCCGGGCAAGATGCAGTTCGGTTCCGGCTGGTGGTTCAACGATCAGAAAGATGGCATGGAGCGTCAGATGACGCAGCTGGCGCAGCTCGGTCTGCTGAGCCGCTTCGTGGGTATGCTGACCGACAGCCGCAGCTTCCTTTCTTATACTCGCCACGAATATTTCCGCCGCATTCTGTGCCAGATGATTGGCCGCTGGGTGGCAGCGGGCGAAGCCCCGGCCGACATCCAGCTGCTGGGCGAAATGGTGAGAAACATCTGCTTTAACAACGCACGCGACTACTTCGCTATTGAACTGAACTAAGGCCTTCTGAGGGTTGATATGCAATACATCAAGATCCATTCGCTGGATAACGTAGCGGTCGCGCTGGCCGACCTGAGCGAAGGTCTGGACGTGACGTTTGATAACCAGACCGTCACGCTGCGCCAGGACGTTGCGCGCGGGCATAAATTTGCCCTGCAGGCCATTGCCAAAGGGGAGAACGTCGTCAAATACGGTCTGCCTATCGGCCATGCGCTGGCGGATATCGCGGCGGGGGAGTTCATTCACTCTCACAATACGCGTACCAATCTGAGCGATCTGGATGAGTACAGCTATCAACCTGAGTTACAGGCTGAGGGCAGCCAGGCGGCAGATCGTGAGGTTCAGATCTACCGCCGTGCCAGCGGGGAGGTAGGGATCCGCAATGAACTGTGGATCCTGCCGACCGTCGGCTGCGTCAACGGCATCGCCCGTCAGATCCAGACCCGGTTCCTGAAAGAGACGAACGACGCAGAAGGCACTGACGGCGTCCATCTGTTCAGCCACACCTATGGCTGCTCCCAGCTGGGCGACGATCACATCAATACCCGCACCATGCTGCAAAACATGGTCCGCCACCCGAACGCCGGGGCGGTGCTGGTGATCGGCCTTGGCTGTGAGAACAACCAGGTCGACGCCTTCCGCGAAACGCTGGGGGATTTTGATCCGACCCGCGTGCACTTCATGGTCTGTCAGCATCAGGACGACGAAGTGGAAGCCGGGCTGGAGCATCTGCATCAATTGTACGAAGCGATGCGCCACGACCAGCGTGAAGCGGGCAAGCTGAGCGAGCTGAAGTTTGGTCTGGAGTGCGGCGGCTCTGATGGGCTGTCCGGCATTACCGCCAACCCGATGCTGGGTCAGTTCTCTGATTACGTCATCAGCAACGGCGGCACCACCGTGCTGACCGAAGTGCCGGAGATGTTTGGCGCTGAACGCATTCTGATGAGCCACTGCCGCGATGAAGAGACCTTTGAAAAGACCGTCACCATGGTCAACGACTTCAAACAGTACTTTATCGCCCATAACCAGCCGATTTACGAGAATCCATCCCCGGGCAACAAGGCGGGCGGGATCACTACGCTGGAGGAGAAATCCCTCGGCTGTACCCAGAAAGCGGGTGCCAGCCAGGTGGTGGATGTCCTGCGTTACGGCGAGCGGCTGCAAACCCACGGTCTGAACCTGTTAAGCGCCCCGGGCAATGATGCTGTGGCTACCAGCGCCCTGGCGGGTGCGGGCTGCCATATGGTGCTGTTCAGCACCGGGCGCGGCACGCCGTACGGCGGTTTTGTCCCGACGGTAAAAATCGCCACCAACAGCGAGCTGGCAGCGAAGAAAAAGCACTGGATTGATTTCGACGCCGGTCAACTGATCCACGGCAAAGCGATGCCGCAGCTGCTGACGGAGTTTGTGGACACTATCGTGGAATTTGCCAACGGCAAGCAGACCTGCAATGAGAAGAACGACTTCCGCGAGCTGGCGATCTTTAAGAGTGGTGTAACGCTGTAGTACCGTGCGGCCTGATGCCCTCACCCTGACCCTCTCCCACCGGGAGAGGGTACAAACACTAAAAACGGCAACCTCTGGTTGCCGTTTTGCTGTTAACCTCGAAGCGCGTTCTTCGCCAGACGCGCATCTTCCGCCTGGCATGCCGCTGCGGTAAACAGCACGTCAGTGGAAGAGTTCAGCGCGGTTTCGCAGGAGTCCTGCAGCACGCCGATGATAAAGCCGACCGCTACAACCTGCATGGCCACTTCATTCGGGATACCGAACATATTACATGCCAGCGGGATCAGCAGCAGCGAACCACCCGCCACACCCGATGCGCCACAGGCGCACAGCGATGCCACGACGCTCAGCAGCAGCGCGGTTGGCAGATCCACCGGAACACCCAGAGTATGCACAGCCGCTAAGGTCAGCACGGTGATGGTGATCGCCGCACCCGCCATATTGACGGTCGCACCCAGTGGGATGGAGACGGAGTAGGTGTCACGATCCAGATTCAGCTTCTCGGCCAGCGCCATGTTCACCGGAATGTTCGCCGCAGAGCTGCGGGTGAAGAAGGCGTACACGCCGCTCTCACGCAGACACATCAGCACCAGTGGATAAGGGTTGCGGCGGATCTGCCAGAACACCAGCAGCGGGTTAATCACCAGCGCCACCAGCAGCATGCAGCCGATCAGCACCAGCAGCAGCTGAGCGTAGCCCCACAGGGTTTCGAACCCGGTGGTGGCCAGGGTGGAGGAGACCAGGCCGAAGATACCGATCGGCGCAAAGCGGATCACCACCTTCACCATAAAGGTCACCGCGTTGGACATGTCGTTAACCAGATTTTTGGTGGTGTCGTTACCGTGACGCAGGGCAAAGCCCAGGCCGATGGCCCACACCAGAATGCCGATGTAGTTAGCATTCAACAGGGCATCAATCGGGTTAGAGACCATGCTCATCAGCAGGCCGCGAAGCACCTCGACAATGCCGGATGGCGGGGTGATATCACCCGCGGCAGTGGTAAGTTGCAGCGTGGACGGGAACAGGAAGCTAAACACCACCGCCGTCAGGGCAGCAGAGAAAGTACCCAGCAGATAGAGGAACAAAATCGGACGGATGTTGGTTTTCTGGCCATGCTGGTGGTTGGCAATGGAGGCCATCACCAGCATCAGGACCAGTACCGGTGCGACGGCTTTTAACGCGCCAACGAACAGGGTGCCGAGTAAGCCAGTGGCAATAGCGGCCGGTTTAGAAACCAGTGCCAGTAAAATACCCAGCACCAGGCCTATCAGTATTTGTTTGACGAGGCTGCCCTGCGTCAGACGCGCGAGCAGACCAGTAGATTGTGTGGTCATGGAAAATTCCTTCAGTGAAATTGCGTTCCGTCCCGGAGGTGCTCTGAGGCACTTATCATCCCGGTTAGAGGTGTGTGTTATGCAAGGTTGAGTATATTGAAAGTGCGGATACTAGGAAGCGTAAAATGCTGGGTTTTACGTACTGCGTCATATTTTTTAACTGTATATTTACATTTTTTGTCGGGTGGCAGAGGTAAAAGCAAAACGGCAACCTGAGTTGCCGTTTTTTAATGTCTGCTCCCTCTCACTGTGGGAGAGGGCCGGGGTGAGGGCATCAGAGTGCGCCAGATCGCTTCTGTTTCTTATCGTTCTGGTGATTCACCCAGGCGTTGATCGCCAGGGTCAGAACCAGAATACCAAACACCACGCCCAGCGAGATGGCGATCGGGATGTGATAGAAATCGACAATCATCATCTTGATACCGATAAACACCAGGATCACCGACAGGCCGTACTTCAGCATTGAGAAGCGCTCCGCCACGCCTGCCAGCAGGAAGTACATGGCACGCAGGCCGAGGATCGCAAACAGGTTTGACGTCAGGACGATGAACGGGTCAGTGGTCACCGCGAAGATCGCCGGGATACTGTCCACCGCGAAAATCACGTCGCTCAGCTCAACCATGATCAGCACCAGCAGCAGCGGCGTCGCGAACAGCAGTCCGTTCTTGCGCACGAAGAAGTGCTCGTTCTCGATGGTGTCGGTCATACGCAGATGGCCGCGGATCCAGCGCACCAGCGGCTTCTCGCCAATACCGGTTTCGTCCTCTTTTGCCAGCGCCATTTTCACACCGGTAAACAGCAGGAAGGCACCGAAGACGTACAGCAGCCATTCGAACTGCGTAATCAGCCAGCTACCGGCGAAGATCATGATGGTACGCAGGACGATCGCGCCCAGCACACCATACACCAGCACCCGACGCTGCAATGCAGCCGGTACGGCAAAGTAGCTAAACAGCATCAGCCAGACGAAGACGTTATCCACTGCCAGGGCTTTTTCAATCAGATAGCCCGTCAGGAACGCCAGCGCCTGGGGGTCGGCCACCGCGCGGCCCTGAGTGATAGAGAGATACCACCAGAAGGCAGCACAGAAGAGCAGGGAGAGGGTGACCCACACCAGCGACCAGGCGGCCGCCTGTTTCATGGTCATGCCATGTGCGCCGCGACGCCCCTGTAAAAAGAGATCGATCGCCAGCATGATCAGGACCACGACTGCGAATCCGCCCCACATCAGCGGAGTACCGACAGTATTCATACAATTTTCCTTACGCGTAAAAAACAAAAACGGCTATGGTCAGAAGACGATAGCCGTTGCGTTTTTTATGCATAGACCTCGCCTTCCGGCAAGGTCTCACTTACAACAAGAAAGGAATACGCTAATCGCATTCCTTTTTCGTTGCCCGGCGACCGGATGCGCTTTTATACGCATCGTAATGACGATCCACCGGCAAGGAAGTTACTCCCCTTTGCAGGTAACAAAATATGTCAGGTCATTGGTTTCGTCAATGACCTGCACTAATTCATTACACAGCTTTACGCGGTAACTTCTGCGTTCAGGCCATCCGCCGGGAACACCACCCCCGTCTGACGACGGATCTCGGTCTGCAGCTTCGCCGTGGTACGGCTTACCGCCAGGCCCGGATGGTTCACTTCCTGGGTTTCGACCAGACGCGCAAACACCTCTGCCTCATACAGCATAGTGTTGATATGCTGGGGCTGCGTCAGCTCCTGGGACTTGCCGCCGCGCGGCACCAGGCTCAGTTTCTGGCACTCGGAGATCTTCTCGACAACCAGCGAGCCGTTCTCGCCCTGGATTTCACTCGGCAGCACCGAATCACTCACCTTGGAGTGCTGCAGGGTCACGCTGAAATCACCGTAGTCCAGCACCACCAGACCGTGAGCATCGACTCCGCTCTCCAGCAGGCTGGCGGTGGCCTGCACCCGGTGCGGCTCGCCCCACAGCGCTACCGCCGAGGCCAGGCAGTAGAAGCCGATATCCATAATCGAGCCGTTAGAAAACGCCGGATTAAAGGTGTTCGGGTTCTCGCCGTCGAGATAGCGCTGATAGCGCGACGAATACTGGCAGTAGTTGATAAAGGCTTTGCGCACTTTGCCGATTTTCGGCAAAGACTGCTGCAGCAACAGGAAATTCGGCAGGCTGGCGGTTTTGAACGCTTCGAACAGCACCACCTGGTTTTCCCTCGCAAGCGCAATAGCCGCCTCGACTTCATCGATATTGGAGGCCAGCGGCTTCTCGCAAATCACATGCTTTTTGTGGCTGAGGAACAGCGTCGTCTGCGGGAAATGCAGTGAATTCGGGCTGGCAATATAGACCGCATCAATGGCATCACTTTGTGCCATCGCCTCCAGAGAGGTAAACAGATGCTCGACAAGATAGTCGTTAGCAAAGGCCTGAGCCTGTTCAAGGCTGCGTGAATAGACTGCGGTGAGCTTATATTTGCCGGTCTCATGGGCGGCATCGACGAACTGGCGCGTGATCCAGTTCGTCCCAATGACTGCGAAACGTATCATAAACGTTCACGAACTCCGTTGCTGGGAACCTGTTGCCACTGTAGCACGTGATGATGACAAATCTTGTGCGCTATAACGATAAATGCGTCAGCCACAGGCGAGTATCAAACTCCAGCTGGTGGTACTGCGGCTCCATATGACAGCACAGGGAGTAGAAGGCTTTGTCGTGCTCTTTCTCTTTCAGGTGCGCCAGCTCGTGCACCACAATCATGCGCAGGAAGGCTTCAGGCGCATTGCGGAACACGGTTGCCACGCGGATCTCGGCTTTGGCTTTCAGCTTGCCGCCCTGCACGCGGGAGATGGCGGTATGCAGACCCAGGGCATTCTTCAGCACGTGGATCTTGTTGTCGTACATCACCTTATTGATCGGCGGGGCGCTCTTCAGATATCGGTTTTTCATATCCTGCGTATACTGCCAGAGGGCTTTATCGGTGGCGAAATCGTGGGTCCCCGGGTAGCGTTTTTCCAGCATCGCCCCCAGCTTTTGCTCGGCAATTAACGTGCGGACCTGGGAAAGCAAATGCTCCGGGTAGCCCTGGAGATAAGTCAGCTGGTTCATCAAAACCCCAAAATAATTTGAAAACGGGTATACTCACGCACCCTTTTCAGGGATAACGCCGAAATTTTACCACTCAGGAGGGCCGATGAGCCACTTAGACAACGGTTTCCGTTCACTCGACTTAAAACGTTTCCCGGAAACGGACGACGTTAACCCGCTTCAGGCGTGGGAAGCGGCGGATGAATATCTGCTGCAACAGTTGGATGAGACAGAAATTAGCGGCCCGGTTCTGATCCTGAATGATGCTTTCGGTGCATTGGGTTGTGCGCTGGTCGAACATACCCCGTACAGCATCGGTGACTCCTATTTAAGCGAGCTGGCGACGCGCGAAAACCTGCGCCACAATGAGCTCGATGAAGGCAGCGTGAAGTTCCTCGACAGCACCGCGGAGTATCCGCAGGCGCCGGGCGTGGTGCTGATTAAGATCCCGAAAACCATGGCGCTGCTGGAACAGCAGCTGCGTGCGCTGCGTAAGGTCGTCACACCCGAGACGCGCATTATCGCGGGCGCAAAAGCGCGTGATATCCATACCTCGACCATTGAACTGTTCGAGAAAGTGTTGGGGCCAACCACCACCACGCTGGCGTGGAAAAAAGCGCGCCTGATCAACTGTACCTTCAGCGAGCCAGCCCTGGCTGACGCGCCAGAGACCCTGAGCTGGAAGCTGGAAGGCACCGACTGGACCATCCACAACCACGCGAACGTCTTCTCCCGCACCGGGCTGGATATCGGCGCACGCTTCTTCCTTGAGCATCTGCCGGATAATCTGGAAGGGGAGATCGTCGATCTCGGCTGCGGTAACGGGGTAATCGGTCTGACGCTGCTGGCGAAGAACCCGGAGGCCAGCGTGGTCTTCAGCGATGAGTCGCCGATGGCCGTGGCGTCCAGCCGTCTGAACGTGGAAACCAACATGCCGGAAGCGCTGGATCGCTGCGAGTTTATGATCAACAACGCGCTGTCGGGCGTGGAGCCGTTCCGCTTTAACGCCGTGCTGTGCAACCCGCCGTTCCACCAGAAACATGCGCTGACCGATAACGTCGCCTGGGAGATGTTCCACCACGCGCGTCGCTGCCTGAAAATCAACGGTGAGCTGTACATCGTGGCCAACCGCCACCTGGACTACTTCCACAAGCTGAAGAAGATTTTCGGCAACTGCACCACCGTGGCCACCAACAACAAGTTCGTGGTGTTGAAGGCGGTTAAAACGGGTCGCCGTCGTTAAGATTTAAACAGGTGCGGCCTGATGCCCTCACCCCGGCCCTCTCCCACGGGGAGAGGGTGCAAACACCAAAAACGGCAACCCGGTTGCCGTTTTGCTTTTACCTCGCCGCCCGGCAATGCCGCTAAATCTCCAACGCTAATTTTGTCCCCTGGGCAATCGCCCGCCGGGCATCCAGCTCCATCGCCACGTCGCACCCGCCAATCAGATGCACCGTTTTGCCTGCTTCACGCAGTGGCTCCACCAGATCGCGCTTCGGCTCCTGCCCGGCACATAAAATCACATGATCGACGCGCAGCAGCTGCGGCTCGCCATTGATCAATACGTGTAACCCCTCGTCGTCGATCTTCTGATAACTCACCCCCGGGATCATCTTCACCCCGCGCGAGAGCAGGGTGGCGCGGTGGATCCAGCCGGTGGTTTTCCCCAGTCCTTCCCCCGGTTTGCTGGCCTTACGCTGGAGCATCACAATCTGACGCGGGCTTTTTGGCAGTTGCGGCCCCTCCGGACGCAAACCGCCGACCTGATTCAGGCTGGTGTCGATGCCCCACTCCTCGCAGAATTCCGTAATGTTCTGGCTGGTGGGTTCCCCCGACTGGCTCAGGTACATGGCGGTATCAAACCCGATCCCGCCGCAGCCGATAATCGCCACCCGATCGCCCACCGGTTTTTTGTCGCGCAGCACGTCGAGATAGCTCATTACCTTCGGATGATCGATGCCGTCGATCGCAGGCGTGCGCGGGGCGATCCCGCTGGCGAGGATCGTCTCGTCAAAGTCGATCAGATCCTGCGCGGAGACCCACTGGTTAAGGCGAAGATCGACCCCGGTGAGGTCGATCATCCGCGCGTAATAGCGCAGCGTCTCGTAAAACTCCTCCTTGCCCGGGATCTGTTTGGCGATATTAAACTGTCCGCCAATCTCAGGCAGCGCATCAAACAGCGTCACGCTGTGCCCGCGCGACGCGGCATTTACCGCAAACGCCAGCCCCGCCGGGCCTGCGCCTACCACCGCCAGCCGTTTTTTAGTTACCGCTGGCACCACCGGCATTCTGGTTTCATGGCAGGCGCGCGGATTGACCAGGCAGGAGGTCACTTTGCCGACGAAGATCTGATCCAGACAGGCCTGGTTACAGCCGATGCAGGTGTTGATCTCATCCGCACGTCCGCTTTGCGCTTTGGAGAGGATCTCCGCATCGGCGAGGAATGGCCGCGCCATCGACACCATATCCGCGTCGCCGTTGGCCAGCAGATCGTCCGCCACCTGGGGATCGTTAATGCGGTTGGTGGTCACCAGCGGGATCGACACCTTGTCTTTCAGCCGGCGCGTCACCCAGCTGAACGCCGCGCGCGGCACCGGGGTGGCGATAGTTGGGATCCGCGCCTCGTGCCAGCCGATCCCGGTGTTGATGATGGTTGCCCCCGCCGCTTCAATGGCCTGCGCCAGCTGGACGGTCTCCTCGAAGGTGCCGCCGCCCTCCACCAGGTCGAGCATCGACAGGCGATAGACGATGATAAAATCGCTTCCGACGCGTTCACGCACCGCGCGCACCACTTCAACCGCAAAACGCATCCGGCGGGCATAATCCCCGCCCCATTCGTCCTCGCGCTGGTTGGTGCGCGCGGCGAGGAATTCGTTGATCAGATAGCCTTCGGAGCCCATCACCTCCACGCCGTCGTAGCCCGCTTCCCGCGCCAGGGCAGCGCAGCGGGCGAAGTCGTCAATCAGCGTGAGGATTTCATCGTGGGTAAGGGCGTGGGGCGTAAAGCGGTTGATCGGCGCCTGGATCGCCGACGGTGCCACGAGGTTCGGCTGATAGCTGTAGCGCCCGGTATGCAGAATTTGCAGGGCGATTTTGCCGCCCTCGTTGTGTACCGCGTCAGTCACAATCCGGTGATGGGGCAGCTGTGCCACATCGTTCAGCACCGCGCCGCCCTCCATCCCGACGCCAGAAAGAGCAGGGGCCACGCCGCCGGTGACAATCAGCGCCACCCCGTGACGGGAGCGTTCGGCGTAGAACGCGGCCAGCCGCTCGGCACCGTCCGGACGCTCTTCCAGACCGGTATGCATCGAGCCCATTAACACACGGTTTTTGAGCGTGGTGAACCCCAGATCAAGGGGGGCGAACAGCGACGGGTAGTGGCTCATAAACGCTTCCAGTGTAAAATTATTGTTATGTGGTCGGATGAGTTACTAATTTAGCCAGCGGCGGGAGAAAGGTAAAAAAAGGATCGAACGAATGTGATGAGATTCAAAAAGTATGGGCAGTGGTAGGCCGGATAAGCGTAGCGCCATCCGGCGTTTTTTTATGGCGCTACAGACCGCACCAGCCCCGGAGCCTGCCACATCGAGGTGGTCAGCCCGCTGTCCACCAGCCCCAGCTGATCGGCATACACCGCCTGCCACTTCTGCATCATGCCGTCGTACAGCTCCCGGTGCGCCGGGTTCGGGGTGAACTCCCGGCTCCACTTCACCAGTTTCTCGCCGGTAGCGGCCATGTCGCTGTACAGCCCGGCACCGGTTCCCGCGGCAATGGCGCACCCCAGTGCGGTGGCCTCTTTCACCTCCGGCACCCGCACCGGCAGGCCGGTGACGTCGCTTAATATCTGGCTCCACAGTGCCCCTTTCGCGCCGCCGCCGGCAAACACCAGGCCGTCAAAATTCACCCCGGAAAACTGCGATATCTGCGTCAGGTTACAGGCGGAGACGATCGCCGCGTTCTCCTCCAGGGCGCGGAACAGGGTGGCTTTATTGCATTTTTCCGGGTCGATGGAGAGGTTAATAAACGACGGCGCAGCGTGATACCACTGCTTAAAGTGCATCGCGTCGGAGAAGATCGGCATCACCCCGTGGGAGCCCGCCGGCACCCGGCTGGCCATCTCCTCCATCAGGGCGTAGGTGTCCATCCCCATCCGCTCGGCAATCAGCTTCTCTTCGGCGCAGAAGGCGTCGCGGAACCAGCGCATGGTCAGCCCGGTGAAGAAGCTGATCGACTCCGCCTGGGCCATGCCGGGGATGACGTGCGGGTTCACACGGATGTTCATCTGCGGATCGGTACGCACCTGCGGCAGGTTGACCACCTGCTGCCAGAAGGTTCCGCCCAGCACCGCGGTCTGCCCGGCGCGCACCACCCCCAACCCCAGGCAGCCCAGCTGCACATCGCCACCGCCCATCACTACCGGGGTCCCTTCCCGCAGGCCGCTCTGCTGCGCCGCCTCCCGGGTCACTGCCCCGAGCAGGGTGCCGGTCTCTTTTACCGGGGAGAGAATATCGGCGCGCAGTCCGGCCATGTCCAGCAGCGCCGGACGCCAGTCGCGGGAGAAGAGATCTAACATGCCGGTGGTGCCCGCGTTGGACGGATCCACCGCCAGCTCGCCGGAGAGCTTCGCCGCCAGCCAGTCGCTGATCATGGTAATGGTGGCCGCGTTGCGGTAGATATCCGGGCGATGGTGCGCCAGCCACAGCAGGCGCGGCATGGCGCTCAGGGCCAGGGTCTGGCCGGAGACGTCATACACTTCGGATTCAAAGCGGAAGTCGTGGATCTCTTTCAGCTCGGCCACTTCGCGGCTGGCGCGGGCATCGACGTTGGCGCAGGCCCAGATGGCGTCGCCGTTGCGGTCGTAGAGGACGATCCCTTCCCGCATCGAGCAGCAGGCGACGGACTGGATAGCCGCCGGGCTCAGCTGCGCCCGCTCCAGCGCCTGGTGAATACACTGGCAGGCCAGCCGCCAGTTGGTGTCGAGGTCAAACTCCATCGAGCCGGGAACGTTCTCCACGCTCAGGTGTTTCCACTCCGCCTGGCCGACGGCGACCTGGTTGCCCAGCAAATCGAAAATAACGGCGCGAACGCTTCCCGTCCCTGCATCTAACGCTAAAAGGTAACTCATGAGCTTGCCTCATCGTAAGCGCAGGGCAGACAGGCTCTTATTTTGCCAGAGCCAGCACCGCGCGGGCTGTCGTCTCTTCCGTCACCAGGCCATTGATACGGCGACCGTTCAGTGCGGCATAAATCGCATCGGCTTTCTCTTCCCCTCCGGCGACGCCGACGATGACCGGCAACTGCGCCAGTTCATCGAGGGTGACGCCAAGTAATTCCTGGTGGATCTCCAGCTCCTCTACCCGCTCGCCGTTGGCGTTAAGGAAATAACCGAGGATATCCCCCACCGCCCCTTTACGGGCAAACATCAGCTGCTCGCCTTCGCTGATATAGCCGGAGCGCAGGATAGTGGCGTCCCGGCGCTGGTTCACCGAGCCAATCCCGACCACCGCCACATCGGCGGCGGTGGCGGCGAGGATCACATCCCGCACGCTGGTTTCCCGCTTTAAGATCCCGGCCACTTCCGCGGATGAAACCCGCAGCGGGGCAGGGATCATGCTGATGCTACAGGCGGCATCCAGCTGGCCGATGCCGGTCATATAGGGCCCGACACCGCCGGAAAGCGTCACCAGCCGCACCTGCTGGGAGCTGATAAAGCCGCTTAAGTGCTGAATGCAGCTCATGGTGGTTTCACCAAATCCCACCGCCAGCAGCTGGCCGGGCTCCAGCACCCCCATCAACGACTGTGCGGCGCCAATGCCTAAACGCACGCTCATCGGCGGGGTGTTCAGGGCTGGCAGCACGCGGGCCAGCCGCAGGCCGAAGCGCTGCTGGAGTTCGGTCTCCAGCGCCAGACAGCCCTCGTAGCGGGAGTTGATCTGCACCCGGATCACCCCGGACTGCCGACCCTTCTCCAGCAGCCGCGAAATCTTGAGCCGCGGCAGTCCCAGCCGCTCGCCGATATCGTTCTGCGTCAGGCCGTCGTGGTAGTAGCACCACGCCACGCGCGCCACCAGTTCCTCTTCCGTTAGTGCCAGTCCGGCAAATCGTCCCTCTTCGGCAACGCGTTTCTCAGCCATATTTGAACTCTTATCAAAATTTAGATCATATGTTCGCTCTGCCGCAGGTTGAATGTGTGAGCCACGCGGCAAAACGGATATTCCGGAATGTTTCTGCATTATCGGGATCATATCCATCAAACTGTGATCCCTGCACGGTTGTAAATATAGTTCACCGTCTACGCTTTTGAACATTATTAATTTCAAAAATCATTTGTTCAATAGCGGAGCGATAATGACAGCACTTATCGAGGCGCGCGGGATCCAGAAGCAGTTTTCCGGCGTTCCTGTACTGAAAAACATTGATTTCACTCTGCTTGCGGGACAGGTACACGCCCTGATGGGCGGCAACGGCGCGGGAAAATCGACCCTGATGAAGATCGTCGCCGGGGTCGAAACGGCCGACCGCGGTGAACTTTCTATCGCCGGGCAGCCTTTTGCTCGCCTGAAACCGGGCCAGGCGCACCAACTTGGCATCTATCTGGTGCCCCAGGAGCCGATGCTGTTCCCGAACCTCAGCGTGCGGGAAAACATTCTCTTCCGTCTGCCGCGCGAGCAGGATATCGCCCGACGGCTGGCCGATAAGCTGGAGCAGCTTCAGTGCCAGCTCAATTTAGAGGCTGCCGCCAGCACGCTGGAGGTGGCGGATCAGCAGATGGTGGAGATCCTGCGCGGGCTGATGCGCGAAGCGAAGATCCTGATCCTCGATGAGCCCACCGCCTCGCTGACGCCGGGTGAAACCGAACGCCTGTTCCGCCAGATCCGCGCCTTACAGGCCGCGGGGGTTGGCATCGTCTTTATCTCCCACAAGCTGCCCGAAATCCGCCAGCTCGCCAGCCACGTCTCGGTGATGCGCGACGGAGCGATCGTCCTGAGCGGTGAAACCGCGCAGTTTGATGACAACGCGCTGATCGCCGCCATGACCCCGGTCAGCCGCGAACAGGGGCTGAGCGACACGCAAAAGCTGTGGCTAGCGCTGCCGGGCAATCGCCGCACCCAGGCCCAGGACTTCCCGGTCCTGCGGGTGGAGAGCCTCACCGGGGAGGGCTTTATCGATCTGGATCTTGAGATCTACGCCGGGGAGATCGTCGGCCTGGCCGGGCTGGTGGGTTCCGGGCGCACCGAGTTTGCCGAAACCCTGTACGGCCTGCGCCCGCCGCGCGGGGGCAAGATCTGGCTCGAAAACCAGCAGATCGACAGCGATCCGGTCAGCGCCCGGCTGGAGAAAGGGCTGGTCTATCTCCCGGAGGACAGGCAGGTCTCTGGCCTGTTTCTTGATGCGCCGGTCCGCTGGAACACGGTGGCCCTGAATGAGCCCTCGCTCTGGCAGCAGCGCAAACGCGAGGCGGCGGTGGTGGAGCGTTATCACCGGGCGCTGGGGATCAAACTCAACAGTCCGGATCAGACCGTGCGCACCCTGTCGGGGGGCAATCAGCAGAAGGTGCTGCTGGCCCGCTGCCTGGAGGCCAATCCGCTGCTGCTGATCGTCGATGAACCTACCCGCGGGGTGGACGTCTCGGCCCGGGCTGATATCTATCAGCTGATCAAAAGCGTGGCGGCGCAAAACGTGGCGGTGCTGATGATCTCCAGCGACATGGATGAGTTCCCGGGTCTGGCAGATCGGGTGCTGGTGATGAATCAGGGGGTGCTGAGCGGGGAACTGCCGCGCCACGCCGTCAGCCTTGACCGCATGATGGCCCTGGCCTTTGGAGGACAGGCATGAAAACACTTCTGAAAAACCGCGAGCTCAGCGCGCTGCTGGCGATCCTGGCCCTGTTTGTGGTGCTGGTGGCGCTTAACCCGGCCTACCTTAGCCTGCAGACCCTGGGGATGATCTTTGCCAGTTCGCAGATCCTGATCCTGCTGGCGCTCGGCGCCGGGCTGGTGATGCTGACCCGCAATATCGACGTCTCGGTCGGCTCGATTGTCGGGCTGTGCGCCATCGCCGTGGGGGTAGCGCTGAACAACGGCTACGGCCTGCCGGTGGCGATCCTGTTTGCGCTGGCGATCGGGGCGCTGGCGGGGGCCTTCAACGGCCTGCTGGTGGTGGGGCTGCGCATTCCGGCGATTGTCGCCACCCTCGGCACGCTGGGGCTGTGGCGCGGGGTGATGCTGCTCTGGACCGGCGGGAAGTGGATTGAAGGCCTGCCGGTGAGCCTGAAAGCGCTGTCGGAGCCGGTGGCGCTCGGCATCTCACCGCTGGGGATGGTGGTGCTGGCGATCGCCGCTCTCGGGGCGTGGATCCTGTCGCGCACCGCCTTTGGCCGGGATTTTTACGCCGTTGGGGATAACCTCGCCGCCGCCCGTCAGCTGGGCGTGGCGGTCAACCGCACCCGGATGGCAGCCTTCACCCTTAACGGCGTGCTGGCGGCCTGCGCCGGGATCGTCTTTGCCGCGCAGATCGGCTTCGTGCCGAACCAGACCGGCAGCGGGCTGGAGATGAAGGCTATCGCCGCCTGCGTGCTGGGGGGCATCTCCCTGCTGGGCGGCACCGGGACCTTAATCGGCGCGCTGCTGGGGGCCTTCTTCCTGACTCAGATCGACACCGTGCTGGTGCTGTTCCGTCTCCCGGCCTGGTGGAACGACTTTATCGCTGGCCTCGTGCTGCTGGGGGTGCTGGTGCTCGACGGACGACTGCGCCAGGCGCTGGCGCGTCATCAGCGGGCGCTGAAGTACAGCCGTTTCCAGCCGGGCAACAAAGGGGGGAAGCACGTCACCCCGTTTCGCAAACGCAACAAAGAGGTGGCGTAGATGAAGCTTAACTGGGAGTGGGCGCTGCTGCTGTTACTGGTGCTGGAGATCCTGCTGTTTGGCACCCTCAATCCGCGGATGCTCGACATCAACATGCTGCTGTTCAGCACCAGCGATTTTATCTGCATCGGCATCGTGGCCCTGCCGCTGACGCTGGTGATTATCAGCGGCGGGATCGACATCTCGCTGGGCTCGACCATCGGCCTGTGCGCCATCGCCCTGGGGGTGATGATGCAGTCCGGTGTGCCGATGGTGGCGGCGGTCCCGCTTACCCTGCTGCTCGGGCTGCTGTGCGGCCTGTTTAACGCGGCACTGATCCACTACACCGGCATCAGTCCGCTGGTGATCACCCTCGGCACGCTCTACCTGTACGGCGGCGGAGCGCTGCTGCTCTCGGGGAGGGCAGGGGCGACCGGCTACGAAGGCATTGGCGGCTTCCCGGAGAGCTTCACCGCCTTTGCCAACCTCACGGTTATCGGCCTGCCGATCCCGCTGGTGCTGTTCGCATGTATTACTTTCTTCTTCTGGCTGATCGTCCACCGCGGGCGCTTTGGCCGCCACCTGTTTTTGATTGGGCAGAACCCGCGCGCAGCGCGCTATGCGGCCCTGTCGGTGAACGGCATGCCCTATGCGCTGTATGGCCTGGTGGGCGTCGCCTCGGCGATTGCCGCTCTGGTGATGGTCTCCTATTTCGGTTCGGCGCGTTCCGATTTAGGGCGTGACCTGCTGATGCCTGCGCTCACCGCGGCGGTGCTCGGCGGGGCGAATATTTACGGCGGTTCAGGTTCGGTATTGGGTACGGCGCTGGCGGCATTGCTGGTGGGGTATCTGCAGCAGGGGTTACAGATGGTTGGCATCCCCAATCAGGTGTCGAGCGCGCTGTCAGGGGCGCTGCTGGTTGTGGTGGTGATGGGGCGTTCGCTGAGTCTGCATCGTGAATGGGTGCGGTCTCTTCTCACAAAAAATACCCGGAGCGTATGATGAAAATAAAACTGATGGTGCTGGCCGTGGCGTTAAGCGTGGCGACGGCGCAGGCGGCGGATCGCATCGCGTTTATCCCGAAACTGGTGGGGGTCGGCTTCTTTACCAGCGGCGGCAACGGCGCGAAAGAGGCGGGTAAAGCGCTGGGGGCGGAGGTCACCTACGATGGCCCGACCGAGCCGAGCGTCTCCGGGCAGGTGCAGCTGATCAATAACTTCGTCAACCAGGGCTACAACGCCATTATCGTCTCGGCGGTGTCGCCGGATGGGCTCTGTCCGGCGTTGAAGCGCGCCATGCAGCGCGGGGTGAAAGTCCTGACCTGGGATTCCGACACCAAACCGGAGTGCCGCAGCATCTACATCAACCAGGGCACCCCGGAACAGCTCGGCGGCCTGCTGGTGGAGATGGCCTCGAAGCAGGTCACCAAACCGGCCGCCAAAGTAGCGTTCTTCTACTCCAGCCCTACCGTTACCGATCAGAACCAGTGGGTGAACGCGGCGAAAGCCAAAATCGCCAAAGAGCACCCCGAGTGGCAGATCGTCACCACCCAGTTTGGCTATAACGATGCCACCAAATCCCTGCAGACCGCAGAAGGGATCTTAAAAGCATACCCGGATCTGGATGCGATCATCGCCCCGGACGCCAACGCCCTGCCTGCGGCGGCCCAGGCGGCCGAGAACCTGAAGCGTGAAGGGGTGGCGATCGTCGGCTTCAGCACCCCGAACGTGATGCGTCCGTACGTGGAGCGCGGCACGGTGAAAGCCTTTGGTCTGTGGGATGTGGTGCAACAGGGCAAAATTGCGGTCAATGTCGCCGATCGTTTGCTGAAAAAAGGCGATCTTAACGTTGGCGACAGCGTGGAAGTGAAGGATATCGGCACGCTGAAGGTGGAGCCGAACAGCGTCCAGGGTTATCAGTATGAAGCGAAAGGCAATGGCATCGTGCTGCTGCCGGAGCGGGTGGTGTTCACCAAAGAGAACATCAACAACTACGACTTCTGACAGGGGGGAACATGGCTGATTTAGACGACATCAAAGAAGGTAAGAACTTTGGCATCGACCGACCGCAGCAGAACGTGCCTTTTACCCTGAAGGGGTGCGGGGCGCTGGACTGGGGAATGCAGTCGCGGCT
This sequence comes from Leclercia sp. Marseille-Q4284, assembly GCF_916618945.1. Lineage (NCBI taxonomy): Bacteria > Pseudomonadati > Pseudomonadota > Gammaproteobacteria > Enterobacterales > Enterobacteriaceae > Leclercia > Leclercia sp. Marseille-Q4284. Next base: position 1,526,072 of record NZ_CAKAKG010000002.1, read on the forward strand.
GGCGCGGATCTTCAACCCCGCCAGCAACCGCACGGTGATGCTGGCCTTCGATCATGGTTATTTCCAGGGGCCGACCACCGGGCTGGAGCGCATCGATCTCTCCATTGCGCCGCTGTTTGCCGAAACCGACGTGATGATGTGTACCCGCGGTATTCTGCGCAGCACCGTGCCGCCCGCCACCAACAAACCGGTGGTGCTGCGCGCCTCCGGGGGGAATTCGATGCTCGGCGAGCTCTCCAATGAGTGCGTGGCGGTGGCAATGGAAGATGCCCTGCGCCTGAACGTCTGCGCGGTGGCGGCGCAGGTCTATATCGGCAGCGAGTATGAACACCAGTCGATCAATAACATCATCAAGCTGGTGGATGCGGGCAATCGTTACGGCATTCCGACCCTGGCGGTGACCGGGGTCGGCAAGGAGATGGCCCGCGATGCGCGCTACTTCTCGCTTGCCAGCCGCATCGCCGCCGAGATGGGAGCCCAGTTCGTCAAAACCTATTTTGTCGAAGAAGGGTTCGAGAAAGTGACCGCCAGCTGCCCGGTGCCGATTGTTATCGCCGGGGGCAAAAAGCTGCCGGAGCACGAGGCGCTGGAGATGTGTTTCCGCGCCATCGACCAGGGCGCGTCGGGTGTCGATATGGGACGGAACATCTTCCAGTCCAGCGCGCCGCTGGCGATGCTGAAGGCGGTGAAGAAAGTGGTGCACGAGAAGATGAGCGCCCGCGAGGCGTACCAGTTCTGGCAGGAGGAAAAACAAGGAGAAGGGCAATGAACGTGACCTTAGTGGAGATCAACATCAAACCGGACAGGGTGGACGAGTTTCTGGAGGTGTTTCGCGCCAATCACGAAGGGGCGATCCAGGAGCCAGGCAACCTGCGGTTCGACGTGCTGCAGGACCCGCGGGTAAAAACCCGGTTCTTTATCTATGAGGCGTACAAGGATGAGGAGGCGGTGCAGGCGCACAAGCAGACCCCGCACTATCTGGCGTGCGTCGAGAAGCTTGAGGACCTGATGTCGGAGCCGCGTAAAAAACGTTGTTTTGTTGGGTTGATGCCGGCGTAGGGATGGTGCGGTCTGGTGCCCGGTGGCGGCTACGCCTTACCGGGCCTACATCATGTAGGCCGGGCAAGCGCAGCGCCGCCCGGCGTTTTTCAGGCCAGCGCCAGCAGCTGAACCCGCGCCGTGGCCCCCGGCATCAACCGCTGCAGGTTGTTGACCAGCTCATCCCCGGCCGCTTCCAGCGCCGATAACGGCATGGCGGGCAGGCTCTCGAGAATAAACCACATGGTCTGCGCCTGACTGTCCAGCCGGGTGCGCACTCCCTGTCGCCAGTTCCAGCGTCGGCAGGTCACTCCCACGTCATCCCGCCAGATAACCTCGCCCGCATCGGGATATTCCACGCTGGGTTGACCCTCTTTAAAGGTATCAAAAGGCTCGCTGCCGTCGGCCAGCGTCAGCCGCGGTGCCCCGGTGTAGGCGGCGAGATTTTCTCCGCCCACCGGAATGGCATAGCGGATGCTGATCGCATTGTAGATATCCACCACCGGATCGAGCGGCGGCAGCGTGCCGTCTTTCAGCACCCGCTTGCGCAGGGCGCTGGCGGAGCAGGGGGTACGTTTCGGTTTAGCGCCGAAGGCTTTAAACGCCTCATCCCAGGCGGCGAGGTGGGCCTCTGCCCAGGCAAAATCATCGTTTAACATCTGCTGGCAGGCCTGGGCTAACGCAGCAGGGGCCACTTCGGGAGCGGTAATGGGCGCAGCGTCGACCACGATGCTCAGTGCGCGGAAACCCGGGGCGATCCCGGCCAGGCGCGGATCTATTGACGGCGTGAGGAGGGACATAAATAATCCTGTATCGACTGTTTTAGACCATGGTAATGACCAGTGACCGATAAAGTCAATATAATGACTGCGCAGGGCGCAGACGTGGCCCAGGTAAGCCTGGCGGTCGCGAACCGTATCCGCAACTGGCGGAAAGAGAAAAAGCTGTCCCTGGACGAGCTGTCGCGCCGGGCCAGCGTCAGCAAAGGGATGCTGGTGGAGATCGAAAAAGGGGCCGCGAATCCCAGCATTGCGATCCTCTGCAAGCTGGCGGCAGCGCTGGGCGTGTCGGTGGCGGACATCGTCAACGTCGCCAGCGAGCCGCTGGTGCATGTTATCGAGGAAGCGGCGATCCCGGTGCTGTGGCACGGCGAGAAGGGCGGCAGCGCCCGGCTGCTGGCGGGCACCGCGGGCCCGGATATGATCGAGCTCTGGCGCTGGGAGATGCAGCCGGGAGAAAGCTTCAGCTCGCCCGGCCATCCGGCAGGCACCTTTGAGCTGCTCCACGTGGAAGCGGGGGTGTTGACCCTGAAGGTAGATGAGAGCATCACGCAGGTGGTGGCCGGGGCATCGGCGGTGGCGAAAACCGAAGCCGCGCACAGCTATGCAAACCATGGGGAGAGTATGCTGCGGTTCACCATGACGGTGGCGGAGTTTCACCGGTAACATGTGAGATGCCGGGGGCGCTACGCTTGCCCGGCCTACAAAAACCAACGTCGTTGTGGCAGTTGTAGGCCCGGTAAGCGAAGCGCCACCGGGCAACAACAGGCACAGTCTTGTAGGCCGGGCAAGCATCGCGCCGCCCGGCGTGTTTTACGCTTCGGTCACACTCACCCGCAGTGCAGCCAGCGCCATCCGGGCTGCTTTCAGCACCAGCTCACACTGCTCGATGGTCAGCGTCAGCGGCGGTTCAATGCGGATGGTCTTCGAGTTGTTGAGCGTTCCCGCCACCAGCACCCGCTGGCGGAACATCTCGCTCGCGAAGCTGTAGCCGGTTTCGTTATCGACAAACTCAATCGCCATCAGCATCCCTTTGCCGCGCGCATCCTGTACCAGGTCCGGGTATTCACGCCCGAGCTGGCGGAAGCCATCCAGTAGCATGTCGCCTTTCTGCTCCGCCTGGGCGGGCAGGTTCTGCTCCAGCAGCACGTTGATGGTGGCCAGCGCGGCGGCACAGGCCAGGGGGTTACCCCCAAAGGTAGTGGTATGCAGGAACGGATTGTCGAACAGCACCGAGAACACCTCCTCGGTGGCGACCGTGGCACCAATCGGCATCACGCCGCCGCCCAGCGCTTTGGCCAGGCACAGGATGTCCGGCTGCACGTTCTCGTGCTCGCAGGCAAACATCTTGCCGGTACGCCCCATCCCGGTCTGCACTTCATCCAGGATCAGCAGGGCACCAAACTCATCGCACAGCTTACGCACCGCAGGCAGGTAGCCCACTGGCGGCAGGATCACCCCACCTTCGCCCTGGATAGGCTCAAGGATCACCGCCGCCACGTCGTCGCCGGTTTTACGGCATTCAGACAGCGCGGAGCGCATGGCGTTAATGTCGCCGAACGGCACGTGGCGGAAGCCCGGCAGCAGCGGCATAAACGGCTTACGGAAGGCAGATTTCGCCGTGGCAGAGAGGGCACCTAACGACTTGCCGTGGAAGGCACCGCTGGTGGCAATAAAGGTGAATTTCCCGCGCGGCGACTGGTACGCTTTGGCGAGTTTGATCGCCGCTTCGACCGATTCCGTGCCGCTGTTACAGAAGAAACTGTATTTGAGTTTCCCCGGCGTCAGGGCCGCCAGCGTTTTTGCCAGCATCGCCCGCAGGGGATCCAGCAGTTCCTGGCTATGAAGGGGTTGTTTTGCAAGCTGATTTTGTACGGCGGAAACCACAACTGGATTACGGTGCCCCACGTTGAAAATACCAAATCCACCCAGGCAATCTACAAACTCCTGTCCCTGGGTGTCGACAAGCGTATTAAGACTTCCCGCTTGCCACTCTACGGCTCCGTAATCCCCGCCTGCTGTTACCGATTTTCTGTATTCCAAAAACCCGGGATTCACATGCTCTTTGAAGTAATCAATCACCTCGCGGTTAAGTTGTTTCATCTCCTCATGATCAAGCGTTCGCTTCTCAATGAGATTCAGTGCGTGCGCGGTACAGGCAAGAGCCGATGCGCTGGAGGGTAACCTGTTCAAGATGTGCTCCCGGGAATGGCGTATCACATGATACTGGATTAAGTATTGCAGGCTTTGCGCCACTTCCGGTGAGGGGGCAAAAATCGGGATAAACGCCAGGTTAAAATAATGTTACACAATATTTAATCATGCGAAACGCAATTCCGGCGGCAACGCATCGGGATTTTCCCACAGCAGAATGCGCGTTTGCAGTGCATTCGCCCTGTTTTAGTGCGATCGGTTGCCGGGCGGGCGGAGGGAGCGATCCTCCTTTGGGAGTAGTTTCGGTGCGAAATCATTTAATATCAATAGATTATAAAAACACACAAAAAATGCGGTTTAGTCCCGTTTTGCGATCTCGAGCATGTTTAACAACTAAAGATAAATTCGTTAACGCCGAAAAAACGTTACGCCCAAAAAATAACATTCAAGTAACCTGCAAGGGATGCCTATGTCGCCTCAACAATGTGTCACACAGTGTGAATACCCACTGAAAGATGACACCACTCTGATGTCCACCACCGATCTGCACAGCTACATTACCCAGGCCAATGACACCTTTGTCCAGGTGAGTGGTTACTCCCTGGGCGAGCTGGTGGGTCAGCCGCACAATCTCGTTCGCCACCCCGATATGCCAAAAGCCGCCTTTGCCGACATGTGGTACACCCTGCAGCAGGGTGAGCCCTGGAGCGGCATCGTGAAAAACCTGCGTAAAAATGGCGATCACTACTGGGTACGCGCTAACGCCGTGCCGATGGTGCGCAACGGCCAGACCACCGGGTACATGTCCATCCGCGTGAAAGCCACGCCGGAGGAGATTGCCGCCGTCGAACCTTTATATAAAGCACTCAACGAAGGCCGCAGTAAAAAGCGGGTGCACAAAGGGCTGGTGGTGGCGAAAGGCTGGACCGGCAAACTGCCCGCGATGCCGCTGCGCTGGCGGGTACGCAGCGTGATGGCCGCGCTGTTCCTGGTGCTGGCGGGTGCGCTGTTCGTCACCGGGGCGAGCTGGGCAGCAATGGGAGTCAGCGCGCTGGTGATGCTGCTGGGAACCCTGCTGTTTGAGCAGCAGATTGTGCGCCCGGTCGAGAACGTGGCCCGTCAGGCGCTGAAGGTAGCGACAGGCGAACGCAACAGCGTTGAGCATCTTAACCGCAGCGACGAACTGGGGCTGACCCTGCGCGCGGTCGGGCAGCTCGGCCTGATGTGCCGCTGGCTGATCAATGATGTCTCCAGCCAGGTCATCAACGTGCGCGACGGCAGCGACCAGCTGGCGAAGGGGAATGACGACCTCAACGATCGCACCCATCAGACGGTGTCAAACGTGAAGCAGACCGTGGAGACCATGAACCAGCTGGCGATGACGGTGCAGAACAACACCCGCACCGCCGTGGACGCCGATAAGCTCTCCATCGCCGCCAGCGACGCCGCCACGCAGGGCGGACACGCGATGCAGACCGTGGTCAACACCATGGACGAAATTGCCGACAGCACCCAGCGTATCGGCTCGATCACCAAGCTGATTAACGATATCGCCTTCCAGACCAACATCCTGGCGCTGAACGCGGCAGTGGAAGCGGCAAGGGCGGGCGAGCAGGGGAAAGGCTTTGCGGTGGTGGCCGGGGAAGTGCGCCATCTGGCCAGCCGCAGCGCCAGTGCCGCCAACGATATCCGCAAGCTGATCGACGCCAGCGCCAGCAAGGTGATGTCCGGTTCCGAGCAGGTGCATGCCGCCGGACGCACCATGGATGACATTGTGGAGAAGGTGCAGAACGTCACCCGGCTAATCGCCGAGATCAGCCAGTCTACGTCCGAGCAGGCCTCCGGCCTGTCGGAGCTGACCCGCGCGGTAGCCGAACTGGATTCTATTACCCAGAAAAACGCGGCGCTGGTCGAAACCAGCGCCCAGGTCTCGGCGATGGTGAAGCACCGGGCTAAACGTCTGGAAGATGCCGTTACCGTGCTCCATTGAGTCAGTAAGGTTCCGAAAAGGCCGTTTGCTCCTGACAGGGTGAACGGCTTTATTTGTGATTATTTTTATCAGTTACTGTTAATGTAATATTAAATAACTAAATAAACCGCCTCAGTTAATTATCCCTGCCTAAGTCAGTTTTCCCCGATGCTCTGTCACAAACACCTCTCCGGTGGTTACGTAACGATCGATGAGACGTAATTAATAGTCTGCGCCTATCCATTGCCTGATTTATATAATAAAAAAGCGATCAAACTCATAAAGTTAGCGTAAAAGTTACCGATAACGCTGATCGTCTGATAAATGATCACAATGATGGAGTAAATATGTTCTTACATGATGTAAAGATCGGCACAAAATTATTTCTGGCGTTTGGTTTCTTTATTGTCCTGATGGGGATAAGTGCGAGTTTATCTCTGTTGAGCCTTAACCGGGCGAATAACGGGATGCAATCCATTATCAGCAACGATTATCCGACAACGGTAAAAGCGAATCAGTTAATCGAAAACTTCCAGGAATTTATTAGCACCCAACAGCTGATGTTGCTGGATGACCAGGGCCAGTACCGGGAGCAGTCAGAGCAGAAGCTGAAGACCATCAGCGAGCGCATTACCCTGATCCTCGGCGATCTGAACAACGCCCTGCAGGACAAGGCGTCCCAGCAGGTGCTGACCGATATTCGCGGCGTGCGCCAGCAATATCTCGACTCCCGCTATCGGATCCTGCAGGCGGTGCAGAGCAACGATCGGGCGGGTGCGATTCAGGAGATGATGACCAACACCCTCAGCCTGCAGCAGGCCTATAAGGCAAAAGTGCAGGAGCTGATTACCATTCAGAATAAGCAGATGCAACGCGCAGGCGTGGAGGTGGACGGCGACTTCAGAAGCAACCGTCTGCTGCTGATCCTGATCACCCTGTTCAGCGTGGCGGTGGGCAGCCTGATGGGATGGTTTATCGTGCGCTCAATTACCCGTCCGCTGGGCCAGGCGGTCGATTTTGCTCAGTCGATTGCCGATGGCGATCTCACCGGGAGCATCGCCTCCCACGGTAAAGACGAAACCGGTCAGCTGCTTACTGCGCTGATGGAGATGAAAAACCGTCTGCTGGAGATTGTGCAGCAGGTGCAGTTCGGTTCGGAAAATATCTCCACCGCGGCGGCGCAGATTGTGGCGGGCAACCAGGACCTGGCGGCGCGAACCGAAGAGCAGGCCAGCTCGGTGGAACAAACGGCGGCATCGATGGAGCAGATCACCGCGACGGTGAAAAACACCGCGTCACACACCGGCGAAGCCACCACTCTCTCCTCGGATGCGGCCAAAGTGGTAAAAAACAACGGCGAGATGATGAAGCAGGTCACCAGCAAAATGCGCCTCATTAACGAAACCTCTAACCGGATGTCGGACATCATCAACCTGATCGACTCCATCGCTTTCCAGACCAATATTCTGGCGCTGAACGCGGCGGTAGAGGCGGCACGCGCGGGTGAACACGGTCGTGGCTTTGCGGTAGTGGCCGGTGAAGTTCGCCAGTTGGCGCAGAAGAGCGCCACCTCGGCCAGTGAAATTCGCCAGCTGATTGAAAGCTCAACCAGCCAGACCCAGGACGGGATGGCGCTGGTGGAAAAAGCCAGCGGGCTGATTAACGGCATGGTGGGTAACGTCGAGGAGATGGATGTGATCCTGCGCGAGATCCGCCAGGCCAGCCATGAGCAGACGGAAGGGATCTCGCAGATCAACAGCGCGATTGGCCTGATTGACTCCACCACTCAACAGAACTCCGCTCTGGTGGAGGAGTCTGTTGCGGCGGCCTCATCCCTGAACGAGCAGGCGCTGAACCTGAAAGACCTGGTGAAAGTGTTCCGCGTGCGCGGGGAAGTTACCGCTTAATCCAGCTGATTGATCTCCAGCGACGCGCGGTCAATAACTGCAATAATCTGTTTCAGCTGCGCGTCGCTCAATCCTTCCTGATTGACCTTCAAATCCAGCACCGCTTTAAAATTGTCGATAGCCCGCTTCATCTGCGGGTTTTTACGCAGCTGGAAACCTACACAGCGTGCTTTGATGCGCGCCTGAATGTTCTCAAGCTGCTCCAGGTTCTCATCCAGCCAGCGCTGCCCGGCTACGGTGATGGCAATCTGTTTGCGCCCGCTCTCTTCTTCGGTGATGGTGATAAATGCCTGATCCTGCAAAAAATCCAGCGTTGGATAGATCACTCCGGGGCTCGGCGTGTAGTTTCCCTGGGTCATGCTTTCAATGTCTTTAATCAGCTCATAACCGTGGCTGGCATTGCGGGTCAGGAGGTCCAGAATCACCAGCCTTAACTCACCGTGACCAAAAAAGCGCTGACGGCGTCCGCCGCCTTCGTGTGCCTGTCGCATAGGATTTTCCTTTAATTTGATATATCTAATTTATATCTAAAGCAGTTTTAGATGCAATCTAAAACATCTTGCATTTTTTCTTATTAGCAATCATTATCATTTAACTTTCAATTTCGATATATCGATTTCACTTTCACGAAGGCAAATTATGACCACAACCCGCTACCCCCAACGTGTCCGTAACGACCTGCGCTTTCGCGAGCTGAACGTGCTCCGCGTGGAGCGCGTCAGCGCCGGTTTTCAGCGCATCGTGTTAGGCGGCGAGGCGCTGGAGGGCTTCAGCTCCCGCGGCTTCGACGACCATTCCAAAGTCTTTTTCCCGGAAAAGGGCACCACCTTTGTTCCGCCGGTGGTGACAGACGAGGGCGTGGAGTGGGGTGACGGCGTACGTCCGCAGGCGCGGGATTACACCCCGCTGTATGACGCGGCCCGTCATGAGCTGGCGCTCGATTTCTTTATCCACGACGGTGGGGTGGCAAGCAGCTGGGCGGTGGACGCAAAGCCGGGGGACACCCTCTCCATCGGCGGCCCGCGCGGTTCGCTGGTGGTGCCGGAAGATTACGCCTGGCAGCTGTACGTCTGCGATGAGTCCGGCATGCCCGCCCTGCGTCGCCGTCTGGAAGCCCTGCGTGCGCTGCCGGTGCGCCCGGAGGTTCACGCCGTGGTCACCGTGGCTGATGCCGCCTGTCAGGACTATCTGGCCCACTTAAGCGAGTTCAACATCCACTGGGTGGTGGGGCATAACGAGCAGGCGGTGGCGGATCGTCTGGCGACGCTCAGCGTGCCGGCAGAGGACTACTTCATCTGGCTGACCGGGGAAGGGAAGGTGGTGAAAAACCTGAGTCGCCTGTTTGAAACCGACGCTATCGATCAGAAGCTGGTGCGTGCCAGCGCGTACTGGCACGCCAAATAATCAGGCCACGTCGTCGAGCTGCGCTTCGTTGACCTGATGTTCGAGGGAGGCGCGCACCTCGTGCAGGGCTCTCTCCTGCTGGGCAAAGTACGCTTCCATATTGCTCAGCGAGGAGACCAGCAGCCAGGACTCCTCTTTCTCCAGCTCCGCCAGCTCGCTCACCAGGGTGTCGATCTGCTCGCGCACCTGGGCCATCTTTTTGCGGATACGGGTCAGGTCATTGAGCCTGTCGCTGGCCATCAGCGGCTCCAGCCCCTGATGCAGACGGGCCACCAGGGAGCGGATCGCCTTCACGTCGCCGCGCTGCTTCGCCTGGTTCAGCTGCACCATCATGGCGTTAGCCTCTTCCTTCAGATCGTCCGCCACCAGATCCGGGTGACAGAGCTTGCTCGCCTGACGCCAGAGCCGTTTTAACTCGTTCTGATCCTCTTCGGAGAGGTCCTGGCCCTTGCGCAGGCGGATTTCCGCTTCATGCTGCTGCTCGCGGTATTTTTCATATTCTTCATTGGCCTCGTCCCGCGCCTGGCGGGCGGGCTCCTCTTCGCGGGTCAGGCCCGTTTCCAGCTCCTGGGCTTCGGCCAGCAGATTGGCGATGAGGTTGCTTTGCTGCTGCAGATGCTTACGCGCCGCGGCGGCCTGCACCGAGTCGGCGGGCAGATCGCGCCAGTGTTGGGTCAGGGTGGTCAGCACCTCCACCGCCTGGGCGACATACTGCTGGCAGCGGCGATAGTCCGCCTCCCGACGGCGCGTCTCTGCCTGCTGGCGGCGCAGGTTGAGCTCCGCCAGGGTTTTGCGCAGGGCGAGGATCTGGCTCATCAGCGGGCCGAGGCGGGTGAGGTAGATATCGTTAAATTCATCCAGCTGCTGCACGCGGGCGTTACGCCTGTCGATGAGATCGCGCAGGCGCTCTTCCAGCGCTTTCAGCTCCAGCTTGCTGGCGGCCAGCTGCGGATCGCGCCACGTGGTGACGGCACGCTGGCTTTGCAGCCAGTGGGTAATGGCCGCCATCGCCCCGGTGTAGTTTTTCTGCTCAAGCGCCACGACGATCGCCAGCAGCTCCTCGTCAAAGGCTTCGTTTTTTAACCGTGCCAGCTGGCTCTCGATGATGTCGTCATCTTCCAGCTCGATGGCATTTTTAATGATTTCCAGCCGTTTGATCGGTGTGCTCATGATGCTTTTCGCTTTGGCGCTTAAGTATTTGAGTTAAGGATAGTTGTCAGGAAAACAACAGGGAATAATACACATGTCTGATGAATGGCGCGACGGGGGAATGCGTTAATTTTGCGCCAGGTAATCCGGCTGCGGCATTTCAATAAATTCCTGGAACAGTGGAAAAGTCCGAAAAGTGCATGGATGGGCGTTTACTCATATTTACAGAGTTTACTTTTTGACATAATTTGCCCCTTTTTTGTACGCCGGTCCGAAAACGGACAAAAGGCAGGGGGATGCTGTGAAGGTAAGGATGACCAGGTTAATCGGGCTTTTTGTCGGTATTATTTTGTGGCCGATCGGCAGTGCCCACGCAGCGCTCCTGTCGCCCGCCGACCGTAGTGCCGTCCAGCAACAGCAACAGCTGCTGCTGGATCAAAACCAGCGCCAGCGCGACGAGCTGGAGCGCAGCACGGTTCTCCCCAGGACGCCTTCCTCTCCTGCACTTTCTGCCCCTGACGGCCCCTGTTTTGTGATCTCCCGGATTGTGCTCGAGGGTGCCACCGTCATGCCGGATGTTGCCCAAAACCGCCTGACCGCCCCCTGGCGCAACCAGTGCCTCGATATGGCCGCCCTCAACGACCTGACCCACGCGGTCTCCGACTGGTATATCAGCCGGGGTTATATCACCAGCCGCGCCTTTCTGACCGAGCAGGATCTGACCCACGGCACGCTGCATATCGCGGTGCTGGAAGGTAAGCTCCAGCAAATTCAGCTGGAGGGGGTGCCGGAACGCACGCTGAAGATGGCTTTTCCAGGACGGGTGGGCAAGATCCTCAACCTGCGCGACATCGAACAAGGGATGGAGCAGCTGAACCGGGTTCGTCAGACGCCGGTTCAGATTGAGATCCTGCCCGGCGACCGCCAGGGATACTCCATCGTTAACCTCACCGCCGCCCCGGAATTCCCGCTTACCGGCTCCCTCAGCTTTGATAACAGCGGGCAAAAGAGCACCGGCACCGGCCAGCTCAGCGGGGTGCTTATCGGCAACAACCTGCTGGGGATCGCCGATAAATGGTTTATCAGCGGCGGGCGCAGCAGTGATTTTTCCAGCAGTAAGGATGCGCAGAATTTTGCCGCGGGGGTCAGCGTGCCTTATGGCTATGGCCTGCTCGATTACAGCTACAGCTGGAGCAACTATCTCAGCACCATCGATAACAACGGCTATCACTGGCGCTCGACCGGCGACAACGAAACCCACCGGCTGAACGGCTCCTGGGTGCTGTTCCGCAACGGCGATATCAAGACCAGCGCCGCGGTGGGCCTGACCCACCGCATCAACCATAACTATCTCGACGATGTCCTGCTCGCCACCAGCAGCCGGAAACTCTCCAGCTTTTCGCTGGGCATTAACCACACGCAAAAAATCGCGAGCGGTGTGGCGACCTTCAACCCGGCCTTCACCCAGGGCGTGCCGTGGCTGGGGGCCGAGGATGATAACGACAAGCACGGCGATGTGCCGAAAGCGGAGTTTCGCAAGTGGAGCGTCAACGGCAGCTATCAGCAACCGCTTACCGACAGGCTGTGGTGGCTCTCCAGCGTCTATTTCCAGTGGTCACCCGATCGTCTGTACGGCAGCGAACGCTTAACCCTCGGGGGCGAGACTTCGGTGCGCGGCTTTAAAGAGCAGTACCTCTCCGGCGATAACGGCGGCTACTGGCGTAACGAACTCAACGCGTCGCTCTTCACCCTGCCGTGGATCGGGCAGATCGGTGCCCTGGCGGCACTGGACGGCGGCTGGCTGAAAAAAGACGGTTTCGACCGTTACGCCTCTGGCACCCTGTGGGGGGCGGCCGTCGGGCTGACCAGCGTTAACCGGCTGTTCTCCAGCCAGTTCACCGTCGGAACGCCGCTGGACTACCCGGACTGGCTGGGGCCGGATCATCTGAATATTTATTACCGTGTGTCGGTGGCATTTTAAGGGACAGGGACGATGAAAAAGGAACAGGTAAGTTTATCCCGGCGCGTACTGAGCACCTTACTGAGCGTGCTGCTCGCGACGCAGCCGCTGCTCCCTGCCGTGGCGGCAACCCTTACGCCGACCGGCACTACCCAGCTGGATAAAGCCGCCAACGGCGTGCCGGTGGTTAATATCGCCCCGCCGAATGCCGCGGGCATTTCGCACAATAAATATCAGGATTACAACGTCGGCAAAGAGGGGCTGATCCTCAACAATGCCACCGGCCAGGCTAATCAGACCCAGCTCGGCGGGCTTATTCATAACAACCCCAACCTGACGGCGGGCAGGGAGGCGGCGGGGATTATCAACGAAGTCACCGGCACTAACCGCTCTCAGCTGCAGGGCTATACCGAAGTGGCGGGGAAAGCCGCCAACGTCATCGTCGCCAACCCTTACGGCATCACCTGTAACGGCTGCGGGTTTATCAATACCCCCAACGCGACGCTGACCACCGGCAAGCCGGTGCTCGACGCCAGTGGCCGGTTACAGTCGCTGGACGTCAGCAAAGGCAGCATCCTGATTGAAGGCCAGGGCCTGGACGGAAGCCAGAGCGATGCGGTGTCGATCATCGCCCGCGCCACCGACGTGAATGCCCAACTGCATGCCAAATCACTGACGGTGGTGGCGGGGGCCAACCGGGTGGCGGCCGACGGCAGTGTCAGCCCGATCCCCGGTGAAGGCGACGCCCCAAAAGTGGCGGTGGATACCGGAGCGCTGGGCGGGATGTACGCCAACCGTATTCACCTGGTCTCCAGCGAGAAAGGGGTGGGCGTCAATCTGGGCAATCTCAATGCCCGCGACGGGGATATTTCGCTGGATGCCAGCGGAAAACTGACGCTGAAAAACAGCCTGGCCAGCGGTGCCATTACCGCGAAGGGTGAAAGCCTGGCCCTGAGCGGGGATCACAAAGCCGGGGGCAACATCACCCTGAACAGCCAGAGCGATCTGGCGCTGCAGGAGGGTTCGCTGAACAGCGACCGTGACCTGGTGCTGAATGCCAGCGGCACGCTCTCGCACAGCAAGGCCAAACTGACCGCCGGGCGGGATGTCTCCCTCACGGCGCAACAGATCTCCCAGGATGCTGGCAGCCAAACGGATGCCGCACAGCATATCAGTGTGAATGCCCGGGACGGCGCCACGCTCGATGGACGCATGACGGCCGGGCAAAACCTGGCGGTGGCCGCCGATGCCCTGACGCATAACGGCCAGCTGGTGGCAGGAAATGGACTGTCGCTTAATGCTGCCCGTCAGACGCTTAACGGCGCGATAAACGCGACCGGCGATCTCAGCGTGGCAGGACAGCAGGTTACCACCACCGGGGCCGCGCAGATTCAGGGCCGTAACCTGAGCATAACCGCCAGACAGGCAGATCTGAAAGGAACCCAGGCGGCGAAAGAGGCCCTGACGGTCAACGCCAGTGAGACCCTGGCGCACAGCGGCAAAAGCAGCGCGAACACGATGACCCTCAGCGCGCCGCAGCTGGACAACAGCGGCGTGGCGATCGCGTCGGCACTTAGTACACAGTCACAGACGCTCACTAACAGCGGGCTGTTACAGGGGGATTCGTCCCTGCGGCTGGATACCGGGGCGCTGGACAACCAGCAAAACGGGACGCTCTACAGCGCAGCAAGGCTGACCCTCTCCATTCCGACGATCAATAACAGCGGCCGGATTATCAGCGACGGATCGCTGGTGGTTGCGGCCAGCACCCTCAACGGTGCGGGGCTGTTGCAGGGCACCGATGGGCTGACCCTTAGCGGAGATACGCTGGCCCAGGGGGCGGCGGGGCGCTGGCTGACCGCCGGTACGCTGGATATCACCGCCGGGCAGCTCACCACCGCAGGCACCCTCCAGGGGCAACATCTCAGCGTTGATGCAGGCGACTGGCGGCATTCTGGCTCTGCGCTTGCTACGGGCGATTTTGACGCCCGCGCAACCGGCTCCCTGTGGAACGACGGCGACCTGATGAGTCAGGGCAAGCTGACCTTTAACGTACCGCAGCTCACCAACAACGGTAATCTGCTCGCTGCGGGTGACATGCTCCTGACCGGCTCCCTGAACAACCGGGGCGACCTGCTGAGTCAGCAGACCCTGACGGTTAACGCCCGGGACATCACCAACAGCGGGCGGCTGCAGGGGCAGAACATCGCCCTGACAGGCAAAAATTTGACCAACAGCGGCGCCATCCAGAGTGCGCTGGATCTGGCCCTGACGTTAAGCGGTGACATGGCTACCGTCACCGGCAGTAAAATTACCGCCCTGGGCCATGCTCGACTCAGTGGAAAAAACCTCGATAACCAGGGGCTGCTGAGCGCCAAAAACCTGACTATCGACGGCGACTCGCTCAGCAACGGCGGGGAGATCAGCGGCGTCAACGGACTTAACCTGCACCTGACGGGCAACCTGAGGCAGATGGGGAAAATGCTGAGTGGGGCTGGGCTGACCGTCCGGGCGGGAGACATCAGCAACAGCGGTCAGATGCAGGGGGATAATACGCAGCTTGATGCCCGGACGCTGACCAACGATGGACGTCTGCAGGGCGACAGCGGCCTGACGCTCACGCTGCTGGAGGCGTTGACCAACCAGACCAACGGCATCATTCTCAGCCAGAATGCACTCGCTGTGACCGCCCCGGTGCTGAACAATAACGGCACGATTCAGGGGAATGGTCCTTCCACGCTCAGTGGCGCCACGCAGGTGCAAAATAACGGCAACATCCTCTCTGGCGATGAGCTGAAGCTGACCACCGCGGACTACAGCGGGGCAGGCTGGCTGCAGGCGACGAACCTGCTAATGAATGCGGTAAAACTCGCTAACAGCGGCACCATGATAGCGGCCCGCGAGGCCACCTTTACCGGCAACAGCCTGACCAACGCCGGGACCCTGCAGGCGGCACAGCTGACCGTGAACGCGCAGACGCTGACCAACAGCGGCACCCTGCTGGGGAACAGCAGCCTGACGCTGACCAGTGACAATATCAGCAACGACAATGGCAACCTGTTCAGCGGGGGCGACCTGCTGACTGAAGCGACGTCCCTCAGCGGTATCGGCCAGATTGTGGCCCTCGGCAACCTGACGCTGAAGCTGGTAAACAGCTGGACGGCGCAGGGCGTGGTGGCAGCAAATAACCAGCTAACCGTTATCAGCCAGGGCGACATCGTCAACCAGAGCACCCTGCAGGGCAACGGCATCACGCTGAACGCCGCGGGCAAGGTGACCAATAATGGCCTGATTACTGCAGGAGGCGGCACCACCGCGCTCTCCGGCAGTGAGATTGCCATGAACAGCAGCGGCTCGCTGCAGGCCGGCGGCGATGTCAGCCTGACCAGCCAGGGCGATATTACCCTTGATGGCTTTACCGGCACCGCGGGCAATATGGCGCTCACCGCCGCCGGGTCGGTGATCAATACCGCGCTGCTCTATGCCAGAAATAACCTGTCGCTGTTTGCGGATCGTATTGCGAACCTGCGGGGCGATATGCTGGCGGGCAATGACCTGGTGATGCAGAAGGATGCTTCCGGGGCGGCGAACACCGAAATCATCAACACGTCGGGGAATATCGAAACCACGAACGGCGATATCATCCTTCGGACCGGGCATCTGCTGAATACGCGGGATGGGCTGACTGCCACGACCACAACTACCCAAAACCCTTCATCCATTTCCGGGTTAGGGAATGCGACGATCGATATCGATATTTCTCAGCTGCCTGAAGGAAGTTACGGGAAATATATTGCAGTCTACCCTTTTGAAAACTGTACCGGGGCTGTAAACACCCACTGTTCTATATATAAAGGCCGCACCTCCTGGGGCATGCGAGCCGATCAGAACGAGCAAAAATTTGCCCTCAGCCAGACGATTACCTCCGTTTCATCCACTGGCGGTGTAGCCGGAATTCGTTCTGGCAATAATCTGTCCATTAGCGCTGAGCAGCTTGAAAATAATGCCAGTGCGATCCTCGCCTCCGGTGATATTTTCCTGACGGGTAGTACGCTCTCCAACCAGTCCTGGCAAAACGCCACGACATCGGATTACTGGAAATATATCTACCAGGGACCAGTGGGTTATGCAGACCCCGACAGCATTATTACCTCCAAAGTCGAAGGTAATATTGATATTGGAACAGTCATTCTGCCCGATCCTGTTTGGGATAAAATTCGTTTTACGCTGGACGGTAAAACGACGGAAACGACACTCGGTGATATCTACCGCGCGGTCATTCAGGCTGGCGGCACTGTTCAAGCCGTGTTCGACAAAGACATCAGCAACACCAACACCACGTCAAATGCCGGGCGCATAAGCAATACCCTTGTTGCGCCGGATCTGAATACCCCATCAGTACAAAGCATCGCGGGTGGTGCGAATCAGCAGACGCTGGATGATGCCGACACGATGGCGATCACCGCACCGGACTGGCAAAACAGCGCTGACGGCAAGGCCATTGCCGACGGCACCAGCCTCGTACCCGGTGGCATTGACGGCACCTATCCTCTGCCTTCAGGCAAAAACGGCTACTTTGTCACTTCTACCGATCCTGACAGCCCGTACCTCATCAACGTAAACCCGAAACTCGACGGGCTGGGGCAGCTCGATCCCTCTCTGTTTGGCGATCTATGGAAACTGCTCGGTATCAATCCAGGCGCAGCACCGCGTGAAACGGCCACTCAATACACGGACACCAGTCAGTTCCTGGGCTCATCGTACATGCTCGATCGCCTTGGGCTGAAGCCGGATCGCGATTACCGCTTCCTCGGCGATGCCGCATTTGATACGCGGTACGTCAGCAACTACGTGCTGAACCAGACCGGAACACGCTATATCAACGGTCTGGGCTCCGACCTCGACCAGATGCGCTACCTGATGGACAGTGCCGCTGGCGCAGAGACCTCGCTGGGGCTGAAGCTCGGGGTGGCGCTGACGGCAGACCAGATAGCCGCCCTCGACCACAGTATCCTGTGGTGGGAGACCGCCACCGTTAACGGCCAGACCGTGATGGTGCCGAAGGTGTACCTCTCTCCGAAAGACGCCACCGTGCAGAGCGGCAGCGTGATTAGCGGGAGTAACGTACAGCTGGTGGGCGGTAACGTCACCAACAGCGGAAGCACGCTGCTGGCGCAGAAGGGCCTGTCTGTCGACAGCAGCAACAGCATCAGCAACCTGAACGCCGGACTGCTCAGCGCAGGCGGCGGACTCAATCTGAGCTCGCTGGGTGATATCAACAATATCGGCTCCACCATCAGCGGTAAAACCGTGGGGCTGGAGAGCGTTACGGGCAGCATTAACAACGTCACCCAAACGCAGACGTGGGATGTGGACGCGGGCCGCGTGCGCTTAAGCGGTACGGATGTGGGCGTCACCTCGTCCATCACCGCAACGGACGGGCTGGCGATGCGCGCCGGGCAGGATATCAACATTACCGGGGCGAACGTGGCGGCGGGCGGTAGCCTCGGCATGGCGGCAGGTGACGATATCAATATCACCGCCAACGAGATTACACAGAGTGAGCACCGTTCGCCGCGCAACAGCGCAACAACAGAGACGGCTTCCGTTACGCAGCAGCGCAGCACCCTGTCGGCGGGGGACGATCTCACCCTGCTGGCGGGGAACGATCTCAATGCCCGCGCCGCAGCCATTGCCGCCGAAGGGGATGTCGGCATCCAGGCCGGTCGCGATCTGAACCTGCTGGCAGAGGCCACCTCTGAAAGCGCCAGCAGCAAAGCGAAGAAGAAAACCGCCATCGATGAGTCCGTGCGTCAGCAGGGGACGGAGATCGCCAGCGGCGGCAACGCGACCCTCATCGCCGGGCGCGATATGAACGCGCAGGCCGCAGAGGTGACGGCGCAGGGCGATATCGGCGTGGCGGCGGGTCGGGATGTCAATCTCACCACCGCCACCGAGAGCGACTATCGCTACCGGGAGAAAACCAAAACCAGCAGCGGGTTCCTGAGTAAAAAGACCACCCACACCATCAATGAGGACAGCGCCACGCGGGAGAAAGGCTCCCTGCTGAGCGGCGATAACGTGACGGTGCAGGCCGGAAACAACCTGCTGGTGAAAGGCTCGGCAGTGGCCGGTGACGGCGACGTGGCGTTATCCGCAGGTAACAACGTCGACATCGTGGCGGCCACCAACACCGACACCTCCTGGCGCTTTAAGGAGACCAAAAAGTCCGGCCTGATGGGCACCGGCGGGATTGGCTTCACCCTCGGCAGCAGCAGGTCCACCCAGAGCCTTCGCGAGCAGGGCACCACCCAGAGCGGGAGCTTCAGCACCGTCGGGTCGACGGGCGGCGACGTCAGCATCACGGCAGGTAAGCAGGCCCACATCGGTGGGGCGGATATCATCGCGCAGAAGGATATTGCGGTTCGCGGTGACAGCGTGGTGATCGAGCCGGGCCACGATAAACGCACCCGCGATGAGAAGTATGAGCAGAAGAGCAGCGGCCTGACGGTGGCGCTGTCGGGCACGGCGGGGAGCGCGCTGAATAGCGCGGTCACGACGGCGCAAAGCGCGAAGCAGAGCAGCGATTCGCGTCTGGCCGCCCTGAAGGGGACACAGGCGGCGCTCTCCGGCGTGCAGGCCGGGCAGGCGGTGGCGCTGGACCAGGGGAGGGGGACCTCTGACAGCGGTAACACCAACACCGTAGGTATCAGCGCGTCGCTGGGTTCGCAGTCGTCTAAATCCTCATCGCATATGCAGAGTGAGACCACCACGGGCAGCACCCTCAACGCGGGCAGCAACGTCACCCTCAGGGCCACCGGGAGCGACATCACCGTGGCGGGCAGCCAGATCAAGGCCGGTCAGAACGTGACGCTTGATGCGGCCCGGGACGTGAACCTGCTGGCCTCGCAGGACACGCAGCAGACGTCGGGTAAAAACAGCAGCAGCGGGGGCAGCATCGGCGTCGGGCTGGGGGTGGGTTCCGGTGG
>NZ_CAKAKG010000003.1:0-68067 GCF_916618945.1 Leclercia sp. Marseille-Q4284
TACATATGTGCTTTTGAAATTGCAGCAGTTATCGATTGTTCGGACACGGCACCGGGGATTACCGTGATGTTTTTCGGTGTGGCACCCGTTACTGGCATGATAATGATGCCCGGGGTGCCGGTCAGACTCAGCGCTTTGGCCAGTTCGTCATTTTTCTCAAGCGCTGATGTAAAACTCTCTTTGCCGGAGTCACGCCAGCCGGCTTTTGCAGCGGCCCGATCGATGTCCTCTTTCGTCAGGTTGCCTTCATTTTTTCCGGTAGCATAAATCGCGTTGTGATACGTGACATACGCCTCTGCCCCTTTCTGTTTCCAGACTGACAGTCCGCGTTCGGCGGCCGCCCGTGAGTTTTCCCAGCGATCGGCAAAAATTGGCCACTCCTTAAAGATGTAGCGCACGTCCGGATGCGTCTTCATCACCTTCTCAAGTTCCGGAGCCACCGAGCTGCAGTGAACGCACTGATAATCGAAGAACTCGATGACGGCCACCTTTGCGTTTTCCGGCCCGAAGGCCGGCGTATCCGTGTCGTTCAGCAGGGCCACCTGGTTATCCATGACCCTGACGGCAAACTGCAGCTGCTGTCGCGCCTCCTGCTGCGCCTGCAGCTTCTGGCTGACAGCGATCAGGACCTCCGGGTGTGACACCAGGTATTCCGCGGCAATTTCCCCGATCCTGGCTTCCTGCGCCGGGGTAAATACTGGCTGTGGGGCTGAGGCCTGCGCAACCGAATTAAAGCTAATGTATGTTGTAACTATAAATGACGTTAAGGTATTCAGTTTCATGCTGTGCTCTCTTGAATGTTCGGATTAACGTTCTTTCTGAATGGTGCGCGTGAGGGTCTGCTCTTCGATTTCCGGCATACGGCCACGCCCGCTGTCAGCGGCCTGGCGCACCATATCCTGCTCAACCCGGGCCAGATCCGTAACGACGCGGGAGGCCCGGCTCTCTTCACCGGCAGATTTATCCGGTACCGCGATGTCCTTACGCACACTGTCTGCCAGTTGCAGTTCGCGCCCGTCCGCCTGATCACGCTCACGCACGCTGGCCAGAACATTGCTGTCGGGTATCAGCTGTGCCGGTTTTTCCGGATTCAGTTCTTCCGGGCGCAGCTTCACGGCCTCTTCTGCCGGCAGCACAATGGCGCGGACGTCGCTCTGCTGCTGACGCACAGCGTCCTGTTCGCGGGCCTGCTCTGCCAGCTTCAGTTCGCTCTGACGCTGGAGTTCATCCTGAGCGGTCAGGGTACTCAGGTTCAGCCGCAGTCCTTCATCCTCGCGTACTCCCCCGCTGACCTTCATCAGGTTTGCTGAAGGCGGCTCCTGCCCGGTCTGCCACACCACCCCATCCTTCGGATGCGTTCTGACGGCATCCAGCGCAGCCGCCAGATCGTTTACCACGACCGTATTACCGGACTGGCTTCGCTGCAGGACCGCGCCGCGTGCCCGCTCCGTCATCACCATGCGTACGTCGCCCTGCGTCAGCCTGCCCTCCGGGCTGGATACCCGTTGCCGGCATCAGATCGATAAAGCTGCTGTTCATCCAGGCGAACCACCACAGCGAGCCGTTATTGAGGGTTTCCTGGGGGATACGCCAGAAAAAAATGGCGGAGGTAAGCGCGGCAAACAGAATGAAAATCCAGAAACCGATCCAGTTATTCACCTGAAGGAACATGCGCCAGCGGTAGGCAGTCATCTGCCCGCCCTGGGTGAGGTTTTTACCAGCGAAGCTCATAGAAATTGTCCGGCAGTCATCGCATCGCCTGAACGGCAATGTGACAGAGTGGAAGAGGAAGAAAGCGATCCCAACGCTCGCCGCAGACATGGCTGCGCCTGACGCAGCTATGTGAGGAAGCGGAATATCACGGGAAGAAAAGAAAGCACTGACGCACCTGACCCTTAACGGGGAGCCAGGCTAAAGAGAGCGGGCCGTGGCAGATGCCACAGCCGTCAGGTATTACATAATGCCCACGATGGACTTGGCCAGCTGCGCCTCCAGTACGGGTTTAGCCTCTTCAAATTTGAGGTTCACCTTATTCGCATTCGAGACCACGCGGGTCTGATATTTGGCACGGTTGCCCTGTTCGGTACTGGTCTGCACTTTAACAGCAGAACTTCCCTGCTTCAGGGCCGCCACGCTGTCAGTGGTGACGGTTGCCTTGCTGCGCTCGGAAATCTGCAGATCGGTCACCATCGTGTAGTTGACGTCTTCCACCATCGCATCTGCAGCCATACCAATCAGGCCACTGGCCAGCCCCACACCCAGGGTCGCCCCGGCTGAGGTCGAGTTATAGGCGGTGATACCCGCTCCCAGAGCGGCTCCCATTGCGGCACCTTCATAACCGGTTTTCAGGAAGCCCTGAGAATCACGCAAATCCATTTTCTCGGCTTTCAGCACGTTGGCCTGGATCCAGTAGTAGGCGCTGTCCGGTGAGCTGGAAACCCGGTAGCCTTTCGCGGTCAGTTCGCTGCTAATCTGCGCCTGCAGGCCTGACATATCCTTATCGGAAGTATTACGGATCTGCAGATATACGGTTTTCTCGGATGACGGCTCCAGCCAGATAGTTTCACTCATCTGGGTTTTGACATCGAGATTACGTTTCTTCACGGCGGTGGACATGGCACCGCAACCAGAAAGCGCCAGAGTTGAAGCGACCAGGCCTACTACGGCTAATTGTTTTAATTTCATGAATTCATCCTGTGCATAGAAATACGTCCCCGTTAGCTATATAGCTAACAGAGACGTTATCGGCTGATTTGAAAGGAAATTTAGATAAAAAAGGAGGTATGTATGTATTGCTTCAATAGTTAAGGGGGCATAGCCCCCTTATTCTCAGTATCCCCGGCCAGGGTCGTATGTGTTCGAAGGCTCGTTGAAGCTTGTGCCCCAACTGTTTCCGTGTACATCCAGACCTGAGATACCACCGACCATTGGCATTCCTGATGAGGGGTTGATCTCCATACCAGTCTTGTAATCATTACTGGTAAAGTCATCCGAAACTGAATTTACCGAACAAACAGAAGTATTACTGCCAAAACCGTTCATTAAATCTGATGCAAATTCAAATGTGGGTATAGCGTTTGCTTGATACTTTGCAGCTTCATTAACAGGCAAGCGATAAGCTTTCCCAGCTCTTACCTCATATAAATTACCTGAATTTTTATCTCGCAAAATAGTTTGTTTTTTTCGAAAATCTTTCCTTGCAATCATCATTCCTAACAATGACACATACGAACTAATAACTAACGATGTGTAAAAAGCTGACCAATCAGACCAGAAATAACGATAGGAAATAAAAAATGCAGACACGCCTAATGCGAATCGTAAAAACACCCCAACACTAAGTTTTGTGTGCTTTTTCTCAAAAGACGAAACAATCCAAACCCCTGGTAGAATAGCTACAACACCTATTATAAAGAACAGTGTTAAGTAACTCGCCCAGCGAACATCAATCCTTGATAAATTTGGTAATACATCATGCGTTAACAACCCCGCACAGTATAATAGCATGAAGGGAGCATAAATTAACTTTGTTGATATCTTCACTTAGTTACCTCCTGCCACTTTTTTCCTAAGTTCAACAAGCTTTTTAAGTTGTTCATTTAGTTCATCTTGCTTTGAAAGATTTAGAGGGTTTACCTGTTCAATTTCTGCTTTTTTACGCTCTATATTGAATTTACTTTGTGCATTCAAATCCTCTCCTTTAAGGATATCACTGGATGCCTGAACAGTGGATCGGTTTTTGTCAATTTCCCCAGCAGATTCGTTGATATTCTGCTCATTAGCAGATCTTTGTTCCGCGACACGACGCTGAATATCATTCTGCGGCTCAAAACCGAAGCCCGATCGCTCTGCGAGTTTCGCCTGGTTTTCAGCAAGCGACTTTTGCATACCTTCGGCAGTTATGCGCCCGTCTGGCAGGTTCATCTTCACTGGCTCCGTTGTATGGCGTGAAGCTGGCTCCACTTTTTCCTGCTGTCCTGTTGCCAGTTCTGCATGGTGAAGATGGGAATCTTCACGACCGGCGGTTTGCCCGGTAACGCCCGGCTGAGCCTGCTGACCGTTATGCTGTGCCACCGTTTGCTGCTGCCCCACCGTTTCTTCAGAATTTACGCTGTGCTTCCCGGCAGGGTGTTGATCGCGTGCAGCATCATGTGATTCATGCATCATGCTTTGTACGCTGCCGTCTGGTTGCACAGCTGATGTTTCGCGGGAAACGACCTGATGTGTCTCCACAGCTTCCCGGCTATGCCCAACATTATCACCCCGACCCGCAACATGCCGCGTCTGCCCGTGACCGGAAAGGGTATTCGCTGTACCTTCCGCCTGATGCAGGCTATTCCCGGTGCCCGGAACTATCCGGCACGCGCTGATTGTTCATCAGGTCTTCATAAAAATCGGAGAAGTTAATCAGGTCAAAATTAATGGACTGCAGTTCCGGTACCGTAATGCCCCGGCAGTCAGGGTTGTCACCGCTACCGAAACGCACGCCCAGCTGATCGCGGCGGCCCTGCTCCTGAATAATGCGTGCCAGTTTTCCGTCAAAGACACAGTACACCTGACTTTTCTGGATACAGGCACCGAGAACCTGATGATCGCAGCGCTCCCCGATGCTGACGGTGATTTTTTTGGCCTTCGCTTTTCCGATTGCCATTTCATCACTGTTACACGCCGACAGGCCTGCGTCCTGGCCCCATCCTGAGTCCTTGCAGCAGTTGGAGAAGCCGGCAAACGCCTTCCGGCAGCTCATTGCCCTGCCGGTGAAGGCCCTGACGTCAATCGTGCTGTTCGCGTCACGCACATTCTCAGCGGCAGAAGCCAGACCGGCCAGCTTCG
Organism: Leclercia sp. Marseille-Q4284; assembly: GCF_916618945.1. Taxonomy (NCBI): domain Bacteria; kingdom Pseudomonadati; phylum Pseudomonadota; class Gammaproteobacteria; order Enterobacterales; family Enterobacteriaceae; genus Leclercia; species Leclercia sp. Marseille-Q4284. The sequence continues at coordinate 4,834 of NZ_CAKAKG010000003.1, forward strand.
CGACAGCCGTATCAAAGCCGCTGCTCCCTGCCCCGTTCGTGTCGTCACAGTCGCCTGACTTACAGATGTAATCCCCGCCACATAGCAGGCCGCCAGACTGGTGTGTGGTCTGGCACTGATACGTATAACTCATATGGGTACACTGCCCGTCCGTCGACTCGGTGCAGGTCTGTCCCGCAGCTGTGCAGGAAGGGTTGCTCATCAGCGTTCCGCAGTTTCCTGTTGAAGCAGAGGGGACAACATAGTTGTCCGTGTACTCCCAGCAGTCGCTGTAGACCTGATAGCTCTGGCCGTTGCTCTCGACGGTTCTGTTCCCGCCAGGTGAGGTGCAGGTCGCTGTGGTCATTGTGGCCCGGGACAAATCCAGGCCGCAGGACGATGTCCAGGTGACGTTCGGGACAAAAGTCGTTTCGGTGGCGTTCATAACGAGCACAAGTGTGAAGCCTGATGCGCCGGACTGAAAGTCAGCTATCTGCTCCCGGATATGCTTCTCACAGCGATTTTTGTTTCCGCTGGTACACCCGGTACTGTTATAGGTGCCGGCGGGTAGGGAGCCCCCCTTAGTCAAAGGCGTAGCGGGTGCTCCAGGCATCTCCCAGTCATACGCCTTCCCGACCATTGATTTACTGATGCCCCACCAGGAGATTTTCCCGGCATTCGTTTCATGATCAGCCCAGTAAAAATGCGCGCTGATCACCGGACCTGATTCAGGGGCTATAAAACTAAAACTGAAGGAAGTACCGTTATTCGTGAAAACAACATCGCCATTAGCCGCCGTCAGCGTGAAGGTTTTCTGGACACTGGTGGTGGAAGAATACCCGCCGGCTGTTGCCGTTCTGGTACAGGCTTCCACGGAGGCCACATCCTTGTCGCAGCTGTAGTTCTGGAAGGTAGTTTTCGATACCGTCACTTCACTGCACTGTTGTGCAGTTCCGTTAAGCACCCCGTCGGCGCTGGCTTCTGCATTTTTACCGATGGTAATAAACGGCGCGTTCGGATCGATAGCCGGTACCGGATTGGTGTTTCCGGAACTGATAACCGACTGCGCCGCATCATTGCCCGAAAGTGCAGCCTGGCCTTTGCCAGCCAGCCCACCGTCGCCCCCCGTGACGCCGTTGTAATACCCGGTTTCTGGCGGATTCGGCGTATACCCGGGAATGGCTCCCGTCACCGCTCCGGGATTGCTGAGGCTACCGGTACCTGCCCCGCTTTGGCTTTTGCCAAAGCTGGCCCCGGCATTAAACCCGTCATCAGCCGCAGCGGGGAGTGCCGGGAGTAACAGCAGTGCAATCAACGCGAGATGTTTCATTTACTGCCTCCCGCCAAGAGCTGCCTGGCCGTTGCCGCGCAGTCGCCACTGCGGGCCACTTTCTCCAGCGCCTCCTCCAGCGGCAGGCTGCCACGGATCACGTCATAATGTCCCGGGCAGGTCACAACCAGCGCCGGGACCACCCCGATGTGGTAGTCGCTGTACAGGGTGGGATCAATCTGTACCCCGACCGCCTTGTCCTCCTTGCTGAGTTCGAATATCGCCGCGGCCGTCCGGCGCATGTCGTTATTCAGCAGCCCCCGAATCGTCGCAGGGATACTGAAACGTCGTGCATCCTGGAGCATGGGCAGCAGCCCCTCACGGGGAATGCCGAGACTCACAAAGTAAATGGCCGGAAACGTACCGCGCTCAGCCTGCCCTGACTGCTGTGCGGCTATCTCACCCTGCAGACGGCTAATCAGATCGTTCTGCGCGGCCGGCAGGGTCACTGTCTGCTCGCCCAGGGTATTTTTGAATGCGCTGAATGCCTTCTCCTGCGAGGTGATCCATGCCTTATCGTGCGCGGTGAGTTCAGCGGGTTCACTGGCCCCGGAAAAAGGCGTGCAGCAGGTCAGAACGCTGAAGAGCAGCGCCCGGAGATAAGCTGTTTTCATATTCAGTCCTTACAGAAAGACGCAGTTACGTTTGCGCCAGAAGAGGTAGCCGAAGTTCTTTTTGGAAGAGGGGGAATTGTGCGTGGTACCCCACAGCTGGGTGCTGGCCCCGAAGGGATGGCAGTTGCCGGTTTCGGGATACATATTGACCATCTGATAACGCCAGCGCTCCTTCGGGATGATCGGTGAAGGGTACTGGTTACAGACGGCGCTATCCGCCCCGACAGAGTTCCAGACCAGCCCTTCCCGGTGCATCTTGAACGCCATCCGCTCGCTGACCAGCAAAGACGACTCAAGGGGGGAGAACTCTCCGCTGGTATACCCTGTCAGGGGGTAAATGGACCCCTGGCTTCCGGCACACCAGAACAGCGCGGATACCGGCACCCCGGCGGAACTCGATACGGCATCAGCCGCGCAGGCCCCCTGGGCGACCAGGTTGCCGAACAACGCTGCTTCCGGATTAATCAGCATCGACAGCGTGCTGTCGTTCCAGAGGGGATCCACCTCCGACAGATACGCGATATCCATATCCCCGGTCTGCAGGCAGCCGAGACTGGTAATGATGTTTAGCCAGAAAATGAGCGGGTATTTATACCAGTGGACATGGTAGAACGTTCCGGCAGCAGGCCGGTCACTCTGGCCCGCCGTTCCGGTCCCGGTTCGCCCGAGATTGATTTTGAACCCGCCCATATTGACCATGACGCCCGGCTCACGGGTCACGTCCACCATCGCCATCGGCTCCCAGAATCCGATAGCCAGGCCAACACGGTACAGCACCCCGACCGGGCAAATCTGGATGGGTGACGACGGGTTTGCGGTATCCCGCTGAGGCCCGGAAGCCAGTTGAATATTGCCGAGTGACATCGGGAACAGGCATTTCCAGCACACATCCGATATGGGGTTATGCCACCCGTCTTTCCACGCGCTGACCAGCTCAGGCACGTCGGTGATCATGTGCGGGGGTGCTGTCTCGCCTGCCCTGAAATCGTGATAGCCCTCAAACTGTGCCTCAATCTGAGCGTCTCCCATCTCGCACTCTGCCTTTACCTTGTCGATGGCCAGCATCACCCGCGCCATACCCCACTTAATGCGTAACGCCAGTCCCGGAAACGGTGGCAAATTGTCCGGCAGGGTCACGGCTTTAACGGTGTTTTCCCCCATCTTCCTGGAAGATTCTTGAGCGGCGGTTTTGACGTTGACGTTTCGTGTGTGCATCCTGGTTTTCTCCTGTGGTGATGGTTGTCCATCTCCCTGGTGAGTTCTCTCGCGGCAAAGGGCAAAGGAGCAACGGCGAAGGGCGGAAGGAAAGGGGCGACGGCGAAAAGTTTTTGCCCGCAAAAAGTTTCTGACGGCGTGCATTTCACCCCTTGGATGACGACCCGACGGTGCTACGACCAGCCCTCCGCGGGAGAACGCACAGGGTGATGGCCTCACCGGGGGAACAGGATGTACACACCCGACACGTCGGAACGGCGTGGCGGCATCAAAGCGACGGCATCAGCCGGCGCGGTTCAGGCGACGCGACCGGCACGGTCGCTGTGAGCCGGGATGTTGACCTTCGCCATCAGACCCTAGCGAAGCCCGAAACCCGCAGGGGTTCGGCGGAGACTGGCCGGTGCGCAGCAGCGGCCTGGCGGAGTGGGGCTCGACGACTGGACCGCGCAGCGGGTCAGGAGCCGAAGGGGGCCATGTGTCCTGCCTGTTCAGTTAAATCCATCGATGAGCAGCTGCAGCGCGTCGCTGTGAACCAGGCAACAACAAGTCGCTTTGTATTTTGAATGTCACAGAAGTTAATGCTAATGTATGCATCCATTAGCATTAATTGAGGGACTAACTGATGAGCGAAGAATCCCCCACTGACCAGGCCCGGGCCATTTTTTCCTGTAAATACACTTACACCAGAGAAGATCTGGCCTCTGATTACCAGGCTGAGCTTCTCAATTACAGCAATGAAAAGTGGGAGTACCCCCAACGCGCTGCACGCCTTAGTGCTGCCGTGAAGCGCTACAAGTCCTTCAGAATGCTGTGTTTCATCTTTGAGATAGCCGATGAAACTGAACTTGATTTGACCCCCCTCATCGTAAAACGCCTGTGCAACCGTTTTTTCGGCAGATCCGGCAGTCAGGATATGATCGTGGATATCTTTGGACAAAAAGGTCGCCAGCACCGCAGTCGTGACAATTTGCCCTCAGTTATTGATGAAGTGGTTACCCGTTACCGCCTCGCTGCACATTCCTGCCAGTCTTCCATGCTGCATGACATTGAACAGGTCAAGAAGGACTACCAGGCCAGTATCAAAAAAGCCCGCCTGCAAACAGAATAACGCTATCTGCCTCAATGCTAATGTACGCATCCATTAGCATTAACTTTATTCATATGTCTGTGCTACCGAAAAGGAAGAGAGCGGCAAGCGCCGGAGGCGCTGCCGCCCTGCCCCGTTCCCCGGAGGGGAACTTTTCCTTTCGGGTTGTTCATGCGAGCGGTCGCCACCGGAAGGAAAAAGGGGCTACCGGCGAACCGGCAACCCCTTCATAAAGGCGCTTGTGGCTTGTCTAAACAACACCAGAATCCCTGAAAAGGCGGGGTTTCCCCCGCCTCCAGGTTGCTACTTACTGGATTCGTAGGCAAGCACAGCAGCGACCTCCCGCTGCCCGTCCTTCAACCGGATTTCGCAGAGCGATTTCCGTGTCAGGTATGTGAATATCAACAGTGTGAGACACACTATGAGTACGCACCAGATAACGGTACTTCGCGGCTGTTTCATAGCCTTCTTCTCCTTGCGCAGAGCGCAGTAAGAGGCTATTCTGGATGTGTCTAGCATCAGGATGCCTCGTTGGTTAATTGAAAAATTACCTTCGGGGCTTTCTTCTTTCTGCCTCACAACAACCGTAACAAACCCACCGAACATCATGAGGCAAAAAGCCTCAAGCGCCGTCGCCATTATACCCCGATGCCTGTTATCTGCCCAGGAATAACGGCCTGAAAACTGTATAAAACTTCATCCTTTTGAGGTGAAATTTTCGACCGGCAGACCCAGCGCCTCCCTTATTTCAGCAGCCCGTTTTTCGCTACCGGCCGTCACTCCGGCGTTATACACCAGGCTAATCATGTCCTGTAACTGTTCCCAGTCATCCCGGGCCAGTCTTGCATCCAGCCGGTAAAGGATCCTCTCGCTGGCGGCATGCCGGAACACGGTACCCGTTTCTTTTTTGTCGAACGTCCTGCTGATAATGCTCAATATCCCTCCCGGTTATCCCTGCCCTCAGACCATTCGCGGATCTGGTCTTCCAGCGCTTCCAGATGCTTTTCCACGCTCTCAACCAGCTGCTCACTTTCGGTCGGTCAGAATAAAATCCACTGCTCGCGACGGAAAACGGGACATGACCTGCACGCAGTCACCCAGGATAAAACGGGACATGGCACTCTCCTCTCTGATATACGGCACCCTTTTGCGCCGTGCCGCCACAAAAATCCGGCGAAAAGCGGAGGACGCAGGGGCGATGCCGCAAGCCGCAGCGCAAGCCCTTCACGGGCTGAATGCGCCGTGAAGGGTGCGAACGGGTGAGGACAGAGACGAAGTGAACCCTTGCGACCGTAGCGGCCGGGTTAGCGTGAAGGCACGGCGTGGAGATCAGCCGTCGTTGAGACGGCATAAAGGCGGAGGGAACCGACTTCCTTCATTTGGTCTCGGTCAGCGATGTGCAAATAGCAGACAGGTAGCAGAGAAATTTTACATTAGGTTGAATTGTGATTTACATCTCGGACTAGCTCTTTATAATTGCCGAAAAATTACGCAACACACTTTAACGGCAGGGATGAGATGTTTCCCTGCCGTTTTTTTTCCGTCTTTATCTCCCGGGAGCTGCACCAATACGACGCAGCGCATCCCGCACTTCCTGCAACCCAAAAACATCTTCCGGAGGCCCCTTCTTTCCTGCCAGGCTGCAGGCCGTAAAGACCGCGTTGGATGAGGTTAACCGTTCACGGTGCAGCGCCTGCAGGGCCACAACAACCAGCGTTCGATCTTCGTCTGTCAGTTCTTCGATTCGCATATTGTTTCCTTAGGTTTGATGTTCATATCATGACCGCCCTTTTGACTTTTTCTCATCAAAAGCCAGGAGAACACCGACACAGATCAACGAGGCGTAGCAGATCTGCATCGCGATAGTTACCGGCAGGGCAACTTTTTCGATAAGCAGAAGTGGAACGACCATCAGCACACCCAGTAAGATCATCCCTCTTCCCGTTTTTTTTATCAGTTCCGGCCACCGTTGTTCGGGGATCCCTCTTGCGCGCAGTATTCGTGTGATCAGTTGTTCTGCGGTACGTTTGACCAGGGACATGCATGCTCCTTATTAAAACATTCTCTTCATATTCTTTCTGATAGTGGTTTTGTCATCATCTACAGGCCTGGCGGTCTGGGGGACAGCCTCAACCTTTACCGGGGCAGTAACAGGTACCAGAACGTCAGCCACCTGAGCAATGATGGCATGGAGTTCGTGTACCGTTGCCGGTGGAACAGGCAGACTGGCCAGCAGACGAGGGAGCCGGGCATCAAGAGTATGAAGCGCCAGACCGGTCACAATAACACTACGCAGCAGCTGGCCACGCAGCCGGGAAACTGCACCATCAAGAAGAGGTTCAACCCGTTGCGCACTCTGCGCATCGGGCAGTAACAGGGTAAAACGCCGGCGTTCGCCATCCACATTCGCTTCGGTAACCGGCCCGGTAATCACCGGAACCGTTCTGTTCTCCTGCGCATGTATAAGGGAATATTCCCCTGATACAACAGCTAAAAGTCCGCATAACTGGTCTGTACCCAGTTGGCCATCAAACAGGGCAGTCACCAGTTCCGGCAGCCGGGCATCCACCCTGTAAACCACGCAGCCGGCAATTGCCGCCGTGCGAATAAAATCGCCCCGCAGTGGCTGGGAGATGGAAGCGATAGTGGCCATCGCGGCCACGTCAGTACGATCATCCGTATGCAGATAGAAAGAATATTTGCCGGCAGGCACGTTTAAACCTCTTTACTGTAAAGGGCGATCTCGCGGGCCAGGGCCAGCTGCGGATCGCTGATAATTTCAATTCTGTCTGGCGCAAGCGGCCATGCCTTACGCACTGCCCCTTCGATAAGAGACGCGCCTCCACCCACCAGGAAAACCCGGTTAACGTTACGAAACGCAGTCAATTCAGTGACCACGCGGGAACCGAGTGATTCAATGGCGTCCTCGATCGTGCGGGCAACATAATCAATTCTGGTTGAATCATTAATGATTCGGTTAAGAAAATCACGATCTTTTCTGTGACGTATGACACGGTCAGCAACCAGAGGACTGGTTTCGCTCTCTGCAGTACGCAGGGCGTTCTGCGCTGCCCGGGTGACCTGCGATACCCCGACAGATGGATTGCCATGAACGGCGCTGATATCTTCAAACTGGCCCACAATGACGCCTGCATCGAGCGTTGTTCCGCCCAGATCAATAATGAGGGTGGTTTCTCCCGCCTGCGGGGCCAGCTGCGCGAGTCGGCTGAAAGCTGCAGGCAGCGATTCAGGCATTACGCGAACTTCAGCGACAGTAAACACCTCACCCCTGTTGAGCATCAGCGAGCGCATGAGGTTCTCCTGTTTGCGCTGAATGTTCTCTTCGTGGCGCTGACAGTCATGGTCGTAGTATTCACTCAGCGGCAGTGTAACGGTCAGGCTCACTGGCTGCGGGGTGAGGCCACTGTTCAGGAGAGCGTGATGCACACCCAGTAAATTCAGATCACCATACTGGTAGTCCACATTCGTTGTCGGTATTGCATCCCTGCTGACACTGTCCCAGGTGTATTTAATTGTTCCAACCTGATAATTGAAGGTTCCTGTGCCGAAGTCGGCCACTTTCCAGCCATGCCTGAATGAGTTAGCTGAAACAGACGTCATTAGTTCATTATTTTCAAACCAAGCCAGCTTAACATTTGTGGAACCATCGTCGCAGTAAATATTAATCATTTTGCATTTCCTTAGCTTCTCAAAGTGAGAATAATCATACTAAAAAGCGCATAAATGTAAACACTAAATTATCATAATGAGAATATCAAAATACCTTAAAATGAAAAATACTCATTTTGATAATCTTATATCTAATGATTTGAGTAACTTATGACGTCTGGAATTAACTGCGACTGCTCCTTATACTGTATAAATAAACAGTATAAAAAGAGGCAGAAACAATGAAGTTCACTCTACTTAAGCCATACAGCATTCTGGCACCGCAGACGCATCCCCTTTATTCAGATGTGGTTTGCTGTGGTTTTCCCAGCCCGGCACAGGATTACATTGCCGCAGATCTGGATTTACATGACTACTGCGTTCGTCATCCGAGTGCGACGTATTACCTGCGCGCAAGTGGTGACAGCATGTCGGATGGTAGTCTTTACAACGGGGATCTACTTGTCGTGGACAGTGCAGAAAGGCCACATCACGGCGATATCGTTGTGGCCAGCGTGCAGGGAGAATTTACGGTCAAACGGCTACTGCTGACCCCACGACTGACGCTGCAACCCATGAACCCGTCCTGGTCACCTATATATCCCGACCCGGACGAACTTGATATTTTTGGCGTCGTCACACACATCATCCACCGTCCCAGGGAGATGTACTGATGTTTGCCCTGGCCGATGTGAACAGCTTTTACGCCAGCTGTGAGCGCGTCTTCCGTCCGGACTTGAAAGGAAAGCCGATTATCGTCTTGAGCAATAACGATGGAAATGTGATCGCACGCAGCGCTGAGGCGAAGCCCTGGATAAAAATGGGCACGCCGTGGTTCCAGATTAAAAACGAATGCTACCCGGAAAAAATATTCGTATTCTCAAGTAATTATGAACTTTACGCCTCGATGTCGGCGCGCGTGATGAACTGCCTGGAGGAGCTGGCCCCCCGGGTGGAGCCGTATTCAATTGACGAGCTCTTCGTCGACCTGACCGGCGTGGAGCGTTGCATGGACCTAGAAGACTTCGGCCGGCAGCTGCGTCAGCACGTGTATGACAGCACCCGCCTTACCATTGGCGTGGGAGCAGGACCTACAAAAACCCTAGCAAAATCAGCACAATGGGCATCAAAAGAGTGGAAACAGTTTCGTGGCGTGCTCGCCCTGACCCGGGGCAACCCTCAACGAACACGAAAACTGCTATCACTGCAGCCGGTAGAGGAGATCTGGGGCGTGGGAAACCGCATTGCACGCAAACTCCATGTTCTGGGCATTAACACGGCGCTCGATCTAGCCCTGACAAACCCCACCTTCATCCGGAAAAATTTCTCTGTTGTACTCGAGCGAACGGTGCGCGAACTGAACGGGGAAAGCTGTATGTCGCTCGAGGAAGCCCCACCTACGAAACAGCAGATAGTCAGCAGCCGTAGCTTTGGCGAGAAGGTCACTGAATACGACTCGCTCCGCCAGGCCATCTGTCAGTACGCAGAGCGAGCCTCTGAAAAGCTCCGTAAAGAGCACCAGTATTGCCGGCATATTTCCGTTTTCATTAAGACGTCCCCGTTCGCTATTAAAGAGCCTTATTACGGCAACGTGGCTACAGAGAAACTGCTTACACCTACCCAGGACACACGGGACATCATTGCGGCCGCCACAACAGCTCTGGAGCGTATCTGGAAGGATGGGCACCGGTATGCCAAAGCCGGTGTGATGCTGAATGACTTCACCGCCTCCGGCGTTTCGCAATTACAGCTGTTCGACGAACGTCCGCCCCGTCCTCACAGCGCTGAGCTGATGAAGGTTCTCGATGGCATTAATCATTCCGGTCTGGGACAGGTCTGGTTTGCCGGACGAGGGATCGCGCCATCCTGGCAGACGAAACGCGATATGCTCTCCCCTGCTTACACCACCCGTTGGAAAGATATCCCCATTGCGAGGATCAATTAAATTTCGCCTTTCAGAGAGAGCCAGTAGTGCTCGCCGCAGCCGAACGACAGGGCGCAGCCCGCGAGTGAGCGAGGAAGCACCAGGGAACTGCACGGACATATTCTGCTTACGCTCAGTGTTTAATGGTTTTCAATCCGGGGTTATCCACTTGTCCACCGGCTTATTTTTATAAGATCTTTTTAAAGGGTTGTTAGGTTTACCTTTTTAGAGTACCTCCCAGCCCTTTATTCATGCGGGTCTCAGAAGGATCGCTGTGACAATTTGCCCTTTGAATGTGACAAATCACCCTCAAACCCCCTATATCTCTGTGACAAACTGCCCTTAACTCTGTGACAAATTGCCCTCAGAAATCGCCGTATTTCACAAAGTTATCCCCACCTGTTGACTCTTTTTGAATTAGTGTGACAATCTAAAAACCTGTCACACTTTACACGGATCTGTCATGACGGAAGTTGCGGTTATAAACCATAAAAAACGTAAGAATAGCCCGCGCATTGTTCAATCAAACGAACTGACTGAAGCGGCTTACAGTCTGTCTCGCGATCAGAAGCGCATGCTTTATCTTTTTGTGGACCAAATCAGAAAATCTGACGGTACGCTTCAGGAACATGATGGGATTTGTGAAATTCAGGTTGCTAAGTACGCGGAGACCTTCGGACTTACCTCAGCAGAGGCCAGTAAAGATATCCGCCAGGCACTGAAGGGATTCGCCGGTAAAGAAGTCGTTTTTTACAGACCCGAAGAAGACGACGGTGACGAAAAAGGATATGAATCATTCCCCTGGTTCATTAAGCGTGCGCACAGTCCTTCCAGAGGCCTTTACAGCGTACATATCAACCCTTACCTGATACCTTTCTTCATCGGCCTGCAGAACCGGTTCACGCAGTTCAGACTTAGCGAAACGAAAGAAATTACCAATCCCTACGCCATGCGCTTATATGAGTCGCTTTGCCAGTACCGTAAACCGGATGGTTCTGGCGTTGTATCACTGAAAATAGACTGGATCATGGAGCGCTATCAGCTCCCCCAGAGCTATCAGCGTATGCCGGACTTCCGCCGTCGCTTCCTTCAGGCGAGCGTCGATGAGATAAACAGCAGAACGCCAATGCGTCTGTCTTATATCGAGAAAAAGAAGGGCCGCCAGACAACACATATCGTCTTTTCTTTCAGTGACATAACATCAATCACCCCCTAATAAATATGAGGGTTATCTGTCACATATACGAGGGCGGTTTGTCACACCAGGGTTATAACTTTCAGGGCAATTTGTCACAGAAGAGCCTTCTAACGCCTCCCTGCGCTGGTTTCATGTACGAAATGGCGCAGAATTTATGCTTTAAAAAAGCTCAGTGAGGGCAATTTGTCACAGTTAGTTCAGTGCAGCTTGTCACATATCCCCTCAGCCTTGAGGGTAGTTTGTCACATTAAAGATAATCGTCTTCACTTCAGGCTGAGGGTGTATTGTCACTGTTTGTGTTTGACGCAGCTACCAGTAACTACTGGTGCATTTTCCCTGCACTAAAAATGTGTTTGAGCAGGAAGCTATTAAATGTTCTGTCTGTAGGCTCTGGCCAGCCCGGAGGATCTGTTAAGAGCACCCCCTCCTGTTCCATCCAGCTATGTGTATGCAGTTTACGCTCAACATATTCCTCGGACTCAGAGCCCATTGTTTCAATGATGAAAGTGGTAACTGTGTTTTCATTGCCCGGAGCCACATTCAATATGAAATCAGGATGAATGACCTCTTCCACCCCGTTCTTAATGCTTTTCGAAGTGAATAGTGGCTTGCTGAGGCTGATCGCGTCCGGATGATTTGCCTGTCGGCCTGCGTAGCTGCTGGCGTTTATTATTACCTTAAGGGTGTCGCGCTCTTTATTGCTATCCACAGGTATCGGATTATCAAGCGTATACGCGGCATGCGCATATCCCTCATGGCAGTAAATTTTGCCATCTCTCCCTCTCCGGTATTCCAGTATTGCCCAGTAAGGAGCCCGGCTTCCGGCGTTGTAGGTGCTTTCACCATTGATACTGACCCGGGCTTCAGGCCTATGGGTAAAAGTATTACCTCGAACGCTAAAGGTCACTTCTTCCCGATTGGCATCGGTTGCAATACCAATGATATACACGCATGCCTCCTTATCGCTGCTATCAATCTCCTGTGAAATTTCCAGCTGAGTAAGCATGTCGTTAATCCGTTCGAGGGACAGCCAGGGCGCGCAGCTGAACAGCATATTCAGCAGTGTTCCACTGCCCATTGAATGCTCATCCAAAACTTCTTTTATTCTGTTGATTGAACCGACTAGCCCTGGACTTTGATATTCAGGTACCAGTTCGAGTTGGTTCAGGCCGGCTGCCTGAATGAGAGTCAACAATTTTCGGCCCAGAGCCGGTATGGGTTTGAGAGTTTTGCGTCGACGCTTACGGTGCACCACCGGACCTTCCACAGTGGAGATTCTGGTTTCTTTTTTCTTTTCAGGTAACCAGTCGTTTCCACCTACGGGGTTTAGAGGGCTGACTTTTCCTTCAGTGACACTGTTATCAGCATCCTTACTTTTCTTTAGCCTGAACAAAGGGCATTGTTCATCGTGCTGTCTTGTCGTCTTAACGTGACGTAACCTGGCAACATTAACCTCACAGTTAAAAGGACCTTCAGTGCTCGGGTCATGTTCGACGCAATCACATTTTAGCCACAGTTTGCAGCGGTCCATCTCTTCAAGAATTTTATTCACTATTCGTAAATCTGCCTGAGCGGGTTTACGTCCATTGCTGAAAACATGAAGCAATGCTTCTCTCTCCGCCAGATTCAGTTTCCTTTCAACTCGTCCCCTCGGGTTTGTTTTCCAAACAAGCTCCATTGATTTACTCCTTAACTCAAAAAGTCCAATCATCTTGTTAAGATAGTGTCTTGTTATCATATTAAGAAATGGGTAATATCGATAACGTATTGAAAAATATTAAAGTTAACAACATGTTAAGTTAATATGTTGTTAGGTTTCTTGCAGTTAACTATATTGAAAAAAGCTTTTTATTATCATATTATCTTAACAAGATAACAAAATAGGTATTTGTAAGATGATCATTGTTCTTGGTAGCCAAAAAGGTGGGGTAGGAAAAAGTACTCTCGCCGTTTCCATTGCTGCATATCTTATGGCACTTGAAAAGCGAGTGCTTATTGTAGATGCCGACGATCAAAAATCAGTGTTAACCTGGTATAACAATCGGCCAGAAAACTTACCTCATATGCCTGTGACAGGAGCGTCAGGCAACATTAAAGCCATGCTCAAAGAACATGAAAAATCGTATGACTTTGTGATCGCCGATTGTGCTGGTCGTGATAGTGCTGAGATGCGAAGTGGATTGATGGCTGCAGATGTGTTTATTTCCCCTCTACGCCCATCTCAGATGGATTTAGACGTTGTGCCACATACATGCTCTGTCTTTACTGCAGCTAAAGATTTCAATGAAAGCGTACGTGGATATTTAGTATTGAATATGACACCAACGAACATGTTCGTGAATGAAGCTAATCAGGCAGCGGAAGTTCTCAAAGACTTCCCTGAAATGAAGCTGTCTGAAGCTCGCGTCTGTGACAGAAAAGCTCACAGGGATGCCTGGGCCGAATCTATGACTATTTTCGAAACGCAGAACACCAAAGCCCAAGAAGAAATAGAAGCGCTGGTTAAGGAGATCATTCTGTGAGGAACAGAGCACATACACCGCCGAGGGACGAAGCTTCATTTATAAACGGAGGTTCAGCTGGTCTTACTGTAAAACATCTGGATGAACCTATTAAAAAGCCCGTTGGTAGCAAAGCCAAACCAGTCAGCATCTCTCTTACTGAAGAGAGTCTTCATTCAATTGACAATATGATCAGGGAGGAGATGCTATCGGGGCACAGCAGAGTTAATAGATCTGATGTCGTTAGAGCTGCTGTGATGGCGTTAGAAAATCTATCGAGAGTTGAGATATCTCAACTCATTGAAAAATCGAAATTAAAATAAACACTAACAACTTAGCAACTTAGCAACTTAATAACTTAATAACTTAACATTATACTAGATTGTTAAGTTAGAGAGCCGATGACCGAAACTATTGGTTTTTGCAATACGCTAGGTTATTAAGATGGCAAATTGCTATCTTGTTATCTTAATAACTTATGTTTTTCAGCAACGCAACTGCATCAGCCTCCGGCATCTGGAACTGAACCCGGTGCCGTGCAGCGACATCCAGTGCGAACACCTTCGTATAGACTTCAGTAGAGCTGATCGACTTGTGTCCCATCAGGCTCTGCAGCACCTTCAGTGGAATACCGGCATACAGCATGTGCATGGCGTAGGAGTGGCGGAACGTGTGCGGCGTGACCGGTATGGAGAACGTCACTCCGTCGGCAGCGGCCGATTCAACCGCTTCATTCAGCCAGGTCCGGACCGTCCGGTCAGTGATCTCCCAGATGCGCGCTTTTTCGTTTCTGCCGGTGCGTTTATTACGGCGCTCTAGCGGAATTTTCAGCGTGGCCACCATCATCTCCAGCTGGCTGACGAACTGGAGATCGGACAGAGGGACGAGCCGGTGAGGCTGACTCCCGGCTGGCGCCCGGCCTGCCGTTCTCGCCGCTTTCTCAGCCCGCTGCTTAAGTGTAGCCAGCTGTACAAACGGGTAGGGCGGAGCCAGGGAGAAGTCGGTCCGGGTGAGCGCGAGGGCTTCGTTAATACGCGCGCCGGTATTCCAGAGGGTCGCCAGCAGCATTTTCCGGTGCAGATCCGGCACATAGTGGAGCAGGGCACTGACTTCCGGGGCCAGCAGGTATTTCGGCAATTCTTCATGCACCATTGCCATCTGACGTAGTGCCAGTGCGGCCGGATAATCGATGGCGACGGGTAACGAGGCCGCCTGCGACGGGAGGGCGGGAAAGTTATTCATGGTCACTTGGTTATCCTTTATGATCGTCCGTGTGGGTGTTCTTTTGCTGAGCATGCCTGGGAGCAGAATGTTGTTTTGCCTGTTGAACGAGCCAGGACAGCAGCTTAAACGGGGCGCGGATGGCCCGGATAAGCTGCATATGGGGCTGCCGGCGGGTGAGACGAGCTATCTCATCAGCTTTGCCCTTAAGCGCACGTGATTTATCCTCAATATCCAGCCTGTACCTGTAGTTGTCCTCAACAAGTGAAAGCACGCCCCTGTGCAGCAGGATGACATCCGGTTTCGCACCGCTGCCTGCCGGCAGCTGCAGTTCATTGACAGTCAGGGGAAGCGACGTTCTGCTGCCGGGCGCAAAGCGGAACCCCATACCGTGCCAGAAACGGTCACGCCGGGCGTGGTTTACTGCATCTTTTTCGTCGCCCTGGGTAGTCTTGATTGGTTTTACCGGCGTATCAGGCGGCAGGGTTTTTGCCCAGCTGACCAGCTGCTGCATGCACCACGATCCGAGTCCGCGGCCCTGCAGTTCTTGCTCCAGCACAACGTAACCGTTGGTCAGATCCAGCTCAGCAGTATTGGTATAGGGGCTGATGTTGAAGCGGGCTGGAAAGGATACTGTACCGCCGCGCCAGAAGAGTTTCAGCTCACATACCCGGCTCTTCAGATGACGCGGACCGCGGTCCTCTATGCCCGCAGGGGAATACTTATCTGTGATGATCCTGATGGCCATAAGAGTCAGGGGCCGGGAATAGCATGCTCCGTCCTGCTGTCCCGGCAGGGTGATCAGCCAGGCGTTTTCGTCTTCGCGGTATCGCGTTGTTGCGGAAAGGTGCTCAGTCATGGTCAGCGATGATCCCGATAGTCACTGGAATAGGTGGATGACAGAAATGAAAATCGCCGGCCAAGGCAGGCATCATGAGGCGTCATCCTTACCGTACTGATCCATCAGCCAGCAGAGGGCCTTCTCTGCGTAATCTTCGCCCGGGAGCAAACTGATTTCTCCCCGGCGCTCAGGGTTATCATCATCGGCAGCAGTCGGCGCAGCTGCAGGGCGTGACCGCATGCGGAACGGATACGATCGGCAAACTCATCTTCATCGCGCGAATATACATCTGGCGCTGGTCGTACCCTGCCGTCCTTTTCAGACTGCAGTCGCTGGCAGAGCGTAAGTAGGGTTACCAACTCACTAGCAATAGTACGGGCATGAGCGTCATACTTTGAATTATTTATCATGGACTGTTCTTCGGCTCCCCGTTTGATAGATCAGTGCTGGCCTGGTTCACTTTAAAAGGTTCAGAATTACGATGCATCCTTTGCTGAAATGCCGTAATTTCTGGACGATTTTTTCTATAAAGCGCTTTCCTTCTGAGCCGCTCATTCCGCCATATACGCTTCATGACATACTGCGCAGACATATAACCTGTTAGCCGTGTCTCAGGTAACGCGGCGAGCCGACGCAAACGCATGGCGAGAAACAGGGCTTTTAGACCAACACGGGTGTACTCATAAATAACCTGATGAAAAATATCCCTTTCTTCTTCAGGTCTATCACAGGACATCAATCGTTCGAGATATCTTTGGCATTTTCTCAGCATGCAAGGTATTTCATGAATACCGTACATAATACGAGGGGGTAATGAGCGCCAGTCGCCCGTGACTCTCTCAAGATTAATTTCAGCAGAATATTTTTCACCTGAACACTCACCACGCTTTAAACCATATGATGAACTGTCAGCTATCCGGGCACACTCATGTGCAATAATCTCAAGCTGGAAAACCAACTCTGTAGCAATAAAGACACGCTCATTTTGCAATTTGGCCGCTGAAGATCTTTGTTCACGCCGGCGGGTAAAGTGGTGGGTCAGACACACACCTCCGAGTGCTGCACCGGCGGAAGATACCGCTGTAATTATTTGTGGTAACAGACTTACGCTGTCCTTCACAACTTTCACACCCTCAGTTGCAATAAACCAGTCAGCCATGTTTGTTCCTTATTGAGAAATCCCACCCACTACTACCTATCATTCAACCATCCAGGAGTTTAAGAACGCATATGATGCCTATTATGGCATCAATCTCCTTTTCATTTGTTAGCTCACCGCAATCCGCAGGAGATGGATTAAGGGGAGGTAGATCCGGTGGCAAATAGTCATCTGCAAGATCCCACTCATTCGCATTTCCAACCTGATAAGCGAGATAGCGCCCACCCGGTGAAAGAAAAATGGCATAGCTCCAGTTTGCTGGCTCACCAGTATCATAAACAAAATTTTGTGTGCCTGGCCAAAACCATAAAACCGGGTAGTGCTTTCGCAGTTCTGTAACAATTTCCGAATAGGTCACCCTTTAGAGCCTCCCGCTAATAACCATCAAGATAGTCACTGAGAGTGATTATCCCGCTCAACACAATCGACTGCGCGCCTGCATCTGACACCTGACTGATTTTCCTCTGCCGTCATCATTGAAAGGATAATAATAAGCAGCCTTATAGCCACTCCAATAAATTACCGGACGACGGTTTCGCTGTGATCCGACTTTTCCGTTATTTCATGGTTTCCGGAAGTGTACCACGCACACGGAATAAGCAAAGCGGCTATACCCCGGACGTGAACCGGATCGGAAGCACCATGACAGGCTGCCGCTCAGGCCCCGTTATCCCTGAATATAGGCCATAAAAATTTTTCGTTTCACGAAAATGTGACGAGGCGGAAGGAGAAGATCCGTCTACCTTTTTTCGGATCTAAGCGGAGGTGGAGAATGATTAGTGCTTGCAAGGCACTAATGGCGAAAGATTGTTGCAAAGAGGGGATTATTGCATGCAATGCAAAATTACTGACTGACTGAACCTGAAATAGCAACAAAGTAAAAAGGAAAACTTTTTACAGGTTTTTCTCCCAACCGGCCTTAAAGGCCTCCCCACCTGAAAGTAAATACCTGCACATACACAAAGACGTTAAGGAGAACATGATGTCTACATTCGTAACTGCAGTATTTACTGTAATCTACACCCTAATCGCCATTGGCCACTTCATCTGGGCAATCGTGGCCGCTTACCGGGGCCTGACCTGGATTTTGACCAATTTTGACGATATTCCTCATATCTGGAAGCGAAACTGGCGATACTATCGCCGTTTCATCTTCCCTGAGATGAAATGCAGGATCCGCAGATGGTTCAGAAACTTATTCTAACGGGGATCCAAGTCCGGCAACCTGGCACAGGCAGCACCAGGTGGTGAACACCATTCTGGTCTCTCCTTTACGCCATTTTCGCACCGTACGCTCCCTGACATACAGCCGATCGGCCAGCTGTATGTCATTCAGTGTGATCAGCGACAGGACGTGCCGGACGTCAGCGATACTGGGCCTGGTCCACTCCTCGCCGGGCAGCAGGGTATCGGCATTGAAGGTACCCGTTGCCACGAGCTGCTGTCGTCGGCTTATCTGTTCCGGGGTCAGGGCCATCAGCCTTTCTCCGTGGTTACTGTCCAGCGGACGGGATGTTCCGGAAGATAATAAGTGTCACGATGTTCGTTCTGCAGTCGCAGATAATTTTCAACGTCACTCAGCTGCCAGCTTGAATAAATAATATTCGAAAATCCCACGTTATACATATCAATTGTGGACATGGTCTGATCAATATAATCATAGGAGCATTTATAAATATTGATCCGTGATGGGTCTTCGATCATTAAGTTCTGGGGGGCAGGGCTGAATACATTAATTTCCAGAGGGGTAAAAAATCCGGATTGCGGATACTGATGAAACTTAAGCGCCAAATTATGAGCCAGGGGAAGGTACAGAACGGGTTCTTCTGTCATTTTACAAAATACGTTAGGTGATACTGTAAACACCGGCCGTGGTTCTGTACTGTCAAAGTGGTGCCCGGTATGAAATATATCCACACGATGGATACCGGAAAAAAGTGCTCCGCGTAACTTAGCCATTACGTCAACCATTGTTATTTTTCCCTGAAGCGCAAGGAGGGAAAATAATACAAACATGGCCTTCGCTTTTTCATCATCTTCTGAAGAGGAACGAGCGATACGAATCAGCTTCTGATAGATACTTAAAGAAGCAATCTCCGGCATAACTTCAGGCAAAGAAAGCGTCTCAGAAAAGATATTCTGAAGGTCATTTTTAACTGGAATAATAAATGACCGGAATAACTCAGCTTTACCCGGGAATCTGCTTTGCGGGTTATTCAGGTTGAGTATCATCTGAAATATGCCGAAACTTGCAAGCTTCTCTATCGGAAAATCATCCCTGTCGCAGTTAGCCAGCCTCGTGAAGTTATGGTTTTGAACCAGATCCCGGACAAGCACAGCCATTTCCTTTTCGTAGTCACTGAGCTCATTCTCAATGTCAAAAATCTCCCCGGTATCACCGTCGGTAAGACGGAAGCAATCCTTACAGACGGCCACGCTGGAGATGGGCAGCGGGATATCCTTTATGTCATTTTCGCCTTCTGCCGTAAGAACCACTACATGAGCCCAGACCCGCTGCTTCTCCTTCGGACTCAGTGCCGTATCATCGCTGCGGAAGTTCCTGAGAAACCACTGCGAGAGCATGTGCTGGTTTTTGGTATAAGTCATAATGTTTTTCCTGTGACGAGCTGAGCCGGCCGGGTCAGAAATCATCTTCTATTATTGCATCATCATGACCAGCAAGCCTGAACGGCTCGGGAACATGTTTACGGCGGACGTTTTTATCGGGATAACTCAGGAAATGTTTTTCAAAAACCCGGACCAGTGCGTCATTCCATGTCGCATTAATTCTGGCGCGCACATCATGCGGCTCCATGATAGTTATATTATAACGCTGATTAATTGAGTTTTGTTCCGTGAATTTACGAAGTGACTCTCTGGAATCATCACCAAGCTTGCCGGTAGTCCAAAATTCAACGTTAATTTCTGCGTTTGGATATTCATTTCGGGCATAGTTATAGAATACCGGCACCTGTTTACCAATCCACTTCTTTACATCCTCATGCCTGACCGTTGAATAGGGTTTATACCCTTTGCATTCAATGAAGGTGATTGCAGCATTTCCCTTCAGGCTCAGAACATCACATTCTGCTGTATCTCCCTTCTGGGACTTACAGATTTTACCCACCACCACATCCTTACTGTCAATGCGTACGGTCTCCGCGATAATATATTCAAATAAATCCCCTTGGAGCTGACTTGTCGCGCCGGCTATATTCGACACCCTGGACATGATGTCATCTATCGCGGCGATATTATCTTTTAAGCTGAGCGTTAGGGAGCCGACAAGATCGCGTAGCTGTATGAGCGCGTCAGCAAAGTCTTTCCCGAACAGATTTTCTGGCGTGGCAGGTATTATCCCGGCACGCTTCATTTCCTGAAATGCATCTTCACTGTATTCATCTGCAATAAACATAAACAGGCATCTGGGGCTGTTCCTGAGGCTGTTTATCGAGCGGCATTTTGTAATAAAGGGCTGGAGATGCACCAGACTGAGTTTGTATCCTAAAAGCATATCGCAGGCAAAGAAACCAGACCGGATCTCACCTGACCGGGAGAACTGCAGAAGAGGATTGAGATAGGATGGTGCGGTGAGGTCAAAATCAAAGTTTGCCACGCAGGGAGTCTGAACCGGATTGGGATCCTCTCGCGTACGCAGCGTGTCGTAACTGATGATGCCGTTGTTCCGGACCCACTGGCTCAGGGATTTCATCAGAACTGACTCTGTGGTCAGCCTGGCTTTCAGGGGATGGACCGCACGCAGGTAACCGTTATCATTTTTCTCAGTCAGCGCAACACAGTCACCCACCCCTGGCAACATAACGACTCTGATCATTTTGTACTGAAGCAGACCATCCAGGACTGACTTCCAGGATAATCGGCGTTTCATCGCTACCGGCGATCCGCAGGCTGCTGAAAAATGACTCAGCGGCAGAATCCCCCCGCGCGCCCTGAGGCAACTCAATGCCAGACCGTAGGCCGACCCGGTATCAAGCAGGGCAGAGTTGAGACTGGACCAGTAACGCCCGGTACCATACTGCTGTTTCAGATAAACAAATCGCTCGCGTTTGGGAAAAAGCTTTTCAACACAGTGTATCTGCCCTGCAGCAGCAGCCCGGGAAACCTGTTTGCGCGCGCTATCCCGGTTAGTGCCCGGAGTTTTCAGCATTTCCTCTACAAGCACAGAGCTCAGGCAGGGTCCGGTTTTAAGTAAGGAAGTAACTATAAGTGATGCCATCTTTTGCTCGCTTGTCACACTGCGTATTTAATAATAACAATACATTCAGGAAGCCAAACAACAAACATTGCATTTTAGTTCATTAAAAACAATAATTTAAAATGAATAAACATGGTCCTTTAGATTATCTGTCACAAACTTGTTTTTCCTGCAGGAAATCTTTTACTTAAAAACGCAGTATGGATGACATCTACAACCCTACGAGATTCAGTCATCAAACTTATGTGAATTCGGAAATTCAATGTTCACAATTTCATTGGCAGAAACCGATATACCATGCCGATCAATACCGAACACAGCACCACTATCCGGCGGCAACTCTCTAACAGACGTATATGCGTAACCCAGCGCAGCTTCAAGCGCACCTTTTTCATAATCAATATCCGCCCTGAAACAGACTATGCAAGGTTTCAGTACCTCAAGATAATGTCCTGTAAGATCCTGCCCATGCTTTTTTTGGTAAGCATTGCAGACATCCTCTACCAGCTCCGGTAGCCGCATATAATCGTGCTGCCAAAGTTTGCGGGCGTGAAGATGAATCTCCCGCACAAGATGCCCGTATGGCCCCCAGTGCATTTTGTTTCTAGTTCGCATCTGGAAGAGAGTATCAGGTACGCCAGCATGAAAATTCCAGGCCTGTAATTTCTCTTTGACCTCAGCGTCTGGAGCCAGATTTACCAGCATGTCCATCACCAGTGACTCGGTCTGGTCCAGCGCAAGTAAACCATTTTCAAAAGTATTGTCAGCTGAAGTGCGGGTACCATGAAACCAGTATGCGGTGGTGAACTCACCCGGGGAGCCCAGTTCCCTACATACGTACTCTCTCAGATACCGTCGAGAGTCGATCATAATGGAATGATCCGTCTCGTAAATCTGCTCAAGATCGAGAGATAACAACACCTTTTTCAACTCCATTACACTACAACCAAAACCGTACGAAAGCGTAAGCATCGCCTGAGATCGTGTTGAACAATCGAGATTAAACATGATTTCATTCCTTACACGCCATTAGTTGCGGGGGCACCCCGGTGGCGTCTCATATTGGCGAGCAATAAAGCTGCGTAATATCTTAGAAAAGGGAGAAGCTCCGGGGCGCTGAAGGTTGCATAAACACGGCCTGCACCATGTGTCTCTTTAAAGACTATTCGATCAACTAAGCGTGCATCGTTAATGGATTCAACCTGAACACAGAAATGCGCCACAGAATTTCGCATTTTATGAATTAGCTCTCTTAAGTTCATTTCCTCACCCGGTAAATGAGACTGGTTTAACCCAATTTCAGCCTTAAGCTCTGGCGTTAGACGATTCGACGGGAGGTAAGAAACTGCGAGCTCTTTAGGCATCACAATTAGGCCCAGGAGACAGTTCAGAGTAAGCGTGTAGTTGTACTGCTCAGAGAAGGGTTTCCCCTCAATCATGTTGTTGTATTGATCAATTAGGGCCAGCGTTCTTTCAATAAAATCAGTCTCAAAGTCTGAATAGTTCCCCATCAAATCCTCCTGTGGCAACAGAAAATTTAACTATACCATTCCGAGATACTAGGTTTCATATCCTGCATTTCCGGTTTTGCCTTTTTTCGGATCCCGGATGACAAAACGCATGATATTTCCTGTAAATGCAATTATTCATAACATTTATATTCATATATGTTAAAAGTGCGAAATTAGCATCAGTTGTTGGTTATTATTAAGATTTCAGCAACAAACCGTATCCCACCCGCTTCGTTAAAAAAACCGAAGGTCATCAGAAGCGCTCACTGATCGTTCCGGGCTGAGACGGTGGCAGCGTCACGGGTAATGTCTCTATTTTATTGGTCGTGAGGAAGGCCGGATAATGGCCAAACTAAGAAGCCATAGCATTGGGGGCAGCCTGCTGATCTGGTATGATCGAGCAGAGGCTCATCTCAATGAGCAATCCCCGCAACAAATTTTTTCGGGGTGCAACAGACCCTTTAGTGTCCAGGCCTGAAAAAAAAGAAAGCACGGTCTCTGAGAGACTACGGTCCTTACGCAACCATACCGGTTAGCGAGCTTTATATTTTCATTATGACTATCTGTATAACAGGGGAATGAATGTGATTAAAAAAATATGCGAAGTGATTGATGGAGAGTATGTCTGTGACATTGATATCAGTGTGGAAGAATGGAAAACTTTATTAACAAATGATAAAGTTTTTGACACAAAAAGTATTGCAGCGTTAAAAAAATGGTTTATTGAGCCAAATCATTCCTGCACATGCTTCGATATTGGTAAGAAGTACGACCTGCACAGCATGAGTGCTAATGGAGTCATAAACGGACTGGGTGGCAGAGTTCAAAAAGAACTTGGTAGATTCGAGGTTAAAGGTGTCGGAAATATCGCATCCGGTACAAAATTCATTACCGTAATGAAGAGTAAAGAAATCGGCGGAAAACCCAAAAGAAACTTATGGACAATTCGTGAGGAACTTGTTCAGGCAATTAACGAACTGGATTTTTTTGGTACAACAGAAATGGCCAGCAGTGAGTATTACTCTGACGATGAGTTGATCAATGCCATAGAGAAAAGTAATATCTTTGACAACGTTCAGACGTTTGAATATACAGGGGAAGCCAAACCAAAGAAAAATGCAATAGAAGTAAAAAATGGCCTCTCGTATCCCAGGAGTAAAGGCGTATCCCAAAATGCGCTGAATAAAGCAGGTTACAGATGTGAAGTCGATAGTGACCACCCAACATTCAGAAGGCGAAATTCATCCTTAAATTACACAGAACCTCATCACATTGTACCTATGTCCAGGCAAGATGCTTTTGACACATCTCTTGATGTTGAAGAAAATATCATATCTCTGTGTTGCAATTGCCATAAACAAATTCACCTTGGTCAGGGTTATGAAGATATGCTGAAAGAAATATACACTGCGCGAAAAAGGTTATTAAAAAAAGTTGGTATTGATATATCACTGGAAAACTTGATTCTTTATTACAAAATGGAAAGTAAGTGAGATTCAAACGAGAGTGATACCTTCGTTTTATTGGTCGGGATGAACAGCAGATGATGTTTCCGGCAAGTATCGGGTCCAGAAACTTTCTGTTAAAAAAGAGGTAAAAGTAGTCTTGAGCCCTGACTGCGAATTGCCATTGCGCATGACCAGAGAACAGGACGAACCCCTGCCAAACCCAGGCATGAGAAACACCTTTAAAACATAGGCTTAATTAAAATCAGCAATTCCCATCGAAATAATAAGCAAGCAGAATTGGCTCAGGTGAATTTCACTCGGTGCAGTGCATGCGTTGGGGGGGGTAAAAGGAAAAACCCGAAATGAATCGGGTTTTGATTAATTAACGATTAACAGGTTCCCGTGCCCGGGAACACTCTGACTGTACGCGCAATATATTATTTCCGCAATCATTATTTTTGATTACCAAGCCATTTATTCATCTGCTCAATTTCACCTTTTTGAGCTTTAATGATGTCCTGCGCGAGCTTTCTCATTTCCGGATCTTTTCCGTATTTTAGCTCGGTCTCAGCCATTGCTATTGCCCCTTCATGGTGTGCTACCATGCCTTTCGCAAAAGCCTTGTCGGGATCGGACTCTTTTACAGCGGCCATCATTTTGTCATGCATACCTTTCATGCCGGACATATATTCCTGTGACGATGCCGATGAGGATATATCTGACATTTTCATTTCTGAATGTTCTGCGGAAATCGCTGGCAGGGATAACATCAGTATAACAAAAAGCGAATTTGTGATTTTCATATAATAAACCCTTTCAGATGGTTACCGGATAAGTTTAGCTGAGTCAGACAAAAAAGCCCCCTGAAGGGGGCAAAAAATAACAACATATCCGTATAAGGGACAATCTATCAAGGAAAGGGTAACCGCACGGAAACTTCAGTTGTCATCAGCCCGCATTGATCATGCGGCGGTGTGCATCAGCCATAGCCTGATGGGGGCCGGACTGACCGTTATTCGTAAATTCATGGGCAACAGCTGCTCTTTCATGTTCATTCATCGCCGCAAACGAAGTCGCCGGACGGGAAGCGTTAACGGTGCCAGTTCCCATCATCTTCTGATGACTTTCCGCCATTTTTTTATGTGCATCTGCTGAACCATTGTTCATGGTTTCATGAACAATAATAGCCTGTTCATGCTGATCCATACCGGCCATCCGTGGAGCTGCCCCCTGGATGGCGGCTGGAGTTGAAGAAGACTGCATCTGATGGGCCGGAGCCTGAGCATTATTGACACGCTCATGGATATTTACAGTTTCAGTGGCCCAGGCCGTAGAAATTAAGCTCAAACCTAACACTGATGCTAAGACGATATTTTTCATGGTAACTCTCCATTTCTGAATTAGTGATGTCCGTGAATTTCGATCTGTGTCCTCAGTAGTACAACTGACAACTCTACAGACCTTATTCCGCCGGGATGAGGCTTTAATACAACTCCTGGCTTGTGCTGATGCCGTGTATGGATGAAGTAATAACGCCTTCCTGATAAGTTGCACTAATTATATCGAATGGCTTCTGTTTGCTGCATGACAGGCTAATGACATCTTTGTCATTTAAATCTTTATTCTCAGTACTGGGTTTCCGGAATCATTTTCTCCAGTCTGGGCACGGATAGGATAAAACGAGTTGAACGTACGTCCGATTCCACCTGCACTCTTCCGTGATGTGCTTCCACGATGGACTTCACAATCGCAAGGCCGATGCCGCTGCCTTCTCCTTTTCGTTGTCTGGACGGATCTACCCGATAAAAACGGTCAAACAGCCTTGATAAATGCTCTTCAGGGATTGGTTTCCCCGGATTTTCAATCACAAGGTCAAAAAAGCTCTCCTGCTCTCTTATTGAGACGGTGATTGCCTGTCCCTCCGGGGTATAACGCAGGGCATTGGATAACAGATTATTGATCGCCCTTCTGAACATTTGTGGATCTCCCTCAACCAGGCAGGGCATCCCGTTAAATTTGAGCGTGATATTGCGTTCTTCGGCCCAGGCTTCGAAAAACTCGAAGACTTTCATGACTTCCGCTCTGAGGTCAAACATGACCCTGTCAGGTATCAGCTGATTATTATCTGCCTGTGCCAGGAACAGCATATCGCTGACCATTTTGGTCATCCGGTTATACTCTTCAAGACTGGAATAGAGGACATCCTCAAGTTCCCTCTGGGTTCGATCCTGACTCAGTGCGATTTCAGTCTGCGTCACCAGATTGGTGATGGGCGTTCTGATCTCATGCGCGATATCGGCAGAGAAATTGGCCTGGCGGGTAAAGACATCCTCAATCTTTCCAATCATATGATTGAACGAGATAACCAGTTGCTCCAGCTCAATGGGAACGCGTGTCGGTTCCAGTCGCGCATCAAGATTCTCGGAGGTGATGTTTTTAATGGCATTGCTGACATTACGAAGGGGCAGGTGCCCCTGACGGACAGCGATTCGAATGATCAGAACAATCAACAGGCTTATCACGACGGCAATCGCAATCAGGTTCTTTTTCAGCGCATCGAGGTAATGGAGATGGAAATTAATGGATAGGCCAGTCAGCATGACATAGTTCTGCTGTTTGCCCTGAAATATCGCCTGACCAGAGGAGGCGATAATCCTGTATGTTTCCATCTTCATTTCGGACCCGGTATCCATCGGTCCCGCAGGATCCTCCACCGTCCAGAGAAAGACATCCCGTGCGCGGCTGTGCTCGCTAAAATCTGCTGAATTCACTGCCGGGCGTAGTGCCGCCCCCTGAGCTGAGCTAAAGAGCACTTCACCCCTGGGATTGAGGAGCAAAAGGGCAACGTTGCGGTAGCTGGCAATTGATTCCTTTATTTTGCTTATTTTTTTATCATCCGGATCCACCGGGGACTGCAGTATACGGTTCAGTGTGGTGCTGATTTGTTGAAGATCGCTGACATCCTGCTCGGCAAAATGATTTTCAACAGAATGCAGCATAAACCAGGTGAAGGCGATAAAAGCCAGTATCGTGGACAGGCTGATAAAAAAGGTCAGCCGCAGAGCGAGTGAGAAAGGGCGTCTGGAAGGTTTGCTATGCATCCGGGACCTCCAGCATGTAGCCCACGCCCCGGACTGTCTGGATCAGCTTTGTCTCGTAATCGTTGTCTATTTTAGCGCGGAGTCGCTTTACTGCGACATCGATCGCATTAGTGTCGCTGTCAAAATTCATGTCCCAGACCTGAGAGGCAATCAGGGAGCGGGGAAGAACCTCTCCCTGATGGCGAATGAAAAATTCCAGCAGGCTGAACTCTTTACTGGTGAGCACAATGCGGTTTCCGGCGCGACTGACTTTTCTGGATACGAGATCAATCGAGAGGTCAGCCACCTTAAACTGGCTTTCCGTGATCATCGTGTTTCCCCGCCTCAGAAGGGTTCTCACCCGGGCGAGCAGTTCGGCAAACGCAAAGGGTTTAACCAGATAATCGTCCGCACCCAGTTCCAGTCCTTTGACCCTATGTTCGATCGTGCCGAGGGCTGTCAGCAGTAAGACCGGCATACCCTTTCCGGCAGTGCGCAGCATGCGGATGATATCCCAGCCGTTCACATCAGGTAGCATGATATCCAGAATGACTAAATCATACTCGGCTGTCATGGCGAGATGATATCCGGTAAGACCATTATCAGCGTGATCCACTACGAACCCTGCCTCTGTAAGCCCTTTGCTGAGATATTCACCTGTTTTAATTTCGTCTTCGACGATCAATATTTTCATCTTGCTCCCCGGCTGGCTGCTAATGTCATTCTATTGCGCCCACGATCGTTATCAACGGATTACAGCAAAAATGACAACATTGTCATTATCCTGTCACTCGGCAAACAGAGAGCGTTAGGTAAAGTACCCCTATCAATACTCTGGACTTCATTTGAACCATTTACCAGGTCTGCCTGGACGAGAAGCGTTATGTTCAAATTAAAATTACTCAGCATTAGCACGATATTCATCCTGGCAGGCTGCGTGTCGCTTGCGCCTGAATATCAGCGGCCCGCAGCACCGGTACCCCAGCAGTTTTCACTGTCCCATAACAGCCTGACGCCAGCGGTAAATGGCTATCAGGATACGGGCTGGCGTAACTTTTTTGTCGATCCCCAGGTTACCCGGTTGATCGGTGAAGCTCTGACTAATAACCGTGATTTGAGAATGGCTGCCCTGAAGGTTGAAGAGGCCCGAGCCCAGTTCAACGTCACGGATGCAGATCGTTATCCCCAGCTGAATGCCTCATCCGGGATAACATACAGCGGTGGTCTGAAAGGTGACAAGCCGACCACACAGGAGTACGACGCGAGACTGGAGCTCAGCTATGAGCTCGATTTTTTCGGCAAACTTAAGAACATGAGTGATGCTGACCGCCAGAACTACTTTGCCAGCGAAGAAGCCCGTCGGGCCGTACACATCCTGCTGGTCTCCAACGTTTCACAGAGCTATTTCAGCCAGCAACTGGCGTACGAACAACTCCGTATTGCGCGGGAAACGCTGAAAAATTATGAACAGTCCTATGCTTTCGTTGAGCAACAGCTCGTGACCGGGAGTACGAACGTTCTGGCACTTGAACAGGCGAGAGGACAAATCGAAAGTACCCGCGCCGAAATAGCCAAACGAGAAGGCGATCTGGCTCAGGCAAACAATGCCCTGCAACTGGTGCTGGGAACGTACCGCGCACTTCCGTCAGAAAAAGGGATGAAAGGCGGGGAGATCGCACCAGTAAAATTGCCACCAAATCTATCTTCACAAATTTTGCTGCAGCGACCGGATATTATGGAAGCGGAATATCAGCTGAAAGCGGCTGATGCCAATATTGGCGCAGCGCGAGCGGCCTTTTTCCCCTCCATTACCCTGACCAGTGGTCTTTCCGCAAGCAGTACGGAGCTGTCCAGCCTGTTTACGTCAGGAAGTGGAATGTGGAATTTTATCCCTAAAATTGAAATTCCTATTTTTAATGCTGGCAGGAATAAAGCCAATCTGAAGCTGGCTGAAATTCGCCAGCAACAATCGGTGGTTAATTACGAACAAAAAATTCAGTCAGCCTTTAAGGATGTTTCCGACACGCTTGCGCTGCGCGACAGCCTTAGCCAGCAACTTGAGTCACAGCAGCGTTATCTTGATTCACTTCAGATAACTCTCCAGCGTGCCAGAGGATTATATGCAAGTGGTGCTGTCAGTTACATCGAAGTGCTGGATGCAGAACGTTCCCTCTTCGCTACGCAGCAAACCATTCTCGATCTTACCTATTCCCGACAGGTTAACGAAATTAATCTGTTTACCGCGCTGGGTGGCGGTTGGGTAGAGTAAATTTATTTAATTAATCAGGAAATTAAAAATGCGTAATTCACTTAAAGCCGTTTTATTTGGTGCCTTCTCTGTCATGTTTTCTGCCGGTCTTCATGCTGAAACACATCAGCATGGCGATATGAATGCTGCCAGTGATGCTTCGGTACAGCAGGTTATCAAGGGCACCGGTGTCGTTAAAGACATTGATATGAATAGTAAAAAGATTACCATTTCGCACGAAGCAATCCCTGCTGTGGGCTGGCCTGCAATGACCATGCGCTTCACTTTTGTTAATGCAGACGACGCTATCAATGCCCTGAAAACCGGCAACCATGTCGATTTCTCGTTTATTCAGCAGGGCAATATCTCCTTACTCAAAAGCATTAACGTTACGCAATCCTGATTATCAGTCCGGAGCGAATACATCCAGTGCGCCTGAACATTCATTAAGGGATTACTGTGAATGAATGATCGGGCGCATATGCCAGGTGTTTTGATTTTTCAGCGAGAAATTGTATGGCTTCTTTAAAGATAAAATATGCTGCAATAATTATCAGCAGCCTCATAGCAGGAGGGCTGATATCGGTTACTGCCTGGCAGTATGTAAACTCATCACAAAAAACAGTACAAACCGAACAAAAGGCACCGGAGCGAAAGGTACTTTTCTGGTATGACCCGATGAAACCGGATACCAAATTTGATAAACCCGGAAAATCTCCCTTTATGGATATGGACCTGGTGCCAAAATATGCTGATGAAAGCGGCGATAAAAGCAGTGGCGGGATCCGTATCGATCCAACGCAGGTTCAGAATCTGGGATTAAAAACGCAAAAAGTCACGCGAGGAATGCTGAATTATTCTCAGACAATCCCGGCTAATGTCAGTTACAACGAGTATCAGTTTGTCATTGTGCAGGCGCGCTCTGACGGTTTCGTCGAAAAAGTGTATCCCCTGACGATTGGCGATCATGTGAAGAAAGGCACTCCGCTTATCGATATCACCATTCCTGAATGGGTTGAGGCACAAAGTGAGTTCCTGCTGTTATCCGGTACAGGCGGTACGTCAACCCAGATAAAAGGGGTTCTGGAGCGACTTCGCCTGGCTGGTATGCCGGAAGAGGATATTCAAAGGCTGCGTTCAACCCGCACAATCCAGACCCGTTTTACCATTAAAGCACCTATTGATGGTGTCATTACTGCGTTTGACCTGCGCACCGGAATGAATATTTCGAAAGATAAAGTAGTGGCTCAGATTCAGGGGATGGACCCGGTCTGGATCAGCGCTGCAGTGCCAGAATCTATCGCATATCTGCTGAAAGATACGTCGCAGTTTGAAATTTCGGTACCGGCTTATCCGGATAAAACATTCCATGTCGAAAAATGGAACATTCTTCCCAGCGTGGATCAGACAACCCGTACGCTTCAGGTCCGTCTCCAGGTTTCTAATAAGGATGAGTTTCTCAAGCCGGGCATGAATGCCTATCTGAAACTGAATACCAGGAGCCAGGAGATGCTGCTGATACCAAGCCAGGCCGTTATCGATACCGGCAAAGAACAGCGCGTGATTACTGTTGATGATGAAGGCAAGTTTGTGCCGAAACAGATCCACGTTCTGCATGAATCACAGCAACAGTCCGGCATTGGCTCCGGCCTGAATGAAGGCGATACCGTGGTGGTCAGTGGCCTGTTCCTCATTGACTCCGAAGCCAATATTACGGGCGCGCTGGAACGTATGCGCCACCCTGAAAAAACAGAAAACAGTATGCCAGCAATGTCTGAGCAGCCTGTAAATATGCATTCAGGGCACTGAGGAGACGACGATGATTGAATGGATTATCCGGCGCTCTGTCGCCAACCGTTTCCTGGTCATGATGGGCGCACTGTTTCTCAGCATCTGGGGCACATGGACGATAATTAACACGCCGGTCGATGCGCTGCCTGACCTGTCAGATGTGCAGGTCATTATTAAAACCAGCTATCCCGGACAGGCCCCGCAGATTGTAGAAAACCAGGTCACCTATCCGCTTACCACCACCATGCTGTCCGTACCTGGCGCAAAAACCGTGCGTGGCTTTTCACAGTTCGGTGATTCGTATGTGTATGTCATTTTTGAAGACGGCACCGATCTGTACTGGGCCCGTTCGCGCGTGCTGGAATACCTGAATCAGGTTCAGGGCAAACTGCCTGCGGGTGTGAGCTCTGAAATCGGCCCGGACGCCACGGGAGTGGGCTGGATATTTGAATATGCCCTTGTCGATCGCAACGGAAAACACGACCTTTCAGAACTGCGCTCTCTGCAGGACTGGTTCCTGAAATTTGAGCTGAAAACCATCCCGAACGTGGCTGAGGTCGCTTCGGTTGGCGGCGTGGTGAAACAGTACCAGATTCAGGTCAATCCGGTAAAACTGTCCCAGTACGGTATCAGCCTGCCCGAAGTGAAACAGGCACTTGAATCGTCTAACCAGGAGGCCGGTGGCTCATCCGTTGAAATGGCCGAAGCGGAGTATATGGTCCGTGCCAGCGGTTATCTTCAGAGCATTGATGATTTTAATAACATCGTCCTGAAAACAGGTGAGAACGGCGTGCCGGTTTATCTGCGGGATGTTGCCCGCGTGCAGACCGGGCCCGAAATGAGGCGTGGTATTGCCGAGCTGAACGGCCAGGGAGAAGTCGCTGGCGGCGTGGTGATCCTGCGGTCGGGTAAAAATGCGCGCGACGTTATCACGGCAGTGAGGGATAAACTGGAGACGCTGAAGGCCAGCCTGCCGGAAGGCGTTGAAATCGTGACCACCTACGATCGCAGCCAGTTAATCGACCGGGCGATTGATAACCTCAGTTCCAAACTTCTGGAAGAGTTTATCGTGGTGGCCATCGTCTGTGCTCTGTTCCTGTGGCACGTACGTTCTGCCCTGGTGGCGATTATCTCTCTGCCGCTTGGCCTGTGTATCGCCTTTATCGTCATGCACTTCCAGGGACTGAACGCCAATATCATGTCGCTGGGAGGGATAGCGATTGCCGTCGGTGCGATGGTGGATGCCGCCATTGTGATGATTGAAAATGCGCACAAACGGCTTGAGGAGTGGGATCATCAGCATCCGGGTGAGCAGATTGACAACGCCACCCGCTGGAAGGTGATTACCGACGCCTCCGTGGAAGTGGGACCCGCGTTGTTCATTAGCCTGCTGATCATCACCCTGTCCTTTATTCCTATCTTTACCCTGGAAGGGCAGGAAGGTCGTCTGTTTGGCCCGCTGGCATTCACGAAAACGTACTCCATGGCGGGAGCGGCCGCACTGGCCATCATCGTCATTCCTATTCTGATGGGATTCTGGATCCGGGGGAAAATTCCTGCCGAGACAAGTAACCCCCTGAACCGGGTGCTGATCAAAGCGTATCATCCTTTGCTGCTGCGGGTCCTCCACTGGCCAAAAACAACCCTGCTGGTTGCGGCCTTGTCCATTTTCACGGTTATCTGGCCACTGAGTCAGGTGGGCGGTGAATTTCTGCCGAAGATTAACGAGGGCGATCTGCTGTATATGCCGTCGACCTTGCCTGGCGTCTCTCCGGCAGAAGCTGCAGCGCTCCTGCAGACAACAGACAAGTTAATCAAAAGCGTTCCTGAAGTGGCTTCTGTATTTGGCAAGACCGGTAAAGCAGAGACCGCAACGGATTCCGCGCCGCTCGAAATGGTGGAAACCACGATCCAGCTCAAACCTGAGGATCAGTGGCGTCCCGGCATGACAATTGACAAGATTATTGATGAACTCGACAGGACAGTCCGTTTACCGGGTCTGGCAAACCTCTGGGTGCCGCCTATCCGTAACCGTATTGATATGCTCTCAACCGGGATCAAAAGCCCGATAGGTATCAAAGTGTCCGGGACTGTTCTGTCCGATATCGACGCGACGGCGCAGAGTATCGAGGCGGTAACCAAAACGGTACCGGGTGTGGTGTCTGTCCTGGCTGAGCGACTGGAAGGTGGACGTTACATTGATGTGGACATTAACCGGGAAAAAGCTTCCCGGTACGGGATGACAGTAGGTGATGTCCAGCTGTTCGTCTCATCAGCCATCGGCGGTGCGACGGTAGGGGAAACGGTGGAAGGCGTGGCCCGGTACCCTATTAACATTCGTTACCCACAGGATTACCGCAACAGTCCGCAGGCGCTGAAACAGATGCCGATCCTGACCCCGATGAAGCAGCAGATCACACTGGGCGATGTTGCCGATATTAAAGTCGTTTCTGGACCAACCATGCTGAAAACCGAAAATGCCCGGCCAGCCAGCTGGATTTATGTTGATGCCCGCGGCAGGGACATGGTGTCGGTGGTTAACGACATTAAGACGGCCATCAGCGAGAAAGTGAAACTGAGACCGGGAACCAGTGTGGCATTCTCCGGACAGTTTGAACTGCTTGAGCATGCCAACAAGAAACTGAAGCTGATGGTGCCGATGACGGTGATGATCATTTTCATCCTGTTGTATCTGGCATTCCGCCGGGTTGACGAAGCCCTGCTGATCCTGATGAGCCTGCCGTTCGCCCTGGTTGGCGGAATATGGTTCCTGTACTGGCAGGGCTTCCATATGTCAGTGGCGACCGGAACCGGGTTTATCGCCCTGGCCGGGGTGGCAGCAGAGTTTGGCGTGGTCATGCTGATGTATCTGCGTCATGCCATTGAAGCGCACCCGGAATTGTCCCGTAAAGAGACGTTCACACCGGAAGGTCTTGATGAAGCCCTCTATCATGGTGCCGTACTGCGTGTCCGGCCGAAAGCCATGACCGTGGCGGTGATCATTGCGGGTCTGCTGCCAATACTCTGGGGAACCGGCGCAGGTTCAGAAGTCATGAGCCGTATTGCTGCGCCAATGATTGGTGGGATGATCACGGCTCCGCTGCTGTCCCTGTTCATTATTCCTGCCGCCTACAAATTAATCTGGCTGCGCAGACATAAAAAAAGCGTGTCATAACCCTGAAAGGGCGCCCCCAGTGGGCGTCCTTCTGCACTGATTCACCCTGACGTCAGGGTTTATATCGATAATATACAGAGGTGAGTATGAAAAAAGTGGTTCTAATGGCCCTGGCTCTCGGCCTGTCACTGCCTGCAATGGCGAGTGAAAAAGTCATTGATATGTACAAATCTGAAAACTGTGGCTGTTGTTCCCTGTGGGGCAAAGCGATGGAAAAAGACGGGTTCGAAGTGCGAACTCACGTCATGAATGATCAGGCGCTGTCAGCCCTGAAAGAAAAGCATGCTGTTCCTGCTGGACTACGAAGTTGTCATACCGCGGTTGTAGGTAATTTGATCATTGAAGGCCATGTGCCTGCGGCAACGATACATAAGGCCATGCAGTCTGGTTCGGGTATATACGGTCTCGCCACCCCCGGTATGCCAGCAGGAAGTCCGGGAATGGAGATGGGGGCCCGAAAAGAGGCTTACGATGTTATCGCATTCTCACCGGAGGGCAGTAAAAAAGTCTTCCAGCGAATCGAATAGTCAGCGGAACGGCTGATAACGGGACGCCGGCAGCAGGCACTCTTATGCCGGCGGCATTCGTGGTAATCGCATCCATGACATATCCTGAAGACAGAAAATGCTTCAGATATGCATAAGGAGAGTTACTGTGAAAAATGACAATGCAGTGGAACATAACAACCAGACTGCTTCTGAGCAGACATCATCCCCGGACGAGAGTCACGCATTGCATAAGGTGAGAGATCCCGTGTGCGGGATGGTCATCCTGCCTGACAAGGCGCACAGCAGCATTCGATACCAGGACCATCAGCTTTATTTCTGCTCCGCCAGCTGTGAGAGCAAATTTAAAGCCCATCCCGATCATTATTTTACCGAAGATGCCAGTGAACATCACCATCACCACGACCACCATGAAGTCAGCCCTGATAAGATAAAACAGTCTCACCGCCAGGCGGAGAAAGAGATTTCTGAAGGTGTGTGGACATGTCCGATGCATCCGGAGATACGCCGTAGTGGTCCCGGAAGCTGTCCTGTCTGTGGAATGGCACTGGAGCCGCTCGTAGCTACGGCATCCACGGGGACGAGTGATGAACTTCGCGACATGACAAGACGCTTCTGGCTGGGGTTGTTGCTGGCGTTTCCGGTTCTGGTACTCGAAATGGGATCTCATCTGTTTCCCGACTTGAGGAATACAGTACCGCCACAGTACAACACATGGCTGCAGCTGCTTCTGGCCTCCCCTGTCGTGTTGTGGTGTGGCTGGCCATTCTTCGCCCGGGCCGTAATGTCGTTACGTAACCGCTCCCTGAATATGTTTACCCTTGTTGCAATGGGGACCGGCGTAGCCTGGGTTTACAGCGTCATTGCAACCGTCTTCCCCTCCTGGTTTCCTGCATCGTTCAGAAACATGGATGGCCTGGTGGCCGTTTATTTTGAAGCCGCAGCAGTTATTACGGTGCTTGTTCTGCTGGGACAGGTTCTTGAGCTGCGGGCACGGGAACAAACCTCAGGCGCCATTACTGCGCTTCTGAACCTTGCCCCCAAAACCGCCAGACGGCTGGATCATGACGGTCATGAAACGGATATTAATGCGGAAGATGTCCTGCCTGGCGATAAGCTCCGCATCAGACCTGGAGAGAGTATTCCGGTCGACGGTATCGTGGTCGAAGGCAAAACAACCGTTGATGAATCGATGGTGACCGGGGAATCTATGCCTGTTACCAAAACGGAGGGTGACCCTGTCATCGGGGGGACCATTAATCAGACAGGTAGTCTTATCATCCGTGCAGAGAAAGTCGGTGATGAAACGATGCTCTCACGAATTGTTCAGATGGTCGCTGATGCACAGCGTTCGCGGGCCCCCATCCAGAGAATGGCTGACAGCGTTTCAGGCTGGTTTGTTCCTCTGGTGATACTTATCGCGGTTGTTGCTTTCATGATCTGGTCTGTCTGGGGGCCCGAGCCCAGGATGGCGCACGGTCTCATTGCGGCTGTGTCGGTCCTGATTATTGCCTGTCCCTGCGCGCTGGGGCTGGCCACGCCGATGTCGATAATGGTGGGGGTGGGCAAAGGCGCCCAGGCCGGGGTGTTAATCAAGAATGCCGAAGCCCTTGAGCGTCTTGAAAAAGTGGACACGCTGGTTGTCGACAAAACAGGCACGCTCACGGAAGGTTCGCCGACGGTGACAGGGATTATCAGTCTCAATCCGGGTGGGGAAACATCTCTTTTGCGTGTAACGGCCGCAGTGGAAAAAGGCTCGCAGCATCCGCTGGGTATGGCAGTAGTTAAAGCAGCACAGGAAAAGGGGATCGCAATACCCGCAGTCACTCATTTCAATGCGCCGTCGGGTAAAGGTGTCTCAGGCGATGTCGAAGGTCAACGGGTTGTTATTGGTAATGAACTGGCTATGCAGGAAAACAGTATCGTTATTGATAATCAAAAGGCCGTTGCGGATACGTTGCGGATGGAAGGCGCTACCGTTATCTATGTGGCCACAGACGGGCACCTTGCAGGCCTGATAGCTATCTCGGATCCCGTGAAAGCAACCACGCCGGATGCGCTTAAAGCTTTGCGTCAGGCGGGGATCCGCATCGTTATGCTCACCGGGGATAACCAGCTTACCGCTGAAGCAGTCGCACGGAAACTGGGAATAGATGAGGTTGAAGCCGGGATTCTGCCGGATGGCAAAAAAGCAGTGATAACCCGACTGAAAGCGTCTGGCCATGTGGTTGCGATGGCCGGAGACGGTGTGAATGATGCCCCGGCGCTGGCAGCGGCTGACGTGGGTATAGCCATGGGAACGGGTACAGATGTGGCAATTGAAAGTGCCGGAGTCACCCTTCTCAAAGGCGACTTGATGATACTGAACAGGGCCCGTCATCTGTCAGAAATCACCATGAAAAATATCCGACAGAATCTGTTTTTTGCATTTATCTACAACGCACTTGGCGTGCCTGTGGCTGCAGGTCTGCTTTATCCTGTGTATGGAATACTGCTGTCGCCAGTTATTGCGGCGGCGGCCATGGCTCTTTCCTCCGTCAGCGTCATTGTGAATGCGTTGCGTCTGAAAAGTGTCAGGCTCGGGAAATAACACTGAGTGAAGGGGCTGTTACGAACAGAAGGAGTCCAGTATGAAAAGTACCACCTATGCGCTTATTGCTGTCGCCGCGATCGCGGCATTTGCCCTCCTGCGCGAACACTGGTCACATGTGGCAGGTTACTGGCCATATCTGTTATTGCTGGTCTGCCCGCTAATGCATCTTTTCCACGGCCACGGAGGGCATGGAGATCATCAACATCAAGGAAGTGAAAACGATAAAAAAAATTAATCCGGCAGACGGGGCCGCGTCGCGGCCCCGTTATCAGTCCAGGTATCGTTCGTAGTCTCTGGCATGCGCAAAGGCATGCTGTTCAAGTTTGTTATCAGCGGGTGCCGCTGCCCGGAACGCCAGTGAGTTAACAGGATTGTTATTGATGACCAGCTCGTAATGCAGATGAGGACCGGATGAACGTCCGCTGTTACCGGATAACGCAATAGCGTCTCCCCGGGTAACCCTGGCCCCTTTAGTAACGAGTATTTTATTGAGGTGGAGATAGCGAGTTTTAACACCGGCTTTTCCCGTTACTTCAACAAAATATCCCATGGTACTGTTGTATTCGGCCCGGGTGATTTTTCCGTCGATGACGCTGACTATTTTCGTGTTCATGGGCATGGAATAATCAATGCCATTATGGGGACTCACTTTTCCCGATACCGGGTTAAGTCTTGCAGGATTGAAAGGCGAACTGAGTCTTGCTGTGGCCGGTAACGGATAATCGAGACTGCCTTTCCCGGAAGTATCGGAAAGGTTATAGAACTTTTTATCTGATATACGATACGCCGTGTAATTAAATGAACCGGACGTAAATTTATAGGCCACGACACGTGATTTTCCCGCTTTCTTTTGCAGTACGAGTTTTAATGATTCATTTTTTTTCAAATGCCGCAGATTAAACCGGGAAGGCAAGGAGCGCTGAAGAGTAGCGATCTCGTTCGATTCCAGCCCCGAGCGGGTGGCTGAAAGGTAGGCATTTTCTTTTACGACATCGGTAATGCTGCCAACTTACTGATTTAGTGTATGATGGTGATTTTAAGGTGCTTGCGTGGCTTCCATTTCCATCAGATGTCCTTCCTGCTCCGCTACTGAAGGCGTGGTGCGTAACGGCAAAAGCACTGCCGGACATCAGCGCTATCTCTGCTCTCATTGCCGTAAAACATGGCAACTACAGTTCACTTACACCGCCTCTCAGCCCGGTACGCACCAG
Organism: Leclercia sp. Marseille-Q4284; assembly: GCF_916618945.1. Lineage (NCBI taxonomy): Bacteria > Pseudomonadati > Pseudomonadota > Gammaproteobacteria > Enterobacterales > Enterobacteriaceae > Leclercia > Leclercia sp. Marseille-Q4284. Next base: position 43,351 of record NZ_CAKAKG010000003.1, read on the forward strand.
AAAATCATTGATATGGCCATGAATGGCGTCGGATGTCGCGCCAGTGCACGCATTATGGGCGTTGGCCTCAACACGGTTTTACGTCACTTAAAAAACTCAGGCCGCAGTCGGTAACCTGGCGCATACAACCGGGCAGTGATGTGATTGTCTGCGCTGAAATGGACGAACAGTGGGGCTACGTCGGTGCTAAATCACGTCAGCGCTGGCTGTTTTACGCGTATGACAGGATACGGAGGACGGTTGTGGCGCACGTCTTCGGTGAACGCACTCTGGCCACACTGGAGCGTCTTCTGAGCCTGCTGTCGGCCTTTGAGGTCGTGGTATGGATGACGGATGGCTGGCCGCTGTATGAATCACGCCTGAAGGGAAAGCTGCACGTTATCAGCAAGCGTTACACTCAGCGCATTGAGCGACATAACCTGAATCTGAGACAACATCTGGCAAGGCTTGGACGGAAGTCACTGTCGTTCTCAAAATCGGTGGAGCTGCATGACAAGGTCATCGGGCATTATCTGAACATAAAACACTATCAGTAAGTTGGAGTCATTACCTACGACATCGGTAGAATACATTTACTGGAATTCGCCGTTAGCATGAACACTGCGGCGTATGCTAGGGGTTTTCAGGAGGCGTGTCATCTGTCAGTTAATCGGGAGCACCGTTGATGGTCGTCATTTTTGTAACATATCTTGTTTCCCGTTTGCTCCTGAAGCTCTGGGAACTGTATGACCAGCCCGACGGTGATGATTAACGGGACTGAAACAGGTTACGGCAGAGCAATATGGGGCTCATGTCCTGCTACGTAACCCGTCAGTAAAGCCCTGCTGCGCACCTGACGCTAAGCACTAACCCGCCTGCAGTTACCTGGTCGAATACAGCCCGCGAAGCTTTCTTGCCTGCGTCTGATGTGCTTCCGCACCGGCATTATTGACCTGCTCATGCACGAGAGCGGCTTTTTCTCCGGCATTCAGTTCGTTAAAAGAAGAAGACGAGGTCTTTGAATTTGCATCACTGCCGGACAGCATTTTTTTATGTTCCTCAATCATTTTCTGATGCGCATAGGACGCGCTGTTGTTCATAAATGAATGAGCAACAATGGCCCTTTCATGTTCATTCATTTCAGAGAATGAGGGCGTGTTGTTTTTATTAACCCTGTCCGGTAAGTTTTCATGCGTCGAGGAATTCACATGACTGACGGCTGAGGCATTATTAACAAATCGATGTGCTTCATGGGCAATATCACTGGACTGAGCAAAAGCTGCCCCACAAAATAAAGCTGTAAACGCAGTGGTCGTGATTAATATATTCATGTGTAATTACCTTCTGAGGTACATAAAAGATGTCCTTATGATCATATATAAAAATAATCAACCTGTGGGGAAGATGACGTAAATGTAATACAGCTATGTACATTACACGATTGTAATGAATTTGTTTCTTAAGGTGTGCTAGATTCATTTCATTGTAAGTGGATGAACCAGTAATTTAATTTAAATCGGTTCTCGAATTCTGTCAGTAACCATACTTTAAATAAGGGAATGCGCATGCTGTTGAAAACGTCTCGACGAACTTTCCTGAAGGGGTTAACCCTCTCTGGCGTAGCCGGAAGTCTTGGCGTATGGAGTTTCAATGCGCGTTCCAGTCTGAGCCTGCCAGTTGCCGCATCCCTGCAGGGTACTCAGTTTGACCTGACCATTGGTGAAACGGCCGTCAATATCACGGGCAGTGAGCGTCAGGCCAAAACAATCAATGGAGGCCTGCCGGGGCCCGTTCTTCGCTGGAAAGAAGGTGACACCATTACCCTGAAGGTCAAAAACCGTCTTAATGAACAGACGTCCATTCACTGGCACGGCATTATTCTTCCGGCCAATATGGATGGTGTTCCGGGGCTGAGTTTTATGGGCATAGAGCCTGATGATACCTACGTTTACACCTTTAAGGTTAAGCAGAACGGGACTTACTGGTACCACAGCCATTCCGGTCTGCAGGAACAGGAGGGGGTATACGGTGCCATTATCATCGATGCCAGGGAGCCAGAACCGTTTGCTTACGATCGTGAGCATGTGGTCATGTTGTCTGACTGGACCGATGAAAATCCTCACAGCCTGCTGAAAAAATTAAAAAAACAGTCGGATTACTACAATTTCAATAAACCAACCGTTGGCTCTTTTTTCCGCGACGTGAATACCAGGGGGCTGTCAGCCACCATTGCCGATCGGAAAATGTGGGCTGAAATGAAAATGAATCCGACTGACCTCGCGGATGTCAGTGGCTACACCTACACCTATCTCATGAACGGGCAGGCCCCGCTGAAAAACTGGACCGGACTGTTCCGTCCCGGTGAAAAGATACGCTTACGGTTTATCAACGGCTCGGCAATGACCTATTTCGATATCCGTATCCCCGGGCTGAAAATGACGGTCGTGGCTGCAGATGGCCAGTATGTAAACCCGGTTACCGTTGACGAATTCAGGATTGCCGTTGCCGAAACCTATGATGTCATTGTGGAGCCTCAGGGTGAGGCCTATACCATCTTCGCACAATCCATGGACAGGACCGGTTACGCTCGAGGGACACTGGCCACGAGAGAGGGGTTAAGTGCTGCCGTTCCCCCCCTCGATCCCCGTCCTCTGTTGACCATGGAAGATATGGGTATGGGGGGAATGGGACATGATATGGCAGGAATGGACCACAGCCAGATGGGAGGCATGGATAACAGCGGAGAGATGATGTCTATGGACGGTGCTGACCTTCCGGATAGCGGGACATCCTCCGCGCCCATGGATCACAGCAGCATGGCCGGTATGGATCATTCCCGGATGGCCGGAATGCCGGGTATGCAAAGTCATCCTGCGTCAGAAACGGATAACCCACTGGTTGATATGCAGGCGATGAGCGTCTCTCCGAAATTAAATGATCCGGGTATTGGTCTTCGAAATAACGGAAGAAAGGTTCTCACGTACGCGGATTTGAAAAGCCGCTTTGAGGATCCTGACGGACGTGAACCTGGCCGTACCATAGAACTGCATTTAACCGGCCACATGGAAAAGTTTGCCTGGTCATTTAACGGAATCAAGTTTTCAGATGCCGCACCGGTGCTGCTGAAATACGGTGAGCGGCTCAGGATCACGCTGATCAACGATACCATGATGACTCACCCCATTCACCTGCATGGTATGTGGAGCGATCTGGAAGATGAAAACGGTAATTTCATGGTTCGTAAACACACAATAGATGTTCCCCCTGGTACAAAACGCAGTTACAGAGTGACAGCAGATGCGCTTGGCCGCTGGGCGTATCACTGCCATTTGCTCTATCACATGGAAATGGGAATGTTTCGTGAAGTCCGGGTGGAGGAATGATGCGAATGAAGAGAAATTTGAAGGCCATACCTGTTCTGGTCGCCGGTTTGTTTACCTCACAGCTTTCTATTGCGGCGGGCTCCGTCTCTGCAGATCCCCACGCCGGGCACGACATGTCTGCCATGCAGATGCCAGCAGATGAGAATTTCACTGAGATGACGTCAATGGAGCCCATTGTAACTGAGAGCAGAACGCCAATTCCGCCTGTTACCGATGCCGACCGGAAGGCTGCATTCGGCAATTTACAGGGGCATGCGATTCACGACAGTGCGATTAATTATCTGGTTCTGCTGGATCAACTGGAATGGCAACGGTCGGATAACACCAACAATTTCAGCTGGAGTGTTAACAGCTGGATTGGAGGCGACACAGATCGGATTTGGCTAAAGAGTGAAGGTGAACGAAGCAATGGGGAAACGGAGGCGGCTGAAGCGCAGTTACTCTGGGGACATGCGGTTGGCCCATGGTGGGATTTGGTTGCGGGTGTCAGGCAGGATTTCAGACCTGCTTCTGCCCGGACCTGGGCTGCTGTCGGTTTTCAGGGGCTGGCACTCTATAATTTTGAGTCTGAAATTACGGGTTTTGTCAGTAATGGCGGAAAAGCAGCCCTTCGTCTGGGAGGAGAATACGACGTTTTACTGACTAACCGGCTCATACTCCAGCCATCCTATGAGGTGAATTTCTACAGTCAGGATGATGAATCGCGGGGTCGCGGCAGGGGACTGACTGACACAGAGCTGGGGCTCCGGCTGCGCTATGAAATACGCCGTGAGTTTGCACCCTATATAGGCGTTTCCTGGAATCAACTTTACGGGAAAACATCCGATATGGCGAAAAGAGAAGGTGAGAAAGACCATCAGGTAGTATTCCTGGCGGGAGCCAGAATCTGGTTTTAACGCACTGATATAAAACACTCAACTAAACAGGTAAATAAAATGTCGATTTTAAATAAAGCCATTCTTACAGGTGGCCTCGTTATGGGCGTTGCTTTCTCTGCTATGGCCCATCCGGAATTAAAAAGCTCTGTGCCACAGGCTGATTCAGCCGTAGCGGCCCCGGAAAAGATTCAGCTTAATTTCTCGGAAAATCTGACCGTGAAATTCTCAGGTGCAAAATTAACGATGACGGGTATGAAAGGCATGTCATCACATTCTCCGATGCCGGTCGCGGCAAAAGTGGCGCCAGGCGCTGACCCTAAATCGATGGTCATTATTCCGCGAGAGCCTTTACCCGCTGGCACTTATCGTGTTGACTGGCGCGCGGTTTCTTCAGATACGCACCCTATTACCGGTAATTACACCTTTACAGTGAAGTAATATTATGAACGACCTGATTATGATTGTTATTCGTTTTCTTCTTTATCTGGATTTGATGGTAATATTTGGATTGCCATTTTTTCAGATATATGGAATAAGCGGTGTCAGACATGAAACCTATAACCTGACTAATTTCAGGTCGTTTATAACCTTTGCTGTTGTTACAGGCATCATTCTTACTGGCATTAATATGCTCCTGGTATCTAATGCCATGAGTGGAGTAACTGACCTCAGAGAATTATCCATCCATGTTATCGAGATGGTGATAGAAGAAACTGATGTGGGTATTAGCTGGATTGTCAGGCTCTGTGCCCTGTTTACCACACTCGGTGCTTTGTTCCTTTACACTAATAAGAGAGTATTGTCCTGCCTGCTGATGACGATGAGTGGGGGCGTGGCGCTGGCTACACTTGCCTGGGGAGGACACGCCGTTATGCATGACGGTCTGCATTACTATCTCCATTTACTGAGCGATCTGACCCATCTCGGCGCTGCAGGTGCCTGGACAGGTGCTCTGGTTGCATTTGCTATCCTGCTGATGCGCAGAAACGAGCATAATGCACAGAGCGTCATTGTGATATCTGACTCCCTGGCAAAATTTGCCACGGCAGGAACGGTGATTGTTGTAGCCCTGATCCTGAGTGCGCTGGTCAACTATCTGTATATTGCTGAGGGTAACTTAACTCCCTTATTCAACAGTTCCTGGGGGAGGATATTGCTTGCCAAGACGGCTCTGTTTGTTCTGATGCTTCTTCTGGCTGCAGCAAACCGGTTTCACCTGGGTCCCCGGCTTGAAGTTATGGTCAGGGAAGGGAATTATGATCGCAGCGTTGCCCTGATGCGAAACAGCATCCTGACAGAATTCGTTGTTGCGATTATCATTCTGGGCGCCGTAGCGTGGCTCGGAATGCTTGCTCCGTCTCAGGTCAGCTAGGGGACAGCCAAAGCTCATGCGTGAGATTTTTACTTTCATATCAGCGAGTTGACCATGCAGCGTATTTTAATCGTTGAAGACGAACAAAAAACAGGTCGTTACCTGCAGCAGGGACTGGTTGAGGAAGGCTATCAGGCCGATCTCTTTAATAATGGCCGCGATGGTCTCGGGGCCGCGTCGAAGGGACAGTATGATTTGATAATACTGGACGTGATGCTGCCTTTCCTCGACGGGTGGCAAATCATCAGCGCACTGAGGGAGTCCGGGCACGAAGAACCGGTCCTGTTTTTAACCGCAAAGGACAACGTGCGGGACAAAGTGAAAGGACTGGAGCTTGGCGCAGATGACTACCTGATTAAGCCCTTTGATTTTACGGAGCTGGTTGCACGTGTAAGAACCCTGCTGCGCCGGGCACGCTCGCAGGCCGCAACAGTCTGCACCATCGCCGATATGACCGTTGATATGGTGCGCCGGACCGTGATCCGTTCGGGGAAGAAGATCCATCTCACCGGTAAAGAATACGTTCTGCTTGAGTTGCTGCTGCAACGCACCGGAGAAGTGTTACCCAGGAGTCTTATCTCGTCCCTGGTCTGGAACATGAATTTTGACAGTGATACGAATGTGATTGATGTCGCCGTGAGACGTCTGAGAAGTAAAATTGATGATGACTTTGAGCCAAAACTGATCCATACCGTTCGCGGTGCCGGATATGTCCTGGAGATCAGAGAAGAGTGAGGTTCAAAATTTCCCTGACCACACGCCTGAGCCTGATTTTTTCTGCGGTGATGCTTACGGTATGGTGGTTATCAAGTTTTATCCTGATTAGCACCCTTAATGGCTATTTCGATAATCAGGACCGCGATTTTCTGACAGGTAAACTTCAGCTCACCGAAGAGTTTCTTAAAACAGAGACGTTCCGGAACAAAACGGATATTAAGTCATTATCAGAAAAAATAAACGATGCGATGGTAGGGCACAATGGTTTATTCATTTCTATAAAAAACATGGAAAATGAAAAAATTGTTGAACTCTATGCCAAAAATTCTGTTGTTCCAGCGGTCCTGCTTAATAAGTCGGGTGATATTCTCGACTATATGATCCAGACGGAAGAAAATAACACCGTGTACCGCAGTATCTCGCGGCGGGTTGCCATGACGCCGGAACAGGGTAAAAGCAAACATGTCATCATTACGGTTGCCACGGATACTGGGTATCACACCCTGTTTATGGACAAACTCAGTACCTGGCTGTTCTGGTTCAATATCGGTCTGGTCTTTATTTCTGTTTTTCTGGGCTGGCTGACCACACGTATTGGTCTGAAACCGTTACGGGAAATGACCAGTCTGGCTTCCTCCATGACTGTACACAGCCTGGATCAGCGTCTAAATCCCGATCTGGCTCCGCCGGAAATCTCTGAGACCATGCAGGAGTTCAATAATATGTTTGATCGCCTGGAGGGGGCATTCCGGAAACTGTCAGATTTCTCGTCTGACATCGCGCATGAGCTGCGCACACCAGTCAGTAATCTGATGATGCAGACGCAGTTTGCACTGGCTAAGGAAAGGGATGTTTCGCATTACCGCGAAATTTTATTCGCTAACCTGGAAGAACTGAAAAGGTTGTCACGAATGACCAGTGACATGCTTTTTCTGGCACGTTCAGAGCATGGTCTGCTGCGGCTGGATAAACATGATGTGGATCTGGCAGCCGAACTGAATGAATTACGTGAGTTGTTCGAGCCCCTGGCAGACGAAACAGGAAAGACAATCACGGTTGAAGGAGAGGGCGTTGTTGCCGGAGACAGCGATATGCTCCGACGTGCTTTCAGTAACCTGCTTTCCAATGCAATCAAGTATTCTCCCGATAACACCTGTACAGCGATACACCTTGAGCGTGACAGTGACTGTGTGAACGTGATGATTACGAATACGATGTCCGGCCAGGTTCCCGCTAATCTGGAACGTTTGTTTGACCGGTTCTATCGCGCAGACTCATCAAGGTTCTACAACACGGAAGGCGCGGGGCTGGGATTATCAATTACAAGGTCGATCATTCATGCTCACGGCGGCGAGCTGTCAGCAGAACAGCAGGGGCGGGAAATTGTGTTCAGTGTGCGTCTGTTAATGGATTAATACCGTTATTCAGGAGAAACCCGGAAGGTGACAAAAATGTCATCGTTCAGTCACGCGATAAACAGAGGCGGTTTTTTATAATCAGCCATAAATCAGGACAGCGTGATAATTCAATCGCCCGGTTCCTGGCGTGATGATCAACCAGCCCTGAGATCAAATGCTTTCTCTGTTATAAGCATTGATTGTTCGGGTATGAAAACACCGGAGACCCAACCATGAAAAAGATCCTTGTATCCTTTATTGCCATGATGGCTGTCGCTTCATCTGCCTGGGCTGCAGAGACAATGAACATGCATGACCAGGTAAATAATGCCCAGGCGCCTGCCCATCAGATGCAATCATCCGCTGAAAAAAGTGCAGTTCAGGGGGAGAGCATGAAAATGATGGATATGAGCGGTCACGATCAGGCCGCAATGTCCCATGAAATGATGCAAAACGGCAATTCTGCTGCCCATCAGGACATGGCTGAAATGCATAAAAAAATGATGAAATCCAAGCCAGCAGCTTCTAACGAAACAGCAAAATCATTTTCCGAAATGAACGAGCATGAGAAAGCCGCTGTTGTGCATGAGAAGGCGAATAATGGTCAATCTTCCGTTATTCATCAGCAGCAGGCTGAAAAGCATCGCAGCCAGATCACCCAGAATTAACCCGCAGCTCCACTTGTTAGACCCTCATTTGACGCCGAAGTCACTGGCTTACGCTCCCGTCCGGGAGCGTTTTTTTAAACCAAATGAAAGATTATGTCTGTGTATGATTAATCGTAGTCTGCGGCCTGTTATGAACTAAATGAACGACGGACTAAATTTAACATAAGATGGATTACACGAACTAAGTAATTGATTTTTATGTATTTAAAGTTTCTTGCCCGATTATATCCAGGGTTCATGCCGTGCCGTATCCTGAGACTGGCTGAGAATACGTATGACCGTAACCACCGAATGCGATGGCACAAAATAGATCATGTGCTGTTCCACCGGCAACGAGCAGATATTGTCTCCCAGCTCAGCGCGATGCGTGCCGATGTCATGCATGGCCAGCACGTTAAAAACCGCTGCTATACGGCTGATATACGCATCCGCCTGAACAATCCCGAACTGTCGGAAGCTGTAGCCCCAGATTGCTTCCAGATCTTCTTCTGCTTTGGGTGTCAGCTCAATCTCTTTCATTTGCCACCCTGGCCCTGACATTATTCAGGAATGCATCCTTGTTCCATGGTTTCGCCTCGCCGCTGCTGATGCCTTCGGCCAGCAGATCGCGCAGTTCCTGAAGGCGGGATTCAGCCTGCTTCTCTCGCAGAAGACGCAGCGCATCTCGCATGACCTCGCTCTGGGTACGGTAATCACCAGCCTTAACCAGGGAATCGATAAATTCGCGCAGCTCATCACCCACGTCCACCGTCATCGTACGGGCCATAACCCCTCCGTTTCATTATGTAAGATTTGTTCTTACATCAGTATATCATTTTAGCATCAGGCTTCCATGCTCAGTGATCGAGACTATGGACTGCATTTATGAGATCAACAGGGATGCGAAATCAAATAGATATCTAATAGAATGCTGAGTTGTAGCCTTAAGCGAGAACTGGAAATGAAATTAACAGAAAATCGGGTAGATACACTCATCGATACCCTGAACGACCTGATCTGCGATGAGCAAAGCATTACTCGCGAACAGCGAGAAAATTTAATTAAAACGGTTGCCACACTGGGTGGGCTTAAGGAGCGACTACGGCTCATTTCTGCGGAGAAAGAAGCCAGACAGATCGCTAAAAACGAGAAGGTAAAGAAACCGCGCGAACCGGACCTGGTGTTTCCCCGTACTGGAAAGCCGTGGCTGCCAGAAGATCTCGATGTTATCCATTCCATTATCGACGATATACCTGATGACAGAATTGATGATCACATCCTGTGGCTTTCAAAACAGCAAGGGCGCACCCCCTATGCTGTCGCACTGAAGATTGTTGGTGTAGGAAGAATGGATGATGAGTGGGCGAAAGCCTGGAAACCCGCGGCAAAATCGCTTCGAGAAGATTATGCAAAGCTTCATCCTGCTCAATCTTCGGATATCAGCCAGGAATAATCGGTTTTAGGTTGAGATGTATATTAAGTTATTTTGCAGCAGCATGTTTTATAATTATAAAAATCTTTCCATGCAAAATATGGTAAAATAATAAGCAATTGCACTCCTTAATCTAAATATATCAATATATTTGCCGATATATGTAGTAAGGAAGGGAGTGTTATGAACGATTTTCATATTTTAAATATCTGTATTCAGAATAAGGATGTGGCAGGTGCAATGCGCGTGCTGCGTGATAAATCAGAATTTGCGGTGCGCAAGATTCTGGAGAAACTAAAGGTCAGGGTCACATCGCAAACTGGCAGGGCATTCTGGCATTATGTTCAGGGCTGGCTGTTAACCGCGTGTCGCCAGGGGAATATACAGCATGAATCATTCAGTATCCAACGTTCTTCCCAGTATCCGGAACGCGTGCCAGCTCAGTCCCGCTGCTCTCGATATGGTCAAGCTCCTCGCACTTCTGGCCATGATTATCGACCACACCAATACGGTGTTTCTGTCGCCAGCCTGGCCGATGATGTATGCGCTTGGCCGGATGGCCTTCCCCCTGTTCACGCTTATATGGGCGATGAACGTACAGCGCACCCCGGAACGACTTCAGAAGAGAGCCAATCGGTTGTGGATCTGGGCAATCATTACGCAGCCGGTGTTCAGCCTGGCCTTCCTGCATCACCAGCCCTGGTGGGCCCTGAACATTCTGTTCGTATTTGCCGGCGTCACGCAGCTGCTTGCCCTGCAGTACCGGCACGGCCGGAAAGGAATGCTTGCGGGATATCTGATCCTGGCCCTAATGATTTGGCCACTGGAGCCGGAAAGCTACGGGCTGGCAGGAATTACGCTGGCCATCAGTATGGCAACCTTATCAGGCAGTGGCATGCCCGGAGGGAAGCGAATGGCGGTCGCTGGCGTCGTGCTGTCACTGATTTGTTTAAACGGGTTGTCGCATATCCTGAACCTGCCCGCAGAAACATTATTACTGGCCACGCTGCCTACTCTGGTATTCCCCCTGGTGGTGGTTTCTTTCTGCAGGGAAATCTGTCCGGAAGGCCGCCAGCGTTTCATGCCGCGTAATTTCTTTTACTATGCTTACGCTGGTCACCTGGGGATTATTGTTCTGATACAGTATACTTTCGCCTGATTAGGGAGGACGTAATGGCTATCAGTGAGAAAGACCTGCTTGACGCAGGTTTCAGCAAGAGCGAAGTGGATAACTTACAGGGCCGACTTGCAGCAGGCGGAGGCACCATGCAGCATCTCATTGAAGCGCTCTCACGGCGCTTCCGGGTGTCGGCATGGATCACGGTCGCGCTGGTTCTGGTTATGCTGGTCACCCTCATCGCCGGCAGCCGGACACACATTCTTTCCGGGGGCATGAGTTCCCTTGTCGTCCTTATCATTGCCTGGGTGACCTTTCCACCTGCGCTGGGCTGGAAAGCTTTCCGCCTGCAGAAAACTATTTCCCGGAAGGCTCAATAGTCAGCAAATCAAGCGCCACTTTGGCTTTAACCCCCCATCCCGCAATTTTAAGCGCCATCGCGGGACGTGGCGTGCTGGATACTTTCCTGAAAAAATCGGGCCTGGTCCAGTACCACAGCCGTTGTGCTTCGGGTTTCAGCCTCAGGCCATACGCACCGTAGGCTTCACTGAAAAGTGTGACCGTCTTATAGGTTCCCAGACCCTGCTGCCGGCTGAATCCCAGAAATTCAGCGATCTCCATCGAGCCGTCAGCGAAAATACCTTCCGTCTGCTTATCTCCGAGGAAGTTGTGCGCGGCTTCCCGTGAAATCGTATTGAATCCATTTACGACAATCACCGCGCCGGCCACCACGCCCACCGGCGTCATCGAAGACATCATGACGATCCCACCAAAAATGGCCGTACCGGCCACCACGACGTCGACCGCAGAAATGATGTAGCCCACAATTTTGTTCTCGTCCCGGACAACCTTCACCTCGGCATAGAGTTTTGCATAGCCGGTTTTGAGCGATCGGGACTGCTCCAGCAGGCTGGCATTTTCAGCCCGTAAGGCCCGCAGACAGGCCATACAGTCATCATCCGTTTTTGCCCGGCGCGCGGCTTTAAACTGGGTCATGATGAATGCTCTGATCTCATCCACAAATTGAATCCGGATAAAACCATCCTGAAGGTGCATGGCCGCCACCGTGTTGGCCGTATTCACCAGCTTCCGGGCCTCCAGGTTGATCATGGTTTCCGCCCAGGCACGGGGATTCTGGCCGGGTAAAAGCAACGTGTCCATTTTATCGCCTCGCTTATCTGTTTCTGAAAGCATATTCCCGAAACGATTTTTGACAACAAAAAATGGGCATGCAGTCCTGCAGAACTCACCGATGCCGCATCGCGGCATGGAGGCGCCAGCTGAGGCCAGACAGGGCGAGAATGTTGATGGGCGCCGTGACCGGCGTAAGCCGCTGCGGTTTGAAAGGTTCTGCCTGTCCCATCCCTTACCCTGCAAAGCCATATCCGTTAACCGCCACGCCTGATTGTGATGTGCGCGGTCGGAGTGAGCACGTCGAGGCCAGAGGCCGCTGACGGGCTGTATCTCCGCGTTAGCGCCGTGAGGCGCTTACGAGCGTGTACAGTGAACTTACCGCGACTCAAACTGCAGCGGCTCTGATTTCTAGTTACAACATCCCTCTTAAAGCGAGGGTGTTCCGGCCCTTCGGGCCGGGGCGGCGTCGGTTTAGCAGGGGTCAGGTATGTATGCGGTGCCGGGTTCTGGCCAGAAAGGGGCCCGGTGCCTGCGACGGGAGGTACTTTTAATTTCCTTCTGAGCGCGCGGCCGTGAGGCCGCTGCATGCGAAGGCATTTTACGTTATCCACAGAGTGGCCGAAGACAAAGATCTACTCTGGAATGTAATGAACAGAGAGATAAAAAAGGTGAAGTAAGACTGTTTTGCGGAATGTCTTTTATTCATTTCCGGGTAACTTCACTTATTCGTTTGCGGATTTCTGTGTAAAAAAAAAGAGACAGTGGCCACTGCGGGCCATAACGACCGGCAGAACGTCATGGTGACCGGAAGAAGAAAGGAGTGAAGGATGAAAAATGAGCAGAACGGCCGAAAAAAACCAGCACGAAAAGCCCCGGTGAGGGGCCTGTAAACAGGAAGACTGTTGTGTCGTCTGTGACTAGTCCGGTGGAGAAAGCGCCAGATCCAGCTGGTAAAGATGCTGGATGGCCAGAGCCTTCAGGCGCTCGGATGTGCACCAGTACGCTTCGTCAGGCGGCAGGGTGCGATAAATCCATTCAGACATTGCATGGAGTCGTTCATCTGCCGGCAGCTTAATCAGGTTGTTGGCACGTTTACGCTCCGCGCCTTTTTTGCGGCGGTAGACGAGTGCCTCCTGACGCTTACGGCCAGACCAGCATTTCCGCGCAGAGTGGGGCTGAACATCATCATGTTCGCTCATCACCCCTTCCCGGATCAGCTGCTCACGCTCGGCGCTCTGGCGGAGCTTCTTCTCCTGCTCTTTAAACAGCTTGTCCATATCGACGCCCAGCATCTGGAATCCAACGGGGGTGATATAAACATACGTTGGCAGCCAGGAGCGGGATTCACGATCCCAGGTGCGTTCTTCCGCAAGGCCCAGAACGCCAAACCGTACCTGTTCCTCAATAAGCCGTGAAAGGCGTGACACCGTCACCTCCGTTTCTGGAATGACATTGCCTTTTGCGTCCTTTGCACTGAGCTCTTTTGCCAGACGGGTGATACACATGCCAACGGTATGCTTGCCGGCATCACAGAAGCTGATGAGCACTGGCCAGAGCGCATCGAGCAGGCGCTGACGTTCCGGACGGAAGCCATATTTACGTCCCGCCTTACGGCGGCCAGCGACATAGAGAGGGTGACGAGAAACATGCATGCGCAGGCTGACCTGCCCGGTTTCTTTGTCTTTTTTCACCAGGCGATTGTAGGCATGACCGAGCTGTCCGGAGAGCTTTTTATAATGCTCCGGGCGATACCAGGCCGGGTTCTCACATTTGGCTTTTGTGGAATGCTCACCGCGTTTGCGGCGGGTCAGTTTTTTAACCGGTGCAATGAGGAAATTACCCTGAGTGCCGGCATCGATATCCTGCCAGAAACGGGTTAGCTCATCTTTCGGTAGATCTGACCAGTGAACAGAAATCTGATTGTCATTCACGGCGGCCTGTTCTTATGGCGGCCGGGTGTTGTTTTCTATGGTGCATGCGTTATAATCCTTCACAGGCAACGCGCCTGCTTTTGGACCCCCTGATATCTGACTCTTCCGCCAAGTTGATGACAGATTTCGGGGGGTTTGTGCATTCAGACTCCGGGAAATCCCGTTACCTGTTCCTGAACGTTTTACTGGACACGTCCTGTCCCTGTTTGTTTCCGGAAGTCCGCATTTCTTCCGTAAAACCATCTTCTGCCACCCGTCTGCCTCACCACAAAGCAGTCAAACCGTCAGTTTGAGCTAGGTCACAAAAGTAATCTGAATCAACAATCTGTCCCACCACAAGACGATCGCTGACGATCCGAATACTACCTTCTCGTCAGTAATTTTTCCAGATGTTAGACCAGATAACCACCTGTAGTTAGCATGATAGTTATCCGTAAGGGACTTTTGATCGGCAGCTCTCACCGAATTAGTCAGTTGATTGGGTTTGATTAGGTAAGCTTGGATAGGGAAGAGAAAGAGCGTTTTTAGTGGGGGCCTGAGGATTACAGGTATCTCTTGGCGGGGTTGTATAGCATTTGCTATCCACTATCCTTGTGATATGCTTGTAAAGCAATTGCTATACAAGGAACGCACTCATGAAATCAGATGTTCAGCTCAATCTCAGAGCCAAAGAATCTCAAAGAGCACTCATCGATGCTGCTGCAGAGATCCTTCATAAATCACGCACAGACTTCATTCTGGAAACGGCATGCCAGGCTGCGGAGAATGTGATCCTCGATCGACGCGTATTCAATTTTAACGATGAGCAGTATGCTGAGTTTATCGAGATACTCGATGCACCAGTTTCGAACGACGCAGCCATTGATAAACTCCTGGCAAGGAAACCTCAGTGGGACGTGTAACCGCACCGGAGCCGTTATCCAGCTCCCATCAACTTGCTGAATTCGTCAGTGGTGAGACTGTACTTGATGACTGGCTTAAACAGAGAGGATTAAAAAATCAGGCTCTCGGGGCCGCACGAACATTCGTTGTCTGTAAAACAGGCACCAGAGAGGTTGCCGGTTTTTACTCTCTGGCCACCGGCAGCGTTAACCATGTTGAAGCTACGGGAAGTCTCAGGCGCAATATGCCAGATCCAATCCCCGTAATTATTCTTGCTCGCCTGGCTGTCGATGTCTCGTTCCGCAGGCAAGGGCTGGGTGCTGATTTACTGCACGATGCAGTATTGCGCTGTTATCGGGTGGCTGAAAATATAGGTGTGCGCGCAATCATGGTTCATGCTCTGACAGAAGAAGCCAAAGGTTTTTATCTTCATCATGGTTTTAAGTCATCGCAAACCCAAGAACGGACTTTGTTCCTCAAACTTCCATAATCGTTGATAAAGAAAATGGGGCTCAATTCATTCATAAGCAATTGATTTTAAATAGTTTATTTCATGAATTTAACATAATCTTTGTTATGCGAAGTTATGTTGTAGTAGCTAAATTGAGATGTCCATCTGACCGACACACCTTTCCGCGCTACAGTCTCATCACAATGATCACTACATTCAAAGTGATGAAACTCGCTCAGGAAAAATAATACGCAGGCCAGTGTCGAGATGGCTGGTCTTAGTTCTGTCGTACCATGATTAACTGGAATAAAAATAGCGAAATTAGTAGCTATCGGCTCTCCAGCTATCATCCCACTCAGAAGATGCGATGAAGTAATCATCATCTGAACGTTCATAATTATTTATAAGCTCATTCAAATGGCGACGCTCTTTCTCAGGTCTGAATTTTACCATTTCACGTAATGTAATCAAGGCTGGCTTTATATTAGTGTATTTCAATGTAAACTCTTCCAACAAAATAGAGAATTCACAGCATTGAGCATAAAGACACAGGGCACCTCGCCACCAATCATTTTTTAAGTAATGAATAATTTCTATTGACCTATTCTGCATTAGTTCTAATGACGCTAAGTGTTCTTGGTACCTTAGATGACCAAAAGAAAATGTTTCAGATATTGGGTCGAAAAAGAGTATGTTGCATGGATCTATTAGCTCATTAACTGCTAATAAACACGTTGATTCCTCATAATTAAAACTAGAGTCATTAACTAAAAATGAAGCAAGCTCTTGCTTAGTTGCTGCTCTTAAAGTTTTTGAATGCATAGCGAAAGCAATTTTATGTGATGCTTTTATTAAAATACTTTGTGATAGCTTTGTTCGTTTAATATCTTTGTAGGTATCATAAGAACCACATAACAACTCTAATCTTTTAGTGAAAATTTCACTTTCACTAGATGGGATATCTATTCCTTTTTCAGCTAAATCACACAATAGAGTTGCTAGTAATGGAGTTCTCACTATGTCAGATATTTTTTTTGCCTTTATATTTTTAATTATAACGTCACTTAAAACTGGATTTTTATCTTTAAACCATGCTTGAATGAAACAGTACAGCTGAGTTTCACTGAAAGGCATGAGTGTGATCCCTAAAAAATTAATTTCAGATAGATAACTAACACAATCCCTGCTTGAAATTAGCAACTGAATATTATTAAACTTATTTTTGAAAGAATTTATTGCCTCTATTATTCCAGGGAATTTTACATAAGCCTCATCCAAACCATCAAAAATAACTTTGTTTCTTTTTTTGCTTTGTAAGTGAAGCTCAAGTTTTTCAATGTTCTCCCGAATAGGCTCAAGTGATTTAGAGATCAAAATCATGCTCATTAAAATGTCATAGTTTTTTGATTTTGATTCAATATTCATATCAACTTTATTTAAGAAACGGTTTAAAGGTAAGTATATAACACCTCTATTTCCTTCCTGTTCTAGTTTTCTTGCATACATTTGAAGCGTTGTTGTTTTTCCAGCTCCCGCGCTACCATACACTGCTATATCATGCTGACAATCAAAAAGTCTGAAGGGTGATGTCGATAGGCCGTCTATCACACCCATGCTATCCATAAGAACTTCTTTAGAAAAAACCTTTTCACTTTCCTCAAGCTTGTTTATTAGTATATCTAGAGCATTTAGTGTGGTCTGCGTATCATTAAGAAACCTAAATATATCTATACTGTTATCTCCAGAATTTATTGCTTGTATGTCAAGTTTATATTTTTTGCATCTCTCACTTAACCATGAGTTTATTAGCTCACTATTGAATGCGTACTCTATCTTAGGTTCTTCTTTATACTCACCTTTCAACTTACGTAGTTCAATACTTTGTAAGTTTGAGGCTTTAGCTTTTTTATAACATTCGACTATTTTCGGCAATAAACTTTTCGCATTCTCTTTTGCAAGACTCTGTAGTTTAGTTGTATTTATAAAACTATCAAAAATATCGATAGAATCTTTATGAAAACTTGTTTCTAAGCATTTTTTCAAGATGGTGACGCTATTAATCATGATGCCAAGATTTGCGTTTTCCAATTTATACGTAGTTATATTATTGATGCTCGCTTCTAATTCTGAAATCACTTCCCTAACAAATGAAATGTTTCCAGCCAGCAATTGATTGGCTTGATCTATACCATTTTTAATTTTTCTGTTTTCTTTTGATGTATAAACATTTAACTCATTGTTGTATTTTCTTAGGACCGAATTTGCATCTTGAATTAGAGGTTCGATAGCAGTCAAAGATTTTAATGGGTTGTATACTGTCCTCTCAAACCATTCCCATTTCCCTTGAGTAACCTGAAATTTATCTGGCTTAATAGAAAATCTACTATTTAGCAGTACGTTGCTATCAATTGTGCCCATGAAAAAAGCTAGATCGCTATAACAATCAAGTTCGTGTATTGAATTTTGTTGATTTAAAGCAGACATCAGTTCTACGTTGCAGAGCTGACTAGTATCTTGTGTACTGAATATATCATCTACGGAAAGCAATTTCTCTAACAACGTTGGTCTATGAGTTTTTAACAATTTAATTACTAACGGCCCATCCAATATTTCAACTTTTTTTCCATCTATTTTGAGCATCCCATGTATTTCATTAATCAAACGAAGGCTTATTTGATATGGACTTGCTAAATACACTTGATCAGGAATTACCTCATCTCCATTATGTAATTTAATAGGATTTGTGAAACATTGTCTAAGTTGAAATACAAGCTCTCCGAGAATTGCTTTTTCCGATGTGTTAGCTTCTTCACCAATTTTTTTTGATTGGATGGCGTAACTCATAGTTTTATTAACCGGCACTTCAACAAAGGCTATCAAGTCTTTTCCTGATTCGTAAGGCCCTCCGTAGAAGTCAACACGATAAAAACCCATAGATTCAAATAGTGGTTTTATAAGGTATTTTGTGAAATCGTCTTCCTTCATTTTTTGCATGGCTTTTAAGTAAACCTGCTGACTGGTATCTTCCATATTTATTTACTCAGTAGTTTATGATGTGTTAAATATTATTAATACTAATCATATAGTAAGCGAATGGTCTATCTCTTTGTGTGAGATGTATTAACAATTTCTGTAAAGTTCTACTTATTAAAATGTACCTTTGAAAAAGTAGAATTTCTGCGGTACGCTTTGCGGGGCCATTTCCCCCGATTTTTCACGCAGCGCGCCGGACGTTTTCCGGCCGGACCGGAGCCTGACATGAGCCTTCTATCTGATGACGAACCGGAGCGTAATCTTCTGGCAGGAGCGTTCCCGCTGGATGAAGAATTTCTTCCGGCCCTGTCCGGTCGTGACGCCCCGGTTAATCCGGCCCGGGCCTATCTCCTGTCCCTGAATTCACCCCGCAGCCGGCAGACCATGGCCTCGTTCCTCGGGATCGTCGCCGGGATGCTCGGGGCCGTAAGCGCGGACGCCTGCAGCTGGGGCAGCCTGCGCCGGCATCACGTCATGGCCATTACCGAGCTGCTGCGCGACACCGGCCGGGCCACGGCCACCGTCAACACCTACCTGTCGGCTCTCAAGGGCGTGGCGAAGGAAGCCTGGATGCTCCGGCTGATGGACGTGGAGAGCTTCCAGCACATCCGGGCGGTGCGCAACCTGCGCGGCAGCAGTCTCCCGGCCGGCCGTGCCCTGCTGCCGGAAGAGATCCGGGCTCTGTTT
Organism: Leclercia sp. Marseille-Q4284; assembly: GCF_916618945.1. Lineage (NCBI taxonomy): Bacteria > Pseudomonadati > Pseudomonadota > Gammaproteobacteria > Enterobacterales > Enterobacteriaceae > Leclercia > Leclercia sp. Marseille-Q4284. The sequence goes on from NZ_CAKAKG010000003.1 coordinate 62,391, forward strand.
GCGGTATGTGAGGCGGATCGGAGCAGTCTTGGGCCGCGGGACGCGGCCATGCTGGCGGTCATCCTCGGCTGCGGTCTGCGCCGGTCAGAAGCTGTGGGTCTGGATGTCCGTGACGTTGTCACGCAGGAGCAGGCCCTGCGGGTGCTGGGCAAGGGAAACAAAGAGCGGCTGGCCTATATGCCGCACGGAACATGGCAGCGGCTGCAGTTCTGGCTAGAGCAGGTCCGGAGTGAGGCTCCAGGACCGCTGTTCACCCGCATCCGCCGCTTCGACACCCTGACGGATGACCGTCTCACTGACCAGGCCGTGTACCATATCCTGCAGGTACGCCAGCGCCAGGCCGGGATTGAAAAATGCGCCCCCCACGATCTGCGGCGAACCTTTGCCACCGCGATGCTTGATAACGGGGAGGATCTGATCACCATCCGGGACGCGATGGGCCACGCCAGCGTCACCACGACCCAGCAGTACGATCGCCGCGGTGAGCAGCGCCTGCGTGCGGCGCGGGACAGGCTGCTTGTACCCTGATAACTTAACATCCTGTTATCTTGTTAAGTTAACAGGACAGTATTCCGCCAGAACTCGTTCTTCCCGGTGGCTCAGGATCGCCGTTGCCTGCATGTTATCCGCAACCGTCTGCCGGGAGGTCGAAGTGGCACCCGGGCCAGTTACTGGAAAACATCAGGCTGTTTGCCACCTGCCCCCAGATGGCGTTTTGGTTGAGTTAACCGGATATCGCCGGTTGACGGAGTGAGGCTGTTGGCTCGTGCGTTGGTATACGGCTTGGCGAACTCTGAATCAGCCTGGACATATTATGAGGGTAGATGGCTACTCTACAGACGATGAGCAATTTTAAAGTGACGATCTATCAAGAGTAAGTGCCTGACTGATCACTTTGTGGGATGATACACACATGAAAACGGGAGATATTGAGTGAACGTAATACCGATTAAGGGCGATTCCGGATGGACCGCGCTGGAATTCTTTGCGGGTATCGGCCTGGCGCGAGCTGGAATGGAACAGGCAGGTATTCAGACAGTCTGGTCTAACGACTATGACCTGAACAAAAAATCGATGTATGAAGGCCACTGGAAATCTCACGAGCTTTTGTTGGCTGACATTCATACTCTGAAAAGTGACAATCTGCCAGCCGCAGATGTAGCCTGGGCCTCCTCGCCCTGCACAGACCTCAGCCTGGCAGGTAAACGTGTAGGCCTTCGGGGCGGCCGGGAATCATCCGCTTTCTTTGGTTTTACTGATCTGCTTGCTGGGATGAATGAACGCAGACCTGAAGTGATTGTTCTGGAAAATGTCACGGGTCTTGCCTCCTCTCATAACCGAGAAGATTTGCGAGCTGCGGTTAAAGAGTTTAACACGCTAGGTTATGCAGTCGATGCAATCACCCTGGACGCCCGACGTTTTGTGCCACAGTCCCGGCCCCGGCTATTCCTTATAGGAGCAAAGAATCCGATTGATGGCGGCGAACAAGATACGTGCCTGAGGCCGGACTGGCTCTCCTGGTTGCATAAAGACCCTGAAGTACGCACCTTTATGATGCCTTTACCTAAAGCACCCGATTTGCTCAGTCAGGGCTTTACACTGGAAATTGAGACTATACCCGACAGCGATCCTCGGTGGTGGAATGCTGACAAAATCGCCCTTTTTAAAGAATCGATGACAGCGGTTCAGCGTGAAAGATTAGACCACTTTGTTGCACTGGACAGTACAACTGCGCGTACAGCCTATCGCCGGACGCGCAATGGCATTCCCGTATGGGAAATGAGGGCAGAAGATATTTCAGGATGTTTGCGTACAGCGCGAGGCGGCTCCTCCAAACAGGCTGTGGTGATCATGGGTCAGGGTGCGCTAAAAATCCGGTGGATGACAGGGCTTGAGTATGCACGACTGATGGGAGCTGGCTGGTACACGCTGGAAAACTTGCGTGACTCCCAGATCCAATATGGTTTCGGGGATGCCGTTGCGGTTCCTGTTGTTGGCTGGGTGGCCCGGCATATGATCCTTCCACATCTGGAGGCCGCAAAAAAATCACAGGGAAAAAAAGTGAATGAATAAGTTTAGTTACAGCGAAGCATACCTTGCAGCGGCAAAATCCTGGTACGAAGGTGAGCGAGCCAGGAACGGTTCGATAAATACCAACGTCATGAATGCAGGGTTGATTGTTTCACGTATGATGGCTGATGGTATGCCCATTACTGACGAACGACTGTATAGTGAGGGGAAAAGCCAGGTGCGGGGGCTCAGCGGCTCCACCATATCGAAAATTCTGGAACAACATGGCGAAACCCGCATTTTTACTCGTGAAGGGGGACGCACATCCAGGGGAACCATCTTCCTTGCTGCAGCGTTTCGGGATGTGCTGAACAGTACTCAGGTTAATGAAAATGAGCCTGTCGATACAGCACTGGTTGCAAACCAGCTTGAAGCGTTCTTCACACAATGTGTTCGCGTGGACTATTTTGACAAACAGAGAATAACCGTCGACCTGGATTACAACAAGCCTGTCTCCTCGGTGGTAAGCGATATTCTTAAAGCTGCGGCTGAACGTTCTGACAAACCCACCGGTGTGGTCCTCCAGCATCTTATTGGTGCCAAACTTCAGTTACGTTTTCCTGATGTTAAAATTGGCAGTGACAGGGCCAATGCGGCTGATCTGCACACGGATCGTGAGGGTGATTTTCAGGTGGGCACAACTGCATTCCACGTAACCACAGCGCCTATGGAAAAGTTGATATCACGTTGCGTTGAAAACAAGCGTGCAGGTTACAGGCCGGTCATCCTGACCCTTGAAAGCAAGATCATTGCTGCCCGTCAGATGGCTGATAACGTCGGAATGTCTGAGCAGATTTCCGTCCAGGCTGCCGAAACTTTTATAGGTAACAACATTGAAGAGATTGCTATTTATGACGGCGATAAGATCCGAGAAGGTCTCGCAAGGCTTATCCGGACGTACAATGCCCGCATTAATGCCATAGAAATAGATAAATCTCTTATGATCGATGAACCTCGTTGGATCCTTAACATACTCTGACCTGTTTACGAGAGAAAAAAGCGAAACAAGCTCAACGAGCTGCTTTGTTTGCCACCCGCGCTAAAATAACTGACCTCCCCGTACATTAATGCCACGATGTCAGTTAAGTCCGATACCAGGCTTCGTGCCAAAAGCGGAAATTTCTAAGTTCGGTCTACATTAATTTGAAGAGAGCAGGCCAAATGAGCCAAGAACGATTTTCGATAAAGTTCTTATCCTGTATCGCGGTGGTGAGGTAATCCCCCTTTTTGAGCATTGGTGATAAGAAGAATCAGATAAATTAAACTCGCTATAACAAACATACCAGCGATGAAACGATTGATTTGAACGTCTATGCAGGAGAAAGCTCATATACGATGCGCTAGCACCGGCTTTTTCTTATCCTTCATTAATTTCAGCAGCGAGAACCTGCCTTGCAGGTTTCCGGCTTTGGGAACATCGTTACAGTGTTCTGCATATAAATTCTCAACAGCCGCGTTAAAGATTACTCAGTCTTTGCCGATATCACCTTGGTCTTGCTTGTGATGCGTTCAGTGTTCAGCGCTGTTTGCTGTAGCCCTCCGGCCTGATTACAGACCGCCTCTTAAAAGCCCATTCTTACTCTAAAGGGACCTCATGAGATTAAAATACTCAGCACTCTTACTCATCGTTGTCATTACAGGCTGTGATAACAAAAAAGACGTGATCGGTTGTTCCTCTGATATGACCCAGTCAGCTCTTATGGATTTACTAAAAAAATCTGCTTATGAAGGACTCTCTGAACAGGTCGACAAATACCCTGACGTCACTAACCAGACCAAACGAAGCGCTTTGGACAAGATCAAACTGGCCATCTCTGAAATCTCCACAACCTCAAGTGACACGGGCAGCACAATGAAAACCTGCGAAGGGACTGTGACGATGACCCTACCTGCGAACGAATACGCCCAGCTTTCTGATGCTTACAGAAAGAACTTTAACCGTAATCTCGACAAGCAGATGGAAAGCCTGTCTCTGGATAACAACGCAAACGTCTTTTCAAAACGCATTTCCTACACCGCGCAGGCGACCGACGATCAGAAAAACGTTTTTGTAAAAGCCTCAACTGATAATCCGATTTCAGTGGGTGCCGCTGCACTGACATCGCTTTCGATCATCAATCCGATCGTTGAGCAGCAGAAAATTCAGCAGGCTAAGGATGCCCAACAGCGTCAAATTCAAGCGGAACAACAGGCACAACTCAGGGCGCAGCAACAGGCTAAGTATGAGGAGGATCAGCAAATTGAGAGGCAGAAACAGCTTCAGATGCATGAAAAGGCAGCGCAGCAATTTCAGCAAACCAATCCACAACAATCCTACCAGGAGCAAAAAACTGGCAACCTTGATCAGTCCCGAATGGCGTATGCGAATGCCGACTCTGATTTAAATACCGCCTGGAGCACGTTAACGTCGGCGAAGAAAAAAGAGTTACTGCCTTCACAGCGCCAGTGGATTAAAACTAAGGATGCCATGTGCGGCAAAGTTTCAATGCAGGGAACAGATGCTCAAGTCGAGAAAATGGTCGACTGCCAGACTCAAATGACCATTTCAAGGACTAGCTTCCTTATAAATCAATAAGTTACAACCTCACCAAGCTTGTGGCCAGTGTTTAGTTGGCACCAAGCTAATACGGGATAATTTCAGCCGGATGCGCTATTACGATATTCTCAGCCTTCTCCTTTTTGAATAATAATTCTAAATTATTATGTTAGCGGTTACGGAGAGGGCTCGGTTGGGAACAACTCATACTATTCCAGTAGCAGCGCCAACATAACCAACTCAATTTAGAATTGTCCAACTTTTTAACTGCCCGGGGGAGGCTATAAAAATTTTTAAATTATCTCCATCTGCCTAGTTAAAGGAAATATCGGTCTTCGGTAGATATTTCCTATTAAAACGATGTTTATTAGTGCATGTTTTTTAAAAAATTATAACAATGCCTTAATTTCTTGCGCGGTACTATAGCCTCTACTTTTAAGCTCTTGACCAGCAGCACCAGCTTTCAGAGGAGAGCTGCTACGTTCATGAATTACGATCCGAGCGAGTTCTCTGTCACTTTTCATAGGCATCTCTTCTTTATAAGTGTTCATCCGATCACCAGCAGCCTTTCCTTCCTCAAGCGCATATTTTCCTGCGGCCTTAGCGAAGCTACCCGCTTTTTCCCAAAATCCCATATTTCCTCCGATGAGTTAAGCTTGGTAGTTCCAGTTGGTTTTTGAACAGTTTGGGCATGCAATTCTAAAACCACTCAAAGCCCCGGCCAGAACATCACCTTTCGAAAATCCCCTTTGTTCGAACTTTTCTCGTCCAATTTGTCCGATTACCAGGCCAAACATTTTTGAATTGCTTACTTTTTCATCACACGATTTGCATACAAACATTATTATTCCTTATTTGTGTAAGATCCCTATGTAAATCGGCTAAAAATCCTCAAACTTTAGTAGATTCAGATATGAGAAATCATTTTCTAATTTTTGCTAACTTACATATGTGCTTTTGAAATTGCAGCAGTTATCGATTGTTCGGACACGGCACCGGGGATTACCGTGATGTTTTTCGGTGTGGCACCCGTTACTGGCATGATAATGATGCCCGGGGTGCCGGTCAGAC
>NZ_CAKAKG010000004.1:0-42412 GCF_916618945.1 Leclercia sp. Marseille-Q4284
CCACAGTCTACGCCGGTAGCACAACTGACGCCGGTAGTTCAGCAGCAGACTCCGCAGGCTGTGCCGCCTCGCCCTCAGTCTACGCCGGTAGCACAGCTGACCCCTGTAGCGCCTCAGCAAATCCCGCAGGCCGTGCCGCCGCGCCCTCAGTCTACGCCGGTAGTGCAACTGACTCCGGTAGCCCATCCGCAATTAACGCCGCTCCCTAATCTAGTGTTAGTACATAACGCACAGGAAGAATCTTATGCTGAAGCTATTAAACCAGATAGCTATGACGCGGGGCGCGGATGGCAACAAACTGATACTGATCAATCCCGCGCTGCCCATCGTTCCGCGCTTGAACAAGATAAGCAGAAGTTAGCGGATGAAAAAGTAATGGCGGATTATCACGAAAGCCTGATCCAACAAAGCAATGCGAGTAATGAGCAGATCGCAAATGTTAATCATCTTCCATATGACGCTTCAGCGGGCGAATTTGATAGCGTATTAGCGTCTGAAAAACAGCGCCAGGCGGCTGAGGACTTCGCGCAAGTGCAGGAAGGCGAAGCAAAAGCTGAAAGTATCCAGAGCGGCGAGAAAATCCAACATATGTTAACCGCTGCGCATGACGCGCCTTTGGAATCGCGCATTGCGCAAATTCAGGCGCAGTCCCGCGCCGATGAACAGACCGAAGCGGGCCACTTCAAGACCCTGCAAACGGCTGTTGATCAGAAAGTTGATACCGGCACTTTCCAGCAACGCGCCGCCGATGTAGATCAGCGCATTGCCGAACGTAAAGCCGCGCAGCAAAAAACCGACGCTGTAGTTTCTCGCCATTCTGCCGAACTGGCCGATCATGAAACGCGTATTGAAAACCTCGAGGCTAACACCTCCGCAAACTTCGGCAAGCTTAAAAGCCAGGTTGAAGAAAATCGTAAACGCGCAAGCGCCGGTATCGCAGGCGTCGCCGCAATGGCGAATATCCCGCAGGTAATCCAGGGCCAGACCTTCGCAGTTGGCGCGGGCGTTGGTAACACTGACGGCGAAAGCGCTCTTGCTATTGGGGCTTCTGCCCGCGCTACTGAAAATGTAGTGGTTAAGGCTTCCGTGTCTGACGACACACAGCAAAACTTTGTTGTCGGCGCTGGCGTGTCTTACGGCTGGTAATCCCTTTATAAATCTGAAGCCCGCAAAATAGCGGGCTTTATTGCTTGCATGATATAAAGATATCATGATATCTTTATATCTTACTTACTGAGGGCTTAACCATGAAAATCTTATTCTTATGTTGCGTAGCTTTTGCGGGGTTATTCCATTTCTTTCCATTAGAAACGTGGTCAACAATGGCGAAGGTCGTATTCCTCTGAGGCTCAGAATGAAAGTTCTAAATATTGAAGCCATTGTTCTGGTCGTATTGGCTGTAAGTATTTTTTCCGCTGGATTCGCGCTTTTGGTATCGCTGGCGGTGATGTGGTTCGAGGGGATTTAATATGCCGTATCACAAATCATTGCCGTTCAAACTGGATTTAATACTTCTGGCCCTTCAGCCGTTATTTATCTGGATGGTCTGGATCGATTGGCGGGACGGCTTAGGCGTACTATTCGTGATGTGCGCCGCCAGTGTTCTCTTCGGAATTTGGTCAACGCGCAAAACACTTGAATACATCGTTTACGTGTTTTGCGTCTGGAATATCAAACGAGTCGTGCGCAAGGCGGTCATGCGCGATATCGAACGGGCTACAAAGGGGAATTCAATAGATGTGTGAGAAATGCAGGCAGCGCGAGGCGAACGCCGATTTTAAACTTCAGCTGCGTATTACGGTGGAAACGTGCGACTACGGCGCGAAGATGATCGGGAACGCGATTAACGGCGAGATCGGGGGCGCGATCGATATTCTTCTTACGAAGAAGGGAACCGGCGTAGACGCAGCATTTAGATCCTGCGGTCTGGCGACTGTCGATGACCTGCCGCCCGGTTACGGATTGATTACAGCCGCTGCACTGCGCCATATGGCTGACGCGCTGGAAGAGATTGAAGAAAAACCGGAGCTGTACAATCAAGTGCTGATGCACCCGGACGGAATGCCGGTAACAATGAACTAAAAAGCAAGATAGAGAAGGGCGGTGCGTTTCCGGGGGGTTGCGCACCGCCCTTTTTTTATGCTTGCAATCAATCAAGCTATATTGATATCATGCTAGCAGGCAATCATGCTTTTGCCGCCGGTGTTTAATTTTTCGCCGGGGGTGATAAACTACTTGAAAGGAGGGCTTAATATGACCGTACAGACCGAAAACCTGAATGATGACAAAATGCGCGCGGAGATCGCGAAGCTAGTCGCAGAGACGGCGAAGATTAACCGGGAATTGCGCTGGTATCCGTGGGCTTCGCTGGCGCTGGCCGCCGTGGCCGTGGCTGGTTCTCTTATCGTTGCATTCATCAAATAGTCAAAGGCGGACAGCGTGCCGCCTTCTTCTTTTAGGGCTTACCATGACCAACGAATCAGAAGGGTTTACAGAGTTCAAATTCTGGCTCAAGCCAGATCAGGCTATGGCGCTGGCGCAATTCCTAAAGCGCACCGGCCATAGTGATTGTGAGAAGCTCGCCACGTCTTCAGACGAAGCGTATTTAATGATGGACGGTATCTACGTGTTAATGGCCGCCTTAGAGCATGAAGGGTTTAACCCGCGATGACTGAAGTATTCACCCCGCCGCCGCATCCGGGCGAGATCCTGGGCGAAGAGCTGTTCATGCGTGGGCTTAACCAAAGCGAAGCGGCGCGCTTGCTGGGGCTGAGGAAAGCCGTTGTTTGCCGTCTTGTGAATCAGGTCTACGGTTTATCGCCTTCAGTCGCTTACCGGCTTGAGAAGGCGGGGCTTTATACCGCGTTCTACTGGCTGAAGCTTCAAGCTGAATATGATATTTGGCGTATGTCTCTGCTTAACTTTTCCGATGTGCAGACTTTCCCCGCGCGCTATGGTTCTGACGCTGACGCGATCGGCTAGTTACAACATACATCAGCGCGATATAAATTATGGGGCTTCGGCCCCTGTTCCTCTCTTTACTTCTCCGCTGGCTTCCGTTATGTTTGAGCCTGGGCCTCTCTTCTTCTTCTCCCTTGCCCCCTCCTAACTGCGGTAAGAACCACGGCCCTTCCTCCGGTGTCGGAAGTTCCGACCCCTCCCATTCTCAAAAAAAAACCATTCTTATTGTGTGAGAATAAAAGAGTGTCGAAACTCATACGAGTTTCTAAAGTTAGGTGTCGTTTCCTCCACCGCTTCAGCCGCTAACGCGATCCCGTAACCGACCCATGACAACTTACCCGCTTCATTCCGCCTTTTCTGCTTAGGTGGCGTTTTCTCATTCCTTACCCTAGAAGCGTGATCATGTGTTAGGTGTCGGCGTTCCTCGCTGCCCTCAGTTAGCTTTCCCCTTGTAAGGCTACCCGCGCGTTTTTACTATCCAAAAACACTGACCACCGATAGAAAAACAACGACTTAGCGCGAGCTGTGCAGGTGAACCTAGATCTATTTGATTAGAGGACTTGCAAGCGATCTAATATTTCATTATCTTTAGATGCAAGAAAGCCGCCCCATTCAAGAGGTGTCTTTTAAATCCCAGCCGTCTCAAAGCTAGAATTTAAATTAGGTTCCGACCTTATAAAAGCCATCTTGCCGGATGGCTTTTGTCGTTTCTGGTCGTTAAGTTACACCAGGTTAGCCCGATCGGAAAGATCCTTTTTCACGATCCGGGCTTTACTGGTGATCTTTTATGCTTTCCCTTCCAGCTCCTTCACGCGCGCCGATAGCACTTTGATAGCTGCTAGGGCATCGAGCAAAAGCGCCGGTTGATTCAGCGAAAGCAGATCATTAACTTCTTCCCCGTCAACATGGCCGATGTAATGCGCCACATAGTTAGGATCGATCTCTTCCAGCTGCTGCGCGATAACACCACGGCGAACGGTGCCGGGGGTGTCGGTCTTATAGGCGTATTCCTTCAGCTCCATCGCTTCGATATTCGCCAGCGACTGATCACCGGTGACGTCCACGATATCGCGCTTAATACGGCGGTCACAGGCTGCGCCCGACACGATCCCGCGCGGAGTTACAATGTCGCCCTGCATCGCGCCCGCAATATTGCCGTCGCCAATAACGAAGATCCACGACGCCGACGCCGTTGTATTCCCGCTGTCGTCGCGGTCATTGGTGTATGCGCCCAGCGCGGGGGAAGCAAATCCCCCCTTACCGGAATAGTAAGCCCCGAAGCTTACGTTGCTACGATATCCAAATTGATCCGTCGAGCCGGAAACGCTAATACCCGGGAAATAGGTAGAGACTGCCGCGGGGGCATTGAGGTGTGTAATCTGGAGCGGGGAAATACGGAACGCGCCGGTCATCCCTTCAGGGTGCGGCCCATTAAACAGAATCCCGCCTTCGATACCCCCGAAACGAAGTCTCCCATCGCTACCAAAGTTGTATTCATAGCCCGTTTTAGCTGCGGCGTTTGATACAGTCAGCATCCCCGAAGCGATGTTAGACCCGCCCCAAATATTACGGGATTGCAGCGAAACGAGGGCTTTATCTATCCCGCCCACCTGATAAGTGGAAAGCAGTTTCCCGCCGTTTACAACGGTGGTTGTTCCGCTTGGCGCGGTAGCATCGTTGTTGATAACCGTAAATTCTGTATTCGCTGCGGTGAACGCGCCAGACGCGCGGATGATCCAGATCCCCGGCGTGGAGTTCGGGCGAATCTCAGTTGCCGGATCTAAGCCGTTAGCATTCTTACGGCCATAAGCCTGGCTATTGCGAGATGCGTCGATATTGACCGTATGCAAGCGATCCGGCATTGCATCCCCGGCCAAAGCCTGCGAAGGGAGTGTGTGCTCTTTATTTCCCCCGTCTGCATCACCGAAAGCGCCGTGAGGCAAATGCAAAAGGGCTGCATAGCCTAAATTTGCCGCCGTGCTGAAGTCGCCGGTAATGTTCGGAGCCGCACAAGGTAGCACTTCGCCTACGGTGCCGATCTCAGTACCAATGCGCCCGCCTGCATCACCACGAAGGAATAGCGCGGGGATAGAGTCTACTAATACGCCGTTCAGGTCTGGGACACGGAACGTTGTCTTGCCGTCGCCTTTCGAATATTTACCGCGATACTGGCCTTTAGGGATACTGCCGCCCGGCCCGTTCAGCCATTGCGCATCCGTTACGGATTGGAAAATCCCCTTATCAATCGCCGCCCACAGATCCGGGTAATCCGTACGTTTCAAAATCTGGCCGTCTGCTGGAACATGCCCGGCGATCGGAACTTTTCCCGCCCCGGAGCGCGAACCGTTGTACCATTCCACAGCGCCGATGAAGTTATTCATCACGCCATTCATGGACGCGCCGCCCGCGCCGGAGACTAAGCCCAGCTGGCGCATTGTTACGGCATCGTTAGGCGCTGCGCCATCGGCGGCCAGTGGAAGCGGGAAGCCATCCATTAAGCCCTGAAGCAATGCCGCCTTGCTGGTATAGCTCGCGCCGGTGCCGCCATCTTCCAGGGGGATGACGTTTGCGGTTGTGAAGATCTGCCGCGCCTTACAGATACGCGCACCTTTTGCCCCAGCGATACGGAGCGAGTATTTCACAAAACCAGAATCGTTAATGTTGTTCGTCGTCAGCTCGATCTGTAGCGTGGTTCCTGCCGCGCCCAAAACGTGCATATGACAAATCGACGTGCCCGGCATATTCGGAAGCCCCGCCGGTGCATTCGTCCAGACGTTGCTATTTACAAGAATGTGCTCGCCGACAACAAAGTTATATTGCTGCCAATCGAATGAGGTCTTTGTAGCCTGCGCTGCAACGCCGATCCCGTAGCTGTTAACGCGCGCCTGCCCTGCTTCATACCATGCCGACCAGGGGCCGTTAGTGCCGTTCCATGCTGCTGTCAGGTGCATGGTAAAAACGCGGCCGTCTGCGGAGGTATATACCATCGTGCCGTTGTAGCCGCCGCCGTTGATGATTTCTAAAATCCCTGGCTGCGCCGTCGGGTAGCCGTTTGCCGTGGTCGCTTGGCCGGAGGTGGATTGGAACCAAATCCCGCTATTAGCAACATTAGGTTCGAAGGTCTTAATGTTTTTATTGGCGGGGATCTGGCCGTGATTTACCCACGTTCCCGCGCCCTTAAGCGCCTCGATATAGCCATCGATCACTACCTTGTCGGCGGCAACGGCTGTTTCGCTGGCCTTCGCTGCCGTGGCGCTCTTACCGGCGTTTGTTTCGCTGGCTTTCGCTGCGTTCTGGCTTACAAGAGCTGCTGCCGCGCTGGCTGCTGCGTTTGTCTCGCTCGCCCCCGCGTGGGTTTCGCTGGTTTTCGCTGCCGTTGCGCTGCCTGCTGCTGCCGTCTTGCTGGTCGCTGCGTTCGTCTCGCTGGTTTTTGCTGCCGTCTGACTTGCTGAGGCCGCTTTCGCTGCATCACTGGCTGTCGTGGCATTAGTAGCAACGCTGCTTTCACTGGCTTTAGCGTTGCGCTCGCTAGCCGCTGCATTTGTGGCACTCTGGCGCGCTGCTGCTGCGCTACCCGCTGCGGCGCTTTCGCTGGCCGCTGCGTTCGTCTCGCTTTGACCCAATGCGGCAAGGCTGGCCGCTGCGGCTGTGGCGCTCTTACCGGCGTTTGTTTCGCTAGTCTTTGCATTCGTGGCGCTAGTTGCCGCTGCTTTCTGGCTGGCCGCTGCGTTCGTCTCGCTCGTTTTCGCTGCGTTCTGGCTCGCCAATGCTGCCGCCGCGCTGCCCGCTGCGGCCGTCTCGCTCGTCTTCGCGTTCCCGGCGTTGGTGGCAACGCTGGTTTCGCTGCCCTTCGCCGCTGCTGCGCTAATACCGGCGTTTGTTTCGCTGGTCTTCGCTGCTGTCTGACTCGCAAGCGCTGCCGCCGCGCTTTTACTGGCGTTTGTTTCACTGGTTTTGGCCGCCGTCTGACTCGCTGCGGCCGCATTTTTGCTGGCTAATGCTGCGGCTGCACTGGCCGCTGCGTTCGTCTCGCTAGTCTTCGCCGCCTGCTGGCTATGCGTCGCGCCGAGGGCTGCGGCCTGCGTATCTCCATTGAGCGTTTTAACCTGCCCGACGGTTGCGGCGTCGTTAGCCGCCACGCCCGGAGACAAGCCCGCGATCACCATGTTGCGCGCGTCCCACTCATTCGAGCCGACGGGCTTGTTCATCGTGGTGTCGCTGCTCGCGCGCTGCTCCTGAAGGGCCAGCCATAGGCGATCAAAATCATCGTCGAGATCATCGGCGCGAAGGTCGCCGTTTTCCTGATAGTCGGTGTCACGGCTGAAAGGGGTATTGCGGCGGAGCTGCACGGTGATTCCTGCTGCCGGTGCCGTCGTAAAGGTAACGTTGCCGCCCTTGTCGCCGCTCAGCGTTACGGTATAACCGCCGGGCTGTTTTACGCCGTCAAAGTTTACAGTTAAATCTGCCGTGCTAACGGTGCGGAAGTCGAAAGGAAATACTTTCGTCGTGCCGTCTGCGTCATATTCTTTAATAGGAAGCTGGTCATGAACCGCCATTTTATTTCCTCAAATAAAAAAGCCGCCCGGAGGCGGCTTATTAGCAGGTATTTTTATTACAGGGTGTAACGCAGGTAATAAGTATGTTTATTCAATAGCTTCGCTAATTCTGTATTTTTGCTTACTGCGACCGCTTCCGCGCCTGGCAATGCGGCGCGGGCTACTTTGTTATCTTTTGCTGTTTCGCTGGCCGCGACTGCCGCCTCTAATACGTTGGCGTCTAAATAGGCCATTGCGTTAAAAACATTTGAACGGTGATGTGGGTCTTGCGAGCGGCGAAAAACTAATACCCCCGCGCCGGTATCCTGCCAAATTTCAAACCAGGCCCAATCTTCTTTAGTTGGATCTAATGCCGCCATTACATTTCCTCACATGCTAATTTAACTTCGTGGACGCCATCAGATACGCGCCAATTTTCACGCTTATAAGCTTTCGCCAGCGCGACACGTTGACCGATTCTTACCGGCTGTTGGAGAATTGCGCCCGCGCCGGAATCAATATAGTCATCCGGTGCATTCGTAATTTCAGGGTTAAATTCCCGCATCTGTGTGTAAGCGGGGCCGTCTAATACGCGCGAATGCGCCCAAAGGAAAGAAGAAGATAGCGGCGCGTCGAAAGCGTCGAGAATACGCTTCTGTTTATTCGTAACGCTGTATTCTTCAGTTACGCCGCATCCCATGCCCTTTAATGCCGTGCGTAATAACTTCGCCGCAAAAGAGCCGGGGCCGTTAACTTCTACGACAATTTTCGGGATCTGGTAGCGTTCGACTAATTCCTTAATCTGCGTTACCTGGCCGCCGTTAATTTTGGTGTCATCGGCGAAGGTCGCCAGATCGCCGGTTAAGCCTTCGCACAGGTGCCAATATAAATGGCCTTTCTCGTCGGTTAATACGAGAGAGAAAGCGGAGGCGTCGCCCTTAACTTTACCGGTCGCCACATCCCAATAGCCGACCATGCCGGAAATACGCACATTTCCTAAAAGCATTTCGACGGTTTTATTTGCAACGCGAATTTCAGGTTCAACGTTATATTCGCGCAAGCGGTCGGGATCTAATCTCAGATCAGTTACCGGCTTGCTGTGAAGCATATACTGCGAATCCCAGGCGTTTATTGTACGCGTGGACGCGCGGCGCTTTGCCAGCTCTGCACGGTCGAAACGTTCCGGCCATGCGCTGCCTGCGTAGCAGTCGATAAGCATCCCCGGCGGCGCTGCAAACTTAATGCCGGTGCGAGTCAGCTCATAATCGACGCCCTCAACCAACAATTTACCGGCGTTATAGATACCGCTGAAAACGAATTCAGGCACAAATGGAACATCGTATTCGAGCTTGTCGGCGTCTTTCGCTTCAATTCGGAATTCATCTTTGAACAGGCGAATCGTCAGGCAGTTAGCGCCGCGCTTTTCGATCTCTTCGTAAATGGTTTCGAATGTGTGCGGCGTGCCGATATAAATCGTTTGGCCGCCGGGTACTAAAATATGCGTGATCTCTTCGAGCCGGTAGCGAAGCTTTTCGCGGGCTTCCGGCGTCTGGATATTTCGCGGAACTTCGACGTCATCGACTACCGCCAATCGCGCGCGGGAGCCGGTGACGTTCGACATAATGCCTTTACAGTACATCGAGGCATTTCGCGGATCAGTCGCGATGGACGTCCACCATTGTTCAACGGTGCCTTTTCCGTCCGGCATCATACCGGCGGTTAAAGGGTGGTTGCGTAGAATAGATTGAACATCGCGCGATGATTTATACGCGGTGCCGTCGGCTTCTGACTGCAATAGAATCATTTCGTCGGCTTCTTTATAAAGACGCCAGGCGCAAAACAAATCGATTATTGTCGATTTACCAAAGCCGCGAAAACACCGAAAAAGATTTAATTCCCCGCACGCCTCAAGCCATAAAACAGCCTGCCAGTGAATATCCGGCACTTTCCATTTCATGCGCTTAGCCCACAGCATAAAGAAGGCGGGGAAGGTTG
Organism: Leclercia sp. Marseille-Q4284; assembly: GCF_916618945.1. Lineage (NCBI taxonomy): Bacteria > Pseudomonadati > Pseudomonadota > Gammaproteobacteria > Enterobacterales > Enterobacteriaceae > Leclercia > Leclercia sp. Marseille-Q4284. The sequence goes on from NZ_CAKAKG010000004.1 coordinate 9,492, forward strand.
CCTTCGGTTGCGCCATATTAGTTTAAGCTCTGGAGGTGTTTAAAATGTTCGGCGGCTTGTTCGTTCAGCTGCGTGATCAGCTCGTTTTCGCTTACCGGCTGCGCCTTGCCTTTCGGCGTGGTGGTTAAATCTTTGCGGCGTTCCTGCACGGCTTTTAATACTGAATAGGTGCCTTTTGCGTTGTTCTTATCGAGTAAGCGAAGGTTCTTTTGCTTCTCGCCGATTTCGTGCAACGTCTGGCGGCGGCCTACCCAATTATCAGGGTCACACTCTTTGATAAACTCTTTAAGAAGTTTAGTTTCCAGCTGCGTGAGCTTACGGATAATTTCGGTTGTTGAGTCAGACATATTTATTTACCCCACTTCTTGCCGTCGCCTTTATAGCCGTTTGCATATGCTGCGGCCGCCTGCTTTTCTGCCTGTGCGCGAGTTGGATATACCTTCCCGTGACCGCCCCAGCGATATCCGCCTTTTACCTTGTGTACCGGCATGAATTACTCCCATAAAAAACCCGCCGGAGCGGGTTAATCTTTGTATTCGCCGAAGCCCGGCGCGTTGAGCTGGCCGCCTGGCGTCCAGTAATATTGGCTTCCGTATTTACCGGCTAAGTTTTCCATCTTCTTCTGATACCCCGGCATTACGAATTCATTCGCGTCATTCATAAACAAATGATCAACGGCTGCTTTCGTGTACCAAAGATTCATCATCGGAATATGGTTGCGGCCAAAACGGAGGGCTTTATATTTCGCCTTCTGCGCTGCGCTCTGCTCGCCGGAAGTCAGCGCCTTATAAGTCGCGCTGCCGATATCAAACACGTCGCCGATCTCCGAGCCGGTAGGGCCGAGGAGCCGCCACGCGTTCGAGGTGCCGCCGGATTGCGTGATCTGGCCCAGCCCGCCGGTGATCATATCGCCCGCGAAGCCTGCGCCGCCGCCGGTGCTAAAGGCCGCTAACCAGCTGCGCGCGTCGGTAGGGTCGGGGATATTCTTACCGTCCGTGAGGTTGATAAGGCTATTCCCCACATACCCGGCCATTGTCGCGCCGCCCATATACGAACCGGTTACGGCCAGCTTGCCGCCTAACGTGGCCTGTCGCTTCCAGCGGCGTACCATGTTGGCGGTGATCACTGACACGACGCCACGGAACAACATCAAAGAGTTAATGACCGCTTGCGCCGAAGTTCCCGGCTTCGCGCCGAAAGCGCCCGCTGTACGCGCTAAGAGGTCTTTTTCGTTGGTAATCTTGTTGCCGCCTTCCCAGATAAACGCGTTCACTAGCCGCGTCATATCGTTATGCTCTGCGGCGCTCAAGTGGGGAAGGGCGCTGGCGATCTGCGACACGTCCGGGAGCGCCGAGCCTGCGACTTTCGTCGTTGGAACCTGGCGCACTAAATCCCATTTATCCGCCGTAATGCCGACTTCAGATAGAAGCTGTTGTGTGCCTTGCTTCAGCTTGCCCCATTCTTTACCGGCGTTCTCTGCCAGGTGCCAGCCGTGGATAAGTTGCCCGGAGCGGGCCGCGCTGTTCGTCCATTGCTGAAGGCCCGTTAAATGCATAGTGGCATTCGCGAAGCGATCCATGCCGCGCGTCGCGGCCCAGCCAATGCCCTGAACGCGGCGGCCGGTAGCCATAAGCGATTGTTCGATGATCCCCGCGCCGATCCCCATCTTGCGAAGTGTTTCGCGCGTTGCCCCGTCGGTGCTGGCCTTCAGCATCTGCGGAATGCGGGAAGCATGGCCGAGTTCCATCGAGTAGTTAATGATTGTGTTTAAGTCCTGCGGTACTGCGCGCACGGCCGTGCGGGTTAACTTCGTTGCGGTATGCATCGAGGTGAACCAACGCGCCGCATCCACGACGGCAGACCGAAAATCATCTTCGTGGCCTAACAGGGCTTCGGTCAGCTGTTCCGGGTTAACACCGGCGATTGTGCGTTTCCCGCGTGTCTTATCCGCGCCGATTGTATCCGCGTGGGTATCATCGAGCGCGTGCGCGACGTCGATCAGTTTCGCGATATTCTGCTTTGCGTCCGGGCCGAAGCGTTCCACGACGGCCAGATCTTCAGCTGTGCGCTGAAGGTGCTGAAGGAGAAGGCCCGCCGGTTTAAGCTCGCTGTATTTCGCGTGATAGGCTTCGTGCGCTGCGGCGTCTTTAAAGTGAATCTGACGGCTGAAGCTGGCCGCGCGCTGCATTACCGAGCGTTTGCCTAACGGCCCTTCGAGTTGTGCGGCGGCTTCGTTATATTCCTTTTTGGCGCGGCCGTCGGTGGTGATGGTTTCCCACATATCACCGAGAATGCTTTTAATCTCTGCGTCACCGAGCTGATTACCATCGGCATCGATAAAGGTCGCTGTATCGATATGACCAAAGGTGTCATTCGTCCAGGCTTCTTTACCGGCTTGCGTGATCAGGCGCGCGTTGTGATCCTGCGGAACATAATTATCGAGCTGGTCGATATTGGCCCCGTATTGGTTCAGCCGCTTGCGCAGATCCGCCATGATTTCGGCGACGCCGGTCGCCAGCTGCTTAGCGGTGGCATCGTTCGAATTTTCCCCGCGCATTTCACGAAAGACGCGAAGAAGCACGCCATCGGCTGCCGGGTCATCGAGCATCGGCAAGGCGCGGAATTTGTTAGCCGTTGCCCCCCAAAGGTCTGATAATCGCGCGTGTACGCCCGCCACAGCGCCGCCTTTCTGTCGGGCGGTCTGTTCCATCATCCGCATGATTGCGTTGATGTGAGGGTGCTTAGCTTTCGCTGAGAGCGTGCCGCCTTCTTTCGTTGACGTCGCGGCCATCGTAACCATTTCGTCGCGGGCCTCGATACGCTTCTTCGTCTGCCACATCTTACCGATCGCTGCGGCATCGGCCGCACGTTCACCGGCGCTGGCCGCCTCGATACCGGCGGCAAGCGTGCGCTCTTCCGATGTCATGCCCCTGAAGGCGTTCGGGTCACGCGTGTAGACGTCGCGCGCGGCTTGATTCATGCGGCGATCGATCGCGTCAATCTCCGCTTGCGTCAGCTTCACCGGCGCGCCGCGTACCTGCGCAAGATGGTCTTCGACTTTCTTAATACAATCTGGTTTCATCGCTTACCCGATAGCGCATAGCGCCGCTACGTTATACTTAGCCGATTCTGCGTGTGCGGCCTGATGTGCGGCCATCGCTTCATCTAATTCAGCGTGCAAATCCGTGTCGCCGGTGGCGTCGGCCAGCTGCCTTAATTCCGCGTGCATGTTTACCAGCTCTTGCTGTTCCGGGGAGAGCTTCGGAGCCGGTGCCGCTTTCGCTTCGCCGGTGGCCGCTTCCTGCACCGGGTTGCGGTAGTTGGTTAACATTTCCTTCGCTTCGGCCGCTACGTCGCGTTTTGGCGCTTCGCCTTTATCGGCCATCGCTGCCGGTGTCGTGTCTGCCGGTGGCGTTTTAAACTCTTCAGCCTTCGCAGTGATCGCCGCCATATCTTCGGCATGGGCCGTTAAATGCGGTTCGGCCAGCTGCTGCGCCGGTGTTTTCGCTTCCGGGTTCTCAAGGCGGGCCAAATCTTCACGGTGCTGATCGGCGATACGCTCGCTTGATTGCTTGATAGCTTGCAATCTTGGAAGCTCTTGTTCCCAATATTCCGCCACATCGTCGTGACCTTTGGCGCGGGCCTTCTCGATAGACTTCTGCGCCTGGCTGATCTGCTTATCGTAATTAGCGATAACCTTTTCATGCTCAGCGATATAACCCTTCGTCTCCTTAATATCGGCTTCAGTCTTCGCCAGAAAATGCGCATCGAAGAGTTCAGGGATATCAGCGACGTCCACCGGATTACCGGCGGTGATATCGTTAACCGCTTTTGCCGTGGCGTCAGCTGTCGCGCCTGCGGCTTCCGGCGTTGTCGGAATGCCTGGCGCGGTTTCGTGCTGAAGGCTGTCGGCCTGCTGCCACCATCGCGCCGAGAGCTGCGCCGGTTCGTCAACATGCGCGCGCGTAGTCACGCCCAGGAGAGAGCCGCCGATCACATCAGAGGCGAAGCGCATCGCATCCCAATGACGCATTTGTTCGGCCTGCTTCGTGTAGCCGTGCGCTTCCAGGATCGCGCCGCGTGTCTCGCCGCCGAGATAGTCGATACCGGTCATAGTGGCCGCGCCGGTGGCCGCCTTCGCGCCGATACGCAAAACAGGGGAGGAAATAGAGCCGAGCGCCTTCGCGAAGGGAACGCGGGTGATTGCGAATGTTCCGGCGATCTCCGCGCCTTTCTCGTTGGCAAGCGTGCGCGCTGTTGCCCCGTCAACGCCCTGTTCGCGAAGGTCGCCGTAAGTGATCAGGCGTTCGCGCGCGCCAGCTGCGGCCGCGCCTGCGCCGAGCGATAGCACCGTTAACGGGATATCTACGGCCAGCGGGGCCAGAATCTGCGCCGCCGTGCCGGTGGTTAACGGGTCGATCTTCTCCATCTTCGGCATGTTCAGATCAGGCGCGCGTTCGGTCAGCTTGTCATACGCCTGCCCGGTGGTCGCACGCTCTACGGCTTCCTTGCCGGTGGCCCATACAGCGGCGGCCGTGTTACTGGCCGTTGTCGCTACAGCTGCGCCGAAGCCCGCCATAGCCCCGACTTTCGGAGGCGCTACAGCCTGCGCGCCTGGCATAGATAGAACTTCATCTTCCGACGTGTCGGAGTACAAAAGCGGGTTAATCGTTGGCATTAATTCACCTGAATGCGTACCGGTTGGCCGGTTTTCGGGTCGAAGTATGTAGCGCCTGAAGGCGTGGTTAACATGTACGTTTTAGCGCCGACGGCCTGCAAACGCGCCTGGCCGCTTTCGATCAGCGCCATCTGATTAGCGCCGTCTGGCTGCTGCATCACGTTGTTGTAGAGTGTTTCGCGGAACTTGTTAGCGTCGGTGCCAGCTGGAACCACGACTTTAGAATCACCGTACTGAATGACGTCGCCGACCACAGCCTTAATGGACTCCTGATAATCGTCGCTATCGAGTTCGTTCGGCGGAAGCCCGCGCTGCATACGGCTTGCGACGTAGTGCGCATTGACGGCGTTCGATACCGTAGCGCGCTGCATCGGTGGAAGAGCGCCGGAAAGCTGGCTATCGATTTCAGCCTGAATCTTTTTATTATCCGGGGCTTTAACCGTCGTTTTCTCTGCGGTTAGCAGTTGCTGGCCCTGCGCGATAATCGCGCCGGTGCGGTCGTGCGGGTTCACAGCCGAATGATACGCGGCGGCGGTAATTACATCGGAACCGCTAATTTCTTTCACAAGATCAATACCGTGGCGGCCGCCCGCGTTGGCCATCTTCTTGTAAAATTCCATCTGCGCCCCCGGTGGAAGCTTGTCGGCGTAGGCTTTAAAGTCGGTGCGTTCCTGCGCGGTTAACAGCACCTTCGGCGCTTCGCTGGTCTGCGCGCGGGCCTGATCTGTAATTTTCGCGCGCTGATAAATCACTTCGGCGAAGTTCTGGTTCGCTTGCTTCACCGCTGCCGGGTCTTTCGCGTTCTCGATATCCTGCATCGGTAGCGCGGGGATCTCCACCCCGGCGGCCGAGGTCACGGCGGCGATAGGATCAGTAACAAGCTCTTTCTTCTGCGCTTCGTGGCTGTTTTGCAGGGCTTTAAATACCGCCATATCCTGCGGGTTTCCGCGCATCTTTGGCGCGGCTGCGGATAGCTGCTGCTCTTGCTGCGTCAGGGGGAGCTTTCGGAATTCCTGCACCGCCTTTGCTTGTTGCATCAGCGTGGTAGCATTGCGGGCATAACTGGTGCCTGCTGTCTCGCGCGCGTAACGTTCGATAAAGGCGTTATCTGGTACACCGCCGTTATTGATAAACTCACGCGCCGAGGCGTCGAAGGCCATTCCGTGATTTTCGGCGGCCTGCTGCTTCGCTATCGCCGCCTGTTGCTGCGCGGCTGCGCGTGCTTCTGCTGCGGCTGCCTGCGCTTCGAGCGTCGATTTGCGGCTATCAATCTGGCCGGTGATCGCAAGCGCCTGATCCGCGTCTAACTTGCCGTGGAACTTGCCACCTTCCTGAAACTCTTTTTCAAGCGCCTGAAGCCCGCTGTAACTATCGCGGGCATCGAGTACCATCTTCTTAGCACCGGCGGCATAAAGCCCGCTCTTCGCCTGGCTGATCACCTTCCCGTATTCCGCGCCGTAAGCCTCGCGGGCCTGCGTCTGGAAGAGAGGAGAATCATAAAGCGAGGCGGCTTTGTCCAGGTCTTGCCCGGAGTTCAGCGCCAGGCGCTCATTGTTCGCGATCATTTCGTCAGTAGTCGCGCGGGTTTCGACTTTATGCGCGGCGCGGTATAGGTGCGTCGTGTTCTGGCTTACCGACATATCGACGCCCTGAAGCCCTTTAGAGAGCTGCATTCGGCCGCCTTCGTCTAAGCCGTCGATATCCTCGTAAGCGAATTTGCCCATCGACTCGCTGACATACTTTTGCAGATCTGCGGATTTCAGCTGGCCGCTATCAACGCGATCTTGTGCTTCCTGCAAAACGCCCTGCGCGTAAAGCTGTTTCTGCTGAATGACGAGCGCGGATTTCTGCTGCGCCAGCTGGCGCTGTTCCGCCTGCATTTGCGCGCCTACCTGCTGCATCTGGCCGCCGAGCCGATCCCACGCCTGGTTAGCCATGCCCTGAAGGCGTTCGCTATTCCGGGCCGCATTAACCTTTGCTTCGGCCAGCTCTGAGACGTCGCCCCGGTTGATCTGCGTGCTGACTACTTCGCGTTGTGCGTTGCCAAAATTGCCGGTGTCGATTTTCATTTGAACCATCCAGAAACTTGATTACCGACGCTTAACAGCGTACTTCCCCAGTTCGCAGCGTTCATCGAGTTAGCGGCCGCTGCGGCTGACGCCGTACCGGATTTCTTCGCCAGCAATCCCGCCTGCTCCTTCATGTTGCCTTGCCGACGGTTGGCCGCTGCCTGCGCCTGAATCTGCGCGATCTGGTCGTTCGCGTTCATGATATTGGTAAAGACGTCTTCCGCTGCGGTGCCGACAATGTGCGCCGGTACGATACCGGCGGAGCCTTCGCCCGCTACCACGCCGGAACCGGCGTACTGTTGAATTGCCGTGCTGGCCGATTCGCGGCCCGCGCGTTCAATCTGATAGCTGCGAAGAGAGGCGGCGACTTTCTGGCGTTGCGCCATTTCTTCGAGGTCGCTGGCCTGCTGATAAAGCTCCTGTTTCTGCGCTAACGACGCTTCATAGGTGCCTTCCGCTTCCTGCTTGCCCGCTTTTGCGACTGCCTTCGCCTGGTCTTTCTGGCTTTTGTGTTGGAGTAGCGCGCCCCCGATCGAGAGCGCCCCGGATACAATCGATCCCCAGCCCATAGATACCCTTAGTTAACGTTGATTGTGCGGATGACCGCTAACATGTGGAACGGTAGCGGCTGGCGTTGTTCGATCGTGATTTCCTGGTTATCCCAGCCGATTAGCTGCCACTCCATATCCCCGGTGAAGAGCGGGGCTGGTTGGTTCAGGATGTACTTACCGAAGTTACGGAACGGTACGGCGTCGCCGTTGATCGTCATCCCCACGGTATCGAGCAAACGAATACGCACTTTTGAGGTGGAGTTATGCGCGCCCTGCGGCGTGCCTGCTGGCGTCTGAAACTCTGGCTTCAGGGTGACAATCTTCGAGAAGAAAGGCAGACCGATATTGACCAGGAACGCCGGGCGGGAAAGCGTGATCTTGCCGCCGGTGACTTTCTGCGGCGGCATCGGTACGCCGTCGGCTACGATGTGAACCGTTTCACCTTCGAGGTGATCGAGCGCCGTCCATTCCTTCAGGCCGTTAGCGACTGCTGTCGCGTTCGCCGGGTCTGGCGCGCCGATAAGGGCGCTATCGACGTTCAAGCCTTCGCGGAAGCGTTCGATATAAAGCTTCATCTTCCCGCCGACGTTGCGCCGCACAGCTGCGTAACAGTCATCGACGCCGGAGAGCGTGGGGATACTTGCCACATTCATGAAGTGGTCGTGTCGCTCGTTATCTACCGGAACCGTCTTCGTTTTGTCGTTCGGATCGGGGCGCGTTGTCTGCCAGGTAAATACGCCGGTGCGGCTGCGCGTCCAGCCTGTTACTTCGTTCTCTTTGTTATATGTCAGGGTGATTAACTCGCCCCCGCCAGTAACAAGGCGAACGAATGATTCGGGTTCCTGCTGGTAGGCTGAATCAATAACAAGATCTTCTGTCATGTGTTCGGCCAGTACCGACAAATCCGAAACGCTATACGCGGTTTGGCTGTCCGGGTCATAGCTCATAGAGAGAATCTTCCGGCCCGCGCGCTGGATGTAGACCAGTTCTGTACCGACGCGCATCGGGCGCACGTATGACGCGCCGTAGTTCGACGGCACGCGCACGCTAATGCTGGTCGGGCTGATCGTGTTGTTCGTGCCGGAAATAATGAATTCGCTGGAGTGGGTAAGGGCGACAAGGCTGTTAAGCGAAAACAGGTGAGTAATCGGGTTCACCTGGTCGCTGTCCAGCGTAAACGAATACGCCGCATCATCGACGTAACCCAATTCGAAATTCAGGTATTGCCGGATCGCCGATCCCCAAATCGTTTGGGGATAGAGCTTCGAACCGGCAAAGATAAGACGCTGTTGATGGAAAGCAACGCATCCTGGCCAGCCTTTCGCGTCCGACCATACGCCTTCCTCAAGCGTCCAGCTGTTCGGGCTGGCGACAAGATTCGAGCTGCCCGCGTCACCGTACATCAGGGAAGTAATTTCCCCGGTAGCGTTGGCCGCATCAGCTACAGTCTTGATCTTCACGACGCCGCCATTTACCCGGATATACTTTCCGACGTCAGCCGCCGTGAAGGCTGCGCCGTTCGTGGGCGCGGTCGTGGCAATATCCGATTGCTGAAGCTTCAGATCGATGATCGAGCCGACCAACAATTTACCGTTCGCCTGCGCTGAAGGTGCAAGCCAGCAATCCGGGGAGAGCCGCGCGGGGTCTTCGCCGAAGGGCATCGTATTTGCCGCGTCGCTCCAGTTGATTGTTTCGAACGTCCAATTTAATTGGCCGTGGCGCACAAGCCGCATCGGTGCGTGTTTGATGTGCGCGAAGTACATCGTATCCGCGCCCTGTGCGTAGCTCAGATCCTGAAGCAAATCGGCGGTTAGTGTTTTGATATCGTTGCCGGGTACTTCATACGGGGCGCTGTTCGGGTTGTTCGGGTCGCTTAGAAGAATGCGGCCGTTTTGATAGAAACGAATATAGCCGTCGCCCAGCTCCAAAACATATGACTCTTCCCGGGAGAATACCCACGGAATGAGCCTGATCGGTTTCGGGTTGCCGTCTGCGCCGTTGCCGACGTCCTTCGCCGGGTAGACGAATTGCAGGCCATCACGGCGGCGCAAGCCGCCCTGAATCACTACGTTAACGTTTTCCGCTGTCTTGCAGGCGTTCCCGTAGCGTTGGATATCCACGCGGCCGAGCAAGCGCGGGGAGACTTCCCCGGCGGTAAAGTTCGTTTGAATAATGTGTGTGCGCATTAATAACGAGCCTCGATAAACGCGTTCCCTTCCAGCTGCTGCGCGGGGATTTCCATGCCGTTGACTTGCTTCGCCAGGCGTAGAGCGATCGCCCATTCCTGCGCGGCGTTCGCCACGGCTGCGGCGTCGCGGGTGATCGCATAGGCGAGCGTTTTCTTCATCGCGAGGATCATCGCGCGCACAAAGGCGCTATCCCATTCGTTCGGCTGGTCGTTGCGGTACACGTAGCGAAGATTGAGGCTTGAGACGTTGCACAGGATTTTCCCGGATTCGAGCGCATAGCCCGGCGGGAATCCTACGCCGTCGAGCTGGCGCAAGCCGTTTACTTCAATTAAGCGAAGGTAATCGGCGGGAAGCTGGAAAGCGTGCGTATAGCCGAAGTCTGGCGGCGTGGTTAAGGGGGAGAGCTTTACGCGAGCTTTCGCGAAGTTCCACGGGTGCTGGCGCAACATATCATCACGCACGCCCTGGTAAAGGTTCGCGCACAGGCGCGCGCCTTCGGTGTCCTCGTCGAAGCTGTTGATCGGGCGACTTCCCAATTCGAGTAAAGCCGTCGAGCAAATCAATACGTCTGAGATGGTTACATTCATTGGGGAGTAGTCCGGGAGGATGAAAAAAGCCGCCCCGAAGGGCGGCTATCAATTACTGACCACGGAAGCAAAGCGCGGCGACTTTCTTCTCATTCGCACGGCCAGCGCCGAAGCTCATGTTCGCGGAGAGCTGCTTGATATTGCGCAGGTCTGCACGGGTCTGTACGTCGGTCTGGTAGTTTTCACCGGTGCCGAAGTGAAGTGCGGATTTGGTGAATACAGCCGCTTTAAAGCCGCCATCAGAAGGCAGGGTTGCGGAGTCTGCGCCTTTGTTATCGACGTAACCCAGGCCCTGATAGTTAACCCAATTCAGGCCCAGCCATTTACCGGCCACGTTGCCAGACTGAAGCATCTGCACGGCCATGTAATCGGCACTGGTCAGGGTGGTATCCGCCAGGATGGTTTGCAGCATCGCGTCGTTGTAGGTGACATAAATTTCTTCATCATCTGCAAAGTTACGCATAAACAGCGCGCGCAGTTTGATCAGCGTCGCTTTGTCCAGGATACCCAGCGCGCCCGCCGCATTAGCGGTGCCCGGGATGATCTGGCCGCTAGCTAAGATAGTCTGGCCGAGCACGCCACCGGCGCTGTCTTTGCCGAAGCTCTGCATGGTGTATCCGCCCACGCCGGAAGCGATAGAGGAGCCTTTACCGTCTGGCTGGATTTCGGTTTCATTACGGCGCTGGATATCAGCGAAGAGCTGGCGATAGATCAGCTTGTCTTTCGCACGGTTCGCGGCTGCAACCATCAGCTGCATGTATGCGGAATCCGGGGAAGCGGAGAGCTTCGGCAGGTCGCGCGGTTCGATCGGTACGAATAAATCGTAATCTTCCATGATCGCCAGGCGAGTACCGGCTTCAGGTACTTCGAAGTTAGTCGCGCTGAAACGGTCGGCGAATTTACGCTGACTCATTTCGACGCTGCCCATATCGTTGATAGTGAAGGACGCGCCCTGGATCTGGCCGCGTGAAGTCACCAGGCTTTCCAGTACGGATTGCTTCTGCTGGCACGCGATTTCAAAGGTGTCGTGGAACTGCTGTTTAAACGCGGCGGTAATCTGAGTGCCGGTATTTGCTAATGTACCCATTGGGTAATACTCCAGTTTTTAGGCATAAAAAAACCCGGCCAGGTGGCCGGGTTGTTAGTGACGAACGCCGCGTTATTACAGCGTTTCGCTATTTCCATATTGCTTCGCATAGAAGCGTTGAACTTTCGCCATCGTGGCGGCGTGTTCGGGGTGTTTCGAATCAAGGTATGCTTCGGAGGTCATCAGCGATTTAACGTCTTCAGCTGATGCCGTCGCCGACGTAAGGCCGAGCGGGGAATCTTCAGAGACTTCCGCGCCGATCTTCGCTAGGAGCTTAATTACCTGCGCGTCGTTACCGTAGCGGGTGGTAAAGGCCGCCTGTTCAGCTGCCGGAATGAACGCTTTAACGGCCGCGCTGGCCGCCTTAATGTTCAGGTCGTAGCTGTTCGGGTCTTTCCACTCTTCGCGAAGCTGCTGTTCGCTGGCTTCTTTGTTGTGGTTCATCGCGTAGTTGCGGCCGTCCACTTCTGCGGCGGCGACGGTCTTCAGCGCATAGGCGAATTGTTCGTTCGTCATGCCGAGCTTCTTCGCTTCAGCTGCGAACGCCTTCACCGCGTCCAGCTCTTTGACTTCTTCCCACTTCGCGCCGCCTGCGATTTCAACCGGCTGATACTCTTCATCGTTGGCCGGGATCGTGCCGAAAGCGGCGCGGGCCTTGTAGGCTTCGGCCAGCTTCGCGGCGGTGGCGTTTACGTCCAGCTGGTCGCCGGTCATTACGCGGAACTCTTCCGGGAACATATCGATCTGCGACGGTTCCGGCTGGGAGTCTAAAATGCTGTTTCCGGCGTCCTGCAGGACGTTGGCCGTAGTGGTTTCTTCTGCTGCCGGTTCACTGGCTGGCACATCTAAAATCTGCTCACTCATCTGGTTCTGTCTCACTGGTTAGGCCGTTGGCCCGGTTAATCATTGCAAGGATGTAATCGACAACCGCGCGCTGTCCTGCGCGGTAGCATGTTTCGCGATCGGCTTCGTGGCCGCCCTTCACGTAGGCGGCCCCGCCGAAGCGCACGATCAGGTGATCGAGTATCTGAAGCCCGCCGGGGGCTTCTTCGAAGATGTGCTTAAAGTCGCGAGGGGTTAGCCTGCTGCGTTTGCTCATGCTGCCCCCTGCTGAAGCGCCTGATCATTCGCGGCCTGGTTGTTCTGAAGCGCCATCTGCTGCCCGGTTTCCGCCTGCTGCTGCTGCGCCGCTTGTTCCTGGCGCTGCTGGCGAATGCCTGCAACTTCCTGTTCGCTGCGCACGCAAGTAACCGGCACGCCGAGGGCGAAGGCTTTTTGACGTTGTGCGGCTTCCAGGTTGTAGACGTCCAGGGCTTCCGGCATTGTCTGCGCGAGGTTTACAAGGCCAGCTTCGAACTGTTCGATCGCGCTCACTTCCGTTAACTTCTGCGCCCGCGCAAGCGGGTTATCAAAGTGAACATGGAAGTTCACGCCTTCCATTTCTGGCGGCGGCGGTGGCAATGCGCCATCGCGGAGCATCAGAGAGAAACAACGCTCAACTAACGGAGTTAAATATTCCGCCTGATACCGTCCAAAGACCGGCCCGAGCTGTTGGCGTAAGAGGTTCAAGCGGGCTTGAACTTCCGTGGCGGTCATCGGCGTACCCTGGTTCGCCTGGCCGAGCGTATCGGCCATCATGATCTTGCGAATCTGGCCCTGTAAATTCTGTTCCGTGGTGAACGACACGTTAAAATCACTGCCGGTCATCAGCGGCTTCATGCTATCGACGCTGTTCGCAACAATGATTTTGCGCGGGCCTACCGTCACCGTTTGCGGGTTAAGAATGCCGTCATCTTCGGCGATCCACATCCCGGCCACGGCCAGCTCTGCGGCCTGCTTCTGCCACTTCTTCAGGGTGTTTAGTTCTTTGATATCCGGGAGCGCCAGCGATACCGCGCCGATCCCGTACTGGCTGCCGGGAATGCGTGACCATCGCGGAGCGACAACGGGGAATTCGTTGTACCCGCTTTCCTGTACGACGGCCTTCGAGTCGATCCCGATGTTCAGCGATTGGAAAGGCATATTCCGCGCCAGCTTGCCGCCGGGGGTGTACTTCGTGCGGGGCTGGATAACGTGGAGGAACTCGAACTTCGCGTTCGGCTTATCCTTCGCCGCCTTCAGGATCGTCTCGCCTGCCTTGTCGCCGAAGCGTTCAACCGCCTGCGCGGCCGTCAGCTTGTAGCACCGGTAAACGGTATCGACTAACTGGCCGTTCGTGCTGCCGAAGTAGCATTGAGATAGCGGCCACTGCTGGAACTGGAAGCCGCCCTTCTTGCGATCGATATCGATGTAAAGCGCGAACATCCCGCCGACCACGCCATCTACAGACGCCTCGAAGTTCTCCGCGTCGAAGTTGCTCGCATGGATATTGCGCCAGATCAGTTTGGCTACCTGCGCAAGCCAGCGTTCAACGCTGTCCGTTTCGGTGTCGCTCTTCAGCTCAAGCCACTGGCTATTAGCCGGTGTCATGCCGCTGACAATCGACGCGGCGAGTACGTTCGCCGCTTCGCTGCCGGTGCTGTCGAGGAGATCCGCTTGTTCGCTGCGTGCCTGGTTCGGGGTAGTCAGACCGGCAAAGCCCGTTCCCCGATGGGGGAACGTGAACTTGTAGCACTGCCGCCAGTGGGGTTCTAACTCCAGGCGTTCGGACTTCATCTGTCCGAAGAGCTGAATAATCTTTCCTGCTAATTCATCCATCAGCTGTTACCGCCTGAAGAGTAGAGGAGACGCCCGGACGTGCCGCCTAGCGCGCCCTGGCCGCCTGCCGTGCGTTGGAGTAACGAGGTGCCGCTTCCTTCCGCGCCGGTGGCTAACATGTATTTCGCATAGCGGCCGTGAAGCGCGCGCAAGTATTGGTTGCTGGCGATCTGGCCCGCTTCCATTGCTGTACGTGCCGACGTGGGGATCAGGCTGTTAAGCGCGCCCATAACTTGCTTATCGACGGGCTTCGCCTGCTGCGGGCCTGCGGTGTTCGTGGTGGTGCCGGTGGTGGTTTTCGCTTCGCGGTCCTGACCGCGCCCGCCATTGCGGTTCCACAGCGGGGAGCTGAAGTTAGTCGCTTGCTGCGCCAGGTCGCCAGCGGATACCACGCCGCCGAGACCGTTCGGGTTGTAGCCGCGAAGGTTCTCAGCCATTTCGCCCGCTTCGACGTTGTTCGCGATCATGCCGCCGAGCGCGCCGAGGATGCCGCCTGCGGGGCCGAGGGCTTCAAGCCCGCGCATTCCCCACTTCGCGCCATTCATAAGCGTGCCGCTTAGCGTTCCCTGGCCGCCGCTGCCGAAGCCGTTACTATTGCCGCCGCCGGTGCCGTATCCCAGGAATTCGCCAATCTGGCCGAGTACGCCAGCCACGCGGGATGTGTTCGCGACTTTGCCGTTTACTTCTGCAAGTGCCTTATCGCGTTCTGCTACCTGCGCTTTCTGGTTCTCTGCGCGAGCTGCTTCGCGCGCGTCGCTCATGGTGCTGGCTAATGCGCGCTGGTCTTCAGGGCGAAGCCCGGATAACGCTTCGTTGTACTGGCGCTGACTTTCCAAGTTGCCGGTGCCGTAAATCGAATTACGGCCGATATCAACCGCGCGTTCGCGCACGGCTGCAAGATTCGTTTGATACTGCTTTTCGACGCGTTCGGCTTCGATCCGCGCCGCTTCCTGCCGGGCTGCTTCCGCCTGGCGCTGGCGTTCCGCTTCAGCTTGCCGGGCCGCTTCCGCCTGGCGCTGCTGTTCTGCGGCTGCTGCGGCCTGCTGTTGGCGCTGCTGCTCTTGCTGCTGTTGCGCGGCCTGTTGCTGGCGCTGCTGCTCTTGCTGCTGTTGCGCGGCCTGTTGCTGGCGCTGCTGCTCTTGCTGCTGTTGCGCGGCCTGCTGTTGCTGGCCTTGTTGCTGCGCCTGCGTGTCGTTGTTAAGCATCGCCTGCACAGCGCCTTTGTACATCCCAGGGATGTTCTTAGTGCTGCCGTTGGCCTTCGCCGCGTTGTAATACGTCGTCAGCCACTGCTGCTTTGCGGGGTCGCTGTAGTATTGCCCGGCGCGGGAATCGATGGGGTTCGGCTTCGCCGCGCTGCCGGAACTTCCGCCGCCGCCACCGCCGCCGCCATTGCCGCCAGGGGTTTGGTTGGTGCTGCCGGTTTCGGTACGGTTAAAACCGATCGTGAAGGAACCGCCGCTTGATTCAGTCCAGCCCGCGCCCCAGGAGCTACTGCCGGAGCTATTGCCGTTGTTGCGCGAGTTGCCTTGATAAGACGATAACGAGCTGCCGGAGCCTAACCCGGAATTTGACAGGCCACCGCCGCCGCCGTAGCTGAAGCCTGGCATTTGTTACACTCCTTGCGTCCAGCCGTATTGGGTCAGAATCCAGCCCGCGCGGCGCTCCAGGATCAGGAGGCCATTAGAGGTGTATTCCGCATCGGGGCGGGGTGCCGCTTCTGGCTGCGGCTGTGCCTTTCCTTCTGGCGTCGCCAGGCTTTCATACTGTGCCGGGGTGGTGTCGCCGGGGATCTCGATTGCTTTCGGTTTGCGAGCCATCGCCGTTCCTCGTTAGGGGCGGCCCTGCATGGAGTGGTGACAATGTAACGAGTGAGCGCGTTACACCGTCACATGCATACAGGGCGGCCATATTCTGATCTATTAGAAGATTTACTTATAACCCTGATTTAAGTCGGGTATTACTTTTCGTAAAAATCTCCCGGTGGGGTAGGGGAGGTGCTTACGAAAAGTTAGTTTGAGCCGTGGTGCGGCTTATCAGGTTAGTGGTTGCTGGGGGGTTACATGCAAATAGCGATCTATCAAGATAGCTTGATATCAATTTCAATGAAAAATTGCGCAAATTTTGCGGGCGGTATGAGAGAGTTTTTTGACTTTTGGTTTTTGGGGGTAGGCCCGTCGCCGAGCCTGCGAGGCTGTAGGGCCGTAGGGGGTATCCCCCTGATCCTTTTCGCCTTTGACCTTCGCCCTTCATAAAGGTGGAGCTTGCGACATCCTTAGTCTTTTGACCTTCGCCCTTGACCTTGACGTGTGTCTGGGCTGCTGTGCATTTAACATAATGAATGTTGTGCGCACCGATAAGCCTGCGTCCTGCCTGGCCCGTAGCGATAGTGCTTGCTTACATCATGGGCCAGTGGTACGCGCGGGCCTGATCGCGATCAGCCAGGGCCGCACGGCCTGCGTCTGAGTTGCTTAGCGGTAGACTGTGCGAGGGAGTTCGAAATGGGGCCAATCCCAGCCATCAGTACCGACGTCCGGCCCGTCGCCGTTGAAGTCTCCGCCCCAGGTGATAGCGACACCGCGCTCACGGCCTGCCTGATACATGGCTTCAGCCACGGCACGCCATGCGGCCTTTGTCTCTGGGTTGTTGCGGTTCCACGGATCAGCAAGCCCGAGCGGGAACAAGTCAACCGCGTAGCCTAAGAGGTGGCGGCTCTTCATGGTCTTGCTCTTACCGGCACGGAATAGCTCTTGCTGCCGCTCGAACGTGCGCAGACCTTCAGTCACCCGAAAGTCTACCGGCGTCAATCCAATGGCCCGCTCTACGATAGCGACAAGCGTCGGATGAACGCCGACAAGCGCCGCTTTACTCTTTGCGCCGAGGTGATACGCCATCGTTGTTCCCTCCTGGAAGTGGTAGCCGGGCGGTGATGCCGGTAATCAGTGTTTGCACGCCAACGTATCCGAGCCAGGCCGAAGCCAGATAGCCCCACTGGCCGCCGTTGATGCCGAACAAGCTCAAGATCTCATTCATGCCAAACGCGGCCACGGCCACGAATACGCCGTTCGTTGCGATCTCCCGGAACGGGTCGCCGCGTTGCCAGTGGCGAGCCATCGCTACCAGACAAGCAACGAATGAATACCCCAGCTCGCGGCGATAGCTGATAAACAGCTGTTGCAGGTCGAAAGGCTCTTTCATGGTCTGACCTAAATCAAAATAAAGTAAGATATATTGATATCATGATTGCATGATAGCTTTATATATGTGTATAATGCTTTCACACCGGCAATGAGCCGGGCAACAACACCGAGGGCTTAAACATGAACATCCAGACAATCAAATACATCTCTATGATCGCCGGTACAGCTGCCGCACGCGTGACAGCGGGTAAAACTCTGAAGGCGTCTAAAGCGTGGCTGGTCGAAGCAATGAGCGAAGAAAACACCCCATTCGTTAACGTTGACGGCGTAGACTTCGAAGAAGTGAACAAACGTATCCACCTGATCAACGCGGTGAACATCAATACGAAAGGCGGTTTCGTTCGCCAGCTCGAAACAGCTGTTGCACGTATGGCCGAACAGCACGACAACGTGATTTTTGCTACTCGCGTTCAGCACGCTATCAAGTCAGCAGCAGACCGCCACGGCGTAGTGATCCACGCTGCCGACGTTATCGAATGGGCGAACGGTGATATCTATTTCAATTTCACTAAAGCCGCCGATGCGCTGGCCGCTGTAGTTGAACCGTTTGAAGTAACCGTTAAAGGCTCTGTAGGTGTTAACAACCCATTCCACGCCGGGGATGTGGTGTACGTTGGTGCTATCGAGGGCATGAAAGCGACGGTTACAGCAATGCCGAAAGTCGGTGATGTGATCACCGCTACTGACTGGCGCGGCAACACTGAGCGCGTGAAAGTGCGCCAGGTGATGAACGAATGCCCGCCACGTCCTGCACATCTGCAAGCGTGTGTTGACGCTCACCATGATGAACTGTTTTCGGGCTTCTTCAATGACCGCCAGAAGCCTACACCGGAGCGCAAGCGCCAGCTCGAAGACATGAACGACGATCAGATTTATATCGAATTCGGGCCGAAGCCTGCACCGGTGGCCGAAGCCGTAGCAGCGAAGCCAAAGCGTGAGCGCCGTAAGCCTGCCGTAACCGTCGCAGGAACAGCGAAAGGTAAAACTACCTGGCGCGTGCAAATGGAGGGCCGCACATACCTGTACACCGATGGCGCGAAGCTGGCACAGCAACGCCTCCCCCGTCCGATCGGGGGCCATCGATATAAAGACGTTATCTCGTCGTACATGCTGGCCCGGATAAAAGAAATTATCCGAGAGTATCAGAAGCGGGCATAAAAAAAGCCCGCTCCCAAAATGGGGCGGGCTACTAATCAGATATACAACGTATCTAAACGGAAAGCAGTTGAACCCGGCCGCTATAGCGGCAAGTTAGCTAGATCATACGGCTTTCTGTTCGAACATCAATAACTATCGGATGCGCAATGCCTGTTTTGCGCTTTCATGTGTTACACCGCGTGTAAAGCCGTGAATAAACGTTTTCGCAGTGTGGAGCGCGCTATGCACCGCCGTTATTTTCATGCCGGTGATCATCGCGATGGCGCGCATACTTTTACCGTAGATGTAATGCAGCCTCACTACGTTATACAGCTCTTTATCAATTTGCTTTAGCGTTGCCACTGCCGGATCGAAGGCGCTCGCCTCGTCGTCTGACATTGGGAAGAACGCCACCTTGTCGCGCAGGCCGTCGTCGAACATAACCAGCGATTTAATACCGAGGTTAAGCGACTCGCGCGCCCATGCCGCCCAGCGTCTCAAATCGGTTTCGATATCCATGTACCTATCCTTTCCCCTCAAAAACACAAATATGTATAAAGTGTCTGGGGAGCTATATATGTGTTTTACATTACGGTTACATATACTCTTTATATAATATATATATATATATATAGGATATATAAGATATATAAGTACACGCCGCTACTGGCGCGGGCTTCAGCCCGATCCCATAACGGCGCTATACCTATGCCGGAATGGGAGCTTCGAAGCCCCAAACCAGGCGCTTGTTAATAAGTCTGCGTTTGCGCGTCCATCCGAACGATTTTAGCGCCTTTGCTACCCTGATTTGACCGGCGCGATCGACCTCGATACGCACGTTTTTACCCTTCAGGGCAATCAGCGTTTCGCTTGTTGTCACCCAGCCCCGCGTAGCTGGCGCGCTGCCGTCGAGGTCATCAGGTGTATCAAGCCAATCGTGAAGCACATCTTCCAGCGGGTCAGTAACGCGATGTTCTTCAGCCTTACGGGCGTTGATTCCTGCCATGTAAGCCGCGCTATGCGCGACGCCATGCTTCTTAAACAGAACAATCGCTTCGGCCCACAGCTGCGCGCAATCGGCCTTAATGTCATCGACGGCAACGGTGCCCACGACAACCGGAAGCCAGCGGCGCGCGCCGGTCGGATCATCAAGAAGCTCTTCATCGTTGGACGTGCCAAAGAAGATGGAGCGCCTAGGGTACTGCGTGGCCTGTTCCTGGTACTTCTGCACCCACTTGTCATGCGTGCGTGTCACCATCGCTTTAACGGCTTCAATAGCGCGGCCGCGTAGCCCGTTCATTTCCGCGAATTCGGCTACCAGTACACCGCGAAGCTTGCGCGCCTGGTCTGCGTCGGATTCATGGAACGAGAGTTCCGCGAAGAAGTCGCGCGCCGGTGCCAGGGCTTCGACGCCGGTAGACTTGCCGCACCCCTGCGCGCCGATGAACACCGGCATCATATCGGCTTTAATACCTGGCTGAAGCAGGCGGCCAGCAAGCGCCGTCCACATGTACATTGACACGGCCCGCGTGTACTCGTCGTTAACCGTGCCGAAGTAGTCCGGGAGGAAGTGCGCAACACGCTTGATACCATCCCAGACCAGCGACGCGGCCCACTCTTTGCCGGTGTCGATCGCCACGGCTTCAGCGTGTGAGTGAACGGCATCGCGCGCCAGCTCTTTACCAACCGGCAAGAAGCCCTTCGCCTCGAGCGTCGCACGAATGCGCGTGTAGTCGGTGTCACGGAACGGTCGCCACGCGCCAGGGCCGCCGATCGAGAGCTGGCCGGTGAATTCGTCAAAGGCGACGTAATGCCCCAGCCAATCCGGCGCGCCCAGGGCGGCCAGAACGTTCAGGAGCGTGGCCTCTATGCGGTCATGGAGCTTGCCGCCTTGTACCTGCGTGAAGGCTGGCCGCGACGGGCTACGACCGTCTGGTTTCGTGGTGGCGGGGAGAGTTTCGAACTGTGACGCAACGAACCCGATAGCATCAAGGAAATCAGCATCTGTGCGAGTGGCGTCGGATGCGTGATGGCTAACAAAGTGGCCCTGCTCATAGTCTCTGGTTCCTGGTAAGAAGTATGTAACGGAAGTATCGCTTCCGGCTTGTTCATTGGTGTATTCGGATTCGAACGGGGAACGAATGTGGCGTTGCCCTTCGCTGCCGGTGCTGAGCGTCCAGCCTTCAGCGTCGAGGAACGCCGCCACGTCGTCGGGCTTCACCTTCGCGCCCTTCCCTGCACGCTGGCGCGCGCTCTTCTCCGCGTCGTCGATCACCGGCAGGCTGGCGCGAATAGCGTCGATCAGGGCGTTAAATGCTTCGAACGAAAGACGTTGGCCGCCCTGCCCCATATCGGGATAGCAGGCTTCAGCGGTCATGCTGTCGGCCGGTGCGTCGAGCCATTCCAGATCTGCGCCTGAAGGATGAACACCCCACGCGGCGAACTGCTGACCGTAAGCCAGAATTTCGACGGCTTCGCCCTTAATGCCTTCAGCCTTCACGGCTTTGCGCAACGTCAGCACGCGCTTAGTGATCTGATCAGCGGTGTCCACGGCCAGCACATAAGCCCGGCGCGTGCTGTTCGTGCGCACGCGCATAGGCAACGGCAGACCGTCCGGCAACGCCTGGCGAATCAGCTTTTCAACGGTGGCCTGGTGCGCCTCGTTTTCGGTGTCCACGTCGATACATACGGCAACGCCGCCAGCTGGCAACGGTTGCCCCAGGATCACGCCGAAGCCGTAACGAGCATCACCCGCCCAGCGTTCGACGTCTTTCATTTTGGCGCGGCAAGTCTGCCAATCGTGGAAGCCCACAATCGCGCCGTGTGTGTTGTAGATGGAAGGCACTTTCCCCAGGACGCCAGCCGGTAACGTCGTTTCTACCCCTTCGCGTGCCAGCGCGATTGGAACGATGTTAGACGGCCCGAACTGGTCGGAGAAGTGGCCCCAAATGCGGTTAATCATAGAAGCGGCCCACTTGTAAAGAGGGGCGCGACTATATGACCGGCGACGAGTTCGTTAAAGAGGAATATTTGTGGCAATTGAGAGATACGTCTCTTGAACAAACGTTTGCGTTAAGGCACGCGGGCGCGGGCTTTAATCTCTTTTTTGTAACTGGTCAGAGTAGTTACCCTTAGAAAAACTAATGCGTAATAGCGTTCAAAAGGCGCGGTTACTTTCTCCACATTTCGTACACTTTTGTACATGTATCTTGCTGTAATAGAACGTTTTTAAATCAAACTTTATCTAAAGTGCAACACGGGATAAGCATTTATAACGAGTTTATCGCAAAAGGTGTAACCAATGTTTTACCTTAGTTTTACTCTGATCAGTATTGAACTTAGCGCAAATCAAGCGGAGAATTTGAAACATTCACGGCACTGATGTAACCGTTTTTGAGTTTTCCGGTGGCCGTGAATATCGCTCTTTAACACAACGAACTGTTAAGCAAAGTTTACAGCGGTGGCCCTGTTAGCGGCGGGGCTGTCGCAATTGTGGAGCGATCAAGGATGCCTTACATCAAATCCCCTTCAGCAATAGCGGCTGAAGAGGTTCAACGGTTGTTAAACAAAGGTTATACATATAGCTTAACGGAAAAGAGGAGCGGCGAGCCTGTGAGCCACTTCTTCTCTTACGCGCAAGCAAGACAGGCAAAGACCCGTAAAACGCGCGTTACCAGAACTCAGTTTTTACTAATCGAAAAGGTTTACAACAATGGCACGAACAAAAGCCCACGAGCTTAGCAATAAAGCGAAAGGATCGGCGTATTTATCCGGCTGCGGATATAAAGGCGTGCGCCGGATGGGTTCTAAATATGGCTGGGTATATGAGGATGGCAGAACAAGCCAGAAAAAAGGCGGGTTTGATACTGAAGCCGAAGCCGCATATAACTACGACGAATTTTTATTACACTATATCGGCCCGAACGCCGATACAAATCAGGCGCTTGGCCTATTAAAACTTAAAACAGTTTTAGAGATACGCGATAAAATACAAAAATCTGAGCGTCCGGCAATTAAAAAAGATAAGCGTTGCGGTAAATTAGGCGTTTCAGGATTTAAAGGCGTATCGCCGACTAAAAGCCCAACCAAACCATTTAAAGCACAGATTGTAATCAATAATAAATACGTACAGATTGGCACATATAAAACCGCTGAAGAAGCGGCGCGCGCCTACGACGCATTTGTTTTAAACCAAATCGGGACGAAAGCGATCACTAATATTTCATTGGGATTATTACCACCGATCGGTGAAACTGAAGTAATAAAGCCGGTACTGAATAAAACCCCCTGCCCGCTTCCGCGTGTGGATCTGCCGCCGGTAGCTAATGACGCTGAAGAGAACGAAAGCCCTATTCCGTCGTATGAGCATTCATGCGTACATCGCACGCCTGAAGAGGAGCGTGAAGCGCAACGCCTGGCGGCGCTGGCAATGCTTGAGAAGGAAGAGGAACAGGAAGAAGAGGAAGTGAAAGCCCCGGAGGCCGTTCGCGCTGTTCCTGATCCAATTCCTGCGCCAGCTGAGCCAGCCGCGCCGCCGGTGCCTGAAGAAAGCACGGAATTAATATTAATGACCGACGCCGACAAGCTGCGCGCAAGGGCGGAACAAATGCTTCGCCAGGCGGCTGAATTGGACGCCGGGAATATTAAGCGCGAAGCGGCCCTTCAGATAGATTTATTAAGTAATAAAGTTCAAGCAATGCAAAAGACTGTAATGGACTTAATCGATTGCTGCGCTGATTTTGAAATGCAATTGGATAGATTGAAAGCGTTATTAAAATAAACTCCCTGTGGTATTTGTCGCCCGCCTATATGGCGGGCTTTTTTTCGCCTTAATAAAGTGAGCTACAAATGTTTGGATGGCGTAAGAAAGCTAAGAAAGTAATTTCAGAAGTTAAGAAGATGGAAAACCGCGACGCCGTAGAAGCTACGGTGTGGGGTGGCTATTACATCGCGTTTGCGGATGGCAACTACGAACCGTCTGAAGTGAACGTTTTAGACAAGACGATCCAAAGCGTACCCGCATTCGCACCGTTCGCCGGTGAAATCGCAATGATGGGCGCGAACGCTAAAGCACAGTTTGAAGCAAGCCCACGCCGCGCCGGTGCTGAAGCTCTGCGCCAGCTGGCTGACGTGGCCGGAACGCCTGACGCGGTAGACGTTCTTTGCCTGTGTATCGATATTGCTGAGAAGGGTAGCGAAGGTATCGGCAAAGACGAAGAAGACGCGTTGAAGAAAATCGCCGCCGCGCTCCAGCTGAACCTGGATATCTATCTGTAATGTTTAAGCTGTCGCTATGCGCGCTGGCGGTGGCCGTCGTCGTCTTCTTCGTCGATATGTTAACGCGTCACTTCTATCTGATGTTCAGTGATGCGCTGTCTATCGCCGCGATCGGCGTCGTGATCTGGTCTGTTCGCAAGCTTAATCGCCTCAAGTAACCCGCCCCAGCGGGTTTTTTAATGGACTCCGAAACCATGTTTAAAAAGCCCGCCCGGCTGCGTGATCGCGATATGCCGGTGAGTAACCGCGTGCGCTATCTGCGCTGGCGCTTGAAGCAATTCGCGCTGAAGAACAACCCCGCACAGAAATTCCCCCTCGAGATTTATCACCCCGGAGATTAACCATTGAATGAGCTATTCAAAGAGCTAACAAAGCTATTCGCGCGTGAAGTCGCCCTTCAGCTGGCCGATATGGTTGTTAAGACCAAAGCGCCCGGAGCTGAAGACGTCGGCAAAAGCGCCGAAGTATTTAAGCCCGATGTGACGGCCGAACGCTCGGAAGACGAATGGCGCGCCGATTGCCTGGCGATTATCAATCTTCTGGCCCCGACCCACGGCAAGGAGCTGCGCGCCCTGCTCGCGAAGTTCGACGGCGCGAAACGCCTGAGCGACGTCGCAGCCGATGGCCTGCCGTCGCTGTTGGCGGAGCTGGCGAGCCTGAAGGATGGCTAAACACGCGCGGCTGTCGCCGTCCGGCGCTCATAAATGGATGGAATGCCCCCCCAGCCTGGCAGCAGAAAGGGGCATTCCAGAACAGAGATCTGAACACGCCGCAGAAGGAACCGCAGCGCACGCCGTAGCCGAAGCCGTTCTTCGCGCGCTTAACCCATCATGGGTTAAATCCCGCCCCGCGTTTTCAAAGCTGGCCGCTTCTGATTACGTGGGCGAAACCGTCGAAGGCTGGGTTATTACTGACGACATGGCGGAGCCGATCCAGACCTATATAGATACGGTCATGGCGGCGGCGCACGGAAATACTCTACATGTTGAGCAACGTGTAGATTTTTCTCATGTTGTCGGCGTCCGTAATTCATTCGGAACCGCTGACGCCATCATTATTAATGGCGACGAACTTCAGGTTCATGATCTGAAATTTGGGCGCGGCGTCCGTGTGGACGCTGAAAATAATTATCAGCTAATGATTTATGCGTTAGGTGCCTTACGTGTGTTTGAACTCGGATCGGAATTTAACACAGTAAGATTATTTATACACCAACCCCGCCTAAATCACGTTTCTGAATGGGCGCTATCTGTTCAAGCGTTAAAAGACTTCGGGAAGATTGTTAAGAGCGCCGCGAAAAAAGCGATCAGCTGGTTCACAGCCGCCGAAGCCGGTAAACAAATTCCGGTCGATGCGATGCAGCCAGGGGAAAAGGCGTGCAGGTGGTGCAAGGCTGCGCCAACCTGCGCCGCTTATGCGCGTTTCGTTTATGACGCCGTGGCCGCTGAATTCGTGGATCTGGACGCCGCTGAATTCGACGCAAAAGACGTTTCGAAGCTCACCGGCGCACAGCTGGCGCAAGCCCATGCGAACCTGGACTTTATCGAAGCCTGGATTGGCAAGGTGCGGAAAGAATGCTTCCGCCGCCTCATTAACGGCGACCAGCTGCCGGGTATGAAGGTAGTCAAAGGCCGCCCCGGCTATCGTGTCTGGCGCGACATAGACGCCGCTGAATCGGCGCTTCTGATGCACGCCGCGAACGATGATATCTACGCGCCTCGCAAGCTGATCACACCCCCCCAGGCCGAAAGGCTTCTAAAAAACCGGCCCGAAGAATGGGAGAAGCTTAAACCCTTCATCACCCGCTCGGAAGGTTCCCCCGTTGTAGTTCCTGCGTCTGATCCTCGCGAGCCAATCGGCGACGAGTCTGATGTATTTGAAATAATTCAAGGTGAATAAATGATTCTTACTGATGTTCGTATTTCCTTCCCCGATCTGTTCATTCCTAAGCTGCAAGGCGAAAACGCAACCGTCGAAAAGTTCGCATGTACTTTCCTGATCCCTGAAGGCGGGGAGCTGGCGAAGAAAATCGAAGCGGAGATTCTGAAAGTAGCGGAAGCGAAATGGCCGGGCAAAGGCGCGCAGATCGTTAAATCAATTGCCGGTAACAACATGCGCTACTGCTTCCGCCCGGAAGGCGAAAAGGATTACAACGGCTACGAAGGGAACCGCTTCTTCAAAGCCTCTAACGCAAGCCGCCCGACCGTTATCGATCGCGACAAGACCCCGTTAATTGCCGCTGACGGCAAGCCGTATTCCGGTTGCTACGTTAATGCGTCCGTGGACTTCTACGCCTACGAGAACAACGGTAAAGGAATCGGTGCTTCACTCAAGGGCGTTCAGTTCTTCCGTGATGGCGATGCGTTCACCGGCGGCGGCGTTGCTTCCCCGGATGACTTCGAAGATCTGGCTGTCGGCGAGTCTCACGACTTCGCATAATAGCAAGCTATCAAGATAGCTATATATCAAGCCCGCTTTATAGCGGGCTTTTTTATGGGGGCGTGATGGTGAAGCTTTATTGTGATTTAGAGACTTATAGCGATATCCCGATTAAGCACGGATCGCACCGCTACAGCGAAGGCGCGGAAGTGATGCTCTTTGCCTATGCGCTGGACGAAGGCCCGATCTACGTCTGGGATAAGACAACCGGCGAGCCGATGCCCGCCAACCTGGCCGCATGGCTGAAAGATGATTCAATCGAAACCGTCTGGCACAACGGCGGGAACTTCGACACGGTAGTTTTACGTAGCGCGATGGGGCTGGATCTGCCTCTGGAGCGCGTCACCGATACGATGGTTCAAGCGTTACAGCACGGTCTGCCGGGTAAATTGGCGGATCTATGCGAAGTCTTCAGCGTGAAGAGCGACGAAGCGAAAGACAAAGACGGCAAGAGGCTGATAAATCTATTTTGCAAAACTCAAATTAAAAAAGGCAAACGCAAAGTAATAGATGCGAACGGAGAAGAACACGAAGAAACCGTTATTGTAAAAGAATGGCGCAACACGCGTGAAACTCACCCGCATGATTGGGCGCGCTTCGTGAAGTACGCCGGTTCCGACATTCTGGCGATGCGCGCGATTCATCGCAAAATGCCCCGCTGGAATTGCACGGCCAAAGAGCTGGCATTGTGGCGCCTGGATCAGACAATCAACCGGCGCGGCGTTCTGGTAGATACGGAGCTGGCACACGGCGCGATCGCGGCCGTGGAGCAGGAGCAAGCCCGGCTGGCCGCGCAGACGTTTGAAATGACCGCCGGAGAAGTCGAGGCGGCGACGCAACGCGACAAGCTGCTTAAATACATCTGCGCAAGTTACGGCGTCACGCTGCCCGATATGCAGTCTGCAACCCTGGAACGCCGCATAAATGATCCTGACCTTCCCGCACCGCTGCGCGAATTGCTCGCTGTCCGTCTTTCGTCTACGACATCCAGCACGGCTAAATATAAGACACTCATTAATAACGCGTCGAGTGATGGCCGCTTGCGCGGATTGTTACAATTTTGCGGGGCCGCTCGAACTGGCCGTTGGGCTGGCCGTATGTGGCAACCGCAAAACCTCCCCCGCCCTACCCTCAAGCCTGACGCTATCAGCGCGGCTATCGGCGCGTTTAAGGGCGGATATTCTGATCTGGTAGTGCCTGACATTATGGCCGCTGCGTCGTCTGCGCTGCGTGGCTGTATCATCGCGCCAATCGGCAAAAAGTTAGTGATCACTGACCTTTCCAACATCGAGGGCCGCGTATTAACGAAGCTGGCTAACGAGGCGTGGAAGATTGAGGCGTTCAAGGCTAACGACGCTGGCACTGGTCATGATCTGTATATCCTGGCTTACGCGAAGGCATTCGGGATCACCCCGGAGGAAGTCGAAAAGCATCAGCGCCAGATCGGTAAGGTGCTGGAACTGTCTATGGGCTTCGCGGGCGGCGTTGGCGCGTTCGCTGCAATGGCGCTTGCGTATGGTATGGATTTAGACGACCTGGCCGCGAAGGCTGGCCCCGCTATCCCGGCGCATATTTGGGATAAAGCTGTATCGATGCGCTCGTTTATGGATAGCAAAGGGCGCGGTATGTCCGGGCTGTCGGAAAATACCTGGCTTGTCTGCGAATCGCTTAAACAGCTGTGGCGCGAAGCTCACCCGGAGATCGTGAAGCTGTGGGCGAAGGTCGAGAAGGCCGCGAAGGATGCGATCTGCGGTAAACCATCCGTTGTTAACGGCCTGAAGTTCGACCGTAAAGGCGCATGGCTGCGTATTCGCCTGCCGTCCGGCCGGTTCCTCTCATACCCTGCCCCGGCCGTAGATTTGAATAAAGACGGCGTATTTTATTCTGGTTTGTCATATATGGGCACTTGCCCTTATTCCCGTAAGTGGAAGCGCCTGAAGACATTCGGCGGGAAGCTAGTAGAAAACATCGTACAAGCCATCGCTCGCGACGTCTTGGCCGAAAATATGGCCGCCATCGAGGCCGCCGGTTATCACATCGTGTTAACCGTTCACGACGAAGTGATCACCGAAGCTCCAGCGATAGCAAGCTATAACGCTATCGATCTATCAAGATTGCTCGCTATCGTGCCAGCATGGATGCAGGGCTTGCCACTTATGGCGAAGGGCTTCGAAGCCGATCGCTACCGTAAGGATGATTAATGGCTTACATCCGTGAAGTAATCATAGAAAAAGCGTTAGTAGCCGCCTGCGAAGCGCACGGCGGCATGGCTTATAAACTTGTCGTACCTGGCCGCCGCGCCGTTCCTGACCGGCTGTTACTCATGCCCGGAGGCCGGGCGATTTTCGTCGAATGCAAAGCGCCGGGGGAGAAGCCCCGGCCGGAACAGGGCCGGGAGCTGGCGCGCCTGAAGGCGCTCGGCTTCGAAGCGTATTGGACGGATTCGACGGATACCGCATGGCTATTTGAGCCGGGGGCGAAGGATGAAGTTTAAGCCCCGCCCCTACCAGCTCCCGATCATCCAGGCTATCACCACGATTAAGCGCGTGAATATCTTCGCGTCAATGGGGATCGGGAAAACCGTGTCATGTTTGACCGCCATCGAGCAAATGTATTTAGAAGGGCCGGTTTTAGTCTTGGCCCCGCTTCGCGTAGCGGTATCTACATGGCCGGACGAGGCGCGAAAGTGGGAGCACTTGAATGATGTAACTATTTCTGTAATCGCCGGTAAAAAAGCACCTGAACGGCGCAAAGCTCTGGCCGTCGATGCGATGATTTATACCTGCAATTATGAGCTGCTGCCGTGGCTTGTGAAAGAGCTTGGCGATGCGTGGCCGTTTGCGATGATCATCGCCGACGAATCGACCAAACTCAAAGGCTTTCGCCTCAAAGGCGGGGGGCAACGCGCGAAAGAACTCGCAAAAGTGGCTCACGCTAAAACGCCGCGATTCGTGAATTTAACTGGTACGCCAGCGCCGAACGGGCTTATTGACCTGTGGGGGCAATGTTGGTTTATCGACAAAGGGCAGCGCCTGGGCCGTACCTTCTCCGCTTTTACCTCGCGTTGGTTTAGCTCGACCCAAATCGGCGCGGTTCCCGCAGCCGTCAAACTCACCCCGCACGCTCATGCGCAAAAGGAAATTCAAACGGCGTTATCGGGGATCACTCTGTCGATTGATGCGCGCGATTGGTTCGACGTCAAAGAGCCGGTTGTCGTGCCGGTGCCGGTGAAGCTGCCCGCGCCCGCTCTGAAGCTCTATAAGCAAATGGAGCGGGATATGTTCATCGAGCTGCGCGCGGGAGAAATTGAGGCGATGAACGCAGCCTCTAAAGTAGGCAAATGCCTACAGCTGGCCGCCGGAGCTGTTTACCTGGAGGACGGCGAAACATGGGAAGAAGTACATAATGCAAAAATTGAAGCACTTGAAAGTATCATCGAGGAGGCGGCGGGCGCTCCTGTTCTTGTCGCTTACCACTGGCGGCATGATCTCGAACGGCTGCGCGCCGCATTCCCCCAGGGCCGCGCCCTTGATGCCGACCCCAAAACCTTACGAGATTGGAACGCCGGAAAAATCCCCGTCCTCTTTGCTCACCCTGCCAGTGCAGGCCACGGCCTGAACATGCAGGACGGCGGGAACATTCTTGTTTTCTTCTCGCTCTGGTGGGATCTGGAACAGCACCAACAAATCATTGAACGTATCGGCCCGACTCGCCAGACGCAAGCCGGTCACAATCGCCCGGTGTTTATCTATTACATCCAGGCAGATCAGACCGTGGATGCGCAAGCGGTCGAACGTCTGAAGACAAAAGCCAGCGTTCAGGAAGTATTGATTCAAGCAATGAAACGCCGCACGGCGGCGAACGATGACTTGTATAGAGAGGTAGCATGATATCAAGCAAGCATTCTATCAAGATGCCGAAGCTGACGAAGGCGGAACAGGCGGCGCTTCGCCTGCCACGCACAGCACAGGACAACGTTGAAGACGCGAAAGAGGCGTTTATGTTCCTTACCGATATGTTGATAGGCGCGCTCATTGAGCCGGGCCGTGATCCTGACCGGTGGTGTCGCAAGGTCATGCGCGAAGCCCTGGAGTCGGAACGTTGCCGCCGGATCGCCACGCGTGAAATCATCTGGCGCGCGCAACGCATGGATAACTGCTTTAAGTGGCTGCGCCGGTATCACGCGACTTTCATGTTAATGGCCGAAGACGTGCCTGTTCTGGGCTACCAATGCAGTCTGGTTAACTTTGACGAACCGGTGAGGCCGAACATTTGAAGCCCTTTATCGTATGCCTCTGCGACGAATCCGGCGTAATGGCGGAGCCGTGGCTTCAGCACGGATATAACGCGCTGTTAATCGACCCGAAGCACGGCAAGATATTTAGCCAGGAGATCCGGCCGGAAGGCGGGAAAGTCTGGCGCGTCGGTGCCGTGCTGGCGTCGAGGGAGGCGGCCTATTACCTGCGCATTGCCATATCTTACGGCGTCCAGCTGGTCGCCGGGTTTCCGCCGTGTACCGACGTGGCGATCAGTGGCGCGCGTTGGTTCGAAGAGAAGAGGGCGAAAGACCCGCATTTTCAGGCGAAGGCCGCGTTAGTCGCGGAGCAGTGCCGCATGATCGGAATGCTGAGCGGCGCGCCGTGGTTCTTTGAGAATCCGGGGAGCGTCTTCTCTTCCATCTTCGGCCCGGCGTCGTACATCTTCAACCCGTGCGACTTCGGCGGCTACCTGCCTGAAGACGACGTTCACCCGCTCTACCCCGACATATTCCCGGCCCGCGACGGCTACACGAAGAAAACGTTCCTTTGGACGGGGGGCGGCTTCTGCCTGCCGGAACGTCGGCCGGTGCCGGGCGCACCATTCCAGACGGCGATCAGGCTCGGCGGGAAGTCGGAACGAACAAAACAAATTCGCAGCACCACGCCGCGCGGCTTCGCGCGTGCAGTCTTTGAGCATTACAACGAGGCTTCAAACGATGAACAATACGGAAATGGTGAATTCACCCGCGCATTACAATGCGGGTGATATCGAGTGTATCGACGCGATCCGCGCGGCGCTGTCGCCTGAAGAGTTTCGCGGATTCCTGAAGGGGAACGCGCTTAAATACATCTGGCGCGCCGGAAAGAAAGGCGATGCAATTCAGGACTTTAAAAAATCATCCTGGTACATCGAAAAATTGGTGTGAAATAATGCTTGCTTGATAGCATGATATACAGCTATATTTATTGCACGCAATAACGAGGGCTTACAACATGCTTAAAATTGCAGTATTAGCAGGGAAGGGCGGCGTTAAAAAGTCGAGTCTTTCCCGCACACTGGCGGCGCGTCTTGTCGCACGCGGTATGAATACCGTCGGTTTAGATACCGACGTAGACCAGGCGAGCTTTGCCCGTTGGATGCAACGCCGCGTAAACAACGGCATCGAGCCAACGTTTCCGGTTACAGCTGACGTAAAAGCTAACTGGATTCGTACTAAGCTGGACGATATGAACTACGACGCGGCGGTTATCGACGGCGCGGCGTATGCCTCCCGCGATACGCTGGCGATCGCCGAAGTGGTAGATCTTACGATCATTCCGACGGGCTACAGTGTCGATGATATCGAATCTGCAATTCGTGTAGGCAAGGCATTACTCGAAGGCGGCATTAAGCGCCGGAACATCCTTATCGCGTTCTGGTCGGTTCTGGAATCGACTTCACAGCATCGCGACCGCCTGGCCTTCATTCAGGCGCAAGGCTTTAACGTTACGGCTGGCTATGTGCCATTAAAGCCAACATACAGTACCGCGATGGACTTCGGGCAAGCATTAACCGAAGTATCGGCGGCGGGGCTACGAACAACGGCGCGGGTATTCATTGATGAAATTATCCAGCGCGCAATAGAGGTAAAAACTGATGGCTAAAAAAAGCGCCTTAGACAATATCAACACTGACGCGGCGGTTAAATCAACCGGCCGTAAAGCAGCCGACGAGCTGGTTTCTAAGATGTTCCGTATGACCCCGCAGCAAGATCAGCGCCTGCGCGAAGCGATGTATCTCAGTGGTAAATCACTGAAAGATATCATGACCGAAGGTCTGGAATTGTGGATCGCGGAGAATCTTAAAGGGAAGATGTAACAGAAGGGAAGAGGGTGCGCCGCCTGGCTCATGGGGATGAATAAGGCGGCGCTTTTGATACACACACCGAGGGCTTAATTCGTTGCGCGCTCAAACCAATAGTAATCCACGGCTTATCGATTTACAATCGATGCCGTTCAATGAGGCGTTACGTTATATCGTAGATATGGACGACGCTTTATTTTGGGCGGTGATTAAGTGGTTAGCGGCCACTTAATCACCTGATACGAAATGATTAGTTATGCAGGTTAGCGGCCTAAATAACTAATTGAAACAGATCGTTTTTTACTAATCGTTTACAACATATTTGAGTTTATCAAACATCATGAAAAAATCTACACTTTCATTCGTAATCGCGGCCGCGATCGCATCAAATGTCAATGTTTCTAATGCAGCAACATTACAAAATTTTGGCGCTCACTATATTGACGCTAAAAATGAAACTATAGGGGGCGTGGTTCCGGTCGCAACGCCGATCGCAACACCAGTCGCAGCCCCAAGTTTAATCCCGGTAGTTCAGCAGCAGACCCCGCAGGCTGTACCGCCTCGCCCACAGTCTACGCCGGTAGCGCAACTGACCCCTGTAGCGCCTCAGCAAATCCCGCAGGCCGTGCCGCCTCGCCCTCAGTCTACGCCGGTAGCACAGCTGACCCCTGTAGCTCAGCAGCAGACCCCGCAGGCTGTGCCGCCTCGCCCTCAGTCTACGCCAGTAGCACAACTGACGCCGGTAGTTCAGCAGCAGACTCCGCAGGCTGTACCGCCTCGTCCACAGTCTACGCCGGTAGCACAACTGACGCCGGTAGTTCAGCAGCAGACTCCGCAGGCTGTGCCGCCTCGCCCTCAGTCTACGCCGGTAGCACAGCTGACCCCTGTAGCGCCTCAGCAAATCCCGC
>NZ_CAKAKG010000005.1:0-29640 GCF_916618945.1 Leclercia sp. Marseille-Q4284
AATTTATTTCTTTTTGATTAATTTTTCAGGTTATTAATAGCATATTGATAACATCAGATTGCATATTTAATTAACTTACGAGCAAATTAGCCATTTGCAGAATCATCCTAATGCATATTAAACGAGTGAATGAGTAGCGATTACATATCTTGTTGTTTAAGTGGCTCTTTGCTAGTATCTATTTACCGGACAACGTGCGCTATAACCGGTTGAAACGCACCTTTTAATCCTTTCTGCCAGGGGCTTCTTCATGTTGCCTCTCTGGCACATGAAGATTGCCCTAAAGGTAATCAATCATGATCGATAAAATCGAAAAAGCTTTCTATGAGTTCAATACTGTCGTTAATGTTGAATGTGTTAAACCTGATATAACATCATCGGTTGTACATCTTCAATATAGTGGTACTGAGTCATATCAAAATCTTGAAGCTTACTTAAGCGAACGTAGATTTAATCTACAAAAACTAAACCTTGATGATTGTACTGATTCAACCAATCTCAAAAGAGCCTGGTTGTTTGATCGTGTAATCATTCATGCTTGCCTGTACCCGCATAGTCGGACTGCTGACGTGACTTTTTTCATTGTCAGTAATGATGCACTACTTCATCTCGATATTGAGACTGTAGTTTTGCAGTACAGAAAACACTTAGCTGATAAAGTTAAGTGATCGTAGGGGATTGAGCTTATGCTCAATCCCTTTTTTCTTTTGGGGGCCGGAGAATGGAGAATAAACCTGTTGCAGATACACGCTGGATCATAGCGAAGGAAGGATAGAGGCAAGGTCTACAGACGCTTGCCGGAGGCGTTAGGCATCGTGTTTGGCGGTTAACTTAGCCTCAAAAGTCCTCAGAAGACGTCCTGCTTCGCTCACCTTTGTGGCAAAGTCTGCCCTGAACTTGTTCAGCGGTTTAAACAGCTCTCTGCGCTGTTTAAAGTAGTCGCTCTTTGTGATGCTGCCGAACTGGTAGAGTTTGCGCAGCTCAGTATGGGCCTCATCACAAAGGAGGTTTACGCGGATGAACATCAGTACAGGAGGACAGGGTAAAACAGAAATATTCATTTCCGTGGTTTGCATAAAAGAAGAAATATCAATAAGACCGCTCATTGCGTTATCGCGATTGAGAGATTTTAGTTGCTTGATTTGACTTAAGTAAAAATCAAGTAGGCTTTTCAGATCTTCTTCTGTTAAAGGGAGATTTTTCTGATAGTAATATGAAAGAGTAAACTGACCTTTATTAGCGTACTTTTTCATATTTGACAGCGTAAAAGCTCGGGCGAGCCAGTAAGTGACCTTTGTCCCGCAAGGAATACGGCTTATAACATTTTCTTTGTTATAAGAATCATCCCACATAAGCACGTTGACAATGTCGTGAAAAGCTAATGGGATCTTAGTATTCGTAATCATGATTTTGATTTGTCCTTAATTACTGATATCAGATCATGGTTGGTGGTTAGCCTAGTTTCAAATCCCGTAAAAAATATTGCTATATCAAGATGATAGGGATAACTGACTCTGTCATATCTAATGAAGTTAAGAGCCGCTTCCTTGTATTCACTTATATTCCTTGCATTAACCAAATTCAAAACAAAGTGACACTGTTCAGGGCTGCCATGTTCAGCAGCCCATATTAGCACAGCTTCAAAATCAAATTCTTTATGATTTTTGACGCTTCTAAGTTTAGCAGAGAAAAATTTAATCCGAGCCTGATTATATTCAAAAGCACCGGTGACAGGATCTTCACAACGCACCCCGATAACGGGGCGCTTGTCGAACGATAATTCCCATAAACCGATTTCAGGTATATAAACATAATCGTTTTGTGTAGCCAGCCTAAATAATTTAGCCATTGTCAGTATTGTCGTTAGCGACAACATCTTTAGATGACAATTCTTCAAGTCTATTTTTAAGCAGTACCTCAATATCTTCGTCAGGGTTATTCATATCTTCGGGGTTGAGATCCAACAGCTCAAGAATTGCCGAATATTGAGATTGTGTGAAAGCTACTCTGTAGATAGGTTCCTTTTCGGGCAACTGGCGGTTACGAGTAAGTAACTCGTTAATTATCTTTTTAGCCTGTTCGCCACCCTCACAACGTTGACGCAGTTCCTTAACGTCTTCATCTGAAATTTTCATCAGCTTACTGAGAAGATTCAGATCGTTGATATATGATTCCTGCACAATTTTCTGCTTTGGCTTTGACAAGCGGAATACGCTCATATACTTGCTTACTACAGTTTTATTCGATAGGCCATGAACGGCGATAAGCTGCTCTGTGGTTAGGCCATTCTCCTTATCTGTCTTGATTGAAAACGCACGTTCAAAGATATTCAGATCTCTGTGTAATGAGTTCTCAGTAGCATGGTCAAGATGCTCAATGGTTTTATCGTCATAATTCCGTACTTCGCATTCGACTTCCATATTGGGTTCAATTTCACTGCCTGCTCTCCAGCGACTTTCACCCTTAATAATGATGTACTCGCCAGGCGTAGAAGAAGGCTTGACCACTAAACGCTCACGAATCCCATAAAGTGAGCCATTAGGAAGAACCAAGCCAATAGAAGCTTTCAGCTTTTCAATGTGCTCCCTAGCAGACGGGCTTTCAAAATCCCTGCGATCCTGTTTTTTGTTAGGTACACATTGCGATAGTTTCAGTTTGATAATTTCAGTCATTTTTTACCCTTTTTAACAAAGCTCGAAATCAAGTCATCTTGCGATTCTGGTACTGTTATGCTTTCAGGATGTTTCTCCGGCTCTGCTTTCTTAATGTCTTCTAAAGCGATCTGCTGGACTTCTTCCTGATAAACAGAGCTGTCAGCTTCAATACTGTCATTCGCCATTTGAGCTTCCAGCATTGCTATAAAATCGGGATCACTGGAAGGATCAAAATCAGATGATGATGAATATTCGTGTGTAATGGTATCAGTTTCATCAGTTGGAGTACCACCCTTATGTTCATTATTTACTATTACTTTAGGATTTGCCTTTTTAGATGGTTTTTTATTGTCAAAATCACTTTTCCTTCCATTGTCGTTATAGCTTTGTTCAGCTAAAGGTAAAGGCGATTTTTGATTAACCGGAATCCAGCTTGTGAATAAATATTTTGCCAGACCCTCATTATTCATGAAGATACCGACACGCTTGTTAAGACTCAAGATACTGTTGGTGCTGATGTAGGTTTCAGCTTCACTTCCGATCATACGATTGCCAGACCAAGACTCAGCGCCGAAACCATCTGTATCAACGCCTTCCATACGAGTTATGTTCTTCTGAATTGTTCCTGTATTGATAGCGATCCATTCCGCTGTATCGTAGCTGCACTTGTAGGATATTGTGATAAGGGTATTTGTTTCGACCTGGTTTTTTAATGCATCCTTATCGACAGTCTGATCAGGTACGTTTTTGATATCATCACGCTCTTGATATGCAAGAGCCATGTTTGCTTCTTTAGATAGTATCGTTGCCAGAGCACTAGCTACAGTCGCTGAAATACAGAATTTTGCTTCATCAAGACAGGTGAAAATATGATTAGAATGTCTTTTTTTAATGATGCAATCTTTCCATTCAACAAGCAGCGCAGAGACTACGTCTCTTATTAAATCGTCATCCTGTCTACCTTTCACATATACAACTGAACCTAACTCTAATTCTTTCTGTACATTGAACCCTTCACCCTTATTAGTAAACAAGTGAGGTAGCAGCTTCCATTCATCTAAACGAGTACGTATGTTAATAGTATTTTCAAAAACCCATTGACGCTTATTATCTGGAATGCTGCTATCCTTTCCATTGAGAAGTTTATCTAAATGTCCAAGTGTTCCATCCCAATAATCTGATAAGAAAGTCATAATTTGACGGTTTATATTTTTATAATGATCAGCATCCGTACCCTTACCAATCAGGCCAAAAACTTTATTAAAACGTTGTAACCTCTCTCTTAAAGGGCCGTATTCAAAAGGTGAGTATTTACCTGTGCTTTCTCCGGTTAAATCAAGTACGACAGGCGGTTTTCTATTCCAGTGTTTGCAGGACTCGACTAATACAGAATATATAAAGTCATCAGGCTTTTGGTCAAAGAACCATGCGCCCCAGCCTTTCATTATCGCTTGATCCAAAAGAACCTGCTGTATAACACCTTTACCTGTTTGCGTAGCACCAAGTATTTTTAAATTCTTAGATTTGAACTCCGAATCATCCATGTATATAGGTTCGTCATATTCATCTAATCCCATGAATATATGTCCATCTTTATAATATTTTCTGACTTCGAATGTTTTACTTTTATATGCCTGATTCTCGACCCTAATATCTGATAGTGAATCACCTGTTTGAGATACACGATACTTTCTTTTTAATGCAGATAGGCGAGGTTTAACATATCTTCTGTGTATGAAATGAAAGAAATATGGCATCAGGAATACGGTAATAATAGACACAATAGCACTAACATTTTTTACTTTAGAAAAAAGATTTTCATACACCATCCCCATGTACTGTAAAGCACCGTCACGACCTAGCTGCATGGCGGCAACGATAATGATGTATGAATTTAATAAAACTAAAAGCAGTAAGTAACCTACAAGTAGTTTCGTTCTCATATGCATTACAATATGATCCCATGCTCCCAGATCACTTTTCTTTGTCACATGCCCGCTAAATGTAAATTGCATTAAAAAAGCTAATATCAGTAACGCTAAGTAAGTAAGGTTAGGGTATGCATTTTCATAAACCCACCTTAATAACTCTGTATTATTTGTCTTCATGTTCATGCCTGCTTTAGAAGTCATATTCCTGTAAAAACTTACACAGCCTAAACAGTTGCATCCCTGCAATCAAAGTTTACTCCGCGTAAACTTTGCGGGAAAAGGCTTATGTGGTTAGTTTACTCTGCGTAAACTTGACTAATTTTTAACCGATTATGCGGTTCAAACATTAGCCATGCTTCCTATTTTACTACCTTATTTACTCCATTGCATTGCATAGGTAGTAAATTAGGCAGTAAAATTCAAAGTCAAGAGCATGTTTTGATGGTCTTTATCTAAAACGCTTATGCGTTTTAGATGCGACTATCAAAACACTTTGCGGGGATGATTTCTGGACGAAATCAACCCCTTAGGGATTCCGGCTGCGCCTCCACCCCCTTTCATTCCGGGTCGGCTGGACGCCTCGCCTGCATGAAATTCCCCCGCGCGGCGTCAGACGTCTGCGACGCCTGACCACCCCCCTAAGGCTGCTACACATACACGTTGCTTTCGTTTCACTCCAGCGCCGTGTATGCTTGCCCTTAGCGGTGCGTCGCCCTGGAACGGTCGAAAAGGCGCGAATCGGCGTATACGCCTCAAGCGCGCTTTTCGCGTTCCAAGCCTCGCACCACTTTCGGGGCGCGGCGGTTCCCCCTAACGGGGAACCTTGCGCCAGCCTAAGGGGGGTGGTCAGGCGTCTTCGCCTTTGGCTTGAGCCCTGACGCCGCGCGGATAGCGCGGATTGAACGCTCCGCGTCCATACACATCCCTGAACGGGATGTTCCTGGAGAGACCGTAAATTATCGCGTGGGCGCGAAAATTTCCTTTGTCCTCGCGTGGGCGCGAGAACAATCTCTTCAATCTCTTTTAAGGGCTTTACCCGCCCCTTATGGGGGCTTGTTAAGTTCGTGCGAGTCTCAGCATTTGCGGAGGTGTTTTTGAGCAACTTTGAAATCAATTACCAGAAAAGAAAAAAAGTAATTTTGTGGCTTGCCAAGTTTGGTTTTTCGAGTCGCGATCTGCTTGCGAAAATGTTAGGTGTTAACGTAAATGGTCAGGGGGATTTCTTCAAGAAACTAGCGGAGGAAGGTATTACCAAAGAAGCCTATGTTCCTGGTACCAGGAAGAAAGTAGTTACCTTATCTACTGAGGGCGTAGAAGAAGCAAAGATACACAATCCTACTTTAGCTATTCGTACCTTCCGACGATTTCCTCTGCACACAATCATTCACAGTTACAGCATTCAATCCTTTCTCATTACTCAGAAAGGAGTGAAGGATTTCTTTAGCGAAACAGAACTCGCTAAAGAAGGTTACGTTAGAAGGCCCGACCTACTGATCATAAATAACCAAGACGTTAAAGTCGCAGTTGAAGTTGAGCTGACACAAAAAGATGTTAACCGGATTTACTACAACCTACATGGTCATGCTGACGACTGGCAAAAAGGGAAGATAGATTATGTGATTTATCTCTTTACCTCCGATTCTGTGCTTAGTCATTACAAAGAACTTTATGATAAAAATCCGTGGCCGAAATTTACTAGCCCCGATGGAAATGTGAGACACATTTCCCGTACTGGTTCTTTCGATCCGATCCACGTTCACTCGCATGGGCTGATTAAGTTTCACAAGTTTGAGCCTTACGCTTTATAGGAGTTTTTATGGAATATCCTTTCGGTTATGTAGACGATACATTTGTAGAAGCTATTCAGAAATGGAATCTGATTCATGATGAACTGCTTCCTATCATGCACCTCTACAAAGACCCATCAATCACCGATATTTTTGTAGACCGCTATGATGATATAAGCGTCATGCGTAACAGTATCCTTGAAAAAGTGGACTGCAAATTTGATTCCGAAGACCGGCTTGTTTCTCTCATACAGCAGTTTTGCGTTACGCTGGATCAGGATGAATTAAATCTTCAGGCACCTATTCTTGATGCGAGGCTTCCCGATGGGAGCCGCATTAATGCAACGCATATCTCTACTACTCCTTCAGGGTCAACTCTGGCCCTGCGTAAAGTACCCGTTGAAAAGTTTACGACAGAGTTTTTTCTAAAGAACGGTATGTTCACAGAAGAAATGCTTGAGTGGTTGATAGCGATGGTCAGGGACAAGAAAACGTTCCTAGTCTCAGGGGTTATGGGTTCCGGCAAAACTTCCATCATTAGATATCTGTCTGAGTATATTGATCGCCGGGAACGTGTCATCACAGCTGAGGATACGCAGGAGCTACACATACGCTCTATGTTTCCGTTCGGCCTGGCAATGGAAGCCCCAAACAGGCGTGAGAGTCCTATCGATTTGCCTGCGCTTATCCATGCAACCCTGCGCCAGCAGCCAGACAGAGTAATCGTAGGGGAGTTGCGTAAAGCGCCAGCCGTTGATGCTTTCCTGCAAATCATTTATACGGGTTTACGCGGCTGTGCGTCGACCGTTCACGGTAAGAGTTGCGAGCACTGCATTTCTCGCGTCCAGTACCTTTTAGCCTCTGCCGGTAACGTGAGTTACGAGCTTACAGGCGTTCTCCTACGTGATGCTATTGACGTCATAATCCAGACACATCGTGATCCCCAGTGGGGAAGAAGGATTACTGAAATAGGCGAAATGCGAGACGGAAAAATTCACATCATTTTCCGTTTCAATACTCAGACCGGGAAGCACGAGCGGGTAGGCGAGTGAGAAAGCTGGGCCACATTTAGTGGCCCAGTTCATAGCTAGTTCTCTACATAGATTAATGAATGTGCTTGATTCTTAGAACGCTAACTTTTAGCTTCCGTTACAATTTACAGCTAAGTGCATATTTCTATTAGTATTCTAAGAATAGGCCGATTCTCATATTGATCGTGATATGTAAAGAATGTAAAGTTCGGCTTCTGAAATCGTAAGTGGCTATGGCTTCTTCTTTTTCGCTGGCCTTCTCCGAGGTGAGCCATCAGGCTTAAAACTTTCGGGAGGGTTTATAGGGGAACGGTTTTGCTCTGCGAGCTTATAGAACCGTTCCTTATCGCTAAGGGATTGGCTTTTTTCCGCGTTTATGGTCATCAGTATTTCCGTAACGTCGATTCCCAAAGCTGCTGCGACATCTAAGCATTTTTCTCGGCTTAACCAACTTTTTCCATACTTCAGCGTCGTGATGTACTGGCGGCTGACTTCCAAATAATCCGCGATCTTAATGTTCGTGTTCAATCTCGTGTGGCGTTTCATCGCCTCAATATAATCGTAGAGTTTTTTCATCGCAGTGTTGAACCGTGCCTCGTTCGATGCTAAATTTCTTAAGTAATAGTGAATCGTTTACATAAGACGTGCAATATATGACGACAGAACAGCGCTTCAAGGTCAACCCAAACCTTAGAAACAACAAGGTGTTTTCGGACAAGAAGATGAAGGCGGGTATACCGCATCAGATGTACATCCTTCTGCTGTTCGTGAATGGCTTTGCTTTGTTACTGGCTATCAAGTTCTTTAGCCTTTTCTCCGTGCTTGCCTTCGTGATTTTTTTGCTCATAACCGTCCTCCCAATATACACGATCCACATGGAAGACCGCGACGCTCATGTTGCATGGCGTTCTGCAATTCTCGGCGCTGAAAGTACGGATAACAGCCAGACGACTCAGCGAAAAGTGAAGTTCATAAAACTCAGTGACATTAAGGATACCCGCAAATGAAAAATGTTTTAGCCAATCGCTTAAAGGGAGCAAGAAAAAAGCTTCAAGAAGCTTTCGCGTTCAGTCTCGCA
This sequence comes from Leclercia sp. Marseille-Q4284, assembly GCF_916618945.1. Lineage (NCBI taxonomy): Bacteria > Pseudomonadati > Pseudomonadota > Gammaproteobacteria > Enterobacterales > Enterobacteriaceae > Leclercia > Leclercia sp. Marseille-Q4284. The sequence continues at coordinate 8,482 of NZ_CAKAKG010000005.1, forward strand.
GTAGCCTTCTCTGGTAGCGCGCTGGCTGCAAATAACGATGTAACTCTCGATACGCCCAGCGAAGGTTTTTTGCAAAAACTAGTTTCATGGATGCAGGACTTGATCGATTTAGTCGGCGGGGCTGGCGTTCTGTTCGTTGTGTTCATCTCACTGGCCGCCTGCATCATCATGTGGGTTCTGATTCCGAAAGCAGGCAGTTCTGCATTAGCCTGGGCTTTCCGTGCAGCTATGGGTGGAATTGCATTATTCAACCTTGCGCTGCTTATCGCATGGGTTCAAAAGTAAGAGGTTAGACTGATGCCTTCTGGTACATATAACGAGCAGTTAAATCTTGCAGGTCATGATCGTGATACGGTCTATACCTATTCCGGCACCGTCATTGGAGGGCTTGAGTTAACTGGTCTTGATCCGACATTTGTAACAGACGCGGTGAGGAAGACTGTCAGCGCAATGCTGCGCAATATTTTTCAGCTCCTACCGGCTAACGTTACATTGACTGAATATTATGTGCACTATGAAGGTGTCAAAGTAAAAATTGCCGACCGCGAAAACCCTCGCAGTCAGTTGTTATCGAAACGCCGCCAGGCGTTTCTAAACAAAGTGCGTAACCTAAATGGCTCTCGTATCTATTGGCTGCTGGAAGTTGAGCCAACGGAGAATCTCAACAGCGTCTTTTCGCTGACATTTGCTAAGAACCTTTTCAACAGCATTTTTGATACAGATGCACGTAAGCGACTCGGCCTTGCTTTTAAAAACTTCGATTCCTACATGATCGAGGTTGATGAGTATCAGAAACAATGCCGCAAACTACGTGATGCGCTGAAAGACCTTGATGTTAGGCTTTCTTTCTTTTCGCCTGAAAACAAGCATATGGGCGTAAATGAAATCTGGCGCTTGCAAAAATTTTTAGCAAATTTCAATCCGTCATACCTCACCTCTAAGCCCTGCTCGTTACCCAAACAAGATTGGGATCAATATGCACTGGATGGTGAAACCATTCAGAACGTACTCATTGAAGGCGTACCGATGCTTAAAATCGACGGGGCCAAGCCGGTGTATGTTCGTATAGGGACCATCATTCAGCACGGTCAGGATAGCGTTCCAGAGGCTGTATGGTCTTACAACGACAGCGGAAAGAAAGCCGTGCTGATGAGGGGCAATTACGTCATTTTCAATCGCTTTAGCCCATTGTCAGCATTAAAGCGTTCCTTTGTGCTCACGGCGAAAGAGAACGAGCTTTTCAGGGCACAGATTAACTTCTCCGATCTCATGACGGCCAAGGTCAGCAGTGAGCACCTTGAGCACAGAGTGAAAGAAAACCCGCACCTGAAAAAAATGCAGGACGAGCTGCTTAACGCCTCTCATTCACCTGAAAAGATAGGCAACTACTTATCTGCGATTGCCGTGTTTGATACTGATCCGCTTAAGTTAATCGATAAGACAGTTGAAGTTAATCAGGTGGTTACGGACAACTCTATTATTGTGTGGGAAAGCGTGGGCCTCGAAAAATCCTACTTTGCTATGCAGCCTGGCTATGACAAAAACACCTTCCGTACAATGGTTTACAACACCGCACAGGCCGGTGCTGCTTCCCTCTTTTACCGCTCACATGAAGGTATCAAGACATGGAAAAAAGGCTTCGACACGGAAGAAGCCATTTATATTTTTGAGTCTGATGACGGCGTTCCTTTCCACTACACCTCTGTAATTGGTGAAAAGAACCTGGTGATCGGCGTTGGGCCGACCCGTGCCGGTAAATCATTCGCAAAAAACGTAATAGCATCCCATTTCTCAAAGTTGGGCGGTCTTTATACGTCTCTCGACGTTGACCAGGGAACAATACCGCTTGCCAACTTCTTCAAGGAAGACGGGGCCGCGTTTACGCTCTCAGAAGGTGTCAGAGACGGCATGAATACGTTTCAGAATGCCTATTCACCTCAGGATCTTGATTTCGTTTCTCACTACATCGATCAGTTAAAAATCATGCTCCGTTTCAATGAGCGAGAAGAAGACCGCTATTTCTCACCTGATGAAGTTAACGAGCTGGCAAGAAGCATTAAAAGCCTTCTTGAACAGGAGTTCGCTAACGTGGAAGGCCGTTTGTCCACTAACACGCTCAGTACTCTCATGGCGAAAAGCAGTAACCCGATTAAAAACAAACTGGCTGCCTTTTACGGCAAAGGCCATCGGGCATCGCTTTTTGACAACGAGAAGGATGCAATCGGCAAGCTTGATAAGCCGCTTACCGTTTATAACCTTGCTGCGGTCAAAGACAGGAAAGCGGAAGCCCAGCTCATTCAGCACGAGATTTTTTTCCGTACCGTACGCCTATTTGAATCTGAGAAGTACCGCGAAACGCCTAAGTTCATGGATATCGATGAAGCACAGTACACCCTATCAGTACCAGGGGCGGCTGATTGGGCGATTACAAAATCACGTACCTGGTTCAAGCATGGTGGTGGTATGGGGTTCTGGACACAAAGCCCTGAACACTATTCCAACCTCGATGAATGGGAAACACTCAGGGCAGCAGCGTCTGTATTTATCTTTATGTCACACCAGGACGCAGATACAGATTCCTATGTTAAAGCTTTTGGCCTGTCTCCCGACCAGGTAGAAATTATCAGAAATCTGATACCCCGTCGTCAGATGTACATTTTCATCCCTGAGGCTCGTATTGCGAAGGTTGTTAACCTCATCGTCGAATCAGAACAGTATGCGATCTGCACATCTACAGCTCATGAGGCAACGTTAGCTAACCGCATCTACAAAGAGACTGATGACATTGATACAGCAGTTGATCGCATCGTAGATGGCTTAGGGAAAGCGAAAACGCCTACGGAATCGCAGCGCGAACTGGAGAACATCTATCAATGAAACGTACCTTAATGGCGGCCTTAGTTGCTGCCAGCTTCTTAACGACACCGACCTATGCAATCGTGCCGGTTACTGACTATGTGCAGATCGCCGGACAGATTCGCGAATTGTCTCAGGGCCTTAAAGACTACGAGGAATATTTGCAACAAAGCGTTCTCAGTAACAACCAGTTGCTTGAAGCATATAAACGTTACGACCAGATGCTTGCTGATTACCGGCAGGCTCTGCGAGAGGCTGAGAAGCTTAAACAGCAGCTTACCGGAGTAAATCTGCAAGACTTCCTTAACCGATTAAAAAATATCGATATGTATGACCCGCGTTATAGCTCAGGTGATGATGCCAACGTAGGCAGCGGGCCGTGGGATGATGCAATAGAACGAAACAAGCTTTTAAACGGTTGGGGGATGTCTGACGAAGAATGGTCAGAGATGAATGCAGAGATTCCTTATTTGAGTAATGACCGCCAGAGAGCTAAAGCCATATTTCAGTACCGCAAGCGAAAAGCTGAAATGGCTGTACGTCAAGATTTGGCAGGCCAGAACAATGACCAGAACATTACCGAGCAGGCTTCCAGAGCAAATGAAATTGGTCAGGCACTGGATGACTTAGGCGATAACGATGTACTCGCTACACAGCAACTGATGGCTCGCCAGAATCAACTGATCATTGAGCAGAACCTGAACGCGCAATCTCAACAGAACACTGATTTCAAAATGTCTAATCAGATCTCAAATGACTACTTTAATAAAATGGCTCGTGCAAGAGAGTTAAAAGAAAAAAACATGAGTAAGGCATATAAAGGTGAATAAGATGAATCACATTAAGAAAGGCGTACTGGCAGTGTCTCTTTTCTGTGTGTTGTCAGGAAGCGTCCTTGCAGCAGAACGGTATGTCGATCCTGCTCAGAAAAAAATTGATGAGAAACACAAAACGCTTGTAGCCAAATACAAGAATGATTGTTCGGTTAATAATCGGATGACTTGCCTTCTGAAAGCTAAAGAAAGAGCGAGCGATGAAGTGCCTAATCGTGGCAGTGTTAAATATTCGAAGGGTAAATATTCTTCGTTATCTACTGCCCAGGCTAAGAGCACATTAAAAGACCTTGTGAGTATTTATGACCGAGTGAAAGGGCAAAGTACATCTTCATGGACAGGAAAGGTTACGAAAGAGCAGATTGAAGCAGAGGTTCGATGGATTCTGATAAATAAATTTGATCAGGCTTCGCCGGACATAAATTCAGCAAAAATGATGTTAGGTATGTCACTTAGATAATTAAGCGGCGGGTTTAAAAAATTACGGCATGTGCCGTAAGGGGTATCGCTTTGTTCAAAAAAACACTTGCTGTATTTTTGCTGTGGTTTTCTTTTGTCCAACCTGTGTTTGCTTTAAGCAATCAGCTAACAAAAGAAATAGATAATAATGTACAGCAATATATTGGTGCCGTTTTCTCTGCGAACGGTAGTGATATATTTTTGCTGGTTTCAGCAATTGCTACGTTTCTGTTTTTTATGGTGATAGTGGGCGAGATTATCAAGTTTGTAATGGGTAACGTAGATTGGGTTGCGACCTTTACTGCCGTAATTCTTTTCATCACTACTATAGCTTTTATTGCCAGCTACGGTCCTTTTACATACGTCATTAAAGGGGCCTTTGAGGATTTAGGTAATGTATTCCAGTTCCTGATCGTAGGTTCTAAAGATAAAATGTTCCTCTCGGATTTTATCGACAGAACAATAACTCAGGCAGTGCAGGCACCTGATGTTGGCTTTACGGATACTATCTGGATGTGGGCCGTAACTATCATCTGGGCTGTCGTATCACTCTTTTTACAGATAGCTTTCTACCTGGCAGACGTGTTTGTCACTCTGGGGTACTCATTAGCAAGGATGGTAGGCGTTCTGTTCATCCCATTCCTTATTGCGCCGTGGACGCGGAAAATTTTCGACGGTTGGGTTCGATTCTATATTGGTTGGGGCGTGTGTTCGATTTTACTGCGATTGACATCATTGCTTTCTATGCTGGTTATGAAAGCTACGATTAATGCCGCAGGAAAATTTGAAAATCCGGCTTCAACAATGATTGACGGTAATTTCAATATTACCGCGCCACTGGTTATCACTGATGAAAACTTAAGTCTTCTGTGGGCGATTATTGTCTTCGGTATTATATCGTGCATCATGATATTCAGCTCGTTTAGCTTTGCCAAAATGCTCTGTTCTGGTGTTGGATCTGCCAGTAATGGAGCAACCAATATGGCTAAGTCTGCCGCCGTTAAAGCCGTTACTGTAATTCTATAGGTGATTAAGATGCCACTCGATAAAAACGAGGTTAAAAAATCAAACCGTTCTGTACGCAGGTCAAAAATGGCGGTTCTGAGAGCCGACCGTACATGGCTTTTAATCGGATTGTTTATAGTAGTGCTGCTGAGTTTTTATAACACCTACACAGCTAAAAAAGCTGTAGAGGAGTCAAAAAATTCACGCGAGGTAGTATGGGTTAAAATGTGGTCTGACGGAAAAACAGAAGTCAGTCCGTTTAATCCTGATGATGAGCAGCCTATTTACGTAAATGTGGTTAATTCACTGCTGACAAAATACTACGAATCACGCTATCAGGTTCACCCGGAAAGCATTCAGCGAGATTATGCCGAAGCAGGTGTCTTTATGGGTGATGATTTGTATACGGAATTTAACGACGAAAGCGGGTTTAATGCAGCTAAAACTGCCGCTGACATTGCTTCAAAAGGTACTGATCAAATCCGAGTTAATGTAAGCAATATCAGGATTGATCACTACGACGTTATCCCTGGTAATTTCTCAGGTAAGAAGAAAGAAATTATCCGTACCAACGTTTCATGGGATGAAACAACTGTCAGACCTGGCGCGAAAGTGAAGAAGGAAGATACGACAAGAAGGATGCAGCGTATTACCTGGACTGTATTGGATAGGGCGCAAATGAGTAAAAAAAGCACTGGTTGGATTAACGTTAATTCAATTGGTATTGAAATTCTTACTAAAAAAGATCTGGATAGGTAAGCAAATGAAACTGACAAAAACAATTTCTCTTTCTGCAATGGCATTTGTATTTGCCTATTCATCAAATACGCTTGCTGAGCAATGCCGTATCGTCAATTGGAAAGAAAATATGGTATTGCGCGTTAACTCTGCGCTTTACCTGGGTACGCGTGTGCAGCTCCCTGACGGCACACAACTAGTGACCGAGAAGCCATCTAATTCAAACGAACTTTGGGACGTTGACGGGGCCGCGAACCAAATCCTTATCCGCCCTACGTCTGAGGAACCAGGTGGTTCAAAGACGATGGCTACTGCTTTTCTGACCAACGGCCAGGCTCTTGATATTGAGGCTACGCGAGTTCCGGCTAACCAAAATACCACCTGTGTCGTTATTCGCGGCACAACAAGCGGCATTCTCAGCAGTCGCGATCGGAGCAGCATTGGCTCTTATTCTGATGCTGGTCGTGCTGATGCGAGCGCAATGCGTAGCCAGATTAATGAAATGCGTATGAACGCAGAAAGCAGCAAACGGCAGGCAGTTTATGAAGCGTTACGGAAATACCGCTATCACATCTATACCCGTTACAACTGGAGCACCGGCAAAGGGTTTGCAGGTAAAAACATCGTCGCTGACGTCTACGATGACGGGCGTTTCACCTACATCCGCTTAAGCAATCCTAACCGTGGACTGATGGCAGTACAGGCCGAAGTTGGCGGAAAAAAAGCAGTCGTTCCAACCAAATATGACGATGCTTACGCGATTTATCAGATGGTTGGAATCTACCCAAAATTCACCATGACGCTTGATGGTGTTGAGCTGGAAATCAACCGTGCCGATAACGCGACCAACGGGGAATCCTGATATGGAAGAACGGCAAAATCGCGTCGATGAGAAACCTTCAACATACAAGAAAAAAGGCCAGTTCTACCTGATGATCGCCTTTGGTCTTGTAGGTTTGCTGCTGTTTATCAATATGATTTACAACATTTCGACCTCAACCAAGAAAAGTACGGCAGAAGAAAGTAAACCTGCTGCTGCACCGGCAGTAAATAACGACCCGGACAGGTTTAACCAGCTCGTGGACAACCAGCGAGCCAGGCAGCAAAAGGAGCAGGTTAAAGAGCCGCCGAAAAGCCCTTATGACATTCAGCTAAGTGGAAAGAACACTGCTGATGGCGGCGCAGAAGCCAAGAACGGTAATGACAATTCCAATAGTCCTTCAATCAGCGAGGACGAAAAGCGTAAGCAGAAGCTGATCAATGAGGTTAAAGCACGCTTCGAAGCGCAGGAGGTTGAACGCGCTCTTAAAGCCCGTCAGACCCGTTATGAAGACTCAAATAAGTCTGTACCAGGCGCAGGCCGCAACAGCAGCAGCGCAAGCTCTCACCGTTCTTCTGGTTCAGGTGGAAGTAATTCTGATCGTATTGCTGATATCGACTCACAGCGTAGTGCTTTGCAGACGCGTATCCGCATGATGGAAGCGCAACAGGATAAAAGCGGTGATGAAGTTGCGCAGAAAATGGCGTCAGCCCGTTCAAATGTCGATGCGCAAATGCGTGATGCTGGCAAAGGGGTTAGCTCTACTGGTGGTGCCAGAAGCTTCGGCGGCGGCGGCGGCAGTTCTAAAGGGCCAACCGACGAAGAAGGCAATGCAGTTGTAGGTTATCCGGCAGACAACCGTTACAAAGCTTCTACAGAAGGCAAAATCAAGCTCCCAACTGGTGCAGAGATTAACGCCATTACTACCTATACAGCCGTTTCTGATTTCGTTGGAGGCTCCATGAAAGCAATGGTCACTAACGACGTTATGGACGCCAGTAACTCGTATATCCTGGCACCTAAAGGCTCAACACTGATGATTAAAGCCGTTGGTGAATCAGGCGTTAATCAGCCTATTCAAAACAAGATGGCTTTTCTCGTGACATGGCTTGTATTGCCGAACGGTGATCGTATCGATTTTAGCAAGCAGAGTGTGCTTGACCGTATGGGTTCTTCCGGCGTGGCCGCGGATGAGGTGGATTACCACATCACCGCCCAAATACTCGGCGTTGCGGCTTATGCACTGATTGGCACCAAAACGAGCTATGAGGGTACTGGAGACAGTAAGGAGTCCCTCGCAGGAAACTTTGGTTCCGGCGCTCGCCAGCAGGCATCAGGCCAGGCTCAGAAATTCCTTAATATCGTGCCAACAAAAACCCTTCATGCAGGTCAGCCGATCCGCATCCTGGTTGAAGATGAAATGTATATCACACCGTGGAAAACGCTCTATGAAAACTATGTCGATTAAATTGATTTTGATTACTTGTGCAGCGCTTCCATTGTGTGCTCAGGCTGCGCCTTTCTCTGATTCAAGCTCAGAGAAAAAGAGTTACACCGTAACCGATGTGACCACATCACCGGGCCGTCAGGCTTACGGATATGACGTAAACGTGACAGGGCCGTTTTCAACTGGGGGCGCGATTCCAGCAAATACCAAGGATTCGCGTTACCAGTACGTTGATCCATTGACGGTCTACATGCGCACGGTCTGGCCGGAGGATGTAAAAACAGTTCGCCAGGCGGTTGATTATCTTCTCGAACCCACTGGATATCGACTCGTGACAAGTTATCCCGCACCAAGAGAAGCGGCTCTGCTCGTTGATAAGCCTATTCCAGCTATCGCTAAGATGCACCGGACTATGCCAGTGCTCGATGCTCTACAGCTGCTTGCAGGTCTTGATAGCTATGTTGTTGTGGATCACGTTCATCATCTTGTCTCATTTCAGAAAAACGGGTAACGGCCATGAATAAAGCAATTTTTGCATTCGCAATTGCAGCACTTCTCAGTGGCTGCTCAACCACCATGAAGGGCGGCAGCGGCCAGCTATTCCAGTTGTCTGACCGCCATGTGATTTACAGAGATCTTACCGTTCCTGTAGGCCTGGGTAATGAACCTGTTAAGCAGAACGCTGACACAATGCCGAGTGCGGCCCCATGAAAATAAGCGCGGTGTTAACTCTCCTTCTATTAGCAAGCGGCCAGACTCTGGCCGCCAGTGATGCCGAAATTATCTATGCATCGCTCTATGGTGGCGATTCAGCACCACGTTCCCCTACCGTAGCTCATGCGAGCTACGGTACAGACGAAGACAGACGCGCTTCGCCTGAGTGGACTAAGGCAATGCAGAAAGCCTGGGGTAAAACGCGAAATCTTTCTGAATTACCAGTAATTCAGAAAGAGGTTGTTAAAGAAGTTCGCGAGGTAATTGAAAACCCGATAGTCAACGGTGTCAGGAGGGATGCTCCTGCTGATATTGAAGCGATTATAAAAAAATACGCGGATAAATACGGGATAAGCGAACTGCTCGTTCGTTCGCTAATTCAGGTGGAATCCAGATTTAACCCCAAAGCGGAAAGTCCGGTAGGTGCAAAAGGACTGATGCAGCTCATGCCGGTTCATACGGTTAAGCAGGGCATTGATCCCTATGACCCCGACCAGAACGTTAAGACTGGTATTGCCTATCTGTCACGCCTGCTAGCCAAGTACAACGATTTGGAACTGGCGCTCGCAGCCTATAACGCCGGAGAAGGCAACGTGGACAAATACGGCGGCATCCCGCCATTCAAAGAAACGCAGCTATACGTAAAAAAAGTAATGGCGCTGTTAGCCGGAGGATAAATGAAAAAGATCATCATAAGTGCTGCCGTGGTTTTAACGCTGACCACATCTATAGGCCGGGCCGCAGAGGAATACAACGATATTTCTGACCTGGGCCCAATTGACCAGCCAATGCTCGATAAGAAAGATCCCTGTACGATTTTCATGTGTATGACTGAAAAGCTAGAGGGTTCTGAGAGTAAAGAATGTGACCCCGTCAGGAGCTACTTCTTTTCCATTAAAAAATTCGGGCGTCATGGTTTCGACCCGTGGAAGACATTAAAAAAACGTGAAGAAGCAATGAGCAACTGCCCTGCTGACATCTCGGGGATTTTAGATAAATTTGGCCGAATGAGGGGATAGCATGACTCGATCATCACAAAACCGTGAAGGCTATATCCGCAATCCCTGGTCAAAGGAAAATGACGGGATTCACATCGACACCTTTTTTAAGCGAATCAGTCAGGACGCAGGTAAGCGTTGCGGCTGTCATTACGAAATTTATGAAAAGATGTGCGTGGATACGCTGTTGAATGCACTTGTCACGTTGGAATCTCGCAATAAGAACGATGCCGGGTACGTAAGAACAATGGCAGTGAGTCAAGGTTACGATCTGAGCCAGGAAGGGCAAGAGGAAACCGATCACGCATTTAACGAAACTATGTCTGAAATACGCCGCGAGCAGGAGTAGAGCCATGAAAGAGCAACGGCATTTTCAGAGGTCCAATTTTCTTTGAGTATGACTGACCGATCAGCAGGACAGAAACACAGTATTCCTGTCCTGCTATCACTCTGATGTTCTGCAGGACAATGTGAGAGTTTTTTTTGCTATCAGTTTTGGCGCTGCCGGCGAGTTGGCCAGAGATAAATTGATAGCAAAAAAGAGACAGCCGGCGAGCTGGCCAACGCAAAATTGATTGCGTTTAGCTTGCCCGGATGTAGCTTGAATGTGTGAATTTGCTATCAAGGATTTTTCATGGGAACGCTAACGGTAAGAACTAAGGACATTCATGATGCGGAGCTGGAAGCTGTAGGGCCGCTTGTGGGTGAGAAAACCGGATCACAGACCCTACTCAGATGCCTGATGCAGTATCAAGCGCAGCAAAATGAGATAGAGCGTCTTAATCGAGCCTTAAGGCAGTCAGAAGCAGAGAAGAACGATTACAAAATGCGTCTTGAGCGTTTCAGAGACGCACAGAAAGCACTCTTTGATTGATGATCTGCTAACGCCCTGACGGTTGTTCAATCCCGTTATGCATCACAGGAAACCTGTGAAACAGAACGGGATTCCTGAAACTGCGATCAATGCCAAGTAGTAGACTGGATTAATGTAACCTGTTTAGTTATGATTAGTGCGGCCTATAGCAGTGGAAGGCAGTCTTGTTTAAAAGCAAATGTGGTGATAGATTTCATCGCTAACTACTCAAGACGAAAAGAATTTTTGAGGTATGCCACGCCGAAAGGTGGTGAAGGAAGGGTTGAAAAGCCCAAAAAACAAAGCCCCGAAAATCATGCTCATTCTTGGCGGAGCGACATGATAGTCAGGGCTAGGTACGAAACCTGAGAAGGATTATAACTCATGTATTCCCCAAATCAACCCCTGCCCGCCATAAGTGCAGGCGGGCGTGTCTGAGTCAAAGAACACTCTATTCAGAGCTGGCTGCGCAAAGAATCCGAACCCCGTCTTTAAGGCGCGAGAGGATAAACCCACACTCGCTTTCAATGAAAAGCTAATGAAAGCAGCCGCAGGCTTAACTGCAAAATTTGTATTCTCGATGCTCGTTGCTTATGCGCGTCAAAGAGGGGTGCGTTATCGTATGCCTCCAGCTGATCGATTAAAGGCAATTGAGGCGCTGTTACAGGCTATTTGCTTCCATTACGATCCCCTGGCAAACCGCGTTAACGCGTCAATCACGACTATAGCTATTGAATGCGGCCTTGCTACCGAAGCCAAAACGGTTTCTATCTCTCGTGCATCCCGCGCTTTACAGTTCCTTGAGCTGTTAGGCCTTATTACCTATAAAACCGAGTATTGCGGCACCTTAGGCTGCTATTTCCCATCAGACATTACCTTCAAATCTGAGTTTTTCCGTGTGCTCGATATTTCTGAACGAGCCGTTGAAGGTGCTTGTCGTTCCAGAGCAAGCTGGAAGAACAAGCAACGGACCGCGAGAGGATTACCGGCACTGGCTATTGAAGAAATGGTGAAAGAAGCCTGGGGAGCCGTACGTAAACGTTTTTATGATAAGCGGATTAAGCTGAAGCGTCAGGGCGAGAAACGCGCCCAGGCTAAGCGTGATGCGGAAAGAAGCCGTAAAGACATAGAAGCCCTGGTAAGACGCCAGCTCAACAAAGAGATTATTGCTGGTACATTCCCCGCAGATCTCAATGTAGTGCTGGCAGAAATCGCCACCAGGGTTAAACAACGCATGTTTATGTCTCGCGGTAGCCATACCAGAATAGCTGCTACATAAACCCCAACTAGTATTAGGTTATCCGGCAGCGCCGGAGAATTACCCGTGTCTGTCTTTAGGTGTCGTTTAAAAACCAACCAATCTTCGCGGCCGTACCTGGTTCCAATCTGGCCGTTCATTGGTTTTCCGGCACCAAAACACCCCCGCTAAATTAGATTTCTCTCCTGATTAAATGTTATTAACAGTTAAGTGCAAGGAACTTAGCTAACAGAGTGCTTTCCGAGAGTCTTTGTAGGTGCGTGTATTCTTTTAAACTTCTTAATATTCCTTTCTTTTAAAAATAAATACCTATTCGGGCCTGCCCTGTGGACAGTCCTGAATATGCCTTCACTAGCATTGGCCTACGGCCAAGCCGCTCAGAGTTATAAGGTAGCTCCCATCGTAAACGATGGGCAGAAGTGCAATTCATCAGTGATCGTTGTAACTACTATCCACAGAGGATTGCTGAACATTCCTTTCGTCTCCGACCGTCAGACCTCTTCATTGCGACCAGATCGAGGCTTCGCAAAACCAGCTTAGGCAGGAACAGGTTCAGATTCGCTCTCAAAACCATTCTAAGCCTTCGGAGTAACAAGCTGCATGATTGCGTCAGAAATAGAAAATAAAACGGCACAGGGCTTTTTAGGCCGTTCTCTGGGGTTATGTGGCCGGATGGAAACACGTAGGGATTTATCAAAAGATTAGACAACGCTCGCCGCAGACTTACGGCCAGTTTTACCGGACGTGAGCGAGGAAGCGTAATATCACCAAAATTTACATGAAGCACTTACGCTCGATGCGAAAAAAAACCGCCATGTGGCGGTTATTGAGGTTTGAGGGCCAATGTTCTTTGCACCTTCAGTCCTGCATATCGAATATACCCAGTACCGGTATGATCTCCTGGCTCGCTCTGCCGGTCATCACGAGAAAACGCCGCCACAGGCCATAGGGGATCTTCTCATCGCCGGATGTGTATGCGCGTATGCGACGGCCGCCGTTAGCTCCCGACAGGCCAAGCAGCCCCGCCAGTTTGCTTTCTGAAGCATACTCCGGGAAGCATTTCTGAAAATGGGCGAACCAGGCAGAAACGAGCGCAGCAGCAGGCGGTTCCCAGCCTTCATCGAGGGTGCGCAAGTGTTTATCACCATAGTCAGCGGCATTGATGCCGGACGCAACCGGGTAGTGCGGAGCGTTAAGGTTTGCCCGTAACAGAGTACAGCCCGCTTCAGCGCCACGCTGAAGCAGCAACATACGTTGTTCATCAATACCAGGGAGATCTATTGAAATGCTCATACAATCCTCTCTGTGAAGAAATAAGGGCAGTAACCTGCCCTTATGCTTGATAGCGTCTTAACGCGATAGGTTTAACGCGGCTGAAGCGCGATATGCTTGATATCAGAAACGCGTATGTTAACTAAAGTCAGTGTGCCGGTGGCGATAGGTTCCCACATACCTTTTGCGTGTATGTGCATCAGGCAGTAATACAGGTAGCGCGGAAGCACTACATCCGTCCGTGTTACCTTTATCCCGATATGCTCAGGATTGAATGTATACGTGGGTTCTCCAACCGACTTCACGGTTCCTCTGCGCACGATCCAGAAATCAGCGTCTGGATCGTTTACAGAGACTTTTGCTACATCTTGCAGTCTCATCGTTACTCCTGAATAACTAGCCTTCCGGTCGGGCGGCTTTCTGTATTCGTTCGTAACTATATCAAGTAGTTGCGCTTTTGTGGCAGAGACTTATCTTCTTAAAACCCTACTACATGGACGAGCGTTGGCATTTGCCCTGATGCTTGTAGGTAAATCATAAAGCCGAATATGGACTCAAGAAACACAAACAAAATGCCGGTGCCAACCGTCCAGTTCTCAGCTCTCAGGCAGTCGGGAAGTGAACCTTTGCCCCAAAATACGCCAGCGATCAGATAGGAAATCATAAAGCTGACTGCCACTAAGAAGACCAGATACACTACGGAAACACTCATTCGTACTCCTTCACTTTTGACACGAATTTCATCACATCAACGTATCGAAACTTTCGGGTTTTACCTGTGTGCTGATATAGCGGCTGCGGCAACTTAACACCTTTGTACTCACCCTTTGTCTGGTACTTATAGACCAGCTCCCCTTCCGAGATACCCAGCCAATCTGCGAAGTCTTTTGTCGTAATTTCCATATGTAATACTTAGTTTTCTTAGGTAAACCCTTAAGATTTCCTCAGGGATTCCAATGGAATCCTAAGGGATTTCCTTAGGGTTTATATAAGGATTCTCAACTCATTCTTTTTTCTTCGCGGTCTGACATGAGTTTTTCATACAGTCCGTCTTCATGACCCGGACGCAAAGAAATATTGCTGATATTAAACCGGTCTAAAACTCGCTGAAAATGATCCAGTGTAAGGCGTTCCGGTTCAGGTTCATCCAGGTTGCTGTAAAGTGGCTCATCGACTTCAGGATCAATAACCATGAAAAACCAGTTCATCGGTTCATCCCATCCAAGCAACACGTCTACCGTGCCGTTAGGTGTCTTTCCATTCAGTCTGTACTGACTCATCGCATTTCCTCAGGATGTTTATAGTATTTCCTTAGGAAATCCCAGGGATTTCCTAAGGGGTTAAAGCGCCCCGTCTCTTTCGAATTTTTCTCTTAAGGCTTCCATGATGTAGCTTGAGAAGTCGAGAACGGTTTTATTCGAATCGCGTAGCGCCTGGTGTGCATCGAAGTAGCTCGCAGGAATCGCCTTGAGCGTCTTCGTGCGCACTTCTCTTTTAGCCGGTGCATCGGTTGCCGCTGGCGTATTCACTTTTAGCATTGCATCACCAAGCTGGTCATCCGCAACGGCTTGATACAGACTTGCTTTGTTTTTCTTGTTAGTCATTATGGAAACCTCAGGTAGTGCATTATGGGAATTTATTAGGAATCCTAAGGATGTTCTAAGGATTCCTTTAAGGATTCCATTATATATTATTCTTCGGCTGCTAGCAGCGCCTGAATCTCAGCAACAACTTTCCGCAGCTCACGCCCTGCTGATGATGCCCTGCCGTTTTTAATCTCGGTGATCCCCTGTCCGGTCCGTAAACTTTCCTGGAAGCCATAGCGTCCGGTACGGTAAGGAAGACGGTTGTTAAGCAGCTTCATATGGCGGCTTTCTGCTAACTGGCTTTCCATTTCAGGAAAGTTCTTTTTGTTTGGCGGCGTCTTGCATAGCAGGACGTGAGTGACCAGCTCAAAACCAATTTTTTTGCTGATATCAGCCAGAACGTGATCAAAAGAGGCCAGGCCAATAAGCTCAGTCGGGCTGTCGTTCGCAGGAACAATTACCAGATCGGCAACTGCAACAACAGAACGGGTAAGCTCGGAGTCAAAGCCACCGCAGTCAACGTAGACCAGCTTACCCGCCTCGTCGCGTTCCCGGATGTAGCGCATTAGATCTTTCGAATTGTTGAACGTTGATACAGGCCATTGAGCGTCATCCGGGCGCATACGGTTAAGGATGCTAATCCCCTTGTGAACATCGATATCGATAACGTCATCAGGGCGCAGCTCACCGATAAGGTGAACTGACGTAGTTGTTTTTCCGGTGCCGCCTTTGTTGTGTGCTGCTGCAATAACTGTCATGTCGTTTTCCTTGTCTGCGTTGCGATAAGGATATATTACATAATCCTTTTGGATGTTCAAAGGATTTATTAGGGATTTCCCTAAGGTTTCCTAAGGGAATCTATAGCGCAGCGCAAAAAAAAACCGAACACTCAGGGAGTGTCCGGCTGATCAGGCTTATACCTGTATTAAATAAGGCGTGAAAGCTTCAAGAAAGTCTTGATGCCGTCTGCCTGATTTTCTCTGTCCAGTTGAACCATATACAGCTCAAGGTCATGGCATAGCTGACGAAAAACCTTGTCTTTAGTCTTTTCAGCAAGCGCGGAAAAAAGCATAAATGACAATGAAACGCCAAGCTGGTCAGCATCCATTGAAACTGAGAAATTACCCAGTTGCACAGTGCGATGTATTCCATCATCTGGCATAAGGTAAAAACCGCCGTTACTGAGTTCATTCATCTGCCAGCTTTGATTGTGAAAATCCGGCAGATTGATAACGAACTTATTGAACAGGCCATCAATCAGCATTTGAAGCATGGCTGATTTCGTGCCTGCACTGTCCTTGAGACGTGTTTCTAGTTCAGCATCGTAGTCGTCGCTCAGGTAATCATCGGCGATATGTACGACACAACGGATTGGTGCAGAGGGTGAGGTTTGCATATTGGCTCCTGACGGGAACCATATCGCCAGCGGCGATACAGTTCGCCGTAGCTTGAAGGGATTGAAAGGTGCGTTACAACCGGCTATCACGCACGTTGACCGGTAGCCTTATGATAACAATCAATGGCACGACTCACCAGGACAGGGCAGGGGGGGCATTTTGCAATCATATCTGCGACCGGCGCCGCCCAGCTCGTGCATCAACTGATAGCAAATTTCCCGGCCAGAACGCTCTGCAGGACGCTGAGGTGATAGCAATTCAGGGTAACAGCAGCGGATTTTCTGGCGGGTACGAAAAGCGGATTGTGTGATTTAGGCCAATTCCGACATCCAGCGCGAACACGCGCAGATAGTGCTGGGTGCTTTTGAAATCCTTATGCCCCATGTACGCCTGCAACGTGACCGGCAGCGCCCCGTTCATCGCCAGGTGCATGGCGAACGAATGCCGGAAGGTTTTCGGACTGATCAGGGGAATGGTGAATTTCACGCCGCGCCGCTCGCACTCAGCCAGGGCGTTTTGCAGCCAGTGCCGGGCGGTGTCGTCGGTTATCTCCCATACCGGCTTTGTACGGTGCCGTGTGAAGGTTGCCAGGTGATCCCGCAGCCGCATAACAAACGCTTCATCAAGCAGCGGCACGGCGCGTTTAACCGGCTCTCCCTTTCGCGGGCGTCCGGGCCGGGGCTGCTGGCGCTGTTTCAGCGTATACAGCACGACATACGGCCTTCTGGCATCGAGGACAATATCAGCCGGTGTGACGGCTAACGCCTCGCTGATACGTGCGCCGGTGTTCCAGAGGAAATCAAACAGTATCCGCTGCCGCAGATCGCCTACGGCATCGAGCAACACCCCGACTTCAGGCGCAAGCAGGTATTTCGGATAGCCGGTTGTCTCGGCGGCAAGATCGCGCATGGCGGCGGCGAGAGGGTAATCCATACCAAACCGCGCTGCCGGGGTTCCTGACGTCGTGACAACGCTACGTGAAATCTGAGGGATTTCGGGGGGGAAGTTGCTCAATTTTTTAAATCTCCGCACAACAGGCCTGTTACGTCTATTTTGACGTAAGCAGACGAGCAGTGCGCGAAGAAAAACTCCGCTGGCGGTAAATCGCATTCGGGGAAACCCTCCGTTCCCGGAGTTTTACCGAATGGCACAGCGGGAAAACCGGCACGGCCTGACCCGGCGCAGAGGGCCGGATCACTATATCTGGTAGGTCAGCCAGCTGAGAGAGGCACAACATGTAGTGTTGCGCGCCGCAGCGGGGCGATTCGGTAGAATCAGGGTTTTACCGAATCCCCGCAGAAGGGCATAAAAAAACCGCCCGGCGGCGGTTTCTGGTGAAGTGCAGGCTGTGACTAGAGCAAAGCCATCTGATTGTTTTTTAATTTCGCCAGCTTGCCGCTTAAACTGATTTTGTCTTCTGCCTTTTCCAGGTCACTCGTGTTCATCATCTTTATCAGCGTATCAATATCGTCCGGCGTTTTTATTTTAACAAAGTCCCGCATTTTGTTGACGAACACCACCGAATACTTATTTCGCAGAAGCAGCTCCACAACGTTGTTAAGCGTGCCGGGGCTTTTGCAGTCCCACACCATAAGACCGCAGTCGGCCTTTTCAGCCATCTGTAGATCTTTTGCGGTATAGAACTCGCGCGTTCCGCGCTGAAAATCCGTTTTGACAACATTTACAGGCCATGAGCCCAAGTTATTTCGCGGCTTTGGCGAACTGCTGAAAACCGTGGTGGTTTCACAGTTCAGCGCCATCAGCGCCCGCTGAACGGACGAGTCTACGCCGTTGGCGTCGCCTACAACCACGCGGTATTTCTTGTCTACAATCTTCTTAAGCCGCTCGATAATGAGCGGATCAAGTTCTTTGATAGTTATAGAGCCAGCAACGAAAATCGTCGTCATGGTCATCTCCAGGTTAGCGCCGCGACGTAGATATTAATAATTTTATTATAGCCGCGTAGCGCCGCACAAGCAGCCTCCATTGATGCGCCTGTGTGGTAGAGGTCATCTATCACTAAAACATTCCACTGCCCCTGATTATTGATAACCTCTTGACAGGAAAAGCTGTCAGCAATAGCGGCAACTTTTTGCTCTTTGGTATTCAAATCTTTGAGCGATACGCCGCCAGGGGCCTTGAGCAGCATAGTCGTGATACAGGGAACACCGGCTAATTTCGCCAGCGCCTGGGCCACTTCGGTTACGGGTTGACGCGCCCGGACGTTAGAAGCGGCCATAGGAACAATGAACCCGACCTTATCAAAGAGGGGATAGGCGTTATCATAAAGGCACTGCGCCAGCGGCTGAACCTGATTCCAGTCTGAACGGTATTTAAGCTGAAATAATGCCTCGCCTACGTCCGTTCGGATGGTTTCGTAAACGTTATGCCCGTACCCATTCTGCCCTGTCAAAACGCTGGACTTGCTGTGTTTGTCGAGAACGACACCTTTATTCCAGTTACCTGCTATTTCTTTTAAATTCACGTTCATCGTATGCTCCTTCACATCGTTACAAGATGTGTACAAAGATACGCTCACTAAGAATAATCTTAAAGAAATCTTTAGTGAGTTCGCAGCGGATTCGGTCTTATCGGGGTTTTACCGAATCCCCGGAAACCGTTAGTGCCAGTTTATAGCAGACTGGGAATTTTCAGGGAAAAAATGGTTAAATAAGCCCTGCTTATCAATCGGGCCAAAGAGGAGGCGGTAACGTGCTTGATACGATTTACGACGGGGTTAATTTTTTTAAAGCGTGGGTTTTTGCAATCATTATCTGGGGGACGCTCGGCGTAGCGGTTTGGTACAACTTTTTCAGTGACGCGCGGCGTTCTTCATTTCACGGCGGCGGCCTGTCAGACTTTATTGACCTGTTTCCTGAATGGCTGGTTAATGGCGTTCTGTCGGCCTGGCTGGTTATCGGTACGTTCCCGTTTCTTAATTATATGGCAGATAAAGAGCAGTTCGGCAGCGTGGTAGGACGTGCCAGGGAAATGGGCCTTTTCGACGAACGTCCCTGGTACGGCATGGGCGGCTATCAGTTTCTGGCCGTGGTGCTAGTCCTGCTGGCCAGCTACCTGATACATCGCTATCTTGTCGAATGACACAGCTGTGAGCAGCTTTCACGCCTTTAACATGCCGCTACTGAAGCGGCATTTTTAATGCCGGTAATACAGGGGTTTTACCGAATCCCCGCAGAAGGACGTAAAAAACCGCCTGGCGGCGGTTCCGGGGGACTACTTCGGATCGAACTCATCCAGGGCTTTCATCATGTCGTCGGTGATCACGTCATACTGAACCGTGACGGGCGCACCCTGGGCTTTTTCCATAAAATGCCGGATGTGTTTGCCAATCTGTTCGTCAGTCATCCAGGATTCGATGCGAATTACGGCTTTTCCGCTGCGTAAGTTCTGGTTTAATTCGTCTAATTCAACAAACGATACTGTTTCCATAATTATCTCCCGTTATGAATCCTCATTTTTAGCAGCATCAGGGTATTATGAAAACACTGTATAAAATCACATGTCGCATTTTCAGGCACATAAGTTATCGCCCGTACTTACTGTTGCACGGTTCCTGTCAGTGAGGCAGTAGAAGAAAAGCTTCCCTTTCCCGACTCTCTATCATCGCCAGCCCTGAACCGGTGTACGTCATGGCAGACAACGAAACAGACAGAGCAGGTGATCGGCAGCTCGACTTTTATATAGGTTTTCAGTCGCCCTCACTCTCTAAGGGGCTTGTAACAGGTACACCATGCTTTGAAAGTAAATCCTCAATCGCCTCATCGAGTAAACGACTTTTAGGGATGCGGGAACTCTTAGCCAGTGCATCAAAAAGCGGCACAAGACGGTTATCAAGAGAGGATGTGAAGCGGCGACGGTTCTTCAAATAGGGTTCGGCCATGTCATAACTACCTTAAGTAAAATGCAGGTAGTGTAAGGTGATGGCAGTAGGAATAAAGTGGTTGCATATAGGCACTAAATGGTTGCACATAGTGCCTATATAGTGCTTAATAATACAGCCAACTGGCACCAGGGTTTTATAAAAAGAAGTACCTTTTAAGTCGCCTTATGGCGACTTTTTTTATATTATTTTTATCTCTGTTGAATTATGTGATACTGAATAATGACAAATCAGTATTAACGCGGAGGCCAGATCTTTTGTGTTTTTTGGAAGTGTTCATAAGCGAAATTGAAAGCAGCGTTTTCTGTCTCGAAATTTTGCTCCGTGATATTTTCCCAACCCTGACTAAATTTATATTTAATATGCCAAGAATCATCGACAGACCAGATGATATAATGCCTTGTGCAATCATAATCTATGTCATTTGACTGCACTCTTTCGCCAGGACTTAACATGTAAAAAATGGTTCCACCTACAATGAATTTTTTCATTACTACTCCGGCAGATGAAATGATTAAGCAAGTTTACGCTATTTTGAGCTTTGAACCGTATTTAGATTTTACTCCTTAATGGTAATAAACGGTCTATAGTCCTTGATAGATAAGGAGAAAAAAGATTGCCATGCTGATAAGTCGTGCATCGGAACAGGTGCGATGGAAGCCTCTTTTACATATCTGATTGCGCGACTAAACCAATTGTGTCTCTCTGTTGATGCTCTAATCTGTAAGCCAGCCAAGAGTGGCGATCCGGTGGCTATATAGCCGTAAGTCCAAATCCTACTGTATAAAAATTGTCTAAAATATAAACAAGATGGCAGTCTGTTGTATGACCTGTATCGCATTAAATAAAAAATAAGTATGTTACTTAAAATATTTAATGACAGGAAATACAATCAAATTTATTTCTTTTTGATTAATTTTTCAGGTTATTAATAGCATATTGATAACATCAGATTGCATATTTAATTAACTTACGAGCAAATTAGCCATTTGCAGAATCATCCTAATGCATATTAAACGAGT
>NZ_CAKAKG010000006.1:0-3439 GCF_916618945.1 Leclercia sp. Marseille-Q4284
AAAACTACATGAGGACGCGGAACGGCTTTTTCGCACTCTGGCTGTTAGTCTGGATGATCTTCAGGAGGATGTGTAAATGGCCCGTGTATCGATTAGCGAAGCGGCACGTCTTTCCCGCGTCAGTCGTCCGACGATTTACAAAATGCTCAAGTCGGGTGAGCTTACTTACACCTCTGTTGTAAAACACGGGAAATCCGTAAAAACCATTGATACTTCTGAGCTTCTTCGTGTGTTTGGTGCGCTTGAGGTTGTAAACGTCAGTAAAAGTGACATTGTAAAATTTGACGACAACGCTACAGCGGTTAACAGCGATTTTTTACAGTCTTTACAGCATCAGGTCACGCTTTTGCAGGCAGAAAACGCGGGGCTTAAGGATGCCGTTAATGCACGGGATGAACATATCAGTTCACTTCGTCAGGCCATGCAGCTTATTGAGCACAAGCAGAACCTCTCCGATATGCAGAACGTCCCTGCGTCGCCTTGGTGGAAGTTCTGGAAATAGCGTTGAGAGCGATTCCATGTTTATGGTGTTGTGTCCTTACCTCGCATTCCGGTCATAGGAGCCATTTCTGGCAGGGGGCCTCGTAGGTCCACTCACCTCAAACCCCGAAAACTGCTATCCAAATGCTATCTATCTGCCATCCAAATGCTTCCTGAATGCTATCTATCTGCCATCCAAGTGCTTCCTGAATGCTATCTAGGTGCTATCCGCAAAAAATGCGTACCCCATTAATCATATCAATACAGGCACGACGGCGATGTATACATGGGGAAAATCCCCCGTTACACATTCGCTGTGCCAAAGGGTGCCCCTTTGAAACCCTTTTTATGGTTCTACGAACCTGAGCAAAGCCTGGTCAGGGCGGCGCCCCGACACCCTGCCAGCGCTTCACGACCACGCAATAAATTGCGTACCCGTTCACCGCTTCAGTCAGGTAATTCAGCATCAACCATCTGCCACCGGTCACAGTGATGGTAATCAGGATGAGCCTGATACTCAGCGATGCCCGCATCACTGAGTATCAGCAGATCTTCTCCGGACTCCTGCATGTACATGGCAACGGCAGATATAGCCTCCCGCACCGCAGCTTCAATGCTTTCCTCGGTTTCTGCCGCCGAGACACAGCCATAGCCTGTCTTATCGAACGCAGGGACGCTGATCCCCCAGGCTGTATCTGTATTTTCGGGGACTTCGATCCCTATTGAGAATCGGAGTGTGATGGTCATGTTTTTTCTCCGGGTTTCCGCCTGACGGCATTACACAAAACGATGAGCTGTACCGGGTGTTATTCAACAGTTTACCGCGAAAAATTCCCGTCAGACTGCCTTTTCCGTCCGTAACGCGGCGTAATGCATCCGCGTGCATAACGATTCATGCACGCAAAACGTACTGGGGCGATTCTTGGGCGTTTTCAGAGGGTAAAACGTATGGTTTTACGGCTCAGGCGTGAAAACCGCGCACAGCTCGTCTGAGCGGTGCGCGTAATGCGACGTTATGGTAAATGGTGTGCGATTGATTGTGTGTATAGGTGACACCTCAGTGTATAATCATATTAAAAACAAGCAGAGGTGTGTATGGCAAAGGATTTTAGCGACATTCTTATCGATGAAATTTACAAAGGAGTTGTCCAGAAAAATTACCCAGGAAAAATATTGATATGGCCTTTAATTAATGGCTTTAACATAAGAATAGGTTCTCTTATAGGAAAGTACCAAATTCTCATTTACCAGAATACGGGGAATAGCGGATTCAAGACATCCAATGGAATTGGTGAGCTGTCAAAGGATATTTTTAATGGCTGCTTTTATCCTGATGGGAGTCTCGACTTTAAAAGTGCCATATCGGTAGTTGAGCAACTATTTGATGTTAAAGAAAAAGATGCTGTTTTTATTGCTGAGACGATAACAAATGGCGATCAAAGTTTTGTTAAAAATGGTTCGTACATTGACGAACAGGTTAATATGATTTTAAAAAAACATGAGATGGCATTAAATATGATACCATTGCAAATATTCCTCAGCCACAAAACTATCGACAAACCGAAAGTCAGAGAGTTTCATAAAATATTAACGACTCTAGGTTTCGATCCTTGGCTTGATGAGGATAAAATGAGCGCTGGAGTTGAATTGGAACGCGCTTTAATAAAAGGAATGAAAGATTCTTGCGCAGCTGTTTTCTTTATTACGCCGAGTTATAAAGATGATAGTTACTTATCTGCCGAAATTAACTACGCTATAGCTGAAAAAAGAAAAAGACCTAATTTCTCAATTATAGCGTTGGTCTATGAAGAAGTCGGTAGCAAAGGTGTTGTACCAGATCTCTTGACCCCATATGTGTGGAAGGAACCTAAGAATGATCTGGAGGCTATGAGGTATTTGCTTGATGCTTTACCTGTTAAAGTTGGTTCTATTGAATTGAAAAAATAGGGTTTACTTCGGTTATAGTCGTTGACTCATAAGGTTCAAGCAGAATAAGCTATATTGGAATAAAAAAACCGCCTTGTTAGGCGGTTTTTTCAAAGGTTCTCAGAGTTGGCGCTCTTTGAACCAAGGTAACTGGCTTGGAGGAGCTCAGTCACCAAAACTGTTCGTTTAGTTTAGCCTTAATGGGCGCATAACTTCAAGACTAACTCCTCTAAATCAGTTACCAATGGCTGCCGCCAGTGGCGATTCGTCGTGTCTTTCCGGTTTGGATTCAAGGGTAAGTTATCGGAATAGGCGTGGTAGTCGGACTAAACGGGGAGTTCGTGCATATAGTCCAGCTTGGAGCGAACCACCTGTCAGGAACCCAGTTGCACGGGTAGGAATGAGAAAACGCCACCACGCAGTCAGGAACGGCGGAATGCAACGGGTAGACCTTACGGTGGGAACAGGAGAGCGCGCGAGGGAGCCATCAGGGGGAAACGCCTGGTATCTTTAAGTCCTGTCGGGTTTCGCCACTTCTGATTTGAGTTCCGGAGATCAACTGATTTCTGTGAAACTCGTCAGGAGGGCGAAGCCTATGGAAAAACGCCGTTTGGCGTAGCCTTCTTCCTGTTTGCCTTGGCCTTTCGTTACTCTTACCGCTTACGTTATCGGTTACTTAGAACGCTTGCTCCGCTCGCCGCAGCTAAGTGACCGAGCGGAGCAAGCGTACGGGCGAGGAAGTGGAATGTAGCCTGACCTCATATTAAGCACTGACGCACTGAGGCCTGTAATGACTAAACAACAGAAAACCGCGCTTAACATGGCGAAGTTCATCCAGGGGCAGTCTTTGCTTCTGCTGGAAAAGCTCAACGAATTGGATCTCGATGTGGAGGCCGACTTGTGCGAAAAACTACATGAGGACGCGGAACGGCTTTTTCGCACTCTGGCTGTTAGTCTGGATGATCTTCAGGAGGATGTGTAAATGGCCCGTGTATCGATTAGCGAAGCGGCACGTCTTTCCCGCGTCAGTCGT
>NZ_CAKAKG010000007.1:0-2990 GCF_916618945.1 Leclercia sp. Marseille-Q4284
TGACGATAACCAGCCTGCAGGACAGCGACCACTACGACAGCAGGCAGCACAGCGTCAGCGGCGGCGTGGGGTACACCTTCGGCGCGGGCGGATTCTCCGGCAGCATCAGCGCCAGCCGGGACAAAATGTCCAGCGACTACGACTCGGTGCAGGAGCAGAGCGGGATTTTTGCCGGTAAGGGCGGCTTTGACGTGACCGTGGGCAACCACACTCAGCTCGACGGCGGGGTGATCGCCTCGACGGCGGAGGCGGGCAGGAACCGCCTCGACACCGGCACGCTGGGCTTCAGCGATATCCACAACCGGGCAGAGTTCAAAACCGAACATCAGGGAGCCGGGCTCAGCTCCGGGGGCAGCATTGGCAGCCAGTTTGCCGGGAACATGGCGAACGGCCTGCTGGCCGGGGGCGGCAACAGCGGTGATGCAGAGGGCACCACCCGGGCGGCGGTGAGCGAAGGGACACTGACCATACGTGATACGGCGAACCAGCAGCAGGATGTGGCGAACCTGAGCCGGGATACGGCGCATGCGAACGGCAGCATCAGCCCGATATTCGACAAGGAGAAGGAGCAGCGACGTCTCCAGGAAGTGCAGCTGATTGGTGAGATTGGCAGCCAGGCCATGGATATCGCCCGGACGCAGGGAGAGCTGGCCGGGCGGGCAGCAGCGAAAGATCCGCAGGCACTGGAGGAGGCCCGTCAGCAGCTGATCACGGAAGGGGTGCCGGTGACGGATAAAGCCGTGGCAGACCGGGCCTACGGGAACGCGATGGCGCAGTACGGCACGGGCAGCACTCTGCAGCGGGGTATCCAGGCGGCGACGGCCGCGCTGCAGGGGCTGGCAGGCGGGAATATGGCCGGGGCGCTGGCAGGTGCCGCGGCTCCGGAGCTGGCGTATGCCATCGGTCATAAGTCGGGTCTCAGTGAGGATGACGTCGCGGGCAAAGCCATTGCCCACGCCATTCTGGGAGGCGCGGTAGCAGCCCTGCAGGGGAACAGTGCGGTGGCAGGAGCCGCAGGCGCGGCAGCGGGCGAACTTGCGGCGAAAGCCATCGCGGGCGTGCTGTATCCGGACGTGAAAGATCTGTCGAAACTGACGGAAGAGCAGAAGCAGACGGTCAGCGCCCTGGCCACGATTTCGGCGGGGATGGCGGGTGGTCTTGCAGGTGACAGCACGGCAGGTGCAGCAGCGGGTGCGGGAGCCGGGAAGAATGCGGCTGAGAATAATGCGCTGAGTGTCGCTCAGAACCAGGACCGCATTAAAGAGCTATCTCAGTGTCAGGATAATTCGGGCTGTAAAGCCGATGTTACTGAGAAGTACAAGCAACTGAATGCTAAGCAGCATCAAAGTGTTGTTGAATGTAAAGGCGCACAGGACTGTGTTAATAAGGCTAATGAGGCTGGCGGTCTGCAGACGGCATACGCAAATCGTCTTGGAGAGCTTGGTGATAAACTTCACAACACAGGTAGTCTGACAACAGAAGAGAAGCAGGAATGGGGTTATCTTCAGGGAGTGCTGCCGCAGCTTGAAGCAGACAGAAATGCAGCAATCCATAATGCGTTAATGTCTGGGGATTCGTGGGAGGCGAAGCAGCTTGCGATCAACTCTTTAGCCCAGACAATAGGAACAAGTGCAGCTGGGATAGCAGCAGGTATTGGGAAAGGAGGAAAAGGTAGTTCGTTACCTACACCTACAACCACTCCGGCAGCGAATGGTCTGAACTACCAGTCAAACCCGAAACATACCCCTGGGCAGCAAGGTTATAGCTTCAATGCTGGGACGGAACCTAAGAACTCTATCGAGCTATTTGGCGCGTCAGTTGCTAGTGGAAAAAAAAGGTATTCAATTGATAGTGAAGGAAATGTTCATCAATTTACCAATACAAATGATGGAACATGGCACTGGTCTGGTAGCACAGGAGATAAAACAGTTCCATTGAAAAAAAGCGATATCCCAAATAGTGTTAAAAAAGAGTTTGGCTTACCTGGGAAGTGGAGATAATCATGATATTTGGTAATCCGTATCATTTTGCTATTTGGACAGAACTTGTCCCTCAGTGGAGTGAGTCATATAAGAATGGGCTTTTCCATTTAATTATAAATGGAAATTTGTATCCTGATGATATCAGGACATCAACACTATCCACTGATCTCTATGAGATTACTGATAGCGATTGTGCTTTGATATCACAACCTCAAAATAATGAGATTTTTTATTTATCTACAGAAATTGCTTTTAAGCGGTTGTATAACTTGGCTTATCCTGAACCTTCTGAGCAAGATGAGTATCCTGAACAAATACTTGACTATTGCATTACATCTTCGAATATCAGTAGTCGTGGTGGATGTTTTTTTGCCGTTTCAGACGACATATCATTGAGGATTATTGGTGGGATAATACAACACCTTGTGAAGGATGAAAGTGAAGATAAAAATGTATGGGAGTATATTAAAAAACCATTGCTACAAGATATCACCATATTAAAGAATGATTTAAATGAAATTATGATGAATGTAAGAAAGTACACAGACTCTCTTTTAAAGTAAATCATGAAATAGTTATAACGGCTACGTCTTATTTATAATTAAAGGCTCTTTAACAATATCTGGTGAAATAGAAAGCGGGGAGTAAAACTGCGTATTGAGACGTTGGATGCGTTGGATCCAGCGGAGCAAATATCATCGCGCAGAAGGATATCAGCCTGACCGGTGACAGCGTGGCGATTGAGCCGGGCCACGACAAACGCACCCGCGATGAGAAGTATGAGCAGAAGAGCAGCGCCCTGAAGGGGACACAGGCGGCGCTCTCCGGCGTGCAGGCCGGGCAGGCGGTGGCGCTGGACCAGGCGAGAGGAACTTCTGACCGCGGTAACACCAACACCGTAGGTATCAGCGCGTCGCTGGGTTCGCAGTCGTCTAAATCCTCATCGCATATGCAGAGTGAGACCACCACGGGCAGCACCCTCAACGCGGGCAGCAACGTCACCCTCAG